>CAVXJI010000003.1:0-1496855 GCA_963762095.1 uncultured bacterium | reverse complement strand
CCGATTCCAGCCAATACCTTTGAAGAAAAAATACCCCAATATAATGAGGCTTCTCTAAAAAAAAATTAAGCCTGCGAAGGGTTGGTTGCTAGGAGAATTGTACATCGATAAAAAAAGTGTTGACTTTGCCGAATAAAGAGCTATAATTTTCTTCATGAACTGAGTATTCGGAATAAATACCTCACGAAAACTTAAAAGATTTTGAAATATGCTAGAAATTGAACAAAAAAGTTGATTTTGTATTTTTTTTAGGGTACACTTGCTATACGTACATTGTTGACCCAAAAATTGTGAATTAAAATCTTTTATTAAAAGTTGACAAATATGCTAAAGAGTGTATTCTTATATAAAATCTTATTCGATGAAAATTTCCCATTGACAATAAAATTTGAAAAATTATTTCTTTGAAATATACGAAAAATCCTAAAAAAAGCCTAGATCTTGTGATCAGACCCTAAAACAAACTTTTGTGATGGAGAGTTTGATCCTGGCTCAGAATAAACGCTGGCGGCGTGCTTAACACATGCAAGTCGAGCGAGAAAGGTCTTCGGACTGAGTAAAGCGGCAAACGGGTGAGTAACACGTAGGAATCTGCCTTTCAGTGAGGAATACCCTCGAGAAATCGAGGTTAATACTGCATACGTCTTGAAAAAGAGAAAGATGGCCTCTTTGCTGTCGCTGAAAGATGAGCCTGCGTACTATTAGCTAGTTGGTAGGGTAAAGGCCTACCAAGGCGATGATGGTTAGCCGGCCTGAGAGGGTGTACGGCCACACTGGAACTTAGACACGGTCCAGACTCCTACGGGAGGCAGCAGTGAGGAATATTGCGCAATGGGCGAAAGCCTGACGCAGCGACGCCGCGTGGAGGATGAAGGTCTTCGGATCGTAAACTTCTGTTAAGTGGGAAGAAAGGCGAAGCTCTAATACAGCTTTGATATGACGGTACCGCTAGAGAAAGCACCGGCTAACTTCGTGCCAGCAGCCGCGGTAATACGAAGGGTGCGAGCGTTATTCGGATTTATTGGGCGTAAAGGGTGCGCAGGCGGTATGTTAAGTCAACTGTTAAATCCCCCAGCCTAACTGGGGATCGGCGGTAGATACTGGCGTACTAGAGGGTGGAAGAGAGAAGTGGAATTCTTGGAGTAGCGGTAAAATGCGTAGATCTCAAGAGGAACACCGATGGCGAAGGCAGCTTCTTGGTCCACATCTGACGCTCATGCACGAAAGCGTGGGGAGCAAACAGGATTAGATACCCTGGTAGTCCACGCTGTAAACGATGATCACTAGACGTTAGTTCTGCTCTGCAGAATTAGTGTCGTAGCTAACGCGATAAGTGATTCGCCTGGGGACTACGGTCGCAAGATTAAAACTTAAAGGAATTGACGGGGGTCCGCACAAGCGGTGGAACATGTGGTTTAATTCGACACTACGCGAGGAACCTTACCTAGGTTTGACATGTATATGACAGCTCTAGAGATAGAGTCTTCCAAGGGAAACCTTGGACATATACACAGGTGCTGCATGGCTGTCGTCAGCTCGTGTCGTGAGATGTTGGGTTAAGTCCTATAACGAGCGCAACCCCTGCTGTCAGTTGCAACTTCGTAAGAAGGCACTCTGATGGGACTGCCTGGGAAACCAGGAGGAAGGTGGGGATGATGTCAAGTCCGCATGGTCCTTATGCCTAGGGCGACACACGTGTTACAATGGCCAGTACAAAGGGCTGCAAACTCGCAAGAGGGAGCCAATCCCAGAAAGCTGGTCTAAGTTCAGATTGAGGTCTGCAACTCGACCTCATGAAGTTGAAATCGCTAGTAATCGCATATCAGAACGATGCGGTGAATACGTTCTCGGACCTTGTACACACCGCCCGTCACGCCATGAAAGCTGTTTGTACCCGAAATCATCTTAGCTAACTTGAAAGAGAGGCGGATGCTGAAGGTATGGAGAGTGATTGGGGCGAAGTCGTAACAAGGTAGCTGTAGGAGAACCTGCGGCTGGATCACCTCCTTTCGAGGGAGATAAAGATTCTTAAAATACTTTTTAAGGTGTGAGGGCGATCACAAGATCTAGGCTTTTTTAGGTGCTTATTATTAGAAGATGCGAAAGCATTTATATGTAAGCACCTCCATGTTCAAAGATTATTGATACGTGAGTATCTATCGGATTATTATGCTCTCTGTCGTAATTGGCAGAGAGCATTTTTTCTGATAAGACGGCGGGATAGACCGCATTCTGGGCCTATAGCTCAGTTGGTTAGAGCACCCCGCTGATAACGGGGAGGTCAGTCGTTCGAGTCGACTTAGGCCCACCAAGGCCCTAAGTCATGGCGATTGATGTAAAGCTCATTTTTCCCCAAATCGTGGGGATGTAGCTCAGTTGGTAGAGCACCTGCTTTGCACGCAGGGGGTCAGCGGTTCGAATCCGCTCATCTCCACCAATTAACCGGTACAAAAAAGGATTTTCGTAGAATAAAAAATTTCTTGTGTTCTTTGAAATATTCGTATGTTGCAAAATATCCAAAAAGTTACTCAACATTATTCTATTGCTATTGAAAGTTTGTGATTAATTGAAAAGGGCATTTGGTGGATGCCTTGGCATCAGGAGGCGATGAAGGAGGCGTAAGGCTGCCATAAGCTTCGGGGAGCTGTCAATAAAGCTGTGATCCGGAGATTTCCGAATGGGGAAACCCACTATGGTAAACCCATAGTATTCATATCTGAATACATAGGGTATGAAAGCGAACGGCCTGAACTGAAACATCTAAGTAGGGCTAGGAAGATAAAACAACGTGATTCCCTCAGTAGTGGTGAGCGAAAGGGGAAAAGTCTAAACTTATAGTATGTAATAACCTGCGTGTGTTGTACTATAGGGGTAGTGGGGTATAAATGTCTTAAGAATGCAGTCTTAAGCGTAATAGTTCTGTTACTTAGCTGAAGCGATCTGGAAAGGTCAGCCAAAGAAAGTGATAGCCTTGTAAGCGAAAAGTACACAGAGCGTACGAGTTTATATTCCCGAGTACCGCAGAGCACGTGAAATTCTGCGGGAATCTGTCCAGACCATCGGATAAGACTAAATACTACCTGATGACCGATAGTGCACAAGTACCGTGAGGGAAAGGTGAAAAGAACCCCGGGAGGGGAGTGAAATAGAAACTGAAACCACTTGTCTACAATCGGTGGAAGCGATGTATACGTACGCGCGACCACGTACCTTTTGCATAATGAGCCAACGAGTTATCATATAGTGCAAGGTTAAGTTTGGAAAGAACGGAGCCGTAGCGAAAGCGAGTCTGAATAGGGCGACTAGTACTATGTGGTAGACCCGAAACCTAGTGAGCTACCCATGTCCAGGGTGAAATCCCAGTTAAATGAGATGGAGGCCCGAACCGGTGTAGGTTGAAAACTGCTCGGATGAGGTGTGGGTAGGAGTGAAAGGCTAATCAAACTGGGAAATAGCTGGTTCTCCCCGAAATATATTTAGGTATAGCCTTGTTGAATTAACGTCGGAGGTAAAGCACAGTTTAAACTTTGGGGGAGCAATCTTACCGGGTTTTTACTAACTCTGAATGCCGGCGTTTTAGAAGACAGGAGACAGACTGTGGGGGATAAGCTTCATAGTCGAGAGGGAAACAGCCCAGACCATCAGCTAAGGTCCCAAAATATTCGTTAAGTTGGAAAAGAAGTGACGATACACAGACAGCCAGGAGGTTGGCTTAGAAGCAGTCATCCTTTAAAGAAAGCGTAATAGCTCACTGGTCAAGTGTTTTTGCGCTTAAAAACGAGCGGGGATAAACGAATTACCGAAGCTATGGCTTTTACTAAGATGCGTCTTAGTAAAGGGGTAGGGGAGCGTTCTTAGATAGATACGAGCTTGACCGGAAGGACAGGTGATGTTGATCTAAGAAGTGAATATGTTGGTATAAGTAACGAAAAAATAGGTGAGATTCCTGTTCGCCGTAAGTCTAAGGTTTCCGTGAGATCGGTTCATCCACTCAGGGTTAGTCGATCCCTAAGCCGAGGCCAATTGGAGTAGGCGATGGAAAACAGGTTAAATATTCCTGTACCATTTATAGGCGTTTGAGCGATGGGGTGACGCAGGAGGGTAGGTCGACTTGGACATTGGTTTGCCAAGCTAAGCACAAAGAGGGGCATTATAGGAAAATCCGTTTTGTCTTAACCTTGAAGTGTTATGGGCGTGTATGCTCCTTGTGGGTAGATGTGTTTGATTGATCCCACGCTGACCAGAAAAACCTCTAGTGAGCTATATAAATGATCGTACCGCAAACTGACACAGGTAGACGGGCTGAAAATGCTCAGGCGTTGAGATAACTATCATTAAGGAACTCGGCAAAATGACCCCGTAACTTCGGGAGAAGGGGTGCCTACTATGTAAAGAAATGAGCATGGGTAGGTTACAACAAAGAGGCCCAACCGACTGTTTAACAAAAACACAGGGCTCTGCTAACTCGTAAGAGGATGTATAGAGTCTGACGCCTGCCCAGTGCCGGAAGGTTAATAGGAGATGTCAGCCGTAAGGCAAAGCATTGAATTGAAGCCCCGGTAAACGGCGGCCGTAACTATAACGGTTGAAAGTAGCTACTGCTAGTGGCCGTTGTAAAATTTGGCTATATGCTGGAACATCTGAGTATCTTATATTACCTCTTAAAGAAAGGTGACAATATATGAGTGCAGACAATCAGCAGGAAAGGCTTTTAGATCCATGGTATGTAACGGGTTGGTTTGATGGAGAAGGTTGCTTTAGTGTAAGTGTTCATCCGCACCCTTGTTCAAAATACAAGTGGCTTGTGGATCCAGCAGTACAAACCTATCAGCACAAAGATTCCGTTGAGGTATTAAAAGAGATTCGCGATTACTTTAATTGTGGAGCTATTCGATCGAAAGGGCCTAACAGTAATGTTATGACTTATTCAGTTGAATCAAGGCAAACTATTAAAGAAAAAATAATCCCGCACTTTTTGAAGTATCCTCTGCGAACTAAAAAGGCTGAAGATTTCAAGCTCTTCTGCTCTATTATTGAGTTAATGGAAAAGAAGGAACATCATACATTAGACGGTCTCATTCAAATCATGACGTTAGCATTCCAAATGAATCCAAACGGCAAGAATAGAAAATATAGACTTGACGAAATAATCATTGATCTAAGAGAATCCTCAGAGACTACACGCCAAACATACATGGGATATGTATGAAGATATAGTCCGATCTGCATGGCGACATGCAGCTAACACAAATGCCTAAGGTAGCGAAGTCCCTTGTCGGGTAAATGGAATTGCCCCTTTATCTCGTGAGAGATACTGAAACACCAGCTCATATCGGGGAAACCCTCCTGAATTTAATTCAAAGGGCAATCCCGAGGGAAGTCCGTCAATTGTAAAATTGTATGACCCCGTAACGACTGATCCGAAAGGTGAGGCGCACGCAAGTGTCGCAACACGCTGGTTACTTGCCTAAAAAAGGGCTGCCTATGGAGATATCTCCTAAGGGTGCTTGACAAGTAAAAGGTATAGTCTACGCACATAGAAATATGTGATTAAAGTGAAGTTCCGACCTGCATGAATGGCGTAACGAGTTGGGCGCTGTCTTAATGATAGACTCAGTGAATTTGTAGTGCCGGTGAAAATGCCGGCTTCCCGCAACTGGACGGAAAGACCCCGTGCACCTTTACTGCAACTTGACATTGATTTTTGGACTGATATGTGTAGGATAGGTGGGAGACTTTGAAGTCGAGGCGCTAGTCTCGATGGAGTCACCGTTGAAATACCACCCTTATCCGTTTGAAGATCTAACTTAGACCCGTTATCCGGGCTGAGAACCGTGTCTGGTGGGCAGTTTGACTGGGGTGGTCGCCTCCTAAATTGTAACGGAGGCTTACAAAGGTTCCCTCAAGACGAATAGAAATCGTCGGTAGAGCGTAAAGGCATAAGGGAGCTTAACTGCGAGACCTACAAGTCGAGCAGATGCGAAAGCAGGTCTTAGTGATCCAGTGGTTCCGAATGGAAGGGCCATTGCTAAAAGGATAAAAGGTACGCCGGGGATAACAGGCTGATCTCCTCTGAGAGTCCATATCGACGAGGAGGTTTGGCACCTCGATGTCGGCTCATCGCATCCTGGGGCTGGAGAAGGTCCCAAGGGTTTGGCTGTTCGCCAATTAAAGCGGTACGTGAGCTGGGTTCAGAACGTCGCAAGACAGTTCGGTCCTTATCCGTTGTGGGCGTAGGGTATTTGAGAGAGCTTGTTCCTAGTACGAGAGGACCGGAATGAGTGAGCCTCTGGTGTTCCAGTTGTTTACCACAAGCAAGCTGGGTAGCTAAGCTCATTAGAGATAACCGCTGAAAGCATCTAAGTGGGAAACTCGTCTCAAGATAAGATACCCCGTGTAGCGCAAGTTACACATTAAGATCCGTTGAAGACTACGACGTTGATAGGCTGGGTGTGTAAGTACAGTAATGTATTGAGCTAACCAGTACTAATAGATCGAATGTTTTAAATCACTTAAAAAACATTTAATGGCGGTGGCTAATGGCGATAATTTTTTGGAAAGCAGCAAACGAATATTTCAAAGACACGAGATGCAAATTTTGACATAATGTCATTAAAAATTCCCTGGTGGGGATAGTTGTAGGGTCACACCCGTTCCCATTCCGAATACGGAAGTTAAGTCTACAACGCTGATGATACTTGGCTGGTCACGGCCTGGGAAAGTAAGTACTGCCAGGGTTAAATTAAAGTAAGGTGCCTTCGCTCGAAAGAGCTAGGGCACCTTTTTTATGGATTTTTTTAAACTTATGGAGATCAAATGGGACCAACTATATTTCACGATTTTGAGATAGCTTTAAGCAATCTTGAAGCCACATTGGGCTATTCGGAAAAGAAGGATCATGAGCTGGCTGCGCTTATTAGTGATGCGCAAATTTACTGCTTTCAACGATGCGTCACAACCTTGGAGGCTCTTTTTGAAAGTCTGGCGAATGACTCAGAGTTAAAAGATGAGCTGAAGAATTTAACCCATCGTGAAAAAATACTTTTCATGATGGGTGCTTTCACGCGGGGAGGCGTGTTGACTCAAGAGCAATTTCAGGCCTTTGATGCCATTTTTTGTTTTAATAGCTATTTATCTTTACATCCTGCAGAATTTGAATCTGAGGATGAAATAGCTGTCTATAATGAGGGCGTCAGAAAGATTGCCGACTCATATCATGAAATGAACGGTTTTTTGTCAAATATTTATGCAAGGGCCGAAGAAACTGAAGAGGAGCATCAAGATGACTGTGCGTGCAACTAATACAATGCAAACATGTTTTGATTTTTTAGTAAAGCGAGTGGATGAACTCTGGGCGGCACTTGATTACCCACTTGGTCATGAAAGCGATGGGTTACAAGATGTCATTCGCTTCGCTGCATTTAAGCGATTTACCCATGCAGGAATTACTTTCTTAGAGTATTTAGAAATTCGCAGTGGCTTGTCAGAGGAAGAACTTGAAAAAGCAGAAAGCGAGTTTGAGCTTATTATCAGTACAGCTGGAAGGAAAGGAGTTATTTCGGAGCAAGAGCTACCCATTGTGGAAGAGATCCTAGATATGATTGTTGACTTTAGATGCTATGATGATGAGTTTGAGATTGATGAAGATCTTATGCTCGAGGAAGTATATGATAAGCATAGTTTTCTGAAAAGCTTTATAGCGGGGGAACTTGCAAGGGGAACTCACAACACGAATAGAGCAACACCGTATGAACGATAAGATTGACGGCCAGGGCAACTTAGCCTAGTAGAATGTGCTATTAGCAGCTTTCTTTGATGCTGATGGAGCTATTATGGCATCTATTGAAAAACACTCCGAGAAAAAGTTTAGTTTTCGAGTGCGTCTTTCAATTAACTGATTCTACCTTGTCCATTCGAGGTGGCATTATTCTTGCTAAGGGACCCAATTCGATTGGCTATGAAGAAAATCAAGCTTTACGAATGACTTTTAGGGATATTGGTTTTTCAATCACTAAAATTTAGCGATAATTTCAGGATAAACATATTCGCTACAGTTAGGGGTCGATGCGAGCATTTTGATGTGTTATTGTAAGGGATATTTGTTCATCTTTGCGTTCCTTAGATGCAAAATATCTGGCGAGCACGCTAGAGTTCTCGTTTCTTAAGAAGAGGCAAAGGTTCCCAGGTAATAAACGGCTTGATTCGGTTCTTGTATCTGCCAAAATCATCATAATACATAACATCATATACAGACTCGTGTTTATGAAAGCGTTGATTGGCACGATGCAAAGAATCGAAGCAAGGTACGATGCCAATATTATCTTGCCCTAGCAATCTCTTATAAATTCCCTCTGGATCACCGATTGTTATAGGTAGTCCTGCCTCATGTATTGCCAAAAACATACAGATCGTTTCTTTCAATCTAGTGAAAGAGCCGCCCCGCAGTGTGACAACAAAGCCTTCTTTTTCATGATAGGAAGGGCGTGACACAGAAAGGTCGATGTGTGTGGTATTGCCACCACGTTTAATTTCCCAAGGGTGTCCACCATTTGTCTTCTTCGGATGTTTGCCATCTATCCAGTCAGCAAACTCCTTTTGGGAATTCTCATCTATATCCAAAAGTCCCTCGTGTCGGCCATCTGCATAAAGCTCGTACATCTGACGTCCCGACAAACTTTTATCTACATGTTCATCCTTTCTTTGCCCGGCGATATACGCAATTTTACAGTATTCAAAATAGTCATTGGCAGTCATAGACTGTCGAATAGCTTCACGATGACGGGTTAAATCGCCTTGTTCGACGAGCTTGATGAATTTTTTCGTTTTTGTTCTGCCCAACTCCTTATCAATCCGAAAGATGTCGACAAGCGAATCTCTCACAATGGAGTTGCTCACAGTACCATATCGCCGATTGAGCGGGTAAAACGACAGAACCTGCCGATTGGCTTTAATCCAATCCTTATCAACTACCTTAAGCCACTTACGAGCAGACGAAATTAATCCATCCCATTTTTTAGTAAAATCGCCAGTGCTGCGAGAGGAATAAAAAGACTCAACTTCTTCAACACTTTTATTCATCTTAACTTCCAGAGAACATAAATCTCCATCTATTTGTCGTATATAGAAGGTATCGTAATATTTCGTCACACGAATATGGTAATAGATAGTGTGTCGAACGGTGCTATGAGGAAAGATGATGTCCCACAATAGATCAAGGTATTCCATCGTGTAATCAAATTGCTGCAGCTCGTCAATCAGGTGATAAACATTTTCTTCGAAGTTCATTTAAATCTCCCATTTAAGCGCAGAAACTGGGCCCTTTAGCCTTTAGGCCGCGTTAGTTGACATTTGGGTAATCCATTACGGGTTTAAACTTGGACATACTCAGAGTTTTGTTAACTGCGATTCTAGTGAAAGCAAATTCCCGATTAGCAATTTTAACTTTTTTTTAATCTAAAATCTAGCGGCTGACAAGAAACATATTTAGGAATTTTGCGAGAATCCCATCTTAATTATTGCTAGTTCTCTGCGCTTTATGCCGAGGCATAAAGACGTATCTTATATCTTAATTAAATCACCCGACAAAAAAGTTTTATTATAAAGTTTAGAAGTTTGCCCAGGGTAAAAGGTAAATATATAATGCCCTTAAAGTTTTCATGTTGCATTAGCAAGAAAAGACTGATATTTTTTAATTGATAGTAAAATTGGTGGTGGGCCGTTCTTATTTCAACAATTGTGTACGGCATTAATAGCTGGTCGAATGTTTATAAGGATCAATTATGTTTACTTTTTTCAGGCAACTTTTTTTCTTACTTATTTTTTTTCCGATTAAGCCTATGTTAATGGAAAGGGTTATGCCCGGACAGGAGGTCTTGTCTAGCCACCCACAAGAGCAAAGCCTTGAAAACAGGCAAAAAGTTTTGCAAGATTTGAAGGCGCTTGGTACTCCCAATAGAAATGCATCTTTAAAGGATGAGGAATGGCTAGGGCAGGTGCAGACTATCGATGCAACGTTATATAACCAGTTGGTGGAATTAAAAGAGCAAAAGGTAAAAGAGGGTTTGCCCCAATTTGGGCGTATGTGGCAATACCCTGAGGTTGAAAGTCTTTTTAATCAGCGCGTTTACTCACTCCAAGAAGAAATTTCACGGCAAGGGCAATTGGATTCACGAGCGAAAGCTAAACAGGAAAACGGTCTAGATGCATCTCACGTGGTTGAATTTGCGGAAAATAGAATCAGGCGCTTAAAAGAGCTTAGCACATCCGATAAGGCCGCGAAAACATGGTTTGATGAAATAAAAGAAATTGACCACGAGCTTTACACTAAATTGAAGCAGCTACCGCGTGACCTCAGTTGTGGTGACAAAGTATGTGATTTTTTCTATACAAATTATGCTACGAGTCGCGAGTGCTGCCTCTGCTGCTTTTGCTGGTCAAAACCTGAGGGTACGATAAGGGATCAGGACGTGGAGACTGCTTTTGCTAACAGAATCAAAGACCTGGAGTTATTGCTTGTAAGGCAGAAAGAAATTGACTTTAAAATACAACGAAGTAAAAAAGAAATGGAAAATTTAAAGGTATTGCCTGCGCTAACGCTTCAATCAATTGATCAGTGGATTGCCCAGATACAAAGTCGCGCACCTTCAATAATGCCCTTAGTGAATGTCCATTTCAACCACCTTAATGCCATTTTGAATGAGGCAAAGAATGCGCCGGGACGAGAAAAGTTTTATGCTGGGCAGATTGATGCTGGACTAGCATTTTTGCAGAATGATGTACCTACCCATATACTTGTACTTGAACAAGAAATTAGAAAATTAGAATCAGACCTTGAAGCAACAGTTGCTAAAGATTTGCGACTTGCGGTGCGACAGATACGTCATTGAAGATTTTTATCAGAGAGTAGCATTTGGAGCAGTTACGGATCATCAAATTCAGCCGTGACTTACGACGTTATGCTGCCAATATTACCGGTTCATCATAATAAATCATTCAGGTGACGGCCTCCAATAGAGTTGATCCTCGAAGTGCGGCACCTTTTGGCGCTTTTCACTTTTTTCAATGTATTATACTCATGAATACAGAAGTCGGTCTATATAGTAAATTAATCTTATGATGTTCGATGGTGAATCAGGTTTTGTTGTTTCGCGAGGTACAGAGTATGAAAACTCAGAGAAACGATCCATGTCCTTGTCTTAGTGGAAAGAAATTCAAAAAATGCTGCATTGTTGAGCACAATAAGGCTCCTATGCATTGTAATTCGGGGAATACTAGCCTTATTGCTGAAATAGACCCTGAAATTGAAGATCAATGTCACAGAGTTCTTGCGGTACTTGAATCAGGAAATGTTTTAAGCATCAAAATGATAGTTCATGATTTATATAGACTTTATCCTGAGAACCATATGGTAAATTTTGTGATGGGGGGCTTATCTCATCGTAGACGATCGTAACACCGAAGCTATTGTTTATTTCGAGCAAGCTATCAAGATCCATCCTTTCTTTTCCGAAGCCTGTTATAATTTGGCATGCCTTTACCTGAAAAGCGTCAGAGTCCCTGAAGCCGTGTACTATTTTAAGCGTGTGATAGAGATTGAAAAGAAAATTAGCCAAATAAGTAAACTGGCTCAGGTGGAACTGGACGAGCTTACCATGATGATCAAAGAAAATAGGGGTCTCACCTTGGATGAATATATCCAAAATGATCAGCTTTTTGATTTTGCCTTTAACTGCTTAAAAGAGGAAAACTACGAAAAGGCTATTACGCTTTTTCTGCAGGTGTTAGCGGTGGAACGCAATCATGTTCAATCTTATGGCAATATGGCGATAGCACACTGCGCTCTGGGCAATAATCAAATGGCCCTTGAATGTCTCGATAAGGCTCTTGCTATTGATCCAAATTATGAACCTGATTCAAAATCGTTTATTAATGGCTCAGTTAAAGGATGGCGAAAAGATCGCTTTTAAGTTTAAAGAAGTTAGATATTATGAAGAATGCAAAATGGGAAGCTAAGCATTACTCAACAAAACAGCCCCCCTGTTTTATTGAGTATCTTATCAAAACAGGGGGGCTGTTTTATTGACTTGTCACTTTTTATGTTCTAGAATGTCCTTATTAAATAGGGGATTTTATATGCAGTTAGCGCTAGAAAGCGCTCGCGTGAAATTTTTTGGCAAAAACAAAATTCTTATTTTATTCAAATGCTGGCCCAAATCATACGCGATGAGCAATATCATCATTGACACTGCTCATCACTTTCTTGCAAAAATCTCCGTAATAGTTTTTCGTTCTTAAGCCGTCGTAGTTTCGGTAGCGTCGTTATTCACGTTCGCATCTGCTTGATTGGGGTTTTCTCGCGCCATTTGGCAGGCTTCGTCAAAACGTTTTTGAGCGAGCAGAGCCAAGATTTTGAGAGTGTCTTGCTTTTGTTGCGGGGAATTAAGATAAAGGGCTTGCCCAGCAGCAGCTTTTAGATGCTCTTCAGCTTTAGAATAATCTTTTTGCATGGTAGTGTCGCCAAGCAAATAGAGCTTACCTAATCTGAGCTCGGCTGAAGCTCTCGACCAAGCACAATGTATTTGGTTTTTCGCAGCCAGCAGGTAAGGTAGAGCTTTCGAGTAATCTTTCTGTACGGTTTTATCACCTAAATAATAGGCTTCACTCAATCTGAGCCATGCTTGAGCTTGTATTTGAAGATCATGTGTTTGATTGGCAGCAGATAGCAGGTGAGGGATGGCTTTAGTGAAATCTATTGGTATAAACTTATCGCCCACGCCATAGATCTCTCCCAACCTGAGCTGGGCTTGAGCTTGTGCTTTAAGGTTAACATTTTGCTCTGCGGCAGCTTGTAGGGGAGGTATGGCAGCAAAATAATTTTGCCGTACGTTCGGTGCACCATAAAAAAACTTCTCACCCAATATGAGCTTAGCTTGAGCTATAGTCCATGGACTTAGTGCTAATCCCTGAGCAGCGGGACCTAGTGCCTGTGCTGCTGGTTGAGAGTCTGCATAATTTTGAGCTGGAAGAGCTCCGGAAGCTACTGAGCCTATCTGCGGTTGACTTGCAACAGGATGGTGTGCCGGTAGAGCCGTTGGCATTAAGCCTGCTTGCTGCTGGTTTGCACGAGGGTAATAAGTTGGCGTGGCGACTAAGACAGCTCCAGAAGGCGATTGAGGTAATTTGGCTCTTTTGGGAGCAGGAGCTTGTGAAGTAACAGTTGCTGATACAGATTGAGGAATTGCGATCCTTTTACGGGACGGTGCAGCTGGCTGTTGAAATTGAGCGACGAGCTGCTTTTGGGGTTGAACAGGGGGCATTAGCTGTGCGTTTAGGACAACTATCTGTGCAAGAAGTGTACCAACTGTTTCATTTAGCCCAGCCACCTGTTTTTCAAGCGCATGCATTCTTTCATCCAAAGAAATTACGAATTGATGAGGCTCAGAACTGCCCGCTTGTCTTTGTTCAGACCTTTCTGCTGAGTTGTCTTCTCGTCCATGAGTGCGAACTGAAGCGACATCGGGCTCAAATGGGCTCTCCATACCCAGAGCAGTCGTGACAAAGAGTACCAAAAGTGTGGATATATTTAAAATTTTCATGTGTCTCCCTCTTATTGAATATTTTTATATTTGAATTATAATTCAATTTGTCAAAAGTGTCAAATGCCGAAGATGTTTGATTAAAATTCTTTCAAATCATGACACTTTTTTTGCCGCGGGCCACCCTCCAACACTCTCCGAGGGACTTTCCAATTTTGAGCGTAAACCAAGACCGGCCCCGCTCCTCTTAGTCATCGAGAAGCGGAGCCTTATTTAAATGAAGTTTTTATTTCAAATTAACCTGCAGATATTAATTGTGTTGCTTGCATTCCCCATGAATTTTGCAATGCAGCATACGGTTGTGTGAGCCAAAAAGTAAGGTCGTCAGTTGGATCAATAACCACTATAGATTCATCTCCCCAGCGCTGGACCCCTGGTCCAGGCTCTATAGAAGAATTGGTATTGTAATTTAAAGGGAAAGATGTATTGGTAGTTAATACTGGAGTGCGAAGCTCGCCAATAGGATCTGACGCTGCTCTAAATGCATAACATGCATTAACGTAAGCCTCCTTACCGGCCACATTTGCGGAGATAACGAGGTCGCCATTTTTATTGCTCATGATTGAAGAAAGAAAATATGAGAGAGGATTTGTTGCTGAGCTATCAAAAAGTGTCCCGGATTGAATAAGAAATGGCGCGGTCGATTCGGTTTCAGTATAACGTCCTTGCCCACTTGGATCACCGGTTAAATCAAATTGATACCAGCGTACTCCAATACGGTCCCCATTAATATTCGCAGTTCCAGTACTATCAATCTGAATGTCTTGAGCAAGATAAAGTTGCTTATTACGTACATGAGGGGTAGCGAGCCTGCCCAAATTATTTTGAAGAAAGCCAGGAGCACCATAAAGATTGCCTTTATGGTCATTAAATAAATCATTAAATGCAAACGGTGGGACATCGAAAGTAACAACTGGCCCTAATGAAGGATTGTTTGTGCCGGCATCGAGGATTCGATATAACTGAATTGTTGTACCATAATTTGATGCAGGAGCCTCGTAGATGCACCACACAAAATAGCCATAAGTGGAATTTCGGTCAAAATTGTTTGCCGGCGCGGCCCATCCTTCCTGCACAATTCCAATAACCTCTGGGAATAAACCGGGAAAAACCGTAATATTGGGCGATCCTGCTAGTAGAGAACTCTTAGGAATAACCGCCAAACTACTACCCAAAAATGTTCCGACCCCATTAAATGTACCCACTCCACAATACCACGCATTCTCATCAGTTGCAGGTTGTTGAAAATCGAGAAAGCCACCACTTGGAAACCCGAGAGGATTTATTTGTTCAGGTGGAATTATATATTGATTCCATTTCGTATAGGGAGTAATACTACTATCACTACTTACCATAAATATAACTGAAGAGGGCGATGGTACGAGGGGTTCGCACGATGAAAACCATAGTTGCGAGAATCGATCATATAAAATATAAGGATCTCCTACTGATGATCCAAAAAAAGTCCCTGCGTCAATATTAAGGACACCATCAGGCAATCCACTGAATTTGTTGAAGCTGCAGACGGCTTGGTACGTTTGCACGATATATTGCGTAGGCCCTACACCGGCAGTAGAATTGAATGGAAACTCCCAAACTTCTCGCGAATTTGCTGCAGTTATCGATGTAAAATTGAATCCTAGAAGTGGATCACTACTATTTCTTACGTTCCTAGAAGAAGAATCGGGCTTGAAAATCGATCCCCTATTACTAGGAGAAACTGGGGAATGCGCATTCAGTAAGTGAGCAGTGTTAAGAAAAACAATTGTTGCTATAATAAAATGACGATTTCGTAGTATCATGACTTTTCCTTTTTTTGTTTATCCACCGATAACATTATTTGTTGCTCCGCCCACTCCGCCGACTTCTCCTATTTGTAGGCCATTTCCTTCATTGGCAAGCGCCAGGGTTCCTTTTGCATTTAATCCAATAAAATTATTTACCACGTTATTGTTAGTACCTAGATAGCTGGATATTAATACTCCTCCTTGTCCATTGCCGGAGATTGTATTTTTAGTATTTCCTGATAGATCACCCAGAGTTGTCGTTTCTCCGTAAATTTGAACTCCATAATAAGCATTAGGAACTGATTTTGTTCCACTCCAATCAGTACCGATGAGATTATTAACGATGGTTGTATTTGTTGTAGGGGCTCCTTCAACTGCATCTCCAATTACAATGCCTGACCCATTACCTGAAATGAGATTATTTTGTATGGACGTCGAATCCGATGCAACCGCTCGTATGCCATTGCCATCATTAGCAATTGCTTGAGTTCCGGTAACATTAGTCCCTATATAATTATTTTCAATAACCACACCTTCCGTAACAACTAAGAAAACTCCAAGTATCGTATGTCCAGAAATAATATTTTTGTAAGGAGAATTATTATTGCCAAGTTCAGATGCAACACTACCAGTAAACGTTACTCCAGCAAGAGAATTGCCCAAAGCAGAAGTTCCAGATTTGTCAGTTCCTATGTAATTGTTTAGAATTATGGTCTGAGTCTCGAAAACTGTGCATATGCAGCTTGCACTAAAGTCAAAGGGATTAGATGCGTAAAAAGCGCCAACCCAATTACCAAAGCTTCCCGCGATAAGATTGCGATCTTCAACTTTATTTGATCCGATGCTGGTATTATTTGCTCCCGCTACCCCTATTCCAATTGCATTGGCCATCTGCTTAGTTCCTTGGGCATTAGTACCAATAAAATTACCTACTATCGATATGTTTGAAAGAGGCCCTGGATAGAATCCATCCACAAGAATGCCGCACAGGAGCCACTGATTAATGCACAATCCGCGCACTACTGAATTATCTGATCCTGCAATAAAATGCAACCCAGATCCCGTTGAAAGCCCATCGCCAACTGTATAGTTACTGCCGTTGAGCACAATGGTAAGCACTGCATCATCACCTTGTGCAAGCTTATTAGGAGTTGCACCGCCAGGATGGCCCGCATATCCATCAATGGTTACTGTCTGGGTAATATTGGGTAAATCAACCGGCGGTTTGATTGTCCAGGTATTGTTGGCGTGATTATATCCAGGATCCGAAGTTAAAATATCAAAATTAATTTCATTAGTGATACCGGAATTTACCGCGTTAATTCCTGCGCGCAATGAGCCAGGGGTGGGGGAACTGTTCATCCCATTATCAACTGTTGTGGTAACAATAAATGGCGCCGCAACAATCGATGCGGCATAAGAAAAAACCAATACAAGCGCAAAACTTATACACCTTGTCTGGTTACTAAGAATTGGATATGTGTTCATAAACTATCTCCTTTTTTAGAGTTAGAAAAATTAACAAACTATTTTTCGCGTTAGACATCAAGGCCACGCCAACTAGTGAGCCCAACCTTTCATTGTTAATAACATTGTAAAACAAACTATTGCAATATTTTCCTATAAGTTTATTGAACTCGCTTTCTAGAATGTAGTGAATCCCATTTTTTGGACAGGAAAGTGATCAAATTTTTTACGCCACAGTGTTCAAGGAGCCACTTTTGGCGGGGATTCCATTACCTTTCCAAATTAAAAAATATGCTGAGCTAGAGTCGAACATTTACTGAGCTAAAAAAAATTGTTGCATGACTTCTTGATAACCCAGCTCGCATGGGGAAACCAGGCTCTTTGGAATCAGAAGCCGAATTAGCGTATGCTCTGGCATTTGATTCCTTGATTAGTGCCCAAGCACTTTTATGCTTACAAAAACAGGCGGCCTGTATTAGCAGGCAAGCTTCACTTTCTGGCACCTGTTTTTGCGACCTACTTTCGAAAAAAGGCACCTGTTTCTTGACTTGAGGCTTTTCAGAAGATACAAAGGGATCTATCAATTTGTTCAAACGGAGCGGGTTGACTCGATTAAACTTATCTTTTAGAATACCAAGTAAATTTATACATGGTTTATGGAGTATTTCTTATGAAAATGGTTTATTTCTTTTTGATCGTTGGAATTTTTTACGTTCATGATAACTATCCAATGGATGGGGAAGTGCAGGCGTCTAAAAGAAAAAGTACTGTATTAGAATTGAGATTACAGGCACAACAGGAGTCTGAACAATTTTTTTTAAAAAAACAGAAAAAGCAGGATCTGACAAATGAAGTTGAAAGCGATTTATTAGAACTACCTGTCGATGCTGCTGAAGATTTTGATGCTAACAAAAAAGTCACGAAAGCTGAGTTGGTTAAAATAGATGCTTTGCTTAATTTTTTAAAAAATATAAGAATAGGAAGGGACGGGCGTATCTTGCTTCTTTTTCCAAAAGGTATTCAGGATGTCGATGTGCAAGCGGTGCAAGCATGTATTTATTTTTGCGCCCGCGACCGACTTGATGATTTGAAGAAACTACTAACAATTGATCCTTCACTTGCTTTCAAATTTACCAAACTTAGTTCTTTAGGAAGCCTTCTTCCGCTTGGTGCTCTGCCTGATTATTGTGGCAATAAAAAACTTGGTCCCAAAATGAACATTTCTGCCTTAGGAGCAGCTGTATTTTTTGGAAATGCTACAATAGTTGAATTTCTTATATTTCATTTTAAGCAACATAGAAAAAGTGTTCATAAACAATGTTTAGCAAAATTGATCCCCTTGATGGTGGCTTTAATGATGGGGCATGAGGAAATTGCAAAAAAATTATTAGAGCATACGAAAAATCTTCCAGAAATTGTAGGGGAAGGTTTACGGGATTTAGTGCACTGGGCATTAAGATATCGGACAAATGGATCGACCGTGCATCATGGTTATGAGTTAGCAGAAATTATCTTAAATAAGTTACCAAGGCATAAAAATTATTCTGACAAGCTTGTTTCAAGAAATTTTAGTCTCAAGATGTTGCAAATATGCAAGATAGTAAATTGTTTCGATAAAGTGTTAAATTGCCGAAAAAAGCAAGATGAGCAAGCATTAAAAGAATTATCACTCAAATATGGTATGCCTATTAACGCTCATTTTATATGTCATATTACTGAAGCAAGATTATGTCTTAAATTAGAAAGAGATTTAAACGATCCGATTGTTATTTGTAATTCAAAAAGGGAAGCGGAGGAATTTTTAGATTCGCGGCAGGGTAAAGATTTTCTATGTTCAAACCAACGAATATTAAGTGATCTCGCCCAGCCTCAAACTGATACCTATGAAATAATTCAAAAGTTTTTTGAAGAAGAAAGAGCAAATAGAGCACAGATTAAAAGTGAATATAGGGATTTGACGACTTTACCAGTGCCTGCAAAAAATTTTTGTCGGGTTTTAAATGATAGCAAGGGCGATCCTATAAGTAATGCATTCAGACTTCATTGTTATTGGACACAAAAGGATAGTTATTCATGTGGTATTAGAGCATTATTTAATATACTTTCAAGTGAACATGTTTTAAAAAGCATGCCAGGTGCCTTTGAAAATGAACTGGAAAATTATTTACGTGCAAAAGAGAGAAAAACAGAATTAGATGAATTAGACCAAAAACATGCCTTAGCTTTTCGCTCCCATAAATTTGGAATATCTATTGAGAACTTAAAGACTTTGTTAAAAGAATATAATTTACAGGATAAGGTTATAGTTTTACCTTTTAAACAAAGGCCTTTGAGTTCATTTGACAATGAAGTGAGAAAATTATTAGCAAAAATGCAAGTGGAGTCAGAATTTAGTACAGTATATATTGTTGCAGAGGTATGGGAAAATAAGCGCTATCTGCCTGCTCATTATGTAACATTTATTTTTAGAAAAACCAAAGAAAATTATTGTTTATATCTCACGGATACGACGAATTTTGAAATGTGGCCCGATACCTATAACGTAATAGATTTTTTAAAATTTTATCTAAAAGAGATGAATGAAAACTACTAGATAATGCAACAAATACGGCTCTTTTGATGAAAAAAATTAGATGTTACTCAGAATGAACTCGCAGGACGTATGCTCTTGAAGAATTTAGTTCGATCAAAGAATTGAAAAAGGGTTTATTGGACTTTACGTGCACTTCTATTTTTGCAAATAAGTACTCTTGCGGTCAAAACAATAACTGATGATTTCTTATTCACCCGCTTGTAATAGCTCTGATTAAGGTGTATCCTCTCTCAAATGAAAATGTGATTTATGGGGGTAATAATGAATCAGAGTATGCACCAAAAAGAGCTTTTCAAGCTCCTGGATCAACTAGGTATACACTATACTAACTATGTCCATGAGCCGCTCTTTACAGTCGAACAAGCCAAGACTGCTGCTGCGCACATTCCGGCAGGCTGGGTGAAAAATCTTTTTCTCAAGGATAGCAAAAAGCAGCCTTACCTAGTTGTTGCATTGGCTGACACGAAGATTTCACTTAAAGAGCTTGGAAAAAAGCTGGGAGCGCCTGAACTCCGTTTTGCTGATGCTGAGCTTTTAAAACAGTATTTGGGAGTTGAGCCCGGCAGCGTAACACCTTTTGGCTTAATGCTTGACACAGACCAGAGCGTTATAGTTATACTTGATAAATCGTTATTCGAGCGTGATGCTATTGGCGTCCATCCGTTAGAGAATAATTCGACGACGGTGATAAGCCCTCAGGATTTAAAAAAGTTTGTAGAAGTATGTGGTAATCCTTTAGTAGAAATAAATTTTCATGAATGAGCAGAGAAATATAGTTTTTGATTTGGGTGGTGTGATCTTTGAACATAATCCGCTGGCAGATTTGGCAAGTCATCAAAAGTTTTTTAGTCCCATAGAGGAGGGCGTAGCGCTTCTTGAAGAATGCCATAAGGTTGCACAAAAAAGTGGGCATAAATTGTATGTGTGTTCAAACTGGAGTATGGGATACGTCGACATGTTAGAACAGGACTTTCCCCAGATATTTAAAATGTTTGATGGCATTGTTACCCCAACAGTTGCGCAAGCCAAGAAGCCGGATACGAAAATTTTCCGGTATTTGCTCGATAGATATGAGCTTATTCCTCACTATTCAATTTTTATTGATGATCAACTGCCTAACGTTGAGGCTGCTCGCAGCGTAGGCATGTCAGGCATTCATCTTGATGACTTTATGCACGTTAAAAGTGAGCTTAAACGATTAAAGATTTTTTAGTCCTAATTGCTCTAACGGGATCAATCAATGAGTTAGATATCACGCATAATACTGTGAATCACACTAATTTGCTCATTCCGGGTTCTATAAATATTCTATGTGCTAATCCACTAAAATGAATTGTGATGTTTTTAAACATCATTTGCGTGATTGAGAGTACTGCTACGTAGTTTTCATGATTTTGATATTCAACAAGAGCTTGATCTATTTGGAAAGCTACTAGATGTCTGAGTACTGCCTCTGTGTAAGATTTGTATTGATCAAGCGCTGTCTGATACATTTCCCACGTTGACGATCGAGAATATAAAGCAGGGAAAAGATTAAGAAAGAGCGCATCTTGCTTGTTTATAACGGTTTGCACCGCAGCAATAGGGTCTTCCGCTGGGGGCTGGTTAGTGAAAAAACATTTTGTGACCTTAATAAACTGATCACTGAGGACTCGGGCTGTCGTAGCACCTTCCGCTGCATAGTCTATAGCGGCTTGTACCGTTTCAGCCTGGTCCATGCAGATACTTTGTTTATTGGAGGAAATTAAGCATATCAAGATCCAAAAAAGCAATTTATTTGTCTGAAGAACATTCATCTTGGGGTCCTTTGAGTTAGCGGTCTTTAATTTGCTCATTTTAGCATGGGAAATTTTTTATTGTTAATGACACAACAGCTTTTTACGGATACAAGTCCCCGAAGACGCCTTCTTCCTGATGAAGCTCTGCTCGATGAAAAAGGCCATCACGAGGAGCATGTAGTCTTTATAATGGCGCCGGAACCTCGCACATATAAGCCGGAGTTTCAATAATATTTTTCTCAATACTATGCATCGTATTGAGCGTCTCATGTGCTTCATTAATGATCTTAGCTTGGAAAGGGAGTGGCTGAAAGGTGCCCAGCGCTTGGACGTATCTTGCAAGATTACTACCCTCGTGGCGTAGCCAATGAAGATAATGCGTGTAAGGATGTGCATCATACGGAAATCGCGCTTTTACTATTGTTTGCAATAGATGTTTGCAATCGGGTGATTTTGTAGTTGCTGCATGCAAATAGAGCTTATAGAGATTCTGCTCTACAGGTAATAAGGCATGCAAGAAAGTCTGTATATCAAGAAAACGAAGGTGAGGCAGCAATTGTGCAAAAGATACTTCTATCTCTGTCAGCAGGATTAAGAGCCTTTGTGCTTGCCCGACAAGAGCTTCTTTTTGCTTATCTTTTTTCCAACGATTTATGCGGCATTCAAGGAGCTCCTTGTAAAGTGCAATGCTCGCCCTGTCATCACTTAATTCGTAGCGATAAGCGCACTTATCAGTCCTATTTGCCGACTTTAGGGCGATGTACTCACAGAGTCTTTGAATTCTTTCCTCTAATGCGTTTGATTCCGAAGGTGGAAAGGTATTTAGTATAGTAAATTCATGATGATACCGCTTTAAAAGCTCGTCTACTAAAGATTCAGCGTTTGCAAGAAGGCGTAGCGGCCCAATGAGAAGTTGAACGGTTTCAAGTGTGGAAAGGAGCGCATCTATTTTAATAATAATTGAGCACGCATTAGAGCTGTTTTCATAAGAGGTCCGATTATTACTGATCTTTTGATTTAAATGATCTCTATGTTGTTTTAAAATGCCGATATCTGCTGCAAGGCGTTTGGCCTCTTCGGCCTTACATAAGCTCTTTTTTATTCGATTGTACATGCTTACCTGGTTTTTGAGATCATCACCGGTAAGATTTATTAGTTCGCTATACCTTTCCACGAGGCCATCAACAGACGATTTAATAGCTTGAAGTGAATCATACTCCGCCTGCCTGCTTTGCAAAGATCTAACCTCCTTTTGCCATAACATGGTTGCAGCTATGAGAGAGGTACCCGCTGCTGCCAACAAGATATAGTCTCCTTTTGTGCACCCTTTAAAATAGGGGGAGACTTCATTCTTTATGGCGGTATACATGCCAACAAGAGGCTTTTTAAAAAGGCCTTCAGCCCACGTTTCTGGTAAGACTTGGAATGGTACCAAAATAAAAAACGAAAGAAATGCTGGTTTTAAAAATTGCATAATTGAACCCTCAACTATTGTTTTATTTTTATTTGCATGATAATCATTATGTCATGTTACCTTTCAATTGCAAAAGGGTCTGATTCTAAATTTCTCTTTTCAAATATTGCAGTGCGTGTAAAGTATGGTTTATAGTGTGAAAACTAAGAGAGAATATTGGTATATTGTGTGAGCGAAAGATTTACGATGAAACGAGAATTATTGCTGGGAATACTTATCTTTTTAGGTAGCGGACAGCTGCTGGCAGCAGAATCTGTTGCGCAGGAGGATGCTGTTTCGAAGGATGAGCTAAATGAGCAGTATGAGCCGCCTTATTTGGCTGCTATCACTGATGTTATTAAGAATTTTAAACGGCGGATTACCTTTTTAGAAATCGGGAGATCTACTGCAGATTATACTTTTGAGTTAGCACCTATCTGCAAAGCGATTTTTGTTGCATTGCTGGTTGAAGGTGGCGCCCAGGATGTGGTTCAGGAAATAATGGCGGACAAGCATACTAATATTACCGTATTGGCGCCTCGAAATGGACAGTACGAGTCTTTTTTTACACTGGGAAGATGCGAGCATTTTGATGTGGTTCTAGTGCATGACCTATGCCCGCTGATGCGAACAGCTGGTCCCAAATATATTGATGCTTTAGTTAAGTTGGGAGATTATGTTTTTATAGAGGCGACTCAATCTAAGTTTCAAAATGAGCTTAAGAAGAAAAAGATGTCGCTCGTTGCAAGCAGTGATGGAAATGAACTTTACCTCTCTCATAAACCAAAAACGGGCTTGGATATAGCCCGCTTTACTCAAAAGGATCGCCCCGTAAGTACGCAACCCAAGTACCAAGTTAGAAGCACTTTTAGCGAAAAGTTCTTCAATAAAAAAGGACTTGAGCGTCCTCTCAAATGGGTTGATGGCATTAATTTGGTCACGTTTGCTATGCTTAAAGGCGTGTATCCAGAAGATGTGTCGATTAGGAAGCAACTTGCGACTATGAAAAAAACTCATCCTGATCATAATGATCTTGTGCTTGGCAATATTATCGTTCAAGGGGATAAGCTTATTCCTATCGATCTACATGATTCACGTAGAGACGCTGATTTGCATCGCTGTATTAATGCGGCTATTAAAGCATTTAAGGATGGAAATATACGACATCGCAATCCTGAGCGATGGATCCGTGAGTATTACGATACCGTGTAGTCTTGCATCGACGAGTTTTTTTATAGAGCGTATCAATTTTTTGTTTATCTGAAGCTTCTTCAATTTCGCGACTTGGATCTGCTAAGGCAACAATGATGCCTGGTATTAGAACAAGGAAAATGAGATAGTTTTTCATGATGTCCCCTTTGATGTGCTGCCTCTCATAATTAAATGTACCACTCTGGCTCATGCGTGCGCAATAGTTGTTCTCTAACACTAAGCGAAAACTGCACCTGGCTGGCAAACGATATGGTATGTGCTCGAGGGGACTCTCGGACTCTTCACTACTTATTGTGGCTTCTGTGCCTGTAATAACTTCAGGATTTCTGCATTGTCTTCGATTTCTTTCTGATATTTTGCAACTTTTTGCTGTGCTTCTTCGCCAAGTGTTTTAGCAAGTTCTAGGGGAGTTTCCCCCTCAGCCCCGAGTTCCTGCAGAGAGGCGCCCCGTTCTAATAAGAGTTTCACGGTGTCGGGTGATTCATATTTAATCGCAACATGCAAAGGAGTATTGCGGGCGCGATCTTTGGTATTTATATCAGGAGAATGGCGTATTACATAATCACTGATCGCTTGATCTCCACCTCTTATAGCGTAATGCACGAGCAAGCCATCATTACTTTTTAGGCTAGTAAGATTAGGGATTTGTTGATGCACATATTCGAGCATCTTTACATCAGCATGATAAGTGAGTGCTTCGAACAAGTGCGCTACTTGTGCGGGTTTAAGCTTTTGGACGTCCGTTTTTTTAAGTATGTCCTTTATCATTTCCTTGTCGTTCAGGATGATCCCAACCTCAATAAGCGGATGCCAATTGGTTACGCCATGGGCCTTGTAGAGCAATTCTATTATTTCTTTCGCCTTCTGGGTACTCCATCCTCTACTTTCATCCTCACGATAACGTCTTATGGCAAGATCTAGGGGTGAGCTACTCATTACATTTTTAGAAACACTTGCACCCCGCCTTAATAATAATCCGACTAGAGGGACATTTTCCGCCTCAATAGCAAGATACAAAGCTGTATAGCCGCTTTTCCAATTTACGGCATCGATGCGGGCCCCTTCGTCGAGTATTTTTTCCACTTCAGAAAGATTACCTGCCTCGGCTGCACGACGGAGCTGAATATCTATCTTTCTGTCAGACAGAATCTGCCAGGGTGAATATGCTATAAACCATATGGCTATGCCCAAAACAATTAAAATAATCGGTAGTATACGCATAACGATTCCTAAAAAATCACTAAATAAGCTGCTGACTTATTTTATCAAAAATGGATCAGGAAAATCAATGGCCCACGCTAGGGCTTTTCATTACGCCGCCTTGTCGTTCTGTTGAAGCTTTGCTATACTCATTATAGAAATTAAAAATAGAATTTTAATTCTAATGAGAACCTTATATGATCCATATTCAAGATGCGAGCCTGTCATTTGGGCCGCAGATGCTTTTTAGTGATATATCGCTTACCATCGGGCAGAATCAGCGCGTTGGTGTTTTGGGCCGCAATGGAACGGGCAAATCTACGCTTCTTAAAATTATAGCTGGCCAAGCTCGGTTTGATGAAGGGACTATTACGCTTGATCGTCATAAAAAAATAGCGTATATGCCGCAAGAAATGGTTATTCTTTCGACCAAAACGGTCTTTGATGAGGCTTTATCTGTTTTTGAAGCATCTGTAGCGATTGAAAAAGAGAAGCAAATGCTTGAGGAAAAACTAGCTGATGGCACTGATACGGGGGATCTGTTAGAGCGCTATGCCGCGTTACAAGAACAGAATTCTTCTTTTGATATGGCCCAAGCTCAGGCGCGTACAGAAAAGATTTTAAAGGGACTTGGATTTAGTTTGGCCCAGTATGCTGCTCCGGTTGCCGAGCTGAGTGTAGGATGGAAAATGAGGCTTGTGCTTGCCAAGTTATTGCTCGAACAGGCAGATTTTTACCTCTTTGACGAACCCACTAACCATCTTGATCTTCCTGCTAAAGAATGGTTTTTTGATTTTTTAAAGGAAGGTCGTTTTGGTTTCCTTTTGGTGAGCCATGATAGGCATTATTTGGAGCAGGCGTGCGATTATATTCTTGCCTTAGAAAGCGGTAAGGCTATCTTTTTCCGCGGCAATTTGTCCGATTATTTGAAAGTACGCGAGCAACAACTGGAAGTGCTTCATTCGGCATACACCAAACAGCAAAAAGATATTGCGCGTAAGCAAGCGACTATTGATCGCTTTAGGGCATCTGCCTCAAAAGCAAAAATGGCTCAAAGTATGATCAAGCAGCTTGATAAAATAGAACGCATCGAAATCGAACCGATGTTGCCAACCATATCACTGACATTCCCGCCAACCACCCGGCCAGGAAATACGGTATTGTCAGTCCAAAATGTGCAGCATTCATTTGAGGGACGCACTCTCTTTCAAAACGTCAACGGAACGGTACAACGAGGTGAACGAGTTGCCTTAGTAGCTCCTAACGGGACAGGTAAGACGACGTTATTTAACCTGATCACCGGAAAGCTAAAATTGGCCCACGGAACCATACAGTTTGGGACCAACGTGCAATATGCTATTTTTGAGCAAGACCAGATGCGTGCTCTGAATGCCAATAATACGGTGTATGAGGAAGTTCTTCAGGCTATCCCTGATGCAACCGAAGCGGCGATACGTACATTTTTGGGATGCTTTTTATTTAGTGGCGACACCATCCATAAAAAAATCTCCGTTTTAAGCGGGGGAGAACGCAACAGGGTGGCCATGGTAAAAGTGCTTTTACAAAAGGCAAACTTTCTTTTGCTTGATGAACCTACTAACCATCTTGATTTGTACGCAAAAGATGTGCTTTTACAGGCATTAAAAGCTTATCAGGGCACCATTCTTTTTGTTTCTCATGATCATAGTTTTTTACAAGGCATAGCTACATGCATTTGGGAGCTTACTCCGGAAGGCATACACGCATATCCTGGAACTTATGAAAGTTATCTGTATGCAAAAAAGGCACTTGAGCAAGGCAATGAGCCCAAAGCGGCCAGTGTGCCTAAGCCTCAAGCGCAAGCGCCAAAAACTTCTAAAGACAGTTATAATCTTCGCAAGGAAATTGCATCGACAGAATCAAAAATCTCGCGCTTAGAAGGTGAGATTCTAAAGCTCAATAATGTGTTTGGTCAACAAAAATATGGTTCTGAGGCATGGGATGAGGCGTCTGAAAAGTTAGATGCTACCAAAAAGCAGTTATCTGAGCTGACAGCTCATTGGGAAAGCTTGATAGCCCAAAATTAGGACTACGGACTTTATCTGCCCATTTGAGTTTGAATAGTTTCCGGCGCAAATTGCGTAATTTCTAGAATTCCTTTGGATCAAGCACCATATCTTTGGGCAACTGCTTATGCCTTGTTACCTCGTCATAGTAATAAATAATGAGGCCAATCAGCACCATAACAAAAGAAATGAAATAGTGTACGTAAAGCTCGTCATTAAGCAGAAACCGCCCATAAATAGCTGCACAAATTGGCGTTAAAAAGCCGGCGAACGCAAGAAATGTTGGGCTATAATGCTTGAGGAGGCTTGCTTGCAGGTTTGAGCAAATCAAATTGCTGATGAGAATCTGGAGGGCAAGAAGACCTGCAAAGGTCCATGCATCCCCGATTATCCATTGTGGTTCTACAAGCATAGATGCATTGAAAGCAAGAAAGCCGCCAAGAAGCATACTTATTCCGTTTGCAAGAACTGCCGGACAACCACGATGTTTAACGAGCTTTTGTAGTGCAATGAGATTGTACCCAAAGCAGGCCACTGCCCCAAGCATGGCAAGCTCTGGTAGTGAGAAAAAAGCTATTGACCCTGCAAATTCTTCCAGGGAACTTGTAGTAAAGAGAGTAGGCACCATACCCACGAAACCGATAAGTAAACCTATTGATTTACGAAAGCTGAGTTTTTCTTTGTGGAGAAAGTAGGCAAAAAGAGCCGTAAAGAAGGGCATGAGCGTGAATATAAATGCCGCTTTTGTTGATGTCATGTACTGAAGTCCCCAGGCTCGAAGACTGTAGGGCAGAAATATACCAAACAGAGCAACTTGAGTATAATAGGGCCAATCTTTCATTTGGGGCTTGCATCGTATATGCTTATTAGCATAGAGGTACACAAGGAGGCCACCGCCGCCAAGAAGCATGCGGCTTGCTATAATAAAAAAGGGCCGAGCATAAAAAAGCGTAATCTTACCCAGGGTAAAGGTGAAGCCAAAAAGTGCGTATAAAAGAATTACTAAAAACATGAAGACCTACTATTTTAAAAAAATGTACATCCAGTCTAACAGAAATTATGCAAAAGTGCAGATGCTTTTTTATTTTTTTTTAAGCCTGCTTTTAGGTGCTGATCTGGAAGCTCGCTCAAAATGGGCGATAGGTATATACATGCAAGCAGAGGGCTCGCTGAGCAAGCCGGCTGCTGCCGCGCTTGATAGTCTCGTCTCAAGTTTATCTGGAAAAAATGCTTCAGGCCTGCAGATTTTTGTTGAAGCGCATTTTGCCGATAGTGCTACGCGTTATCAGGTAGATACCTCAGGATTGCATGAGCTTACAAAGAAGTGCTTGCTGGATCCTTACAGCAGCCTTCAGGAGTTCTGCTCGTGGTTTTTTGAAATTACAGACGCGGAACATACCATGCTGATTTTGTCTGGCCACGGATCAGGAATTCTTCAGCCTATCTACAATGCGAGGTTAAATCGCTGGCTCTATGAGCCGGATGAGGGAGACTCTTATTATGCTGAGTATCGAATGCGAAAAAATGAGCTGTTTTCGGGTCTGATATTTGAATGCTGCAATCATAAGGCTCTTTTTTTAGGGACGGCGACTGGCCAACAAGCGGCTGAACAGTCGGGCACTGAACAGTCGATGACCGAAGGGGCACTGACTGTAGGGTCAACGATTGAAGGGTCAATGACCAAACGGTCAACGGCCGAACAGCCAGCCGCTGAACAGTCGCGGACTGAACAGTCGAGGACTGAACGGTCGATTACTAAACAGGCACTGACTGTAGGACCAACGATCGAACGATCAGCGGCATCAACGAGCGAATGGTCAGCGACCGAACGGTCAGTGGTCGAATTGTTAGTCCCGGGAGCTGCAAAAAGCCCTGTTTCGTCTTCACAGCTTTCAGAGATCCTGACAAATGCACTTCAGGGAAGGATGATTGATATTATTGGCTTTGATGCCTGCCATATGGGTATGATTGAGATCGCCCATGATCTGCGCTTGTGCGCCAGATTGATGATTGGCTCGCAGGACTGCGAGGAAAATGATGGATGGGATTATGCAGAACTTATTAATGCTGCAGAACGAAATAGCAGTCCTTTTTTGGTTGCACGAGATATAGTATATAGCTATGAGAAAAGCCAACGAGGCAAGCAACATAGCATATTTAGTTTATCTGCATACGATCTGAGCCTTGTTGACGAGTTCACGCAATCTCTCCGTGAAGTTGTGCGCCATCTGCATGGCTGCTTGAGGTTCTATAAAAATGAGTTTCATGATCTGCTCTGCTTGGTGCGCCAAAAAAATCAGCGCTTTTGTTTTATACCGATGTATGCTGATCTCTATGCTTTTTTTAATGCTCTTTATGAGGAAGTGTCCGTCTTAGAGACAAGCGATGAACTTGAGTTATTAAAAATATCATTATTGAGCGCTATTGAGCTGCATCAGCGTATGATTATTGCATCCACGGCAGGGGCATCATGCCCTTCTGCGCGCGGCTGCTCGATCTATTTTCCTTTTAATCACTGTGATACGTCCTATACTAAAAATCTCTGTGCGCAATTGAGTGGATGGAATTCTTTTCTTGAAACATTTATCGCAGTGTGACAAACTCAAATCTTTTCTATATAAAACTATATACTTTTTCTATTTGAAATATTTTATAATATAATGTAGTAATAATTTTTAAATTTCAATCATAAAGGAGGTTTTTTACCTGCATGTCAATTGCATTTCGAAACAATTTTGTGGTAGTTGTATTATACGTTAGGAGAGTTCGATGAAAAATAAAATATTTTTATTTGTGGCCCTTTTGGGCTTAACTAGCTCATTAAATGCGATGGAGAAAGGGGCTTCTCTTGTAAAAAGCATAGAAAATCGGAGTAAGGCATATGTTTTTTTTAATGCGCACCGCTCTGGCGAAGTTGGCTATGCTGAGTTGCGATCAATCAAGCCAGGTGAGGTTTTTGACATGGGAAAAAGGGCAACCCGTATGCAAGATAGGGGGCGGGGATTTGAGTTATCTGATCGCAATGAACTTATTATTGCCACCACTTCAGGAGTTGGCCTGATTGGTACCCGACTTAAACCAACAAATGTTATGTCATATTTTTCTTCATACAATAACGGGCAAACAGATGAAAGTGAAATAGAAGAAGCATCTGCAGTTCAAGTTGTTGTCAATTCAGATGGGAGCATGAAAGTACTTAAAGTATAAAATGAAATATTTTCAGTTTACCTGATAGTTGAAGTTTGGCCGGGCGATTGAAGCCTGGCCTTTGTTCTGGTAATCAAATCGCGACAGCCAAGATAGTTCGTGAGAGCTGCTCGTAACGTTGAAACATACGACAGCTTCGTTTGAGTTTCGAAGGTATGTATTCGAAAACGTACATCCTCAAGATGTTTAAGTTGAATCATATGCTCTTTATATCTCTCCACATTATTTTTATCCTGGCTTGAGGCAAGCTCTTTAAGTATTGCTTGCATGTATAGAGCATAAGTAGCATCGCAAACTTGGCCAGTAATGGATGGATTTAGTACCCGCTCGTTTCTGCAGGCATTATACTTGGTAGCAGGTGTTCGTAGTCGTGCCAACGTGCCAGTGGTAAGGGCAGAGATATTACTCTCAAATTCATGGACCTTAAAAAGCAGGTCTTCAAATTGTTTTAGAAGAATCATATAATCGCGATAATCCTTGAGTACATTTTCTCCTGCAAATCCTGCAGCCTGCCTGATTACGCTTTCCGTTTCTTCTGCATATTGTTGATCGCATATCGAAGGTAATTCAGCGGCAGGTATTGCCGCTCCAAGGGAGGCTGTAATGGTGAGAAATATGCCGAGTACTATCTGCTTCATATGAGTCCTTTTTTTAAATGTAAAAGAGGCACCTTTTGGGTGCCTTCATTTTTTACGGTAGATAGAGTGGCTGTAATTGTTGTTGAATAGCAGTTAATTTTTGAAATAACACTTGTTCAGTGGGGAATAAGTCATTCATAAGTAGGTTGATTTGTGCTTGTGCATCATCTCGTCCCGCCGTTATCCGCCGTACTTGTGCATTGTTTTGAGGAATTGCAGCTGCCCAAATGCGTAACGTACGAACTTGAGTTTCCAAATCATTAATGATCAACTCATATAAAATACCAAAACGGTGAGGTATGTCTTTGTAAAGGTGCATGAGCCTCGTTTCACCTGCCCCTGGTCTAGCATCTACAGCACGGACTTTTAGAGCGTGTGCTGCTTGTACCAATGGCAATCCTCTAATCTGATTCCTTCGTGCCTGCGCAATGAGATCATTTAACTCTCTTTTAATGCCGCCTATCTCTTGATAATCTAGATTTTCATTGGCCTCATATGCGGCTGCCGTTACAGGCATAGTTGATGTTGTAGCTTGGGAGGCAATAGAAGTCATCACTTCATCCATGCTTAACAGGCTTGACACAAAAAAAACAGGTAAAATAATTGTAGCAATAGTTTTTATCATGAGGACCTCGTAAGTTACATTGTTTCATATAGAAATATTATAACATTTCGAAGGCTTTTGTAAATAGTTTAATAAATTTATTCAATTTTAGAACAGATTGGAGTGAGTGCTCTCAGAGGAATGCAGATTCTTCTTTAGGAGGGGGCTGAAAAGCCCCCGATTTGTATACTTATTGTTGGTAGAGTGGCTGTAATAGGTGGTGAATTTCGACAAGCTTTGCCAATAAACCGTCCTGAGCTGGAGTAATGTCACCTAATGATACAGCTGTTTGATTAGATAAGCCTTGGATGTCATTATCGAGTAGATCATATTTATTTCTTGCCGCATCACGCCTTGCAATCAATTGTGCTGCCTGTACCGCATTCATAGGTGTCTGTGAAAATGCAATAATTTCGATGATTTCGGCGTGCAAATTTTTAACCAGGGCGACATAAAGTCTGTCAATGACACCAATTAAGGAGAAATACTTTCTGCTTAATTTCAAATCAGCGGCGCCAGGGTCCGATTGTGCAAATAGATCTTTTGCATTACGTGCAGCGTATATAAGCGGGATCCCGAGCGGCAGTGTTTGACGCGGAACAGCAGGCTGATGAAATGGTATTCTGTTTGGCACATTAGCGTTTACTTGAGCTGTGAGAGTGGTTATGGTAGTTTGCAGATTAGCAAGATCTTGATAGACTAAATTTCCAGTGGCTGCAGCTCCATAAACGATTACCGCTTGCACATCTTGTTCTTCTTCTTCCTCTTCATCACTTTGCTCAGGTGCGATGGCAGCAACTTGATCATCTTGGCCTGCGACTGGCTGAGCAATGGTAATTTCTTCCTCGCTTTGATCATCAAGCATCACTACGTCACGTTCCATGCATAATAAACTGGATACAAATAAGAATGTGGAAAGAATTGGTGTGATAATTTTTAGCATGAGGTCCTCTCTATATTGTTTTTCATATAGAAATATTATAGCGGATTTTCCCTTTTTGTAAATGATTTGATAAATTCAGTCTATTATTAATGGTGCTCTGCCTTCGTATCACCAAAGCCCGAGAGAAGAAAAGCCGCTAAAACAACAGCAAGGGCTGTTATTCCACAAGTTAGGGGAGAGCCGGGCAACGCGTGGGCGATTCCCTCCTTAATAAGCGCCAACACGAAGGGAACTGCAGTAAGAATAGGCACCGTTTTTGGCTGAGCGCGCACAATGAAAAGGTAGAGTGCGCTTATCATGGATCCCACGATGAGTGCTGCAACAAGCCATTGGCTTAGGTTGGCTGCTGCATCATAAGGCGTAAAGAGCAGGATAGAAATTATCAGGGCCAGGATTGCTTTATTTCTCGATCCCGAAGCAAAATAGGCCAGCACTTCGGCATAGACTGTCTGTTTGATAAATGGCACCAAAAAGCGCCACAGAAAAACCAGCCATGGCGCGAAAGAGCCTGCGCCTGCAAGGTTAGGAAACCAAGGGTATGAGGGGTATACATACGCTTGAATAAGTATCATGCTGGCGCTCCAAAACAGGCCAGCGGCAACACCGGCTATAATTTTTTGATATTTTGAAATGGCTGAGATAACCTTGGTGCTCAGAATAACGCCCGCCAGAATACCTATAATGAGTGATTCGAATATTATCTTGGCACCTTCAAGAAGAAAATAGGAGCCTATTTGAAGTACGAGTGGCTTTGCTGTGCTAAAAGTGGCGATGGTTTGAGGAAAGTTAAGAACCATTATGAGCAGGGAAAATGCAGCATAGAGTCCTACACCTATGAGCATTCTTTTTATTTTAAGCTGGCCTCTGCGCCAGAGGATTGCCCCTTGAAGAGCACCAAGCATAATCACCATAAACCAGGCAAACCAGCGCAACGTGGCAATGCAATCAGTAAGGGCTTTTCGCTTTTTTTGTGTGCGGCTCCAGTCTTCGGGTATATGGATTACTCTTGTAGCATCAGTAACAGTATCACCGGCTATCACCACAGCTATACGCGCAAGGTTCTTGCTTTCTTGGTTTTCTGATAAAACTGCGGGCTGAGCAAAAGTGAAATACCAATCGACGCGATTGGGCAATGCATCTGACTGTGCTGCAACTTCATGCAGATCACTAAGATGGTAGGTTTTTGCTATAAACTCTAAGGCCAGGGCTCGTGCCGTTTGTTCATCTATTTTTTTTCCAGGTGCCGTTTGTGGGAGAATGTGAGTAGTTCTTACGATGCCGCTGTTATTAACGCGCATCTGGAACTCTTCTGCCCGCTCCTTTAAATCACCCGTAAAACGGGCAATCCGAACAACCCAAGCAGGGGTGGCAAGATAGGTTCCAAGAATCTTTTTATAGCTATCTTTGCCATAGTGTTGCCAAACAAAAAGGTGTTGAGCGGCTTCATCAAGATTTTCTCCTGGTGAAAATATGCTTGGCATATACTGCCAAGAAGGATCCAAGGTTATATTTTTTTCTTGGAGGGTTTGGGATGCGACCTGAATAGCATCCGCCTTGGTTATGGTTAAAGAAGGCATCATGAAATTAAAAGAGCTCCAGCATCCCCATGCAATGAGGCTGAGTCCGCCTAAGCCGATAAAAGACGCGATGTGCCTTTTTGAAAACGGCTCCCGAGCTCCTTTAATAATGTTGGACTCAGGTTTTTCAAACGGGAGAGTTGCCGGTACTGGTTGCCATGCGCCATTATAAAATGCAGCCGGCATATCAAGCCAGCGTCCTGTTTTTAATCGGCTAAATATAACGATAAGAAGAGGTAAAGCGCAGCCGATAATAACCAGAGCGCGTTGAAGCATCATGCCCGGGGCATCTGAAACAAAAAGGGGTAAAGAAAAAAGGATGGCATCAACAATAACATGAGCAATAATGACAGGTATTAATCCAAACAACAGATAGAGTACCCCGAAGCCCAAAAACGGCAAATAAAGCTCCAATATGCGTACATATGAAGGAAGAGATGGATAATTTGCATGTGCTGCTCCAAATATGATTGGCTGAATAAGTAGAGCAAGAATTATCAGTGTTTTTGGATAACCGATCTTTCTGCCAATAAGAGCAGCGGTGGCAAGAGGTACAGCTCTAAAAATGGCTTCTTCCCAAAAGCCTGCAGATAGTGACTTTGAAAGTACTCCAAGGGCGGGAATATAGGTGCCCAATATATTAGGGTCAGTGAGGGCTGAGCTGGGACTCCACCAACCGAAGTAGCGCATCCCAATGGCATATAAAAGGACGATAAAAGCCATATATAGAGCAACTATACAGTAGCTTGCTATTGTTTTGCCAAGCATTGTGTACGAACTTGCGGCGGGAATCTTCCAAGCGCTCCAGAGCTGCATGTGACCGCCGAATGCGCGGCGCGTAAGTCCTTCGGCAGCTATAAATGTTGTCGTGTAGAGAGCCGACCAGGCTATAAATTCAACTATCAGATTTAAAAAGTTCTGAAATAAAAATGTTTGAGTTGATTGAGCGGTATCATAGCCAAACCATAAAAAAGGGAATTGATTGAGTCCTGCAAGGAGCTGGAAAAGTGCAAGGCCAACACCGGCATATACTGCCTGTTTGGGCAAAAGCCAGTTTTTTTTGAGCAAAAACAGTATGGCGCCAAGGCACCCGAGTATCAGGTAGATAAGATAGATAACAATGGATGCATAGTGATAAATGATATCATTTAATGCCCGTATATTTGTAAACGATCGTGTAAATGCTTCTGGAATATCAATTGTATGATCGATGGTGGTAATTTTGTCGCCAGTGACAACAACCGTAAGCAGATAGTGCGCGTCCCCCAGGTTATCCAGCTCTTTTTCAAAAATAAATGTATGATCCACGCGGCCTGTGGCACGTACTTCCTTACGACTGTCTTTTAATTTATATGATTGTATCTCAGTATTCCATTCATGGGTTAAAAATTGCTCAGCTCGCGCTCGAGCTTCCTCGCTTGTAAGCGCTGCGCCTGGAGCTGATTCGGCAATGGTCTCAGTAAAGCCGTACGGTTTTCCTTCTGGCGTAAATTTAAAATATACCTCATTGGTATCGCCTTCTTTGAAATGGCGTACAAGCCATGTGTAAGGATGATAATACTGATTGCCCAGAAATGATCTCCACGCCTGTGCTCCGCCTCGTTCGAGTTCAATGTAATTTTGCGTATCGCTATCGGTGTTAAAGTAGGCAGCTTCTTTGTACTGCTGCGGACCAAGGTGGTATTTTTCCGCAAGCGTGGATGCTTTTGAAAACGCTTCGGCCCTGTTCATTGAGATCTTAAGATCCACCAGGGGGATTGCTGTAGAAAAGTAGAAATAGCTTACTATGCCAGCGCAAAGTGAAGTAATAATAAAAAGCGACCAAAACAGTGGATGGCGAAGAAACGGCTTTTTCTTACGTTCGTTTAACTTCTGTTGGTCTGGTATTTGTTGCGACTTATTTGAAGGATTCATAGCTGATCTGTGCCCTTGTGTAATGAGGGAGTTTTCCAATGGTGTCTTACAAGCTATACTAGAAAAGTATAACAATTTTTCATTTTTAATGTAGGGAATCACTATGTCAACTGAGTATGTTCTGATTGAAAAATCTCAGCCTTTGCGCGGGGCGGTGGATCTTATAGGGGCAAAAAATGCGGTGTTAGTCATCATGGCTTCTCTGATCCTTACAAGTGGGAAAAATAAGCTGACGAATGTGCCTTTTTCTGAAGATGTGCTGCATATGATTCGTTTGCTTACCTCACTGGGGGCAGACGTTACTGTGGATGAAGCGAACAACACCCTTTCTATTGATACGAGTAATGTGCGCAGCTTTAGGGTAGGGCCAGAAATTATGAAAAAAATGAGGGCCTCGATTTTGGTTATGGGGCCTTTGCTTGCTCGTTTTGGCGCAGCCGAAGTTGCTCTGCCTGGAGGCTGTGTTTTAGGGGCGCGACCGATAGACTTTCATTTGAAAGCCTTTGCTCGCATGGGTGCCTCTATATTGCCTAAGGGGGAATTCCTTGAGGCGCGAGCTGAGCGCCTTATGCCTTCTACCCATGTCCTTGAGTATCCAAGCGTGGGTGCTACAGAAAATATTATTATGGCTGCGGTACTTACAAAGGGTATTACTCGGATTATTAATGCTGCTATCGAGCCTGAGGTGCTCGATTTAATCGATATACTCCAAAAGATGGGCGCTAATATACAGATAAAGCCGCCATCAACTATCGAAATTCATGGAGTGGAGACGTTGAACGCGGTAGAGCATCACATCATGTATGACCGCCTGGAAGCGGGCTCTTTGCTTTTGGCAGCAGCGGTAACGGGTGGTGAAATTGCATTACCACAGGCACCTGCATTTGCCATGGATGTGTTTTTAGCAAAATTAGAAGAAATGGGGCATCAGGTTACCCGTGGCATCGATGGCATTGGTATTTGGTTTAAAGCAACCGAAAATCCTCATGCGGTATCATTTAAAACAATGCCTTATCCAGGTTTTCCTACTGATTTGCAGGCTCCCATGATGACCGCACTCTGCTTAGCATCAGGAACGAGCACCGTGTATGAAACGGTTTTTGAAAATCGATTGGTTCATACACGTGAACTGCAAAAAATGGGTGCTCAAATAACCACCGATGGGCAGATGGCAACCATCATCGGGGTTGATGAACTCTATGGTGCCGCAGTTGTTGCTTCTGATATTCGTGCAGCATATGCATTGGTTCTTGCTGGATTAGTTGCTGAAGGGCAGACCAAAATGACGGGCGTGCACCATCTTAAAAGAGGGTATCAGGGGATGATAGAAAAACTTAATGTACTCGGTGCAGCTGCTCGCATTGTGAGCAGTGAAAACGAGCGATAAAACTTGTTTTTCTCGGAATCCTTGCTTTCTTCATTCCCTCAGATTTTATGCAGTTAGCTCTTGCAATGAATTACTTCAGCACAGGACAACCGAACGTCTAATCAAGCTGCTATTCGTTCCTAGGCGAAAAAATGTAAAGTTTTTTCCGTGCGAGGAAGTTTCAATTCTGCCGTTGATTAGTGATTTGCAGAGCATTAAAAATAAAAAACGCTAAATGCGATTATCTGATAGCCAAATTTATAAGAGCTCGAGCTCTGTCAAAAAAATACAATCAGTATGCCCCTTCTAATTTTTTTTGAATTTATTTTAAAAAATTGCGTTTTATAAATCTTTTGATAAATTAATTGACGTTGAAAGGGTTTGATGTCAATTGCACCATTTTTATTTTAAGGTCTATTGATTTTGTGTCACTAAAGTTGTACAATAAAATGAAAGTCATTAATGAAAAAAGAATTTGTAATATACGAAGGCAGGGCATTTACGCTTGAATGGTATTACGATTTGCGATCAAGAAGTAATGGCCTGGAATATTTTGAAAGTCTTACAACTGATCGTAAAAAGAAAGCATTTTCATTGTTTCAGTTAATGGGAGATGCCGGTAGAATTAACAATGTTGAAAAGTTTCGATATGAAGGTGACCAAATATATGCATTTAAGCCATCACCGGATCGATTCCTTTGTTTTTTCAATAAGGATGCTAAAGTTATTATTACTAATGCCTTCGAAAAGAAATCACAAAAATTTCCAGAAACTGAAAAGGAGCGCGCTATGAGAAATAGAGATGATTACATTGATCGGATAGAGAAAGGTCTATACTATGACTAAAAAAATAACCACGACATATGATCGTTTTATGGAAAGCCTTGATCCTCAAGAACGCAGGGACTATGAAAAAGAATACAGAAATCTTTTATTCTCTGAACTTCTTATATCCCTAATGCAGGATGATGAAATTTCGGTCAGAAAGCTTGCTGATTTAGCTGGCATTTCGCCAACGGTTATTCAAAGCATTCGTTCGGGTAAAAAAAAGAATATCACCATAGAAACACTTATCAGGCTTATTGATGCCTTTGGATACTCTCTTATTATTGAAAAGCCTTTAAAAGTTGTTACAAAAATAAAGGGGCCGGATAAAAATAGGATAGTGTTGCATCATGCCAATCAGGAACATTCTACGCGAGAAGCTGTTAGAAAAAGATGAAAGGCTCAATTATTTCGGGTTGATTGTATTGAAAGTTGTTGTAGTATAAAGCATATCTCATTATCAAGGAGTTAGATCGTATCATGAACATATCTCGATAGGCCCTGATTCCAGGGCGTAAAAATATACATCAAATCTGATAGTATCTATTTTGTTTTATAAGCCCTGACAGTCGAGGTTATCATGATGCATAAACCTATCCTCCTTAAAAATGTTTCTCTCTCGTTTCCCCACAAAGTTTGTTTTAAAGGATTCTCTTCTCAAATATCCTATGGAGACCGTATTGCCATTATTGGCCGAAATGGCAGTGGTAAGTCAACATTGTTGAGCATGCTGCAGGGCCTTATTGAGCCAAGCGACGGCCGGATAAGTGTTCCTGAGGATGTAGCATTTGGGTATGTTCCTCAGCTCATTAAACAGTTTGAGTCATTAAGTGGGGGCCAGCGATTTAATGAAGCCCTAACGCAGGCTTTAGCGCTTTATCCAAATATACTGCTCTTAGATGAGCCAACGAATCACCTTGATCAAAGTAACCGGCGTTCGCTTATACGTATGTTGTCCAATTACCAGGGCACTCTGATTGCTGTAACGCATGATGTTGAGGTTCTTCGTGCATGCGTTGATACGCTCTGGCATATTGATAATGGTAAAGTTACCATTTTTTCCGGCAATTATGATGATTACGCTTATGAACGTGCTTTGAGGAATGAGGCATTAGTTGAAAAGATTGCTAGCCTTAAGAAGCAACAAAAAAAGGTCCATGCTGCTGCCACCTTTGAGCAGGAGCGGGCTGAGCAAAGCCAACGAGCCAATGCGCATGAAAATGATCGAATTCTCAAGGGAGCTATGAAAGAAAAAGGATCCCGTACGGCTGGTAAGAATCGGTCTAAAGTTGCGGTAATTAAAGACCAGATTGATAGTGAGCTTGGTAACCTATTTGTGCCCGAGGTCATAATGCCAACTTTCTCTTTATCAGCAGATGACTCTGCTAAAGTGGTTGTAACTGTAAGAGAAGGAGCATGTGGATACGCTGGGGAAGACTTTCTGCTAAACGACATAAGCTTTTCCATTGGCGCTCGGGAACGCGTTGCCCTATTAGGCGATAATGGCTCAGGCAAGTCAACGTTTGTAAAAGCGCTCTTGCAGGATTCTGCGGTGGTAACATCGGGCAGCTGGGCTGTGCCAGGTAAAGAAGCTATTGGCTATCTTGATCAACAGTATGGTACGCTCGAACCAAATAAAACCGTTCTTGAAACAATGCAGGATGAGGTGCCAACATTGCATTATACTCAAATCAGACGCCATCTAAATGATTTTCTGTTTCGAAAAAATGAAGAAGTAACGGCCTACGTGCACATGCTTTCAGGGGGCGAAAAAGCTCGGCTCTCGCTAGCACAAATTGCTGCCAAGACCCCTAAGCTCCTCATTCTTGATGAAATCACTAATAACCTTGATCTGGAAACGAGAGAGCATGTGATTCAAGTTTTGATGCATTACCCAGGCTCTTTGATTGTTATTTCTCACGATGAAAATTTTTTGAAAGCTATCAACATTACTAGTTTATATATAATTAAGAACCAGTCGATTGAATTATTATCCTCTTAGACCGAGAGACGAGCTGCTATCTTGAGATCTTGGTGTTCAAATTATTTTGATCTACGACTTTCTGTTGGAGCCGGATGCTTTCTCATTTGATGATTGCTTCCAATACCTTTGATATTGTTTGGTCGTGGATCCCTTTTTAAATGTATTTGCTGGCCTCTTTGATGCTGAGCGGTGAAAGTTGCGCTTTATGTGCGTTAATAAAAGCTTGTACGTCATGAGGATTTGTTTTTGAATATTCACGCAGCGCCCAGCCAATGGCCTTGCGAATAAAAAACTCCTGCTCATGCATAGTAAGTGTGCAATAAAAGAATAACTTTTCGTGATCCGTTTTTGATTTATATCTAAGCTGGTGAATAAGGGCTGTTCTTCGTATCCAAAAATTATCATCTTTTATCCAGCTATCCATAGTGCTTTGTAAGTGAGGATATTTTAAAAGAAGCTTGCCCACCAAATTCGATGCAATGGTATCAACGCTATCCCACCAGGATTTAGCGCGGATGAGTTGCTCGAAAAGACCAAAAATGGCAGGGGACCACAGCTTATGATGTTTCTGGGCAAGCTCAAGTGCAGCATACTGAAATTCGCGCTGAGGCTTTTGCCAAAGAGCTGCAACGAGGGCGATAAGCTCCGCTTCATTAGTTGGCGAGAAGTTCTTAAGCCATTCTTTCTGCAATTGCGCTCGAACAGGCTTTTTGATGCCATAGAAGCTAAATTGATCTCTCATATAGGCAGATTGGGCTTGTGCTATGAGAGGGTCCCTTGCTTCAATGAAAAGCATTTCTAGATGAGCGATAGTAGCAGGTTCCGTGCTATGATTTTGAGTATTTTTTTTTGCCTTCATGTTTTATTCTAGAATATGATTGTCAAGCGACCTTGTGTTGTGCTATCTACCGCCATAATGAAAGAAGAATCGACGCTGTAATAATGCCCAGAGCAGGGTAGCCTATGTCAATTAAGAAAAGTTTTAATGATCTGCCTTCCCATACAAAAACTGATGAGAGTGTGGTTACGGCAAAACCGAGGGTGGTAATGACTCCAAGAATCAGACCAGATAGCAACGTTGTTGAGCCAGTCATAATCACTAAGTACTCTATAGCACTGGAAGTCATAACATTTGCGCCGAATGTGAGCAACATTTTTATGAGCAAGGCGGTTTTTGTTGGCTCTTTTATAACGACGTTGTGCCGTTTCAATTCCTTTGTCCACATGGTGCTAAATAATGCAGAAAACCAAACAGAGCCAATCAAGAAAAATATAATGGATGATACCGCTACCGCAAGATAATTGAAATGCCCAAGAAAACTAAAGTCCAATGAATATCCTTTGGGTAATAATGCGTTATATGGATTGACATTATATGTATAAACATGCGTATTTTTCTTACTATAGTTTATGCAACACGTGAAAAAACTCAAGGATCTTTAATCTGGTTCTTTGAGTTTAGGGGAAAGGGCTTTTCAGCCCCTCCTATAAGCCAAGTTACGTCCCCTGTTGGATGTATCCAAGTTTGAGTCCACCTGCCGTAAATACCTTAAAGTCCCCACGCGCGTTTTCTTTATTTTCTAAAGACGCCCCATTACTGCTGAGCACCAAGACGTTGTGCCATGGCGTGCCTCTAGAACCAAGAATAAGGTTTATTCCCAATTTGATGCCAATGTCCGTTGACTGCCTTACCGATAAGCGGATAGCCGATGCATAACCCGGTACCTGCTCATTCAAAAGAGTGCGCAAGCATGTTGCTCCATGAGCATAGCATTCTGCTAAATTTCGCGCTGTAGCGCTCAGAAGCTCCTTGCAATGCAATTGAGAACTTATGTCTGCGTAAAGCTTTTTAAGAGATTTATCCGCAGAACAATGATCGCTAAACTCCCTGAAAGACAACTGCGCAAATTGCGGACAGGCTTTTATTGCAAGCTCCTTGAAAAGAACTTTTTGCGCTGCTTGCACGAATCTCTTGAAGCTGAGCTCCTGTGCCATGAAACGTTTCATATCGTTGATATCAGTGTCGGTGCGGCTTGCCGGTATTTCTTGCTTCCCCTTGGCATAGAGTTCTTGCAGGTTTTTTATCTTACCGATCTGAATTATTGGATAAAAGAAGCGGACAAGCTCATGAATCTGCCTTTGATAGCATTCCAATTCATTTTTTTGATACAGCGTTTCGCCAAGATGCCGCTCGACGATAGCACTCATATCGCAAAGAAAAGGCTCATCAGTATAAAGCATGATTTCTGCACCAGGCGGATAGATTAATGCTATTTCCTTGCACATATGGTAAAGCGTGAGCATTCCCGCCAGTTCTGCAAGATCAACCTCAAGAGAGAGGACTTTTTTTTCAGTGTTGGTGGACTTCATCGAAAAGCCGAGGAGAATAAACCTCAGTGGTTGTTGGCTATCAAGTGCGGTATTGATCTTAGTATATAATGTTGCTTCGCCAGGGTGCTTGGGGTTGGCAGCTACTGAAGAGCTTAATAAAGGTGAGAATGCAGCCTGCCTTATCGAGTTCCTCCGCTTGACTTATGCGAGGTAATTGCTGCATGTAAGTGATCATTCCCTGTGGAAGATCTTTCAGTAATGCGGGTGTATGAATTCTTTGGACTGTAGATTCAATTAAATGTTCCATACCACTTAAAGACCCATAGATAAGCAAAGCAAGTGTCATGTGAGTGATTGGTTTTATACATTTCAACATAGTCTGTTCCTTCGATTTAAAATAATGAGTTCAACTGATCTAATTTGTTCAATAGCGCGCCCACTGGTTACTTCCGCCAGTTCGAGCTGTTCTGCAGTTTTCTTTAAAAGCGCAGACGGAAAAAATTTGGACTTAGAGGAAATAATTAAAAAGGGGAATCACCAACGCCAAGGTGAATCGAGGAACATGCAATTTAAAAAAATAAGGGGAAGCTTGGAAGAAGAGAGAAAAGGGAGATTATATGAGCCAGGGACAACCTGCGAAGCTTTTGTTCATTATGATGAGCCTTTCAATAAAAATTAAACCATTTGTCTATTTTAATATATATAAATTTAATTTGTTTGGCAAGGCCAAGCGTAAACGGCTCAGTCCCTGGCCATTCGTTTCCCTTTATTCGCGCACTTCGTGCGCTCCATCGGGAAGAACGGCCATTTGAAAGCAATTCCGTTTTTGGCCATGCTCAATTGTAGGCCTAAGTAGCTACATTTTACTTAGATTTTTTTTATAAGACAGCCCTGGTAAACGACTTGGCCATATCATCAAATAATACTTGTGGCAAGTTCTGTAAGTTCAGCAGTAATAGCAGATTGTCGCTTCTTATTATATTCGAGCTTCATTGAGATAAGCAGTTTATCGGCATTTCGGGTTGATGAGTCCATTGAAAGGAATCGAGCAGCCTGTTCTGCAAGCAGTGAATCAAACAATAATTCTTCTAAGCTTACGGTAAGCATAAGTTGGCGGATGGTCGTGCTCAGTTCTTCAGGTGATTGCTCAAAAAGATATTCTGAGGCTTGTTCTTGTGATTGTACTGGCACTGCTGCCTCTGGTAACGGGTAAATAACCGTTTTGCGCGGTCTTTGTATAAAAAAACTTTTTTGGAAATTGCTAAATATGGTTACTGATGCATAGAATTCCGGATTTTGCACAATGATGTTGGTAATTGCCTGGGCTATCGTTACAAAGTTTGAGGATGAAAAGTTATTATATGAAGCGAGTATAGTTTTATTATGTTGTGTTAGGTAGTCGATAGCATATTTGCCTACGGCAATATACTGCGTATTGGGCTCCTGGACGTTTTCATGATCGAGAAACTTAAACAATGATGAGTTGAAGGTGCCGCATAGTCCTTTTTGGGAGGTGGCAAGTATTACCAGTTGATGAGCCGGGTTATTTGTGGTTGCGTGATGAGCAGATGGGGTCATCTTATCTGCTACGCGTGACCATAAAGCTTGAAAGGCATTTTTATAATTCTCTAAATGTACCTTTTTATGGCGCAAGCGGGAATGCGAGGACATAGAAATTAATCGCATAGCATGCGTGATTTTTTTTATCGTTTCAACGGCCTTGATCCGTTGCCGCATAATAATAAGTTGTGCCACAAAAACGCCTTTACGTAGTGCGTAGAGATTAGTTACTTGTATCTGATTTTACAAAGAGCTTGCAGCTTTTGCAAGAACTGCTTGTCTATCTTTTGCTATATCTGGTATTGTAGAATACTCATTCAAGCGGTAACTGTTTGTTTTTATTTGAATACCCAGAAAACCCCCATGGCTTATCAAGCCGCTTTTAAGCCGGTGAGGGTAAATGTGAGTGGTATGAACATCATCATAGATGCGTATAATATTATTAAGCAGATTTTTACTAAAAGTCGGATAACTGACAAAGAGCGCTCGTGGTTTTTGGCGCGACTTGCAGACTATGCACAGAAAAAAAAGCATACCGTTTATTTAGTATTTGATGCCGGTCCCTATGAAAGACCCACCGTCGAAAAAAGGGGCGCGGTTATTAGAGTTTATTCAGGCAGGCATACAAGTGCTGATGAGGTGATTAAGCACTATATTGAAGAACAGGTACTAAAACCGATGCTTATTGTCACAACTGACCGACAAATTAATGCTTTTGCCGCTCGTCACAAAGTGCCCTCGATTGATTCCCTTGATTTTTATAAGCTGATGAATGAAGAAAAAGGAGTCGAAAGAGTACATGGGCTCCAAAAGGCACCCGGTGAGGCTCATAAACTACATGAAAATGAGAGCTCGTTAGAGCTTGATCAGCTCATGCAGGAAGCTTCTCAAGTCCTTTATTACAAAGAGGAAGAAGGGGGAGAGCAAAAGGGATCGAAGCAGAAGGCGCCTAAAGAAGAACGCCAAATGCTTAAAGTACTAAAAAAACTGTAGGGAGATATGCATGGCTACGGAAATACGCTATTCGCTTGAAACTATCGATCACGTAGTAGAAGTATTGTTTGCATTGCTGCCGCGCTGCGCGGTTTTTACCTTCACCGGCCCTTTAGGAGCAGGGAAAACGACGCTTGTTAAGAAGTTACTTAAGCGCTGTGGTGTTGAGGTGCTGGTGACCAGTCCTACATTTACGTACTTTATAACTTATCACAATGAACTTAACCAAACCTTTCATCATTTTGATCTGTATCGCATGAAAAATTTAGCTGAATTTAAAGAAGTGGGGTTTGACGAATATTTGTATGCACCTAACAGTTGGGCCTTCATTGAATGGCCCGAGATCATTATGCCCTTATTGACGCGTCAAGTGTGTCATGTTGAAATTGATTACTACAGTGATTTTGAAAGAACGCTCACATATCAGATAAACTGAAAATGCTCTCAAACCACAGGCTTATTGCCAATAGAATATTTTTTTGATACGATTTAAAAAACAATAAAAAAGTAACTCAGAAACAATAGGAAGTGTTATGAAAAGTTATATAAAGTACGCAATACTCTTTCTTTCAACTGCATCTTCTTTAGTAGCTATGGAGAAAGTACAGAGTTTTGAAGAACTACGGCGAGAAGTTGAAGAATTGAAGCGGCAACTGAAAGACAGGCATGATGCCCAGCGGGGTAAATTTGAGGACGTCCAGTTGATTAGTGCTGCGGCTGAAGGATTTGATGCATTAATAGATGGTTTGCTAGATGAGGGTGCTCAGATTGACGCGCATCTGATTAGTCTTGACCCTCGCGATGATGGAAATACAGCTCTTATTGCTGCAGCTCAAGCTGGAAAAGCAGGCATTGTTAAGCTGCTGGTCAAACGCGGAGCCAATGTGCATGCCTCGAATGGTCGAGGGCTAACCGCTCTCATGGAAGCAGATGCGGCTGGTTACAAAGATATTGTAGATTTTTTAGTTGCAAACGGTGCGCATGATACGAAGAGTCAGAAAGAATTAAATAATCGTTTGCTTGAGGCATGTACGCAGAGCGAACTTGATGAAGTTGCATCCCTTCTTAGAAAGGGTGCTGCTCCAAATGCACGGAGTGAGCATGACTGGAAGCTAAGTCTCCTTCCTGGTGGGCATATTCCTCATGGTGGGCAATCAACGCCACTTATTCGCGCGGCGCAATTCGGGCATTTTACACATCCAGAGAGTGTTCAAAATGAAATAGTGCGACTTCTGCTCTCAAAAGGGGCTTTGGTAAATGCGGTTAATCTTGATGGCAGTACAGTCTTGATTGAGGCTGCTGGTAGGGCGCGCGGTGAAATGGTAAAAATGTTATTGACTGCGGGGGCAGACGTTAACATGCTTAATAACAGCAGAAGGAGCGCGCTGTCTTATGCAACACCGCAGGGATGTACTGAGATAGTCAGGGATCTGCTGCACCATGGTGCCTCGCGGAATTTACGGTTTGTGCGTGGAATGTCGCCCATCGTTCAAGCCTCATACCTGGGGCGTGAAGAATTAGTTAGAGTTCTTGTTGAGCACGATGAGCCTTTTAGAGAACATGAACTAGAGCTAGCAGCTCTTACAGCTATGAACGCAGGACATCAGCAAATTGCGGAGTATTTGGGGCGGGACCATACTATTCGCAAAGGATAAAGCACATCGGGAGCACTATGAAAAACTTAATGAAATATGGAATACTCTTTCTTTCAACTGCGTTTTCTCTCATGGCCATGGAGAAACTACCGAGCTTGGAAGAGCTACGAAGTGAAGTTGAAGAACTGCAAACGATGCGCGGTGAGCTTTATAGGGGCGTAGGGGCTAATAAGCCAGAAAATGTGAAGCTGATTGTAAATGCCAGCCTAGGGTATACTAAAGATGTTGAAGAGCTTTTAGATGCTGGGGCTCGGATAGATGCACATCTTACGGATGTTAATCCAAACCGGGAGCATGATACGGCACTTATCGGTGCAGCTCGAGCGGGAAAAGCTGACGTTGTGAGGCTGCTGATCAAACGCGGAGCCAATGTGCATGCCTCGAATGGTCGAGGGCTAACCGCTCTCATGGAAGCTGAGGCGGCTGGTTACAAAGACATTGTAGATTTTTTAGTTGCAAACGGTGCGCATGATGCGAAGAGCCAGAAAGAATTAAATAATCGTTTGCTTGAGGCATGTACGCAAGGCGAACTTGGTGAAGTTGCATCCCTTCTTAGAAAGGGTGCTGCTCCAAATGCACGAAGTGAGCATGACTGGAAGCTAAGTCTCCTTCCTGGTGGGGATATTCCTCATGGTGGGCAATCAACGCCACTTATTCGCGCGGCGCAATTCGGGCATTTTACACACCCAGAGAGTGTTCAAAATGATATAGTGAGGCTTCTTCTTTCAAAAGGGGCTTTGGTAAATGCGGTTAATCTAGATGGTTGTACGGCCTTGATTGAAGCGGCTGCTAAAGCGCGTGGTGAAATGGTAAAAATGCTGTTGGCAGCGGGGGCAGAGGTCAATACGCTTGATGACGAGAAAAGATCTGCGCTGTCATATGCGTTGCAGGACGGGTGCACTGAGATAGTTCGAGATCTCTTGCAGCATGGTGCCTGCCGCAACGCATGTTTAATGCGTGGAATGTCACCAATTGTTTATGCTGCAAAAAAGGGCCGAGAAGAATTAGTCAGAATTCTTGTTGAACATAATGAGCCCTTTCGGGATGGTGAACTTGAGGCTGCGAGCCGTGCAGCAGCTATTAATGCAGGGAATTTACAATTAGCAGAGTATTTAAGGAAGGACCATTCTCTTCGTAAGGGATGATTATACCCATTTTCCGATAATGGCGATTGAATCGAAGCGTCTTTGTTGAATGCTTATTGGAATCGTATATAGCTGCAGCATTTGTCGATCCCCACTTTTCTGAAAAAAGAGACACCACTGAGTGGAAGCTTGCAAGACTTGGCAGCAAGTTTGTTTTTAAGCTTTTTTGATTGCTTCATTTAAGGTATAATATCTCTTGAGAATCAAAATAGAATTATTTTAAATCATTTTGGGGGATCATTATGGTAGGCTTAGTATCTGCTCTGCTGTTCGCTGTCTTTTTTACATCAAACATATCCGCTGAACAAAACAAGGGTTCCGCCAAAAAGCAACAAACTGCTTTAACTGTTGTTCGTAGTGGCGACCATGCTTACAAAGGCTATAATGGTCTTGCCGATACGAAGAAGCTTAATACATTGCTTGCTGCTCAAGAATATGGTGAAGTGCTGAAGCATCTTTATAGCGAAAAGGACCGCGAAAAGCGTTTGACCTGGCTTAAACAACAAGCATTAGAGGGTCACGTTGTATGCGCCTTTGAATTAAGTAAAGAATATGGGCGCTTACAAAATATGGAAGAATGCTATGTGTGGCTTGATATTGCATTTAATAGATTGATGCAGGACCTTGCTTGTAATAATGATGAATCATTGGAGCCTCGGATGGCGCTATTATCCGTTCTGTTACAAGGCTCATATCTTCGCGACTTAATGTTGGATATGTATGATCCGGCTAAATTTTCCGATCGCTGGAAGGCTGAAGAAGCTTGCCTACAGATGATAAAAAAATGCGTTAAGCGGGCATACCAGATGCTTAGTGAGTGGCAAAAATATCCTTCACCTGCGTGGTTGAGCTGTCATTGCGAAGAAAAAAAATGTGCGCCCACTGCCAAGCAGCTTAAGCCAAAAGAAATATGGAAGGACGTAAGAAAAAAAATTGTTGCTGAGTATCTTGATGATTGTGAGCTCTGGCAAGAATGTGATAGCCTTATGGAGCATAAAATAAAATTTGAGGCACGGGTAAGAGAAAAGAAAATAAAACAGTTTGGTCTCGAGGGAGAGGCAATGGTGCAAGTTAGCCCTTAATTGACTGCTTTTTCCATGCACCGCTCTTGAGGCGAATCAAATAAATAAACCCCATCAGCGCATAGCTAAAATGTACCGAGCTATAAAGCAAAATAAATTTGAGTAAGAGATTATCAGTCTGAAGCTGAGCTATAAAGTAGGCGAGAGGCACAAAGAAAAGACCGGTAACCGCCATGCGTGCCCACATTACGGTTCGAACATCTGCAGCGCCTCGCAAGGAAGCTGAAAGAATGAGCTGAAGTACGTCAAAGAACATAAGTATTGCTATGTATGGCAGAGAATACGCAATAAAATCATTAAATGCTTTTGCTTTGCCCAAGATACTTAAAAAGAATTTTGGCGTCATACAAAACATGAAGGTGAAAAAGCCGACGAGGACCGCAGAAATGATCAGTACCTTTCTAATATTTTTTCTGATGGCTCCAAAGTTATGTATTTTATAATCATTACTGACCAAAAAAGTTATGACTTGAGCGAATGCTAGAGCAGGCAATATACCTACACGTTCCATAGTTCTCAGTACCGCATAGCTATCAAAAAGTACCCGTCCCGTGGCAAGGGAAGTAGTGCTTGCAGTCAATGCAAGCATTTTGGCAAGCCAAATGGGGCAGATCGCAATACTCGCTTTATCGATCATCACGGGCCAGCTTAGATGAACCAGGTCTCGGATATTTGACCATTTAACTGATGTAAAAAGGTTAATTCCATATTTGCGATGTTCAGGTTCTTTAAGCACATAGATGAGCGCTGCAACAAGCATAACAGCATATTGTATAACGCTAGCCAGAGCGGAACCTTGTAAGCCAAGTGCAGGAAAACCCCATTTTCCAAAAATAAGTACGTAATCAAAAAAGAGAAAAACTGCTCCGCCTAATAAAAATAGGAGCATTGGCGTTTTGGTGTTTTTGATTCCTCGAAGGAAGCCAATAAGAGCAAAGAAAATAAATGAAAAAAATACGCCCACGGCTCGGATTTGTGAAAATGGAATACCCAAGTCAGCGATTTCTTGCGGAACTCCATAAAAAGCGTAGATTGCATGAGCGCTTAGATAAATAGTAAGCGCGATAACACCTCCTGTAAAAGCCGTTGCCCAAAATGCGTCCGAAACAGTTTTCCCCGTGCGATGATACTCATGCGCACCATTGTATTGTCCGCACATGACAACCATACCTACAGAAAAGCCTTCTGCAATTTTTGTAATAAGATGAAAGAGTGAATTTGAATGGACCTGGGCTGCGTTGCATAGCGCAACATCGGTGCAAGCAATAAAACGAAAATCAATAATTTCCAAACCTATATAGAGGAGCGTAGCGGTGACGAGCTCGGGAAAGAAGTAGCCAAAAAGTTTTTTTAGCCCAACCGAACCTTCTTTGTGTATCGAGTGTGAATGGTCTTGTTGTTTCAACATAGCGTTACTGTAATAAAATGAATTTGTATTGAAGTATAGCACCTTTTTTTTATAAAATGAAAAAAATACAATATGGTAAGGGCTTAAAAATAAGGAGAGGAAGACATGACGAAAAAATTAGAAGGACTAAAAATAGCAATCGTTCTCACGGACGGTTTTGAACAAGTTGAGATGACGAAGCCTCGCAAAGCACTTGATGATGCTGGAGCACATACGGTACTGATTTCGCCTAATACGCACAAGGTGCAGGGCTGGCATCATGATGAAAAGGCCGATTTTTTTAATGTAGATGTCCCTCTAGAACGGGCAAATCCTGAGGATTATGAAGGCTTGCTCCTTCCAGGAGGTGTCTTTAACCCCGATCGATTGAGGCTAAATTTTGATGCCGTGGCATTTGTTCGAAGTTTTTTTATAGCGGGCAAACCGATTGCGGCAATCTGTCACGGGCCCTGGACGCTTATTAATGCCATGGCGGTCAAAGGCAAGACTATGACTTCATGGCATTCTCTACAAGCTGATCTTACTAACGCCGGAGCCTTTTGGGTTGATAAGGAAGTGGTTATCGACGGCATGTTGGTAACAAGCCGAAAGCCTGATGATATACCTGCTTTTAACCCCGCAATTATTGAATTGTTTTCCTCAGCTCGACATTAATTCTCATCTGAAAACGGGCCGCGTTGTAAGCGGCCCGTTGAGTGTTGTACTCGCGCCTGTTTTTAGCGCTTGAGCAATCATTTCTTTCGCTTATTTTTTTAGATAAAAAAAATAAAATTGCCATACCAAAAAAACAAGCGACCCTCTTGCAAAATATTCATAATAGAGCATAATTATAGCAAGGCAACTTGTTGAATAAATTTCTTTAAAATAAATGGAAAAATAACTGATCAATCTATTACCGGAGATTTCTATGAAATATGCATTTACTTTGTTGAGCGTGGCTCTTCTTTTTTTAGGAGCTGGAACGAGTATGCTTAATGCTATGGATGGCAAAGAAAAAGTGCCGTCTTCTGCCCCCGCTTCTCCTGATGAAGCGAGCAAAATAAGGGCAAGAAGGCTTGCGGGCTTGAGAGCTCCAGATGCGGCTCCGTCTGACATAGTCAGTCCTGTAGCAAGCAGTCCTGATGAAGCGGCCAAAAATAGGGCAAGAAGGCTTGCAGAATTAAGAGCTCGAGATGCGGCTCCGTCTGACATAGTCGCTCCTGTAGCAAGCAGCCCTGATGAAGCGAGCAAAATAAGAGCAAGAAGGCTTGCAGAATTAAGAGCTAAAGATGCAGCTCCGTCTGGAATGGAGTCTGAAGATGCTGCAACGGCAAGAAGGGCAAGGATATTGGCAGGTTCGCGAGAATTACGGGGAGAAGCAGCTTTATTACCAGCAGCATCTACGACGTTGGCTCTTTCCGAGACAGGTCAGGCAAAAGGGGCAGAGGGAGATCGTTCGCCTTCGCAATTAGCGGTGCAACCGGATTCGGCTGCAAGGATTGACGGAATGCTGCAGGCAGTTAAAGATCCAACTTTTTGGAAGGCTGTCGACGCAAATCTTGAGGCGGCCGCTGTGTCAGATACAGCATTTGCTATTGAGGTGGCCTTGCGTCAAGGGCTAGTTCCTGTCGTGGGTATATTCAAGATTGTCGAAACCTTGAACGCCTCGCTTGAAAAAAATAGGCCAACGCGTGAATATATGAGTGCCGTGGGCATCGGGACACTAACACAGGTTTTTCTTTTGTATGCAATTTACTCGGTAAATTCGTATATACTATCCCGTCCTGAAATGTCTCCCTATATTTATAACATTCTCACTGGGGTGATTGTAACCTATATAGTAATGAAAATGGGTGTATTGCCAAAAGCTAAGAAGGTGAGAGTTGTAGAGGTTGAGCAGAGAAGCCCCGCAGGATTAAGTGTGGCTGATGCTGCTGCGAGGAATGCGAGTGAGATTCGAGCTCGTGAGGCAACAGAGCCTGTAGAGCCGTTAAAATTGTTGACGGCCCGTGAGGTTGTAGAGGATTTGGCGGGGGGTTTAGACAAGATGCAAGCCCTTGTTAATGGCGCGTTAGTAAAAAGGGAGAATGCTGACAAAGCAGCAGGTGCTCTTCTTACTCCAACTAAGTAACATCACTTAAGAACTAAAATAGTTAAACTGACGATCAGCAGCCATAGAACGCTATGGCTGCTGATTTTTGTAGTTGGCAAGCGGACGATTTTAATGCTTAAGGGTTGAAATTGTTGATTGCTTGTTTATACTTGATATCTCAGGGCGAGATTCCCGAGCGGCCAAAGGGGACGGACTGTAAATCCGTTGGTTTAGTGCCTTCGTAGGTTCGAATCCTACTCTCGCCACCAGATACTAGCATTGAGTTTAAAAGCTCGCTATACTAGTGAAAGTTTTAAGCGGGAATAGCTCAATTGGTAGAGCGGCAGCCTTCCAAGCTGTAGGTTGCGGGTTCGAGTCCCGTTTCCCGCTCCAATAGTCAAAATTCTTGCTGGCGTAGCTCAGCTGGTAGAGCAACTGATTTGTAATCAGTAGGTCGCTGGTTCAAATCCAGTCGCCAGCTCCAAGTTCCTGTAGGCCCCTTTAACAAACGAGTAGTTGGTTTGCTAAGGTGAGTGTACGGTGACCGGGGCAATTGTGTAATTATGATCGTCGTGAGCTCACTTTTGCTTACTATGATGGCACTGAGTCCAACAGTCGCCGGCGATTATTCGATTTTCGCCTTGTAATTTGCTTATTTTTCGTTTATAGTTATTAATAAAATTTTAATGTGCAGGAGTGCCCACGTAGCTCAGTTGGTTAGAGCACTTCCTTGGTAAGGGAGAGGTCACCGGTTCAAATCCGGTTGTGGGCTCCACTTATTTGAGGTTGATTACAGCAAGGATATCATGGCAAAAAATCGAGTTACGACCCATTTAGCATGTGAAACATGCAAAGAAAGGAACTATACACAAGTCCTTTCTAAAAATAGAACCATGGGTTCCTTAAAAAGAAATAAGTTCTGCTGGCGTTGCCGCAAGCATAATGCCCATAAAGAGACGAAATAAGAGTGGAGGCCAGTAGCTCTAACGGCAGAGCGGCAGACTCCAAATCTGCGGGTTGGGGGTTCGAATCCCTCCTGGCCTGCCAAAGTACCCAAGAAACTTAAAGGTGAGCGATGAACGTTGTACAGTTTTTAAAAGAAGTAAAAACAGAGCTCTCGCGAGTTGAGTGGCCTAAGCCCGATGAGTTTATTGGTGCTACCATCGTCACGCTTTTGCTTGTTCTGTTTTTTACCGTTTATCTCGGTCTTGTGGACAAGGCAAATAAATGGATTATTTACGATAAAATATTTAGCCATGCTAGAAAATAAAAATAATACATGAAAAAATGGTATGTAGTCCAGGTACTTGCTGGATACGAAAATATAATAAAAGCTGATTTGCTAAAGCGTATTGAAGAGAAAAGTCTCCAGGATAAATTTGGTGAGATTCTCATTCCTTCCGCTAAGACTAAGCATTTCTTTGAGGCCACCGATGACATCAAGGACCAGCATCTTTTCCCTGGCTACATGCTTGTGGAAATGGAGCCTGTTCCCGAAGCCATTCGATTGGTAGCAACCACACCACGAATTTCCCGCTTTTTAGGCGGTAAAGAACCGGTGCCATTGTCAGAAAGAGAGATGAGTCGAATTCTTGCCCAGATGCGTGGTGAGGTTGTGGTTTCATCTGAGAAGCACGCATTTGAAGTAGGAAGGGAGGTAGAGATAAAAGAAGGTCCATTTGCTGGATTTGTTGGCATTATAGACAGTATCCAGGACGAAAACGAGAAATTGACCGTTATGGTAAGCATATTCGGTCGAATGACACCGGTAGAACTCAGTTTTGATCAAGTCAAACGATAACATAGGAATTGATCTATGGCAGAAATTAAAGCGAAGATTCGCTTATTAATACCGGGAGGCGGAGCAACGCCGGCACCACCAGTGGGTGCTGCTTTGGGACAGCAAGGGGTTAACATTATGGAATTCTGTAAGCAGTTTAATGCAAAGACTGCTGATCGGAAGGGCCAGATTGTTCCTTGTCTTATAACCGTATATACGGACAAAAAATTTGATTTTGTCACTAAAACGACGCCCGCTACCGAATTAATTAAGAAAAAACTTGGCATTGAAAAAGGTGCGAATAAGCCTAAGAATGAAAAGGTGGGCACCATTTCAATGAAAGATCTTGAGGAAATAGCAAAAATTAAGATGGTTGACTTAAACGCCCTCTCGCTTGAGCAAGCAGTAAAGACGCTTGCGGGTAGTGCAAAGAGTATGGGCGTCGAAGTGGTTGATTGAGGCGCGTATGACACATCATGGAAAAAAATACCGTCAATCTAAAGAAAAAGTTGCCCCTGGCAAACTTCTTTCTTTTGTTGATGGCCTTAAAAAAGTAAAAGAGCTTGCGTATGCACGTTTTGATGAATCGGTTGATGTAAACGTAAACGTAGGCATCGATCCATCAAAAGGCGACCAGGTGGTGCGTGGATCAGTCTTGTTACCCCATGGAACAGGAAGGGTGGTTAAAATTGCCGTTTTTGCTAAAGGGGATTACGCCGAACAGGCTCGTAAAGCTGGCGCTGACTACATTGGTGCTGAGGATTTAGTAGAAAAAATTGAGGGAGGTTGGCTGGATTTCAACTATGCTGTTGCTACGCCCGATTTAATGGGCATGGTGGGTAAAGTAGCGAAAATCTTAGGGCCACGCGGATTAGTCCCTAATAAGAAAACGGGCACCGTTACCTTTGACGTTGGCTCGGTTGTAGAGGATCTTAAAAAAGGTCGACTTTTTTTTAAGAACGATAAAAACGGCATTGTACATTTTTCTTTTGGGCGTGTTTCATTCGATCCCCAAAAATTAGCAGACAATTTGGTGACGTTTATGCGTTCTCTGCAATCATCAAAGCCGCCATCATCAAAAGGTAAATTTATTAGGAAAGTGACGGTTTCGTCGACGATGGGTGTTGGTATAGGACTTAATCCAGACGAAATTGCGTGAGGTAACGTATGAATCGCCAAGAAAAACAGCACATAATTGATTCAATTAAGAATGACTTTAAGTCATCTCAAGCATCATTTGTGGTATACATGCAGGGCATGAATGTGGAAGCTGTTCAGCAGTTGCGTCGTGAGCTTCATGCAAAGAAGGGAACCATTAAGGTTGCTAAAAATACTTTGCTCAAAAAAGCGATAAGTGATCTAGAAGGTATTAATGAGTTAGCGCCCTATTTTAAGGAACAAATTGCAGTTGTTTTTGCCCAAACAGAAGCACCGGCGATTGCAAAAATTCTTTATAATACCGCTAAGAAACAAACTCACTTGAAGCTAAGGGCGGGTGCGCTTGATGCGCGTCTTCTGAACGTTGAGCAAATTGAGTTTTTAGCAGTACTGCCTTCAAGAGAAGTCTTGCTTGCACAGCTTTTGGGCACATTAAATGCTCCAATTCAGCAAACTGCAAGTTTACTCAGTCAGCTCATTACGCGCTTGTTGTATGTGCTTAAGGATATTGAAAACAAGAAACAGGCATAATTTTTTTGTTGTAGCAAAAAAGATAACTTTTAACATGTGGAGAATGCGATGGCGTCTAAACAAGAACAATTAATAAAAGAAATTGGCGGGTTAACCGTATTGGAACTTGCTCAATTGGTAAAAGCTCTCGAGACTGAATTTGGAGTTTCGGCTGCGGCACCTATGATGGCTGGACCTGCTGTAGCTGCTGGCGGAGAAGCTGGAGCTGCTAAGGCAGAAGAGAAATCTGAATATAAAGTTGAGCTTTCAGACGGTGGTCCTGATAAGATCAAAACCATTAAAGCTTTGCGTTCAGTAACAACGCTTGGTTTGACTGAAGCGAAGAAAGCTGTTGAAGAAGCGCCTACTGTAATAGCAGAAGCCGCATCGAAAGATGATGCTAAAAAGATGAAAGAAGCTCTCGAGGCAGCTGGAGCTAAAGTTAAGCTTTCATAAATGATAGTACTTTTTGAATGCGTGAGCCTTTTTTTAAAGGCTCACGATCTCTTGTTTAAATGTGATGTAGTGAGCGTGCGTCGAAATCGAATAATTTCTTTACAAGGAGCTGCTGAATGTCGAGTCTCCGTATAGGCAAAGAGCCGATCCGTCGGTCATTTGGAAAAATAAAAGATATAGTACCTGTTCCTAACCTGATTGAAATCCAATCGCGTTCCTTTAATGAGTTTGCGCAATTGGATTGTTTGCCATCCGAAAGACAGCTCATTGGTCTTGAAAAAGTATTTAAGGATATTTTTCCCATCGACTACAATGACCGTATGTCTCTCGAGTATGTAAGCTATGAGCTCGGATTTTGGGCGTGTACCTGCGGTAAGTTGACGGGGATTGTAAATAGATACAGCTGGAGCTGTACCTCGTGCAAAAAATCTGATACTTCGCGTTTGTCAGCCGATCTTGAATGCACGCATTGTCATAATAAAACAGCCCGTTATAAAACCTGTTCTAACTGTCTTGCTCGGGTAACGGTACAATTACCGATGACATTAGATGAATGCCGTTCTAGCGGGCAAACCTTTGCAATGCCTTTAAAGGTTAAATTGCAGCTTATGACCTGGGATGTTGACGAAAGCGGTAAAAAGCTTTTACGTGATATTAAGGAACAAGATATTTTCTTTGCTGATGTGCCTATTATGGCTGACCTGTATGAAGAGCAGGGGCAATTTAAGTTAGGTAACTTGGGAACATTCCTTATCAATGGTGTTGATCGTGTGATTGTTAGTCAGTTGCATAGGTCGCCCGGAGTTGTGTTCTCTCAAAGTAAAAAAGTAAAAGATGTTCGCGGAAGACCTTATTATTTGGCTCGTGTGATCCCGATGCGTGGTTCGTGGCTTGATTTTGAGTTTGATAGCAACGACTTTGTTCATGTGCGTATAGACAAGAAAAAGAAGATTTTGGTCACGACCTTCCTGCAGGCATTAGGCGTGCCAAGGGAGCAGATTATTCCTTATTTTTATCGCTTTGATACCATTACGGTTGAAAAGGGCGAATTGTACCAAATGTTAGATGATTCTTTGCTGGGTATTCGTATCGAAAAAGGAATGCTTCCTACGTATAAGGATGAAGATGCATTAGTAGGGAAGCGCATCACCAAAGAAACTATAGAAAAGCTCAAAAAAGCTGGAATAGACCGTCTTTCTCAGCGCAAAGCGAGTTTAGTAAATCGTGTATTTGGAAGTGATGCAGTGGATCCTGAGACAGGCGAAGTCATTGTTGAGCAGGGGACCACGCTTACCGAAGAAACCTTTGAGCGTCTTAAAAAATATCCTACGTTAAAATTTACGCTTATTAGTTCATCGGGCTATGTTTTTCAGCCAACTATTGCGCTTACATTGACGCAAGATAAGTGTTACACAGAAGACGAAGCGCTTAAAGATATTCATACCAAAATGTGGCCGGGAGACAGCGCCTCCCTTGAGGAAGTAAAAGAACGTCTCTATGGAAGCTTCTTCAATAGTCGTTTGTATGATCTTACTAAGGTTGGCCGTATTCGTATGAATCGCAAGCTTGGACTTTCGGTTAACGAGGATATATCAACGCTGACCAAAGAAGATATATTAGCTACCATTAAATATTTAGTTAACTTGCGTGAGCGGGGCGAAGGTGAACTCGATGATATTGATCATTTGGGTAATCGGCGCGTACGTTTGGTGGGTGAGTTGTTAAATAACCAAATTTATGTTGGTCTATTACGTATTGAGCGTATCGTGCGTGAACGCTTTAGAATACAAGAAACGCATGGTGCATTAATGCCGCAGGACTTTTTAAATGTTAAGCCATTAAATGCGGTATTGCGTGAATTTTTTGGAACAGGTCAGTTATCTCAGTTTATGGATCAAACAAATCCTCTTTCAGAAATTGCGCATAAAAGACGTTTATCAGCTCTCGGGCCTGGTGGCGTTATGAAGGACCGCGCTACCTACGAAATTCGAGATGTGCATACGTCCCACTATGGCCGTATCTGCCCTATAGAAACGCCTGAAGGTCAAACAGTTGGTTTGATTTCATCGCTTTCAACCTATGCTTTCGTGAATGACTTAGGGTTTATTGAGACGGCGTATCGCCCCGTTAATAAGGGTAAAATGTCAGACGAGGTGGTGTTTTTGGATGCCTTTGAGGAGCAAGATAAATATATTGCTCAGGCAAATGCAGTATCCTTAGATACTAAAGAATTAAACGATGAATTTGTATTTGCTCGGCATGAAGGAAACTTCCTCTATGCAGATCAGCAGAAAATTAATTATGTGGATTTATCGCCAAAGCAATTAGTATCCGTTTCTACGGCACTTATTCCTTTCTTAGAGCATGATGACGCAAGTCGTGCGCTTATGGGATCAAACATGCAACGGCAGGCTGTGCCTTTGATTAAGCTACAGGCCCCCATTGTGGGTACCGGTATGGAGCAGGAAATTGCTCGGGCATCAGGTGCGCTTATTATTGCTAAGCATGAAGGTGTTGTTGAATATGTTTCTTCGGAAAAAATTGTAGTGCGTGTGGACGAGACTGCATTTAAAAATACAGATGACTGGATTGCCCAAGGAGTAGATACCTATTATCTGCGTAAATTCCAGCGTTCAAGCTATTACACCTGGATTCATCAGTCTCCAATTGTAAAGCCTGGTGATAGAGTTAGGGCAGGTGATATTTTAAGTAACGGAACTTCGGTGCTTAACGGAGAACTTGCGCTAGGGTCCAATTTGCTCGTTGCTTTCATGCCATGGCATGGGTATAACTTTGAGGACGCAATCGTACTTAACAAACGTTTGGTTGCTGAGGATACTCTTACATCAGTGCATATTGATGAATATGTAGCAGAAGCTCGAGATACAAAGCTTGGGCCTGAAGAAATTACCCGCGATATTCCTAATGTGAGTGAATTAGCTCTCTCGGGGCTCGACGAAGATGGTATTGTGCGAATCGGTACCCGCGTAAGACCCGGAGATATTTTAGTGGGTAAGGTAACGTTAAAGGGTGATATCCAATATTCGCCTGAAGAGAAGCTATTACGTGCGATTTTTGGAGAAAAGTCACGAGAGGTGCGAGATACATCTCTTCGTGTACCGCCAGGGATTGAAGGAACAGTTATAGACGTTAAAATATTCTCGCGTAGTGGTATGCGTAAGGACAAGCGGTACAAAGAAATTGTTGCTGCGGAAACGGCGCGCTTAGAAAATGATTATGCTATGCAGGTTGCTACCCTAGAAAAAATGGTTGCTCAGAAAATTGCGCAATTTAAAGGAAAAGCAGCTGCGCCAGCAAAAGGTAAGAAAGGCACCGCTCCGGGGTCAGAGGATCCAGTAAAATACTTAAAAGCTTCACTTGAGAATCAAATACGAATTTTACAAGGTCTTAAAGAAGAGCGAATTAATAAGCTTAAAAAAGGTGATCCACTTCCATCAGGTGTTATTAAGATGGTAAAAGTGTACATTGCCATGAAGCGGCACGTATCAGTGGGTGATAAAGTCGCGGGCCGACATGGAAATAAAGGTGTGGTTTCTATTATTGTTCCCCGAGAAGATATGCCTTACATGGATGATGGTACCGCGGTTGATATCGTGTTAAACCCGCTTGGTGTGCCTTCTCGTATGAACGTGGGGCAGATATTAGAAACTATTTTAGGATTTGCCGGCAAGGAACTGGGGGAAAGAATTGCTGAACAACTAAAAACGCAAGGTCTTGAGATAGCAAAGAAGCATCTTGAGCTGGCTTACGGCAAGGAGTTTCTAGCCGATTATAAAAAGAACTATGGGGACGAGGGTCTTCTGGATCTTGCTCAAAAGTCAGCCCAAGCAGGGGTTTTCTTTGCAACCCCCGTCTTTGATGGTGCAGATTTTAAGGCCGAAATACAGCCGTTATTGAAAGCACTTGATATCTCCATGAATGGTGCGTACAAAATACGTGATGGGCGTACGGGTGACTATTTTGACCAGCCGGTAACGGTTGGAAGCATTTATATTATGAAATTGAATCACATGGTTGATGATAAATTGCATGCTCGTTCTGTGGGACCATACTCACTCGTTACGCAACAGCCTTTGGGTGGTAAAGCTCAACTTGGAGGACAGCGTTTTGGGGAAATGGAAGTATGGGCTCTGGGAGCGCATGGGGCAGCATACACCTTGCAAGAAATGCTTACATACAAATCAGATGATGTAAGTGGAAGGCATAAGGTTTATGAAGCACTTGTTCGCAACGAGGATGTCCCTGAACCGGGATTACCAGAATCATTTAATGTGTTAATAAAAGAGCTTCAGAGTTTAGGACTGCGAATAGATCTCTTTAAGAGTGGCAAGGAGGAAGTCAGTGAGTAATCAACTGCTTGAACGTTTTCGCGAGTATATTAATACGGCTCAGTTTAATGCGCTTAAAATAGGGCTTGCTTCTCCAGAAAAAATACGATCGCTTTCGTATGGTGAAGTTAAAAAAATTGAGACGATAAACTATCGAACATTAAAACCTGAACGGGATGGTCTTTTTTGTGCACGCATTTTCGGCCCAGTCAAAGATTGGGAATGTAACTGCGGAAAATACAAACGAATGAAACATCGTGGTATAACCTGCGAAAAATGTGGCGTAGAAGTTATTCAGGCCCGTGTGCGACGTGAGCGTATGGGGCATATTGAGCTGGTGGCTCCGGTATGCCATATTTGGTATTTGAAAGGTATTCCAAGCTATCTTGGGCTTATTCTTGATATGGCTATTAAGGATCTGGAGCGAGTTATCTACTTTGATGCTTATTTGGTGGTAAAGCAAGGAAAATCGCCTTATGCCCATAAGATCTTATTAAGCACTGCTGAGTATGATACCTACACCGATATGCATCCTGAAGATACCGAATTTTTTGCAGAAACTGGTGCAGAAGCAATCAAGCAAGCGCTCGCTCAGATTGATTTGCATGCTGAAGTGCACAAACTCGAAGAAGAATACACGAAGATAGCATCTGTTGCTTCTCGTCATAAATTGATGAGGAGAATCAAGGTATTTACCAGTCTCATTCAAGGAAATTTAAGACCTGAGTGGATGGTGCTTAGTATTTTACCTGTATTACCACCCGACTTGCGACCGTTGGTTCCTTTAGAAGGTGGTCGTTTTGCAAGCTCAGATTTGAATGAATTGTATCGACGAGTGCTTAACAGAAATATTCGGCTTCAACGATTAATCGAAATCGAAGCACCATCAGTTATTATTAAAAATGAAAAACGGATGCTGCAAGAATCGGTTGATGCGCTGATTGATAACGGACGTCGTGGCCAACCAGTGCGGGGTCCTAACAGACGACCACTCAAATCGCTGAGTGAAATGCTTCGTGGTAAGCAGGGTCGTTTTAGACAGAATCTATTGGGTAAACGGGTTGACTATTCAGGTCGTTCTGTGATCGTTGTCGATCCAGAGCTACGTATGGATCACTGTGGACTTCCTAAAATTATGGCTTTGGAACTCTTTAAATCACACGTCTTTGCAGGTCTCCTTGATAGGGAAATAGCGCCGAACTTGCGCGTTGCAAAACGTATGGTTGAAGAATCGGCACCAGAAGTTTGGGACGTATTAGAAGATATTGTAAAAGGGTATCCGGTACTCTTAAACCGTGCGCCTACATTGCATAGATTAGGTATACAGGCATTCTATCCAATACTTGTTGATGGAAAAGCAATCAAAATACATCCGTTAGTTTGCCAAGCATATAACGCTGACTTTGACGGTGACCAGATGGCGGTGCATATACCGCTTAGCAAAGCTTCGCGAGATGAATGCGAAAAGCTTGTATTGTCTACGAAAAATATACTTTCAGCATCAAATGGCCGACCGGTAACAGTACCGTCTCAGGATATGGTATTGGGGCTGCATTATATTACAAAGCTGCGTCTTCATGAAAAAGGTGAAGGCATCATATTTTCAAGTGCTGCAGAGGTAGTAAGTGCGTATCAATTTGGTCAAGCTAAATTACATGCAAAAATAAAGCTTAGATTAGAATCGGGCTCAATGGTTGAGACCACGGTTGGTCGAGTTATTCTTTTTGAGGCATTGCCAAAGGGATCTGATTTTGATTGGGTCAATAAGGTTATGACAAAAAGCGATTTAACAAAGCTTGTAGAGCGTGTATATTCCCGCTTTGGTCCTGAAGCTACTGTTAAGTGCCTTGATGCTGTTAAAAAGCTTGGATTCTATAACTCTACCATGGCTGGTATTTCATTTGCTATTGATAACTTAGTAGTGCCTGAAAGAAAGCAGTCGATTATAGAAAAAGCTGAAAAAGAAGTTTTGAAGGTCGAACAACTCTACATGGATGGTATTATTACCAATGGTGAGCGGAACAATAAGGTGCTCAGTATTTGGTCTAATGCTACATCTGAAGTTGCTGGACATGTGGCGAAGGAGCTTGAAAAAGTTGATACTGATGCCTACTTCAATCAAGATATGACATTTAAGCCTTTTAATCCCATCTTTATGATGCTTGAATCCGGGGCTCGTGGCTCGAAAGAGCAAATACGTCAGCTCGTTGGTATGAGAGGTTTGATGGCAAAGCCATCAGGTGAGATTATGGAAACACCTATTAAAACGAACTTTAGAGAAGGACTGAGTGTCTTTGAGTACTTCATTTCTACCCATGGTGCGCGTAAAGGTCAGGCTGATACAGCATTGAAAACAGCAAACTCTGGTTATTTGACCAGACGTTTAGTGGACGTGGCACAAGATGTCACGATAAGTATGCATGATTGCAGAACACTGGGCTTTGTAGAAGTGGAAGATTTAAAAGAGGGTGGTGACGTTCTTTATACTTTAGGGTCGCGTGTATTTGGTCGTATCGTTGCTCAAGATGTGAAAGATCCGATTTCCGGAGAAATTATATTAAGGCAGGGCGAACCTGTAATGCGTGATGACTTAGAGCGTATTAATGAATCAGCCGTAACGAAGATTTATATTAGATCAACTCTAGTATGCCAATCTAAGCGCGGAGTGTGCGCAATTTGCTATGGTATTGATTTGTCCAAAGGTGAAATGGCTGACGCAGGGACGGCAGTGGGCTATATTGCCGCACAATCGATTGGTGAACCGGGAACTCAGTTGACCATGAGAACCTTCCACGTAGGGGGTATTGCGAGTTTATCTGAAGCATCCTCATATTTTGCTAAATATGAAGGAGTTGTGCAATTAAAAGATGCTCGTACGGTTACAAACCGTGAAGGGCAAACAGTTGTATTAAGCAGAAAAGCTAAGCTTGTTGTACTATCCTTTGATGGCCGTGAGTTGCAAAGAAATGATTTAGAGTATGGCACTATATTGCTCGTAACTGATGGGCAAAAAGTCGCCGCTGGTACTAAGCTCGCCGAATGGGATGCAAATAATAAGGTTCTCTTAACAGAAAAAACCGGAAAAATTCGGTACATTGACCTTATTGAAAACGTGACCGTTCAAGAGCGTTTTGATGAAACGACACGTCGTTCAGCAAAGATGGTATTAGAACATAAAGGTGATAAATACCAGCCAGCAATTAGCATTGTTAATGATAAGGGTGATGAGTTAGCGCAGTATTATCTGCCAACTAATGCCTATCTTATTGTTGATGATGGTCAAAAAGTTGATGTGGGTGATGTTCTTGTTAAGGTACCTCGTGAAGCTACCAGAACCAAAGATATTACCGGAGGCTTGCCTCGTATTGCTGAGCTCTTTGAAGCACGTATGCCAAAAGATCCAGCAATTATTGCTGACATTGATGGTGAGGTTGTTTTTGGCGGCATTCAGCGGGGATTGCGTAAGATTTCCGTTGTGAATGGCGATCAGACGTATGACTACATGATACCACGGGGCAAACAGCTCAACGTTATCAACGGTGATAAGGTAAATGCTGGTGATCAGATTACATCGGGGACTCCAGTACTTCATGATATATTGCGTATATTAGGACCTGAGACGTTGCAAAAATATCTGGTTAATCAGATCCAGCAGATCTATAGATTGCAGGGAATTGATATTAACGATCGGCATATTGAACTTATTGTACGGCAGATGCTTCGTAAGGTACGGGTTGTAGAACCAGGAGATACCGAGTTTCTTATTGGCGATCGTGTCGATCGTATACACTTTAAGACTATTAATGCGGCGTTGCAGGCAGAAGGCAAGCGTGTGGCGACGGCAAAACCGGTACTTATGGGTATTACTCTTGCATCCTTAGGGACAGAGAGCTTTATTTCTGCAGCATCGTTCCAAGAAACGACCAGGATTTTGGCAGAAGCAGCAATCTCTGGCCAAGTTGATCATCTGTATGGTTTGAAAGAAAATATTATTATAGGTAAACTGATTCCAGCAGGAACCGGTATTAAGAATTTTAAGAAAAAATATTTGGAAGAAGAAACGGTATAAAAAAATAACTGAGGCGTATAGCTCAGCGGTAGAGCACTGCTTTGACGTAGCAGGGGTCAGCGGTTCAAATCCGCTTGCGCCTACCAAGTAACATGCCGCAAGGCAGATAGGAGTTTTTATTTATGGCAAAGCTGAATAAATCAGCCATTATTAAAGACTTTAAGATCCATGGATCAGATACTGGGTCTATCGAAGTTCAGATAGCGCTGATAACTGAGCGCATTAAAAATTTAACAGAGCATTTTAAAAAAAATATTCATGATTTTGGTTCAAAACGTGGATTGCTTGTCCTCGTGGGACAACGCCGTCGCTTTTTAAGATATATGGAACGAACCAATGAAGCGAAATATAAAGAGCTTGTGCAACGTCTTAGGCTTACGTAAGTAAGGTAAAGGATTCATTTAATGGAAAAAAAATTTTACTTGCCCGAATTTAACTACGAAGTTGTTACGGGCAAATATGCGCAACAAGCTGATGGAGCCATTTGGTTTCAGCAGGGTGGCACTGTTGTTCTATCAACAGTATGTACAGCTCCTTCAAAAGAATTTCCCGGCTTTTTGCCTTTAACGATCGATTATCGCGAGATTTTTTCTGCAGCTGGTAAAATACCAGGCGGCTATTTTAAGCGAGAAGGCAAGTTTAGTGATAAGGAAGTACTCGTTGGCCGTCTTATTGATCGCGCGGTTCGTCCCTTATTTCCGGTCAATTTTTTTGATCAGCTGCAAATATTATCAACGGTGTATTCCGTTGATAAAGAACACACTCCGGCTCCCCTTGCCTTAATAGCAACATCGTTAGCGCTTTCCATTTCAAAAATTCCATTTTTAGGGCCTGTTGGAGCTGCAGAAGTAGTTCGGATTGATGGTAAATGGATGGTTAATCCAACATATAGCCAATCAGTTGCTGCCGATGTAAAAATAACTGTTGCGGGTACCCATGAAGGAATCTGCATGGTTGAAGGAAGCTGTAACCAGATTTCTGAAACCGAGTTTATAGATGCACTCTTTTTAGGGCATGATGCTATTAAGAAGCAAGTTGCATGGCAAAAAGAGATTATGCAAGAAGTTGGGGCCGCAAAAGAACCAATTGTTGACCAATTTGACTGGGGTCTATGGCGAAAACGTGCAGAAGATTATTTAACGCCGACTGCTACAGCATCGCTCTTTACAGCAGATAAAGTTGAACGTAGCACTGCTATGACAAATCTTAAAGATTCTTTTTTTGAACTCTATGAAGCTGAAGCTGAAGCACTTAAAATATCGCGTACCTTTCTTGCCTATGTTTTTGATGAAGTTCTTGAGGGAGTTCTTACCGAAGAATCCTTTAAGAGAGGTAAGCGCGTAGATAATCGTGGATTTGATGTTGTACGTCCAATAAGCGTAGAAGTCGGGTTGTTGCCATTTACGCATGGGTCTGCTCTGTTTCAACGAGGAAGAACGCAAGCTTTAGTGAGTGTAACGCTCGGTGGTGGCCAAGATGAACAACGTATAGAAGATATCATGAGCGAACCAAGTGAGAGTCGCTTCATGCTTCATTACAATTTCCCTCCATTTTCAGTAGGCGAAGTACGAGGCATGCGTGCACCGGGGCGACGTGAGATTGGTCACGGTTTCCTTGCAGCATCGGCAATACGCCAAGTGCTGCCTGAAAAAATGGATTTTGCTTATACGATCAGAATTGTTGCTGATATGTTGGAATCTGATGGTTCGACCTCGATGGCAACAGTCTGTGGTTCTACCATGGCACTTATGAATGCTGGTGTACCAATTACTCATATGGTGAGTGGCGTTGCAATGGGTCTTCTGCAAAATAAAGAAGGTCGCTTTCAAGTGCTTACTGATATTTCAGGTATTGAAGATGCTTTTGGGCTCATGGACTTTAAGGTAGCGGGTACAGATGCTGGAATCACTGCTATTCAAATGGATATTAAGCATAAGGAAGGGCTTCCGCGCAGTGTATTTGATATGGCTTTGGCAGCTGCAAGAGCCGGAAGATTGCACATTTTAAATGAAATGCGCAAAGTTATGTCTGCTCCAAATCCTAAGCTTTCTGATTTGGTACCTCAAATTGTGGCTTTCAAGGTACCTACCGACAAGATCGGTGCAATCATTGGTACAGGAGGTAAGGTTATTCGTGATATCATTGATAAGACGGGTACTATGATTGATATAGAAGATGATGGCACGGTAAAAATATTTGGACATCCTGGTCCTAAACTCGATCAAGCGGTTCTCTGGGTAAAAACTCTTGGAGGCCTCATAGAGCGTGGTAGTATCTATCAAGGACGTGTGAAAAAGGTGGCAGAGTTTGGTCTTTTTGTTGAAATAGCCCCAGGCGTAGATGGCCTTGTGCACGTTTCGCTTATGCCAAAAAATCTACAATCAACCTTTCAATCGTCTGTGAAGCTTGAGGAGCCAGTAACCGTTGAAGTGGTAGATTACGATCAAAGTACAGGTAGAATCCGTTTAAAACTTCTATAAAAGCAGAGTAGTAGAATGAACAAGTATGTGCGTTCGGGACAACGAGACCATGACCAGCTTCGTCCATTAAGGATAAGCTACGATATCTTTAAATATGCATCAGGTTCAACGCTTTTTGAAATGGGCAATACGAGGGTATTATGCTCAGTAACGTTACAGCAGGGAGTACCTCACTTTCTTCGAGGTAAAAAAACTGGCTGGCTAACCGCAGAATATTCCCTTCTGCCTGCTTCTACCCCCATACGAACAGTGCGGGAGGTTACGGCAAATAAGCGCAGCGGGCGTACCATTGAAATTTCTCGGCTTATTGGCAGATCATTGCGATCGGTAGTAAACCTGAATGCATTGGGTGAGCAAACCATTTTTATGGACTGCGATGTTTTGCAGGCTGATGGTGGCACTAGAACAGCGTGCATTACCGGTGCTTATTTAGCATTAAAAGCCGCTCAAACCATCTGGCAAGATGAAGGGCTATTAACCGGTTCTTTGCTTATAGATGAATTAGCAGCGGTTTCTGTTGGCATTGCTGATGGAACTCCTTTGCTTGATTTGGATTTTGTGGAAGATAGTGCAACTGAGGCCGATTTTAATTTTGTGCTTACAAGATCTGCAAAGCTTATTGAAATCCAAGGATCAGCAGAACGATTTCCGCTCACCTGGGAACAATATGATGGGATGAGAGCGCTTGCGCTTAAGGGCGTTGAAGAGCTTTTTGCTTTCTACGATCGCTATCCCTACGTGCAAAACGAAGCAATGTCAGCTCCCATGATGCAACAGCCAGCATCACTCTCCATGTTCGAATGAGCCCTCGGCCTGCCGGCGGCATGGAATATTTTGTGTGCGCAACAGACTATTTCGCTGGGTGCAGGGCTTGCTTTGCCAGACCAGGGCGTGCTATGGTGATGCGCGACTATTTCGCTGGATAACCGGCTTGCCGGGGCTATAGAATAGGCAGCGAGCGGAATAGGCAAGATGACAGATGAGTATCGGGCCTGCCTCGGGCATAAAATTAATTTGTCATCGACATAAACTGCACAATGGGGCTTGCCGAGTTTTAGAGCATGGCTCTAGCGTTTGACTGGCATGACTGAATCGATTAGATTGATTGTATACCATGAAAGGTTGTTATGCTAAAAAAAGCCTTGCTCATCATTGTGTGCATAAGTAGCTCATTTGTTCTGTGCTCGACAGATCTTGAAAATGCCGTTGAAGAGCTTAATGTCGAGCGTGTTTCTGAAATACTAGAGGAAAGCCCTCAGGCATTGACAGAATTTAAAGCGATTGAGCTCGCAGGTCAATTATCAAAAAGAATGTGGGATGCTAAAGTAAACAAGGATACTAAATTGTTTCTTGGTATTTGTGGTGGGTTTATTGCTGGGCTTATTGGGGCAGCCGGTCTTGTTCTCACACAGCCTGAGGAGCAGGTTTCTCCTCTTCTTTTTAAAATCAATGTACTAGGAGCATTGGGGAGCCTAGTTGCGGGTCCATTTTTGGGCTACGCTCTTTCGAGGAAAATGGTCAAAGCTTTTCCCTATGAAAAGGCCCAAACTATCGTGTACTTCCTCACAAGAAATCTAAATGAGCAGCAGATAGAACGCTTGAAGCTTTTTAATGTATTAAAAAATTTTTAAAGAAAGAATGGCCTATGTTAAAAAAACTGGTAATCATTGGTATGTGCTTGGGTAGTTTATCTATTGAAGGTACATCTGATCTGAAAAAGGCAGTCGATAACCTCGATGTTGAAGCTGTGGTAAAAATTCTCGATGAAAGCCCAAGCTCTTTAACCGATAATGAAATAATTCGGTCCGTTTCAGAATTAACATCAGCGATTGAAGACGTGAGAACTAACAGATTAATGAAAGTCTCGTTTGGTGCGCTGATTGGCTTTTTAGCGGGGTTTTATGTTTTTGAAGGGCGTGGTTGGGCTAGAGATTTTGTAAGAAGCCGTTTCTGGGCTAGGGAGGATAGAGCCACAGTACCAGGGCTTCTAAATAATGATGGTCGCGTAGTAGCTGTTTTCAGTACGCTTACAGCAATGGTAATTGGGGCATATGGATCTTCTTATTTTTGGCCTAAATACGATATTAAAAAAGCTCTAACCATACTTGATCTTTTGCCGAAATATCGTCGTACTAATGGTTCGGCGTCAAGTAATATTGCGTGAGATATACATTTGATATAATGTGAATGACTTAAAAGAAAGGTGAACTATGTTGAAAAGACTCGTGGTTGTTGGTGTGTGTTTGAGTAGCTTATATATTCAATGCTCATCAGAGCTTAAGCAAGCGATAGACAAGCTGGATGTTGAAGCGGTAGTAAAAATTCTTGATGCAAACCCAAAGGCTTTAACCGACAATGAATTAAATCTGTATAACTCTCAATTAAAAGGCGAAATTGGAGATGCAGCATTTGATGCATTAAGAAAAACATCAGTTGGTGCCTTGGCAGGCTTTCTAGCAGGTTTTTATGTTTTTGAAGGGCGTAGTTGGGCTAGAGATTTTGTAAGAAGCCGCTTCTGGGATAGAGGAGATCGAGCTGCAAGGCTTTTAGATGATGATGGTCGCATGGTAGCTTTTGCAGGCACTATGACAGCAATGGTAATCGGAGCTTATGCATCATCCTTTTTTTGGCGTAAATTTGACACTAAAAAAGCTCAAACCATTAGCGATCTTTTAATTAAAGGTCGGCGGTAATTTTCTTGCCCCTCGGGGCTTTTTGTAAGATGATTTGGTATACTGTGAGTGAGTAACTTAAAGAAAGGTTGCCTGTGTTAAAAAAACTAGTATTTATCGCTGTATGTTTGAGTAGCTTTAGCTTTTCTATTAACTGTACATCTGGCCTTAAAAAGGCCGTAGATAACCTTGATGTTGAAGAAGTTGTACGAATTATCGATAGCAATCCACAGGAGTTAACCGACAATGAACTCATATGGCACATTACGGAATTAAAAGCTAAAATCGAAAAGAGTTCCTCTATAGATTTTACTAAATTATTGATCGGGACTATCGCGGGATGGACTGCGGGCATTTTTGTGGGGCGCCATTTTTTTGGAAACCAAGAGCCGCCATTTAGTGATGGCACGCTTTCAAAACCTCGCGTGGCTAAGTTCCTTACTGCTGCAGCAGGCCTCTTTATTGGCTGCACAGCTGCGACTGCTTTTTTAAACGCATCCCAAAGGAGCAAAGCCCAAGTCATACTGTATTTATTGTTAAATAAACTGAGCAATGACCAACAAGCGCGGATAAAAAGCGCCGGACTTATTCCATCTTATACATTTTGGTAAGTGCGGTAAGCTGAAAACACTATGCAATTACATGATTTCTTAAAAAGAATGAACGATACACCCGATTTCCCTGGCGTAGCAGTTATCGCCTTCGAATCGGCGGCATATCCTTCATTTTTCTTTTCTCAATTGTTAACGATCTTAAAAGCTAAGACCGCATGTGTTTCACTTGATAGCGAAATGCATAAGCTTGCTGATATAAAAGCGCAGCTAGAGACCAGCTTTTTGGGTAATCGTATGCTCTATTGGGTTAAAAATACCCATACGCTGGATGCAGCAACTAAGAAGTCATGGCTTTCTTATACTAAAACATATCAGGGCCCTCATTGTATGTTGTATTTCAGGCAGGATGCAGGTGTGGGCAAAGTGGCAGATGACCGAATGCTCACTGTTGAGTTGCCCGAGTTTATAAATCCAGATCTTTATTGCGTCCTCTATAGCCATTTCTACCCTGCAGCCGGAGTGGATACCGCATTTGTGGCAAAGCTCTTCGGACATAGTCAAAAGATCTCGCTTGATCAAGCGTGTATGCTCATGGGCTATCAAACCGTGGTTGGGAGAAAGTCTGATTCTTTTTTCTCGCAATGGCTCTCAAAACTGGTGGTGCCAGAAAAATCGCTTTTCACGTTAAGCCAATATCTTTTTGCGCAGCAGCCGAAGTTATTCTTGCAGCAATGGAAAGCTCTCAAAAACGATTTTCCTGATGAATTTTGGGTTGCTTATTGGTCTGAGCAGCTTTGGCAGGCAACGCTCTTTGTTGCGCGTGCGCGTAGCCAGGGATTTGATACGGCAAAAAAGGGTGCCTTTCGGCTCCCGTTTTCTTTTATTAATAAAGATTGGCGCAAGTATAGTCCTGAATCTTTAACAGAGGCTCATCAGTACTTAACAAAGCTTGATTATAATCTCAAAAATAGCGCAGGTACCCACGGCCTTGAGCTGTGGTATCACAAGTTTTTAACTGTCGCTTGACGGTCCTGATTTTTATTTACATACTTGAAGAAAATATATCAATAATCACTATAAGCGGGGGTTTCTTATGAAAAGGATTTTATTTCTTACGGCTTGTATTATGAGTAGTTCATTTGTTCAGTGTTCAGCTGATCTTAATAATGCAGTTGCTGAACTCGATCTTGAACGGGTAGTACAAATTCTTGATGCGGACACCGAAAAATTCACTGAACTTGAAATCACCAGGCTTGTTACCGAACTATCGGCAACAATTGAAAATGCCCGTAGCCAAGTGAGGAATGTGGCACTTTTGTGTGCAGGGGGCGGATTACTTGCAGGGTTTTTAGCCGCATACAAATTTGTTGAGCCAGATCGCCAACAGACAACACTAAAATATGTAGCTAGTCTTTTAACGGGAAGCTTTGGAGGCCTCATTTTGGCCACCCGCTTAGAGAGACCTTTTCCGTACAAAAGAGCCCAAACGATTGTACATCTCCTTGCAGGCAAACTCAGTAAGGAAGCTCGAGATGCCTTATATAGTGCACGACTTATTCCCGTGCCAGAGGGAGATATTAAAAATCATTACGTCTATGTGGATAGACCCTGCTTAAGATCTCATTCTGATAGAAGATCTTACTAACGATCAGCTAACATATCAAAGTTGCTCCTTTGAAAAATTGACAAATAAGATTACAATGTTAGAATTAGTATATTAAAACATAACCAAAATATAAAGGATTCTGTTATGAAAAGATTTTTGTTAGTCACTGCCTGTTTTGGACTGATTATCGCTTTATCGATGCCTGTTCTTGTAAGCGCAATGAACGGCGAAGCACAGGTTGTTATCAGCGTTGAAAGCAGTCGTGAGAAGATTGAAAAGGAAGTTTTGATGATAGCACTAGAAAAAATTACAGCTATCAATGAAAAGTGTGAAGCGGCTGGGCTGGCCCCATGGTTTTTAGAGGTTATTGACATGGGCGAAGAAAAAGTCGATCACGCCCTCAAATTTTTTCCGACCTTAGTAGAATTGGGCAAAGCCCTTGAACTTTTTGCAAATCCGGCCTCGGATTTTAAGAAAGCAGTGAGCGAGGAAGCATGTAAGGCTTTGGCAGAAATAGTGGAAGATCCTGAAGCCCTTGCTTATGCTAAGGATAGGATAAAAAGCAATACTCCACAATCACAGCTCAATACTCCACAATCCCAACCCAATGGGTATGGCCTGAGGAGAAGCAAGCGCCTTCTTGAAAAAAGCATAGACAAAGCAAAACAGGAAAATGCAATAACTAAACAGGCTAGAAATTCTAAGCGATAATTCTACAACTCACTACTGAGCAGATGTTTCTTCCTTCTTCGAGAAAAAGAGTGACATAAATCTTTGCCATTGAGTCTTAAATTTTTCAAACCAAGTATTGGTAGACTGCACAGCCGCTGAATTCAGCGGCTGTAGTGTTTTTTTAAAAAGGTCAAAATCTTCCTGGGAAAACAGAACGAAAGAAATCTCTTCTAATGAGCTTTTATGGCTGAGGGCAAAATGTTTTACCGTTTCGATAGCTATTTGCGCGGCAAGCTCCTTAGGGTAGGCATAAATTGCGCTGCTAATAAAAGGAAATGCGATGCTTTTGCATCCTGTTCCCGCTGCAAGCTGTAAGCTATTTTCATAAGCATCTGTAAGCAGCTTTTTACGCTGAACGGGGTCTTTAATTATTCTGCAATCAGGGCCGACGGCGTGAATAATATGCCTTACACCATTTTTCTTTAAATTAAAGCTCTGAGTTATCTTCGCTTGACCCGTAGGGCAACGAACCCCATTTTTTGCTGGATAAAGATCACAGGCTTTTTGTAATTGATCTCTTCCTGCCGCAGCAAATATGGCTCCGCATACGCCTGCACCGCCCTTAAGTTCGGCGTTTGCAGCATTTACAATCACTTCTACCTGCTGCTGTGTTATGTCACCCTGAATGACTTTTACACGGGTTGTTCCGTGAAGTATCTCAACGGATGAGCACAAGATAGGGGGGCTCACTGCGAGGGCAAGTAAGCTTATACCGAGAAACAATTTCATTTTAATCTCCTCAATAAACGCGCTGGGCCCTTTAGAGTACCAGCGAAAGCGCTAGCTATAAAATTATACTCATATCCATTGTGAGCCTAGATGGGCTTACGGTACATATAGCTAATTGCTTAGTCAGCATAGTTATACACTACTATCAGTATAGAAGGCATCTATTTGTTGTCAAAAGCCCCTTTATGACATCTAAACATCATGTTCTATGGTCATGTAGACCCATTTGCCATCTTTTGTGAGGGGGCGTTGCGAGAAATCTGTATCGGAAGTTTTTTAGCAAACCATTGAGAGTCTAACCCGTAATGGTTTAAATTAGCTTAAAGAAGCAAAAAAGGTGTAAAACACAACAATATTATTTGGGAGACGAAGTATGAAGTTGACTAGAATGATTGTTTTCACAATCGGAGTTACGGCATTGACTGGGAATATGTATCCGCTTACTGCCCCAGTTTCAGATGCCAAGCCGGTAGCGACTGCATCAGAAAGTGAGATGATAAAGAAGCTGCAGGAAATTAAGCAAAAAAGGGACCAAGCGAGTCAAAGACGCTCAACCATTGTGCAGCAGTTGGCATTGTTTATTAATGAATGCCGTTCTAAAGGGATGGCATTAAGCAGAGAGCTGACAACGCTTACTCAAGAGCTATCACGGTTAGAACATGTGGCAGATAAAAAAAGAACGAGTGAGCAGATTCGAGAATTACGCTGTAAGCTTGAAGCATCCAAAAGACAATTTGGTTTGGCTATCGAGAATGAGCACTTAGTAACGATGGTCAAAGAGTTGGAAAATCAGCTTACGATTGAAGAGCAACTGGCTACAGAAGAATCAAATATTCGTGCACAGCTTCGTGCTGGAAGGTTTGCTGCTGCGGATCTTGAGGCGAACTTGGAAAACAATGAGTTAACGCTTAAATCATTTCTTAAGCCTGCCCTTGCATTTGCTGCGGGTGCGGCTGTATTAGCCGTCCTCCATTGGAGAAGAATTATTACTCTCCCTAGAGCATAGAAGAGCATAGAACTCCGTGTGCACCGACATCGTCTGCAAATGGCGATTTCGGTGCTTTTGTTTTGCTATTGCATTATTAGTAACACATGATAGGCTTTTTTCTTGATCCTCGCGGTAACCATACCCATCTGGATGGTTACGCGCAAGGCACGTACTAATTTCTTACATTTACGTTCCAAATCTATTTGTCTACGCCTTGAAGGTTGGCGTGCTGCAGTGCTCGGTCAAGCTGGATCTATAAACTATAGGGGTATGTTTGGGAATGCTCTGGCTATTTATAGCTTTTTTTGGCTTTAACACAACAGCTCAGTTCAAAAAACGATTAGACTATATAGGATAAGTTAGTCGTGTTTTTCTAAGCTAACTCAGTTAGAGGAGTTTATATGAGCGAGCAGAAATCGCCCTTAATAGTCGAAAATCTCTATAAAAGTTTTGATGCAAAGCGCCTCCCTTGGCAGCGCCAGCAAAAGCCTTTTGTTGCAGTTGATCGCATTTCTTTTAAGCTGGGCCAGGGTGAGATTCTTGGTCTTCTTGGAGCTAATGGTGCCGGTAAGACGACGACTATATCGATGTTGTTAGGAATTATGACACCCACTTCTGGGGTTATAGACTATTTTGGCAAAAACTTTTTTACTCATCGGTCGCAGGTGATGCAACGTGTTTCATTTGCGAGTACTTATGTCCGCTTGCCCGGCAGGCTTTCGGTATACGAAAATTTGGATTTCTACGGAAAGATTTATAATCTCTCTGCAGATGAACGGCGTGTGCGTATTGAGCGCTCTTTGAAGTTTTTTGACCTGTGGGGCTTAAAAGATAGAAAGGCATCGGCACTTTCAGCAGGGGAAACAACCCGTGCTATTCTTGCCAAGGCGTTTTTTGTCGATCCCGACATAGTATTGCTTGATGAGCCGACAGCGTCGCTAGATCCCGATATTGCCCATGATGTAAGAAAATTTATTCTTGAACAGCGAAGAGAGCGGAATATAGCGGTGCTTTTCACCTCCCATAATATGGATGAAGTAACAGCAGTGTGTGATCGCGTACTGGTTATGAAACAAGGGAAAATTATTGCAGATGATACGCCCCATAATTTGGCGGCAAGCGTTTCAAGTGCACGGGTTCGGTTAGTGGTTGATACTGATCGGGCGCGTATGCAGCAGTATGCTGCGCAACAGGGCTACAAATGCCAGGTTGATGAGCACTCCCTTACCATCGACGTTGATGAGCATAAAATTGCTGAGCTCCTTGCGGGGCTGACGCGCAATAATCTTTCGTATGATTATATCACAATCGAAAAGCCCACTCTTGAAGATTATTTTTTATCGATTGCCACAAGAAAAAAAGGTAATATATGAACTGGAATCGTGTTTTAGCGCTCGCCCAAAAAAATATCGTGCTTACCTATCGTGGCATGGATCCACTTGTCGATATTTTTTATTGGCCTCTTTATGACATAATTCTCTGGGGATTTACGAGCTTGTGGGTCACTCGGTACGAAAATCAGTCTGTTGCGCTTACATGGCTGACTGCACTTTGCATATGGCAGGTATGCTACCGGGTAAATCTGGATGTATGCTTGAACTTACTGCAGGAGCTGTGGTCGCGCAATGTAGTTAATTTGTTTGCATCGCCTTTAGAGATCAAAGAGTGGATTGTTGGAGCAATGCTGGTAGGACTCTTTAACTCGGTGATTACTACGCTCTTTGGAAGCATCCTAGTCGCGCTACTTTATCACGTGAACGTTTTTTCCATTGGCTGGATTTTTTTACCCTTGCTTTTTATGCTTATTATGTCGGGCTGGGCGATAGGCTTTTTCTCAGCCGGGTGCCTTATTAAAGGGGGCCAGAAAGTACAAAAAATAGTCTGGGTGCTCGGCTGGTTTTTTGTTCCATTTAGTGCACTTTTTTATCCATTAAGTTTAATTCCGCCCTGGGCAGTAGCGATCGCAAAAGCAGTGCCCATGAGTTATATCTTTGAGGGGTTACGTACCTATGTTAAGCAGGGTACTTTTCCCCTGCAGAACTTGGGAATGAGCTTTCTGTTGAATTGCGTCTACTTAACGCTGTCTCTGACATTCTTTATCCGAATGTTTAATAAGAGCAGATCTCAAGGCTTGGCGCGCTTGGAAATGGAGTAGGTAAGAATGGGTCCCCTTGTTTTTTAAAATAATTCTATTATAATAAAAAAATAGAGCTCAATTGCTTTGATAAAGACTCTATGTAAGTAACTAGTTTAATAGGAGATCAAGCGGTGAAAAATATATTCAAACAACTTTTTTTAGTTGCCCTGTATGCTACGGCGGCCAATGCTACTCATGAAGTCACCGTAAGTATTACAAATCACTCAGAGAACGCTGTTGACGCAATGCTTAAAGAAAGGACGCACATTAAGCCAAATGATTCAATTACATTTCTTTGGAAGTTTGAGAATCAAGACCTGATTTCCCTTGTACGTTCTTACAGCCTCTGTAAGAGTCAATATAAATACGCGATTAACGTAAGGACGGCTGTGCCCGAAAATAAGCATTATATTTATTATGCCGAGCTTTTTGATATATCTAATCCAGAATTTACTCAGCTCATTTTAGGCCTACCGCTCGCAGCGAATGAAAAACTGGCCGTGGTAATAAATAAAGCTGGAACCATTACTCCTGGCACTCTGGTTAATAAGAAGGTTGTTAATAGTGGTTTTAATTCGGTTCCTTTAACCAATGCTCCTGCCCCCGAACCTCAAGAGGCTGCTAAGGAGCGAGGTAAAGAATTGGGAGAGACTGGTTCTAGCAAACAAAGACGTCTCTTGGAATTCGAAATCCTGGCTGTTCTGAGAAAATAAAAACCGTAAGAGCGCTAGCCTGGGCAATCTTTTTTGTAAATATGAGTAGCTCCGAGGTCATTATCAAAAAGAATACCTTTTTCATTGGACCACTCCATTTTCGGCTTTCAATTTTCTTGCAATAGCCTCGACAAGTTCGGGAAATGTTTGCTTATAATAATCACCACCAAAATGGCCCTGATTGGTAAACTCATAGTATTCAGATCCAAGCTTTTGGTGAACGAACCGTGGCTCTTTTATTGGGATCCACGGATCATCTGTGGAAGCAAACTGAACAATCCATTTTTGATTGTTTTTTATAGCGTCCCAGTTCCATGGAGTATCAAAATAGCCGCTTAATCTTTCGCTTTCAATCCCTAAATCTGTATGCATTGCGCTTACAAGTACAGATCCCAGTATTTTGTTCTGTTCGGCATAACGCATTGCGGCCAAAGCACCGGATGAATGGCCTACTAGCACTGAGTTTTCATCTGCCTGAAGCTCATTTTTAAGAAAAGGTAACCAAGAAGACGCGCGAGCTAAATATGCATCAGGAAATTGCCTTGCAATAACAGTAAATCCCAATTTTTCCAAAGCTGCCTTAGCATAGGGGATCCAGTTGTCATTCGGGGTACTGTTGCCATTGCCATGCAAAAAGATTATTTTTATCATGCTATTTTTCATGTTAATTCTCAGAAAGCACCGCAGTTTTCATGTTCAATAAATCGGGCTTTAGTTAATTTTTTTACCTGCCCTCTACTTAGGTTAGCATCTATACTCGAGAATTCAAAAATTAATATGATGTTAGCTGAGCGTACAGGGTCAATAACTGCCCCTGGCTTGTTAGTATGTTCACATAAACCACGAAGTTAAAGCCGTTTTAATTCAATAATCGAATCAGAAAATACCCATTCAAGCAGGTGTCTCTGGGCCGCAATGATGCTATCGCACTTGACTTTGAGTGAAAAAGAAATATGCTAAATTCATAATAGTCACGAATATTTTCTGTGTTATAAACTTGAAAAAACTGGCTTTAAATACGGTGCAATTTCAAAACGGCTATAAAAGTGAGGTAATAATTATGATGTTCCCTAAAAATAACTATCGTGCTTTCTTTATGAGATTATTGGCTTTTGCGTTCTTTATAACCGGCATAGGGCAGCTGCTAGCGCAAAATAAGCTTGTTTATTGCATTTGCAATCCGCGTTCTTCGCTGGTTGAGCTTCTTCGTATGATGGGTGAAAGAGGTGATTTTAAAGTTATGCATATACCTGCTAATTGGGCTTATTGCAATAACGATGCTCATAATTATACTGAAATAACTAAGGGTTGGTATCGTGAAGATGCCCCTTCTACCTATGCAAAGGCCAATGAAGATATTCTCAAGGAAGCTGAAAGCGGGAATGTGTTTGTGGGTGAAAATACCCATACTGCTAAGGAGTTTTTGGAGCAAAACCCGAATTTTATTAAAGATTCGAGACTTAAGCTCATTTTATTAGTAAGTAACCCTCATGCCTCTATTATTTCGTACTATAAAAAGAAGCAGGATGACTACTCCATTTTTGACAAGATGCCCACAACCCAACTTTCTGAATCAATTGGCCTAAAAGGTATATACGATTTGTTAATGGAGATAAAGAAAAATGGGGGCAATCCACCACTTATGATCAAATCAGAGGATCTCTATCTCAAGACACAAGAGACTGTTCAGTCTATCTGCGACTTCTTGCAGATTCCTTTTAAAGAAAATTCGCTGCACTGGAAGGATTTGAGTTCAAATTTTTCAAATTTCGCAGATTATGGTTGGTATACTATCGAACTTACGGACTGCGCAAAGAAGTGGCACGGCGATGCTATTAAGAGTACTGGATTTACAGAGCCAGCAACCTTTGCTGTTGATGCGAGGGGCAATCCGACATTTGAAGAGGTTGTTATTCCTAAACATCGAGAACTTTGCATAGAAGCCTATAAAGAAAATGCACATTACTACAAGCTATTATTTGAAACAAAATAATATCTTCTGTTCCCTTGACTTGTTTTTATATATACATCAGAGGAATTAAATAGAAAACTTAGATTCGTAGCCAAAGCATTAAGGAAGCACTTGGAGTTGGCTAGGCCGATAATCCTTAAGATCTTGCCATGAAAGAGTATATTTTACTTCCCATTCTCGTTTCTCATACTGACAGGGGGGACATGGGGCGGAGCCGTGCGACATATAACAAGGGTGACATGGGGTTGAGCCATGCAACGTATAATATCGCGCTACGTTGGCAAGCAATGCGTACGCAGTATCGGCATCAAAGGCTTTCCGCAATTGCATACGTAATTGGTTAAGAGTAAGGGCATTTGAGTGTAACTGAACGGCAAGCAATCGCGTTGCAAATTCTTTAGCCAGTTTGATATCTAAAAAATTGGCCGCCTGTAAAAAAGCCATTATGTTTTCTGGGGCCAGTGTCACATTAATTTGAATGGCATCAAGCAAAGCTCTATTTTTCAATGCGACATGCCGATGTGCAGACTCAAGAAAAATCGTGACGTCTCTCATTGTAGTTGCAGAAATTTGCCTCACCGTAATCTTATTTTCTCTAGATTCTAAGCTGCCTGTTGGAAACAGCGCTGATATGGTTTCTAAATGGGTTATTGCTGCTTCACGGGGCACCTCAAATTCTTGCTCTTCAGCAACGATGGTAATTAGATCCTGCCCTTCTTGTGCTACTGCAGTCGTTGTTAGCAGCGGCACCATTATAGCTATTAATAGTGATTTTTTTCGGATAGCCATGGTCTTAATCCTCAATTTATGGGCTGGTTTCAAGATAATTCAATTTATAAGTTGTTTATACGCTCTACTATACCGTAACTTTTTTATTTAGTTAATTGTTATTCTCTTTCTAAGAACTGCTTAATAAAGGTATGGGGATCATTAAAATACTGTTTCATTGTCAGAAAATGCTCGGTTTCTTCAAGGGTTGTTTTGCGAATGCCATGGTAACCGAAAACATAGATATCGGCATTGGGATAGCCCATGAGGAGGGGCGAGTGAGTAACGAGTATGATTTGTGCATTTTGGCGGTTTTCGGTTTCCTCCAAGACTTTTAAGAACTCGAACTGTCGCATGGGCGATAACGCAGCTTCGGGCTCATCAAGAAGATACATTCCGCCTCGAAGGAGTCGATTGGCAAAAAAAGCTAGAAAGCTTTCACCATGGCTTTTTTGCAATAAGTTCCCGCCATAATATCTTTCTAAATCGCTCCATTCTGGTTTGTGAATAAATTCTAGAAAATTAAAGAATGTTTCAGCACGCATAAAGAAGCCCTCAGTAACTTTTGGAAGCCAGGATAATCTTAGGTGGGGAGCAAGAGCATTTAAATGGTCGAGCGATTCTATGCCTTGCGCATTGTAAGCATGATCACGCGACCCTCCCTGTATATTAAAGCCACAAGCATGAGCGATAAATTCAAGAAGTGTTGATTTACCACTTCCATTCTCACCAATTAATATAGTAATAGGCTTCTCAAATTCTAAAGTAAAATCTTTTTTGAAAAGGGGAATCGTAAAGGGAAAGCCGTCCACAGAATTTTGATCACGGCTAAAAGTGATTTGTTTCAAGAAAGGTGGATGTAATTTCGATGAACTACGTCTATTTTTAAACATGGTTTATTTTCGTTGTGGCAGTGTGTACAGCTTATAGCACTAGTATACTACAGCTTCTATTGCCTAAAAAATGCCTTGCTCGCGGGTTTTAATTAAGATTTCAGTGCACTGTCTAGGACTTTGTTAATAAAATCGCTTTTTGCCCTGGCATATTCCTGCGTATCAGTAAATTGCTTTGCAAGTGTTCGCTTCAAAGTAGCGTATTCTGAAGCCAATTGGGGATGATTTCTTAAGTAATCCCGAAATAGTAGATGGCGCTTGTGGAAAGCGCTCTTTTTTTCAGCTACATGTATTTGATGTGTTCTTACACCTTCTCTTGAATTTTTCCTGAAATAACGTCGCTCCGGTATTTCCTTCTCATACTCGGGCACATATTCATAACCGATTGATTCCAAAGCGCTTATAAATGGCTGATCAACATCCTCAAGCGAATCTAATGCGATGCTAGTATCTATGACTGGCTTTGCGCTTAGACCAAAAATAGAGGTACTTCCAATATGTTCTATGATGAGACTATCCGAATTGCTGAGTTTTTTGAGCAACAAATCCCGTTCTTGCTGGAAGAGAATTGGCCATAGCGGATCATAATCAGCGATAATTATTTTTGTAGGAGTAGTCATGATTTAACCATAAATGTTCTCATTCTAATCATCGGTCTTTTTATACATCAATCTATCTTATTGTCTTTCCAATTCCACCACTTGAGCAGTTGGGGAGCGTGCTGTTCTTGAGAAACATAATATACCGCACAGCGTAGCACATAGAGCATGCAGCGATCGACTTTGCAGCCTTGCAATATGCATAGCTTGGCATACAATTCTTCAGGATGTGCATGCTTTAGATCTTCCAGAGAACGTAGACCGAGATTCCAAAAATCTTGGGCGATGGTCTTGCCGACGCCAGGAATGGTTCTAAACTCTTTTAAGATCTCTGCTTTACTCATGCCATCTCACTGGCTATCTCAATCAAAATTCCTTGAGGATCACGGACATAGGCTATTGTTTGCCCCCAGGGCTTTTCTTGAGGCTCAATGAGTTTGGATGCTCCTGCTTTTGCTGCTTTTTCAAATGCCTCGTGCACGTTGCTTACTGTAAATACGATCTCGCAGGCAGCGGGAAGGTCCTGTGGATTGTTTTTGTAATAACCATGGGGAAGGTTCATATCTGCAAGTGATTCACTCACAAAAGCGAGCGCAATGCTTCCAGTCTCAAGTTCAGCATACGTCCCGCTTTCATGTAAAAATCGCACATCGATATCAAAAGCTTTTTTATAAAAAGCGATGGTTGACGATATATCTTTCACATAAAAAATTATGTGGCTGAACTTTACCATAAAATGTTCCTTTTTTGATTTGAGACCGTACAAAATCCTCGATGGCATGAGAATAACAAAAATGAGTGCAAATGCAAATTGTCCAACATCACTTGCTACAACCATTTCTTTTAGAAGAAAGATTAGCAAAGTATCCCCATCTGAGAGCTCGTTTTGAGGCGATATTAGATGTGGCAGAAAACACGTCAGGATCGCTAGAAAGAGCCGATGACGCAATCGAATCGCTCTAGTTTCGCTAACATCTCAGATCTATTTGCTGCTGCAAATAATCCCATCCCTTTCAAGTTTTAGGGTCTCCTTGTATGTGCCATCTGCAGCTTTTGTAACCAATTTGACTGGTAAAATTTTTTCCTTAATAATATCATCCAAATTTGGTGCCGTTCCGCGACCATTAATGATATTTTGTAACTTTTCGTATGAGGTTTCATACTGTTTCGCTATCCCTTCAGAGATAATACCCTCAGGCCGTTGCTCTGAATAATCTCTTTTGGTGGCTTGAGGATCGTCGCTACACTTCTTTGGTTCACCTCGATGTAATTCTTCACCATATGATGCAAAAATTATAAAATAAGGGTCGGATGCTGAGCTGCCCTTCATTTGTTCTCTGCATGTGCTTACAAAATTACTTCGCATTTCATAACATTCGCACCATAGTGAAAGTGCGCAAAATTCACAAAATTCAAACTGGGAAAAAACATGCAAGAAACACCCAAGAACTTCATGGTCTGCAACGAATAACGTTTGAATTTTATTTAGCTGATCTGTAACTTTTCTAAACTCGTTTTCAATATTTTGTCTTTTTTTAGTTTGGTCTGCTTCGGTTAACTTAGCACGGTCCAACAGCTGGACACTTTTCGCCATACTTTTTGTTAATTGGTCATAAAACCAACGGCTAAACTTGCTGCGCAAGCTGGGATATTCTCCCGTAGAACTCAGCTTCTGTAATTCTTGAGTCTGTTGGATAACCAAGAAGCCTTTTTCTAGTTTGGATAAAAGAAACTGCTCGCTATCCATAGTGGGACCATAGTTACCTCGGGGATGGCATTCAAAGATGGTATCTACAAGTTCTTGGCAGAATGTAGGCTTTTGACTTGCCAGCTTGCTTTCGAGCGTTTTCATAATAAAATCGGCATCAGTTTTTTGATGTGTTTCTACAAAATTTAATATTTTTTGGAGCCGAGGATTTTCTGCAAATGAACTGCACTGCAGTCTCTTCCTAATGCAGCTGAAAAGGTGCTTATAATCTGCATTAGGGTCTTTAAAATTTTGATCCTTAAAGCCACTCAAAAATTTACAGCCATTAGCATTTTGACTGGAATTTGCATTGCCCGATTCATTCTGACTTTGGTTGGGGATCACCTTAGTGATGGCATATTTCTCACCATTTATTTTGATAACTAAGGTAAAAGCTGCCATTACAGTATTTCCCTCTTTTGAAGTCTGTGAAGCTGAATTTTTTGCCAAGCAGCTATGAATGGCATCGACATCTAACGTTTTGCTTTGAGCTGCTTCCTTCTCCCCGCATGCCTTGCTGAGTGCAGATTCAGACCACTCAGTGATTTCTCCGAGATTCGTAAGTAAAGAATTAAATTCATTAAACATGGCAAATTTTTTGTCGGTTTGTGTAAACTCTCCGGCAATTGTTGCTCTCTCCTTTTCTTTTGATGGCGCCTCTTCTGTATTATCGACTATCTTTACTTTTTCCGCTGGTTTTAATAGGTGCTGCTCCATCGGATAAGCAGTCATGCATAAGCTGGTTATGATTATGAGATTTATAACTTTTAACTTCATTGGCGGATCTCACCCCTATTCAGCCCATATAATTTTTTTGAACAAATGGTCTGGCAATTTAGCTTTTAATTTTTTGTATTTGTACTTTGAGATAGCTCCTGTTAAGTCAATAGTTTCTAGTGAAGACATTTCTAAAACTTTTATAAGAGCTGGTAGAAAAGCATCACGCTTCCCTTTTAGGTTATTATGCGCCAAATTTAATTCATTAAGCTGTTTCATATTGTCCGCAATATACTGTAAAAGTGTGATGGCCCCATCAATGCAGATATAGTTACCACAAAGATTCATTTTCTTGATTGATCCAGCTCCCTTACTCGTTATGATCGTTATTAAGTCACTTATGGAAAGGGGAGGAATAGGTTGAATATTTGCTGCAATATAGTCATCGGTAATCGCCCTATCGCTTAAATCAAGTATCTCACTATTTTCGCTTGTTGAACTAAGGCCTATTGAGGAATCGCTAAGGCTTGTTTTTAGGCTTAAATCTAAAAAAGACTTAACTAACTGATCATCATCATGTGTCCCAGAAACTTTATTTTTTTTAGCATGCGGGGAGCTCTTGTCTTCTACAGGATTATCCTGAGGACTCGTCTTTACTGAAGTCGAATTTTGCTTAAAAGACCGATGGACGTTCTGCTCAACTGAGGAACTTTCCTGCGCTTTCATCTTTTCAAGGGCCAGACGCTGTTCTTCCGGCATGGTAAAAATGAATTTTTCATGCATGCCGCTTACGTTTTGGTTATGGCCAATAATTCCATAGCATATAAGAAAACAGGTGCGCAAAGGAAATTTTTTCATGGGAGCATCCTTCTCTTTTGGGTATTCCAGTAATCGAGTTTCACGATAACAGTGTTATAAATATGTGTCAATGCTTATCCTTTTTTGACAATATGAAAAAAATATGAGACACTAAAATTCTCACACATTGTGTTCAAGTAAGGAATTCCTTCTTAAAGCGTATTGGGATCATTGTATCTTTTTTATCCTATAAGAAAGGATTTTTGTATGTTTACACGTATTGTGCGGTATTTTTATCCCGACATTAAAGATCATGAATTAAGAAAATTTGTGCTTTTAGCTCTTACCTTTTTCCTCATTATTGGCACCTATTGGTTGCTTAGATTATTAAAAAACACTATTTTTTTGAAAGTTGCCTTTCCTGAAGCACTAGGATGGTTGCCTCATCAAGGTAGGCTGTTCCAGCCAACCGCCAAGTTTTGGTCGCCCTTTGTTGTATTGGTGGCCGTGCTTATCTATTCAAAGCTCGTTGATATCTTTAAAAAGCATCAGCTGTTTTATATTATCTGTTCATTCTATGCTATTGTCTTCGCGGCAGTTGCAGGAGTCCTTTTTATGAAGGACTACTATGGCATTGGCTGTGTGGGATGCGGTCCCTTAGCAATTACTGGCTGGCTAAGTTATTTTGCTATTGAAAGCTTTGGTTCATTGGTTCCAGCTTTATTCTGGTCCTTTACGAATAGTATTAGTGATTCAGCCTCCGCAAAACATGGCTTTCCGCTTATTATAGCAATGGCACAGATGGGTGCGATTGCAGGTTCTGCTACCCTATTTTTCTCGGATTCTATAGGGGCGTTATGGCCAATCTTATTAATAGCGAGTCTTTTTGTGGCCGCTGTTATACCGATGATCCGGTATTTTATGGCGACTATACCGGCGCATGAATTGGTAGGCTATAAAGCGGCTGCGGTAACTGAGAAAAGAAAAGAAGGCTTTTTTGAAGGCTTTATTTCTGGGTTGACACTTTTGGTTTCGCGGCCTTACTTATTAGGAATACTCGTTGTGAGTACTTTCTATGAGGCCGTATCACAAATTGTTGAGTACCAGATGCAGTCGTTGGCTGCCATGTCGCCTTTATATGCAAGCGAATTGGCTTTTGCGAAGTTTCAGGCGTCGTATGGTGTGTCAATTAACGTCGTATCTTTTTTAATCGCATTGCTCGGCACAAGTTATATTATTAAGCGCTACGGGTTACGCATTAGTTTATTGATATATCCCGTTTCATTCGCTATTACGCTTGCTGCCCTCTTGAGTTACTTTTCCTTTGGTCTACCTTCGCCAACGGCTCTTTTATGGGCTACATTTGGTGCCATGGTCCTTATTAAGGCTATGGGGTACGCAGTGAATAACCCAACCAAAGAGATGATGTATATTCCCACAAGCAAGGATGCTAAGTTCAAATCAAAAGGGTGGATTGATACCTTTGGAAGCAGGTTTGCAAAAGCCGGTGGAGCACAGGTTTCAAATGCCTTTAAGCATACGCTTGATGAGCTTATGTTCTTTGGGACGCTCTTCGGGTTTGGACTTATAGGCTTCTGGTTGGTTGCAGCCATCTATGTGGGAACCAAGAATAACAAACTTATCAAAGAAAACGCCGTTATTGAATAACATTTTAAAAGGGGCAGCTAAGGCTGCCCTTTAGCCTGGCTTCTGTTGTAATTTTTCTAGGGTTATAATTTCCTATCAAGTTTAGGATGTTTGTTCCTGAAAATGTCTTTTGCAGGATTCCTCATCGGTACTAGGCTGAAGATGATGAAATGCCAACCATTTGCCTATTACACCCCTTTGTGTTATAATTACAAGTAGAAATAATAGAATGCAAGTCCCACTACTACAAGGGAGAATAACTAATGAAATTCAACAAATTATCACTTTTATCTTTAATCTTTATGGCTGCGCCATTGTTTGGCATGCAACGACCTCTATCTCTGGGAGATTTTAGGTTTAATGGGGCATCTGTGATGCCTTTTACTACCAAGCCGGGATCTAATAATCGCTTTGTATTGTTGGCTCGCGAAGCGGGTGGGAATGACAAAGGTAGTTATGATGCATTCGGGGGTAGCAAAGATCCCTCAGAGACTCATCCGGTAGTAACAGCAGCGCGTGAATTTGCCGAAGAAACAGTCTATATCCTGGGTCGCGAACGTGCGATGAGGAATTATATAGATGTTGATGGTCCCAATACCTTAGCTGTTGTGGCTAATTACAATAAATCTTTTGCAGTATATGTGACCTATTTTACCGAGGCAACCCTGAAGCACTTAACAACAAATTTCTATGCTGCTCGCAACGCGGCTAGAGATTGGAAAAACAAGGAAAAAGATCAGCTCGCTTGGGTTTCATGGACTGAACTTGCTCAGGCCATTGCAAACGCTCCGCGTGGCCCGAATGGTCAGCTGGCAGGAGATACCTATGTTATGGGATATATTGTAGACTCTAATGGTCGGAGAGTTAGGCAAGGACAGCCTATTAAGCTGCGACGTGTCTTTGTAAGTACCATGCAGCCTTATTTTTCAAACGCAGCCTATACAGCGGGAAACAACGCGAAAATAAGATTTTACTAAGTCATACTAACAATAACTAACAGAATAGGCATAGGACCCGCGGGACCTTTGCCTATTTTTTATGTGCGATTCTTCTTTCAGGGCAAGGTTAATTAATTTTGTTTAAAGTTCAAGCTATTATTCGACCTCATCAGCTCTATTTTTTCAGCTAATCGTAATACCGTACGTTCACGGGTATAGTCTGTTATTTTTTCTGCATCAACCCATGCTAGGCTATGTGATTCTTCACTAACCTGAAAGCTTGCTTCCGGCGGTGCTTGCAGAAGGTAGCGCACATCATAGTGATATTCGCAGGAACCAGGAAGGTTCTCGTGATGAATATCGATGTCAAAAATGCCCGGCAAAACAAACGTTAAGTTTTCAATGCCGGATTCCTCGCGCGCCTCTTTAAGGGCCACGCGCTTAATATCTGAATCACCATCCGCATGCCCGCCCAGCTGGCACCATATATTTAATTTCTTGTGATGATTCAGCAGGGCTTTAGAAAAATCATGACTCACAATCCAGACTGCTCCTGTAACATGCCCGGTATGAGTTCGCTCAAAACAAAGAGGATTGTTGCTGATAAAATCAACATAACGCTTAAAAAGGGGTACTTCATCCGGCCTTATGAGGGGACTGGTGCGGTACAAATCAAGTTGCGTTAACAAATCAGTTCTATGCATTATTTTGACCTTCCGCTGCTGTTTTGTAATGATGGGCTCTTCCATTTCCCCTGAAAGTTACAGTTTATAAGTTCCCGCTATCTTTTTTACGCACTCTTTTTTCTGCCTTGATACCACGGGACGGGCGCTTACTTTTCGAGCGTGGCTGCCAGAGTTTTTTTAAATAGTTGCTTTCCTCTTGTAGGAAAGTATTTCCTGTGGGGTCAATAAACTTTTCAGCCGCCATTTGGCTTGTATAATCTGGTGTCTGATAGCGTAGGTTTGGTTTATCCGTTTCAATCACTGTTTGCACGAGTGCGGCAATTTCATCTGGTGCTTGGCCGGTGGGAAGCATAGATAGAGTATCGTTCATGATATTTGTCATTAAAACTTGATAGGGGTTTGCTTGAATCTTTTTCCCAACCGGAGCAACTTCAACAAAATCAGTTGCAATAAGGCCAGGCTCTATAAGTACAACATTGATATTCCAATGGGCTAGAGTTATAGCTAATGACTCAGATAAACCTTCAAGAGCATATTTTGATGCATTATAAAGGTCCCAGCAGGGGGCTGGGCTGAAAGCAACTATTGAGCTCATGTTGATAATTAAGCCTTGTTTTCGTTCTCTCATTGAGGGTAGCACCTCTTGGATTAAGCGGATCGGCCCAAAAAAATTAACCTCAAAAAGATCTTGAGCTTGTTTTATTTCAACTGTTTCGGTGCAACCGAACAAGCCCTGCCCTGCATTATTAATAAGCACATCAATCCTGCCCTCTTTTTTCAGGATATCTTTGACTGTTTTTTGGCAATCGTTTGCGCTCGTTACATCGAGCGGGAGGGTAATCAGATTACCCAGTTCTTTCTTATTTGTTAGGTAATCCTTGGCTGGCTTACGCATTGTTGCATAAACGGTATAGTGGCCTGATCGTGCTAAGTGAAGAGCAATGGCTTTGCCGGTTCCACGTGATGCGCCTGTGACTAAAACTACCTTGCGCTCAGGTTGTGTCAATGCACGGTTGTCTTGAGCGAATGAAGCGAAAGAAATGACTAGAATGCTAGAAAACAATGCTTTCATGGGTCCTCCGTAGAGCGATGAGGGTATAAAAATAATGAACATTACTTACTCTATATACTATGCCCGGCTTTTCGTAATAAAGAAAGTGGAGGCTGTTATATGACAAACGAGTTGAAAGAAAAATTCTTATGAGCTAAAATATAAAAATGCGAGACCCCGTATCTAGCATATTAAACCATACGAAAACTCTGGCGATAACCAAGCCTTAAGGAGCCGTATTAATGCTTTGGGGCTCGCTTTTTTTGTACCAAAAACTTTTTGGTTAAAAATCAAAGACAAAATCAATGATTTTTGGTCAAAATTCAAACATCTTTTTACTTATTTTTGGTCGAAATTCAAACATCACAAAAAACGTTGGAGGAATCTAAGCTGCCATTGAGATTGGAACTCTACATCGATTTTTTTAATATTTTTCAATTTGACAATATTTCAAGAAGGTGTTATTCTTAGGCCTATAAAAACGCTCTGCTAGAGCTGTCGCAGCGCGATTCTCTGGGCCATTTTTCAAAATTGTGTGAGCGTATTAAGCTATTCATTAGATGTTTCATAAAAATAAGAACAGAGGAGCAAGGTTATGATGGGCAAATTAGGCGTGGCGGTGTTTTTTGTAGGCGTCTTTTCAGGTATTTATGCAATGGAGGCTCCGCCGGCGGTAGTGGTGAAAACGGAAGTAACTGAAACCCCACCAGCAGCGCTCCAAGAAGCTCCAAAAAAGATGCTCCTAAGAGATCAATGGCTTAAGAAACCTAGGCCGAGCGATGGTGAGTATGCCAAGATCTGCGGGATAGATAATGACAACGTTCTTTATACTTATAATGGTAACAATCTTGCGATATGGCAAATGATGCCCTCAGCCATTGTCGAAGAAGATGCAGCGAATTTGTTCAAAGAGCTAAAGGGTTTTCCGCCATCGTTTTTGACACTTCTTCCAATTGAAATTTTTAAGGAAGTCTACAAAGGCGCGATTACTTATAGTGGGCCAGATCAAATCGTTATACCCTATCAAAACAAAGATCCTAGAACCTATCGCCGTGAAGCTATAAAAAAATTGCCAGGTGTTCCTGACTCAGTACACATAGATTCACAAGGGCGCATTTATGCTGCTTTTGGCAGAGAGGGTAAAATCTATATATTTCAAAAAAAAGATAAACTAGATCCTTTTCTCTATGTATGCGTTTCCAAACTGGATTGTGCTGATTATCAGTCTGAATTACAGGTCTTCGTCGCGGAGAATGAGGGCTTGCTTTTCATGGTACATCAGCGCGAGGAGGTAAGTTATCTGTCCATATGGAAAATGAATAAACCAGGAGATCTAAAAAGCTATCAACAAATAGGACGTTATGAGCATCCAAGTTTGAAGCGTGCAAAGATTTGCGTAAGTCCCTCAGGAACGATATTTTCATGGTCGAATGATGATGGTGTTCTTGTTTGGAGACGAACTAATCCAGAGGATGCCTCTACTTACAAAGACGCAGTGAAGGTTAAGTGGCCACACAGAATAACCTCTTTTTGCTTAGGGCCTGATGACGCCTTTTTTACCGTCTCTGAGGTGGAAGGCCTAACGTTGTGGAAAATGGCCGATCCTCAAGATTCAGGAACATATGCTTCATTCCCACTAGAAGATGATGTAGATGTAGTACATCCTAATTTTTACCGATACTGCGCCTACGATAAAAACAATAAATTGCTTGTTTCTACAAAGGCTGGTCGTATCCAAGTATGGCAAATGGCACGCCCTGATGATATAGCCAGCATCGAGTGCACTACTCCTGCTCTTGATTTGGGTTCTCCAGTCGATGGTCAGTTGCTTTTTGATGCGAATGGGCATTTGTATGTTCCCACAAGCGGGGGGCTAAAAATAGCGAAATTTCAAGGTCCTTGGTTCACCCTTTTGAATACTGACGTCTCAGGCGCAGATGCTCAGTGGGCTCAAAAAGAGGCAAAAAAAATAGAAGATTTGGCAAATATGTTTGCGTCTATTAAGGCGCTTCGTACAGTTAAAGAGGTAAAAGAAGCCCAAGAGAAATCAAAAACCTACTGGCAGAGGGAAATTAAAGAGCATACAGAAGCCTTTAACTTAAAGGCCGAGAAAAAAAATGCCTTCTATCAGAAGGTTAAAAAAGAGACGGATGCCATTATTAAAGCAGCTCATAAACGATATGCCACTGCGACCAGCACATGTAATGCAGCGGGCGAAACTCAAAATGACGCTGAAACGCGAGAAAGGCTTGCCGCGCTGGAGGAGATTAAGGAAGAAACTGAGGCAACAATCCAAAGGGCTACTGATAGGCTCGCACAAGCGGGTATATCCATAGATAGAGCGAACAAAAAATATCATGCTCAGGCAAAAGAAATGCGAGGGTATAGTGAATCAATGTTTAAGGAATATTCGAAGCGCCTTCAAGAAATAGAGTCTCAGCCAAGTTGTTTGGTTTCGTAAACGGAGCATAAACGCTGGATTGTGCGCTAAAGCTCTTAGAATAGTCTCCTAATGAAATGATTAGATTGCGGAAAAATTGACAATTTTCAAATAATTATTATAATTGAAATAAACAAGTATGCTAACATTTAATTTTGGAGTCCTGTATGAAAATAAAATTAAGCACAATGCTCACGGTGCTCCTACTAGGTCCTCAGATCTATGCAATGGAGATGCCACATGCCACAGGCGATCAGGCAACGATCGCTTGGATAGATCGTGTAACGGCGAATGAAACTTGGTATACGAGATTAGAAGACTCTGTTGCGCAGGTAATGAGTTTAATGGGAAACAATGCCGAAGCACTGCAATTACAGCTTGAAATGCTTAGAGCAGAGCGCGCTCATCTTTCACGTGAAATCTCAACTACTCTAAAGCTTCTTAATCAATCGAGGCTTGATCAAGCAACTAAAGAACATCTTATATCTGGATGCCACGACCAATTGCGATTGGTCATCGGATTGACCAATAGTTTTGATGAAATTGAGAAACATATTGCGAAATTGTCCTGTAAACGGTCTAATGCTGATAAAAAAACAGGAGCAGAAACCGAACCTCAAAAAAATTCAGAGGGTCCTAAAAAAGATGGTCGACACTCGCATTCAGAAGGATTTAAAAAAGAAAGTCAGAGCTCTAAAGAGGAGCAAGATGCTTGGGTAAGAATGGAAGCCCTACGCAAAGAAGCTCGGGAAGCAGCGCGACGCAAAGAAGAGCAACTGAAGAAAAATGAGCGTGAAAATGCGCAGGACTACTGGAATAAGGCTGAATCTGAACGTAAAGCTGAAGCAAAAAGAGCAGAAGCAGAGCAAAAAGCTGAAGAGGCTAAACAAAGAAGAGAGCGTCTGAAAAAACTGGATGCTGATGTCTACGCAGCTTATATTAGATGCAAGCATCTAAATGACGGCTTTTATATGAGAATCTTGGGTGACTTACTAATCCATATATCTCTCGATTCCAGCTATTTATCAAAGAATGAGTCATTAATTCGTAAATATCTAAGCGATGTAGATCAAAAATGGGCAAAAGAAAATGGCGCACGCAATCCAAATCCAGGGGTGCGGTTCAAGAATTACTATCAAATTCTGGGAGTACCAGTAGATGCAAGTGAAGCCGAAATAAAAAAAGCCTATCGAAAACTCGCGATGAAGTATCATCCTGATAAAAATCGGAATGATCCAGCGGCTGAAGCAAAATTCAAGGAAATTGCAGAAGCGAATGAAACGCTGAGCGACCCTGCAAAAAGAAGAGAATATAATCATAAATATTCTATATCTAATCTTTCATAAATTTGAAGTGAAAGACACTGCATAGTTTATAATTCAGGTGCTTAAAATGATAGCCTAACGGCTTCATGGCAAGCACCTGAAGTTGTTTTTATATAACTAAATAACAGTCTGAAGGCGCCAAGATTCTAGACTAATTCATTCCAAAGCGACACTTTACTAGGTCAAGCAGTTGTGCGGCTTTTAAGTCTATTTTTCAAGCTGTTTGAGTGTATTAGATCCTTCATAAAATAAAGACTCAGGACCACGGAAGAGACTCTAGTAACTGATCAATGGCTTAGTAAGAACCTACTGAAGATTCTATTTCACCTTTCCAAATAAATACTGTCCCATCTCAAGCAAGCCCAGCGACACTGTCAGGCCGATGGCAAGACTGAGAAGCAAGCTCTTTCCCATGCCCAAAGAATGGCCGGTAAGACCAACAAGTATAAAGGACGAAGCAGCGGCTATTCCCACAGGAATAAGGTACCAGGCCATAGTTTTTACATGCTCAAGGTGATTCGCTCCCGTGCTTGCCGATGACATAATAGGGTTATCTGAAAGAATTGATAGCTGAGTCCCAATGACGCATCCTGAAAGAGTAGCCCCTATAATGGGAATAATAAGAGGGACCGCCTCAACGGGCGTATTAAAACTAAGATGGAGTAGCTTCTGGAGCATATCTATGACGATAGGAAACATGAGGCCTATTGTTGCCCAGGCCGAACCTATCATCATTGCGATCAGTCCGGCAAATAGAAAGCAGATTACAGGAAAAAACTCAAGGTTAATGAATGATGAAACGACCGTAGCGATGTAGCTTCCTGTTTTAAGATCATTTTTTAAAATGTTCCCTAATGCATAGGCACAAATAAGCATCAAAATGCTCGGAAACATAAGGTTAAAGCCCATGGTTATACTGGTATATAATGACGAGGGTGTGATAATTCCTTTTATGAGAAAGTAGATTATAGTCGTCGTCAAGCTGAGTACGCCACCGGTAAAAAGAGCTGGATAGGGCGATCCATTTTTTATGGCATCCACAAAGCCATTTCCTCCCCCAAATAGAAAAAAATCCCCCGTGTATAAAAGCGTGCAAAAAACGCCCAGTATAAGCAGGACAAGAGGAAAAAGGAAATCAAACAGAGAGCTTTCTGTATCTGTAACAACCGGTGCGGGTGAAACCGGTTTGCTTATGTGTGCGGTATCGTAGGCGTGCATGGGGCCATAGGATATACCTCGCAGAACGATGTACCAGGTGCTTATAATAAGCAGGAGGGCATAGATAATAAAGGGAATGGCCTCTAAAAAGACCACATAGGGGTCAGCCCGGATGACCGTTGTTGCGCTTTGAGGGCCTATCCCAACCTGTTTAAGCTGCAGAACAATTTCTCCAACCCAGCTTGAAATGGGCGAAAGAATGGTGATAGGCGTAGCCATCGCGGTGACTAAAAAGGCAAGCTTTACTGGGTGAACATTATGCAATTGTGCAAGCGGGCGCATGACTGATCCAACGGTGAGCGCAGAAAAATAGTCATCAATAAAAAAGAAAAGAGAAAGAATAAGAGAGGCGATCTCTGCCTGTTTTCTGCTTTTGACCTTTTTGCTGACTATGTTGACATAGGCTTGAGCAGCGCCGGTTTGAGAAAGCAGCGCTATCAAAATACCAAGGATAATAAGAAAGATGAAAATGAGGAGATTTCCGCTCGAGAAAAACCCTTGGATACTTGTTGCCTGAGGAAGACCAGTGCTTACCCATAATTTTTGTCCAGCGAGCATGAGAGCTTGCGGTACGTTTCCCTGCGTAACAATAAGCGCGCTACTTATAATGCCCAACAAAAAAGAAGGTATCATACGTTGTGTTGTTAAAACGCAGAAAATAACAAGCAATGGAGGAATAGTTACTATCCAAGTGCCAAGCATAAGAAAAACTCCTTGCGATGAAATAAATATCTTCTCAGTCTAACCGAAAATCTTAAAGAAGTCAGGATGTGGGACTCCTTGAGTGTGCAACACCTTTCGCTAAGTCCAAGCCAGAAAGGTCTGTTAAGAAAAAAAATCACCCTTAAAAGGAATTCAGGCTATTCAGAAGGAGCATCTAAAGTAGGCGGTTTGACATGTGTAATAAAAAATCAGGAGGTTGCAAAATTGATGCCAACATCGGAAGAAAAATCGGACATTTCTAAAAAGTTCCTACAAATACCAAAGAAAATTATTGCTATATGATTAAGCAAAAAAGTAATATGGACACGAGTATCATGGATGCAGGTATTATGGTTAGAGCATCTTAAATAGGGATGCCTGGCAAATATCATTGATACCAAAGAGGCAGGAAATCAGAATCAGCATACATCAGGGTTAAGGAAAACATCATGAAAAACATTCATTGGTTACTATTTTTCTTTTTATGCACACCTGTTGCGGTACAGGCAGAGATTAAATTTTCAGAGCGAGCTAAGCATTTTGCGAAAGGCTCTGCAAAGCTTATGTTTGCAGGCGCTAATGCTTTTCTTCTAAAAGCTACACTGGTTGATATGTATGAAGAGCTGCAAATGTTTGGTCCGGCTCTAAGGAAATATATGCATGAAGGGAAGGCCGCTGCGTTGCGACATGAACTATTTTGGGATGGGATACGAACAGCATCTTTTGGTCTTGTTGCCTACAAGTGTTTGAAGTCAAGCATCTACTCATTTAAGAAAGCGTTTGAGCGTGAAACAGTCACTGATCCTGATGTGGCTTCTTAAGATTTTTTGAACCGCTCCGGTTGAATAATGCCGCCCGAGATAATAAGAGACATCGCTTCCTGTTTGGTTAAATCGACCACTAAGCATTCTTGCTCTGGTACAACAACATAAAAGCCGGTCGTCGGGTTTGGAGTGGCTGGTATAAAAACGCTATAAAATGTGGTATTTGCATTTGGGGCTATCTCAGCAGGAAGAGCGCTTGTTAAAAAGCCCAGGCTGTAAATCCCCGCTCGAGGAAATTCGATGAGTACGATTTTCTGAAACGTACCCTTATCCTTTGCGGTGAATGCTCCTATAAGTTGCTTAATGCCAAAATACACGGGCCTTAGGAGGGGAATCCGCTCCACCGTTGATTCAAAGACATTCCAGAGCTGGTTTAATAAAAAGAAGCGTGAAATCAATCCGAGCAAAAGTATAAAAACGATTACCAGGAGCACTTCTGAGTGAGGAATTTCCTGCAAGAACTTTGGTTCGCGTATATAAAGGGGATGAAGCCACGATTTTACCAGTTTGTATGAAAAATTAAAAAGAGCTATGGTAACCGTAAGGGGCAACACCGTAAAGAGGCCGTTAAAAAAGAGCGTTTTAAGATAATCGAGAATTTTGAGAATAGTTTTCATAAAACCCTTAGTAAGCGAACGCTTGTTGCGCATGCATCAAGAAAGAACCGCCTGGAGTTGTGAAGCAAGTGACGAAGCTACTGCTTGCGTAAGCTCGCTGTCTGCATCTTCCACCATAACGCGTATCAGGGGCTCTGTGCCCGAATAGCGAACCAGGAGTCTTCCTGCATGTAAGCGCTCTTTGCTGGCAGCTATAACATCTGAAAGCGGTGGCTCATTTAAATTTTTTTGTATTTTTATCGGTACATTTATAAGGACCTGAGGAAATTTGGTAAAACTTTTAAGCTCAAGATTTCCATTATTAAGGACAGTCTCAAGAATTTTGAGTGCCACTAAAATGCCATCTCCTGTGGAAATAATATCGTTGAGTACAATGTGTCCTGAGGGCTCACCGCCCAAAAAGAGCTCTCGTTGTGAAAGAGCTTCAACTACGTGTTTATCTCCTACGGGAGTACGAATAAACTCTTTTCCTAAAGCTTTTATATGCACTTCAAATCCCTGATTAGCCATAACGGTGCTTACCAATGCGGGCAATTTTTGGTAAGCAGGATGATACTGAAGCAAAGTCAAAATGTCATCACCATCTTTAACTTCACCTCGGTTATTAACCGCCATTACGCGATCCCCATCCCCATCAAAAGCAAATCCCATTACGGCTTTTTGCTTGATTACTTCTTTTTGCAGGCCCTCTAGATGGAGCGCGCCACAGTCTTCGTTAATATTGTAGCCATTTGGCGTATTATTGATCACGACAGTCTCCGCTCCCAATGCTTTAAAAATAAGAGGTGCGAGGCGATAGGTGGCTCCATGGGCGCAATCGAGGATAATTTTCTGTCCTTTGAGCATAGCAGGAGCAAACAGTGAAAGAATTTTTTCCGTATACAGCTCTTCAGCCTGTGTATAAGTAATAAGATTACCTAAAGATCGGTAATCAATGTCAGAGCTTGGTTGAGCCATCAATTGGCTAATGCGTCCTTCGTCCTCTGGTGTTAATTTTCCAGTTCGCGCATCTATTAATTTAATACCGTTGTCTTCTGCGGGATTGTGCGATGCTGAAATAATTATGCCACAGGTGTATGCAGGATTATCTTTAATAAGGTGAAAGAGAACTGGGGTTGGAACTATCTGTGCATCACAGATGGTCACCGGTATGCTTAAGAGCCCGCTTGCTAACTGTGCTTTAATCCAAGGCCCAGAATACCGCGTATCACAGGCAAGTAAGAACGTAGCTTTGTTGCCATATTTCTCGTGAGCCCACAGAGCAATTGCTCTTCCAAGGCGGGGTAATGATTCTTGGGTAAAAGGAAAAAGTCCTACTGTATTGCGTATACCATCAGTACCAAAAAGTGCGGATTTATTCATGAGGCGCCCCCGGTGACATGTATGGTTATAGAATGAGGTATTGTCTCGCCTACTGCGATCGTGGCAGGGAGAAAAAGTTGATCAGGCGTTACTTCAATAGTATTAGGGCCAGACTTTAAGGTTTGTGCGTCTATATGAAGGGAAAGTGCAGAGGTATCAAGATTTTTTAAGTGGGACCTTTTGCCTCTTAACTCAATGCTTATTTTTTCGGTAGACTCGATCAGTTCATTTCCTTTGTTATAAAAGGCAACGGGTATCGTCACCCATTTGTACGCAGTAAATGATTCACTTAAAATTGACCAAAACAGAAAGCCGATAACCAGTGAAACGGCTTTTAAGAAGATAGTGCTGGTGACAGCATGTTTAACTTTAACGTTCATGGATTTCGTGTTTCGCAAAAAATGTCTTCTAGCTAGTAATGTTAGTATATCATACTTGTATATTTCTTCTAGCACAACAGCTCGTTTCTGCGGTGGTTAATGGCGCCTTTTGTAAGTAGCTGAAAAGCGCAGAATTTTTTTCTTCCTTGCAAAAAGTACTTGAAGAACTTAAATATATTGAGCATCCCATAGCGCGTGCCGCCTATCTCTGGTTTCAAATAGTTAAAATCCATCCATGGCATGAAGCTAATAAGCGGACGGGCAAAGCGCTGGCATCTCTTATTTTGTTGCAGCATGGCTATTTGCCTCCTTTAATTACTAAGGAAGATGAGCCACGCTATAGACAGGTTTTTCTAAAAAACTTTGATAAGCCTAATGGGCACCGAGCTTTCATTAGCTATATTGCTGAGCTCATTGTAAAGACTCAAGAAAAGTTTAAGGGAAAAAAGTTTTAAGATTTTCTGACAAAATCTGCTTCATTTAGGCAAATGCGTTTGTCGCTAGTGCGCCGTCGGAACTTTCCGGCGGCTTTTTTTAGTGCTTATCCAAAGATAAAGAGCGCAACTGGACTCGATGCAGAAAAATGCTATGCTGGAATTGGTGTCTACAACAGTATAATTTCGAAAGGTTTTTCATGAAGCACCATAAGATTTCGCTTGTTACTGCAATATTGATGAATATTAACATCATGGTTGGGTCCGGTATTTTGATTGGTCCTGCGGTTATGGCCGGTGTTGCCGGTAACGCGAGTTTTTTAGCGTGGCTTCTTGTTGCCTTGTTGTTTCTACCCATTGTTTTAAGTCTGGTGCAACTCAGTCGTATGTGTCCGGGTGCGGGAGGATTTTATGCCTATGCTAAAGAGGGTTTGAGCAAGACGGCGGGGTATTGGAGCGGTTGGCTCTATATTTCGGGCTATACCTTTGCGGTGGTAGTTGAAATTCTCGCGCTCAGAAAGACGCTTTTGGTTTCTCTGGGTGACAATTGGTTCACCGGCAATCCTGTACTCTTTAATGCGGTCGTGGTACTTGCCTGCGTTACTCTTAATATGCTCAGCTTGCGGATGTTTAGTCGAATTTTGAATTCTTTGACTATTTCAAAGATGATTCCCCTTATTTCCTTAATTCTCTTAATTCCGTTTATTTATAACCCTTCATTTACGGTTACTTCAACGGAAATAGGCCTTTTGCCTTACGCGCTGCCTATGGCCATATTCGGTTATTTTGGATTTGAATACTGTTGTTCGATAAGCCATTTAATTGAAGATAGCGAAAGAAATGCTCCAAAGGCAATTTTGATCGGATTTTTTGCAACAGCCCTCATTTATACCTTGTTTCATTTTGGTCTGTTAAACCTTATGGGCACAAAAGGGCTTACTGAATTTGGTGCTCCGGCGTTTGCAGATTTTATTAATCTTCCAATTCCGTATTTGAAATCGCTCCTTAAGACACTGATTCCTCTTGCATCAGCAATTACGCTTTTTGCAGCAGCCAATGGCCTATTAAACGCAAATGCAGTTATGATGCATGCAATGGCTGAAGAAAGATTGTTCAAGTTCTGGCCAATCTTGGCGCAGATGACGAGCTGGTATCGTCCATGGGTGACTATTCATATACAAGGCATTGTAGTATTTCTTATAGCTACATTGCTTCCAAGCATTTCTATAATAGGTAACCTGTGTAACATAGGTGTGTTCTTGTCCTTCATTTTACCGTTGGTTTCGCTCATTATGTTGCAGCAAAAATCAGGCAAAATGAGCAAAATTCCTGTGACTATCGCGGCGCTTATTGCGGCGGTGGGTCTTTCACTGTATAGCATTTATGTTATGGCCGATACTATGCAAGATCGCTTACTCTATGCACTGCCAATGATTGGTGCCTTAATTATTGGTGCGCTGATTATGCGCAAAGAAGGGACGGAGCAGAAAGCGTAGGTAAAGAGTAGGTCTTTATGATTGATTAACTAGAACAAATAGAAAAGCCGGACTCAGTCCGGCTTTTCTGCGTTTAGAAGTGGTATTATTTTATCATTTTATTTCTAGGCCTGGCAATGCTTTTTGCATTGCACTTTCCTTTTCTTTGAATGCGTCGATTTTTAATGTAAACTCCATGGCTTCTAATGCGTGCGCTTTAGCTTTCAATGCAAGAGCTTCAGCCTTACATTTTTTTGCTTCATCATTTAGTTGCGTTGCCTCGCCTGGGTCGGCAACTAATTGGGATAGAGCTTTATGCAGTCGTCCTTCGGCTCTCAACTTACGTGCTTCAGTTTTTATTCTGTAAATATCGACCTTATTCAAATCTCTATTGTAAACTGCCTGTGCTCGCCCTTGGGTGACTAAGTCTTCTAGCCAGTAATCCAGACGAACTTGTGTTGCCTTGTCATATTTCTCAAAATCGGCTTCATTTTCCAATATAGCTATCATAGCGTCGTGGCCTAGATTGTTTATTTCAGCTCGTGAGAGAGATTTTTTTACTTCTTGCTGGGCACGTCCTGCTTCTCTCGCCGCTCCAAGATCTTGTGTAGCTCTAGCTGCTGCGTCTAGCTTGCGTCGTTTGCCCTTAGCCTCAACTATAGCCAATAATTGCTCTTGTGCTTTAGCGCCGCATTTACGCCATAAGTCTTTATTTCCAACTATTCTTAAGGCCTCAGCATATCTCTTTTCTTCGTGATCTGCTTCTGCCATGGCTTGATTGCTGGGTCTATCTTTGATTTCTGTTTTATCTTTCTCTGGAGCTTGCATTGCATTAAGCCCAGCGGTTGAAAGTAACGCAAGTAAATATAACTTGAAAGATTTCATAGTACCTCTTATTGTAAAGGATGTTAAAAGATTAATTTCATATATTATATTTTATGATATATATAAATGCTTATATTGTCAATGTGGATTGCTGCCGAGAGCGTCTCAACTTATGTGCTATCTTTCAAATGACATTTTTTTCTGCGGTAGGCTTTTCTTTTGGTGCACTTAGGGGCGCCTTCATTACATCGCTGCTTGCCTGAGCAAAATTCTTCTTCATAAGCCCGGAAGCTTGTTCAGCCGTGATTCCTTCAAGAATTTTGCCAGCCATGACCAGGTCAAAGCTGCGGGTAAGCGGATTCACTTTAAACATGAAAGCGTCTGTTTTAGAGGTGATGAACACTGCATTTTGTTTCCATAAATGCATATTTTGGGCTTCTTTGCTGATCCATGTTTCATCGAGAAGCGTACGCCATGAGCAGTTGATCGCAACCAATTTGCCTTGTTGATTAATCCAAATCATATAGTCATTGCCAGGAACATGCTTTTCAAGCAGTATGTCAAACACATCTTTTTTTAACTCAGCGTAGATAAAATAGGGCGCATGAATGAGACTTTTAAGATGATCATTGCGCTCGATGACCAAGATAATCTCTCTGTGTCGGTTGAGCGCCATGAGGCAGCATTTAATGAGTTCATCAACCCAGTGGTTTGCCTCGGGAATGCTTGAGGTGCTCCCTTTTGCAAGGTTAACAAAGTTTTTCTGCAATAATTCCTGATGCATAATAATAAAGATGAGTGCTACAATCGGAGCAGAAATAAAGAGCGTAAAGCGGATAACGGGTAGATCAGCATAATGAGCAATAAAAAAGAGAAGGCAGTACAGATAAAAAGCACCCAGTAGATTTTTCTCGGTATCTTTTCTTAGCCAGAGCATTATGTAATAACTAACCATCGAGAAAAAAAGTATCTCGATGAGCTCTTTGTAGGGCAGAGTACGTAGGGTATGCATACAATAGGATATAATCTCGGTAACCATACAGCTTTTCTTTTGTGTAATGAGCAATTTTATCGCTGGCGCTTATGATACTACAAAGAGTAGCAAAAAAAAGTGCTCCACACAAAATTGACAGGTAACTCTCCCTTCTCTAGATTCTTGGTAAGCAGCCGGAGCATTCCGTTTGGACATTGTGCTCGAGTTTGTATATCTTTTATCAATGAGCGAGCATCGTTTTTAAGGAATTACTATGGAATCAGAAAAAAAAATAGTTGTATTAACTGGTGATAGGCCTACAGGGCCCCTTCATTTAGGCCATTATGTAGGTTCGCTTGCAAATCGCTTAGTATTGCAAGAAACACATGAGCAGTTTGTTATGATAGCAGATGTACAGGCGCTCACGGATAACTATGAAAATCCAGAGAAAGTACGAGAGAATGTGCTGCAGGTTGCATATGACTATCTTGCCGTAGGCATTGACCCAGCTAAAACAACAATTTTTGTGCAGTCATGCATTCCGCAAATTGCCGATTTAACGATATTTTATCTCAATTTAGTAACGGTCAATCGACTAAAAAGAAACCCAACGGTAAAAGCTGAAATTGAGCAAAAGGGCTATCAAGAGCATGTAACTGCAGGATTTTTAACGTATCCTGTTAGCCAAGCAGCAGATATCACGATAGTTAAGGCGCAGGTAGTTCCCGTGGGAGATGATCAGTTGCCGATGATTGAGCAAACCAATGAGATTGTACGTTCTTTTAATCGTATTTATAAAACAGATGTGTTAGTTGAAGCGCAGGCTCTTGTGCCCAAAATAGCTCGCTTGCCGGGAATTGATGGGCAAGCAAAAATGAGCAAATCACTCGGTAATGCTATCTATCTTTCTGATCCAACAGATGTTATTGCAAAAAAGGTTATGAGCATGTACACCGATCCGCAGCACTTAAAAGTGAGCGATCCTGGAAGGGTCGAAGGCAACACCGTGTTTGCCTATCTGGATGTATTTGATCCAAATGAGGCGGAGGTAGCTGCGCTCAAAGACCACTATACACGGGGTGGCCTTGGTGATGTGATACTGAAAAAAAGACTCATCGATGTTCTTGAAAACTTTATTGGACCCATCAGGCAACATCGGTTGGACATTGAGAAAAATAAAGATTACGTTATAGATGTTTTAAAAGAGGGCAATGCTCGCACGCTTGCGGTAGCAGAACAGACCATGCAACAAGTGCGACAGGCTATGAGATTAGACTATTTTTAGGCGCAAATTTTTAGAAAGGAGAAATGATGGAGCATCCGAGTATACATCACAAAAGAAAAAAATATTGGTATGGCGGCATAGTAGCAGCAATTTTTTTGGCCATTTTTGCATTTATTAGCATTAAATATATTTATCAGGCACGCCGAGCCAATGATCAGATGATCGCTCAACATATTGAGCAGCTTCAAGGCATTTTTAAGAGCATTAACGATACGTGTAAAATTAATGGATTTAGGCATCAAAAAGATTATATAGATTTTCTTAATGTAACCTGCTTTGAAGGATCGGTTGTCGGACCCATGAGTCTTTTGGAGCCTAAAAACTGGAAAGGGCCTTATTTAAAAGAGAGCCTCACCATTGGTGGCAAAGAATATCAAATTGTTGCAACCAAAAAAGGGTATTTTATTGTGCCTGGTGATGGCGTAGCTTTGGCCAACGGAAAAGTTATTGGCAAGACACTTGTCATAAATTCCGACTCAGATATCGAAGCAATGATGCGCGATCCTCAAGCCTTGTTGAGCAATAATAAGCCCCTTGCTGCTCGCGTTGAAACCTATCAAAATCCGGCTCTTGCCCTTGAAAGAGGCGAGTCGGTGGCAGATATAGAGCCACTGGATTGACCTTCTAGATCTGCCGTTGAAGCGATTCCGTGTTTTTGCGGTAGATTACTGCGCCAAGTACTAAGAACCCAATAAGTGGCAACATGTACAATAAACGCTCAGGTAGCGTATCTGCAAGATTAAACAGGCAGTATGCGCTTAGCCCGATGGTAACGCAGATACCAGTTAAGGTGACTGCAATTTTCCCTAGTTGCCCTTTACGTTGTTGAATGAAAATAAGCGACACAAAGGGGAGAACAAAAGACAGAAACACTCCGGCGTTCGCCAAATTACCAATAATTAGGAGCCTGGGTAAAAGGGTAGCAAGCAGAAAAGCGGTAACTCCTTGAATAAGAACGGCAACCCAAGGGCGATGTGATGCCGTCATTTTGGCAACATGCTGCCAACCCCAAAATAATTTTTCTTCTGCCATGGCATGCATCATAACTGCGTTAGCATTTATCAGTGCATTAGCAGCCGCTATAAGTGTAATCGCTGATGCCACGGGTATAATAAAGCTCAACAGTGATTTAAAGTAGGGGATTGGCAGTGTAATAAACTGGGCAAATGATGGTGCTCCTAGCTCAGTGAGTGCTTTCACTCCCATAAGATTAAGAAGGCCAAAATGGAAAAGCGAATACATTAATGCCGTAGCAAAAAATCCTATGAGGATAGCGCGTGGTGCATTTCGCTCACTATTGACGATGTGATGGCTAATAGCACAACAAGACTCAAAGCCTAGGTATCCAAAAAGTGCAAATGAAAGTGAATAAGGGAGCATACCCCACTCAGTAGGCGTAATAGTAAAGGTACTCTTAAAAATAAATGGAATTAAAAGGATAAGCGTTATTAAGGGAATCATTTTAAAAATGGTCAGCGAGTTAAGTATTCTGCTTAATAGCTTAAGGTTCAGTAAATTTAATAACGCGCAGCTTGTTATGAATAGCGCATTAAATAATATTGGATTACCTGTGAGCCAGTTTTCGCCTATGGTTGGCAAAAGGGCTTTTTGCAGTAATGCAACCGTTTCTACTGCTATGGCAAATGTGTAACCCGTTACGTAAAGCAGGCCGCTCCAATAGCCTGCAGTCTTTCCAAGGCCTTCCTTAGCGTAAGCATAAAAGCCTCCTGCTCCCGGGCACATGCCACTCAATTGCACGGTGCTTAAAACTATGGGCAACAATAAAACCGCGCCAATAAGCCAAGCCATGAAACTTGCATTACCAGAGATGCCAGCCATTACGCCAGGGCCCATGATAATACCTGATCCAACCATTATATTAATGTTAATAAGTATGGCGGTTGTGAGCGAAATTTTGTGTTGTTGCATACTGCTAGCTTTCTAAAATTAAGTAAGAATGTCCCCTTCAGAATAGCATGATAATTTTATCGGTCCAGTTTCGACTATGTCATATCAAATAAGATGCTTTTTCGGGTCCTTATACAATCAAAATATGTAGTATACTGAGTTGAGTTTCCTGTTCTCCACATTATGCTGGCTTATTATTCTAATGAATACAAAACTACCGAAGAATCTTGGTCTAATTATTTCTTTCAGTTTAACTATGCCGCGGCACTTCAGCGCGGCAGATAATTGTTAAATGGCGCTTATAAAAGATGCATCCAGCTTTTTGATGCCTGTTCTAAAACGAATGGTAAGATAGGTGGTAGCGCTTTTCTGTTCAACTTTCTCTATAACGCCACGACCAAATGTTTTATGATTGACCTGCTGGTACCGTTGCCAGGTTGAAGATTCATTTGGCTCATCATCAAATGGCTCAGCAAATGAAGTGAATTTTGAGGGAAGTACCGTTTCATCAGACGCAGATCGAAAGCTCTTCTTATAGGTTCCACTCGATCCTCTGCTTGCAGTAGGCCCTGTTCCATAAGCCCCTTGACCGTTCTGTCGCTGACCATTCGGTCGCTGACCGTTCGGTCGTAGTCCCTCCTGCCCCTGAGCATCCTGGCGCGGACCACTCGCCTGTGGGTGCCTCGGTCCTTTATTTGCGTTTCCCCGCTCATGAAGCCATGAAAAGAAATACTGTTCAAAATTTTCTTCTTTCCAGTAGGAACAATCATCTTGGGGAACGTGATCCTCTGGCATTTCATCAAGGAAGCGCGATGGCTGTTGATCGGTAATCTGACCATACGTGTAGCGGTATTTGGTACGCATGAGGAGCAAGCGCTCGCGAGCTCGCGTAATTCCTACATAGAGTAAGCGTCGTTCTTCCTCGAGCGACTCGGGGTTGTACAGTGCACGGCTGCTTGGCAAAATTCCTTCTTCGATGCCGGTTAGTATTACCGTATTAAATTCCAAGCCCTTGGCCGCATGGAAGGTCATGAGGCGCACGTAGTCAGAGCTATCGTCCTTAGAATTCATTTGCTCTTGCAGAAGAGCTACTTCTTGTAAGAAAACATCAAGTGTGGGGGTGTTATGCTCTTCAAAATAGAGTACCCCATTAATTAACTCTTTAAGATTGTCTTTTTTAGCTTCTGCTTCATCCTTTTCAAAGGCATCTTTTAAATACGTATAATAGCCGATTCTATCTATCAGGGTAGTAAGGACTTTGCTTGGTTTTGTTTCAGCAGAAATGCCTTCAAAGGCCTTAATAAAGGCAGCCAAGGATTCCTGCTTAGCCTTGGTCAGTTGCTTTCCTTCGATAAGCTTACGTGCAACCTCATCAAAAGGGACAAACGGCATCATGTCCCAGGTGCTGTAGAACAATTCTTCAAACTTATCTCCAAGACCCCGGCCTGGCGTATTAATTATTCGTGAAAAGGCTAAGCGATCAAAAGGGTTGACGAGTAGACGCATATACGCAAGCATATCCTTAATTTCCAAGCGATCATAAAATTGAATACCCCCCATAATTTTATAGGGAATAGCATGGCGAATAAGAGCTTCTTCTAAAGCCCTCGATTGGAAATGTGAACGATACAATACTGCATGTTCACTCAAAGCATGCTCATTCGAGGAAGCACTACCTTGGGAGTGTTTTCGTGTAACTTTAAAAAAAGTGGCCAGAGCTTCCCCTTCTTGATAACTTGATGCACAGGTGAGGAGCCTGATCCTATCTGTTGCTTCACGCCCTGAAAAGAGTTTTTTAGGGTTCCGAAATAAATTTTGTTTAATAACTTCGTTGGCCACATGCAAAATAGGCTGTACAGAACGGTAATTACGTTCAATTGTAACTGAAGTGGCGCTCGGGAAATCTCGATTGAAATTAATGATGTTCGTTACAGTCGCACCACGCCATGAATAGATCGATTGATCTTCATCTCCTACCACACATAATGAATCAAGTGCGAATTCCCCTTCATCATTTTTGGTCATGGCCTTGAGCAATGCGTGTTGGACCTTGTTAGTATCTTGATATTCGTCAATTAAAACATGCTTTACATGATTTTGAAAAACTTGTTTGAAAAGCTCATTTTTTTGAAATAAAGCTAATGCTTGAATGAGTAGATCATCAAAATCGAAGCAATGAGCGGCCGTTTTATGTTGTTCATAAAGGAGGTAGAGGTCTCTCATAAGAAGATCATGACCCCATGCAGCTTCACGCTCTATATCATTGGTGCTTTCATTCTTAACTTGGGAAATAAATGCTAGAACCTGTTTTGGCGTTACTTTTTTTGAAAGCCCTTTTTGCTGGATGAGTGTTCGAACGAGTTTTTCCTGGTCACTGTCATCTATAAGGGAAAATGTAGAAAAGGGTAGCAAATGAGCATTACTTTTTAAGAGCCTGAGGCAGTAAGAATGGAAGGTACCCACATAGGGTAAAGGGCTATCGTCCCCTACATAGCGGTGAATCCGCTCTTTCATCTCTTTTGCCGCTTTATTAGTAAATGTCAGAGCAATGATTTCATGAGCACGCACATTGTGATTCATCATAAGGTTGGCCATACGCGCTGTTATGACACGCGTTTTGCCCGATCCTGCTCCAGCAGTTACAAGCAGAATGCCCTTGTGAGGCGCTACCACCAATTGCTGCTCAGGATTTAGATGATTCGTAAAGAAATCGTTAAATTGCTCGTGTATATTCATGCGCTTGCCAGAGTAAGATGCTTATATGCTATTCTCCTAGAGTACCATAAAATACGTGTTTGGCATAGGCGAGCATCTCAGCCCCAGTAATATTTTTTCCAGTCGATGAAAGTGGCCCACCAAGATCTCTGAGCTTGAGCGGCAGCTGCAGCACGTTCTTCTTCCCTAATATCCAGTATCTTAGATTCTTTTGTAGCATCGGGATTTTTCTGCCCAACGATTATATAATCCTGAGCAAGTTGCGCTCTTACTTCTTTTGCCCGCTTGGCCTTAGCTTCAAACTCACGAGCTTGTGCTAATGCCTCTTCTTCTTCTATCTGTTTTTCAAACATTTTAGTTTCTAGATCCTCTGCAACCGCAGCAGCTTGTGGGTCGTGTGGCTGGATAGCTTTGCTTCTTTCAAAAAGCAGCTCGGTATTTAAAAGGGGATTTTTTCCGGTCTCCTGGGGCTCTTTCGACGTGCCCTCATGGGAGTCTACAAGTTTGTCGGACTTCGCATGAGTTAATTTCCATAATTCCTGTTTAGCTCTTTGGTGAAGCGTCGAAAAAAAGGTGGGATTGCCAATCACCTCAAAGAGCCTGTCTGTCGCTTCTATCTCAAGCAATGCACCTTGAAGATCGACCACGCTTTTCTGTTCAATTGCCGTATACACTTTTTCTGTATATTTTTTTGCCAAAGCCATGGGTAAAGGATTTTTTTTAGGAGTATAACGAGGTGGCGCTTCCATCGCGCATACATTTACGGCCCAACAAAGTACCAAAAAATAAAGAGAATAAACTCCGCACATGGAACGTCCTTTCCTTCGCATTAGTGTTTTAATGTGCCTCAAGCTCTTCTTTTGCAGGCTGCCAAGAGCGTAAAAACTCAACAAGTGGCGCTAAGCCTTCTTTTGAAAGTGCCGATGTAAATACATGCGGTTGATATTTTTTTACGGCATTCTCTATTAGATCTTTATTTTCAAGCTTATCTGCTTTATTAAATACATAAAGCATTGGTTTGTCCACATCAAGCTCTCTGAGCACTTCCATCACTACTTGAATGTGGGATTCCCAGTTGGGGTCAGCAATATCTACCACATGTACCAAAAGATGCGCATATTTAAGTTCTGCAAGGGTCGACTTAAAGGCTTCTATAAGATGATGGGGAAGCTGCTGAATAAACCCTACGGTGTCAGAGATAAGGCCCTTTTTTTCATGGTCAATATAGAGCTCTCTTGTTGTGGTATCCAACGTTGCAAAAGGCCTGTCTGCGGCTAGTACATGGCTTTTAGTCAGCTCATTTAAAATGGTGGACTTGCCGGCATTAGTATAACCAATGATACATATCATGGGGATATGTGAGCCAAGCCGCTGCTTTCGTTGCGTTTCACGCGTTTTGCCCAATTGCAAAAGATCTTTTTTAAGCTTATTCATGCTGCGTTCAATATGCTGCATTTCTTTTTCTTTTGCCGTTTCACCAGGTCCGCGTGTTCCTATGCGGCCAGCCTGCTGAGACATATGAATTCCCCGACCGGCAAGGCGGGATTTTCTGTGCTGTAGCATGGCAAGTTCAACTTGGGTCTTACCTTCCGCCGATTGGGCACCTTTTTCGAAAATTTCTAAAATCAGTTGAGTTCTGTCAAATACTTTGCAATGAAGGATTTCACTTAAGTTCCGCTCTTGCTGTGGGTTGAGCGGCTCGGATATAATTACTTCTTCAATCCCATGCTTTTGGACAAGGTCGATAAGTTCTTCAACCTTTCCTTTGGTAAGGTAGTAGCCAGGATCGACGGCACGCAAGCGAGTAAAGTAGCTTTCATCAAACTCGATGCCGTTTGATTTTACAAGGCTTACAAATTCATCATAATACGATTGGATGTTCTTGGTCATATTATAGGGTGAATGAATTCCCACCAAGAGTGTTTTGGGGTGAGTTACTGTGGGCATTTCTATAGGTTTCATCATGCCTCCTTATTTTGGTTCAATATTTTAGTTCAATTTATTTCTTTTTTTGATTGCGATTACTTTAGCTAAGCTCACAAGATAAGTTTATCCTAAGTTTGGCAAAAGCGCCAATAATGCTTGTTGATAAAATCCCATTTTATTTTGCATATTCAGATGATTATTTCTGGCCCTAGCGGCGAGTGGCGATCGCATTAGAATCATTATTTATTGCTAGGCTCGGCCAGATAAACTTACTCATTACAGGGTACCGTCAGTAAGAAGTAATTTTTTATACGATAATTATTTATTACAAGGGCCTACGCGGCCGGCGGCAAGACCGCTGCGCGCAGTCCTGCACCTGCGCCAGGTGGCTGCGACCTGGACCGCCGGAAGATGTTGCTCAGTCGCTCTTTTCGACCCTCGCGGACATCGATGCGTCGAGATGCATGTATCCCACCGCGCGTCAACACTCACCTTAGTGTTGGGTAATAAGTTGGGAGAAAATAAATTGAATGGCATTAGAAAGCTGAAAGCCCTCGTAATTACGTGATTAGCAATGCGATATGGTATTGGAATACCCAACGTCCGCGAGGGTTGAGAGAGTATGGTAGAGCTTGGGGGGTCCAGGGGCGTCCCGGATAGGGACCCCATGGGCGGTGCAGAGCGCAGCGCTGCCGCGGGTGCAGGGCCGGCGAAGGTCCTGCTGCTGGGCGCATAGCCCAATCCTGTTGCCCGCCGCAAGGCGTTAAAAAAATATTGCTTTAACAAATACCGTTTGCAAACGGCAAAGAGATTGGCGTAGGATTTGTCCTGCTGCCGTTAAAAAATTAATGTTTAGTAGCCGCACGCGCCGCGGGCGAAAGGGAACTAGGATACCTTAGGAAACTAACTTTTCACAAGCATGCATTTTTATGTTATAATCATCTAAAAGTTCGAAAAAATTTGAAAAAGTTCGAATAAACTCGAAAATTCCTAAAAAATTCATATAAAAGAACAGTATGTTTGATTTTTTGTCGCAAAAATTTTCATCAATTTTTTCTCATTTTAAGGCTGACACGAAGCTTACTGAAGCGAATATACAGGAAGCGCTTACAAAAGTGCATGATGCTTTGCTTGAAGCTGACGTTCCTTATGAAGTCGTAGAAAAATTTATTCAAGAAGTAGGCCAAGAAGTGGTTGGTACGAAGCTTACTGCTTCGTTGCGTCCATCTGAAATGCTTTTAAAGGTTGTGCATGACAAGCTTCTTGCTTTTATGGGTGGCACATCGTCAGATCAAGGTTTTTCGTTTGAATTGCCTTCAGTGGTAATGGTTATGGGCCTTCAAGGATCAGGGAAAACCACCACAATCGCAAAGCTTGCCCAATTTGTGCAAGATCAAGCCAAAAAGCGAGGCAAATCCCGTAAGGTAATGGTGGCTTCAGTTGACTTTTATCGCCCAGCCGCGATAGATCAGCTTGAAATATTAGCCAAACAGGTAGGAGCAATCTTTTATCGCTCTCCCTTAACTGATCCTATTGCTGCGGCGCAAGACATTGTTAAGCACTATCAGCAACAGCAGTGTGACATACTCTTTTTAGATACGGCGGGCCGTTTACATGTTGATACTGAGATGCTCAATGAGCTGCAGGCTATTGTAGATCGGGTCAAACCTAAGTATAAACTATTGGTTATCGATGCAATGACCGGCCAGGAGTCATTAAAAGTGGCACGAGCGTTTGATGAAAAAATTGGATTTATGGGGGCCGTGTTAACAAAATTGGATAGTGATACCAGGGGCGGCGTGGCGTTTGCCTTTCGTTACGCCTTAAAAAAGCCTATACTCTTTGTTGCAGTTGGTGAAAAAAGCGGCGACCTCGAGCATTTCAGGCCTGAGCGCATGGCCAGCCGTATTATGGGTATGGGCGATGTGGCGACGCTTATTGAAAAAGCTGAAGAGAAGATAAAGAAAAGTGAGCAGGATGCTATGGCCAAAACGATGGCTCAAGGCAAAATGACACTTGAAGACTTTGCAAAGCAGATGGATATGATGGGTAAAATTGGTTCACTGTCCTCTGTTATGAAATATCTTCCAGGTATGGGGTCGCTTAATGTCTCACCTGAGATGATAGAAAAAGGGGAAGCTGAAATGAAAAAGTTCAAAGCAATCATTAGCTCTATGACTCCCAAAGAAAGGGTGGTCACCAAGCTGCTTGATGGCTCTCGCAAAAAGAGAATAGCGACCGGTGCTGGAGTTGAGGTTGCAGATGTTAATGCCCTTCTTTCTCGGTTTGAACAAAGTCAGCAGTTTATGAAATTATTAAAGAATATGGATAAAGGATTATTTTCACGAAAATAATCAAGCCCGTTAAGCATGGCTTGAACAAGCATCGCTTGAGCGGTATAGTGTAGATACAGTGGTTGAACAGTTATGACGGGCGAAAAGCTCCAAGGATACATTATGGCAGTTACTATACGACTTTCACGAATTGGGAAAATACATTCTCCTGTCTATCGTATTGTTGCGATTGATGCGCGTAAGAAAAGAGACGGAGAAGCTCTTGATATCTTAGGGACCTACAATCCACTTTCAGGTGAAATTGTGCAGTTCCATGAAGAGCGTATCAATGATTGGATAGCAAAAGGTGCTTTGGTAACCGATGCAGTTAAGAAGATACATAAACTCTATAAAAAAAATGCTCAAGCTGCATAGGTAGGGTAGTATGGATATTCAAAAGCTCATTCATTTCTGTATTACCAAACTGGTTGATAAGCCAGAAGCGGTAATGATTACACAAAAGGATTCGCAAGGCAAAAGTATTTATGAAATACGTGTTGCGCCTCAAGACCTTGCTCGTGTTATAGGCAAAGAAGGAAGAACCTTTAAGGCGCTTCGTGCCGTGGTTACCCTCGTTGATCCTGAGCATGTTCAAGATATTGTAGTTGATACGAATTCGTAACAGACAGTGTCCGGCATGCGGGTTTCGATTGTTACATTATTCCCTTCACTCTATGAGCCTTTTTTAAGTACAAGTCTCGTACACCGTGCTGTGGAAGCTGGTCACGTAGCGTTTTCTGTAGAAAATTTGTTTGCTTATTGTGCGCCAAAAGAGCGCATTGATAGCCCCACCTTTGGCCATAGCGCCGGGATGCTTATAAAACCCGAGGTCATTGAGAAAGCTATAGAGCGGCAAGAATCAGCCCATGGATCTTCTATAAAAATTTTTTTTTCTCCGCAAGGCAAAAAGCTTGATCAAGAGCTTCTAAAAAAACTCATCATCGATGTACAAGAAAAAAAGCACGTCATGCTTCTGCCCGCTCGTTATGAGGGCATGGATTCACGTGTTGAAGACTATTATGCCGATGAGATACTCTCAATTGGCGATTACGTGCTTATGGGCGGTGACCTACCGGCCATGGTGTTGATTGAAGGGCTTCTGCGCCTCATACCGGGAGTGGTTGGTAAGCAAGAGTCGGTTGAAGAGGAATCGTTTTCGGGCCCATTTGTAGATCACCCTGAATTTACGACTCCCGTTGAATGGAAGGGATGCAAGGTGCCTGATGTTATCCGCTCTGGTAATCATGCAGAAATTGCAGCTTGGCGGCTTAAAGCAGCTGCAAGAAAAACGGTATTTCATCATTTTGATTGGCTCCGTTCTCATGTAACAAAACCAGAAGATAAAAAGCTTGCCGCCTCTTTTATACCGCATCATTATGTAATTCTTATGCATAGCCAAGTGGTTTTAGAACAGGGGCGAGAAGGAACAAGCTCGGTAACATCTCTTGATATCCATGATATAGCCCGTTCGGCGGCTACGTATGGCTTAAAAAAATATTTTATTGTAACTCCGCTTCTAGATCAGCAAAAGATTGTAAAAAAGCTGCTGGAATTCTGGCAAACGGAGGTAGGAGCGGAATACAATCCCCAGCGATTTGCGGCACTTAAATCAGTTGTGCTTGTTTCTACCATCGATGAGGCATTGCAGGCAATAGAGCAAGACGAGCAAGCGAAGCCGGTACTCATGGCTACGTCAGCTAGGCGACATGAGAATGTCCAGTCCATTACCTATCATGATCAAGAAAAAGTATGGGGTTTATGCCGGCCGGTCGTTTTCATATTGGGGACGGCTAGGGGACTTTCCCAATCGCTTATAGAAAAATGTGACTTTCTCTTAGGCCCGATTGAAGGGTTTTCCAGCTACAATCATCTTTCAGTACGCTCTGCTGCTGCAATCATCTTTGATCGTTGGCTTGGGATACAAAGTAAATAAGCTTGTTAAGATAGTAAGATGACAAACCGAAAAAAGTAGGTTATACTGCTAATTAAGTAAAAAAAATTTTTGTCCGCTTAAAGGATACTATGAAAGCGAAACATTATACTAAAGAAACTATCTTAAGCATGGGAATGGCTGACCGCAAGTTCGACAAATTTAATGTTGGAGATGCAGTCAAAGTTTCTCAAAAGATTAAAGAGGGTGACAAAGAACGGATCCAGATTTTTGAAGGTGACGTAATTGCTATGAGCAAGAATGGCATAGCAAGTACTTTTACGGTGCGTAAGATTGGCGCAAATTCTGTTTCTGTCGAACGTATATTCCCTTATTTTTCTCCGTTAATTGAAACTGTTTCTTTCTTGAGAAAAGGTAAAGTACGCCGTGCGAAACTCTATTATATGAGAGATCGTATTGGTAAAGCAGCTCGTGTTGCAGAGAAAGTGCTTACCAAAGAGCAAAAAGAGCAGGAAAGAGAAAGATCTGCTAAATAAAAAGAGTTTTCCGATGTTCAAGCAACTGCTTATGAGCTGTGGAACAACAAGCAACCCTCGCATACAAGATCAGGTCAAGAGCTTTCGAGCTCTTGGCCTGATCCCTTTTTATACTGGCTTGTTTTGTACTGCCTTACTTCTTTTCTTAACGAGCTGCGCCCCTAAGCAAGCTGTATCTATTCAATCACGCAAGCGTGAAACTACCCAGATTCTTACTGATGAAGAGCGTGCGCGCCTTCATGATATTGCCTTTCCCGAGGATGTAAGGCCAGAAAAACTGGTCAGCCAGTCAGGCCAAACCATTCTTACCTATATATCAAAATCTTCGGTTCAAGAGTTATTTGATTTTTATCGAACTGATATGGAGTATATAGGGTGGGATTTAGTGACGGCATTTAAGGCAGATGAAAGTTGCCTGATCTTTGAAAAGCCTGCCAAACGATGTATCGTAACCACGCGATCTGATGAAATGGCAGGTCAAACAAGGGTTATTCTTTTTATAGGTCCTAGAAAGCAAATTGCTGTATAAGTTAATAAAGTGACCTCATTGCCATGCTCCCTTTCCTGCGAGAATATAAACAAACAAATTGTTGTATTTTCATCTTTTTGTCACGGTTATAAGCGAAATACCTTTTCAACTCTCGAGCTAACATATTTTGAATGAAGGCATTTTTTTTAGGCTTATGAGAAAGTCGTGCAGCTTGAGCGACAAATTGAGGAGCAAATACTATCAATTCTATTGAAAGTATTTGCTCCTTGATGGTCTTTAAAAATTGATAGTTATGCAATATTGTGATATATTCGGTAATTATATAATACTAAATCGAAGAGGATTTCATGAGAGCTTCAAGAATCATAACTGTTACCATGCTGCTCATTATCGGTAGCTTTCAAGGCACCCTCGCGATGGAATTAGCGCAGGATAAAGGCAGGCCACTACTGGAGCTGCTTCCTAAAGACATATGGGATGTAATAGCAGACAAACTACCGGGCGACAATGCTTTTTTAATTGAATTAGCCCGTCGCCTTGTGTTGAGTGACGCCATTTATAGAAAAATTGTGGATGCCTTTTCCAAAAAAGCTCATATGTTCCCACTTCCTGACGAAGTAGAGGCTGTGCTATGGTCACATTTTTGCTGGACAAGAACGCCAGAAAGTAGCGCCAAATTCAAAAAAGCTTTTTTAGCAAGCATGAAGGAGTGCGATCTGTCTCGCTATACCAAGAAACAAGATATACCATCTTTATTAGACACCCAGCGTCCAATTTTTCCTGATGCCGTTGTGGCTCCAAATGGCGACGAGATGGAGACAGCATTAGACTTGATATCGCAATGTATCAGTCCCTATGTTCTGAAACAAGACATCGAACGTTTCAGAATTTTGAAGATATGCGCTGGATATACCCTTAGGCTTTTACGCAAATATTCATACGAACACACAATGACGGGAATGATAATGCCACATATGAGGAAACTGATTAGCCTTCGAGACTCGAGGTTTGGTTTCTGGGGAGAATGCGGAGTGGTAGCGGCCATGGCAACCTACTTTTTTCCAAATTACCTACTAAGCGCTGGGGGTCTCACTGCTATTGCGGTCTCGGTTGCGGGAACTAAGGTCTTTCTGAACTTCGCAGAAAAAGATCGTGATTACTTAAAAGAAAATGAAGAAAAGTATTTAAGATATTTTATTAACATCGAAACACTCATGCACCACTGCAACGAGAGATTGGATGCCCTTGCAAAAATGAAAGCTGATGAAAGAGCAGCAATGCGAGCTGCGCGCCTCGCTGCATTGCGAAATGCTCAATAAAGAAAAAGAAGTGCTGAGGAAATGATGCGATGATCGCCTGCTTAATCTTATGACAAAAATAAAAAGGCGGGACCAAAGTCCCGCCTTAAGTATCATTATTGGCTCAAAATTATTTTATTTATTTTTTGCCTTTAAGATACGTCGTAGTGCTATGCTGCAGCCGCCGTTCGGGTAACCGTTTTGGTGACTGTTTTTTCTTTAATATCCCCTTTATCTTCCTTTGCAAAAGCTTTTGAGCGTTTGAGATCAAGCTCCTGTTCCTTGAGTTCGAGCTCTTTTTTTCTATTTTTTTCGCGCAAAAGTTCCTTTTGCTCTTTCACAAGATCAAGTTCCAATTGGCGCTCTTTAAGAGCGAGCTCTCTGCTTTTTACTTCCGTGTCTTGCTTTGGTGCAACCATCCTAGTCTCTACAATTGTTTGTTTAACAACTTCTTTTTGAGGTCTATGGGCATCTTCGCGTCGAAGGTCGTCGCGCATGCGTTGCTGATCTGCTTCCCACTGCTTGCGTTCTTGTCTTACTTCTGCACGGCGTACTTTTTCCTCGCGCCATGCAAGCTCAGCTTGCTTTGCAGCCTGCTTCTCACGCGTGCAGGAACGTTTACAGACAACAGGTGCCGGTTCATATACTACACGTGGTTCATACACGACTGTGGGTTCTTCGTAGACAACCACAGGAGATTGTTCTACAACGACGACATCGTTAGGGCAGCTTCGTGTCATAGCGCTGGCCGCAATAAGGCCCGTTGCAAGGCCGGCGACGCCGCCAACAATAAGTCCATCACTAAAATCGGCTTTAGCTGGGACCACGCCTATAAGAGAGCACGTAAGTAAAAATGTCATAAGCTTTTTAACCATAGGATTCCCCTTGAGGTAAAAATTGGTTTTTCTCCAAAAGCATGCAAAAGTAGGGAGCACTCTGTTTATAATTATTTTTTATTAGTATTTTTAGAATCATCTGCAGTTTACTCGCTAGTATTTGAGCTTTTCAACCACTAGGATATCTGGGTTGCAAAATAATTCAACAGCCTAGGGGCAGCGTGCCCTGCCGGCCTGCCTGGAGCGCAGTAAGGTTATTATTGCATTCGCTTTCATGAATTAATTTATCTCCTGAGACCCTATGGTGATCAAGCATGTTGCTGCGGGCCCCTATTTTGGCGGCAAAAATGATTTACTGCTCTGGTATCTGATATCGAATTTGGATTGGTTTAGAGGCATTAAGAAACAGGGCATAAGAACTCTATGTATAAGCTACTCTATGTATAAGCTCACGCTTTTTATTCCGAACGCAAAAAAAAGGGCATCCATGGGATGCCCTTCATCGTATGCCTATACCATTAATAGGCGTAATAATAACCTGCTGGATACATATAAACTGGTATGTCTACCGAATAAGCGTATCCTGGATAATATTTATAGGTTGGATAATCATACACTCCGTAACGAGTAGTTTCTGGATAATACACATCATATACGGGTGAATCGATGTAAATCGGTGAATCGTAGCAGCATCCATCATCATATGCGGCATTGGCTACAACTGCTCCGGTAAATACTCCTGCAAAGAATCCGCCAGCAAACGCGCCGCCATCCCTGGCTGTCATTGTGGCTGTCGCAAGGAGACTTACTCCCAGCATGATGGCTAATGCCAAATTATTTTTTTTCATAGCTCCCTCGAATTTTTTGTCAAAATACTGTTTAATGGTCAACAATATTATTTTACTTAAAGTAATTTTATTTGTCAATTTGATTCTTCGTCGTCTGATTGCACTTCTTCTTCAACGATTGGCTCCTCTACAACGACAACAGGTCGTCGTGGTGCAATGACTCGTTGTGCAGTACCTACGGTGGCATCAAGTGCTACATCGGTAGCATCGCCAACCGGTTCTGAAACACTATGGGCAACATCACTGGTCATATCTCCTGCGGTTTGTAAAGCGGCATCAGCGGTTTCAAGGGCTGAGCTTAGGAGTGCTAAGGCTTGGTATGGATAGATTCCTGTGAGTAGCAGAACCCAGAGGTGTGACGACTTCATTACTCTCTCCTTTTTTAAACGTAAGATACTATTTCTTACCTTTAACATAAAGATTTAATGAGCAATCTGTCAATGGTTTGACCTAAAAAACGAATAATAACTATGATTATTAATTTTTGCCGAGGATGTCCCCAAGCTTGTTTAGCTTGCTGCCTGCACCCTGTAAAAGCACAAGGTCATTTTCGGCAAGTGTACTTTTTAGCTGATCAATGATCCCATTAAAGTTATCATCGTATGGCACATAGGTGACCGGGCATGAGGGCTGCTTTTCCTGAATAGCTTGTACCAGTCTGGCGCTGGTAATGTCGGCAATAGGTTGCTCGCTTGCGGCATAAATATCCGTAATTATAAGCTCATCTATAGGGCTATAGGCGAAGAGATTTACAAAGTCGTTCCATAATTTTTCGGTACGTGTGTAACGATGGGGTTGAAACACCACAACAAGCTTTCTGCTTGCTCTTTTACGGGCAACCATGAGTGTATTGAAAATTTCAGTAGGGTGATGGCCGTAGTCATCAAAGAGCTCGGCGCCTCTAAAAGTACCCTTAAAGCTGAAGCGACGTTCAATTCCTTTAAAGTTCTTAAGAGCATCAGTACATGCTTGAAATGATACGCCAACATCGAGGCATGCTGCTATGGCTGCGAGTGAATTGAGGATGTTATATTTGCCAGGCATGGTCATATATAATCTGCCCAGTGGCTCAGCCTGATTTTTTGCATATACCACGCATTCGGAATGGTCTTTTTCAAGAACAATGTCCTTTGCATAAATATCAGCATGGTAATCTTCAATATCACTTACAGAAAGCCCATATTTGATAGTTTTAATGTGAGAAAGCGAGGGTAATATGGACCGTATATGTGGATCATCAATGCACACGATTGCTTTTCCATAAAAAGGTACATTGCCCAAGAACTGCTTAAATGTCTGCTTTATATCATCTATGTCTGTATAGGTATCTAAGTGTTCCATGTCTATATTGGTAACAACAGCCAATGTAGGATATAGGCGTAAAAATGAACGGTCACTTTCATCTGCCTCAGCGACTAAAAAGTCTCCTGAGCCCCAACGTGCATTAGATGATATGTTTTTAAGATGGCCGCCTATAATAACCGTTGGATCACGGTGGGCTTCAATAAGTATATGAGAAATAAGTGACGTAGTGGTAGTTTTACCATGCGCTCCCGTAACGGCGATGCTAAATTTGGTACGCATGATTTCCGCAAGCATTAAGGCGCGAGGGATAACGGGAATGCCGCGTTCAAGGGCTCTTTTAATTTCAGGATTGTCGGCTTGTATGGCGGATGAGTAGACAAGCACATCAATAGTTTCATCGCAGCACTCAGAAGTATTGTTTCCCTTAGAAATAGTGCAACCGATTTCCATAAGATCCCGGACACTTTTTTGATCCAGATCGGCATCACAACCAGACACGGCGTAGCCTTGATATTTAAGAATTTTGGCAATACCGCTCATGCCAATGCCACCAATACCAACAAAATGGATGTGTCCCTTTTTGTACATTATGCGCCTATCGAGCTGAAATAGATGTATGTTTTTCTTTATACAAATACTAATTGTATAAGATCGTCCTAGAAATCACTTTAACAGAAGGCCATTTTTTTTCAATGACCGTGTTCTTTTTTAAGCTATTCAGGTGTTTATTTTTTCGAGAACATCCTCATAATGCATGCAGAAAAATCCGGGCATCATAGGTAGCGTAGGAGGTGCCGTATATAAGGTAGACGTAATCTAACCATCAGAACTCTTTAGATGGCGCTCGCGGCATTGAGGGCTTACGTTACAAAAGCTTGCGTAATTTAAGTAACCGAGCATGAAGCTCTTTAAGGTTTTGTACGAGCGCGGTATCTAGGGGAGTTGATGATTCACTCTTAGGTTTAAAGTGTAATACCGAAGCTCCTACAATCGGAGTTTCGGTTTTATTTTCAGCAATGATCTTTTTGGCGGTATCGAGGCTGTATCCTTTTTCGTAGATCAGTTCTTTAATCCGTTTAAGCTGGCTATAGCCTTGAAAGGTATAGAGGAGCTGACCATCAGCAGCATTAATGGTTGCTATGGCAAATTCCTTTTCCCATAATGAGAGTATATAGGATTGGATACCCAGTTGCTGGATAATATCAGTTCTTGTGTATATTTCTTTTTCTTGATTCATTGCTATTCCAAACGTGTTTTTCTATCAATAGTTATAATAGAACTTTCAGTGCAAGTAAAGTTTTACCGGATTCAACCTGTTTTTTGCTCTAGCGCAAGATGCTGTTATCTGGTATTCTAGTAGGGTATTGTTCTTGCATTTTTGCATTCTCTAAAGAGTAGTAGATGCACACACATTAATCCAACTAATTCGCTCAGTCACATCACGAGGATCTCTTTTATGAATTTTAAAGACTTACTGCTTCCTTTGGCATTTGCCTTGCTTTCAACATGGGCCATTCAATATTTCTTTTTTCCAAAACAAGTTGATAACCGTGCTGAAGTTGCAACAGATCGCAGCTTTGTAGCTCCTACCTCGGTGATTGTTGCAGAACCCCTTGATTTTGAGGTGAGCTTTTCTGATGCGCCGGCTACACGGCCAAAACAGGTCACTGATGTACAGCTTCCTTACGGGACCATAAGCTTCTCCAATGATGGGGCTATAGTTCAATTCATGGGCTTTAAGAGGCAGTTGGGAGGTAAAGAGGGTATCATAGAAACCGTTGTGCCGCCTTTACAGAGAGAACAGGGTATGTTCCTCGTTGCTCTCGATGGGCCTGGCGCTACTCCTTATTATTATGATCTTATCGAAAAGAAGGATGAAGCGACGAGTACTTCGCTTACTTATAAGGGTGAATCAGCTGCTGCTATTGTTACGAAGCAGTTTACTCTTGATCACCACAGATATACTATAGGGGTCAGTGTGACAATTGAGCCTAAGGATGAAAAGTCAGTGCGCCCGCGCATTTTCTTTAATGCGCCTCTTGCTGCAGCGGGTGCAACAAGCGGTGCTATTCAAGCAGTATTGTATTCTGATAAAGGATCAATAGAGAAAAAGCCTCTTAAAGATGTAGTGCAGTTCGGTAAAGAAAATCCTTCACTGTTGGGTCTGGAAGATCATTATTTCATTAATGTGTTTATTGGCTATAAGGACAGCGTGTGGCCACAACGTGGGTATTTTAAGGTAGAAGGCGAAACTGCGCAAGGGATCTTACAAGGAGCTCCCTCAAGTAAGACATGGTATAGGACGCCAAATCCCTGGTATATGACATTCTATTGTGGCCCTAAGGAAATGACGTCTCTTTCTAAGGTCGATCCTCGGCTTGAGGGTGTGCTTGATTATGGATGGTTTGCTCCCCTTTGTAAATTGCTCTTGTATCTCCTTAATTTCTTCTATGGCTTACTAAAAAGCTATGGCTTAGCAATCATTGCACTTACGATCCTCGTTCGTTTAATAATGGTGCCATTTACGCTTAAAGGCGAACAAAGTAGGCGTAAGCATGTAGAAGCGCAAAAGAAATTGCAGTATCTTGAGCAAAAGTATAAGCATGATCCTGAATTGCTTGCACGTGAAAAGGCTGAATTTGCTCGTAAGCATGGGATCCCCGGGCTCTTAGGCTGTTTGCCATTGCTCTTACAAATTCCGGTTTTTATCGGATTGCAGCGGGTTCTAGTGCATGCAATTGAGCTCTATAAAGTTCCGTTCTTGTGGATGCCAGATTTGTCGATGCCTGATCCTTATTATATTTTACCAGGCTTAGTTGGTTTAGGCATGATGATTCAAACGTCGCAAGGTGGCGATCCGCGTCAGCGTGTTGCCAATATTATTATAGCTATTGTGATAGCTGCGGTGACCGCTAATCTTTCCGCCGGACTGACGCTCTTTATTGCAGTAAGTACCTTCTTAGGTCTTGCGCAAACGTACCTACAGAAAGCTTGGTAACTGTATGATTGAACAAAGCCCGAGCTTATTAGCGCTCTTAAAACAGCTGCAGCGCGTTCCCTACCTTGCTTCAAAAAATATCTACGTGGTTGCACAGTATTTTCTGGATCTGGATATTCAAGCTGCTGAGCAGTTTTGCCGTACGGTTATGAGCGTAAAAGAGCATCTTGAAAAATGTACTGAATGCTGGAGCTGGAAAGAAAAAGATAAGGGGTGCTCATTTTGTACCTCAACCAAAAGGGATAAGCAGGTTATATGCGTGGTAGAATCCTGGCGTGACCTTATTGCTCTTGAAAAAACAGGTGGTTACCAAGGTATGTATCACGTGCTTGGTGGAGCCTTATGCCCTCTTGATGGCATTGGGCCTGAAAATCTGACCATTAAACAGCTTGTTGAACGCGTTGATAAGGGATGCAACGAGCTTATTTTTGCCTTCAATCAAACGCCAGAAGGGGAAGCAACTGCGTCTTATATTGCTCATAAATTAAAAGCAAAAAATATCCGTATATCATGCCTCGCTCGAGGCCTTCCTGTAGGTTCTTCTTTGGAAGCTATGGACCGTCTAACGGTTTATAAAGCTCTATCAGAGCGCCGGCCATTTTAATCTAACTTACGTCTTCGCCCATTCATTCCAGCCCGCCTTGTCCTGGCGAATTTTTATTTCTGTTTCTGCGGCTAGTCTCCGCAGTTTTTCTAAACTTAACTATCTAATTTATGACGTTCCGCAACAAAAACTATTTACAAAAATAAATGTTGGTATATAGTGCTATTTGATTGTGCGAAATGTGCTGCATAACGATATTTGGATCAAATTGGTTTCATTTTGAAATTTTTTGTGTTGCGATTGAATTTTGAGAAGTCTTTTTTCTCATGAAGGCGAATTTCACATCGAAGATGTTGAAGATATGGTCTGAAGTGGGCAAACTGTTGGAGGTTGAAAATATATGAATCAACAGCGACTTAAAGCAAAGAACTCAATGCTTCGGTTTTATACATTGCAAGATGTTGAATATGGCCGCGGGTCAAGTAATTTTGGTCAGGTTTTACAGGTGCGGGTTATGCTTTTTCACAAAGTGCTCAACGAGATGCGAGTAGAGCTGCCTATTGATTCTATGATATCGAAAAGAAAAATGAATCGCAGGGTTGAGCGTTGCTGTTTGCTTTTTAAAAGTAGTGAAAGGATATTGCAAGCACTCCATGATTTAAGAAAATTAGGCGAGTATATACAGATGATTCGGCCTGTGCTTATGCCTCTGGATGGATACACGCAAGATGTTTTGAAACTAGGTTTTGATTTGGACCATGTTTTTTTGGTAGACTATGTGCTGAAAGCTGGGAAGGTGGTAGATATTTCGGGCTTTCATTCGGATTATTTGCGTGAAATTGAAATCTTAGGGAATCGTGAGTTTAATAGACTTAAAGTCGATAAAATCGGGATAGGGCTGATGGATATTGAGGAAGCTTTTGTTGTGCTTAATGTAAAGCGGTCCTCAAAAAAAACGCTCTTCCCAGGCCACTGGGATTGGTTAAGGTGTTTGGATAGCGCTCTTGAAGCCTTAAAAAATGCATTGCTTATAAAAAAAGGCGATAATGGGGAGCTTGTTTTTATTGGCTTGTCCAAAGCGAAGATTGCTATACAATTAATAATTGATGGGCGCGGAAAAGTTATAACATTTTATCCGAATATTACTGTTACGCAAAGATATGCGAAAGGTAGGATGACGTTATGTCAGAAATAATACTAAAAAAAAATCGATTTGACCTTTATAGTGTTGCGAAATTTGAAAGCATAGGGCTAGATGCGTTAGCGGATTTTTTGGTTGGAGATGGGTCAGAATGGATTGATTATAATGACGCAGATTATGCGCATGACCCCTATATCGTCTGGCTACGAGACAAAGATCCAGAGAATAATTGGACTGGCGGCAATTCCAAGGAAATGGTAAAACGTGGCAAGAGGATTTTTTTAGGGAGCCAATTTAGGGATAATAGGGATGATTATTCAGATGGGTTTTCCACAACCGCCGAAAACATGATTTTGATTTTAAAACAGTGGTACGATATATTGGCGATGGACCCATTGCCAGATGAAGTGCATCTTATTCAAGATGGCGATACTGTCATGCTGCTGCCAAAATTTAATGGGAATCATGATGTAGTTATGGCTGCTATCGCGTTTAAAAGATAGGTAGCTGCAGGCAGCAAACTGCGGCCGCTAAAAGAAGCAATCTCTCCAGCTTCTACCTATTGGACAATGCAGCCTTCTGCTGGATCGGCAAGGTATCCCTCCTTACAAATATAGAATGAGCCATCTTCATAGCCAATAATCAGACGCCTATGAGCCGGATCTGGACATAAAGCAGTAACTTTGGCAGTGTGCTTTTTAAGAGGCTGAATAATTCCTTGATCTAATTCCCATACAAATACCTCATGAGAAAAACCAGAGATAATTTTGTGATGTACCGCATCAAAAGCCAACAGCTGAGCACCAGGTGCAACTTTTGCAGCTGAGTGCGTACATTTCCCTGTCTGAGCATCAAGGGCTCTGAGTGTATTGGAAGCGGTAATGATCCTATTATTAGACGGATCAAAACAAAGCGCATTACTTGTGTTGGTATCAGTCGTTGTTTTCAAGCATTTTCCATCTTGAGCGTCCCACACTTTAATTATTCCGCTTGGAGACCCAGCGACAATTTTTTGAGACGTAGGTTCATAGCACATTTGTTGAACCGTAAATCTCTCAGCATCCTCTAATCCTTGAATATGTTTGCCGGATAAAGCATCCAATATACCATTCTCAGTGATTATATGATTTAAAATAGGATCATAGTATACATGCTGTGCTCCGCGCTCGAATGTGATTGATGCAGGAGCGCCGGTTTTCCTTTCCCATGCGTTGATTTGGCCTCCTCCTATGGTTGCAATAATCCTATCGTGAATTGAATCATAGCACACCGAATGAGCCACGAATCCTTCTAGATCGATTGTTCGCACACATTCGAGAGTAGAGGCATCCCATATTTTTATGGTCCCATCGAATGAACAAGAAATGAGCAGATTTTGCTCAACGGCGAGGTGCATTGCGGTAATTGCCTTTGTGTGATGCCTTATAAAGACATTAGTTAAATCGCTCATACTCACTGCTTCTCCCAAACTCCTGGCAATGCCAAAGTGCTGTTTCAGTTTTGCAAGCTGGCCGGGCGTTTGACGGGCGGTATTGGTTTTTCTGGGATCAGCTCCTCCTGCAAGAAGAACTTTAACTGTTTGTTCATCGCCAAGCAGTGCCGCATAATGAAGAGGGGTATTGCCGTGAACTGTCTGCGCGTTTACGTCAGCACGGTGATCAAGAAGGAATTGGGCAAGGGAGCTTTTTCCTCCTACTACCGCGCTATGCAAAGGGGTCTCTTTGTTAGCAGCTTGTTTACTTACTAAAGCACCAGATTTTACTAATAGGCGTGCGGTAGCTTCGTGACCTCCTCCACAGGCGAGTGATAAAGGAGTCGTATCTCCTGCGCTCAGGCTATCTTTTTCTGCCTTAGCATCAATCAGAATTTTTGCCGCAGCATGATTTCCAAAAAGGGCGGCAATATGCAACGGTCTGAAAGAGAATCCAGGTAGCGCAAGTTCTGTAGAGCTTCCACGCTTAATGAGCAGCTCAAGAAGAGATAAAAATTTTTGATCAATTGAGCATTTTTGAATCTCCTTAACAGTTGGAAAATAGGGTTCCTGCGCCCCTTTTTGCTGTTGAATTTGCACCCTGATTGCTAAATCGGTCAATTCCTTAAGCAATGCATCAAAATTTTTAGTGCCTCCCGCAGCAGCTATATGTGCCAAGCTGGCAGCATGCAAGCTCCCCTCTATTCTCATGAGCCTTCCCTCGTACCTACTACAATTTTCGAGTAAAAGTTTTGCCAGTTCGATATGGCCATAGATCACAGCCAATTCTAAAGGAAGCAGTTCACCCTCTTTGTGCCACTGTTTGTTTAGATTGAGTAGATAAAGAACAACATCAGGTGATTGGTTTGAGGCTGCGGCAAGGCTCAAAGGATTCATTCCACGGGGAGCAGCGCCTAAGGAATCCATCCGGGCTCCTTTACTAACGAGCTTTTCAAGTGTAGGGCGATTGCAGGCGACTGATCCCATAAAGAATAATATATCAGCTACTTTAGGTATTGGGCCTTGGCCTCCTCTCTCGCTCAGTTTTTCGTCATATTCAATAAGTAAGCTGAGTGTGGAAGAATAGGCGTTTCGTTCTTGTTGAGTAATAGTGCTGATCATGCTGCCCATATTATTAAAAATAGTTTGCAATGGACCAGCCCACGTTGTTACATACAACTGGATTACTTCTTGATCGCTCAGTGAATCTAAAATGCCTTTTTTAAGAAGAAAGCGGAGTACCTGTATCCACCCTTTAGTGATTGATTTTTCTAAAAGGTGTTTTCCTTTTTCACCTGTGCAGAGATCAGCATTATTTTCCAAGAAAAATTCAGCTACATCTTCATGCCCATAATTTAAAGCTTTTGCTGCGAGTATTTCAGACATTTTGTTACCCTGGCTATCGGTAGCGGAAAACTGATTTCTTCCGAGTAAGAGCTTGATCAAACCAAGATGCCCTTCTTGTGCCGCTATTGCAAGCGTTGCATCATCGCTTAATCGCCGAGATTCAATTGATCGTATGCATTGTGCCATTGCCTCATTTTTAGCCACATCTATTGGATATTTGAGTTCTGCATTGCAGGGCAAGCCAAAAAGGCCTTGTTTTTTCATGTGTTCGAGTAGTAGCCGTGCACTTTTCTCACGCCCGTATCTTGCGGCATAATGAAGCGGAGTATCCATGGTTGCCGTATATGCACGCGGCAAAGCCCCAGCTGCCAGCACATTTTCTACAAGTGTTTCATCTCCCTTTACGAGAGCGCTATGGAGAGCTGTCTCTTTCTGTTTATTATTCTGTGCATTAAGGTCGCTATTTTGAATTGCAAACTTAGTAACCTCCTGTTTTCCGGTAAGATTATGCTCGATTGCCACTTGCAGTAGGGTGTTTCCTTTTCCATCGACATTTTTTGCATCGATGCCTGCTCCCAACAAAATTTTTAGTGCATCGACCTTTCCCTCTTGCATTGCTTTTAAAACGACAGTACGCCAGTTTGCGCCTGATTGTATAAGTACCTGAGCGGATTCTAATGCGCCAGCGGTGGCTGCAAGATACAGCGGTGTATGTCCAGCTTTGTCTTGGGAATCGAGGCCTGCTTTTTGGCCAATCAAAGAGCGAACCGTTTCTGTATGATTTCCAGCGGCCGCAAGATGCAGCGGTGTCTTGTACTCCTCCCTGTCATGAGAATCTACCGCTACTCCGGCACCGATAAGCAATGCTACAGCATCCCTATTCCCTTCTCTGCTTGCTTTACTAAGCGTATCTGAGCCGGCATTTTCGCCAGCATCTACTAATATTTTAACGAGATCTTTATTTTTAGCTGCTAACGCTTGATCCAGCGGAGTCGCACCTAATTTATTTTTCATGGATATAGCTTTGCACGTTTCAAAGACGTTCAGCAGGCCCCCTTTTTTTTCAGTCAATAATCTGGTGGTGCCAACATGCCCACTGCTCACTGCGTAGTGTAAAGGGGTATTCAGATCGGCATCGATTGACTCTTTGCTTGCGCCTCGATCAAGGATAAGGCGTGTCATCGGTTCGTTTCCTTTTTGCGCTGCTACATGCAATATAGTTTGTTTTTTTTCATTGGGTGCATCGCAAGGAATGGTAAGCTCAAGTAGATTGCCAACAAGTCCGATATTGCCGTCTTGTACGGCCTGATGGAGTGTCTCGATGATTTTCAGAGTGCCCTCTTGGAGAACTTGAGTTCGCTCCATAGCGTCAGCATGGTGATACACGAGGAAAAGTGCTATGACTAAAAGTTTGTTCATGACGGACTCCTTTTTAATGTTCTTCTGCTTGAAATCGATAACAGAGATGATAGTTCGGACTCCATTTTTGTCAAGAAAAGTGATACAGTTAATCACTACAAATGCATTACCTGATTGATGGACATTTTAACACAAAAGAGTTGTATGACTACAAATTTTGCTCCCTATATTAAACGCCGCAGTCTTCTGAGTGAAGCACTTAAAAAAGCACATCCTACTAAAAAGGGACCGATCCTCTTACTTGCAGGCTTTGAAACTGAGCGCTATCCGTTTAGGCAAGAGAGCTCTTTTTATTATCTGACAGGCCTCGAAGAGCCTGCTGTTGCTCTGGTTATTCAGCCTCAGGGCAATGCGACCTTGTATGTGCCCCAGTATGGGACCTCTCGTAATCAGTGGGTGTCATCTATCGTGGATGCCGCAAAAGAGCAGTTGAGTCACCACGGTATTACTGATATACAAAAGCTCGGTCAGCCTTGCAAAGGCTTTTCATTGGCCCCATCATGCCTCCCAGGAGAATACGAGAATCTGCTTGCTCTGCTTGAAAAGCATGTAGCGCAAGGTGAAGTGATTTTTACGCTGTATCCTCAAAATACGTTTAGTGAACAAGTACTTGTGCTTGATCGGCTATTGCTTACAAAACCTCAGCTGAAGGCTGCGCTTGTAGATATTTCTCCATTGGTGGATGCTCTTCGTCGTACTAAGTCTCAGCAGGAGCTTGAGATTATGTATGAGGCTATAGACTGTACCATGCAGGCATTAGATGGTGCTGCGGGTCGCATAGAGCCTGGATTGTTTGAATACCAAGTGCAAGCAGCTATCGAATTTGTTTTTAAAGAATCGGGTGCTTCCCCAGCATTTCCCTCGATCGTAGCAAGTGGAAAAAATAGCACCGTGCTGCACTACACCAAAAATAATCGCCAGATGAATAAAGGGGATTTGGTCGTCATAGATATCGGCGCTGAAATTGATTATTACTGCGCTGACCTTTCTCGAACGTTTCCGGTATCGGGCATGTTTACAAATCGTCAACGAGATATCTATAACATTGTTCTTCAAACTCAACAATATATCGAAACACTAGCAAAGCCTGGGTATTGGATATCTCATAAGGATCATCCTGAAAAATCCTTAAATCACCTTGCCCGCGCCTATTTAAAAGAGCAGGGTTATGACAAATACTTCCACCATGGCATCGGCCACTTTCTGGGGCTTGATGTGCATGACGTTGGCAATTATGCAGAGCCGCTCAAAGAGGGTGATGTTATTACTATAGAGCCGGGTATATATATCCCAGAAGAAAGCCTTGGCGTGCGCATTGAAGATAATTACTGGATTACCTCACAGGGTGCAGTATGTATGAGTGAAGAGTTTCCAAAAGATTCTTATGAAATTGAGGAGCTCATGGCCCAAGAAGAGGAAAACGATTTTGATTGAAAGTGATATTTAGCATGTGGTGAGAATTAAAAAAGAGAGGCTCTCATGAAAATGAGAGCCTCATTTGATCAGATTATATGTTTTTCGCCACGAAGTATTCGTTCATCTTGTGGGTCTCTAGTCGCAAAAAATAGATCTGTACCAAGCCTGCGGTCATGCCAGAATCTTACTGGAAATCCAAATTCTTTGGAAACTACAAACTTCTTATAAACCTTTTGGCTTTCGCTGGGTTGACCTTTTTTATTATAAGGTGTTGCCTCAAATTCATACGTCTTATCTTCCTCTAGATCTTCTGTATGCGTTGAATTTGGATCAACATCAAAGAATATACTCTTACCCTCAATACCATAGGGAGATAGCTTTACAGAAACCTTTGTTAGAGCACGGTTTTCAAAATGTTGCACAGTAGCTAAAAGCGATGTGCCACTGAGGAGAGCCGCAACCGCGATTAATGTTTTTATTGTATTCATAAAACTCCTTTTAAAATAGATGTAATAATTTAACGCATTCTATACCTAATTCTAATTGTAACATTATTTATTTCAATTGTCAAATTTTGACAATTTATTTTTATCCGCTTCTGGCAAAAGCTGGTGTAGCTTCGTAGTCACAAGAGATTATCACTTTTTCCTCGTGTTTGCCACACCTACATTACTGTCATAAAGTAGCTCTCGAAAAATGATCCCCATTTAACTGGATATCTCATAAGGATCATCCCGAAAAATCTTTAAATCATCTTGCACGCGTTTATTTAAAAGAGCAGGTTTACGACAGATCGCTTCCATCATGGCATTGGCCACTTTCTGGGTCTTGATGTGCATGACGGTGGCAATTACGCAGAGCCACTCGAAGTCATTACTATGGAGCCGGCTATATATATCCCAGAAGAAAAGCTTGCTGTGCTGTGCTACTTCTTCTCGCTAACGAGCCCTGTTTTTTCTCCATTCTTAAAATTGCGAGTTTTTGTTTCGCTTGCTTATTCAGCGAGCGTGATGAGGAGCGGATAGAGGTTTCTGCAAAAAGAATTTTTTGGAATAATCAAAGCACGCCGAAACCTTATTCACGTCGTCCCAAGATCTAAATTTGCAAAATTGAATTAATTTCGATACCATTAACTATTATAACAACCGATTTTTTTGGCGCTTTGTAGATCAATAGCATTGAAGAAAATGAAAGAATAACGGTTCATAATGATCAAGAAAGTTGCTTTGCTGGTAATGAGCTTGAGTAGCGTTTCCTTTGCGATGGAGCAACGCGTTTTGCCCGTTCCTACACTGGCAAGTTTGAGCATGCAGGAGCTTATGCGGACCATTTTTTCACAAAAAGATGAGCTTAATGATTTTCTCCTTGCTACCTGTGAAGATGTTGCATATAACGTTTTTTTGAATATTGTTGAGCATATTATTACTTATAACAATCTTCATAAGGTCTATGACACCGTTGAGCTTAGGCTTCGTTTAGCGGACTGCTGTATTTCGAAAAGCATAGCTGATTATGCGAAGATAAATCCTCAGTGCTGTGCTCAGTTGGTTGAACAGGGCGATTACCTTGAGAGTTTTTGTAGCAGGCCTGTAAAGGGCTGTCCGTATGTTATGCGAGCAATCCGTTTTATTGATGAACTTTTAGCTGACCCAAAATTTTGCGATAAAGCAACGATTCAGCCGCTTGCCACGGCATGCTTGATCGGGTGTACGCCCTTGCTTGTACGGGGCATGCTGTTTGCCATGAGTTCTAGTCCGTTTTTGGCAGTACATGCATTAAAACAATTAATTGCAAAAGACGAAGAGAAAGCACTTCTTTTATTAAAGCACATGCCCGGTGTTTACTGCCGCGCGCGGCAGCAGCTGGCCGAAGTATTTAATTTAGCAGAGCTTTTCAATAGACCTACAGTTATTGACGAGATTCAAACGCATGAGTACTTTTTCTGCGTTGATGATAATTTTAATCGTAAAAAACTGCTGCCCTCTCTCGAACGCCTTGTCTGCTTAGGTGATTTTGAAAAAATTGATAAGGTCTGGAGGGGCTCTTTTGAAGAGTTAAGTCATTGCACCTGGTGTTCTATGCCAAGAGTGAGCGTTAACAATGAGGTACTGCCTGCCTGGATGTATAATAAGTTTAACGTTTTAGGATTTGCCGTTTGCATGGGATATACAGCTTTTGTGCAATTTCTCTTTGAAAAAAAGGTAAAAATACCAAAGATGCGAGGTGAAGAGTTCGGTTATTTTGATGAAGCTGGAAGCTATACCTACCATTTAATGCGTTCGCGCGACCCGAAGATGCTCAAACTCTTAATAAGTCATGGTGAGATTCAGGAGCTGAGCGAAGATGAGCTTTTGACGTTGACTTTGCGCTTTTCTGAAGATAAACATGACGTAGAATTACTGCAATTATTTATCAATAAATGTGCAGTTTCTTCATCTCGGTGCGGAGCTATATTAAGGGGTGCTTGTTTTTCTGGTAACCTTCAACTCGCGATATTCATTTTAAAAAAAATTGATGCGGAAGTTTTAAATAGCGCAGAGAAACTTGAACTGCTAACGCAAGCATTAGGATCTAAAAATGCGGATTCTACGGAGATGCAAGCAATAGAGGCTTTATTGCGTAGCTTTATGCAAAAGGTAAAGGATGCTCAACTGAGCGCGGGTGAAACCCCATAAAAATTTAAAAGAAAGAAATGGCTATGAAACGAATTATTATTTTATCAATGTTCACGTTCTCTGTTTGTCTCTCCAGTGAGCAAGGTGAGGAGCTCAAAGATGTTGCAGATGCTATTGCCGTAAAAAGAGCGGCTGAGTCAGAAGTTGATGATGTAGTCGATGCAAAAAAGCCGAAAACTGAAGCGCGTTTACCAGTAGATACGCTGACCAGCCTTTGTCTTAAAAAGATAAAGGAAGAAGATGACCCAGACGTTATTTGCTTGACTGAAGAGCTTCTTGGCAAGAATTATCCAGATTATACAGTTGCAGGTGTTATTAATGCATGGGCCAAAGATCTTTTAAAAAATAAAAGCGCGAATTATCAAGCATTGCTTATGGAATTAGCTGCCTATTGCGCTTATAAAAGTATGATCTTCTCAAAAGCCCAGGTTTACGATGCCATTCATTTTGCTTGCCAGGAAACTGTCAAAAAGAAAGAACCGACGCAAATAAGCCCCCTTGTTAAGGAGGCGGCGAATATCCTCAAGAGCTTTGCAGAAGATCCGTTATATGTTGATAAAGCTGAAACACATCCACTTACCTTAGCATGCATGCCTAAGGATGCAGTGCGACGGGTCGGAAATAAGGCATTAAATTTTGAAGCAGGGTATGGCCAGTTGCAGAGGGTTCTTCTTCGCAGTTTAAATCAAGATGGAGTGACTCATTGCGTGAGACAATTAATTGATCGCAATGAGCAGGCAGCTGTAGCATTCTTAAAAGCTAATCCACAAGCGTTAAAGGAATATCAAGTTGCTTATCACCTCTGTCGATGGGCAGATCTTCATGATCGCCCCGCGGCAATGGCCTTCTTGCAAGAGTGTCTTTCTGAAAGACATAAGAAGCCGCTTTCTGCTGCATGGCCTGCATTTAATAAAGAATGCGAGTGCTCTCGTTTATTATATTCTTACATGCGTGCCGCTTACGTAGGCGATAAAGAATTCATTGAAAGTATGCCAGGGAAGGACAAAGTTCGGATTCGGCAAATAGGTTGGGGAGCTCCACAGGAAAACATGGAATGTTGCTTTGGCTTGATGTATGTTGCTGCATTCATGGGGTATATCAAGCTGTTACATTATTATTTAGAACAGAAGCTTGAAGTCTCTCAGCATCATGTACTGGCAGCTGTTGACCAGGGGCATAAAGAGGTGGTTGATCTCTTACTCCCTCATCTTAAGGAGCCAATAACAGATAAGAACTGGCATTTTAGGGCGCCGGCAATGGGGTACATAGACGCGATAAAAAAGATTATGCATGTCATTGATAGCGGAGTGTTTGATCAATTGCTATTTATAGCAGCAGGTGGGGGAACCTCGGACATAGTGTCTTACTTACTTGATATCATTGAAGATAAAATAAAAGATGAAAAACTTAAGGCTGCTACCGTGCGACGGGCTCTTTGCATAGCTGTGTCTGAAGGGAAACACGATAATGTGAGATTATTAATAAGTCGCTCAGTTGCCCTCAATGGTTTTGCTCAATGGCAGGAAAATAAAAAATTCCACAAGCGAGCTCTTTTTAAAAGCAATCCGCTGCATGAGATGGCTGAATACCTGATAAGTAAAGTCACCGAGGTTATGGCCCCTGGCGAACAGCCTGATCAAGGAAATGCGTTTGCTCCTCAGCAAGCAGTTATGATGTGTATGCTTGCGCATGGAGCCCTGGATGAGCCTGATGAAAAAGGAAAAACCGCGTTAGCAAAACTGCAAGAAGAAAAAAGAAAGTGGACTGATCCGAGTCTGGTGCTAGGGCCGCAGTATATCGATATGCGTGAGCGAATAAAATTGCTGAACCCTTTCATAAAAATGTTAACAGAATATGCAGATAAGGACTTAAATAAAAAATACACAGCTGGGCTATGGCATTATAACACTGACGAGGCTGCGGTAAATGCGTCGACATTCGATGTAAAGCTACAGCCCATTTAAGCCGAAAGAAGCTATCATGAAACGAATTCTACTTTTAATAAGTATTCCCTACTTTTTTGCTGTGTCTATGGAAGACGAGGTTAAAGACCTCAGAAGGATACATGAAAAAAATCGCGCTGAATTAGCGCAAATGCAGCGGGAAAATGAAGCCAAGTGGCAAAGGCGGGCTGAATTAATCCAGACACATATGGCCGGCAGGCAAAAAGTCCTTTCGAAATTTATTGAGCTTTATAAAGCAAAGGGCGGTAATTTTATTTGTTTTCTTGAGGAAGTCCTTTTGAAAACACAATCTGATGTCTGTCTTGATCTTATACGATGGTATTTAAAAGAAAATGAGCGAAATCCAAGCTTTACTCATGAAGATCGTGTCGAGCTTGCTCTTTATTGTATGTTAAAAAGCATAATTAGACATCGCGATTTGGAGAAAGAACTAATGTCCGCTTTTGAAATGCAGAGTAGGGCTATAATAAAGGATTTGTCAGAGGACAAGTCATTTGATGATAAGGCGCAGCCACAGTTGCTTACGTTGATATGCTTGCCCCATACTCCATATAAGCTTTCTAATGGAACGTTGTTGGAATTGAGCGCTCCCGCTCCACAGTTGGCACGATTCCTTACGGAGCGTACGACTGTTGACGCGCTAGCACACTGTATAATGCAATTAATTGCTTTCAATGAGAAAGCGGCGCTAGATTTCTTTGTCTTTGAAAATACTCAACTGAATAGAGAATTCTTTATGTCATATTATAAGCTCTTTTGCATATGGTCAGATCTTTTTAATCGTCCTCATTTGCTGTCCTGGCTTATGCGCTGGAGGCGAGAAGCTAGTGAAGGGGGACCTCAGCCGGATGATCTATCAACTGAATGCGCTTGCGAAAATTCGCAAGAAACATCACATGTTCTGCTTAGTTTTGAGCGTGCTGCCTATTTGGGAAGCGTAGAGGCGCTAACAAGTATCAAGGATATTAAGCGCATTCGTGTAAGAAATTTAGGCTGGAATTTCAACACGTGGAATTTCAAACCGTGTTTAGACTTACTTGATGTTGCGGCAATTAACGGATATAGCAAGCTTGCGCAATTTTGTATCGAACGAGGACTAGAAGTGACGCAGTACCATGTGTTGACAGCGATGGATTATGGTCATGCGGAGGTTCTTAAGCTGTTACTCTCTCATTTTGAGGGTGAAATTGATGATGTGGATTATCAGTTTAGATTTGTTGAAATGGGATATTTGGATGCCGTAGAATGTGTTAAATGTGTTATTGGAAAAATGGATTTGAAGCAACTATTATTTTGGGCATTCCATGTGTTTGCGGGCGTGCCTACAGTTGAGCTTCTATTGAATGAGATTGAGAAAGTAGATGGAGAGCGGAGAACCGAACTTTTCAGATACGGACTTCTTCTTGCGATAGACACGGATCTTGATATTTTGAAATGTTTCACATCCCGCTCAGTTGTACTCAATGGTTTTTTAAAAGATTTCACAGATTGTGATTCTTCAAATCCTCTTCATCTGGCGGTTTACAACTTGCTCCTTGATGCAAGGGCTGTAATACGTCGTCAGCCACAACAATCTGCTGCTCAAGGAGAGCACGATGATCAAGGGCCAGAAGATCAGGATGAGATCCAGGTAGAGCCAAGCGAAAAAGAAAATGAGCAGGATGCGATTAATAATCAAGACCTGCAGAAAAGGAAAAGGGCAGATGAGTTAGTCGTTATTGCTTTTTTGCTTGAACATGGCGCTCAGGATGAGCCTGATGAAAAAGGAAGAACAGCGTTGTCGTATTTGCAGGAAGCTCTAGAGAAATTGAATTTGCACGGCAAAATCGCCAAAAAAAGTAGAGTCCTGGTAAAGCGAGTTATAAAAATGCTCACTCAACATGCGGCCAAGGAGTCCAAGGCCCATGAGGGAGCCCGTGAAGAAAAATTTTCGGAGGGCCTGGTGCATTATACAGTGCATGATGATTCAAAAGAAAGCTCCGATAACTTCGATGATATAAACTCAGATCCAATGGTCTGAAAAAATGAATAGATTAATCTAAGAAAGTTAATCGGTATAATGCTATGAAGAAACAAAATGTAGATAGAGAGAAAATGCTCGCAAAGTGCTTTCTTGCCTTAATAATGTTCACCGTTTTCTCTTGCGTTTCCAGCGAATGCATTGAAGAGAGCCTTGTGACAAAAAGGGCGCCTGAAAAAATTCAGGAAAGGGATGCCAAGAGGCAGAAATGCCTTTCAGAATTGATTGAGCGCTTTAAGACAAAGAGCGGGGATTTTATTTGTTTTGTTGAAGACGCCTTTTTGACGGGCTGCACTGTGGACGTGGGTGCTGGTCTTATTGACTGGTATATAAAAGACAATGAGCAAAATGCAAGCTTTACTCATCAGTACCGGCTTGAACTGGCTTTGTATTGCGCTTTAAAAAGTGTTGATTTGAGGAAGAAGGACGATAAAAAGGAGGGGGCTGATTTAAATCCTTTCATGCAAGAAGAACCTGTCACTTGTCCCTTTGCAGCACAGGCTCTTACTATAGTTAGAAGCTTGTTAGCGGATAAGCCATTTGATGATAAATCCCAACCCCAGGTATTTACATTGGCATATTTGCCTTTCACTGCGCATAAACTTTCTAATGGAAGGTTGTTAGACCTTAGTGCTGCCCTTCCATACTTGCAAGACTTTCTTCTTAAACGCATGAATAATGAAGCACTCGCTCACTGTATAGGACAATTAATTGGACTCAATGAGGAAGCGGCCTTAAATTGCTTGGAGAAAACTAAACTAAATTATCATTTCTGGACAGAAAATTTTAAGCTCTATTATGAGTTCTGGAGGGCATGTTTTGAGCTCTTGTGCCGATGGGCAGATCTTTTTAATCGCCGGCAGGTGCTGCATTGGATTCTCAGCCTGAGGATAGATGGCTTAAGACCAATGGTCTGCGATTGCAAAAATTCGCAAAAAACAATGCATACTCTGCTTAGTATTGAACGTGCTGCATATTTAGGAAATATCGAACCACTAGGAAATATCAAAGATATCAAGCGCATTCGTGTAAGAAATTTAGGCTGGAAGCGAGAATCTGGATGCTTTGATTTACTCGAACTTGCGGCAATCTTGGGATATAGTAAGCTGGCGCAATTTTGTATAGAACGGGAATTAGAAGTAACGCAGTACCATGTGCTGAACGCGATGGATTATGGTCACATGGAAGTCCTGAAGCTGTTACTCTCTCATTTTAAGGGTCGAATAACTGATGACAGCTATGACTTTAGAGCTATTAAAATGGGGTATTTAGATGCTATAAAATGCGTTATTGATAAAATGGATGCTGCTGCTATAGATCAACTAGTATTTTGTGCGATTAATGAATCTGCTGGTGTCACTGTAATTAAGTTTCTCTTGGATGAAATTGAAAACGTAGTAATTGAAGAAGAATCCAGAACCGAAATTTTTAGGAATGGACTCATTCGTGCGGTGCGGAGGGCTGAACTTGATGTGCTGGCTTGTTTTACCTCCCGTTCAGTTGCTCTCAATGGTTTTTTGGAGAATCCATCTTTCCAAGATTTGGAAGGCAACCCACTTCATGCAGCAGTTAGGTCCTTGCTCATATATATAAGGGATGAGTATACAGCTGAAGAGCTCGACGCAGAGAAAAGCCGCCCCCTAGATGAGGGCGAAGTAGATGAGCGCGATGAGATTCTAAATGAGAAAAGCAATGTTATTGCTTTTTTGCTTGAATGCGGCGTGCAGGACGAGCCTGATGAAGCAGGAAGAACTGTAATGACACATTTGAAGGAAGGCTTAAAGGAATTGAGTGTTCGTATACCAAAAATCAACGAGAAAATTAGAGTTGTGATAGAGCAGGTTATGCGAATGCTTACTGAGCATGAGGCCAAGGAGCCGAAGGCTCATGAGCGGAGGGTAGAAAAATTTTCTCAGGGCCTAGTGCATTTTCCAAAACAACCAAGCGATATTGTCAAGGCAACATGAAAAGTTCTGGTTTTTAGCAAAGTGATTAGTTCCGCTTTCTTATTTTGCTCTTATATCTGAACTTATCACATTGATACAACAGGAAAAGAGCAGCGGCTTTAAATTTCATTCAATAGCTTCCCAATCTGCTCTGCTGTTGGAAGGTGCTTTTGTAGTTCATCTGGCAGATTTTTTACAAGTGAATATGCCGCGATTCCTATGGGCTTGTTTGAGTCTTTGAGAGCGAATTCGACAATCATCTTATTTTTGCTTTTACACAGGATGATTCCAATTGGGGCATTTTCTTCTTTAAATCGTGCGGTAGCATCAAGAACAGATAAATAAAATTGCATTTTACCAACATATTCAGGAATAAACTTTCCTTTTTTGAGTTCAACGGCTACCAGACATTTAAGGAGCCTATGATAAAGTAAAAGGTCAATAAAATATTCTTCATCATCTACCTCAATGCGATATTGGCTTCCTATAAATGCATAAGTGCCGCCCATTTCGCTAAGGAATTGTTGAACTTTCGAGCATAACGCATTTTCAAGTTGCCGTTCGGAGAATTCATCACCTAACTCAAGGAAATCAAAAGTGTATTCGTCTTTTATAGTGTGCTTGGCCTTTTCTCTTAGATTTTCAGGCAGATTTGCATCGAAATTTGTTTGACTAAGCAGTGTTTTGCGATAGGATTTATTCTCAATGCTATTGATTAAAACACGAGAACTCCAACCATATTTTCGAGTCATTTTGATGTAAAATTCTCTTTCTAGATTATCTTCGCACTTTTCAAGAATAATTATATTATGCGTCCAGTTAATTGTGACAAACAGAGTCTGAAGGTTCAAATTTTTCTGATAACATTGATATAGTTGACGCATATACCAGATGTTCCGCGCTGAAAATCCCTTAATTGCAGGAAAGTCACTTTGAATGTCGCTGGCTAGTTTTTCCACAATAGATTTTCCCCAACCCTCTTCTTTTTGCCGAGCGGCAATTATTTCTCCAATATCCCAATAAAGATTTATAAGCTCATGGTTTACAAATTTTAAAGCTGTCGCCTGAGCTGCTTTTATTTTCTTTTTAATATCATTCAATACCTCAAGGTAACTTTTTGGTAATAGATTCTTCGTTGCCATCAGTTCCTCCCAGTAAACCTTTTTATGCGCTTGATTTTTCAGCAATATAGCAACTTTCTTTAAAATAATCAATATAATGGCCAAATCGAAATTGCAAAATGAGTTTTCGAAATGTTCCTGGATGATCGTTTTTTCTTGAATTATTAATTCTGCAAGCAGTGCCTGCAGAATTAAACAGAATAACGATTGGATCATGTTGTTATATGAAATTGTAGGGAACTGATCTAAGCGTAGTACACTAACATTATTTGAGTATGCTAATTCTGCAAGCAGTGCCTGCAGAATTAGCTAAAGTAGCGATGCAATGGGCTTGATTAAACACTTTTGCTGAGACTGCAGCATCCTCTGACACTGCAACTCGTGCATTGTGATACCGCGCTGCTGCTAAATGTAAACACAGTCTTCTTTAATGAAGCAATTCAAAAAGGAGCTAATCCTCATTGAAAATCTAGTTCGGTTAATCAGTTGTTCTAGATTTGCAAAAATGAATTAATTTCTATACTATTAGTTATTATACCAACTGATTTTTTTGCTATTTTGTGGGTTAATAGCATAGAAAAAAAGAAAAAAATTTAAATGGAAAAATCGGCCATGAAACGAATTTTTATGATATCAATGCTTGCCTTCTTCTCTTCTATGGGAATGGAGAAGGCTGAATTAGAAAAGCAAGCTGAGACTGCGAAGTCTGCAGAAGGACAACCTGAGCAAAAACTGAATGGAGTAGCAAAAAGAGAACAGGCGCAGACCGTGGAAACACTTTACGCATGTAGCCTAAGGGCATCGCTTGCGCTCTTAAAAGAGAGCGGAGAAAAAGTTATTGACTTTATTGAGCAGATAACGGTAAACGATTGTCCTGCGTATCCCTGTGCGCAGTTGATTGAGTTATATATAAAAGACCTCGAAGCAAAGGCTCTGGCAGATCCGACCGGTCCATTCGGAGCTAAGCTGAATCGAGAGCGAATAGAATTAGCTGCCTACTGTGTCACGAAAAGCTTTGCTTTGTATATCAAATCGAATAAAACGGGACCGATTCCACATCCTTTTCTTGTTGATGAACAAAGAATCGAAGGGCCAAAGAAGGGTGCCACAAAAGTATGCCCTTTTGCTGAGTTAGGTCTTAAGTTGCTTAAGGATTTATTAGACGATAAGTTTTTTGAAGACCAAGCAGTCGTACAACCGCTTGCGCTCATATGCATGGCAAAGTCCATTCGCTCTATCCGCGTAGATGATCAGCGAAATATACCGTTGAACGTAGGTTATGAGAAGTTAAAGGAATTTCTTTTTCCTCTTTTGCATGGAGATAGGGTAATTCATGGCCTGCGCCAGTTAATTGTGCATGACGAGCAGGCTGCATTACATCTATTGGAGTTAATAAAGAGCAGAAGAGCTGCTTTATTAGGGGAATGTGCGGAGCATCTTTTTTGTTGGGCTGAACTTTTTAACCGGCCATCTATAGTGGAGTGGTTAATTGAGTGGCAGAAGGTTGATGACAAAAAACGAGGACATGGCTCAGTTCCGCATCTGGATAGGTGGTATAAGCGACACAGCTGTTCATGTATCAAAGGGAAAGAGCATTTGCGTTCTCATTTTGAACGAGCAGTGTGTTTGGGGGATGTGAAGAGCTTAGAGCATATTAAGGGTGCAGAGTATCAGCGAATCAGTGATCTAGGCGAGCGTTATCTTGATCCTACGTGCAGTCGACTCATGCATATTGCTGCGATGCTCGGATATAAAGAGCTTGCGCAATGGTGTCTGCAAAGGGGAGCGAAAGTGAAACAAAAAGATATACAAGAAGCAGCTGATTATGGTCAGGTTGAGGTGCTTAGGCTGTTATTGGCTCATTTTGAGGGCTTGATAAATGCTGATGGTTACTGGGTCGACGAAGGCGGTGACGACGTTCGGGCTGTCCAGTACGGACACCTAGAGGCAATAAAATGTATTATCAGCAGACTTGATAGTTCGGCCTTTGAGCGACTATTAAATAATGCTGCATTAAATCATAATAAGGAAATAGTTGCTTATTTGTTGGATAACATTCATAGAACTGTATCTGATGAAAAAATGAAGGCGAAAATAATCAGAGGGCAATTTTGTGATGCGTTATCTAATCATGCATCGAAAGCTATTTTAGATCAATTTACGCAGCGGTCGATTGCAATTAATGGATTTTCTGACGCGGCTGATGCGCATACAAACCCGTTGCGCTGCGCAGTGCAAGCCATGATCGATGTCGGACCTTTTCGGTTTAAAGGAGAGCCTGACCCGTTAGAGCTCACTAAAGAAAATATTGAATTTTTGCTTGAACATGGAGCTCGCGATGAGCCTGATTCGAAAGGGGTCACTACTCTATCGTATTTGGAAGAATCGAAAGCTTACCGCATTGAAGGAAATGAAAAAGAGTACGAGCCTTATCGTGCAATGGAAATTACCTACTTAGACGCCATCATAAAAAAAATAGCCGAAGCGAGCGTACGGGATGTTCTAGTAAGAGAAGAAAAGTACTCGGAGGGTCTGATGCATTTTCCAAAACCTCCAAGCGACATTTGACGATTCGCTCATTTTTGCGTAACATTAAAGAAAACGATCAAGTCATTTATGCGTTTACTCTATAAGGCACATTTTTATGAATATGAATAAAGCATTTTTCTTACGAACTGAAGACCAAAACCCCCGTTGGCGTCTGATTGATGCTGAAGGCCAAATTGTGGGACGATTAGCTACGCTTGTTGCCGATGCATTACGCGGTAAAGATCGTGCAACTTTTACTCCACATGCAGATGCTGGGGACTATGTTGTGATTATTAACGCTGATAAAATTGTATTTACCGGCAACAAGATGACACAAAAAATATACGAGCGTTATAGTGGTTATATTGGTAACAAAAAATATTTGACTCCTGTCCAGATAATGGAAAAGCATCCAGAGCGCATTATAGAGCTTGCTGTTAAGGGTATGCTTCCCAAGAACAGACTATCGCGCCAACTGCTGAGAAAATTACGTGTGTATGCAGGTACCGATCATCCACATAAGGCCCAAATTGCAGGACTTTCGGAAAAAGCATCATAACTTTATGAGTTTTTGACATCAAAGAACACAAACCCGCTTACAGCTTCAAGCCTGTGAGCGGGTTTATTAATAGTTTTTGTAACTTTTATAAAAGATGGGATGGTATGTTTCTTAAAAAAGTAGTAGTAGTAAGTTGCCTTTCTCTTTGTTCATTAGTTATGGGGCATGAAGCCCAAGAATATAATGATCCAATTGCCTATAGGTCGGGTGAATTAGTGGGAGAGTTGACCTTTGAAGCGTGGATTCAGGCGGCAAAGGAAAGGAGGAACGAAGTGGTCGAACTAGCACAAAAAATTACCCAGGTGGGTAAAGAGTATGCCATGAGCTTCAATCTGAGTTTTTTGCATGGGTATTATTCCTGCCTTGAGACCAAAGATGTGGGTGTACAGTTTGAGCAGGCTGAACTGACAAGATATCAGTGTACACTTGTTCTTGCCTGTTATTATTATTGGATTTTACAGCTGGAACATGCATTGCATGTACAGAATTTTGAATTCTTATATAGTCCTCATTTTGAAGAAAAAGCGCTTGAAAGAGCAACTATTCTTATGTACGGTGAGCTGGTACCCGAAATTATGCGAGAGCTCAAAAAGACACTGGAGCATGATCGATTGGGCGTACAGATGGCAAGCCGTGAGTGTCAGTATATCTAAAAATAACATTCTAAGTTGTGGGGAGATCTCTATGAATATCAAAATGGCTTTTGTCGCTTGTGTATTAGCAATAGGCGCAAATATCCTATGCGCTCAAGATTCTTCTAAAGCTTCAGTTCGAAAGGCAGAAGATTCAGCTGCTTACCGTACGGGTGAGAAAACGGCCGAGCTTATTCTACAGCAGTGGATCCAACTTGCCAAAAAGGATATACAAAAGGTAATTGATTTGAGTGAGCAGATTGCTTCTGCAAGTAAGGCCTATTCTTCCCAGCTCAATAAGAGCTTTTTGTACGGGAATGTCGATTGCTTAAAGAAAAAGGACGTAAAGGCCATTGCGGAAAGTCAGAAATTAGATAAGCATGGATGTGCTCGTGTGTTAGCGTGCTACTATTATTGGGATTCACTTGTTACAGCTGCTCTTGCTTCTGGAGCATTCGATTTTGAAAATCCTGAGGATAAAGAAAATGAGGCTCTCGAAAGAGCTGCTACAGAAGTATATGGTAGCGCTTCCCCAGAAATTATCGCAGACCTTAAGCAGTCTCTTGCGGCAGATGAGGAATTAACTGATGCTCATGACATGATAGACTTTGATGATAGCTCAGATGATGATGACGAAAGCTCAGATTAGTATTTTATGAAAGAAGAGCAGAATTAGTACCTCTGCTCTTCTTCTTATTTTTCTTTTCTTGTGTCCTTACTTTCTTTCACTCCATTCTCGAACGGTTTGCCGACCTTTTATTGGCCTAGTCTAGAATTTAATATGACTTATATGGGGTACATATTTATCAAAATTGTATCCGCTGCATAACGAGCGAATGGTCGGAATTAAGAGAAGTGTATTTGCTACGATTTCCGAAAAATAGGACAGCCTGCTTGGCGCAGCTCCTATCTCTCTTCCATACTGTTTCTTATATATCTCTTTCTGGCTCATACTATGAGAGGCTTCTTGCGAAGCATCTTCATTTTCAGTTTTTTCGGTGCGAGCCATAAGGAGTATGGGGTATTCTTTCTGAGTTACATCCACATTAAGCTCCAGCTGATCGTGCAGTCGGTATTTACTTGTAAGATTGTCTAAAACATGAGGTAATACAACGATTGCATTCTTAATAGCGGAATGATCAGTTTCGTAACCGTGGAACCGCGTTCGAATATTTACTACGCGGCCTGCATTATTACCCACGGTCTGGGCACTATATTCCCTTTGAGCAGCCAATGAGGCTATTGAGTATTTTATGCTTTCCTTGAGCGCGGTAGTCACAGAATGAGCGCCTATAAGCTGTATAATGTCGGTTAATGAGTAAAAATTGCAGAGAAGCCTGAAGTTACTGGGCCTGAAGATTTCGTTTTCCACTATCACCGGAACTGCGTAATGGACCATGAGCTCGATCTGATTTTTTATAATATTACTTGCATAGTTCACCACCGTGCCTCCATGGCTGTGTGCGATGGTAATGATCTCAAGTCCTTCATGCTCATTTATAATCTTGGCTAATATATCTCCCGCTTCTTTGCGTGCAAGCGGGGTGTTAAATCCAGACCATCGGTAAAAAATAATCTTTACCGGAGTTTTCCGCTCACATGCGAGCTGTTGGGCACAGACCTGAACACGGGTATAGTAATTTGCGTAATAATCGGGGTTCGCAGATGCATACGTGCCATGTACAACAATGAATAAAAGGGGCTGCTTATGCTCTGTTCCTTCAGGAACATGTGTATACACCTGCTCTATGCCGCAATGTGTTCCTTTTTTATACGCTAAGTCCCCGTAGGTATTTACAATATCGAGGAAAGCCATGTGCTCCCAGGCATGAGCGCCCTGGTAGAAGCCGCAGAAGCTTAAAAATAATATAATAATTCTCTTCATAAAATTTCCATATGCTAATTAAGTTCTAAATTATTGTCACTATTTAAGATTATCATACGCTATTTTAATTTCAAAAGGTCTATGGTTTGGTGGCGGCCAAGGGTTCTTTTGATAAAAAAAGCGGAGCATTTGCATTTTGGCCTGTTGTTTGTATTCTGTTTGCTAGGGTCAGATTCAATAAAATTTGTGCGGGGGGGCCTTCATGGCCATAAAATATTCAGTGGAGGCAGATCATGGCAACCACGACTTTCCAATCGATAGAATCATCATTACTCCACCTCTAAGCACGGTAAATCAGTTGCGCGGCTTTCCGCAAGAGCGATCAGTAAAGCATCTTAAAAATGGTTTTCGAAAATTAAGCGAAAAGATCTATAGTAAGCACAATTTACAGGGAAATACGTAAACAATATATAATTCATGTCATTAATTGAAAGGATTCTTATGACATTCTCGATAAAAAGAGCTTATGGCCCACTGGTGGTTTTAGCTTGCGCGTTGTCAAGCTCGTATACTTACAGTAAGGCTTTGCCTGATAACAAAGGTAAAGTAAGCTGCAGTGAAGATTATAGGCGCGATTTTAGTTGTGAGTGTGATTTTAACAATGCGCCAAAAGTTGTAGATTGGATGTCTGAATTAGAGGCTTTTACCGCAGGTAAAGAGCTGGCTGAATGCACTCTAATGTATTGCATTTCGCTAGGTCAGGGAAACTCAAAAGAAATGCGTATTTATGGAGGCATTTTAAGGGATATTATTGAAAGAATTGGTAGCTACGGCCCAGAATCAAATTTGAAACAGATCTTCATTAAAGGGCTCGTGAGTGTGCTTGAAAAAGAAAATGTGCATGTGTTTATAAAGAAAGCCCGTTTCGCGGAGTGGCAAAAAAAGTTTGTCATGGATGCGTGGGAGTTTGCCCTGAAAGAGCTACGTGTGCTCGCAGCGCTTGACGCAAGTGGTTGGCAAAACTATCGCCGCGGGATGGAAAAGAGTATGCTGCCATTATTAATAAAATGTATGCTGCCATCATGCACGAACTACCAATGTGGCAATAATTAAGATAAACAAGTATCGGAAATGGGGGAGAACAAAAAGCTTTCCCATAATAATGATTTACAAGATGATCATTACAGTGATTTTCGCAAATTAAGCGAAAAGGTCTGTGGCAAGCACAATTTACAGGGAAATACGTAAACAATATATAATTCATGTCATTAATTGAAAGGATTCTTATGACATTCTCGATAAAAAGAGCTTATGGCCCACTGGTGGTTTTAGCTTGCGCGTTGTCAAGCTCGTATGCTTACAGTAAGGCTTTGCCTGATAATAAAGGTAAAGTAAGCTGCAGTGAAGATTATGAGTGCGATTTTAGCAATGAACCAAAAGTTGTAGACTGGATGTCAGCACAAGAGGCTTATTCGGCGGGTGAAGATGCGGTTAAATGTGTTCTAAAATATTGCATTTCGTTAGGTCAGGGAAACTTCTTTCAAGACTTAAAAGAGATGCTTGTTAAAGGGTACGCGTTAAGGGATAGTATTGAAAGAATTGGTAGCTTTGGCCCAGAATCAAACTTGAAACAGGCCTTTGTTAAAGGGCTCGTGAGTCAGCTTGAAAAGGAAAATGTGCATGAATTTGTAAAGCAAGCCCGCTTTGCAGAATGGCAAAAAAAGTTTGTCATTGATGTGTGGGACGTTGCCCTGAAAGATCTTCGTGTGTTGGGGGCGCTTGAACAAAGCGGCTGGAAAAAGTATCGCAACGACCATTTAAAAGAGGATGCTGCCTTTATTAAGAAAATGTGGGCTGACATTAGGCACGAACTATTATGTGGCAAGAATTAAGATAAACAGTATCGGAAATGGGGAGAAGCAAAAGCCTACCCATAATTATTATAATTCAAAGGATTTGTATGACATTCTTGATAAAAAAAGCTTATGGTCCACTGGTAATTTTACTCTGCGCGTTGTCAAACTCGTATGCTCACGGCAGGGCTGTATTTAATGAAGGGGATAGAGTGGGCTACCGCGAACCAAAAGTAAGCCGTGGTGAAGGTTATGAATGCGACTTTAGCAATGAACCAAAAGTTGTAGATTGGATGTCGGCACAAGAGGCTTATACCGCTGGTGAAGACGCGGTTAAGTTTGCAATAAAATACTGCATTTCATTGGGTCAGGGAAACTTCTTTCAAGACTTAAAAGAGATGCTTGTTAAAGGGTATGCGCTGAAAAATACTATTGAAAGAATTCGCGGATTTGGTTCGTTTACCAACCTAACACCGGCATTTGTAAAAGGATTTACAAACCAGCTTGAAAAAGAAAACGTCCATGAGTTTGTAAAGCAAGCGCGCTTTACTGAATGGCAAAAAAAGATTGTTATCGACTCATGGGAATTTGCTTTGAAGGATCTTCGTGTATTGACGGCTCTTGATCCTCGTGATTGGCGAAAGTACAGCCAGGATCATGCACTGGATTATGCTGCGTTTTTTGCTAATATTCTCGCTGCAGTTTCAAACGAACTGCGCAGTAGCCAGAATTAAGATAAACAAGTCTTATAAACCAAGAGGGAGAGCAAAAGCTCTCCCTGGTCGAGATAACAGAAATTGCTTTAAGGTCTTGGATAAGAATCGAAAATGGCGTTGAATGGTCTCGACCCGCTATCTCTCCAAAAAGGTAAAAAGATATTTTCTTTTGTAATAGTTTTGATTTCAATGCATTTCTCCTTAATTGCCTGCCAAATCTTTACAAAAGCCAGCTCATTTTGTCTATCACTTGAATCTGCAACTACAAAATACATGCCGTTTCCAATTTTGCTTAGAACGCTGGCGACCCAGTGGCTGTGGCACTTAAAAAGCATAATCTTAGAATAGTCTTCAGGGGAATTGGCCACCTCATCTACAAGTTCTCTACATTTACCCTCAAATTCAAGTTCGTCCGAATTATCGTCAGCTAATAGGGGGCGAGGTGAAGACACCAGGCAGTGGACCGATATGTTTTGCAATGCACGTGTGTCAAAATATCCTGAGGGGTTTTCCATTTCATGCCAGAAAAGCTCGCTTAATTCATCGACGGAAAGACCAATACTATTGAGTGTATTGTTTGGGAGCTGGCTGCCATTCTCTCTTTTAAGGTGTGCCCGCTTTTCAAGATCTTCCCGATATGCCCGCATAAGAAGATCTTCCCGCCTCTCATTGTGTTTATGATACTGGGAATAAAGATGTTTATCAAAAGTGGTATGTATTGCATTATATAAATATACGATTGCGTGTACTGTACCTTTTTCCTCTGGGTCTAACTTGTATTCTGCCTCGAGCGCAGCCATTTTAATCATGTCCTCTACTGAATCAGCATTGAATTCATCCGTCGCGAACACAAAAGCCTCAAAAAACTTTGAAGAGACAGAAGGAGAGTCTCCTTCGCCGATTGCTATATGATTCTCTGATAGATAGTTTGCAATAATCCCCTTGCGTGCGATTTTTTTTTCTTCTGCCATTTGTCTATCGAGAGCGAGAGTAATTTTGCGCTTTTCACGTATATATGCTCGCCACGGCGACATTGTATGAAGATAGAGTTGCGGATTGATCGAATTTTTCGTGATGGCTTCAAAAAAGTTAATTTTTTCTTGTCCTTTTTGTTGATATATCGACTGAACGATAAGCAATGCATTTTTAAGGCAGCAATATCCAGATACTTCGTCGCCTTCGGGTCGATCAGCTATGTAATAGTGCATGTATTCAATTTCTTTTATGCCCGCCTCACCACAATTGTATTCAGTAGGTGCGACGCTTAATAGAAGATCACGAATAAGCACATAATTTTTTTTCTCGGCCGCTGCCAGAGCAAGTTTTAAGGCATCCTCGCTTATGCCCGATTTAATAAGAAATGTGACCATTGCTTGATTATCGCTTGAAGCCGCAAAATAAAGGGCAATTTTTCTTGCAAAGCCTGATAGTGGTTGATTTGAAAGAGTGCCCTCAAGCATTTTGTTTGCTACATGTTTACTTTGTAGAGCCACCTTGCAGAGAACCCAATCGACCTCGCTTTTAAAAAATGAGCGAGGTAAAGGCTTCTGATGCTCAGCATATTTTGAAAGAGCGAATGTTTTGGCATCTACCTTGATATCATGGAGAAGAAAGGCTTCGCTATGCAGGGCTTGCATAAGCATGTGTATAAAATGTGGTTCTCGATTATTTTTAATGGCTTCTTCTAAGGCTGCAACTCTAGAAAACCTACTGATGCCCGTTTTTAAGAGAGCTTCCAGTATCTCGTACTGATTGGAGCTTAAACTGCTACATTGTCCGAGCTCCAGCAAAGCGAGATTCCTTATATTTTGACTCACTCCATCTTGAAGTAAAGCAAGAGCCCTTTTGTCCCCTCCATTTACTAGTAGGAGGAATTTGCGAAGCATAATAGTTTCATCTTCAATAATAGGGCGCGCACTGTATTCTGTTAGGTATACTATTTGTTCCATGGCATTGCTTATATGGCTAGTTAATAGAATGATGAGGAAAAGCAGCAGAGGTGTTTTAATCATGTTTCTCCAGGGAGATGCACCGCTCTTTTGTAGCAGGCGCGCTTATTTATTTATATTTGAAAAATATCTTCAATTTAAGTATAAATCAAAGGGGAGTTTTTGGCAAATTGATAGGTGACGGCATCACCAAGTTGAGATGTTGAGGCATTGGCCGAAATTAAAGAAGGCCGATTTAGACGCGATTCAACTGTCTAGGATTACTAGACAGTTGAAATTGTCCTCAACAGATCGCAAAAAGCAGAGGATTGGCTGTGTAAATAAAGAAGGAGCCTTGCAATCAGTCCATTGCCTAAAGCTAAATCATTTAAACATTGGTTGCGAAACTTGCAGAGCGGATCGAAAAAATTGAAAATCTCCAAAGGACTTGTGAGCTTTATGAAAAAAGTATGAGGCTCACATTGATCGACCTGATGTCGGGATTTAAAGTTTAAAAAAGCTGATCTCGACGGCGTTCAACTGTCTAGGATTACTAGACAGTTGAAATTACTATCTTCGGGTGGTGATTTGCGAGTATAAACTATCTAAAATGCTGAATGAGACTTTATATTATAAGAGGAGCTTTCACTCAATTTGGACTAAGTGTTAAGTTGTGTTTAGATGCGCTAAGTGTTAAACGGGTTAAATCTTAGTATCAAAGAGCCGTATGTCATTATTCTTGCTCTGTTCTTTTCGTTGATACCGGTGTTGGGTGAGTATTTTATTGTGGTCCGGAAAAATAATGCTATACTGGTCATGATTGGAAAATTTTTCATACAATTTTGCCATTTATATAGATATGCGGAGGCGGAAAGGGCAGCGCCCTTCAATGGAGGTGTGACACAATGATTATGGAAAAGGAATTAACAAACATAGCCTTTTTTCGGGGAAAGGAAATCCGAAGAATCTTGGTCGATGGTGAATGGTGGTTCTCGGTTATAGATGTAATTGCTTTGCTTACTGATAGTGAGGATCCTAGAAAATACTGGACTTGGATGAAGGCAAGAGAAACAGATCCTGGCGATCCAGACGGTGTTCAACTGTCTAGGATTTCTAGACAGTTGAAATTGGCTGCACCAGATGGCAAGAAACGAGAGACTGACTGTGCAAACACCGAAGGAGTATTGCGTATCATACAATCAATACCTTCGTCTAAAGCCGAACCATTTAAGCGTTGGCTAGCGAAACTTGGTAAAGAGCGTATCGAAGAAATTGAAGATCCTGAGCTGGGTATTAAAAGAGCACGTGAGCTTTATGCAAAAAAAGGTTACCCGGAGGAATGGATTGAAAAGCGTGTGCAGGGTATTACAATCCGCCAAAAATTGACTGATGAATGGGATGATCGGGGAGCGCAAACCAATTTAGATTTTGCTTTATTGAGCGATGAGATCATGAAAGGCTCCTTTGGATTAAAGACCAACGAATACAAAGAACACAAAGGTCTTAAGCGAGAAAACCTCCGAGATCATATGACGGATTTGGAATTAGTTATAACCATGTTGGGCGAAGTTTCAACAACTCAGCTTACTCAAGAAAGAGATTCGCAAGGAATGCCCAACTTGCAGCGCGATGCTAAAGAAGGAGGCGCCGTTGCGGGCAGTGCACGCAGAGATCTTGAGCAAAGGACGGGAAGAAGAGTAGTTACGAAAGATAATTTTCTTCAAAATTCGATGAACTTGATTCCAGCAAAAAGAAAAAGGAAGGTGAAGGAAGGCTGACGTGAGCCTCGATGAAAATAGCCTTTATTGAATGTTTTTGCTATCAACTGGCTGTAATCCAAAATAGCTAAAAAGAGCACTCTTAAAACTAGTGTCGGCGAGAGCGCTGATGCAATCAGATGCCTGTTTTCCTCTTTGCGTACCGGCACTGAAGTCTTCTCCGCGCGTAAATGCTTCAATGAGCGGTATAAGCTTATCAAACTCTGCCCAAGAAAAGGGCGGAACAAGCTCAGATATTGTGTATACTGAAAACTTTTTATTTGAGCAAATAAAGAATTTATTCCCCTTTTTGTTAAATCCGATATGTCTTATGATTTCATTTTGTTTTGCTGCCTTTCGTACAAGCCCCGAGATGTTTTGCGATCCTGACCAACTATGCAAGCGCACAACAACATTGTCAGTAGCGCTAAAAGGACCGTCCTCGCCCATTGCCCAAGGTAAATGTCCTTCCGTAACTCTATAGGCTGCCAGGTCTGCTAGACTTAATACCAGGTTGCCCTGAGAACTGATTGCCAGCTGAGTAATGGCGCTTTCTTCACTGGTACCATTTTCCTCAAGTTTAGCTTCGGGGCAGCGAATATACGCCTTAAGATGTTCCAAAGTAAGAAGCTCCCAAGGTCGAAATCTACTTAAAGTAGAAATATCGAAAATGAACATATCTCCATTGCCATTCCCCAGTGCTGCAAACTGGCCATTTGAAGAAATTGAATGAATTTCAGCGAAGAAATAACCCGCTTTAATGTTAATAGACGCCTGGCCGCTACCACATGCTATTATTTTTTCAGTCACCTCCTTGTTTAATGCATTCTCGGCATCAACTGCGTGAGGAATAAAAGTTGTTATTTCATTTTTTTCAAAATCACAGAAATAAAGATGTGATTCGCTTCCCCATTTCCCCTCAAATCTGGTGCGCATGAGCGCGCACTTTCCTTTAGCATCCCGAGCAAAAGTTCTAGGCACTATGATATGGGGATCTGGCTTATGAACGAAGCTACCCCAGAATATAAGTTTTCCTTTATACCCCAGTCCTCCAATATTAAAGACATAGGAATTTCGTAATTCTTTAATTTTTTCAAATGACTTGCTTGAGACAAAATAATGAGGTATAGGTAGATCTGTTTTGCCCTTCACACCTTGAATTACTTGTACAGTTTTATCGGAATTCATCACAATAAGATCGCTCTCTACATCAAAGGGACCCCTATACGAACATGATAGATCCATGTCGGGTATAGCATAGAAATCTATCCCGCCCTTCACACGCACCATTATATATTTACTATCTAAAGAAACAGCGATTAGTTCACCATCAAGCCTTGTTGATTTAAGTGGAACTAAATCATCTAGAGGATAAATAAGGGTTTGACTCTCATCAAATTCGAAAAGAAATTCGTTATTAGGGCTCATTTTCGTATGCTTAAGCCCCTTAAGAGCAAGTTCTGCAGGCTTATAAAGGTCTCCAAAAATATCGAACCAAGCGGGCGCATGGTAGGCTGTCATTATTCTTTTCTTTTGTGATTCGGCAATATCTGGTGCAAGTACAGTAAGTGAAGTCAGCGGGGCTTTTTTTTCCTTGCAATATTGGTAATATGCATTAAAAGCAAGATTGCGTAATGAATCAATAGAACGGGATGTTTTATAGTTAATTCGCTCGCGTGTCGAATTATCCTCGGGAAATAATTCTTTGCTTAAACAGGCAGCCTCTTCCATGGCGTCTAGGCCAAGAGAAGATCCAATCAAAAATGCTAACAAAGAAAGGAGCCAGCCCATAGAAAGTTCTCCCGAACGTTATGTTCCTCCGTTAGCTCTTTTTTAATCTTAACATGCAGCTTGTCACTGTCAACAGCTAGTTCCATGCATACAAGGAAGCCTCTTCAAAATGCCTTGTATTCTTAAATGCCGTGTGATTTTATTTCTTCCATCTGCTTGGTTGAAGGATTACGCCAACGAGCATTGATATGTAGTTTGCGTTGGTATGCACGACCTTGATGGCGAAGTTTAATATCCTGAATTGGTTGTGGAGGTAAAGCATGGATGCTAGTTGGTCCAGCAACCCTTGCGCCTTTCATCTTGCTGGCTACACTGACATGCGGAACCATGCCGTAGCCATAGTACATCCAGCTGTCAGGGTAGATGTTAAAAAAGCTTCGTACAATATCACCATAGACTCTAAAAAATGCTTTGGTGCCAGGCTTTCTTTCAAATTTCGCCACAAGAAACTTATGTGTTCCAATTGATTCAAGGCCTGTATATTCTAGCGTCACATCAGTCAATGCTTGTAAGACGTTTTGATGAACCGATGCACTTTGCCCTCGTTTCAAGATATCTTCAAGAGCATCTAATGCTTGCTGAACATAGGCAGGATCGACTTTCCCACCAGGGAATGGTACGGCAAAAACGATGACAGATAAATGCCAATTCTTAAAGGGGACTAACCCATAGCCATGGCTCTTGAGTGTCTGAGCTTCAGCCTTCACATAATTTTCAAGGCTCACGTAGCCGGTTGCTGGCTGCAACACCGCTAACGTAAAGTAGGGCTGATTTTGAAATTTATTCATGTTTTTATCTGACTGGACCTGATTTTGGGTTCCAATCGGATTTTGAGCAGGCTGCAATTGCATTCCATGCATGGCAGGTGCGAATATCATTGCTACGATGAGCAGTAATGGACGTATAGTCATGGGCAGAACTCCTTTAGTATTTCAATTTTAATTTATACTTTTAGTCTATTGAAAAACAACCCCATCTGTCAATCCATTTAAATAATAATTTAAAAATTTATTCAAGTGGAACCAGGCAAAGAGGCCGGAACATGCCTGATATGAGGTTTTGAAAATGCCGAATGAGTCTTCTATAGTGCAAGGCGATATTAAGATGGTTGTGAACTAAATATTAAGTATGTTTGCGTTAGACTATATGTTAAAAAGGCTTAACACATCGTTCAAAAGAACTCTTTTGGGAGGCGCTACTTAAATGTCGTGCTGTCCGCTCGTATCTGTGGGAGATCACATAAAATCTTTTAGAATTGCTACCATAACGGCTCGATTAGGAAAGAGGCAACCCACTGTATTTATGAAAGAGCTATTTCACAAATACAGTGGGCTTTTTTGTCGTTGCGCAGGTTTAAAACAATCCGCTTAATTTAATGACATCTTTGAACGTCAAGTAGATCACCAAGCCAATCACCATGAGCCACGTATAGTAATGAATCTTATAGCGTGTTTCATCAGAGAGAGGTCGTTCTAGTATCGCTTCTATAGTAAAGAAGAGTACTTGCCCGCCATCAAAAATAGGAAGGGGAAGTAAGTTAAATACGGCTAAGTTAATGCTAATAAAGGCAAGCATAAAGAGGAACAGCTTCATGCCCATGCCGGCAAATTGTGTTACTTGGCAAATAAGCATGAGTGGTCCGCCTAACCCTTCACGGCTTTTTGTAAGCCCTTTAATTGCTCCGGCTGTTTGAGTAATTAAAGACCATGTTGCTTCCCAGCCGGCTGAAAGAGCTTGGGTAAAAGGCATTTTTTCGATTTGCCATGCAACGCCTAGAATAGGTTTTTTTTTATCTCCTATGTTTTTGAACATCAGGCGTAATCGTCAGCTCTAAGGGAGTCCCATGCGCGTTCAATTTTAAGCGTTACAGGCTTTTCTATAAATGCGTTCAAGGGCAGCGGTAAGTTCTTTGATGGTAGCTGTTGTGGTATCGCCAACCGCTACAATTTTATCATCGGAAACCTTGAGCCCGGCTTTTTCAGCAGGCGATTTTGGGTTAACGACACCTATGAGTGGTGGCTTATTTTCACACCAGGAACCAATGCAAGGAGCGCCCGGCTAAATAGAAAGCTGAGTGCTAGTAGGCAAAAACAACATTAAAGAGAATGCCAGCTGACATAATAAGAAGTTTTTGCCAATAAGGTTTGGACTGTAAATGAGCGATCTCCTTTAGCATGGGCTTGTAGTTGCTCTCCTTGTCCAATTTCAGCATTACCAGCTACTTCGACATAGCCACCTAAGGGAATTGCAGAGATTGCAAAAGTGGTTTCACCAATTTTTTTGTTATCAGGCGTGGCCCAAAACCGATTGAAAAGGAGGGAACGCAACATTAAAAAGCTTTGCAAAAAGAAAATGACCAAATTCGTGAAATACAATGAGAAAGCTTATGCCGAGTATCGCTAGAATAATAAGAGGCAAATTGCACCAAAGGGAACTTAAGAGCTGGGTAGAGAGTTGAAAATTTCGTGACAAGGGCGACTATATCCATTGCTTTCTCCTTTTAAATTGACAAATAAGAACTTTATGCTATAGTGATAGCAATTAGCTTACCTGTTTTACACAACTACGCAAATTTTTGTACATTTAATTTGCCATGCATATTGCATCTTGAAAAAAATGATGAAACATCTATACTTAGTGTATTCTTTCCTTTTTGTAAGGCTTTTGATTTTACTTTATATGCTCAAAAGCTGTTTAAGGATCGAACGCATAGGACTTTTAGAGTAGGAAGCCCTATTGAGTTATGAAAAAGATTTATGAAATATATTTAATTGTTTAACGAAGTGGATGTTACAGTATGCCTACGATTAATCAGCTTGCTCGCAAAGAGCGCAGGAAGGTAAAAACAAAGTCAAAAAGTCCGGCTTTAAAAGGTTCTCCTCAAGTCCGTGGTGTTTGTACTCGTGTTTTTACTACTACTCCTAAAAAACCAAACTCTGCATTGCGAAAAGTAGCTCGTGTGAAATTATCAACGGGTATTGAAGTAACTGCATACATTGGTGGTGAAGGCCATAACTTACAAGAACACAGTGTGGTGCTTGTGCGTGGTGGCAGAGTTCCTGATTTGCCAGGTGTTAAGTATCATATTGTTCGTGGTGCATTGGATTCTGCCGGTGTAGAGAATAGAAAGCAAAGCCGTTCTCTGTATGGCGCTAAACTGCAAAGAAATAGGAAGGTTGAAGTATGCCTAGACGTAAATCGGTCAATTTTGTTCGCCCTATGAGTCCTGATGCTCGTTATGGATCTGAGATCGTTACTAAATTAATTAATGTAGTTATGTGGCGTGGTAAAAAAAATGCTGCGCGCACTATTGTTTATGATGCTCTTGATGTTTTGACTAAGAAAGCTGGCGGAGATAAAGATAAGGGTCTTCAATCTTTTTCATAAAGCTCTTGATCAAATTATTCCTACTATTGAAGTTCGTGCGCGTCGTGTGGGTGGTAGTGTGTATCAGATTCCTATGGAAGTTGCATCTAATCGTGGACGTGCGCTTGCAATGCGTTGGCTTATTTCTGCTGCTAAAACGCGTCCTGATAAAACTATGGGTATTCGTTTAGCTCATGAGCTTTTAGATGCTTCTGAAGGACGTGGAACTGCTGTTAAAGAAAAAATTAGATGTTCATAAGATGGCAGAAGCTAATCGAGCTTTCTCCCACTATGCGTGGTAAGGTGAGGATATGAGTTATCTGACTAAATATCGTAATATAGGTATTGCCGCACATATTGATGCCGGTAAAACAACTGTTACTGAGCGTATTCTCTTCTATACAGGTACTATCCATAAAACGGGTGAAGTTCATGAAGGGGAAACCACCACCGACTGGATGGAGCAAGAGCGTGAGCGTGGTATTACCATCACTTCTGCGGCTATTAGCTGTAGTTGGAAAGATTATAACGTTAATATTATTGATACTCCTGGTCACGTTGATTTTACCATTGAAGTAGGTCGCTCATTGCGTGTTCTTGATGGTGTGATTGCGGTGTTTTGTGGGGTAGGCAGTGTGCAGCCTCAATCAGAAACGGTATGGCGTCAAGCAAATCGTTATAAGGTTCCACGGATTGTTTTTGTAAATAAATTAGATCGTATTGGAGCAGATTATTTTAAAGTTGTTGGCGATATTAATAACAAGCTTAAGGGTAATGCTCTTGCGATGCAGATTCCTGTTGGGCAGTCAGATGAATTTTATGGACTTATTGATTTACTTAACGCGTAAAATGGCAACCTTTAGCGAAGATGATAAGGGTTCAGTGGTAACCTGGCAAGATGTTCCTGCAGAATATAAAGATCAAATTGAAGAACTGCGATCAAAGATTGTTGAAAAAGCTGCTGATTTAGATGACAAGCTTGCAGAAAGATTTTTAAATGAAGAAGAAATTTCGATTGATGAGATTAAAGCTGCATTACGAAAAGGTACCATTGAGCGTAAAGTTACTCCAGCATTTTGTGGAACGGCTTTTAAAAATAAAGGTGTTCAGTTATTGCTTGATGCTGTTATTGATTATTTGCCATCGCCTTTAGATATTCCACCAGTTGAGGGTATTGTTCCTGGGACGGATAGAAAAGAAGTTGCGTAAAGCTGATCTTAATGAACCATTTTCTGGGCTTATTTTTAAGCTTATGACCGATCCTTTTGTGGGTATTTTTAGTTTTGTTCGTGTTTATTCAGGACAATTAAATCGGGTTCTTATGTATATAACTCTACGCAAGGGTACTAAGGAGCGCATTAGCCGTCTTCTTAAAGATGCATGCAAATAAAAAAGAAGAAATTCAAGAATTAAAAGCTGGAGATATTGGGGCCATTGTTGGTGTAAAGGATGCAAATACCGGGGATACTCTGTGTGATGAAGCTCATCCAATATTGCTTGAAAAAATTGATATTCCAGCACCAGTTATTTCCACTTCTGTTGAGCCAAAAATAAAGCTGATTATGAAAAAATGACGACTGCTTTGAAAAAGATGCTCAAGAAGATCCATCTTTTCAATTTAGTTTTAATAATGAAACTAATCAAACCGTTATTAGAGGAATGGGTGAGCTTCATTTAGAAATTATTGTTGATCGTATTAAACGTGAACAGAAAGTTGAATTAGTGCAAGGTAAGCTTGCAAGTTGCCTTTAAAGAAACATTTGCAAAGCCTGTCGAAATTGAAGGTAAATACATTAAGCAATCGGGTGGTCGTGGTCAATATGGACACGTTGGTTGAAGATGGAACCGCTTGAACGAGGCAAAGGGTTATGTCTTTGAAAATAAAGTTGTTGGTGGTTCGATTCCGCGAGAATTTATTCCTGCGGTTGAAAAAGGACTTGAAGAAGCGAAAAATACTGGTGTATTAGGTGGTTATCCTGTTGTCGATTTTAAAGTGAGCTTAACTGATGGGTCATATCATGATGTTGACTCATCTGAATTAGCATTTAAAATGGCAGCCAGTATGGCATTCAAAGCTGGTATGAATAAAGCAGATCCTGTACTGTTGGAACCAATTATGAAGGTAGAGGTTGAAACACCTGAAGAATATATGGGTGATGTGATGGGTGATTTAAATTCACGTCGTGGCCGTATTTTAGGTATGGAATCTAAAGTAGGCAACAGTACTATTTCTGCAGAAGTTCCTCTTTCTGAAATGTTTGGTTATGCAACGGTGTTGCGTTCTATGAGTAAAGGACGTGCAAGTTATTCTATGGAATTTGAATGTTATCGTGAAGTGCCTAAGCATGCTGTAGAAGGCATTCTTAAAGGTGCATAAGGAATTAGTGTAATATTTAAAAATTATGTTGTCGGGAGATAACGATGGCAAAAGGTATATTTGAGCGCAAAAAGCCTCATTTAAATACAGGTACTATTGGTCACGTTGACCATGGTAAAACTACTTTAACAGCTGCTATTACAACAGTTTTAGCAAAAAAAGGGTATGCAGAAGCCCGAAAGTTTGATCAGATTGATAATGCGCCTGAAGAAAAAGCACGTGGTATTACCATTGCTATTTCTCACGTTGAATATGAAACAGATAAGCGTCACTATGCGCACGTTGACTGTCCTGGTCACGCTGATTATGTAAAAAACATGATCACCGGTGCAGCTCAGATGGATGGTGGTATTTTGGTAGTTTCGGCTGCTGATGGTGCTATGCCTCAAACACGTGAGCATATCTTGCTTGCAAAAAACGTAGGTGTTCCAGCGCTTGTTGTGTTTCTTAAATAAAGTTGATATGGTTGATGATCCTGATATGATCGATATGGTTGAAGAAGAAATTCGTGATCTTCTTACCAAATATGGCTTTCCAGGAAATGCAGATACCTATCATTCGTGGTTCTGCATTAAAAGCTTTAAATGGCGATGAAAGCGAAATTGGCTCTCAAGCTATTATGAAATTAATGGATGCTCTTGATTCTTACATACCAGAACCAGTTCGTGAAATTGATAAACCATTCCTTATGGCAGTTGAAGGCGTATTCTCAATCCCTGGCCGTGGAACAGTGGCTACGGGAAGAATTGAGCGTGGCAAAGTTAAAGTGAGTGAAGAAGTTGAGCTCGTTGGTTTTGGTGCAAGCCAAAAGACCGTTGTGACCGGCGTTGAAATGTTCAGAAAAGAACTCGAACGAAGGTCAAGCTGGTGATAACGTAGGTCTCTTGCTTCGTGGTATCAAGAAAGAAGAAATTGAACGTGGCCAAGTTCTTGCAAAGCCTGCTACAGTAACTCCGCATAGAAAATTTAAGTGCGAAATTTATGTACTGGGTAAAGATGAAGGCGGACGTCACAGTCCTTTCTTTAAAGGCTACAGACCTCAATTCTATTTCCGTACGACTGACGTTACCGGAATTGTAGAACTTCCAGCCGGACGTGAAATGGTGATGCCTGGCGATAACGTAGGGGTTGAAGTTGAATTGATTTCTCCTATTGCTATGGAAAAAGATCAACGCTTTGCTATCCGTGAAGGTGGTAGAACTGTTGGATCTGGTATTGTTACTCAGATTCTTGATTGATAGGTTAATACATGAAAAAACAAAAAATTCGTTTGACGCTGAAATCATACGATCATCAATTATTGGATAAGGCTGTTAAGCAAATTGTTTTGACTGTTAAAAGAACCGGGTCTAACGTTGTTGGCCCGGTTCCTATGCCGAACAAAAGACGTTGTTTTACGGTGCTTAGATCCCCGCATATTGATAAAAAATCGCGGGAACAATTTGAATTAACAACGCATAGGCGAGTCTTAGATATCGTAGCACCTTCAGATGCTACGATGGATGCGCTTATGAAGCTCAGTATTTCATCTGGGGTAGATGTTGAAATTAAGTAAAGGGTATAGACATGGTGAACGGACTCTGGGGTAAAAAAATAGGCATGACCCAAGTTTTTTCTCAGGATAATAAAGTGGTTCCCGTGACGGTTATCGATATCGCTAACTGGTATGTGACGCAAATTAAGACTAAGGAAAATGACGGGTATAATGCGGTGAAATTAGGTTGTGTAAAAAACAAATTTGCCGACCTTGCTTTTTCGCATGACTGGTTGCGTGAGCCCGAAATATTTTAGTGCTTTTAAGGAAGTGCCTCTTGAGCTAAGAGGTGAACAAAGCTTAGCCGGAGTTGAGATTGGTCAGCAGGCAGATGCTAGCGCTTTTCTTGGCTGAAGGAGATACCGTTGATGTCTTTGGTATTACCAAAGGTGCAGGATTTCAAGGTGTTGTAAAAAGACATGGATTTGCAGGTGGTCGTGCAAGTCACGGTGCAACATTTGGTCGTTTTCCCGGAGGCTTAAGTTTTATGAGAAGTCGTGGGCGCGTTATCAAAGGGAAGCGCATGCCAGGTCACATGGGTGTTGACCGGCGGGTTATGAAAAATCTTGAAATTATTAAAATTGAATCAGAAGCACATGTGGTGCTTGTAAAAGGTTCGGTTCCAGGTAAATCTGGATCATTGGTTTTTGTAAGAAAGTGTAGGTAATGCACATGGCTACGAAGAAGTCAGCGGCAGACAAAATCTGCCGAAACACAAGCGACAGCATCGAAGGTTATAACGGCCAGAAGATGTTGGTCTTAACCCAAGAGCAGCGTACCGAAATTAGAAAGCAAGGGTTCTCCCAATGCGTACGTGCTCTTTTACAAAATTGGCGTCAAGGAACGGTTGGTTGTAAAGGTCGATCTGATGTTGCATTTTCAAATAAGAAACCATGGAAGCAAAAAGGAACGGGTAGAGCGCGTGCTGGTATCAGCGCGATCTCCTTTGTGGCGTAAAGGGTGGCGTAAGTTTTGGGCCACAACCACGAACTCGTACGATGGCTGTTTCGAAAAATCTTAAACGGAATGTTGCTAATTCTATTTTGTGGAATTTTTTGGATAATAAAAAGATTGTTGCGCTTAGATTGGGCAGCACAAGAGGGCAATCCTAAAACAGCGCATGCAGTTCAATGCATTGAAGTCTGCGGGTGTACAGAATAAGAATATTATTCTTTTTGTGTCGCCGGCTGATAGATATGCTCACGCTTCGTTTGCCAATATTCCTAATGTGCGCATGCTCCTTTTTGATCAATGGAATGCCTATGATATTGCCAATGGTGAAATGTGGATGTTTTTAGAAAAAGATATGGATGCCTTTAAAGAAATGGTTAGCACATGGATTTAACACTCTATGATATTATTAAAGGACCGCGTATTACAGAAAAAGCGTACCGCTTAAATCAGCAAGAAAAAAAGCTGGTACTTGAAGTGCATCCCCATGCTAATAAACCTCTTATTGCTGAAGCATTAAAAAAGCTTTTTAATGTTGAAGCTGAAAAAATAGGTATATTGGTTAAAAAGGGAAAAAAACGTCGTGCAGGTCGCTTTTTCACTGTTGGTAAAACAAGAAAGATAGCGATTGTTACGCTTAAAGAAGGCCAATCCGTTGATTTCATGGGATTGGCTGAATCGCAGGCAGCGCATGCAGGCAGCTGCTTCACAAGAGAAAGCATAGGTAAAGAGGTTTATAATGGCAATAGTAGCAAGAAAGCCGCGAAATTCATCATTACGTTTTCAAACGTATTTGGATTCGAGCGATATAACAAAAAAAACCCGAGCGTAGCCTGACGGCTGGCTTGCGTAAACGTGGTGGGCGTAATGCTTATGGTCGTATGACCATGCGTCATATAGGTGGCGGTGCTCAGCGCAGATATCGTATCGATCGATTTTAAGCGTGAGCAACGTGATGTGCCTGGGAAAGTTGTGACTATAGAATATGATCCAAATCGAAATGTGCGGATTGGATTTGTTAATTATGCAAATGGCGCTAAAGCATATATGCTTATGCCTCAAGGCTTAACAGTTGGTTCAACTGTGCTTGCTGGTAAAGAAGTGGAAGCAAAAGTGGGTAATTGTTTACCCATTAGGAATATTCCTGTAGGTTTTACGCTTCATAATGTTGAAATTACGCCGCTTTCGGGTGGAAAATTTGCGCGAAGTGCAGGAACTTCGGTTCAGTTGGTTGCTAAAGGGTGATACCCATGCAACATTAAAGATGCCTTCCGGCGAAATTCGCATGGTCCATCTTGATTGCTGGGCGACTGTTGGTGTGCTTGGGTAATGCAGATTATAAAAATATAACGATAGGTAAAGCTGGACGTACGCGCAGAATGGGTATTCGACCAACGGTTCGTGGTATGGCTATGAACCCTAGTTGATCACCCCCATGGTGGTGGTGAAGGCCGTTCAAAATCTGGTTCTCATCCTGTAAGTCCATGGGGTAAGGGTGCTAAGGGTACACGTACACGTAAGCGTACAAATCCGCTTATTATGAAAAGAAGAAAACCATAAATATAAGGTCGTAGACCCGGAGGAAATAACATGGCTCGATCTGCCAAAAAAGGACCATTTGTTGATGATCATCTTCTTAAAAAAGTTGAGCGTGTTAAAACAAGCGCAAAACGTGAAGTTATCAAGACATGGTCACGCAGAAGCATGGTAACACCTGATTTTGTGGGTCTTACTATTGCAGTTCATGATGGACGAAAATTTGTATCTGTGTATATTACAGAGAATATGGTGGGGCATCGCTTAGGTGAATTTGCACCAACCAGAACATTTAGATTGCATAGTGGTCAACGTAAAGCTGGCGCTGCGGCCCGCTGCTAAATAACAAGTACGTAAACGATAGTCAAGAGGTTAGACGATGAAAAAGTCAGCGACGGATACACAAAAAAAGGCTGTGGAAGCAAAGCCAGCTGTACAGAAGCGAGCGCCAGAGCAATTTGCTAGCAAGGGCTCGCTATGTCCACTATTCGCCTTATAAATTAAGGCCGGTAGCAAATGTAGTGCGCGGAAAAGATGTGGTACATGCACTTAATTGGCTTACTACCTATAAGACTCAGCGTAGCTGAGCCTATAAAGAAACTGCTTGAATCAGCTGTTGCTAATGCAAAAAATAAAAGTAATGTAGAAAGCTCTTTGCTTAAAGTTAAAGAAATTCGTGTTGATGGTGGACCTATTCATCGATATTTTAAGCCAGGGGCTCAGGGACGTGCGTCAATTCAACGTAGACGATTGTGTCATGTAAAAATTGTTTTAGAAACAAAAGCATAAGTAGGTGATGTGTGGGACAAAAGGTTAACCCAAAAGGATTTAGAACAGGCATTTATCGAGATTGGGATTCCCAATGGTTTGCTCGTCGTGGAAATTATGCCAAATTGCTCCTTGAAGATTTCAAAATACGCAGGTATTTGGAAAGGAAATTAGCAGGTGCCGAAATTTCCTCTATAAAAATTGCTAAAGCTGGGGATAATATACGCATTGATATTTATTCTGCCGTCCCGGTGTGGTTATCGGAAAGCAAGGTAGGGAAATTGAAACGTTGCGTAGGGATCTGGTGAGGCTTTTAAAGCGTGAAGCAGTAGAAGTGTCGGTTAAGGAAGTTGAAAATCCTGACTTGGATGCAATTATACTTGCAAAGGGCATAGCCGAGCAGCTTGAAAAACGAGCGAGCTTTAAAAAGGTAATGAAAAAAGCAGCTACTGCAGCTATGAAGGCTGGAGCGCGGGGTATTAAAATCCGCTGTTCAGGTCGTCTTGGGTGGCGCAGAAATTGCACGGGATGAGTGGATAAGAATTGGTTCAACACCATTGCATACGCTTCGTTCAGATGTGGATTATGGGCTTATTGAGGCTCATACCACATACGGGGTTATTGGCGTGAAAGTCTGGGTATGCCGTGGTGAATATAAATTAGCTAAAGGGTGAGACCATGTTAATGCCCAAAAAAATTAAATACCGTAAAGTCCAAAAGGGACGTAAGGGTGGGCTTTCAAAAGGTGCACGAGATGTTGCATTTGGTGAGTATGGTCTTCAAGCCGTTGAGGCTGCTTGGATTACGGCACAACAGATTGAATCATGTCGCGTGACGATGTCCCGTAAACTTAAAAAAGGTTGGCCGTCTTTACTTGCGCATATTTCCTGATAAACCGGTTACAAAAAAGCCTGCTGAAACTCGTATGGGTAAAGGTAAAGGTAACGTTGAATTGTGGGTTGCTGTTGTTAAAAGAGAGCGTATTATGTTTGAAGTTTCCGGTCTGGATGAAGCTACGGCCAGAGAAGTATTGCAATCAGCTGCTTATAAGCTTCCCATGAAAACACGTGTGGTTAAAAGGGGATAAGAAGATTGCTCAAGAAATGGAAGCCGCAGGAACCTAAAGATTCCTATTTTGTGCTCAATAAGGAGAACACATGAAAAGTATAAAAAATGAACTTAAAAAGCTTTCTGCGCAGGAAATAGCTGCACGAGCAGACCTTTTGCGCAGGGAATTATTTAGTGTGCGTCTGCAAAAGGCTACGAAGCCTCTTAAAGATACAGCTTATGTAAAAAAGATGCGAAGAGAGATTGCACGAACGCTTACGTATCTTCGACAAAAACAAGCTGAATTATAAGAAGGTATGCTATGAAAGAAAAGACTGCAGTCGATGCACAAATAGGCATGGAATCGTCTGAGGGAGCTGAGACTCCGGAAACAAAGGTGCGTAAAACTGCTCCCAAAAAGGAAGCTGCTCCTAAAAAGGCGGCACCTGCGAAGAAAGCGGTTGATAAAGTGGGTAAGCCCTCTCGCATGCTGACAGGCGAAGTTGTTTCTGATAAAATGGATAAAACGATAGTAGTTCGTGTTGAACGAAGCTACATGCATCCACGTCTTAAAAAGGTGATGCGAACATCGAAAAAATATAAGGTGCATGACGATTCTGAAAGTGCATCAATTGGTGATATTGTCGAAATTTATGAAGGTCGACCGCTTTCAAAAACGAAATATATGTATCTTGCACGAATAGTAAGAGCTCATAGCTAATATACCGAGGTAGAGCGTATGCTTCAGAAAGAATCTTATTTGGAAGTTGCTGATAATTCAGGTGCACAGCTTTTACAAATTATCCACCTTGTAGGAAGTACCAGAAAACGGTATGCTTACGTAGGTGATAAAGTAAAATGCGCCGTAAAAAAAGCGATTCCTGGTGGCCAAGTTAAAAAAGGTGAAGTTGTTACGGTTGTTATAGTAAGAACTCGAAAAGAGACGAGACGACCTGATGGCAGCTACATTCGATTTGGTGACAATGCAGGAGTCGTTATTAAATCGGTTGAAGATTATAATACGTTAGTGGGAACCCGTATTTTTGGTCCAGTTGCTCGTGAGTTGCGAGGATTAGATTTTACAAAGATAGTATCATTGGCACCGGAGGTTTTATGAACCAGGTGCTTATAAACCGCAGATTTTATGAAGGATTTTATCTATGATGCGTATAAAGAAAAATGATACGGTTCTTGTCCTTACCGGTCGTGATAAGGGCAAGCGGGGGACCGTTCTTGAGGTTGTGACAGATAAGGGTTTGGTGAAAGTAGCTGGTATAGCTATGGTGACCAAGCATTATAAAGCACGCAAGCAAGGCGAAGTATCGGCAATTAAAAAGCAAGAAGGGTATATAAACGCTTCTAATGTTATGCTTATTTCGTCTGACAAAAAGCCCTGCAGAGTGAACTTTAAAGTATTAGAAGATGGCAAAAAAGTTCGGGTTTGTAATCGTACAAAAGAAATTATTTGATAAAGGAAGGTCATGAGTAAAACCCGCGCAAAAATATCATCAGATAAAGCTCGTCTTGAGACACAGTACGTTGAAAAAATACGTCCTGAATTGCAAAAATCATTGGAGCTTAAAAATGTGATGGAAGTTCCTCGCATAGAAAAAATCGTTTTGAATATCGGTGTTAAAGAAGCTGTTGCCGATAGCCGTGTACTTAATGGCGTTATGCAGATGTTTGATAATATCGCTGGCCAGAAGTCGGTTAAAACACTTGCTCGCAAATCCATCGCTGGTTTTAAAATACGTGAAGGTATGCCTATTGGCGTACGCGTAACTTTGCGAAAAAAAAGAATGTATGAGTTTTTGGATAAGCTTATAAATTTGGCACTTCCCAAAGTGAGAGATTTCCAGGGGGTGCCTACAAAATTAGATGGGCGTGGTAACTATAATTTGGGAATCAAGGAATGGTCGATTTTCCCTGAAGCAGATACCACCGCTGAAAAAGTATTTGGAATGAACGTAACGATCCATACCTCAGCTTTAAAGGATGCGCATGCGTTTGAATTGTTAAAAAGCTTTGGTATGCCGTTTAGAAAGAAATAAGGGGAAAAATGGCGCGTAAAGCACTTATTGAGAAATCTCAGCGAACTCCTAAATTTGCAGTGAGGCAACGTAACCGATGCACTATGTGTGGAAGACCTCGAGGATTTATGAGAACCTTTGGGTTGTGTCGGCTTTGTTTTAGAGAACTAGCACATAAAGGGGTATTGCCTGGGGTAAAGAAAACAAGTTGGTAATTAGAAGGATTTTTCATGTCAATTGATTCAGTTGGTGATTTTTTAACGATCATACGCAATGGCGTATTAGCCTCGAAACGACAAGTAATCGCGCCTTATTCTCGCTTGAAGCAAGAAATAGCGAATATTCTCAAGGATGAAGGCTTTATTAAAGACGCTCTCGTGGAAGATCTTGAGAACAATAAGAAACAGTTAAAAATTTTGCTTAAATACGTGAGTGGTGAATCGGTTATTCATGAAATTAACCGAGTAAGCACGCCAGGCCGTCGGGCCTATGAAAGTCATGCACTCATAAAACCTGTGATTGGTAATCTTGGTATTTCAATACTAACAACCAGCAAGGGAGTCATGACTAATAAACAAGCACGTCAACGGGGTGTTGGCGGTGAAGTTCTCTGTACTGTCTGGTAAGGATGCATAATGTCAAAGATTGGAAGAAAGCCCATCCCGCTTGGCGGAGTAACTGTAGAAGTTAAGGGCAAAGAAATACATTATAAAGGTAAAAAGGCGTCAGGCACTCATGTGATTGATGATCTTCTTACTGCCGAGATTAAGGGTAAGGATCTCTATATTACGCCTGCACAGGTGACGAGCGATACTAACCGCGTTTGGGGCCTGCATCGTGCTCTTTTGAATAATAAGATTCAAGGTGCCGATGTTGGTTTTAAGAAACAATTACGTATAGTCGGCCTTGGTTATAAAGCAGCTCTGAGCGGTTCAAAAATGCAATTTTCTTTAGGGTACAGTCATAAGATTGATTTTAATTTGCCTAAAGATGTTACCGTTGAGCTTGATAAAACTGGTCAGACGATGACGTTTGATTCATTTAATAAAGATTTGCTTGGACAAGTATGTAGCGATGTGCGAGCTTTAAGACCACCAGAGCCTTACAAAGGAACTGGCATTCAATATGCTACTGAAAAGATTGTACGTAAAGCAGGAAAAGCAAAATCATAAAGTAAGATAGGTGCAAACGTGTCACTGGAAAAAAGAAATAATGCCCGCAAATTGCGTCGTACGCAACGGGTGAGACAGAAAGCAAGAAATCAAGAATTGCCACGTGTATCGGTATTTAGAAGCTTAAGCCATGTATACGCTCAGCTGATAGATGATACACAACAAAAGACGTTAGCAAGCTGCTCTTCCCTTGAGCTTAAAGATCTCAAAGGAACAAAAAAGGAAGTAGCTCATGCGCTGGGTAAAGAATTTGCACAGCGTGCTCTCAAAGCAGGGGTACAGGCGGCGATTTTTGATCGAGGTTCTTCCTTGTATCATGGCCGCGTACAAGCTCTTGCAGAGGGAATCAGAGAAGGTGGATTACGTATTTAATCGAAGATTGGGAAACAATGGCTGAACAAAAAGAGTTTGTTGATAGCGTGGTCAGCGTTAATCGCGTGACAAAAGTAACAAAAGGTGGAAAGCGATTCTCGTTTTCGGCATTTGTTGTGTCTGGCGATCAACAGGGTAAAGTTGGAATTGGACTAGGTAAGAGCAAGGAAGTTTCTTCCGCGATTGCCAAGGCTACCATGCGAGCGCGTAAAAATATGATAACGGTACCTTTGCGCGATACTACTATACCTTACAATGTGTTTGGGAAGCATGGCGCTACTAAGGTGCAAATAAACTCGGCCTATAAAGGAACCGGTGTAATTGCTGGCGGAGCTATGCGTGCAGTTATGGAAGCACTTGGTGTTAAGGATGTGCTTGCTAAATCGATCGGGCCGTCTCGATGTGGGCAAAATGTAGTTAAGGCTACGCTAAATGCACTTGCAAAATGCAGATCAGCATCCCATATAGCTACATTGCGCGGTAAAACAATTTCACAAGTAGTAAAGGGTTGATATGACGACATTAACGCAACTTACTCCCGCTGGAAAGAAAAGAAAACGAGTTGGTCGTGGTGGCGCGCGGGGTGGTACATCAGGAAAAGGGCATAAAGGGCAAAAGGCTCGTTCAGGTCCGCAAATTGGGGCAGGTTTTGAAGGCGGTCAAATGCCGCTTACACGTAGGCTGCCAAAGCGTGGTTTTAATAATGCTCGATTCCGCATTGATTATGAAGTTATCAACGTGGGGACACTCAATGAACGCTTTGAAGCAGGATCCACTGTCGATAAAGATGCAATGGTAACGGCAGGTCTGATTAAAGGATCTTCAAGGCGTGTGAAAATTTTGGGACATGGAGCACTTACTAAGAGCTTAATCGTCTATGCTGAAGCGCTTAGTAAAACGGCAGCTGATGCAATTACAAATAATGGTGGACAAGTACATATAGTGAGCAAAGCTGTTGATAGTGAATCTGCAAAAAGTAGATCTGCTAAAGGTGGCATGAAGGAGAAGTAAGGTCGTGGTTCTATTAAAAAATTTTGGGAATATTTTTAAAATTCCCGAGCTTACACGAAAATTGATGTTTACGCTCGGAGTATTGATTATCTATAGAATCGGTGCGTTCATACCAGCTATTGGAATTAATATGACGCTTCTTGCGGACATGATGGCTAAAGCATCGGCTTTTAGAGGTTTTTTGGGCTTTTTTGATACTTTTTCTGGCGGATCGCTTCAATTTTGTACGATCTTTGCTTTGGGTATTCAGCCTTATATTACAGCATCCATTATGATGCAGATGCTCAGTATGACCGTTCCCTCATTGGAAGCAATGATGAAGGAGGGTGATTACGGGCGCCGCGTTATTAACCAGTATACGCGGTATGTAGCCTTGGTCCTTGGCATAGGATATAGCTTTGCCTATGCTATGTATTTGAGTAATCAGAACGCCACCTCAACGCCTGGCTTGATAACCATGCCACAGTGGAGTTTTGTGTTTCTCTTTACCTTGTCATTAACCGTTGGTTCAATGTTTGTTATGTGGCTTGGAGAGCAGATTTCTCTTTTTGGGATAGGCAACGGAAGCTCGATGATTATCTTTGCAGGTATTGTAGCTCGTTTTCCTACTATGTTTGCCCAGTTATTGACCATTCATCCGGCAAAAGCAGCTCCTGGTGCTTATACTTTTTATACTTATTGCTGGCTGCATTGTGTATTTGGAAAAAGGTGAGCGAAAAATTCCTGTGCAGTATGCTCGGCGTATTATAGGGCAGCGTGTGTATGGCGGTCAAAGCACTTTTATCCCTTTTAAAATTAATACTGCTGGGGTGATGCCCGTTATTTTTGCATCATCTCTTTTAAATATTCCTCTGTTTCTTATAGGAATTCTGGCAGATCGATTTGGTGCTCTTAAAATGATTTCTGGTGCGCTTGCTTATAATGGAGCAATTTATAATGCTTTAGAATTTGGACTGATTATTTTCTTTACCTTCTTCTATACAGCGATTGCTTTTAATCCAACAGAGCTTGCAGATAATATGAAAAAAAGTGGTGGATTTATTCCTGGAATTCGTCCTGGCAAGCAAACTGCTGATTATTTCGATTATATATTGACGCGTATTGGGCTCGTAGGTGCTATTTATCTTGGTATATTAGCGGTGGCGCCGAATCTTCTTACTGGCTTGCTTAATATCCCTTTTGTTATAAGCGGAACTTCACTTCTTATTATGGTGGGTGTAGCCCTTGAAACATCGGCACAAATTGAATCTTATCTTATTGAATATAAGTACGGATCCTTTTTAAGCTCGGGAAGAATGAAAAGTAGGGTTGCACGGTGAGTAATATGGCTGATATGAGTGCAGAGTTGACTGCTAACGCAGTCGCTCAAAAAGATATTTTTATTTTTTTAGGCCCCCCGGGGTCTGGCAAAGGATCGCTCTCGCATTTGTGCGTAAAACGGCTCGGCTGGCAGCAGCTATCGACAGGTAATTTATGTAGAGAGCACATAGCTCAGCAGACCGACATAGGCAAACAAATAGATTTTGCTATAAAATCTGGTAAACTTATTTCTGATAGCCTTATTATTGAGATGGCGAGCGCATGGCTTAAAAAGACATTTGAACATACCGGAATTGTCATATTTGATGGGTTTCCGCGTACAGTGCCTCAGGCCCAAGCATTGCATGAGATAATTACCTCATTGGATGATGTAACCATGAATGTAGTACGTATGGATATTCCTTTTGAAACGGTTGTATATCGCTTGTTGGCCCGCTCAATCTGTCAAAATAATAAGTGTCAGAGCGTGTATTCGATGCATAAACATTCATCGCAGCAGCCTGTAAAGCACTATGATCTGCGATGAATGTCAAAGCCCTCTTACACGACGCTCTGATGATGAGGAAAGCGCTATCCATGAGCGATTAAAGATTTATCAAAGTCATGAACGGGCATTACGCGATTTTTATGAAAGTGTGGGACAACCTGTTTATTCCCTTCCGGCGGATATGCCGCTTGAAACTGTGTATGAGAAACTTCTTGAACTCATAGGTTATGCCAACGTATGATTACGATAAAAAATAGCTATGCACGCGAAAGAATGGGGCAAGCGGGACGCTTATTAGCAGAGCTGTTTGTAATGCTTGAGAAGTGGATGGAACCAGGAATGAGTACTCTTATGATAGATGCTATATTGAGGAGTATTTGAAAAAGAATAAGCTCATTTCAAGCACCAAGGGTTATCTGGGTAAATATAAGCATTCAAGCTGTATATCTGTAAATGATGAAGTTGTGCATGGAGTCCCTAAGGAGGATATGAAAATTGCTCAAGGTGATCTGGTGAAAATTGATGTGTGTGCTTCATATGATGGCTACTGTGCTGATATGGCGAGTTCTTTTTTTTAGGTCAGGTAGCACAAGAGGTGGTTGATTTTGTGGAAGTTGCTCGAGTGGCTCTTGATAAAGGAATAAGCAAAGCGCTGCCTGGAAAGCATTTATCAGATATATCTGCAGCTATTCAGGAAGAAGTTGAAACGCATGGTTATGGCGTTGTGAGAGAGTTTGCTGGACATGGTATCGGAAAAAAAATGCATGAAGATCCCGAGATCTTAAATTATGGAAAGCCAGGTAAGGGCCGGTTATCCGGCCGGGAATGGCATTTGCTATTGAGCCTATGATTACCATGGGTGATTTTCGAGTATATGTATTACAAGATGGCTGGACTGTTAAAACGGTTGATAAAAGCTTAGCTGCGCATGTGGAAGATACCGTTATTGTGACTGAAAATGGTCCAGATATTATTACGAGGTTATAGGGGTGTATGAAAACAAAAGATGATGTTATAAAAATTGATGGTATAGTAAAAGAAACTTTGCCTAATGCTATGTTTCGTGTTGAGATTGAAGGGGGACATATTGTACTTGGGCATGTGTCAGGTAAAATGCGTATGAATTATATTCGAATTTTGCCGGGAGATAAGGTTGCATTGGAGCTTTCTCCTTATGATCTTACCAGAGGTCGAATAGTATTACGGTATAAAAGTTAACCTGAGAGTATTGCAATGAAAGTAAGAACATCAGTAAAAAAAATCTGTAGAGACTGCGTGATTGTAAATCGCGAGGGTGTTGTACGGGTATTGTGTAAAAAAAATCCGCGTCATAAACAACGTCAAGGATAGGTAAGAGGATAGTATGGCAAGAATCGAAGGAGTTAATCTTCCTAATGAAAAGCGCATCGAGTATGCGTTGCCCTATGTGTTTGGTCTTGGGCTTAAAACTCACGTGATATTCTTAATAAATTAAAAATTGATTTTGATAAGCGTGTAAAGAATTAAGTGATGATGAAATAGCTTCTATTCAAAGAGAAGTTACCGCAAATTATATAACTGAAGGTGATTTGCGCAAAGAAATACGCCTTAATATTAAGCGGCTTGCAAGATATTAGCAGTTATCGTGGATTACGCCATAAAAAAGGGCTTCCTTCACGAGGCCAAAGAACAAAAACAAATGCGCGTACGAGAAAAGGCCCACGTAAAGCTGGATCCGCAGTTGCATTAAAGCGTAAAGTAACAAAGAAATAAGCTCCAATAGTTAGACGATAAGGAATAGAATGAGCTATAAGAAGAAATCAAAAAAAACAAAACGGCATGTAGATACTGCTGTGGCGCATATTAAATCTTCATTTAATAATACGCTTGTTGCGGTAACCACAACAGATGGAGATGTGCTTTTGCGTGGGAGTGCGGGTAAATTAGGATTTAAAGGTGCTCGTAAAGGAACTCCTTTTGCTGCTTCCCAAATAGGTTCTACGCTTGCAAAAGAAATGTCAGCATTAGGCATTAGATACCTTGAAGTTAATCTTCAAGGGCCTGGAGCTGGAAGAGATTCAGTGGTGAGAGCATTTCAATCCTCGGGATTGAGCATCTCCGTGTTGCGGGATGTTACGCCTTTACCACATAATGGTACTCGTCCTCCAAAAAAACGTCGTGTATAAAAGAATGTTACCAACTAGCGAAGAAAGATAAGCAATAATGGAAAAAAGAACTGTAGGTACCGACACGCGTGGCGCAAAAGCGGATCGTTCAAAAACATCAACGGATAGCGTGGCCCTCAAAAGCGTATGCGAAAATTATCTGAGTATGGACGTCAGCTTGAAGAGAAGCAAAAAGTAAAAGAGCTGTATGGTGTGCGTGAGCGTCAATTTAGACGATTTTTTGCCATAGCAACGCGCTCTCAGGCAGCAACAGGTGAAAGCTTGTTAAGTCATCTTAGAGCGTCGTCTTGATAATGTGGTATTTCGCTTGAAATTAGCAACGTCGCGTGCGCAAGCTCGTCAAATTATTGTGCATGGTCATATCTATGTCAATGGGCGCAAGGTATATACCCCTTCCTTTTTGGTTAGTGTAGATGATGAAATAATGCTTGGCTCCTCAAGTTCTTGCTAAAGCAACTTTTCTTGAATCGGTTATTGATAAACGGATTAATACAGGAATTAAGGTCCCGGAATGGATGGAGCTTGATAAAAAAGAGCGAAAAGGCCGAATTTTACGTCTTACCCGTACGCACAGATATTCAAACACCTATTGAAGAGCATCTCATAGTTGAGTTGTATTCTAAATAATAATTATGTATTGTTTAATGGTGATGCAATCTTTGAGGTTATTGTTCAGGAGAAATTATGTCTAAAAAAAAGTATCAGCCTTTAACGATTCCGCGACTTAGTTGGAATAAGGAGACACTCAGCACTACCTATGCAGAGCTTGTCGCCCAGCCACTTGAGCCGGGATTTGGGATCACGTTGGGCAATGCTTTACGGCGTGTGCTTTTGGGTGGTGTTGAAGGCTCAGCGGTTACATCGGTTGTTATTGCTGGTGTTAATAATGAGTTTGCTCCGTTAGCCTGGCGTTGTTGAAGATACCATGCAGCTTGTTCTTAATATTAAGCAATTAGTTGTTACTAATAAAACTGGTGAACCTGGCAAAATGACACTCAAAGTCAAGGGTGAGGCAACAGCAAGCGCTGGTGATATTATTGCCGATGAGCATTTAGAAATTATCAATAAAGATCATGTTCTAGCGCATGTAGCGGATGGTGGTCTGCTTGATATAGAATTCTTTGTTGAATCTGGCCGTGGTTATCAACCGGCAAAATGGCCAATAGGGCAAGCTTTGCAGGAAGATAATCGAATTTATTTAGATGCGCTTTTTTCACCTGTTACTAAAGTAACCTTTGATGTTGAAAAAACACGTGTGGGTAAAGAAATTGATTATGATAAACTAAATATGGCCATTTCTACTGATGGTTCGGAAACTCCTGTTGAAGTGCTTAATTATTCTGTTTCTGTATTACGAACACAACTCGAGCATTTTCTTGTTACCGCAGAGATTCCATTTAATGAGATTTCGGTGGTGCCTGTTGAGGAACCTGTTGAGCAAAAAGTTTCGTTGGAAGATTCACCTCTTAAGGGAGTGCCAATTGAGCTTCTGTTGAAACCTATTGATGAGCTTGAGCTTTCGGTGCGAGCACATAATTGTCTTGATTAATGCTGGTATTAAGCGCATTATTGATTTAGTGAATTTAAGTGAGGATGAAGGTCTTAAGATTAAGAATTTTGGTCGTAAGTCGCTCAATGAAGTAAAAGAAGCAATGAAATCATTTGGTTTGTCATTTGGTATGAATATTAAAGAATCTGATATTAAAAGATTACTTGAAGGTAAGGATAGGGAAGGCATATGAAACATCAATGTGGACGAAAAAAATTAAATAGGGCTCCTGCGCATCGCCGCTCATTATTGCGCAATCAGGTAATGAGTCTTATTACGTATGGTCATTTGGTGACCACGAAAACGCGAGCGCAGGAAGTACGTCGTTTTGCTGAAAAATTGGTAACACTTGCTCGTGAAGGCAATACCTTTAATGCACGTCGCCGTGCTAAGGCACTTCTTCCTTATAAAGAAGATGTTCTGGTTAAATTGTTTGCGAAATTGCACCGCGCTATGTGCATCGTCCTGGAGGATATACTCGCATTATACCTCTTGGTAAACGTATAAGTGATACAGCAACCATGGCACGGCTCGAGTGGGTGCAATAAGCATTATGACCAATGAGCAGATTTTAAGAAAGATTGATGAGGTTCTTGCAGAAATGCGTCCCAATATACAAATGGATGGTGGTGATATTGAATTTGTGTCATTTACGGATGGTGTTGTTTCTTTAAGACTTCATGGAGCATGTGTAAGTTGTCCTCTTTCGCTCTATACGCTTAAGCTTGGAATTGAAGAGCGGCTTAAGGAACAAGTGCCTGATGTCATTGAAGTTATAGCAGTTGATTGAAAAAGATTGTAAGCACAGTATACTATGATAAAAGCGCTGATAAGGCGCTTTTTTTCGTGTCTCTTATTGAGTATGAGGGTCTTGTTCGAACTTATTAACTATTGACATTCTTCATGCATTATCGTATTAATTGAAGTGGAAATAGTGAGTGAGCTCAATGCGATGATGAGTAATTTTCGAAGTTTAAGCTGTTTGATAGTGAACTTTGAAAAATATTTATCGAATTGTTGACAACTCTTTTTTGAGTTTTATAAGGTAGCTTTAGTTGAAAGCAAATTATATAATTGCTAAACTAGGTTGCAATCATATAAAACTGAAGTGCATAGTGAAATAAGATCGAGCTCTGCCTACAGAGGTAGTGTAGAGTTGGAGAAATGATGATAAAAGTAGCTCTCATTGCGTGTGGCCATTCAAACGGTCTGAACGGTAAAACATCGATACTCAGGGGGGGGTTTTGCTTTAGAAAAATGTGAATGCTATACTAAGCTTAATATGCTAAGTTTGCATAATTTATTAAGATATGCCGAACGGAATAACGTTAGCGTGTTTTAAATTTAAGTAAACTAGGCTATTGACAACAAAAAAACATTCTGTAAAGTTGAAACGTAGGATGTATATTTTAACAAAGAGATGAATATATATGATACATAATACTATGGAGGATAAAAAATGAATTATGTAAAACTATTAACGATATCGGCGTTACTTTTAGTGGTTCCAGCAGCTAATGCTCTTTCCACACCTAAATGGGTTACTGACATCAAAGCATCGATAAGCAGTGGATTTGATTCTTTAAAGAAAAAGCAATCAAAGACTGTTATCGCTGGTGAAGCTCTTGTTGGTGGTCTCGCTTTATATGGTGCTTATACCTATATTAAGCCAGTGAACAAAGCTGTTAACGCAGTTGGTTCAAAAGCGGCAGAATATGGCAAAGAACTAAAAAAGAGCAGAAAGCAACAAGTTATTGCTGCTAGTACACTCGGCGTAGTAGGTCTTGGCTTACTTGCTTGGAAGTATGGTAAATGTGCTACTGGCTGGTTCAGCAGAAGTAGTCAACCTAATCCTTATGCGTAATCGCTAAAGATAAGTACGAAACTTAAAAAAGAGCTCTCCTTCGGGAGGGCTCTTTTTTTGCCGTCCTTACCCATTCGCGTGCTGAGACCATACGGCAAAGGCTGCGCTTGCTCAAATAACTTAAGATCAAAGCGATGGTACAAGCATCTTCTGATGGGCCTCTAAAACTTCGCTATGACGAAGGACGTCCAAGGCATAGGAAATTTGCACGAACCTTGCCTATAGAGCCATCAGCAAAGCAATCTCACCAGGAACTCACCCCTAATCAGACCTATGCTGCCAGATCCAGTTGACGTTTTTTTAAAACCCTCTATTCTTATAAATAGGAGAAATAATCTACTAACATGAAATAAAGAGGTTAATATGAATTTATTAAAGCAATTGTCGATATTATCGATATTTCTTTTGGCTGCATCACCGGTGACTTTAGCTATGGAAGCACCTGATGCTAAGAAGCCTAAGGCTGAGCAATCCGCATCATTGTTCAGGACTATAGTTGCAGGCGCAGGATTGGCCGGTGCAGCTGGCGCTGGATGGTTCTGGAGCAAGTTATCTAATAATGGTAAGTCCAAAATAGTTGATGCAGTAACTGGGACACCAGTCATTGCTGCGGTAGGGATTCCAGCCGGGATCGGTCTTGGATGGCTTCTCAATCGAGCAATTTTTGGCACGGCTGAAGGCAGCAATTCTCAAGATGGTTTAGAAATCACTGCTGAAGAACAAGCCCTCCTTGCTGATTGCAAAGGTGTTGATCTTGCTCCTTGGCAAGTCAAATTGCTTGCTATTATGGTAGCATGCTCTAATGAAAAAAAAGACGTATTAGCAGCACAGGCGGCTAAGTTTACCAATCCGCACTTGATTCTTTCTAGCAATGGCACAATCAAGGCTATAAAGGAAGCGGGCCAAACGGCGGCTTTCCAATTAGCTCTTAAATCGTTTACGTATTCATTTGTCGAGAATGCAAAAGCTGCACTTGCTCAGACATTAACCGCTGAACAGAGCGATATTAAAGAAGCTCTTCCTAAAATGGATTTAAACGACCTCCTTACTGAGAAATATAAAGGCAAGTTATCTGCAGATCAAGTAAAGTTTGTAACTGACAGACTTAACTGGATGGCTCTTTTTAAAGAGCAACAAGATGCTTTTGCTGAGATAGTTAAGGCTGAAGCTGAGTTAGCTGCGCCTATGCCTAAAGCAAAGACTAAGTAAGTAACTAAGATTTGATGCATTAATGTATCATTCATTTACCAATAAAAGTAAGCTCTCCTTCGGGGGAGCTTACTTTTTTAATGAGCTGGGCTGTTGACAAGAAACCGCATCTATATAACGATTGATAGTGGTCCGGCATAGCCGGCAGAGCTTTTAAAGCGATGACGGACGGGCGTAAATAAAGATCAATGAGGCGTAGATGAATAAGAAAAGCATTCTGAGCGGCCTGTATATGGCCTGTTGCGTAACCTTATGTTATGGGATGCAGTTCAACGAAAATAAAAAAGAATCAGAGCTCAGTGAAACCGAGAGGTATTTATTGCGCCTTAAAAGAAGTGAAGTGCAAACACTAGAAGGTGAGCAGTCTCCTGGAAAATGGCCCAAAAAAGCCGATATATCTAAGGGCATGGCGTGCGCTGCCGCTGGCCACTTAGCCGGTCTTATCTTTGTATATAGAGAAGATTCTGATGTTAAATCTTACATAGACGCTAAGTCGGAATCGACTAAGCACTTGCTTCTAAAAAAGGCGGTGCTTCCTGTGGCTTTCAAAGTTGGCAAAATTAAAGATGAAGGGATTTCAGTCAAGGACCTTCTGAAAGTGACTGTTTATGGGGCTGGAATCTATGGACTTAAAAAGACAGGTGACTATTTTAATATTTGGCAGGCAATTAAAGGCGATATTACTAAGACCAAAGAAGCTGCCAGCTTCTGTATGAGGTATGTAGCCAATCATAAGCTGAAAGTAACACTACTTGGTATGGGCATTGCTGCAGCCTTGGGATGCTTAAAACTCGGTACAACGCTTCGCAAAAATGCTGACGTTGCTTTGGTGGACCAATTCTTTCTCTCGCTTACTGCTGAGCAACGCAAGAAATTACTGTTCTCGCCCGAATTGGCACAATTGATCGATCAAGTTAGCTCAGATCCGCTATCAATTGCTTTGCATGATGAGTTAATGAAGTTATTTACCAAGAGGCAAAAAGAGCTGCTTGAGCGAATTGTTGAAGAATACATGACAAATAATCCACACTTAGCTTTAGCCGATGAGGGACTCTAACATTTTTTACATTCGGGGGATTTATGGACATGAGATTAGTGCTTGTAGCAAGCATGCTGAGTGTTTTTAGTGGCTTGTGTGCGAGCTCTCGATCCGGAGATGTGCCGGTCGTTGACATCGAGCAGGCTTTCAAACTTAAAGACATTGTACCTGTTGTAATTTTAGGTGCGGGGCCAGCAGGATTCACTGCTGCCATGCAAACAACTCGAGCTGGTTTAAAAACCGTCATTTTTACTGGGCCCAATCCAGGCGGGCAATTAATGGGCACCTCATCTGTTGAGAATTATCCCGGCATCAAAAAGATTATCGGTTCTTCGATACCCGAAATAATGAGCGAGCAGGCCCGAGAGTTTGGAGCTACCATTATTCAGGACATAGTCACGGCTGTAGACCTGAGTAGTTGGCCGTTTGTGGTTACTAGCCAAGAAGGGCATACCGTAAGGGCGCTTACCCTTATTATCGCAACTGGCGCAACTCCTAAGAAATTAGCTATACCCGGTGAGGAAAAGTATTGGGGTAATGGCGTTTCGTCATGTGCTTTGTGCGATTGCATGTTTTTCAAAGATAAAGACGTATTTGTTGTAGGTGGCGGAGATGCTGCCGTAGAGGAAGCTTTGCAGCTTTCACCATTTGCAAAAAATGTTACCATTTTGGTGCGTAGTAATCGGATGCGCGCTGTAAATCAGATGCAAGAGAAATTAAAAGACTATCCTCATGTAAAGGCGGTATATAATAAGGCTGTGACCGAGGTTGTGGGTGACGATGATACGGTTACAGGCCTTGAAATCCAGGATACGCAGACAGGCGAAAAAGGCTTTGTAAAAGCAGATGGGCTCTTTCTTGCTATCGGCCAAACTCCTAACACCGAACTCTTTGAAGAGCAACTCGAGCTGTTGCCTGGGGGCTATATCGCTTTGGAGGGGAGGTCGCAGGCAGCGTCGGTTCCCGGCGTGTTTGCAGCGGGAGACGTAGAAGATGCTGAATTTAGACAAGCCATCGTTTCTGCAGGCCATGGCTGTGAAGCTGGCCTTGAAGCCGTCTGGTGGCTACGAAGAATTGGGTTGACTGAGAATTTGATTAAAAGGAATCAAGAGCAGTTATTTGTTTATCATGAACAAATGGAAGTTGAGTAGATAATTTTGAATTTGATGTTTGCTCATCGACGAATATAAGAACTGTACGAGCAAAATTTAGTGACATGACGTTTTTTTGTGCGTGGTCGGCAAAAGGCATTCAAGAAAGCTCAATTACGCCTGCGGCGGGCTTAGTTTGCAACAGCAATATCTTCCTTGCGCCTATGCGGCGGGCAGCAGGACCGCTACGCGCAGTCCTGCACCAGCGGCAGCGCTGCGCCTGCACCGCCCAAAGGGGTCTTTACCAGACACCCTTTGGAATCCCCCAAACTCGATTCTACTCTCTCAACCCTCGCGGACGCTCAGCTTCCAATACCACATCGCAATTGCTAATCACGTCATTACGAGGGCGTTCAGCTTTTAAATGCCACATCATAGTCCCTGTTCGTGCAGGCAATAGGCAAAATCCAATAAAAAAGGCTAAGGCAATTTTTCTATTAGGAATTTTATCTTTCAAATCATTGATTTTTTATGTCAAAAAATTGTAGGCTGAGATTTAGAGTATATATAATTAACTTAAAAGAAGGAGAAAACATGAAAACAACCCAAATCTTAGCCCTGGTAGCTTTGTCTCTAGGCTTCCTATCAACAGCAAAAGCAACGATAGAGATACTCAATACTACTAATGAGCCTTTATTGGTTATGCCTACTTACCCCAACCAGCAAATACCTGAGTTGGCCTTCAAGATATCCGCTCAAAAAACTGGATATATCGAAGAGGGATTTACAAAGCTAGAAATTACGAGCTGGGGACCAAAGACTGGTCATAAAGTAAGATAACCAGGATAATAGATCGGTCTAGACAAAATAAAAAAGGAGAAAACATGAAAACAATTCAGATCTTATCCCTCGTGGCTTTATCCCTTGGCTTCCTAGCAACATCCCAGGCGATGCAAAAAGTATGTAATAATTCTCGTGATAACATACGAATTCAAGCTAGCTATCAACCATCTCTTAGAGGCGGTGCTATGACTTCAACTCACATTTTAGCTTCAAACTCCTGCAAGGAAATCCCTCTAGGTGCTAGTATCGCGGTCTACACGGGCGCTGAAGCTTTCGCTGCAGCATCGGCTCCAATGCGAGCAAGAGTGGGAGTTGCCGGTCCGGTTTCTTCGCAGGAGATAAGGGTAGGATTGGGAGGCCGATTACCTTCAGCGGGAGTTATTAGCTGAAATTTTTCCGACTTTGCTTTAAATGATACATATAATTAACTTAACAAAAGGAGAAAGAATTATGAAAACAACTCAAATCTTAGCCCTCATGGCTTTATCCCTTGGCTTTTTGTCAACAGTGCAAGCTGTGACTGAAGTATTCAATAATACACATGAACCTCTAGCGGTTCGTGCTACATACAAAAAAAGTGGCGTCGTTATAGTTGCATCATTAGAGCCTGACGAGATTGTAGATATCAAGGACGGCATTAAAAGAATAGAGATCTACCCAGGTGGCGGAGATCTAGGTGCTAATGTCCTAAGAGGTGTTAGGCGAGCAGAACATAGAAGTCAGGAAAGCTAATAGTTTTTCCAGGAATGTTTTTGGGAGCTACGGGAATATTCCCGTAGCTTTTTTGTAGTCATGAGTCCAGAGAAATCACCTGTGCATCAAGTTCAGTTACAAAGCTTCTATCATGGCTTGTGCAGAGAATTGTGGTACCGCTCAAGCTGATTGCTTTTAAGAGCGTAATCAGTGCTTGTACGTTTTCTGCATCCAATGCTGATGTTGGTTCATCAAGGCACAGTAGCCGAGGTTTAAGGCTGAGGGCTCGGGCCAGCGCTACTCGCTGCTGTTGACCGCCTGATAATCGTATTGGGAAGGCATCCAGATAATCGCCCATACCAAGACTTTCAAGTACAGAAAGGGCCCGTTCATGTGCCCGCTTCTTATCCATTTTCTGAGTTACTATAAGCGGCTGAGTGCAGTTTTCAAGCACCGTTAAGTGTGGAAACAGGTTAAACTGCTGAAATACCAGACCCACGAGTGATGCGCGGTCGATTGCTAAGATGCTTTTAAGGTCTTTGCCTGCAAGTGCTATCGTGCCGCTGTATGTTTCGCGCAGATGTGCAATACATTCAAGCAGGGTAGACTTGCCAATCCCGCTCTTGCCGGTAATGCAGGCAATTGAACCTTGGGGGACTTCAAACGAGAGGCCCTTGAAAAGGGACTTAGTGCCAAGAGTGATACTAAGATCTTGAACGCTGAGCATAAAAACTCCTTTCGATCAGTCGGCCAATGCCGGTAATAAGGGTGGTGAGAACTAAGTAGATAGCGGCAATACTCAAACAGACACTCAAGGGCTCAAAAGAGCGATACATAATATTAGTGCCTATTTTGGTAAGCTCCAGAGCGCCGATGCTTGCAAGGATGGAAGTGCTCTTGAGAGTCATGACATACTCATTAATAAGAGCAGGCAATCCATGCGCGAACATTTGGGGCATAATAATATATCGCAGCTGCTGACTGCGGGTGTAACCAAGCACTTGTGATGCCAGCCATTGGCCCTCAGGCAGTGCATTGAGCGATCCACGTACTATTTCGCTGGCATAGGCACCCGAGCAGAGCCCTAAGGTTATAACGCCCGTGGTAAATGCAGAAAGGTTAATGCCCAGCAATTGGGGCACTACAAAATAAGTAATCATAAGCTGAGCGTACAAAGGTACGCCCCGCAAAATCACGCTTATAATGGTAAATCCTTGGGCCAAGACGGGAATTCTTAGTTTGGCGCAGAGGATGGTCCCAACAAGCAGGCCAAAAATAATGCTTATTAGGGATGCTGCCAGCCACAGCTTCAAAGTAGCAAGCGTTCCCTGTAAAAGCAATGGAATATATGCCTTCATACAGCTTCCCTTTCAGCACTCTGTCCAGATGTTGTTTTGCCAAACCACTGTTTTTCTTTTTCAGCAAGAAAGCCACTTTGCTTAACATCGGCGATGATTGATTCAATCTGCTTTGTAAGAGCGCTATTTGATTTTTTTATACCAATACCACACCCGAGCATCTTATTCTTTTCATCAAGAGGAATTGAGATATCAACCAACTGAGGAAACTTCTTTTTGAGAGTAGTAAGAAGCTTTCGTTCGAGTAAGGCTGCAAGAGCCTTGCCATACTGGAGCTCCATAATCGAAGCGAGAGGCTCGCTCGAGCGGATCTCAAAGCCTTGGTATTGGCGCAAGATGCCCTCCTGGCTAGAGCCCGATTCTACGCAAATTACTGTGTTGGGGATAGTCTTGATATCAGCAAGTGATTTGATATCCTTAGGAATCTCTTTCCAAAAAACAAGCGGCAGCTCAACAATCGGCTCGCCTTGATAAGGAATCATTGTGATTTTCTGCAACCGCTCGGTGGTAATATCAAGCCCAGTCATTATAAAATCGACTGAGCCCTGATCCAGGGCAGTAATAAGAGCCGCAGTGTCCATATCCTTAATAATGAGCTTCTTTTTCAGTCGTCGTGCAATTTCCTGAGCGACATCGATATCAAATCCTTCGTATGCGCCTTCATTGTTCAAAGAAACAAAGGGAGGCCAGCCACTCATGGTGCCAAGAGTTATACTATCTTGGGCCGATGCTGACTTTTTAAACGTGAACCAGCTGCCAGCTGCTAAAATAAGCAGGCAAGCAAAAACAATGCGTTGTGTAAACATAGTAATCCTTTATGCGTATACGTGATCCTGAGACTTTTTAAAACAATTGTTTAAAGAGCATCACGCGTAAAAATAAAATTAACGTACTAAAAAAAGGGGAATGATTTATGCCAAGAATGAGTGGCAATGATGATGGGTATGGTGGGAAAAGGCCGAAGCAGAAATGCTCGGTTGTGTGATGTAAATTATTTGTATGCCTAAGGGCAGCTGTTTTTGTATCATGATGCCTCCTTGTAATTTGTAAAAGTGATACATTTTCAATTAGAGAATAACGAATTTTGAAAATAAATGCAAGAATTATTCTTTTTTTTCAAGTCTCGATTGTTCTAATCCGCAACTTTAAAAATTGACTATTTGTATAATTTTGTTAGACTATAGTAAAAGATTCACTAGTTCGAAAAAGGGCATTCTATGTTTACAAACATTAAAAAGATCATTTCAATCGGATTATTATGCATCGTTCCTTCACAGCTTTATCCAATGTTAGTTAAAACAGCCAATAGAAGGCCTAATTTGCCGCACTATCAGCTAAAATCGAGAGCTCACCCACAGAGCAGAGAAAGACAACGAAATACGACTCTGCGAGTCCCAAGCAAGTTGGTTCCCCTAAAAAGGATGCGATATCATCGCAATTTAATTCAGGTGTTACAAATATATCATGCATGGGGCATAATCTATCGCCTGCAAGGCTAATAAAGGCTTATTATACTTTCGCCGCTAAAGTGTTATTGATGGGTACGTATATTGAGGGCACTAAAGCGCTGGCGTATGGAGCTACCGATGCGATTTCTAAGGCGAAGTGGGAATTGGCAAATGACGGGCTGCTTTTTGAATGGGCACGAGAGATCGCCCAGGAGCCTGATTTAATGTCGACAGCGACCGACAGTGGTTTATGGGCAGGTTTCTGCTATTTGTGTTATCGGACAGCTGTGAAAACCGCAAAACTGCCTACGGAAGAAATTGATACCAAGCTTGCTCATTTTAAAGCTCACTATGCTAAAATGGCAAAGCTTTCTGACGCAGAACTGCAAGCTGAGTTCGATTGCTTAAAAAAAGAAGGGGTAGCAAAATGGGACCGGTTGAAAGATCTGGCAAAAAAATTATAAAAAGAATTTAGCTACGCTTGCCGCTATTCAGTTTCTACCGTAAAAGTATCTTGCACACGAGTGATAGTTATTGCTTCGGGTTCTTCAGATACGGCATCTTCCCAAGCGTCAATCAGGTCTATGAGAGTTTCAACTTCAAGATCTGTTTCTAAAACATGTTCTGGATCTTTTTTATCAATAAGCTTGATAAGAAGGCCATGTGCCGCATCGGGACTTAAACGCAGTTTATAAAGCTGAGTTTCAAAATCCTGATGCTTTTCAAGGCCTACCTCAGGTGCATACTCCAAGGCCTTGCTGATACCGCCACGTAAATTGTCATCAAGAAGAATTTGGCCGATACAGAAAAGCCGTTCATCATTCTCTTCTACAATCTCGTATAATCCATCTTCGATACGTGCAAACTCAATGCTATACATGGCTTTCTCCTTTTAACATGTTTCTTATAAGATACCGATACATTCGCAGAAAATAAAGAGTTTTCAAAAGAGGAGAGCATAGAGTGACATTCTCAAAAACCAAATTGACAAAAAAGCTCGTTAAGAGCAGGCTATAGTTTGTTTCGTAAATCTGAGCATTAAAAAGGAAAGGGTTTTTGGTATGCTGTATAAAATTTCATTCGTTGCTCTTCTGTCTATGGCGGTTGTTTTTTGCGCTTCTGCAAAGCTTCCCTTTGAGTACCAAGTAAATCAGTACAACGATGTTGAAGTTACCATTCCTCAGTGTGAAACTCCGCAAGATTTTGAGCAGCGTATGCTCGATTCCATAGCCCACTGGATCAGTCAGGGTAATAAATCTGTTTGGCTGGCATTGCCGGTAGAAAACTCAGTGTATCTGCCTATTCTTATAAAGCATCATTTTACCATTCATCATGCAAGTGCAGAAAAAATTGTATTATCGCTTTGGCTAAAACCTGGAGAAAAAAATATATTGCCCCGGTTCACCACCCATATAGTAGGAGTAGCCTGTCTTGTAATCGATAAAGACAATAACGTTCTTATGGTAAAAGAACGGTGGGGGACGGAGCGTCACAATCAATGCCGCCTTCCTGGAGGAGGTATGGAACCGTATGAAGATGTAGCTACTGCTGCGGTTCGTGAGGTAAAAGAGGAAACGGGCATCGATACGGAATTCCAGGCGATTGTTGCCTTGAGGGATGGGGGCAACTGGCCGTACTGCATGGATGTGGTTTCAAAGTTTTACGTTTGTTGCCTGCTTCGACCGCTTACGCATGATATCACTATGCAGGAAAGCGAAATAGTTGATGCTCGCTGGATGCCGCTCGATGAGTTCAAGCGCCAAGCAAAAGGGGTGTTTTCTGAATTTGTTTCGCTCTATCTTGCTGGTGGTCCGTTTATTGAACTTGCCTATAGTGATTCAAAAAAGGGAACATTGATGTATCACTAGTATGGCCACGCCGCTGAAGTTACTGCGCATGGTGAGCCGATCAGGTAGCTGATAGAATCAGTGCTTGCGACAAATACCCCTTCTCCCGAGCGCTTTCTGGCTCAGCGGGCTGATCTTGCGGAGCTTCCTCTGTTATTTTGCATGCAATCATGTGCCTGCTGAGTGCGATAAATTTCTGGCAAAACATTTTTTCGAGAGCCCAGCTGAATGGTCCCGGGGTCTCTTGCTGTATGTCATACTGTGTACTTACAAAAAATTTCTGAGACTTGTATCTCGAGAAGGGAAGCAAAATAGTATAAATCACAAAACAAGGCCTTGTTTTTTTAAAAATTCGCAAAAACAAGGCCTTGTTTTTATTGATCTTTGTTATTTTTCGGCTTATCTTTATTTAAAAATAGGAGCCGAGCCATGCAACGAACAAGCATGAATTTTCTTCAAAATTGGATTACTTCGGATAATCGCAAACCGCTGGTGATTCGTGGTGCTCGTCAAGTGGGAAAAACGTGGCTGGTACGCCACTTTGCGAAATCCATCGGCAAAAAACTTATCGAAGTAAACCTTGAAAAACACCCAAAACTCGCATCCGCATTTGCATCCAATGAGCCGCAGATAATCATTCAGCGTTTGCGATCGGATTTTGAAACGGCTATTAATCCAAAAGACTGCATTGTATTCATAGATGAAATACAAGAAGCTCCAGAGTTATTTTCGAAACTGCGCTGGTTTGCAGAAGACATGCCGGAGCTTCCCGTTATTGCAGCAGGATCACTTCTAGAATTTGTTCTTGGCAAGCATGAGATAAGCATGCCCGTTGGGCGAATCAGCTATTTGTATTTAGAACCATTATCTTTTGAGGAGTTTCTCTTAGCCCATGGAAAAGACGAGCTTGTTGCTCAGCTCAAAGAATTTACCTGGAATACAGGCATATCAGAATTCACCCACGACAAACTCATGAGCCATTTCAAAGAGTATGTCATTGTGGGAGGAATGCCTGCGGCAGTGGCAAGCTGGAGCACTAAACGGTCGAAGACCGATGTTAGTCAAATTCACCATGATATAATGCGCACTTATCGAGATGACTTTGGTAAGTACAGTGGTCGCATTCCTCCTGCTCGATTAAACGAAGTTATTACGGCTATTCCCAAAAATCTCGGGGGAAAATTTGTCTATAAAAAAGTAAACCCAGATGTGCCAATCCCTATTATAAAGCAAGCTTTAGAATTGCTTAGCCAGGCTCGCGTATGTCATATGATAAAAGCCTCTGCGTCAAATGGCGTCCCTCTTGCTGCAGAACTTCTCAGTCACTATATAAAGGTTATTCTTCTCGACGTTGGACTCAGCTCAGCGGAGTTAGGGCTCGCGCTTGCCGAATTAGAATCGATTGATGAACTAAATCTCATCAATAAAGGGGGTATTGCAGAACAAGTCGTGGGTCAACTTTTAAGAACAATTTACCCATTTTATCAAGAACCAGCTCTTTATTACTGGCTCAGCACAGATAAACATGCAAGTGCCGAGATTGATTACGTTATCCAACATGGTAGTAAGATCATTCCCATCGAAGTGAAAGCGGGCGCCAGCGGCACCTTAAAATCTTTGCATCGCTTTATGCATATTAAGAAGCTTTCTTTGGCTGTTCGCATTAACTCTTCTCTACCACAACTATCCGAAGTGAATATCAAGGATACCCAAGGGAATGCTGTCTGTTATCAGCTTCGTTCCATTCCGTTTTATCTCACAGGGGAATTACACCGCTTACTCAGATAATGCTAAATCTTGCTACACTTTTTATGACCAGAGCAAGCTGCCGCCGGCCCAAAATTTATAAGCGGGTTTGACGAGCCCTGTATTACTTGATACTCTAAATTATATTTAAAATTTCAAAATAGAAAAATTATCATAGCGGCTTATCTACTTCTCCGAGTGGCTTGCAGCAGTGTTACTATAGGGAACTGATCATCATGAAATCAAAATTATTCTTTACGCTTTTATGTCTAGGGTATTCACTTAGCCTCTCAGCAATGGAGGCGGTACAAGTGAATAGTGCCGAAGCCGCAAAGTCCTGTGATGTTTTTTCAAGTGATGGTATGGCATCGCAAAAGTTTGAAGAGCCTATTGTCACATTTCTTTGTGCCATGCAGTACGTAAAATTCTTTGATCAGCCTGCTACCGCGCTAGTAGTAAGACGACAAAGGGTATTTCATGGGATGAATCAGCAGCGGCTTGAGGCTCTCAGCAAGCTTATTAATTACTATAAGATTGGCGAAGACTTAAAAAAGGACAGAGCTCAAGCAGAGCTGCTCCTCATTGATCTTTGTCATTGGGTGTTGACGGGCAGCGAGACAGATACTACTAAAGAGGAAATTGAAGATCTCAAAAATACATTTGAAGCGAGTCGCTCATCCCATGTGAGATTAAGTAGTAAGGACGCTCTAGGTAGAGAGTTGTGCCCCGATAAAAATCATGTGTATGGCATAGCCCCAGAGGTGGTCAAAAAATTTGAAATGCTACAGGGTGGTTCGGGCTTTAGGGAGGAAGGCCAGTTTTGTTTGGGTATCGACCATGAAGAATCATCGCTTATCTTTTTTAAGAAGCTCATTTATTTTCTAAACGTGATGGGTACCGCTGATGACAATCCGGGTGAGCAACTGGATCATATCTCACTTCTGGTTAATTTTATTGAGAACTATTCATTTGATGATGCTGTTGATCTAAACGAAGTGATGGAAATAGCACTCAAATGGGATTTTAGCTGCATTGGTCATGCGATTTATAGGGTTAAGAGAGCACAAGAAGCAACTGAAAAAGAAGCCGACAGGAATTTTGGCCGAACCCTACCGCTTAAATATTTTGCGGCTCTGGCAAAAAATAAGGTAAATGCACCTGATCTGGTACAGTTGCTTTTAGAGCGGGTATGCACCGATGAGTTTAAAAAAGATCTTGCGGATCCAAAAATTAAATTTAAAGTTTATCGTGCAGTTCATGATTTTATGCTCGCCCTGTGCGAACATCTTGAGTTTTTAGAGCTGGGGTCCCTTGAATTATTGAAAGACGAACCTTATTTAGAACGAGCATTTCGTGATGCACTTGTGGCTCATTTTGGCCTTTCTTTTGCAAAGACTACCTGCGATCTGTCCGAAGAATTTCCAGAGAAAAAGCGGATAGTGCGGGCATTCGATAAAGAAGGCTGCTTATGGGTAATGCGCGAAAATTCCACTGCGTGCTCTTTTTCAAAAAACGGGGAAAAAATTTTTGGCGCTGCTAGAGTCCTTTCAATGCCCTTTGTGGGCAGCGCATCGAGCCATTGGGAGCCACTTAGTGCATCAGCCCAAATATCTGTATTCGGTAATAATACTATTTTTTGTGTAGTTTATAGCAAAGTAACAACTATTGCTTCAGATCCAGCGTGGGGCAAGATTACCGGGCTTGCACATTGCTTTCAACAGGGCAAAAACCTTATTATTGCAAGCTATGAAGATGGCCATTATCGCGTATTTGATGCACAACAAGCGCAACAAATGGGTGAACTTCCGTTGCCAAAAAATTTGCAAAGATCAAAAATCTTCCGTTTGGAGGCTTCATCGGAATTGATAGCTGGCAGCTGCTCCGATGGATCTGTACAGATATGGGATAGCGCCACATTTGATCATATTCAGACAATGAGCGTCCCCGACCCAATAAGCTTTCTTGCAATTTTACCAAATAAGCGCGTGGCCGTAGGCTGCGTCGGTAGCAAGCTTTATATTTATGACGCTCAAGCGAAGTCTGAAGTTGTGCTATCAGCTGAATTGGAGAGTGATAAGACAACTATTACCTCGGTTGCAACTTTGCGTGATGACTATATTTTAGTGGGCTATAGTTCCGGTGCAGTACGTATTTGGGAAACTACTACAGGGTATTCCAGAGTTTTAGACACTGCTAAAGCTCAGCCTATTCTGATTAGTCAGGATGCTGCAAATGGAGCTTTGGTAGATATTGTGTATAACAATGGGACGGTAAAACGTTGTTATGTAGCAGAGTATGTCGCTCTCAAAGATTTGTTGGACAATTGGTCCCAATTTGGAGAGTTTTATCTTCGTCGTGGTAATTATGCTCGCGCAGAGCATTTCTTTTCATTAGCATGCAAAAAAAACGTCAATAACAAGAAGGCGTTGGCATGGGCATGGGTGGGGCTAGGTCAATTAAAAATAGCACGCGCGCTTAAAATCGGTGAGCACCATGACTATTTAAAAAAGCCTTTGCTCGAGCAAGCAGTAGAGTATTTGAAACTTGCAGAAGCGCAGTACGACTATCTTCCTGCAAAGCAGCAAGCTCAAATTTGTCTAGGTAATTATTTCGTGCAGGAGAAGGGGATGGAAAAGGTATTTACAGGGCTTCATGCTGAGAAGTATTTTAAAGATGCGGCAAGCTACGTATCGACCGATTGCGAAAGACCGGATGATTTTGAGAGGCTTCGTGCTGAAGCAAAAGAGAATTTAAACAATCTCTATAGCTCACGCGCCAAGCTTTCGGATGCCCTTAAAACCTTTGTCAAGACCTTTGAAGGAAATTAACTATCTTGATGCGATGGAAGCTGCGCGATACCTAAGGCTGATGTTTTCTAAGCTTAAGCTTGAAGCTGAGCAGAGTGAAGCAAATAACTCTTGATTTGTGTTCTAAGAAGAGCTGCTTTTAATTAAAGCAAATGATAATAACTTTTTTAAAATGATGAGGAATATGATGAATAATGCTCGTTACAAATTTACGCTTCTTTTTTGGTTATTCGTGAGCTCGACTATTCTGGGTATGGAGCTCCCGATTGCAATTGCTAAGCCAGCAGTAGACTATGCTGCTTTGGGAGTTAGCTATATACATCTCTACAAAGAGTATTTAAATGCGCTTGATAGGCAGGAGCCTGACGCTACGCAAAAAATTGTTAAAGGGAAGATGAAGAGTTTTTCAGATGCTGTTATGCCGCCACTTGTAGATGATTTGCTTGAAAAAGATTCCGAGCGCTGTCTGCAGGCATTTCAAAATCTACGTATTTTGCACACAAGTATTTTGCATGAGCTAGCAGCTATAGATATAGAAAAAATGTTTATCAATTGGCCTCATGCTGAGAAGCTTCGTAATGTTCACATCCTGTTTATGGAGCGCTTTAAAAAGTATTTGAATGCTAAGAATCCAAAGGAGTTGTGGGATTGCTTGCTTAAGTAAGCTTGCAGTTTTTGGAACATTTGTTCTCAACGTGTTATTATTGAAACTACATAAACACACTATGAACACAATTTAGGTGTAGGAAATGCTACGACTGTCCCAGGTTACTATACTTCTCGAACAGAAACCGATTGTCGAAAATCTATCGCTTACGATTGAGCCAGGTACTGTTCATGCGCTGATGGGTCCGAATGGCTCTGGTAAAAGTACGCTTGCATTAACGCTTATGGGCCATCCACGGTATGAGGTAGTAAGCGGTTCAATCACATTCAATGGTGAAGATCTGCTCGCATTGCCGGTAGAAAAAAGAGCGCGCACTGGCCTGTTTCTTGCCTGCCAATACCCTCCAGCAATTCCTGGGGTTCAAGTACTTATATTCTTAAAAGAATCACATCGCATGCTTACCGGTCAAGATATCTCTGTTGCTGCTTTTAAAGAGCTGGTAGCAGCTGCTTTTGATGCTGTCAAACTTGATCATAGTTTTATGTATCGGTACGTGCACGAGGGTTTTTCTGGTGGCGAGAAAAAGCGGTTTGAAATCGCACAGCTTATTCTTTTTAAGCCTCGTTTGGCTATATTAGATGAGATCGACTCTGGTCTTGATGTTGATGCACTCGTAACTATTGCGCGGGTGCTTAATGATCTTAAAATTCAAAATCCTGCATTGTCTTTGCTTATTATAACTCACTATAATCGGGTGCTTGAGTATATTCAGCCGAATCAAGTGCATATACTCTCTAAAGGGAAGCTTTGGCTATCAGGGGATAAAGAGCTTGCTCAAAGTATTGAACGGCGAGGGTATGATGACGGACTATTGCTTTAGGACCGAAAAAGGGCTGAATAAGGCCATTGTCGAACAAATCTCACAGCATAAGAATGAACCTGCATGGATGACCGAGTTTCGCTTACAAGCCTTGGAGCAGTTTGAATCTATGCCTCTGCCCAGCTGGGGACCTGATCTTACCGGCCTTAATATTCATGATATTCACTATTATATAAAGCCTATCGAAAATCAGAAAAGCCAGTGGGCCGATGTTCCTGATGATATCAAAAATACTTTTATGAAATTGGGTATCCCACAGGCGGAACAAAAAATGCTGGCAGGGGTTGGCGCGCAGTTTGAATCGGAAGTAGTGTATAAAAGCTTGAAAAAAGAATGGTCAGCGCAAGGTGTAATTTTTTGTGATATGAATACGGGATTGACTCAGCATCCCGAACTTTTTAAAAAATATTTTGCAACCATCATACCTCCCAATGATAACCCTTTTGCCGCCCTAAATTCCGCCGTCTGGAGCGGAGGAAGCTTTGTATATGTTCCCCGTGGGGTGCACATTGATCTGCCTTTACAAGCTTATTTTCGTATTAATGCGGCAAGTATGGGGCAATTTGAACGGACGCTGATTATTGCAGAAGAGGATTCTTCTGTGCATTACATCGAAGGATGCAGTGCACCTGTCTATTCAACCAGCTCATTACATAGTGCGGTGGTAGAGATTATTGCTCATGCAGGTTCTCAGGTTCGCTATACAACTATCCAAAACTGGGCTCCTAATGTGTACAACCTTGTTACTAAGCGGGCCGTAGCCTATCGCAATGCTCATGTTTCATGGGTTGATGGCAATTTTGGCAGCAAGGTAACTATGAAGTATCCTGCAGTTATTCTTAAAGAAGAAGGGGCCCAAGGCGATGTTCTTTCTATAGCAGTAGCAGGCGAAGGACAGCATCAGGATTCTGGAGGAAAAATAATTCATTTGGCTCCCAATACTAGCTCAACCATTATTGCAAAATCAATTAGCAAAGGCGGAGGGCGCTCCAGTTACCGAGGATTGTTAAAAGTAGTAAAGGGTGCGCATACGGTACGCTCTCGCGTTCAATGCGACGCATTGCTTATTGATGCCCAATCAAAAACTGATACCTATCCAACAATGCTCATTCAAGAGTCGGATGTTGATGTAGGTCACGAAGCTTCTGTTTCAAAAATAGCTGACGATCAACTTTTTTTCCTTACCGGCCGTGGGATTTCCAAAGCTGCAGCAAGCGCTATGATCGTCAACGGCTTTATTGAGCCTTTTATTAAAACATTGCCCATGGAATATGCCGTTGAACTCAATCGGCTTATTGAAGCTGAAATGGAGGGCTCCATTGGCTGATAATGTAAAACAAAAAGTCTCCAGGCAGAACGTGTATGGCGAGTCTCATAAATCGCTTGATACTCCAACACAGCTGCATCCAGAATCAGGGAGTCTCACGAATAATGCGCAGGTAAATACTGGATCTGAAAAAAAACTTGTTCGGATTAAACCTGGCCCAATTAGACCAGCTCAGGTAGCATTTACAGAGGGTAAGCCTGAATCAGTCAAAGGCCAACTGGCGGAGCCTGAAAAGCGGCTTGGACAGTCAGCAGCTCAGCAGCCAGATCCTGAACCACGATTGCTACAAGATAATCCTGTACCGCTGGGGCCAGCGCAAACACCGGCTTTAGCACTCGATGCTCGGATGAGCGAACTGATGCCTTCGGTGGAGCTGGTTACTCAATGGTATAAAAAAGCTGTTCAAGGCAGCCCGTATCCATGCAGTTTAAGGGATGATGCCTATGAGGCCTACAAAAACTTACAGCCATCACTTCCTGATAAAGAGCTCCTTAGATTTATGCCTGGCAGGATCAGGTGGCAAGATTTTGAATATGCTGCCTATGAGTCTACGACGTTCAGGGACTTTGGAAATGGTGCTTATTGCGCTGATTTGATGACTTTTTTATCGTCGGAATCGACTTTGTCCTCGGAATCGACTTTGGAATCAATGAAATTTCAAGATAGGAAAGAGTCCGTAGAGAAAGTTCAGGCTGTTGTAGATCAAATGAGAACAGAATTTTCTATGAGTACGTCACCACTGCTGCTTCTAACTGCAGCAACTTCTACTAAAGCTCAGGTTGTGTTTGTTCCTAAAAACGTGCAACTTGCAAATCCCATCGAGCTTGTGCATGATTTGGATAGTCCTACTTATGGGAGTGAGCTGCTTATACTTATTGTAGAAGAAGGCGCTCAAGTTACCTTTCATGATCGGCAAAATATAAACCAGGGAGTTCACGTGCGTACTGTGATTGGGATGATAGAGGCCCATGCACGGGTGACCGTCATACAGGATCAAGCCTACTGTGGAAGCGCCTATGGCTTAAGCCTCGAGACCTGGTGCCTTTCCAAACAGAGCCATCTGACTACTATTTCTGGCTTAACTGGTGGTAAGCAGACATGGGTACTTAAAGATTTTAAGCTGGAAGATGATACGGCGCAAATCGAGCACCTTTCGCTCGCTGCTTTGAAAGATAAGGAGCAATCTGCGCTTATAACGCGCCAGCAGCATCAAGCGCGAGCAACAAAAAGTTCGGTTCATGTAAAAACAGTTCTTTTGGGCGAGGCTCATTCTTTCTATAGAGGTATCATAACGATGAATGAATCGGCCGATCAGTCGGAAGCAGATCAGCAGCAAAAAGCTCTTATACTTAGCCCCTTAGCCCGCACCTGCGCGATTCCATCACTAGAAGTGGCAACGCATGATGTTCAATGCCGTCATGGCAGTGCTGCAGGACGTTTTAACAAAGAAGAGCTGTGGTACCTGCTCTCGCGAGGCTTCGATGAGCCGAGTGCGCATGCTCTTTTAATCGACGGTTTTTATGGCGATCATCCATTGGTGCAAGAACACGGCCATCTGCTCAATTCTATTCTGTGCCGTATTAAAAAGCAGAATCCACTTTTATAAGTTTTTTATTCCTATTTTTTTGTTGTCTCCATTTCTTCCCTTTTTCCAACAAGCATGCCGTTGCATGCACTTGTTTTCAAACATGGGGGGTTATTTATACAAAGATCATCAATGGCTCATTTACTTGTAGAGAATTCTTGCCTATGATACCGTGTAAGAATCAGCAAGGATGTGTCTTTCAGCTAGGTTAAAGATAATTGTCCATTATAAAATAGATATAAAAGTAAGTTTGGCTGTATATATCATTAAATTAAAAGAAATATTGCAATTTTAACAATAAAAATGTTACAATAAGAAATGATGAAATTTATTTTGACCCTCTTATAAGGAGATTTTATGAATACAATAAAAACAATAGTTGCTGTTGCAGCTCTTTTTAGCGGTATGTCACTTTTTGCTGTGACTATCCGGGTTAATAATAACACTGATGAAGAGGCCAATGTAATTTTTTCGACTTCCGAAGATATACCAAAACACGTTAAGAGTGTCCTTGTCCCAGCTGGAAAAACTGAAACATTTGATATAAAGGATGGAAGATACCGGATTGAGGCCAAAATTGGTGAATGGTTAAGGGGAGATACGGCATTTTTTGATGGTAGAACAGGTATAAATATTACCTATATGTACGCGCCAACAAAAGATGGTGGGTTCACAATAAACTCCAAAGTTGAAAGAATAAAATAATTATTTCTATAGAGTTTATAGCTCCCATAACAGAAATATGGGAGCTTCTTATTTTAGGGTAGTATATTAAACAGTGATCGCGGAATCGATAGAGAGATCAGGAAACAGTTTCTTTATCTTCATGAGCATTTCTAACGTTGGATCATATTTAGAAGTTTCAAGTCTCCGGTAACTATATGTTGACTTGAGTCCCATTCGGTAAGCTGCTTCTTGATGGCTCAGGCCGTTCTTAATTCGGTTATATCTCACAAGAAAGGCAAATGCAACATTGGGATCAAGGGCTACTTCTACAACCGTTTTGGACAATTTTATGGATTCATCTGGGAAAGCAGCAAAATTTGTCGAATCAGCAGGCTCATCAACATAGAGATTCAAAGCCTCTTGCATGTTGTGTTGCAGGTCTTTAAATGTATTAGCCTGGGTAAAGCAGCCATGCAACTCAATACCTTCAGCCCAAAAGCCATTTCCTTCTTTGTGAATTTTGAAATGATATTTCATAGGTCTGGACCTTTCTTAATGCATTCCAATATTTTTCTAACGCCCAGCTCCATTTCTGGCTTTAACTCCCGATATAGTGGAGCAAGAGCCTTTAGAGCACCTCTAGAATATCTATAGATTCATTTGCTTGTCAAGCTGCCAGAGAAAAAAATAATTCTATAAATGCCCTAATGGAATTTTGTGGAATGTTGTGAAGCATCGATTTTCGCTCTATAATTGAATTCACGAGGTTATTTCCCAAATTAAGAATCGCTAGCTACTAGAAAAAACTATGAACACTTTACGCTCTCATTTTCCTTTTTTTAAAAACAACAAGAACCTGGTATATCTTGATAGCGCTGCTACGACGCAGAAGCCTCAAGTAGTTATAGATGCGATTTCTGATTTTTACTCAAAGCAGAATGCCCCCGTGCATCGCGGCGTTTATTCACTGGCAGAACAAGCAACGGAGCAGTATGAGCAGGCTCGCGTTACTGTTGCCAAGTATATTGGTGCTGATGAAGATGAAGTGGTATTTACCAAAGGAACGACCGAGGGTATTAATTTTATTGCCACAAGTTGGGCTGAGAAAAATCTCAAGCCTGGTGATGAGATTATTATCACTGAGCTTGAGCACCATTCAAACATTCTTCCATGGATTCGTCTTGAGCAAACGCATGGCATAGTGCTTAACTACATTCCTATAGATGCTCAGGGCAGGCTTGACTACCAAACATATCTGAGCCTATTAACCAATCGTACGAAGCTTGTGGCCTGTACCCATACCTCTAATGCGTTAGGTACTCATGTAGATCTTACTTTTATTATTGAGCATGCCAGGGCCAACGGTACTCGGGTATTAGTAGATGCTGCCCAGGCAGCAGGGAGATCTCTCATGCGAGCCCATGAGCTTAAAGCAGATTTTATTGTTTTTTCGGGCCACAAAATGTATGGGCCTACTGGGATTGGTGTGCTCTACATTGCTCGCCATATGCATGAGGCTGTTACTCCTTACCAAGTTGGCGGAGGAATGGTTTATAATGTTGATTTTCATGGCGCAACCTGGCTTAAGCCACCGCTCCGATATGAAGCGGGTACTCCCGCCATTGCCCAAGTGCTCGGGTTGGCAGCAGCGATCAATTTTATCGAGCAGTTTGTTGATGTGCAGACCCTACAAAGGCATGAGGCTCAGCTCTGTAGCCAGCTTATCGAAGGGCTTGCAAAGATTCCATCAATTACCGTACTTGGTCCGCGGGATGAGCTCGTCAACTCTGGCCATCTCGTAAGCTTTGTGAGCAAGAAGTTTCATCCTCATGACATAGCCGCCTACCTTGATAAGCAGGGAATCTGCGTTCGCGCGGGTAATCACTGCGCTCAGCCCCTTCATAAGCGTCTTGGCATTGAAAGCTCGGTGCGAGTCAGCTTTTATAGCTACAATACTGCCGACGACGTGTCCCATCTTTTAAAGTACCTGAACGATTGAGAGTCACACATTTCCGCTCTCCAAAACTTATACAAATCTATACAAGTTGTGGTCTAATGGCATCACGCCATCAGTTTTAATTTCTTGGAGGTGCAGATTATAATCTGCTGTTTTTTCCCCGCGACGCAGAATTGCGCCACTAGATAAAACCCTCCAAGCCCAGCGTTCCTTAATTGGAACCCGGCCCGAGCTAGGCACTAGCAAAGATGGTTCTTTGCTTATTTCTTCGATTCTCTTATAGGCCTTGCGCAGGCCATTACACGCAGCATTTTCATCGCGTATATGAATTGTTATACAACCCTGACAGAGCCATTCTCTTTTTGATGGGTGTATACCTTCTTGAACAATAAAACCACAAGCGTGACACGTACGCGTTGTACCTGTTTCATCAAACTCATAGTAGGTCTTGCCCGATTTGAGTGCAACCCATGCAATAATAGTTTTACATGTCCCAATAACCGAACGATTATTCATCGCTCTTCTCATTGCCGTTGTTATTCCTTGGCCCTGTGGTGCATAATCTCCAATAGCTATAAAATCGTAGTACTTACATAATTGATTCGCAATACGATAACAAAACAGCTTTATATGTTCTCGCCGTTTTGCCAATGCTTTGTCTAGAGTTTCTCTTAATTTTTTATATCTGCGTGACTCCTCCCAATAGGTAATTATCTTGTTGTCAACGGGGACTTCTATTTTTTTAGATTTCTTCTCACAGCAATCTAACGATGACCTTAATTCATCAATTCTTCGATCATATGCCTTAAGCCAATAGGGTGCTTGAATCTCTAAAGCACGGTCTTTATTGTCTACGCCGTAGAGTAAATTTTTATGGTTGGGATCGAATGCAATGACTTTGGTAATGGGTTTTGGATCAGGTACTTTCCTTGCAACGGTAAATGCTGCCCTAAAGATTCCATGCTCTTTTACAATACGGAGATTACGAATATCTTGATCTTTTAAAAGATGTGCCTCAGAAATGGGAATCTGCAAAGAATGACGCTTTCTATCCAAACCCATTCCAAGTGACAGATGAAGTGTATTTCCTATAACTTTATATCCTTTGCCTGGTTCATCATACAGCAATGAAAACCACTTAGCCTTCCAAGCATGAAAACGAGGCCAACCAATTTTTTTCCCTTTTCTCCTGCCCTTACAAGAGTCATCATAAGCACGGATAGTACTAGTAAGTCCCAAGGCTGTATTTTTTAAGGGGGATGAATGAACACTTTTTAAATAGGGATGCGCCTCTTTCATTCCTGGAACTAAGTCACGTAAACCATAGGGGCTATAGAGAATTTTCAGTGCTTTTTTATTGCCCGTTTCACGAGCTCGTTGTCTCTCTTGGTTTGCAAACTCTAAAAGATTGTTAAAGAGCGAATTACATTTACGTGATTGGTCATCTAAGCAATGAACTGATTTTTTATCAGGATGCAGATCTAAGTAAATTACACTCAATACTTCTTTCATTACTGCCTGCGTGATCGTATCCAATAATTTTTTATTTTTTTGCTTCGAGCTCAATAAGCAATTCCATAAATTCGATGTACAATAAAGCCGAGTATCTTTTCTTGTCGAAATCATAACCCGAAAATTGAGCATAGGCAATAGTCAGATTATTTTAATATGATAAAAGCGTAGTCACGGTTTATGAATCTCATACCGACGTTGACCATCTTCGGGGCGCTCAGATTATCCATGTCTAGGAAAGTCCCAGAAGATTCTTGCCGCTTTTTCAATACTTATAAACTTGCTCATATTGATAATATATAAGCAGGTTTAAGCAAGTTTCACACAGCTGTTAACTTGCCCCAAATAAATAAATTTAAGAGCTTGATTCTCGCTCGCATGAGCTGAAATGATAGCCAATGCGATCTGCTGGCCGCCAACTAAAGATGTACCAAAGTTGGCACGGATATTAGGGGGAGGCAGCGACGTATCTATGCCCTAAGTTCTGTATCGTAATGGTAGTTCTGTTGATCGAATTAACAAAGAGAATTGCGGTAATCTTGCTTTCTGGGCAGTGAAAAGTGGGGAAGTTTGAATTGCGAAAAATAATTCGAATGAATGATTCGCAGGGAGAGTATCTATCTAGAAAAATACACCATGTAATTAAAAGCTTGCTCTCTTTTTGGATTATGCTATATTAAAAATAACGCAAATTGCAAAAAAGCAATAAATTAGCATGAATCTGATCTAAAATATGTAATAAGATCAAAAAGAGTATAAATAGCCTATTTTGAGGAAGGTGTGCCATGACAGAATGTGTGTCATTTATGAATCTTAATATGATACTGTCGTTAACGTTGTTTTTCTGCTCCTTATTTTTTCCCATAATGCATGTTATTTTTGCACCAAAAGGGTTGAATTTTGGTGGTATACCAGAAATGTTCCTGAAATACGCCCTCTTTTTTAATGTGGGCTGTCTTTTTGTGTTAGGCTCTGCGGGCCAGTTCCTGTACGCTCCCGAGATATCCGGCTGTATTGGCTGGAGCTGGTCGCCATTCCAGTATGAACTAGCCTTTTCGGAACTTGCTTTGGGTGTTCTGGGGCTTCTGGCGCCTATATTTTATAGAGAATTTTGGCTCTCAACTATCATAGCAACCGTAGTTTGGCTCGTTGGAGCCTCGATTATCCATCTGTATTACCTTGTTGCCTTAGGCAATGTCGCGATATTAAATGCGGGCTTTGTAATTGCATGGAATATTATCATTGCCATGTGGCTGGTTTGCCTCTATGCATCACTAGCTAAACCTTTGACTAAGCTTTTTAAAGTCCTCGACGTATGGTCTACCACAAAAGCATAATTCTACTTTAAGGTAACCCCACTTAAAACTTTGGCCATTATAAGCTGCGCAATAACGTCATGATCATTCTTTTGAGCTAATTCAAGCGGGGTATCGCCGGCTACATCGGCTGTTGTATAATCTGCTCCTTTTTCGAGTAATGCTCGCGCGAGTGTTTCGTATCCCTTTTGTGCTGCATAATGCAGTGCACTTTTCCCCGTTTCATCCCGATAATTCAAAAGCTTACCAGGAAGCTTATTAACCATCGCAATAGCCATGTCCGGCTTATCCTGAGAGGCATAGGTAGCAGGAAGCTTGCTCATGTTAAATAACATCAAACCCATTTTGGACGTTGCTTGCACCGCTTGAGCTGGTAGAGCCCCTTCCATTGCATGCAGAGCCGAAAAGCTCATAAGAAAGAATAGAGATTGTAGAAAAAGTTTTTTCATGAGTTTTGCCCTCTTTTATATATAGTTACACGTTATATCTTCTATGCGTAAAAATCAACTGCACTGTTTTCGATTTTATTAGGGAGTAAAAAAAGTTTGCCATAACGTCTCCTTATTTTAATATGTAGTACAAGCATAACAAACTTGCATATCTAAAATCAATAATTGTTTCTATTAGAATCCCTTCTCTTTTTTCATTCAGTATTCTCTTTATTTTGTTTCCTCAAATGAGGTAGCATTGATCCATAATTCTCCAAGGCTGATTATCCAGCTTTAGGTGTTTATGAGTTTTGCATGTAAAAATTATCATTTACGTAAGGATACTGCCATGAATTCTTTGCTCTTAGGTCTTAAGAAAGAAACAAAAAGCCCTCGATTATTAACAGCCGCTTTATTGTGCATATTGTCGTTGATTACCACTTCACTAGAGGCAAAGGGGTCCTGTCCCATTTTTATTACTACCATCGCAGAAAGTTCAGCTGGTTGTCGTGATGGCGCAATAGTAGTAGATACTGCCCCATCAGGGCAAAGCGTATGTGTGCAGGTCAATCCGGGAGATTTTTCTTTTACAGAAATTACACCTGCCACTCTCAGGCCCGCAGGGACTCCCGGTTTTCCCGCAGGCACGTATAATGTCAAAGCGAGCACTAAAAATAATAGACTAAAAAAATGTGTGACGATCCCCGTTGCCCATTACGGCGTGACTGTTCCCCCCGTGACCGATGCTCATTGTGCATGTAATGGAGCTTTTGAAACCATATTTGATAACCCTGATCATGCCGATGTTACAGTTACGTACCAAGCGACGAGTGGCGGTACCGTTATCGGCACCACCGGTGTGTATACCCATTTATGCCCCGGCACCTATGAGTGGACCGTACAAGCAAACAGTAAGAGTGCAGCGTGCAATCATAAGGTTGTTTTTAAAAAAACGGGAGTTGTAACTATTGGCGGCACGGGACCGGTGCAAAATCCTGAGGTTACTCCTGATACTCAGATTGTGCCGCAGGGTAAGCCTATTTTCTTTACCACCACCCCCGAGCTTGCAAATGCAACGTATAGCCTGTTCCAGGTAACCACCTCTGGGCCGCTGCTGCGAGCGACGCAAAGTACGGGAGATTTTCAGATACCATCAGCTAAGCTCAGCGATGATGGCACCTATTTTGTCACGCTTCAAGTTGATGACTGTCCGGCTACTCAATCAAATATGGTTACGGTTATGGTAACATCAGGCGCCTGCAAACTTTCCATGAGTTTAACAGCACTTCCAGCCTGTAACCCCGCTACAACGGGAGGCATCCAACTCACCTATAGTGGCAGCACAACCGGTGTAGTTGAATTATTTGTAAATAATGTCGATAGGGGACCTTTAGGTACAACGCCTTTTATTATTCAGCCTCTAGCGGCGCCTGGAACGTATACGGTGAAAATTGTAGACCAATCAATTCCTAACTGCTTTGCCCAATCGAGCGTTTCCCTTGAAGTTATTACGCCGCCAGCGCCATCACTGACTGTAACTCCCATTTGTGAAGGGCAGCCATTTACCATGACGGTAATGCCAGCAGGCCAACCAACTTATACCCTGACCCTTCCTGATGGCACCCAGATAGTGCAGCTTAATGGGCTTAATACATTTCAATTCTTTGATGCGAGTGCAGCCGTTAACAATGGGGCGTACACTGCCACGTATGTTGACGTCAATGGTTGCTTGAGCGGGCCATCAAATACAGTAACTGTTGCGGTCAAACCGGTGCCCTTTGCCAGGCTTATGCCAGCTGTTGAGGGAGTTACGTTAGGATCAACGATTTTCTTTAACGTGAGCCCGGCACTTTTCGGTGCCTCCTATTCATTATTTACGCCAAATCTAAAGAGAGGTAATAATGGGGTTATAACGCAACCCAGCCCGAATTTCCTGCTGCCAAGTGCCGGTCCTGATGATATTGGCACTTATTTTGCAGTTATAACAACGGCTGATGGGTGTGTGAGTAATCCATCGGATCCTTCTACAGTAGTTATTAGCGGCACCTGTGATCTTACCATAGGGCTGACCCCTGTGCCTGCTTGCAGCGATAGCGGAACTGGAAGTATACTCCTTCAATTTATGGGAGGTTCTGGAACAACGGCTAATTTATTTGTTAACGGCGCGTCGATGGGGCAGGTGTCGTCACCATTTACCATAGGAAATTTAGCGCCTAATACGACGTACACGGTAAGAATTGTTGATACAAACATACCGAGCTGCTCTAACCAAGCCACAACTGAAGTGATAGTTGTTCCGCCAGTTACGCCCGTATTGACTGCTGTCCCAGCATGCGCTGGCAGTCCTCTTACCATGACGGTGACGCCATCCAATGGGGCAAGTTACACGCTGACAAAGGTCGGCGGAACCTCGATAACTCAGCCATCTAATGTATTTCTGGTGTCGCAGAGTGCAACATCTGCGGTAAATGGGGCTTATTCTGCTACCTTTATTGATCAAAATGGGTGTACACAGGGGCCCTCAAATACAGTCACTATTTCCGTTAATCCAAAACCGCTTGTTGCCCTTGCGCCTCCATTTCAAACAACGCCAGTAGGGGGTGCGGCTTTCTTTACCGTGTCAACTAATCTAACGGGTCCGGGTCTTCTTTTCATATTGACAGACCCTAATGGCAATACGCATACAAAATCCACCGGGGATTTTGTTATATCTCCTGCAATTGCGGGTACGTATACTGCCGTAGTTATAAATAATACCTGCCCAAGCGATCCTTCCGAACCTGCGACGGTAGTCATCGGTGGGTGCTTACCGTTCTCTTTAACTCCACAACCAGAATGTGAAGCTAAGGCGCTTGGAAGTATAATCGTAGATGTTTCTGATCATATACCACCATTTATATATACGGTAAATGGCGGACAGCCCGCGGTAGCGTCTGCATCACCATTTACAATACCGGATCTTGATGGAGGTGTTTCTTATACCATTACGGTAACAGATGCCACAGGCTGCAGCGGGACCGGTACAGTTACTATTCCACTCCTGCCGAGCCCTCCGCAAGCAACACTTGCCCCGGCAACGCAAGTATTCGTTCCAGGTGGTACTCTTACCTTTACGGCTGGTCCGACCGGTCTAGGAGCAAATTGTTTCTTTAGCCTGACTACGCCTAACCCTGCTAGAGGCGTTAACGGCGTGGTAACGCAAGCAAGTCCGGATTTTATATTTACCAACATTACAGCGGCAGATATAGGGTCTTATTCTGTGGTATTAAACTGTGGCGGCTGCACCAGCGATCCATCGGTTCCTGTTACTGTGGTTCCACCAACCTGTTCCCTTTCGGTCACTGATGTAACAACCACATCATCGTGTGGCGCTTCCAACGTGGGCAACGGAAGCCTACAAATTACCGTGCAAGGAGGTACGCCGCCGTATTTTTACTCAGCCGATGGTATAAACTTTAGTCAGCCGACGAACAGTACAACAGCCACTATTTTTAATTTACCTCCGGGTACATACAATAACATTACCGTAAAAGATTCATCTACCCCCCAGTGCACAGCAAAGGGTCCATCAACAACTATAGCTGCGATGACACCGCCAGCCCTAACCATTACCGGCAATTCATTTGTGCCTGTAGGGTCAACCATTGCGTTAACCGCAGTCTCTGCTGCGGCTTCTGCTAATTTTGCATGGATAGGTCCAAATAACTTTGCTGCATCAACTGCATCTATAGCTATTCCATTTGCGGCGGCAGCCAATGCTGGTGTATACACGGTGACTGCTGCATCTGCTGCTGCGGCGGGAGCCCTTCAGGCTGATCCGGTTTGCATAAATCAGGCGAGCATCCTGGTAACAGTGGGTTTGGCCCCGGTCCTTACCATCAAAAACAGCTCGAATAAAACTCTCTGCAATGGTACTTGTACCTCATTTGTACTTACGGTTAAAAATACCGGCGCTGCTACAGCTACCAATCTTGTGCTGACTGATGTTTTTCCAAGCGCTATTGCGGTTACGAGAGCCCAAGGAGAAGGATGGACAATAAAAACAACGGTTTATGGTTTACAAGCAACATTGCCATCTCTGGCACCGGGTCAATCGGCTTCAATTATGGTGAATGCGAAATCTAATGCTACCTCTGCTGGACAAAAGCTTCAATCAGTAGCGACTGTTACAAGTGATACAACTTCAGCGGTAAGTGCAACGGCAACTATAACGACGGCTTGCTGCCCTAATCAGTGCAAATAGAAGGAAGAGAGCTTAATAATGGCCCAGGATACCGTTTTTTTGAGCCCATCGCTCGCAGTAGATGAAGACCGCGAGCCCAATTGCCATATAAAGCAGTGAGTTGAGCAGCAAGATAATAAGGCTTGCGTCTAGAATAGAGCCCATGAGGGATAGTTTATCGAAAATCATAGAACGCATAACTGCTATCCCCTGTGTGGTAGGAAGAGTTTTACTCAACACTTGTATAGCTTTAGGCATCTTCTCAAGCGGTAAAATAGATCCGTTGAAGAAGAGCAAGATGTTATTGAGCAGGTATGCAAAAGGCTGCGATTTTTTAAAAATAAGCCCGATGCCGGCCAAAATGAGCGCAAACCCAGCAATACCAAGCAGGGTGAGGATAAACGGAATCACAGCTGCAATATTTAGTGGGATGTGCACAGGACAAAAGATAAGCAATGCAGCAACAACAAGCGTGAGTTCTAAACTACAAAAAACTGCTGCTGCAAAGAACCTGCTCATGAGCTTGGCGCTAAAAGGATAGGGTGATAAATAAACTTGTTCTAAAACCCCCGTTTGTCCTGCGTCAATAATAAAATAATTGGCATCATAGATCATGTAGTTCGCATATACCCACATAATATAGCCAACGGCCAATGGAGCAATTTTTTCTGGAATGAGCACTCCGCCATCGATAAGGAGCATCCACCAGATGAAATCACCGGCAGTAGTGATGGCATTGATAAGAGAACTCCATTTATAGTGCCAGTACATAATGCTCATGAGGTAGATTTCGTTGAAAATCACCATAGGAGCGTGTGTAAAAAGTGAAATTATCGTACCCATATGATACTAAGCATCCCTACGTAATTTATACATTGATATCCGTTTTATGAGTTAATTGCATAAAAACTTCTTCAAGGTTTTGTTTTGTCCGCGTTACCGATATAAGGGGTAATTTCAAGTCATGAATAAGTGTTAATTTTTGATACAACTCTTCTTGGCTTAGAATTGCGCCAGTAAAGAGCGTATGATCTTCTTTTTCAATAACTTTCATTCCCGGCAAAAGGTTAGCGCCATTATCTACTCTTCCCGCAATTGCTATCTGGTAGTGTTCCTCATGAAATACTTTCAGCAAATCCTGTGTTGGCTGATCTGCAATGACCTTTCCTTTGTTCATAATTACAATACGCTCACACAATTGCTCTGCTATATCAAGCTGATGTGTGGTAAGCACAATCGTTTTCTGGTGTTTTTGAGCGAGTTCAGTTATCCACTGTTTAATAATTCGAGATGCCTTAACATCCAATCCAAGTGTCGGCTCATCGAGCAAAATAATGGGAGGATCGGTAATCAAAGCGCATGCAATTGCAACTTTTTGTTGTGATCCTCGCGATAAAGAGCTGACTTGCTCATTCTTCTTATCCCACACATCAAGTGCACGCAAGAGATATTCGCAGTGGTCTGAGAGAGCTTTTGAACGCATTCCCTTGAGTCTGCCAAAATAAGTAAGATTTTGAATAGGTGTTAATTGCCAGTAAATATTTCGTGTTCCTTCAAGGACAGCTCCAATTTGGGCAAGAGCCTTATGGCGTTGTTCTTTTACCCTGTAGCCATTCAACTTTACTGAACCTTCAGTTGGGCTGATAATATCGCATATCATTTTAATAGTGGTTGTCTTACCGGCCCCATTGGGTCCGAGAAAGCCTATAACCTGGCCCGCTGGGATTTCGAGACTAAGTTGATCTACCGCCTTAAATGATTTGCCATTATTAAGGTGATAGACTTTGCTTAACGAATTTAGTTCTATTGCTAATCCCATTATAGTTAATCCCTGCAGCTTTAAACCGCTCTCATAAAAATGCGTGCCTTTTAGCCCCCCTGGGCAAATCAGTCAGCTTTTTAAGCTTTCACTTTCAATATGCCAGAGCAAAGTGGATATGGCAAGAACTCGAAAAATATGTAAAAATGGGTAAAATCCCAGGGAGAATTCTATGATCTTACTCGTGATAATGAACCTTGCGTATGCGATGCTTTTCCCATTAAGCAAAATAGCTTTGTATTATGCATCAGCGATGTTTCTGACTGGCTTTCGTATGACCTTTGCAGGGTGCCTCGTTCTCCTTTACCAATATCTTTTTCGGCGCAAACATTTTCACCTGCCTAAGGGGCATTTGGCTTTGTTATTTAAATCGGCCTTCACCGGTATTTATCTGACTAATGTACTTGATTTTTGGGGATTTAACTATATGACGGCAACAAAAAGCTGCTTTTTGTACAATCTCTATCCACTTGCAGCAGCTTTTTTTGGGTGGTTTTATTTTCACGAAACGCTGACCAAAAAAAAATGGGCCGGCCTCGCTTTGGGCTTGGCGGGAGCATTTCCCATGATTTTTGGTACCCAGCCGGCGGACCATGTGATTCAAGGGGCGGGGTATACGCTTGCAGGTTGGTCGATACCTTTGCCAGAAATTGCTGTTCTTGTGGCTATCATTTTTAGCACCTATGGATGTGTTGTTACCCGTCAACTGGTATGCGAAAAAAATTATGACTCAGTTATGACTAATGGCCTTATTATGATTTTGGGAGGGATTCTAGCTCTCATTCACTCGCTCTTTGTAGAAACATGGAACCCGGTTCCGGTAACTGATGTTAACGGATTCCTCGCAAGCTCTTTTGGCATGATGCTGGTATCTAATGTTATTGGAAATAGCGCCTATATTGAACTATTAAAAAGATATTCAATGACCTTTCTTTCATTTACGGCATTTAGTGAGCCTTTATTTACCGCATTACTTGATAGGGTCTTTTTTAATATACATATGCCAAATACATTCTATCTTTCTGTTGCAATCGTCTTTGTAGGATTATATCTTTTCTATTCTGACGAATTGGGAAAGAAGTCAGGTGCAATTTAACACGTCTTTTGAGAATGTATATGCTCTCTCCATCTTCGGTCAGTTGGCACGATGAAATATTTTATAAAAACATTAATCTCTCACGCCTATGCGGCGGGCAACAGGAGATGGCGCCTATGCGGCGGGCAGCAGAGCGCTGCGCGCGCCCTGCACCTGCGCCAGGTGGCTGCGACCTGGACCGCCCAAAGGGGTCTTTACCAGACACCCTTTGGAATCCCCCGAACTCCATAATGCTCTCCTAACTCTCGCGGACGTTGAGTATTCAAATACCATATCGCACTACTAATCATGTAATTACGTGGACATTCAGCTTTACAACGTACTTTTGGATTTACCCGATTTATTAATTAGTGCTGGTTTTCAGCCAATTTAAGTGCGAGCGAAAGTTATTAACTTTGAATAATTGCCGCGATCGGCGCATTGCAGCGCCTCAATATATTGCCTGCGAGTCGCAGATGATGCATATAAATCTCGATGCATGCCCCAGCTAAAGCGTGATAGCCCTTGCTGCATAATTAAAAGATCTGCCATCAAACGTGCATGTCTACCGTTGCCATTAGGAAATGGGTGAACCCATACTAGGCGATGGTGAAACCTTATTGCTATTTCGTCTTTTGAAAATGTTTCATATTCTAATTGATGGTTAACATCATCACAAAGCTTTTTAAGCTCAGAGGAAATGAGATACCAATCAATACCGATACTCTTTGCGGAAATACGAAATTTGCCAGCCCATTTCCAGGTTTGATCAAACATGCGCTCATGGAGCTTTTGGAAAAATAAAACTGATATAATTTCTTTTTGCTTAAGAGCCCATTGTTGACCTGCAAGAATATTCTTTTCTTCCCAAGCATTTAACTCTTCTTGAGTGTTGATATGAAATGGTATCAAATCGGCTAATTCTTCGAGTTCCAAAGGAGTTGAGCCTGAAGGATAATTAAATTGCATCATTTTCCCATAATTTTTTTGGATTACCTTGTAGTAATGCTTGTACCAAGTCCTCTTCTTGTTGCTTCAATTGCATTGCTGTGAGTCCTTGGTGCTCTAATCTCATTGAATGATTTATTAAAGCGGCTTGTTTTTTTGCTATGATTTTTGCTTGATCTTCTAGTATTTGATCGAGGGGCTTCATAGGAACTATGCAGTAAACTAGTTTACAATTCATAGCTTGAGCAGCTCTTTCAAGAGTAGCTAAGCTAATAGAACCTTTTTTTTCACGACCTTCTAGGGCTAAAATATTTGCGGTGCTGCAGCCTAACCTTTTTGATAAAGCGCTGCTAGACATTCCCAATGAGTCCCGTATTGCACGGATCCATCCTTTTTTAGGAATTGGTTTATTAAGAAGCCCTAAGAAATTATTTAGGCTATCTTGGACTTGGTTGCGCATTAATTTTCTGAATGAATTTGTCATATATTACCCTCATTTTATAACTTATAGGTTATCAAATTTAAAGAAAATAACAACTTATAAGTTATTATCTAGTGTGATAGCTATAGGGAAATATAATCTGTAGTATTTAGGCCTTCAAGAGACTTTTGATCAGCGATCTTTAAATATCCTGGACGATTCCTCGGAGTCAAAAACTGTTTCTAAGCTGCCAGCGTAGTTAAAGCACGCGGAGGCTTCTAAGCTGGGTTTTGAGATGCTCATAGTTTTCATCATTGAGCAGGAGGCCGGTGATGCCCTGATTTTGGGCTTCTGCAATGTTTTCGATTTGATCATCTATGAGAATGCAATTTTGTGGTTCAAGCTTATATTTTTGGATGAACTGCTGGTATATGATGGGTTGGGGTTTGAGTGCCCCAATATGCCCGGAAATAGTTATATTGTGAACGTCGAAATATGCAAACAATGCTTTGTTGGCCCGCAGCAAGTGCTCAAATGAATTGGCATCCCAGTTTGATAGAATATACAGTTTATGCCGTTTATTACCATGCTCATCTACTTGCTCTGCACATTCTTTCAGTAGCTTCAAGCCTTCCTCAATGGGTTTCATGCAACGTACAAACTTTTCTGGATCTAAAAGAACGTTGAGTGTCTGAGTAACAAGTCGCTGCTGTCGTGTGCTGGTAAATTGCCCACGTTTTAAGCATTCTTCTATTTTTGCGCTTATCTGCTCATGAGAGGTTTTTCCTGCAAGCCAGTGGCACATAATAGCCGGTAGCACTTTGCCGCGAGCAGTGGCAAGTGGGTAAGCCTCATGTCTCTCTGCATCAATATGATTGAGCAGCTCAAAAGCTAATTCATGTATTTTTTGGGGGTTTTGCCAATCAATCAGAGGATACAGAATAAAATCAGCAAGGCCTATTTCATACGCAAAGCCAAATATATCTGCTTTTAGCAGCGTATTGCCCAAATCCCAGATAAGTACTTTGCCGGGCTTTTCCGCCATTTTTGTCCCCCCTGGCCATTTTTGCCACTATTGTTAATTCCTTCATATCTCTTATCAATATGGTAAAAAATTTAAAAAAATTATACAATAATATTATCTACTTTTTAGCATTAACGTTTAAAATCAATATTCAATTATAAATTACAAAAAATGGACAACAAGCTTTATCAACAAGAATTGCTCGATCATTATCGTCATCCGCGCAATTACGGCATTCTTCCTGACACACAGATAGCGACGGAAACGTTCAATCCTTCTTGTGGTGACCAGATTTCACTTCAGATGATAATTGAAGAAGGGCGCCTCAAAGCGATCCGTTTTCAGGGAAAGGGATGTGTTATAAGCCAAGCAGCCGCTTCGTTATTGACTGAGCTTAGTCTTGGCAAGCCTTTAGAAACGCTTGAAGCTTTAAATAAGGATGCTATGCTTGAGCTGATAGGTATTTCGTTAGGGCCCACGCGTCTGCGCTGTGCTTTACTTTCATTGGAAGCGTTACATACGGCTTTGTCAATCCACCGTGCTCAACAGTCAAACTAGCCTGAGAGATAATCTATGCTCGATAAACAGAAAGTAATGCAGGAATTAATAAAAAGTGTACCAACGCTTTTTAAGGAAACTGCGCATGAGCGGGCTTATGCTCAGGAAGTCTTTGCTTGGATGCAACAAAATCCAGCAATGGTAGAGCAAATACAGTGCATTGAATCTTCTATCACGATACCCTCTTGGCAGGGAGCTATCGATACAACCGTTCCTGTGGTTCCCCATGAGCATCCCTATGCGGTGGTAGCGGTTGATGGCTCGCAGATTTATCCAGATAGGCATCAGGGAATGGCCTGTTATCTGTTGAACAGCGGCGTTGCGCATTTTGTCTACGATGAAAAAAGTTCAGTCCGATTGTTTTCCGCACCAGCCCTGTTTACTCAGATTGACGGTCAGGACATGTCAGAAGATATGGTTAATTGTCGGCGTGCGGAGCTTGAATTTGAGGTAGGGCTAGCTCAATCGCTTACTGCACGTTCCTTACATCCGGCACTGCCCACCGTTTTTTTATGTGATGGGTCGCTCATTTTTTGGCATCTTGAAAGCAAGCATCCACGTATTAAGGAGCGCTTTTTAAAGCGCTATATTGAGCAACTAGATGCTTTTTTTCAGGAGCGCATGGTGATTGCCGGGTTTATCAGCTTACCTAAAAGTAAAGAGCTGGTCTCAGTTTTAAGAAAGTGCGTGGCTCACGGTCCTCTAAAGAGCACTATAACATGTGCTTTCGATACACTCATTGATGCTGATATTGCTGATTTCTTCATAAAGCGTGGTGAAAGTACCGCATTATTTGTTCATAACTCGTCTTTGGCCGATAGTTATCCTCCCCATTTGCGCCCATGCTTTGTATATATGCATTGCGGTGATGAGATAGGGCGTGTAGAAGTTCCTTTTTGGGTGGCGCAAGATAAAGAGCTGCTCAGCAGGGCTTTGCGCATTACAATGGATCAATGTACTAAAGGGAATGGCTATCCAATTGCTCTTGCAGAGGCTCATGAACAGGCTGTGGTAAATACGGGTGATAGGCAGTTCTTCTTTGAAATGCTGTATAAAATGGCAATAGATGAGAATTACCGCTTGCATGCATCACAAAAAAGTCTTAAAAAGCGCTTTGTCAGCATTTAGCTTTTTCCACACTTTGTTGTGCCAATACCAATGCTGGTGGTATTAATGCATATTTAGGGAGGAAAGTCAAGGACTTGACAGTGAAATCTCAAAAAATTAAGCTCGCAACACAATGATGCGAGCTTATGAGAAGTTTGATGTCCATGCGGTTTAAGCTGTTCTGTAGACGCCTTGCTTTTCTTGTTCATATAGATTTCCATAATATCTGTGGATGGATACTTTTTTATCGGAAGAGATCCCATAATAAAGGTTCGTATCGAGGTCAGAAATTGTGCCCCATCTCACGACTTCGCCCAATTCAGGTATCTCTCCAGTAAATCTGTATTGGCCTGGCGTCAGAGTTTCAGACTTGATCTCTCCAGGAGCAAGCTCCATTTTGAAGAGGAGTGTCCCAGAAGCACCTACCGTGGTAACCTCAGAAACTGTTATCTTTAGCCTCTGAGGCGTAGTATTTCTAAAGGTAACGTTGCCAGCCATCAGTTGACCTGCGCTCAATAGAGCTAGTGCAATAGCTTTTAAGTAACGATTATTCATAAATTCTCCTTATTTATACATAGTTATGTTGAGTTTCATATTGAACATAATGCCCCATATATATACAATACCACCCCCCCCAAAAAAATCAAGTATTTTTTCAAATTGAAAATTAAAGGGCGTTTTTGTTGATTCCTAGCCTATGAAAAATAAGCCTGCGGAAGCTATTTCTTGGGAGTATCCCTCTTTTCTGTTCGCCATATATCTCTCTATCTGCTTATTGGTTATCTTTTTCCCTGGCATAGCTTCTCCTCAATTACGGGTGCGCTATACCATCATAATATTTCTTTTTTTAAGGGCCAAGATAATTGTCGCACAACAGGCTGTGGTAAATACGGGTTATCGGCAGTTCTTTTTTGAAATGCTCTATAAGATGGCAATAGATGAAAACTACCCTTGCATGCATCACAGAAAAGCCTCAAAAAGCGCTTTGTCAATATTTGAGGCTTTTCTGTGAGCTCTGAGTTTAATACTCTTAATTATAGCGAATGCCTTTGAGCACATCTTTTTCAATAAGCTTTTTCAATTCCATAGGGCTTCTAAGAACCTTCCAGGCAGCTTCAAGGATTTGAAGTACTTTATCAGCATATTGAGCATTCGAAGGATTTTTTTCCTTCTCTTTCTCCCATAAGTCTTTTAGCTCAAAATAGTCTTCATCGATTGATTCAAGTGGTGCGCCCTCAGGAACCGCTAGAAAATGTCGGGCTAAGATTGGCCGACCATTTTCATGAGCTTCTTTAGCCTGACGAAATGCATCTATAATAAGTCGCGATTTAGGCACATTACTTTTTTCTCTTTCTTCCTTTATTATCATTTTCGGTGCGTATGAAAATTCAAAAGGAGCGACGTATTCTTCTCCTTTTTTTGCTGCCGTCTTTAGAATTCCACCTATAAGAGGAATCTTTGCGGCAGCCGTTGATACAAGTGCAGACGACTTAACAATTACTTCGATATCGTGGTCAGGATTGCTTATTGCACGAGCAGCGACTTCATTTGCAATATTTTGTGGCTCTCTCATCTGCGTAAGTGCCATATACTTACCGCTTGGTGATACCCTCAGTATCTTAATATGCTGAGGATCTCGATTGATTCGCTTTTCAAACCCAGCTAATATGGTCGTGCTTACAAGCTCTCCGGGTGTTCCATATTCAACTTTGAGTTTGTATGGGTAATCATTTGCAATAATAATTTGAGGATATTCTTTCTCCTGTTGTTCAACACGTTCCATAGCCTGAGAGGGAAGGAAAGATAAAGCAGCAAAAACTATAAAAATACCTTGTTTCAACATGACAATCTCCTTTATTATAAATTGAATTCTATATCAATATTATAACAAAAAAAATTTCTCAATGTAATAGTTGAGGGGCGAATTTTGAATTTTCTCAAATTACTCATTGCGCAAGTCGTTTGACATCGCCATAGAGCCCGATGATCCATCCCTTCAAGGAATGGTGCCAAGGCTGTTCGTTTTCGTCATCCGAAGACTCGAAAGGAAACTTTATTCGTGCTGCATTTAGAATTGCTGCAGGTTTACTAAGAAGGTCGAGATAAGGCAGAGGAAGTCGAATGCTATGGCATTTTTCGTCCCCGTAGAAATGCCCTTTAGGAAACCCCATATCATCGAACATTTTTGAGACACGATCCGTATGACCTCTTCCAGCGACAATAACAATTTTTTCTACGCTTGTTTTCTGCACCGTGCGGACTTTAGAGTAAAGTGCTACGTCAAAAAGGAAACGGGCACCGGCCCTTAATGAATCATGTAACAACTTTAGTTTCTCCAATTCTTTTTTTTCCATGGCTTCCCAGGCAACAGTGAGCATTTTTTCACTAAGACTAATCCCAAATTTTTTCATCGACTCTCTGAAACCATTCCAATTATTTGTTGAACCATAGAGTTGGAATCTCGCGTTTTTTTCAATATATTCATTTAAATATACTCTCTCCTTTTCCGACAAAACATCGATATCATGCTTGATTTTCGAACATTGTTGTTCAAATTCATCAAGCGCGTCTTGAAAAGTCATTTCATCAACAAATAGTTGAATACCGTTCTTAATGAAGGTGGAATTAAGCATATATGATTCAAAGTCTGGTAATTTCCGAAATTCGGGGTTACGTGCTTCTCGTAAGCCCCGCTTCACGGTATGAGGAGTATCCAATATCTCTATAGCCCTCGCCATCGTTTTTCTGATTTCGACATCCTCAATTTTTGTGTTTTGGAGACTTAGTTTTTGTACTTCAGGAAAGAGATGATCTATTATTTCCCACAACTCGTTAAATGTTCTAGGATCCCCTAGTGCGTGTTCGATACCTATATAAAATACGGTTCGAGCCTTTTCACCCGCAGCCGGCTCTGCGGCCTTGACGCAAGGAATAATTTTTTCTTTAATTTGCTTGGCTGAATGTTCCCAGGAGATATGATGTGCATCTCCAAGCATGATAATCGATTGATTTGGGTTTTCTCCGCTTGGTATAATTTTTACAGATGTTAATACCGCTATCATTTGAAAAGACAAAAAGGCTGCAATAATTAGCGTGCTGAAAATCATAGCATTCTTCATAACGATCTCAGGTAAAAGATGGAAATGCAATCAATTTAAATTTAATGCCGTTTTCACTGAGTGTAAAGTGCCTATGATTACAATGTCAAAATTAATTAGCGTATCTCGATTCAAATGCGAGCCAGGGTAAGTGCCCAAAGAATTATTCATTGATTTTATCTGTTATAAACAAAAAAAACTTTTCTGATTTTCGAACAAGTATTTTTGCAGACGTTAAATCAGGCATCATAAATCGAGAATCAGGATAGCGACTTACTGAGATATGCGGGTTGAGATCAGCTGCATCGTTAAGAAGAGTTGTGAAATCTTCATCAAATTTTGAGCATCGGATAGCAAGCTTAACAAGGTCATGCGTTTTGATTGGCTTTACCTCTTTATAATAAAGATAGCCCTTAAGGGCTTTTTCCGCGCTTTGTTGCGCAAGTACCAATGCTGGTGGTATTAATGCATATTCATTTTCCACACAAAGGATGGCTGCTTTTAGATCTTCCTCTGCAAAATGAAGCCAATTTTTATGCTTTGGCGTAAAGGATTTTTCCTTTTTGTTTAATTTCATAGAAAAGTTCCCGCTTGTCTGTGGAATATTCATCGAATTCGTCTTTATCTAAGACAACAATATCTTTGGCTACATCGAGATCAATAAGAGCTCTATGTCCTTCTACGACCGTATGATAATTGTCTTTGCTATATTTTTCAATAATGATCAGCAAATCCAAATCGCTATCTTCTGTAGGGCGACCCCATGCATAGGAGCCAAAAAGATATATGACAAGAGGATTGTAGATTTTTATCAGCCTTTGCTTAACTTCTTCGATCATTCGCTCATTAATCATTTTCGTCCTTTTATTATTTTGAATGATTCTTTTACATATCTAAATATAAATACTATCATATTTTTTTAACAAGCAAAACTCAATATATTTTCTCATTTATTAGTAGAAGGGTTACTTCTTATACTCGCAATTTAGAGCATTGGGTATTCTTCATCTGGCAGCCATTTTTGATGCTGTATTAGATAATCAAATTGTGCGAGCGCACGCTTTGGATCCCACTTTCCAGGCAAGTCCAGTTTTCTTAAGTAGAGAAACCCGTGAAAAGGGATATTTCTTTCAGCGCAAGCGTCAGCCACGGACCTCAGATTTTCTTCATCATCATCAAAAAAAGTTATGGTGCGTGGGTGAACGCTAAAAGCATCAAGAAATGCCCCAGCAACAATACCTTTTGGTTGTTGATTGCAGTATAAAATGCCTTTATAGAGAATGGGATAATTGTTCCTATAGAAAGGTAATGTAGTAAAGACATGATCGGGATAGCCACGACTAAATTCAAGGCCAAAGCCATTGAGCATATCAATACGCCATTGTGGAAAGTTTTTAATAACGCCGTAGGATCCAGTTTCCATCGATGTAAGTCCCAAAACAGTACAGCCTTTCCCTTTAAGCGTATTAATAATATATATAATCGCAGGTTCGATAAGAACTCTTTGCGTTTGCTGCCAGAACATGCTGTAATAATACTCCCACGTGGAGCGAAATAGAAGTTGTGGGTGGTGAAGACCCAATGCCAATCTAAAACTCATAGGGTATGTGGCTCGTGCAGTCGGATCAACTGCCGTAATAAGTGTGTCATCGATATCAAAGAAGATTAAGTCTTTCCCAGTGCAGTGCGCGAAGGTACTCATCGCCTCATTGTATGAATGTATTCGTGTAAAAGAATAATGTCGATTTTCTGCTTTTTCGAATGCGAAAAATGCGAGCGCAAGAAAAAGAAGCACGCCTAAGAGAAGGAGAAAGATTTTGGTTGATAAAAATTTTAAATGATGCTGCATATATGCTTTCGGAATAGCTATGTTTGATATTTAAAGATACAGACTAGGGGCTTAAAATCTGATCGTTCTCCGGAGAGAAAGCCGCGTAAATATCTTAGTCATTCGTCCGGCCATACAAAGCAGCAAAAAGGCGTAGCGGCTTACTTTAAGAACTTCTTGAAAAAGCTTTTAATGCTGCTTTCTGAATGTATCCGTATTGGTACCAATAATATCTGAGTACTCTTTAAGAAGCTTTTCTGCCTCAGCAGGAAGTTTTTTGGGAATATCGCATTTTGCAATAACCACTAAATTACCCCGTCCACGGCCTCTAATTTTTTGAAAGCCTTTTCCTGGAACGAATATATGCTCGCCAACGGGAGTTCCCTTAGCTACTTTAATAGTTTCTTTCGAGCCATCAATATTAACCACATCCACTTGGCAGCCAAATACGAGCTGAGGATAGGTGAGAACGATAGAGCATTGCAGATCATCTTCTACGCGGGTGAATTTTTTATCGGGCATTACATGAACGCGGACATATAAATCTCCTGCATCTCCGCCAAAAATACCCGCATCACCTTTACCTTGCACACGCAACTCTGCGCCATCATAATATTCCGGCAGGAATATTGATATTAATGGTGTCATACTGCTGAACGCGGCTCTGGCCTTTGCAGGTTGGGCAGGGATTGCTTATGGTAAAACCTTCACCATGGCAGTGAGGGCATGTTTGAGTGTACATAAAAATACCATGGCGGTAGCCAACTTGGCCGGCACCTTGGCATTCGGAGCATGCCGTCGCTGTTGCATCGGCCGGCATGCCTCTCCCTTCACACGTTTTGCATGTTACAAAACGGTATAGTTTAATATCTTTAGAAACCCCAAGAAATGATTCTTCTAAGGTGAGGTTAAGTTCTTTTGCTAAGTCATGGCCCCGCTTAGGTGTGGGACCGGCTTTTTTTGAACGGCGACGTTGTTGCGTTTGGCCCTGTTGGCCGAATATATCGCCAAAAATATCTTCAAAATTAGTGAAGATATCATCCATATTCATGCCCTGTCCGCCAAAGCCGCCAGCGGCTCCCTGATGACCAAACTGATCATACTGCTTGCGCTTTTCAGGGTTTGAAAGCACCTCATAAGCGGCAGCAGCTTCTTTGAATTTTTCTTCGGCTTCTTTGTTGCCAGGATTACGATCGGGGTGGTATTTCATAGCAAGCTTACGATACGCAGCTTTTATTTCATCTTGCGACGCCGTTTTTGGTACACCCAAGTACCTCGTAAAAGTCTCTTTTGCTCATATTTTCTACTAATTTGAAAGATTGTTACTTTAGTCAACTATTATCAGATTTTATGAGTTTAAGTATACCAAAAATAATAAAAAATTCTAGAAGTGAAAGGATAGAGAGCCTGGCCCTTTTGAAAAGTTTTCTAATGGTTGTAAATAGCCCCGTGGCCAAAATACGGCTGAGGGTGTAGTAATTTAATTTAGACTATAGTACTCTTAAAAAGTAATCATTAAAGGGATTAGGGACCTCAAAACAATGAGAGCTTTATGCTAGTAAAATTTTTAGAAGCACTTAAACAGCTTTATTTTGGCCTGTTTGCTCATCCAATGAGCAATTTAGAAAACGAATATATTTTGGGCGAAGAAATAAAAAGCAAAAAGTTTGATTAGTCAAAAAGTTCGATTAATCTCCATTCTAACTTTGATTTCTTTTAAACACGCCTATCTTTCTCTGCAATCTTGCATCTAGAGTACTTATTCAGATTGTGCCAACGAAGTCATTTGATTAAATCTCAAATAAATGCTATTTTGAAAATAAAGTTGTGTGCCTGAACCAATTTTTTATTGTATGGGTACCTAAAATCTTGATATGTTCTGGCATGCTGAATGGCATGAGAAAGATTATAATGATTACTATTAAAAGAAAGCCTGATTTTAAAAGGCAGATGTATGAGAAAGAAGCTTGGGAGCGTGCTGAGCTTGTATGCGGAATTGACGAAGTCGGCAGAAGCTGCTTTGCAGGCCCGGTTGTGGCTGCGGCTGCGATATTAAGGCCCAAAGCAAAATTTAAATATTTGAAAGACTCAAAAGTTCTCACCGCTGAGCAGCGTGAGCTGGCCTATGAATGGCTGCTAAAAAATAGCACCTTTGCGGTCGGCATTATCCATCATCGTATAATTGATTCTAAAAATATCTATCGGGCGACGCTCTGCGCTATGAAAAGAGCGTTAGTTCAATTACTCGCTCATACGCCAATACAGCCTTCAGTTATTTTAGTTGATGCTATGCCCGTAAGCCTCGATCATAGCGATATTCCTATTGTCCATTTTTGCTACGGAGAGCGGCAATCAGCGTCAATTGCTGCCGCTTCTATTATCGCTAAAGTAACAAGAGATCGACTTATGACGCGCTTAGACCCGGTCATACCCGGCTACGTTTTTGCAAGTAATAAAGGGTATGGGACGTTGGCGCACAGAAACGGCATTAAAGCTGACGGTATCAGTTTTATGCACCGGCTGAGCTTTTTAAATGCAAAAGAGGGCGCTATAGAAGGTCTGGAGCTCGAAGAAGGCGAGACCATGAGTTGGATTGGCGCGACTGATTCAAAGCCAAAAAAGGTCAAGCCAAAGAAAAAAGCAAAATCTAAGAAAACAAAGAGCTCATCAAAAACTAAAAGAATAGTAAAAGAAAAGGAAAGTGGCGTGCCACCTTCCTTTTAAACAAACTTAATAAATTAATTATTCTTGAGTTACGATTGCTGTGAGATGAAGACTTTTTTCTTCTATTTCACCCGTGGATGCTTTTGTTTTCTCACCAAGCTTAATTTCGCCTTTTTGGCCGCGGGTTACAACAAGAAGAGGGTGAGCAATCTCATTTTCTACACCATTTTTAGTTTCAATGATTTTTGCTCTAATACTTACGGTTTCTTTGGCTTCATCAATAATTTCCCATTTGCAGGTTATATCGCCATCATCATGAGAAACTTGTTTTTTTTCGGTCACATCAAATTTGTGCTGAACCTGAATGGTACGTTTTTGGTTACTCGTTTGCTCACTTAGAGAAACTGATACATTGAGCATAGTTTTTGCCAATGCCGGTGGGCAGTTGAGCAGCAACAAAGCATAGAATAGTTTTTGCATGAGATCAGCCTTTCAAAAAGGGGTTTTGATTCTGACGTAATTATAGGTTTTTCGGCCTTACCTTGTCAAATTGTGCCGTAGTCAATTGTACAGGTTTTGGAGACCGGATGGCGTGTTAGTGGAAGTTGGGTAGAAGCTTTTAAAAACTGATATTCCAAGATGTCCACAGCGTGACGATATATTTATTACCGTAAACCTTTGGGCTATGATCAAAGCCATATGAAATATAAAATAAGAGGCGGCTGGGTAGATCGTTAATAAAAAACTTGTGCTTGTATACACCATAGAAGTTACTTCGTAAATAGTTAGTTTTCTTTACCGTATCATCCAAATTAGGGCAAATACGGCATCCAAACCGTGCTCGGAAGGTATATCCAAACTCCAGGCCACAAGGGCCCCAATTGCTTTTATGGGCGAGAAATATATCTCCTATGTTGCCAAGAGTGAATCTGTGCTTTTCGCATACGGTATCTAAAGCCGATCTTGGGACAAAATGGATATACCGTGCTCCGTACAAAAAAGCATTAATGTCATTGAATTCGTAAACGCCGTCAAGCTGAATTCCTCCGCCAATTTGGCTATACCCAAAGTCTATATGCTGCAATCTATAAAGCCTATGTGTGGGAACCCCAAATAACCCCGAAAGACTTATTCTTGAATGATCGTTTATTATAAAGTTTCGTCCCATAGTAAAGAGAAGATCATCAGTTTCGGTACCGGAGAAGGTGGTTGTGCAATCGACATTTTGCTTTATGTGGGATACCGCAAAATCTGTTCTGAAATAATAAGGGTTAAAATCGTAAATGAATGAGCCAAGGCCTCCTACATAATTTTGATGAATACCATTATATTTTTCTCGATACTGATCAAAAAGCAGAGCGATGAGATGTTTTCTATGCTTTGATCCATCGACAATAGGCTGCTTTGTAATTTGTGCGATTCGAAAGTTGTATACCATTGATATCGCTGACAGATTCATGTACTGAAGGGTCATAAAAATGAGTAAGTATCTCTGCATTGCTCGTTTCAATGGATTGCCCTAGCTTAAAACCTGCGGTACTGTTATTCTATAATGATTAATTACCTGAAATAATGTATCGGTTGCCACATGAAGAATCAAGAAATAGATAAAGCACTTTCACAAGAGCGAACGTTGCTTGCATCTGAGCGCACTTTCTCTGCATGGTTGAGAACAGCTCTTGCTGCTATGGGTGGAGGAATCGCCATTTTGCGACTGATCAGCTTTAAAACTGACATTCACAGAATTATTGCTCATATCATTGGAGAAACGCTTATTCTCTGGGGCTGTTTGATCATTGTTTTAGCTTCGATCGATTATAAAAAGATTCGTAATAAATTAACTCTTGCGAAAAACTACAAGAGTTCTCAATTAGGCTTCCTCATTGTTGTACTGCCTTTGCTTATTGTAAGTGTCTTACTTATGTGGGTTACGCTGCCATAAAAAGCTCACGAATTCCGGAATGTTTTGCATCATACAGCTTTCTACATTGATCGAAATTATCAAATACCCACTCAAGTCATAAGAACATCTTCTTTTGAGGACACGAGAGCTTTAAAAATTTCAGTTTTAAATAGTTGGTTAAAGATAATTGAGTTAGCGCAACTTCTAATTTTTCGTAATTACTCTATACTATAAGGGAGCTTATAATAAGGATAAATCTATGGTTAAAAGGCTAGTACTCCCTCTTTTTGAATCGGCTGTTTCTGCTGGTTTCCCTAATATTGCTGAAGATTATGTAGATAGAGCATTAAATCTTAATGAGCTGCTTATTAAGCATCCTGCAGCAACTTTTTTTGTGCGCGTAAAAGGCACCTCTATGATTAATGCCGGCATACATTCAAATGATATTTTGATTGTAGATCGCGCCTTGACTCCCACTCATAATAGAATTGTTATTGCACGTATTGACGGGGAACTTACCGTCAAGCGTATTAAGCTAGACAAGGATAAAACAATACTCGTTCCCGAAAATGATGATTTTAAGCCTATAGAAATAACTTCTACTATGGATTTTGAAGTCTGGGGTGTTGTTACCTGTGTTATCCATCAAGTATAATTTTGTGGCCAGCGCTTCCTCTGCAAGGCCCAGTTTCCGCGCTTATTTAGGAGGAAATTAGATTAAAAATGAAACGATTTGTTCTTGTCGATTGTAATAATTTTTTTGTCTCATGCGAACGGGTTTTTAATCCCAAGCTTATAGGCAAGCCCGTTGTTGTGCTTTCAAATAACGATGGATGTGTTATTTCTCGCTCAAACGAGGCGAAGGCGCTTGGTATTGGGATGAGTGCTGCTGCGTTTGAATGCGAAGCGATTTTTAAAAAGCACAATGTGCATGTGTATTCTTCTAATTTCACGCTCTATGCTGATATAGCTGCACGCGTAATGCAGACGCTTGCGGAGCTTTCAACTGATATTGAAATATACTCAATTGATGAGGCTTTTCTCTTCATATCATCTTACCGCGATGCTTATGACTATGGCCAGTACATGCGTTCAGTAGTTAAGCAACGAACAGGGATACCGGTCTCTTTGGGGATTGGTCCTACTAAAACGCTTGCAAAGATAGCAAATAAGTTAGCCAAAAAAAAGGCACAGTATAACGGTGTTTTTGATATTACCAATCACCCAGACACTGATGCACTTTTGGCGTCTCTGCCTGTTCGGGATATCTGGGGTGTTGGGCATCAGTATGAAAAGCTCTTGCTCAGTGCAGGCCTAGCTACGGTGCGTGATTTTAAATACGCTCCTGATACCTGGGTGCGAAAGAAAATGACCATCGTAGGACTCAAGACGCTCCTTGAATTGCGAGGAAGGGTATGCATTGATCTTGCAGAGAGTATTCCTGCAAAGCAATCGATTACGGTGTCCCGTTCTTTTGGCCGCTTAGTTTCTACCAAGCGAGAAGTTCAAGAAGCTGTTGCTACGTACATAATACGGGCAGCCCAAAAGCTCCGTAAGGATCAGTTATTAGCTTCAGTTGTTACGGTCTTTGTGGCTACCAGTAGGTACCATGACCATCAGCGGTATTTTAACTCGGTGAGTTTTGCCTGCCCGTTGGCTACGGATTATACTCCCCATCTTCTTGAAGCAGCACAAGCTTGTCTTGATGCTATTTACAAGCCTGGATGCTTGTATAAAAAAGCAGGAGTATTGCTGAGCGATCTAGTAGCGGCTCAACAGATGCAGCTTTCTACGTACATGCCGCTTCCAGATGTGCCTAAGCAAAAAAGCCTCATGAAAACGTGTGATACGATAAATATGCGCTTTGGGTCGCATGTGCTTTCTTATGCCGTAGCGGGTGTGGATCAGTCATGGAAAGCAAAGCGATTGCTCAAATCAGCTCATTACACGACCAACTGGCATGAATTATTTACGGTGTCTATTTGAAGATGCGAATTCTGTCGTAACATTTTCGGTTGCTGAAAAAATAATGGCACTTATACGGAACCTTATAAGTGCAGTTAATTAAGGCCAAACGGCTTTTGCTATAGCAAAAATGTGCATACGCTCTACCAGCTGAAGTTCAATTGTCTCTGAATGCTCAGGAGGTAGAAGAATTGCATTTGAAGAAGGAAAACGGCTAGCGCATCTCAAATCCTTATTTAGCAATGTTATATGGCATTAAAAGCTGAATGTCCTCATTATTACATGATTAGCAATGCTATACGGTATTGGAAGCTGAACGTCCGCGAGGTTTAGAGAGCATGATGGAGCTTGGGGGTCCAGGGGTCTGGTTAATCCTTAAAAGAGGGTGCTCTTTTTATTAGATACTCATATTAAGAGGTACCTCTTATTGATACCTGCTCATACTAAGAGGTACCTCTTATTGACAAATATTGGGGTTGAGATATGATTTATTCAAAAAAAAGGAAAAAATATGTACCGTCTCTGTATGCCTTTTCTCAATGACTGGCTCACCTCTTCTTCGCGCAAACCACTTGTTATTCGTGGGGCAAGGCAAGTCGGAAAAACCTGGGTTGTACGTCATCTCGCTGAAATTCATTCGAAAAAACTCATTGAAGTTAATTTTGAGACGATGCCTGCGGTGCATCCTTTGTTTAATAGTAATGATCCCTCGCAAATTTTGCTTGGATTGAGCATTGCTTTGAACTTGGGTTCAATAAACCCCGAAGAAAGCATATTATTTCTTGATGAAATACAAGCATTTCCCGAGATTTTTGCTAAATTACGCTGGTTTTATGAAAACATGCCCGCATTACCTGTAATTGCTACGGGCTCACTTTTAGAATTCCTTTTAGATAACTATCCATTTAGCGTGCCTGTTGGCCGTATCAATTACATGTATCTTGAGCCTTTTTCATTTGAAGAATTCTTAATTGCATCCAATAAATCCATGACGGTTGATTATTTAAAAAATTTTACATTAGGGGACGATATACCTATCGTTTTACATGATCAATGGATGGAGCTTTTTAAAGAATATATTATAGTTGGAGGTTTACCAGAAGCAGTAAAGGAATGGGTTACAAATCGATCTCCAGGAAAATTGGCAATCGTTCATCATGATTTATTAACGACTTACCGAGATGACTTTAATCGCTATAAAGGACGTTTGGACATTCAACGGCTAGAAGATGTTATGATGGCTATTCCCCGCATGCTAGGTAAAAAATTTGTATATAAAAAAGTAAACCCTGATGTTCAAATACCAGCCTTGAAGCAAGCATTAGACAAATTGAGTAAAGCCCGATTATGCACCGAGATAAGAGGGACGGCTGCCAATGGGATGCCTTTAGGTGCCGAGATTCAAAATAAATTTCTTAAAGTAATTTTTTTAGATGTGGGTTTATGCTCTACGGCCCTTGATCTCACACTTAATGATCTTAAAAATATTAGAGAAATTGATTTAATAAATTCAGATGGAATTGCAGAACAAGTCGTTGGTCAGTTATTAAGAACTACGAGAGATTTTTTCATTAAACCGGAATTATATTACTGGCAACGTGAAGAAAAAGATGCTAAGGCTGAAGTAGATTATGTAATAGCGCATGCTGGCAAAATTATACCCATTGAAGTTAAAGCAGGAAGCACGGGAGGTTTAAAATCTCTCCACGTTTTTATGGGCTTAAAAAATTATAACAGAGCTATCCGCATTAATTCCGATTTTCCACAATTAACCGAAGTGGTCGTAAAAGATTATCAAGGGAATCTTATTAGCTATAAACTATTATCCATACCCTTTTATATGATTGAGCAGATTCATAGACTTATTAACCAAATCTGAACTATGGCCGGCATAAATGCCAGAGGTTCTAAATATACTGCCGGCCAGGCTGCATTTGGAACAATTCACCTCCATGAGTGAAGCCGGTGCGGGTAGCACTGCTGCACGCGCAAAGCCGTAGAAAATAAAAAATAGTGGGGCTTCATGAATATGCATATCTATTTAAATCTATGTATTAAATGTATTGAATGCGAAAAATTTAAAATTCTTTATTTTAGCCTTCTTTATGTGATATAATTCAATTATAAAATAATTTAATTAAGGAGAGGTTATGAAATTTATAAAAAGATTTATGCTCGTGGGACTAGTGCTCCCAATGAGTTTTTCGGGAGTTTACGCAATGGACATATCCCCGCAAAGGCTTAAAGCGCTTTTTGCAAAATATGCGAGGCCCACTGTAATGAAAGCTGGTGAAGCCGGTGATAATCGTGAACTCTACGCTGCAGCTCGCAGTGGCGATTCTGAAGAGGTCATAAGACTTTTAAACGAGTTGGGGGATACGGCAGATTCATGTGGTGCAATTAGAGAGGCGTCCGAGGAAAATCATCACGCCATTGTAAAATTACTAGCCGAACGGTGCTGCTGCGTAGGGCATAAGGGAGAATACTTTCATCTTCGGCCTCGTGGTGGTGAAGCTGAACTTATAGTAGAATTTGAACCAAAAAAAGCATCACAGATGAATTCACCATTCTTGCCTCCACGAGGACCACGAGGAGGGGCGGCTGCACTAGCAATCTATGCACTTGAGGGAGATGGTTCATTGCGGAGTGATTCCTCAAACAATAAGCCTGGGGCTCTGTTAATCCAAGCGATGGAGCAAGGTGATGCAAATACCGTGGTAGATATAATTAGTAGAGGTGGATTTCCAGCAAATGCGGTTTTAGCTCTTGAAAATCCATTGGGAAATAGAGTGCAAACTACTTTTCAGTATGCCATGCATTTTAAAAATCCTTCACTGTTGAATGGTTTATTGCATGCTGGAGCTGACATTAACTACGGAGCGCGCTCATTAGTTGGTACTCCTTTACATAGGGCGGTTGCGGAACTCGATGAGACAATGGTTAATTATTTGATTAGAAATGGTGCAAATGTTAATGCACCTGATGCGAGTGGTACTACCCCGTTGCATATTGTTGCTGCCTTGGCAGCTTCACCCGCTGCGTTGCCTATAGCGCAGGCGTTGGTAAATGCAGGAGCTGATAGTAATGCTGTAAATAACAAAGGTGAGAAACCAAGTAACTTATTGGAAAGAAACAATTATACAAAAGGTGTTGCTGATTTACTTCAAGCGCCAGTGGCGGAAGCAGCTCAGTTGCCCCCGGTAGTTGAAGAAAAAGAAGAATTGCCTTCTGTTCCTGAATATGAAGAGATAGGTGAACCACAAGGAAGATTGCAAGTGCGCCTTGTTAGTCCTGGTGCATGGGAAGAAAGAATGGCTGTCCATCGACCATCAGGGGGCTACCAACGGCAGGCTATTGCGATGGAAAATCCCTAAATTGCAAAAAAGATGAAATGTCTTAATTCTTGCGCTTCAAGATTGCATGTATTGTAATGTTTTTAATCAAAATAAAAAAGGAGAGTATTATATGAAACTTCTGCAAAAAATCATAATCGGGGGTATTTTGTTGAGCGGATCTATGGCACTGGCCATGGAAAAACCGTTGCCGGCAGCTCCAAGAGGATCAGCCATGGCAGCAGACCTTAATGCAAAGTTATTAGAAGCTTCTGAGCGAGGCAGTTTAGGCGAGGTAGAACATTTACTAGGAAGACTAGGAAGTGCTGCTGATACCTGTAGCGCCCTCGAGCGGGCAGCAAATCACCCAGAAGTGATAAAAGTTATAGCAAAAAACTGTTGTCATTGTAAGGCACAAAGGTCAGCTGCTGTTTTAGGCTTTGCGGAGTTGGTAGGTAGTAGGGCTATTGGGACACAGGGACCTAGACCTCAAGCACCAGCGGTCCCTATGACTGGAAGGGAAGTTTTAGGAACAACACAGCAAGAGGCAGCTCACGAGCAACCGGCTGGCGAAGAATGGTGGCGTAGTCTACCTAATATTTCTGCAGGAGCAATAACGGTGACAAGAACTGCACAAGCAGGTGAGCCACCTTATGAGACATCTGCGTCAACTGCAAGAATGCTTACGCAGCGACAATAATACGTATTTTTTAATGATAGGGTGGCTTAAAGGGCCACCCTTAAGCACTTAGCAAAATTGGAGCTACTTTGATTTTGTTCCGTTTTTCATACCGCACGTATTAAAATTAGCACAAAAATAAAGTAAATTTTTCTTCATTTTTTACACCTCAAGTTTTTGCTTAAGGATATTTAAGGCTATTTCATGCTTTTTTGAGCTCATTAGGGCTAAATTGTGCAATTTCCATTTTATTGACGGCATATTCCTAATGTGGTCTAGGCCTAAATGGTCCCATGATGGTTGGCCCAGCTTGAATGAAATTAGGAATTCGCGATCTTGCTGATTGAGAGCATTATTAAGATCATTGATGAAAAATTCTCTGTTTTCAGCTAGTGCTTTATAGGATACTCCTGAATTCGTCATACCTGCAAATTCTCTTTCAAAAATAAGCGATTGATCGAGCCGATTTGGATTGATTAATTCGGAAATAGGCCGGTTGCAGCTTATGAGATATACTAGAAATGCTTTTTTTAATTTATCAGTTATTTTGTTGTTGTTTTCATAGAATATCATCACATCAAACAAGTCTCTGGGATGTTGTCTATCGAGTGCTGCGCAAAACTTGCCTGCGTAGAGGTCTTCGAACGAGAGTGTATTAACTCTAAGCGAAGTGCCATATTTGGTCTTAATTATTGTACAAGATTCTTGTAAGATAGCTGGATAGACGGTTCCCCTTAGCACTAAATTTACCTCTGCTTTGATTTCAGCATAGCTTGAAGAAATTTTTATCGGCTGAAAAAATAAATTAATATCCAAATTTCAGCCGCATATGAGTCAACTATAAGTGGCTGAAAAATCAAGTCGAGCTTTGAATTTCAGCCACTTATAGTTTTTATAAAGTGCTTAAAAATGTTTAAACGTCTTTAAAAGTCTGGCTGAGTCATCATTAAGAGATATCGCAAGAAAAGACAGGATCACAAATCCTTGATGTTTTATTACGGCATTGAGCATACTTTTAAATATAACAAAAGGAGATTGCTATGACCGCACGTGCGCTATGGAAAGGTTCCATACATTTTGGATTAGTATCGATAAACATTGAATTATATACGGCGGTGCAACCGCATGTGATTGGATTTAAGATGTTGCACAGTGTGTGCAATACGCCCATTTCAAATAAAAGATGGTGCACTCACTGTGATAGAGAAATAGGCTGGGAAGAAGTGGTCAAAGGGCTTAAGTTGCCTGATGGGTCTTATTTTATTATCACTCCCGAAAACTTAAAAAAACTGCGTTCTACTAAAACCGATACCATTGATATTGTAGAATTTGTTGATTCAGTGGCCGTTCCGCCGCTTTATTATGACCAACATTATTACGTGGTGCCACATAAAGGCACCGATAAAGCTTTTTTCTTATTTACCAAAGCTCTTGCTCGTTTAAACCAAGCCGCTTTAGGACAATTCGTTATGCGTGATAAAGAATATGTATGCCTTCTTCAGCCTTATTTGAATACCTTACTCCTGACAACGCTCAATTATGAATATGAAATTAAGCACATCGCTCAAGTAGACGAGCTGGTAGCTCCAGGAAAGGTAAACGAAGATGAACTCAAGCTTGCACAGCTTCTTATGAGTAAGCTTTATAAAAAAGAGTTTGATATGAGTCAGTTTAAGGATACTTTTGCAACGCGCCTTGCTCAAGCGATAAAAGCGAAAGAAAAAGGTAAGGTTGTCGAGATTGAAGAAAAGAAACCTCTTCATGCCCCTGTTCCCTCTTTGATGGAAGCATTAAAAGCGAGCCTTGGAAAGTATGAGAAGCCAAAAACGAAAACTGGCCGGTTACGTGCTGAGCGGTCAGTTGCAAAATCGGTAGAACAGCCCCGAACAACCAGACGATCTCGATGAAAGAGCCAAGCTCTGGGCTCATTAAGCCAATGACAGCTCATATTGGCTCGGAAAAAGATTTAGGTTTAAAACATGTTATTTTTGAACCTAAACTCGATGGTATTCGAGCTCTTTGCTATGTAAATAAGGCCTTAAAGTTCTATTCTAGAAATAATATTAACATTACTGCTGATTATCCAGAATTTGACTTTCGGGACGCCATTAAAGCTCAGAGTGCACTACTGGATGGTGAAATTGTGGTGCTTGATGAATCCCTCGCTCCACGCTTTCATCTCTGGCAGAAGGGCCATATGGCCGTATACATTGTATTTGATATTCTTATGGTGAATGGAAGGGTTCTGTATGATACCCCTCTGCTGGAGCGAAAAAAGATTTTGGAGGAGACAATCGTAAATGGGCCGCATATTGAAAAGATTATCTATACCCCCGATGGTCCCGCGCTTTGGCATGAGATGCTAAAAAGAGACATGGAGGGGATAATTGCCAAAGTGGAAACGAGTCTTTATCACCCCGGTAAAAGAAGTAAGGCCTGGATTAAAATTAAGGCATTTAAATCTCTTGAAGCGGTTATTGTAGGCTATATTCCAGGAAAAAGAGCAATCGGGTCTTTGGCGCTGGGTATATATGATGATCACAAACAGCTTGTATATATAGGGAATGTGGGTACCGGATTTACAGAAAGTTTTTTAGCTGATTTGGCAGTGCGTCTGAAAAAATTAGAAACTGAAAAGCCTCCGATACGTATGCCTCAAAAAGGGATTGTATGGGTTAAGCCTCAATTGGTGTGTGAGATAAAGTATTTAGAATTTACACCAGCAGGTATTCTTCGTGCACCGGTGTTTTTGAGGTTGCGTCCAGATAAAAATGCGCAAGATATAACATTTAAAGAACAAGAATTAAGGGTGTGATTGCCACACCCTTAACTGTTAAAAATAATAATATGTCTTTTTTTGAGGCGCCGCTTTTCTGTAAAAGAGAGGCGGGTTTAGAAGTGAAATTGTTATAACTTTTGGACTGATCGTCTTTAATGCTCTAAGAGCGCGTTTTCTTTGTACGTCTTTTCTAAGGGGTATTTGTAACATCATAATGCTTTTTCCTTAGGTTTGATTGTTAAACATACCTCATAAGTTTACATCATGGGGCTAATAAGTCAATAAATATTCTATTATTGAATAATGGATGAAGCGGTGTCTTATGGAAAAGTCCTTTTATAAGCGGTTATGACAAATTTAAAGATTCTATTTGTAAATATTGGCCAGCTTCAGCCCCAATGGATTCTGCCATAATTAGTGCCTTTTTTTAAAGAAACGCCGAAGCTTACCTTATAAATGAAGCGTTCCTTAGCAAATCTTTTGGGCAGTGGGGGCAGATCGGCAGCGCGCAGGACACTTTTAATAAATTCATCGGCTGCTTCGATTCCCGTGATGACATCGGCCATTTTCCCCAGTGTACCATTTTTTTCAATGGGAATCTCAAGAATGACTGTTTTCTCAATATCATCATCAAGATGGATATATTTTGTGGGGAAAAGGGTTGCTTGGCGAATTGCGCGATTTATTTTTTCTATATAATGAGCTTGCGCCCAATCTTCCAGCCGTTGTTGAACGTGTGATCGGCCAGAGGTAGTATTTGCTATTTCTTCTCGCTCAGCCCGTATTGATTGACGAAAGGCATTCATAAAAGCAGAACCTGATATTGAAGACTTCCCGCGGCGGCCTTGAGGGTGGGCTCCAGCATTTCGGCCATCGTACGGCCCGCTGGCTGTAGTTGTTTTAGGTGATACATCACTGGTATAGCCTTCTGGAAATCCCGTGGTTGATGATTCTTGTTCATCCTTTGCATTCTCGCCAGCTCCAGCTTCTTGCTCTGTGGCACTTTGACTGAGAGGTTGATCTTGAGCCGGTTCTTGGGCGGTCGGCGCGGCTGTATCGAGCGGAGCTATCTGGGGTTGGGGTGCATGAGCTTGAGGAGCCACGGGCTGGGCCTTTGGTGCCGACTGAACCGTGCTGGGCTGAATAGGGAGCGGCTGAGCCCGCGGTATAGGTGGCGTTGGTCGCGTTTGAAATGACACCTGTGCTGGCGTGGTTCGCTTTTCTGCGGCCTCATCGGAAAAAGGAAGCCTTTGGCTCATTTTTAACATAAAAAAGAACAGCAAAAGGAGAACATGCAAAAGTAGAGAAAGAACCAGGGATTGATATTTTTGACGTGAATGGGTCATCTGCATTATTCTATTATCCTCAATAAAGCTCTCTTAACTATAGCCTAAAAGTAATACACGAGGCTACTAAATTAAGTCATTATTTTGAGGCAGTACTTACAATTGTTGCTATAAGAAATATATTTAAAAAGGGGTTTTTTTTCTATGACGATCTTGCCAAGAACTTTTTATGATAGAGACACCCCGCTTGTTGCAAGGGATCTTATTGGTAAAATTATAATCCGTAGATTTGGCAATAATGAGTTTAAGGGCGTAATTGCAGAAACTGAAGCCTATCGGTCTGATGATCCAGCTTGTCATGCTTGTAGGGGAAAAACAGAACGGAATAGTGCGCTGTTTGGTCCGGTTGGTCACACCTATGTGTATCTTAGTTATGGGCTGCATTACTGCATGAATGTGGTTGCGCGTGATACGAAGAAGTTTCCTGCGGGGGGTGTCTTAATTCGAGCTCTTATTGCCTTAAAGGACCCAAGCAGAGAAAAAATATCTCCGCGTCTCATTAATGGTCCGGGAAATGTCGGCAAAGCTCTTGCAATCGATCGCTCTTATATAGGTATAGATCTTACAAATCCTGATTCTCAGATTGTTATTGCCAAGGGCGAGGATATAGATGCTTCTTTTATAGACGTAACTGGTCGTATTGGCATTTCGGTAGCAAAAGATCTTCCTTGGCGATTTGTGCTAAAAAAATCGTTCATTGCTCAATTAATAAGCAATGGCAAGTAAGTCATGGGTTTTGCCAGGGCTGTTGAGCAACTGCATGGCTCGCCCTGGCCTTTCGTTTCTCTCTACTCGCGCACTTCGTGTGCTCCATCGAGACGAACGGCCATTTGAAAGCAATCCTTTTTTGTAGTTTTTGGCTATGCTCATTTTTGGCCCGGGCTCAATTGTAGGGCTCAGTCCAGCGACTCCCGCTAGCGCATTTAGAGCCTCAATGCACGCCGATTTGAAATTTCTTTTTATTAGTCTGTGCCTATTTTCGCCGGCTCAAAAAATCTTTAAAGCGATTAGGATGCAAGCTTTTGCCTTATTTTGCGAAGAGAAGCACTTTTCCCAAGATTGGCGAGTTTGCGGGAGCTGCTGTTTCGATAATCTTATTATTGACAAATCCATTGAGAAATCAAGGGGCATAGTAGTAAAATGGAATAAGAAGGTCTGAAGCCTTCTTTAACTATTAAAGGAGATTGCATGATACCAAAAGTATTTAAAGAACTGCTAGCTGCATGTAATGCCTGCATTTTATCGTGTGAGGAGTGTATTAGAGCAGCCGATATGTGTGAAAAAAACTCTGCCGCAGATATAAGCTGCCAAGATTTTATAACAAGAACCAAAGACTGTTCGGCTTCATGTGAAGTATGCGTCAAGGCATGTGATGCTATGATTGCTGAATTTAAAAATGAAGGCAGTCAGGAGCATATGGAGGCCCTCAACACCTGTGTAAAAGAGCTTGGTGAGAATATTCGTATACTGAGCGATAGCGCCAATAAGTGTACCCTTGATAAGGGGTGTCATGTGGGATGCCTAGAAGCGAAAGAGGCATGCAATAGGGCGATTAAAGCAGTTGATGCCTGCATTGAATCATGCGAAAAGCATGAGGTCATTTACCAAGATATCAAGAAATACTGAATGCATGTGCTGCAAGTAATGTGCACAAGTGATCTTCAAGTTTTCGCTTGAACTCGACTGCCGATTTATTTTTTCGATTTACGATGATCACAAAAAGAAGAGGTTTGCCTTGCTTTGGCGTTATATAGCCAGCAAGGGAGGAAACTCCCGTAAGGCTTCCCGTTTTTGCTTTTACCTGTACTCCTTTGTGTCGCTTGCGATGTCTGAGTGTTCCATCAACCCCTGAGATCGGTAGTGATTCAATAAAAAGGTTTTTATAGGGTGACTGGTTGTAAGACCAGGACAGCAGGTGAGCCAAATGGTTTGGAGAAACCCGATTTGCATGTGATAACCCACTACCATCAAAGATTTCCAACTTGCCTGTTGGTATACCGACTTCTTCATCAAGGAATGTTTCTACAGCTTTTTTCCCCCGCGCCCAGGTTCCCGGTTCACCAAAAGTGATTGCACCCATTTTTTTAAAGAGGGCGTCCGCGTAAAGATTGTCAGATGTTTTCATCATAAATCTGATTAAGTGGCTTACAGGCTCTGAATGATGCCGTACAAGAACATGTGATTTTAAAGGAACGGTACCCATAATAATGCTTCCTCTACAGGAAATTTTGTGTTTTCTGAGCAAGGACTGAACGACGTGAGCTGCATACAGCTGTGGATTGTCAAGTACAATGAGATATCCTTTTTGCTTACTTTTTGTGGAAATAGTTCCCGTTACAATGACCTTTTTTTCAGATTTACTTGACCGAGCAACGTGCAATGACCGCTTTTTTGCACTCAAAGTGGTTCGGGCCTTATTTACTACCGTGATATAGCTCACCTCGGGATCGAGGAAAATTTGGGGTTTATGGCCGGGAATACGTGCGGGTTTTACCCTTACAGTAAGGCAACAATGGTTCAGCATGAGTCCATTGCAAGGTGATTTATCAAAAATGGGTCCATCACCCTTACTCCAGCCGGGTGCTTTGGAATTGGAATCGAATACGCTTGCATCTATAACGATATTTCCTTTTATCTCTTTTATTCCACGTGCACGCAGTTTTTTGATCATCTCTTCCAGATGGGCTGTCTCAAGCGTTGGATCACCGCCGCCTTTTATATAAAGATTACCGATCTTCGTAGGGTTTGATTGGGTGTCTGTTACTAATTGAGTTTCAAATCGAAAGTCTGGACCGAGTATTTCAAGAGCGCTGGCAGCAGTGATTAATTTAGTGTTGCTTGCAGGAATAAAAAGTTGATCTTGATTCTTTTGATAAATACAATTATCACCCTTTAATGAAACGATCTTTATTCCAACCGCTGCTTTGCGATCAGCTGGCTGGACGATTTGGTTGATCGCATGGGTTAAATGAGCTGTACTCTTAGGCTCGTGCTTGGGTTGGCCCTGCAGGAAGCAACAGCATTGGAGGGCAACGTATAACAAAAAATATTTTTTTAGCATAGGTACTAGAGTAAAAATTTCTTATAATTTTTGAATTCATCCTAACACAAAGAATAGAAAAGGCTATAAGCAACCACTTGTGCTTCAAAGAAACCAAAATATACTCAACTATACGACTTATACTATAATGCTTGTCTAAAAAGGAATAAATATGTGCTTTAAATATCCGGCATTAACATTATCGCTGTTTCTTTCATGCTTTTTAGTGTCGATCGCTTTTGGCATGGAAAAGACAAAGCGGCCAGCCGAAAGATTGTTCGCATTACCAGCAAAAAAAGCCAAAGGCAAAGTTCTCGTGAAACTTAGAGTAGGGCCTGAGGAAAGTCGCATGGCCCTGGTAGAGGACACGGCCAGTGCAGTAACTCAATTGGTTCAGGAGGCGCGAGACTTTCAGAAGTCCAAACGTGAAAATTCTGAGATAAGTTGGTCTTGTACAAAATTGGGCGATCTTACCGCTGAAAAATTACTCTCTGTAGGCATTAAGTACTACCTTGGCCAAAAAGAAGTTGCACTAGGGGAAGATGAGGTGTTTGCAATTCCCGCGATTGCACGCGAAATCTTCCAGATGCTCGAAGAAGACCCAGATCTTGCTGTTCGGGCAATGGCTCGCGTGTATCTTGGTCAAATGCATTTAAATGGGGAGGGTGGCCCTGTTGATAAGAAACGCGCGCTTAGCTATTTTGACGAGGCTAGAGGACAAGAACATAATCCGCGGGCACGAGCTGCAGGATATTTCTTTCTTGGTCGGATGCATTATTATGGTGACGGTGTCGAGAAGAATGAAAGATATGCGCTCGATTGCTTTCGGTATGCTTGCATGAGAGGAGATGAAGGTGTGCAGTATCGAGCGTATGCTTACCTGGGCCAAATGTATTATCTTGGTAAAGCTGTGGGGAAAAAGGATGTTGGCGAAGCATTTAAGTGGTTTGTTAAAGCTTTCGAGCAAAACCATGATATGTTTGCAAAAGTACGAGCAGGCATTTGTTTAGCACAGATCCTGTATTTAGAAGAAATTAAAACAGCTAACAAAGAGAAGGCAAAAGATACAATAGAGGCTGTAAATCAAAGAGAGAAGCCAGAAAGTCTTTTTGCTAAAATACAGACTACCGAAGCTAAAATAATGATGGCAAGAAGCCTTTTTGAATGGATTGCTCATTCTAAACGAGACCCCAAAGCACGAGCGCTTGCGCGATTTTGGTTAGGACATATGCATTACTTTGGTAAAGGGGGTAAAATAAACACGATAGATGGCCGCCTTTATTATAAAAGTGCGGCCGATCAGGATGATAATCTTTATGTAAAGGAACGAGCTCAGAAGTTTCTTGCTATGAATGAATTAGATACGGAGAGCGAAAGAATAGTAGAGAACTCAGGAAAACAGCGCGTGAGGCCGGACGGAATCCATTGGCCATCTTTGCTGGCCGATTTTTAAGACTATTTTTTTTGATTTTTTTGTGCATGAGACGATTAATTCGACGAAATCGAGCGGCATGTATTTAAACCTGGACAGCTGTTTGAGCTGAGTAGATGCAAGTGTTGAGTTTCCAATTGTGCCGCGATGAGAGATTTCTATAAAGTTCCTACAATTTAGCGTCAACATCATTGCTTTGTCTTTAAATAATGGTTTAAGTTTGTAAATGTATTCGCATATAAGTGCTCCTTTTGGCGGTTACCAAGTTGGCTATGTCATTGCACCGGAGAGTTTGACAGTGCTTTCTATAGATCTCTCCCAGAGCCCCCGATCCTACTGTTATACGGACGTTTTTGACGCCTATATACCCACCATGTGGATTTATGAAGCCATCAGCTGCTTTTTCGCAAAAGCATCGAAAAGGGTATTTTTACCCAATCGATTATATGAAGACTAAATGAATTTGAGACACTAAGCAGCAAAATGGAACTTAGTTCCGTTTTGCTGCTTAGTGTTCTTCATTGCGGAATTCAAGCCAATAGAACTCGCTGTGCGACAGCAAATTATTGTTTTCGGGATCTCCAAAATGTTAGCATAAGAAAGTAAGGTATGTGAAATCATAGGACAACAAAATTAGGCGGGGTGAGCTACGAAGGATATCGGTACAGGTATTGCTAAGCATATTTGAAAAGTTTTTTACAATCAAATTTTATATAAAGGAGTTAACAAATGAAGTTTATTTTAACGTCACGACAAGTATCGCTATTCTTGGTAACATGCCTAGCTCTGATGAGTGCAGGTGTTTTAGCAAAAGGCCATTCGCAGGATTTGTTCTGTAAATTCAGCGGTAATTCGCTGATCCTTTTGGGAGGCGAGCCTGCTATCAATCCGACAACTGGCACACCCTATTTCTTTGTGTTTGTTGATAATGAGAACCCCAGGACGGGCGATGGAACATTTAAGAATCCATTTCCAACACTAGCTGCAGCTCAAGCTGCCTCTGCGCCAAATAACATCATCTATGTTTTTCCCGGAGATAGAACAGATAAAGGCATGAATGCAGGAATTACTTTAAAGGCAGGGCAGCAGCTCTTGGGAGCTGGTATTAAGCAGCGTCTGGAAACAACCGTAGGATCTGTGAAGATCCCGGCTCAAGCTAAGTGCTTGCCTACGGTTTCGAACTCCGATTTCGCCGCAACGGCCCCATCACATGGAGTTGTTGTGCTCAATGCTGGAAACAACGTTGTATCTGGATTTAATCTGGTTGATGTTTTTGGGGGTAATACAAGTAGCCCTTTTGATCCATCAGTTGTGTCTGCGGGAATTCGAATCGAGAATGGTTTGAATTATTTGATTAAGAAGAATATCTCTTCAACAAACTCGAATAATGGCGGAGGGAACTGCTTTAACCTCTATGGTGGAGGTAATGTTACAGTCTTAAAAAATACCTTCATTGGACAAGACACAGGAGATACTTATGGTGTAGATATGGAAACATTAGTTAACCCATTTGAAGGAACATTTACATTTGATAGAAATCTATTTACGGGTGCAAATGACAGTTCCGGTTTAGATCGGGGGCTTTACATCTTTTTCCCTGCGATATTTAATTATATTGGAGATATAACGATCTCCATCTTATGCAACACATTAAACTCAAAAGCAAATACTGCAAATGATAGTCAAGCAGGAATTGTGGTCTACCCGAGCCCGATCCTTGGCCAACCGGTAACGGCAATTATCAACGGAAATTGTGTAAACCTGCCGACTCCTGGTTTTACGGAACCTCTTTATGGTATTAGAGTTCATTCAGGTGGGCCTGGACTGCTAACTGCTACAGTTAATGACAACGTATCAATTACTCCTCCTGGCGTACCTGGTTACTCGTTTGTTGGCGCTGCCGGGCAGCTGTCGTTTACTGCATCTAACAATAAAGGGTCAATTAGCGTAGGAAGCTAAGATCTTCTCTGCAAAATAAGCCCCACTCTACAGTGGGGCTTATTTGGTATTTTGACCAAGCATATAAGCAAGATTACGATATGTTTGCCAAAACTCGAGCAGCTGTTTATATAGGACAAATGCTTTATCTAGGGCAAATTCGCGATCAAGATAAAGAAAGGCATGCGGTTTCCTATGCTTATATTGTGTTCGTTAAAAGCTTTTTAATGGCTGCTACACCGACTTTTTTTACGATTTTCCAATTCTTTTCAGGCTGGTGTTGTGACCCGGAATTCTTTAGAAAGCGGATTATCTCTTCAAAAAATCCGTTGATGGAGTAAATGAAACTTGGGCGGCGCAAAGCCAAGTAAGCAGAAGTCCAAGATGTAAGAATGGGTCCGCTGACAACAATTTTTCGATATCAACCCATACCGGCTCAGGTGTCTTTTCCATAGCTCTGAAAGGTGAGGTGTGAGAGAGGCAAAAAAAAATAACATTTCTTTGAATGCAAACAAAATTCGAAAAAAAAAGGCTTTTGGAAAAGGCCTTTTGCTGGTATCATTACGATTACACAGTTCACCAGCATGAATTTTTATCTATAATCTTACACGAAAAAAGATAGCTCAGTAATCATATATAACGGTTTAATCGGGAGGAACTATGGCTAATTTTAAGGTGGCGATCATTGCTGGATGCTTTCTGTATGGTACTGCATGGAGCATGGAGCAGCAAATTTTCATCGTATTTGATGAAATGGGCCGTTTGAAGCGAGAAGCTGCTGCCGGTGACGTTGAGGCGCAATACTCTTTGGCAATGCGCTATGAGTCAGGAGAAGGCGTAGAGCGTTCATCAGCGGAAGCAAAAAAATTATATCAAAAAGCTGCTGATCAGGGATATGTGCATGCCTTATATCGCCTTGGGAAAATGGCTCAGCGTGCTAAAGATTTTGGTGCTGCAGCCCACTGTTATGCTAGCGCAGCTGAGCTTCAAAATGAGCCTTTGTCGCAATATGAGCTAGCCATGATGAATAGTGAGAATGGCTGGGGAGCTGAAAAATCCCCAGAAAAAGAACGAGAATGGCTGGAAAAACTCGTTTCAAATCTTTTTACTGGTCTAGCTCCCTTGGCAGACGAACAATATCAATCGACTGTGAAGATTGTTCAAGCAAGAGCGGCATACAGGCTCGGTGAGATGCATGAGGAAGGATTGGCGAGCTTAGATCGATCATATATCCGAGCGGCTGAGTTTTACAAAAAATCATTAGAGTTCAAGGTGCTTGATAAAACACTTTATAGGCTTGCCTCTCTTTACTCGCGGGGTGATGGGATAGCGAAAAACGTGCCAGAAGCCAAAAGACTGCTTTTATCTGCTCCTGAGACGTATGCCCCGGCCCAGTGTTTATTGGGAGACCTCTACAGAGCTGAAAATGAGTGGACTCTTGCCGTATCTTACTACAGAAAGGTTCAGCAGGAATCCCCTGAGGCGCAGTATTATTTGGGGATAGCCTGTGAGCAGGGTTGGGGAACAAAAAAAGATCCAGCTAATGCGCTTGCTCTTTTTGTACAGTCAGCGGAGCAGGGCTGTGTTCTTGCCATAAATAAACTCAGGCCACTGCTCGAGGGAAACCCTGCAATACAGTGTCTCTTTGGCAGGCTCTGCCGACCGCGTGATGAAAGTGCAGCTATTGCCTGGTTTAGAAAAGCTTTAAAAGGGAATTCGCCTCAAGCACTTGATGAGCTGCTCGATATGGCAAAAAAAAGTAGAGCAGCTCAGTACGCTTTGGGTGAATTGCATAGTAAAGGTGGGGGAGTGGCTACAAGCGTAACCAAAGCAGTCGAGTGGTATGAGAAAGCTGCTTTACAAAATGATCAGAGAGCATTTGAAGCTCTGAAAAAGCTTTCAGATGCTGACAAAATTGAAGCCATTATGGTTCTTGCTCGCTTCTGTGAAATGGGCCAAGCGGGATGTCCCCAAGACCTACAAACTGCTTTTGAGTGGTATCGCAAGGCAGTTGATTCAGGTTCAGCGGAGGCGGCATTGTATATCGCTGAGTCCTATGAGACAGGGTGTTTGGGAAAAAAAGATGAAAGTTCTGCTATAGAATGGCTTGCGCGGGCGGCTGAGTTAAAGAGTGAGCGAGCTCTCACTCGTTTGGTTGAACTTGCTCGCAGCAAGCCTCACGCACAATTTGTTCTTGGCCAGGTCTTGGTGCAAGGTATAGCAAAGGAACGTGATTTGGCCACCGCGCAAGGGTATTTTTCCAGAGCTGCATGTCAGGGTCATATGGGAGCATGTTGTGCACTGGCTCGGTTATTAGAGGAGCGCCCTAGTAAAGACATTGTGCTTTCTGATGAGGTTTTTGTGCGCTATCAAGAGGTTTTGGAGCTTTATAAAAAAGCTGCAGATGAGCGCTATGGTGATGCGCATGAACGCATGGAACGAATCATAAGGATTATGGATGGTTTGATGGAGGTAGAGAAGAACTACGGCAAGCCGGATTTTAAGAATTTTCTGTTTTTAAAGCTCAGAACGCGATTTTCAAGCGAATGTTCTCCGGAACTGCTCTATTATGCAGCTCATATAGCTGGTATTGTACGTAATCGACATAGCGATACTATCCAGGAGACTGTTTTTAGAGTGCTTGAAGCAATTGCCAGTTTTGCAAGCCAAGATGAGTTGACTCGAGCTGTTGTTAAAGCTCTATTCCAGATAGTACACTCTCAGGAATTTGAGAATAACCAAATTGATGAAGTAGCTGATTCGCGAAGGCTGACAGATCTTTTTAGGCTGCATCGTGGCCTCTCTCTTTTACAAGGGTGTAATAAGGATTTTGCTACAAAGGTTTCTTTTGTAATGGCTGAAGATGCAGTTCGCGATCCACGTATAACGGTATTTAATTGTCTTTTTAAAGCGGCTCTTCTTGGCTCGGCGGCAGCCGGGGGTAATCATTGCTCAACGAGGGCAGAAGAGGAAACATACAAGTTCTTTTTACTTAATATGACGAGTGCTAGAAGTTTAGATAGATACAATCTGAGCTTTGAAATGCGTGTGGCCATTCTGCTGGCTGAGCTGTGCAAAAAATGTCTAGAAGATTTTGTACCCTCTACCGTGTCAGAGTATATTCATCAGAGAGCTTATCTGGAAAAAAAGGCGAGACGTTTACTTGCGCTCATTGGTGATGCTGAATCTTTTAATGACCGCCATGTGTGGGTTGTCGCCGAAAAATATAAAGAGATGACTTCTGAGGACATTGAGCGGGAGGTTCTCAAAAGATATACAGTGGCTGCTATGGTTGCAGTAATAATGAAGGAATTGAATCAAAAAAATGATTCTCGCATTCCTTATAGCTGTGTTTCACGATATCTTGAATCTGTGCTGGGAAGTGCTCGCGCTGCAGTTGAACTGCTCGGCAAATTGTGTGATGACGAAGGTTGCTTTACTGAGACTGGCGTGAAGATTTTACTATGCAACTTGGGATATTTAGAATAGAAATACTAAGAGAGCGGTTAATCCGCTCTCTTTTACCATCCATTTGGCAATTGCAATGCTGCGGTGAATTGCGATTTATTTGTTTTTGATGTACTTATTCAATTGACTAGACCAAATCAAGCAGCGGCAGTGCTTAATACATTTCAATTCTTTTTAAGATAGTGCTAACCATCTTTTTTTTATCCTCATCAATGCTATCATACACCCTTGCCCAAGCTTTATCTGCAAGAATATTTTTGTCCTTAATAAGTTTTACAATAAGCAAAAGCTGTAGCAATGTAAGCTCCTGTTTATACCATTCCAAATCCCACAGAATAATCTTATCGAAGTTTAGTCCATGAGTTCCGGCTATATATTTGCCATTGGGGCACCAGCTTACTTGGCTGGCGTAAAAGTGTAACTTTATGCATGCTGGCTTATCATGACTCAGATCCCACATAAAGGTGCCCTCAGACCCTGCTGCGGTAACCATGCACCTGCTATCAGGGCTCCACGATGACACAAACTCGTAAGCATGAACTCCTAATTCTTTATAGGAAAGCTTCTCTTTGCTAAGATCCAACACTCGCACAATTCCCCCATGCCTGTCTTTTGCCCCTGTGCCTAGATACTTGCCATCTGGACTCCAGCATACTGTACAATGAGAAACGTCCTTAATATGCCCAAATTCCTTATATGAAGGCTTATCTTTACTAAGATCCCAGACTTTTGTGGTGATATCCGATGCCCCTGTAGCTAAATACTTGCCATCAGGGCTCCATGATACTGAATAAATCAATTCAGGCTGACTAAACTTGCTAAAAATAGCAGGTTTGTCTTTGCTAACATCCCACACCTCTACATAGCTATCTTTTTTATGGCTCGGTATTGTTGCTACAGCTAAATATTTGCCATTACTGTTCCACGATAACGACTTCACAGCACCACTGACTGGCAGCTTTTTATAAGTAGGCTCATCTCTAGTGAGATCCCCAATTAATAAAATTTTGTCATCTAACCCTATAGCTAAAAATTTGCTATCAGGACTCCAAGCTATCGACTCGTTGCACACAGGACAATTTGCCTGTAGCTCTCTACAGGTAGGCGAATCCGTACTGAAATCCCACATTCGTAAATTCTTATTCTCGGATCCTACCACTAATAATTTGCCATCAGGACTCCAAGATTTTCCATAAAGTTGTCCCCTAATTTCAAATTCTGTTGCACGAGGTCCAAAAACAGCAAGATATGTAATCAAAAACTGCTTAACGAGTGTTTCTTTTAAGTACGACTGAATTTCTTCCGGCAAAGCTGTTATTCTTGATTTTTCAAGATCATTTGTAAATGTAAGAAGCTTATCACTCATCATTCTTAGGAAACTTTGCTTTATGCTTTCCGATAGATGCACATAGGAGGGTTGAATTGCGGCAGTATGAAGAGCTTGCGCAAGTTGGTTTTCATGTGATATGCCCAAATTTAAATTTTTTACCGATTGATTCCATTTCAATGCTTCAAGGATAGCGATAATACCCGCACCCGTAGTCATAGTCTCACCTAAATGGAGCGTGTCGATCGTTTTATTTGATCGAAGCATACCTGCCACATGCTGTATGCCCCTATCAGTAATTCTATTTGCTCCAAGATGCAGCGATGTAACAGTTCTATTTTCCTTTAATGCACGACAGAGCGCCTCAAGTTCTTTATCAGAGATTCTATCAAAACCCAAATGAAGTGAAGAAAAAGTAGGATTCTGCTTAAGTAAATCTGTAATATATAAACGCATGTCTTCAGAGATATTCGATAATAATGCAACGGGATAGGTCGGGTCCAACTGCCGCACCCCATGTGAGGAAATATTTGAGCAACCCTCAAGGTACACTGTCTTTAGAGAGGGACATTTTTTTGTGAGCCCCTCAAAAGCTGTATCAGTGAGTGCAGTATCGGAACGGATATCAAGGCTTCGCAGTATTGGACTTGCAACATCAAGAGTTCTCAATTGAGGGCAATCGCCTGCCTGCAAGATTACAAGCTGCGGTGCATCGAGTGCAATATCCCCCAATAGTGGACATTGATTGAGGCATAACCTCTCTAAATTAGCAAGGCGCAACGGAATAACACCAAGAAAGCTGCTTTGCTGGGCTAAGCTTTTCAACTTTTTAAGTCTTGAAAGATTAAGTGACTTAAGCCATACGCATCGGGCAGCAAGCACTGGTAATAATTCATCCGTTATCGTGTGACATCCGCTTATGTCCAGTTTTGAAAGGGCACCGATGGTAAACTTACTAACTATTTGGTCAGTAAGAGCTCGGGCATTTCTTAAAAAGAGTTGCTGCCATTGAATTCCTTGTGCTGCATTAAATAAGGCGTGCTGTTCAGTTTCTTTTACCCCGCTAAAATCAATTTTTCGTAAAAAGTCCTCTTTTTCCTGGTCATTTAAATTCGCAAAAGTTGCTAGATGTGACCCTAATTCCCGCTTAGTAAGGCGCTGTTTAATCTCTTGCAATTCCTGCAACCCCTGGGTGGGACCTATTGTATGCCCCTGTTTAACGGCTTCAATGACCGTTTCTGCTATGGGTATATTTTGTGACTGTAGCAAAGCTTGCGCGCTCTGTGAAGAAACAAGGTGTCCCTCTGTAGTGAGGGTAAAAAATGGTTTATCAAGCATCTCAAATCTCTGATAGACAGTTTTAGGGGTAATAAAGCCCTCTTGATACACTGTTGCTAATCCGGGTTCTAATGCATGCAAGAGTTGCATATGAGTAATTGACGCGTTCTCTTGCAAGATGCTTTGTAGGCGAAGAAACTTATCATAGAGTCTGCTTACCATGCCGGGTGCAAGGGGCACGCCAATAAAACATCCATTCTTCCACAACCTTTTTCGCTCATCCAAGTCAAATAATTCACAACAGCCACTGTTAAAAGTCGAAAGATTCCTGAGCCAACTTGCCAGCAGATCAAGAGGAGTAAGTTTTAAAAAGAGCTCACTTACTTTTTCAGGGATAGCTGATTTCATCTGATCTAAACAAAAAAGCACACATTTTACTTGGCGCTGTATCTTTTTGCCCTGGAGTGCAAATGCAGGAACAAATGAGTTTTCGTTATCAATGCACGAAAGACGATAGCTGCGTTTGCCCTCTGATAAGGGAAGCTTTTCAACAATATAGTTATCGGCCTTACCATCCTCAGGGTTAATAAGCATTGACATGATAATCAAGGCAGAGGTACTCACTGGATCAAGTTCCTTCAAACATATCGGATTATCAGCTTTATTGACCTTCTGCTGTTCATCAAATACTGTTTGCAGATTTTGTCCTTCGATGCCAAGGGAAATCAAATAAGGCTCATTATCAATACGCACAAGATCAGTAAAGGTTGCACCATATCCTAAAGTATCAAGGATGAGGGTACTTACGGCGTGTTCAAAACCCGATATACTCGGCATTTTTTTAAACCATATTTTATGCGGGCTAAGCTCTACATATCCCAATTCTCTTCGCCCAAACTTGTTTTGACGCTTAAATACCCCAACGTCGTTCCAAAGCTGCCTGGCTGCCATTGCCGAGAATGTATGCTTACCTTTAAATAAGGTACTTTGACATGACTTTCCATTACCAGTGCTTGAAAAGAGCGCACGTATTTTTCTTCTCCATGCAAAGTGAGGATTTGCTTTCTCTAGTATGCTCAATGCAGCCTCGGTTTCTTCATCAAACACAATCGTGCTAAAAAAATCGAGTGCATACTGAATATTTTGTACCTTACATGAACCAAGTTTAATAAGCAGGCAAGCAATTTTTTTAAGCCCCTGCTCAAAAGCAAGATCTAATGCTGCATAGCCGGCCCTATCGGCAGCATCTATAGTGCCTGGAAACTGTTGCACAAGATTTACAAGGCGTAGTGTTGCATCTTGTTCGCTTAGAGCACCTTTCTTCAGATTTTCGACCGTAGTATGAAAACTGGTTGCACCAGTTTTTTGTTGTTCCTGATAATGGAGATTGTTCTGAAGTTCAGTTAAAGCTTCTGCAATGCTTTTATGCGCCCCTTGCGAAGAATCCTTTATTTGGCGGAGGGCCTGAAATGTCATTAAACCATCTTTTTTGAGTCTCAATTTCATATCAAGTACTTGTTCAATCGCTGGGCCGTTATATATGGTTCTATACGCAAGCTCGGTATCTTTTGTTTTCTCAAAAGCTGCTCTATAATAGCGTGCAATGAGTGGCTGCAGTTCATGAAGAAGCTGATGGTGTGTTACATTTTTATTTTTTAAAAGCTCTTTCATGAGCTCTAATTTAGAAATCATGCTCGCCATAGAACCAGAAGGAAGAGTCATGGGCAATACTAATCCACTAAAATCTTCTTGCGATAAAAGGCCTCGTGCTTTTAAATCCTCATAATCTTTATTTTTTTGACTTAATTTATTAAGCCAATCATGAAGGAACTCGCTCGTAGAAAGATTCACAATTCGTTGACGCACTTCATCAGCGAGAGGCTTATTCATCAACTCTTTAATAAAGTAAAGAACGTTTTTTACCCCAATAAAGTGCTGAAGATAGTCAAAGTGTTTGCTCTGACTTTGTAGGATTGAGTGGCCCAAGGCCATGTCATTATCAATACCCATCAGAAAGTAAGCATTATTTCTGAATTCCAACATTAAATTGTCAGCCTTATAATCAGATGGATTAGTAAGGATACTGCATACTATGAAAGCACTAAAGCTAGCAAGATCAATTTTTTCAACAGATTCATGCCCATCCGCTACAAGTTCAAGAAAATCTTTTAAGCCCATTCCATGACCTGTTCGTGAAGCCTGGATCAGATGAGGCTTCGTTGGTTCAAATGCAAGCACGTTTGATACAGCTAATAAGCATGATGGGGCTAAAAGAGACAGTCTCGGGAACAGTGCACTATAAAACAGATAGAGTGCCATCTCTTTGCCAGGGGTTAATCGATATTGGCAATGATCACATTTAAAGTGTACGTTCCCCCTTGGCTTTACAGGATGATTACCAGCCTCATTGACCCTATCAGCACCACCTTGAGCATTTCGCGAAAGAATATCTAAAGCATTGTCCTGACTTATACGATATGGCTCAATTCCATCTCCACAAAGAAGCGCTTTAGGTCTTATACATGCCGCTCTTGCCGCTCGTGGTAGGCCGATAAGTTCTTGCATAAAGTTTTCATAGTGCTCACACAGTTTTTGCAGCGCTATATATGCGGCAACTGCTGGCAGCGGCGCTTCCCCAATAAATATACTTTTACAATAATTACGTATTAATTCTACTTTGCTTTTTAAGGTCGCTAAAGAAGGGTGATCTGCCGATATACTCTCCTCATAAAGTAATGCATCCGGCTGCACGATCAGCTCCTCGGGTTGTTTTAATTCGTTTATGAGCCGTGTAAGTTCCGTTATGGTCGCCAATTGATCGCTTTGAATAAGCAGCTCTTTCAGCGCGTATAATGCCTCTGTAACAAAATCAGGCTGCGCCTGAGCAGCGCTAATAATGTCGTATTTTAAAAGCGTTAGTTGGGAAACATCTCCATGAAACAATCTTCTGGGCGTTAGAAGCGCTTCAGTCATATCTTGTTGTGCTCGTGCCACAGGCAAGCTCATAGTTTTTTCAAGCACTGGTTTTTGACTTATAAGAGCAAGGCGATTTTTTTTTGAAGCGTTGATAAGATTGTTCATAAAAACTTGGTAGCACTCAAGCGCACCTTTTATGGTTGGGATTAAGTCTCTGCAGAGGCTTGCTTCAGGCCCGCGGCTGAGCTTTTCAATAGAGAGTTCTACTTCACGCATCGTAGAACAGAGTGCCGCAAGAGCCGGTTCACCCGAGGTAAGGTTATCTTTCGTAGCCAGATCACTAAAAAAGGGAGCAATAATTTCTTCTGGACGCTTCAAACTATCGATCAAATCGGCCAGATCTTGTCGTGTAATGGCCCTCTTTGCCATATGATGACATAGTTTTACGCAATGGCGCACACGAGAAATAGGGTTATTTTTAGCCTGGGTAATCACCATGCTTTCGTTTTTTATCCAATACGACTGTTTGGAAGCTAAAAGCTCTGCACGTCTTTCCTTTGGAAGGGTCATGAGTGCACTTTTAAAATGAGTATAATAAGAAAATGCTTCTCTTTTTAGCTCAGTTGGATAAAGCGCGAAGCCTGGAAAGCCGCCTAACCAATCAATTCGCTTATCCAAGGTCTGTATCGCAGGATGTATCTCATCGATAGCATCGCATTGCAGAAGGTCTTCATAAAAAGGAGCACATACAAGTGCAGGTTCTTCGCTGAAGCATGCGAGTTCTTCCAGTGATATATAAGGCGTTTTAATTTTAAGATGGGCTATTTCATTGAGCAATGAAACAGCCCTGGCAAAGGCATTGCTTTTTGTTTGCAACTCCATGAGAGTTTGCTCCGCGCTCAAAGAAACAGTCGACACAATCTGGACTTTCTCCATCGCGTGGATAGGCATTCCTAGGAACAATGTGAGAAGAAGTGCCAACACTCTCTTTTCCCCTTTCGCATTTGCAGTTAAGAAAATCATCACACTGATTTTTGGTGTTTACGATCCTTATTTTCTAAAAGTTTGCGTAAAATTAGTTCATTACCCTCAAGCACTTTTTCGGCATTCTCACGATATGCATCAAGCACAAAGGGCTTTACAACATCACAAGCTTCAAGCTCGAATGTAGGCTTCAAACGGGTGTACTGAAGTGCACTTGGCAAAAACTCCCTTAATTTACTATGAATTGCAGCTTGTGCCGCTGCTTGCACTTGATCCTTTACGGGCATTGTTAGTGATAGCACGGCTAGTCTGTCTTGTAAAGCGCTTTTTTCCTGGCCTAGAGCCTTTTCAATGAGTGTCTCATGTAGAAGGCAAGCAGCTTTATTAGTAAGATTTGGGTCAGCTGCTACCATTTTACGGCCTGTTTGTGCTTTATCTGTTAGGTGAAAAAATGGAAAATGCGGGCTACCAGCAACAGTACCACAGGCTACATCTCTCATCAAAAAATCCGCTTGTTCATTTCTAAGAGCTTGATCGCTATCAAATACTTTTACAATTGGCTCTCCATTGGCTGCAGTTTTAGCATTATATTCAATATACGGTACAACCACGCGAGTCAAAGCATGGCTGAATTCTGCTCTTTTAAAATAAGCTCCGAGCATCTTTTGTAGCGGTTCCAATTGATAGTGAGGTGTTCTACTTGATCTATTAGCAAAAATAGCATCGCCATGTTTGCGCAACAGATTAATAATTTTTTCAATTGTTAAGAGTGGTTGATGGCCATCGAGAGAAGCTACAAGCCCAAGTGCTACAATGCCGCCAAAGGAAGAACCCACAATACAGTCAAAAAGCTCGTATACGGGACTTTTTGTTATCTGTTCAAGTTTCTTCAAAATAATTGCCGGTATCAGTGCATGCATGCCTTCACCATCTATTGCAAGTGCACAATAAAATGTATCTGTATCATTTTCGCCGAAGCGAACTGATTCATCGAGCGCAACGTTCTCTTTCTCATCATCTGCCGGGACAATTTTGTTGATTGATGCAGAATTGTTGTGTGCTCGTTCAGGAGCACCTGCAAAATTTTCCATCCCGTTATGCACTATGTGTACCCTTCCAATATGCTCCTTGGCTGCAGAGGAAGCCCGCCAAAATCCTAGATCAAGCTCATAAAACTGGCGTTGTGAGCAAAGTTTGGAAAGTACTTCTTCACACTCCTTGTTCAGATTTCTTTCTTTCTTCTCAGCTGGATTTTGATTCTTGAAACTACGCGAGAGCGCTTGTTTTAGAAACAACTCCTCAAATACAGGCTTGCGCCATATAAGAATATCCATACCATCTGTTTTGGTTTCAAACTCTCGAATCACCCCAGCTGGATGGATATTAAGAAGTTTAGCTTCTTTTATGTCATTTTGGCCCCTCAAAAAAATGATGCAGCTATCATTTAAAGAGAACTTCATAAGCTGAATTTGGTTATGAGAGGTATTCAAAAGAGGATAGGCATAACGAAGTTGCCCAGTTTTGGTATCAAAAAAATAAAGCTTGTTTTGCTGATTATCAGCAACTGCCAAAATAGTGTCATCATGTGAAAAAGTACCTACAGCCGGAAAAGATGCTGTTGTTGATATCGAAAAGGAAATCGAGGAGTTTGACTCCGATACAGATGAATTTATGACAGATTGATCTATCATCTTGCGTTTAGACGGCAGATCAAATAAAATCCATCCGAGCGGATAGCAAAAGAATAACAGGGCGCCGTTATGTGAAAACTTTGTTTTAACGATGGCCTGTTTCGTTTTTGCCACGAAGCCTTCAAATTGGGATGGGTACGCATTATCTTTCTTTACTTCAAGTACTTCAAGATCTTCATTTACTTCCCATATGAGAAAGTCGGTATCTTGATTTACGAGAAAGTCGTTATTATAAAGTCGAATGGGCTTGCTGAAAGTTGCAGTGGGAAGAACGTATCCTAGAAGCCATAAAGATATGCTTACCGCGTCTTGCTCCAAAGATCTGCCTGTCAGCCCTATAGATGCACGAAGGTGCGTCGTAGTTTTGATGCTCGTCGCGACTTTATCTGAATTATCAGTGTGCATCGAATATTTATCAAGTATTACTAAGTCATCATGATCCCTCGACTGCTTGGTCAAAATTGTGGGATTCAAAAGAGCATGTATCTTTTGTATTTTCTCTGCGTCCGAATCGTCTTGTTGTATTTCTATGGATACTTCCTTGCTCGCTTTTCCATCTTGTTGAATAACAAAGCCTTTAGCTGACTCTAAGGGCAGATAGGTAGTTTTGGGTTTGGCGTGGGTCAAGAGACAAATCTTGTTGTCAACTGCGAGCAGAATTCTGGTAAATTTTTCAGTAATGGGAGCCAAAGGCACCATGACGTCCTCATGAACGTCCCAATTACACTGAGCAACAAACCTTTCTTTAATAAAACGACTCATTATTACAGAAAGCTGGTCAAAAATACAGGTCTTAATTAAGCGTAAATCCTGCTCAATCGTAGGCAGGGTTACTTTCTCATAGAAAGCATTAATTTGTTTAAGTATCGTAGCCACATGTGCAGCAAAAGACTTTTGCCTGAGTGCATAGCACAACGTTTTATCGTTGGCATAATCTCGCTTAGCTTGCCTAAGCTCGTTTTCTACTAAATTGAGAGCTTTATAGGGATCAGAATTGCTAGAACATAGTAGATCAATGCGATTCAGCAATTCCTCACTGAGAGGGAGATGATAAAGAACTAGAGGAACGGAATCAGGGACTACAGCGTCAATTGATTTTTCCATACTTCTTAGAGCGGAAGGACATAATACGAGGATTAAAAATAAAATAAGCATATTTTTCCCCTTTCTTCTCCCGCAATTATCTGCAATTGCCGTAATTTTATACGACTTAGTCTAAGATGAAATGCAAAATCTTTCTGATAGAATATATATTGGAAACAAATTCTATAAAGAAAGACATTGCAAATTATGAAAAGTTTTACACAATTACTATACTATAAAAGAGCCTTAATTTATAGGGGGCCTTGCAAAAAAAGACTCCTGCAAGAGGATTGCTTTAACATTAGGAAGGCTGCCATCGACACGATCAAAAATAAAATGTGGTGGTCCCCAAAAACTGGACAGTTGATTAAGCTAGAATGAGGCCTTAAAATTAATTCGGTTTACTAGGCTTATATTGTGTTTGTTAAAAGCTTTTTAATGGTCGCTACACCGACTTTTTTTACAATTTTCCAATTCTTTTCCGGCTGGTGTTGTGACCCGGAATTCTTTAGAAAGCGGATTATCTCTTCAAAAAATCCCGTTGATGGAGTAAATGAAACTTGGGCTGCACAAAGCCAAGTGAGCAAGAGGCTATGATGAAGAAATGTGTCTGCTGCCAGAAGTTTTTCAATATCAATCCATATTTCGCCATCTTCTGTTCGTGCTAAATCTTGAAATATTTTTTGAACAAGTCGTGCTATAAAAGCATCGGTTTCTTGAATATGGGCATGGGTTTTTTCAAAGTTTTTATTAAAACGGCTGTCACATGTTTTTAGAGCGGGAAGAACTTTTAAGCGCAAAGCATTACGTAAAAATGTATCGCTTTCGTTTGTGCTATCATGCACATAGGTTAAGTTGTTTCTCTCAAGATATTCGTGGATATCTTTTTTATACAGACCAAGAAGAGGGCGGATATATTCTTTGTCTTGCGGCTTCATCCCAGCAAGCCCCGCTATGCTAGCTCCGCGAATAAGGCGCAAAAGGAACGTTTCCTGCTGATCATCCTGATGATGCCCCAGCGCGATTGAATCTGCTTTGTACTGATCAGCAACTGACTTAAAAAAGATGCGGCGTAGGAGTCGACCTTGTTCTTCGTGTGATCCATTATATTTTTTTTGGTTATCTATCTGGGATACTTTTGATTGTATGAATTCAATGCCGAGGGATTCAGCATACTGTTTGCAAAAGAGTGCATCTTGGGACGAATCGTTGCGCCATTCATGATCAAGATGGGCTGCGATCAGAGTAAGATTGAGTTTCGGCTGTAGCTGCTTGAGTACCTGGAGCAGACAAACGGAGTCTGGGCCGCCGGAAAGGCCTACTACAATTGTAGTATTGGGCTTTATAAGCGAATGCTTGTTGATGTAAGATAAAGTTTTCTCAATCATGTTCGGTTTAAATCTAGTATTAATTTATTTGTTTTTATTTTTAAGGCCTACGCGGCCAGCGGCGCCTACACGGCGAGTGGCAAAGGGTTTGTCAAGGGATGCCTCCCTTGACCATGGGGTGTGCGTAACTCGGGCACCTCAGCACTGCGCGGCACGCCGCTCCGGCTTCCGGCACCCTCAACCAGTACGCGCTGATAAGGAACTTCCTCCGTTCCTTTTCCAAATAGGGGTGGTATTCTAAAGTATTTCGTTCTAACAGTTCTATTTTCATGGAATTGGAAACTGCGCATAATTACGGCGTGCTTAGCAGGAAAATTTGGTGTCTCAAAGCCGAGAATTCTCTTAATCACATAAGCAGCGTTCGGTTGTGTTTTAAAGCCGGATGTCTGCGTAATTATGGTATTTGCAATGTACTGTGATATTCGGATGCTGAATGCATGCGTAGTCATGTGTTTCTCAATGCGATATGGTATTTGAAAACTGAATGTTTCCGTAATTACATGATTAGCAATGCCATGTAGCATTTGTAAGCTGGATGTCCTCGTAATTACGTTATTAGCAATGGGATATGGTATTTGAATACCCAACTTCCGCGAGAGTTGAGGGAGTGCTAGCGAGCTTGGGGGGTTTCCAAGGGGTGTCTGGGACAGACCCCATTGGTCGGTGCAGGCGAAGCGCTGCCGCAGGTGCATGGGCGCGCGCAGCGCCCTGCTGCCCGCCGCATAGGCGCGGTTGCTAAAGCAAATAACGCCCGCCGCAGGCGAATAAGACGATAAAAAGCTTAAATTTTTGCTGCAATAAATCTCAGCGGTAGGCACAAAAAAGCCGTTCATCTAATTTTATATATCCAAATTTTTAACAAAATGGCCATTTTCTTCGATAAACTCACGCCGTCCTTTAACTTCACCGCCCATGAGGATATCAAACCAGGCATCAGCTTCGAGGGCATCACCAATTGATACTTGCGTTAATGACCGAGATTTACTATCCATCGATGTTTCCCAGAGCTGCTCAGGATTCATTTCACCAAGACCTTTGTACCGTTGGACTGTCATATAGGGCTTACTTATTTTGCTGACCGCAGAAATTACCCCTAATATTCCCTCACCCGACAGAAACTTGTCTTTCTCCTTGATTCGTAATACCCAAGGAACTTGAAGGAATGCGAGTTCATTTGTTTTGGCAAGGAGCTTTTGGGCTTCATGGTCAGTAAAGAAGTCGGTGCTTACTTGCCATTCATTGTTGAGTATTCTAAAGGTGATAAATGTTTTTGGGATGCTATCTTCAGTGGCCTCTGTATGCTTTATCTCTACTACGTATCGTTTAAAATACTGCCCCAATTCTTCAACTAATGAATCAAGACCTAGTGACTTCTCCCATTTCATATCTCGCAAGAAAGAGATGAGTTCAACACACTGTTCGTAGGTTAACTTAAATTTATGGGCTGTTTCTTCTATCAATGCGAGGTAGATGAGAAGATTATCGAGCAATCCCGCCCACATACTTGGGTCCGTCTCTTTTCCATCGACGGCGAGCGTTGCATGGTCGCGTACCCAATCAAACAGGAACCGCTTGAATGAGCGCTCATCTTTTAAATATTCTTCCCTTTTGCCTATTTTTGCCTTATATAATGGTGGCTTTGCAATATAGAGATAGCCTTTTTCAATGATAGGCTTCATATATCTAAAAAAGAACGTAAGCAAAAGTGTTCTAATATGAGCACCATCAACGTCAGCATCGGTCATGAGGATGATTTTATGATAGCGTGCCTTTTCAATATTAAAATCGGCTTCACCAACTCCCGATCCAATCGCGGTAATGAGATTGCGAATTTCTTCATTTGAAAGAATTTTATCAAGGCGCGCCTTTTCCACGTTAAGGATCTTACCGCGCAGCGGCAAAATTGCCTGGCTATGCCGGTCACGCCCCTGTTTGGCAGAACCTCCTGCAGAGTCCCCCTCAACTATGAATAGTTCGCTTTCAGCGGGAGATTCATTTGAACAGTCGGCTAATTTACCTGGGAGAACGACACTTTCAAGCGCAGTCTTTCTGCGGGTAAGCTCACGAGCTTTTCGTGCAGCTTCACGGGCTTGTTGAGCAATGACCGCTTTTTGTAATATTTTTTTAGCAACGTTAGGATGTTCTTCAAAATAGGCATCCAAGATTGCGAATGCCCATGATTCAACAATTCCTTTAACCTCACTATTGCCAAGCTTGGCTTTTGTTTGGCCTTCAAATTGTGCTTCGGCTATTTTGATGTTAAGTACACAGACTAAGCCCTCACGTACGTCGTCGCTTGAAAAGCTTTCTTGCTCTTTAAGCAGGTGATATTCGTGAGCTCGCTTATTGCATGCCTTGGTAAGAGCACCTTTCAACCCGGCAACGTGCGTACCGCCTTCTATGGTATTTATATTGTTTACAAACGAGATAAGCTGCTCTCCATACCCATCGTTATACGAGAGTGCGCATTCAAGGACGTAGCTTTCTTCTTCCTTAAAACCATAAATGACTTCGGGAAAGAGCGGTGTTTTCTTTGCATTAATATGTTCAACAAACGAGACTATGCCACCTTCATAGAAGAAGTCATGGCTTTTATTTGAACGCTCATCTTCAATGGTAATGCGCAGCCCTTTGTTTAAAAAGGCAAGTTCGCGTAGCCTCGCAGATAAAACGTCAAAATTGAATTCGACTGTTTCTTTAAAAATCTCTGAGTCAGGGGTGAATCGAATATAGGTGCCCCGTTTTTTAGTTGTCCCGATAACATGTAAGGAATCGAGCGGTTTGCCTTGCTCATATGATTGAGCGAAGATTTTACCATCCTGATAAATTTCTAAATAGAGCTTGCTGGACAATGCGTTTACTACTGAAACGCCGACACCATGAAGTCCGCCGGAGTATTTATAGGAAGCTTTGTCAAATTTACCTCCCGCATGCAGCTTTGTAAGAGCGACTTCGGCCGCAGAGATACCTTCAGTAGGGTGAATGCCCGTTGGTATACCCCGTCCGTTATCCTCAACTGAACAGGACCCATCTTCATACAATTTAACGTTTACGGTGTTGGCAAAACCTGCAAGGGCTTCATCGACAGAGTTGTCGACAATTTCATAGACTAAATGATGTAAGCCTTGTGACCCGGTAGAGCCAATATACATGGCAGGTCGTTTTCTAACAGCCTCAAGACCTTCTAGTACGCGAATGGATTCCGCGCTATATTCTGCCGGTTTTTGTGAAGATTTTTTGTTGACGTCATCTGACATATGCGCTCCGGTTTTCTGTTGTAATGATGTTATTAATTATAGACGAAAATCATCGTTTTGACAAGGCGAAATTGCTAGTTTAAGATTTATATTAAATTTATTGTTGAAATTTTTTTTTGAAATTGATTGCGATAAATATTTACATCGGGATGATACTTTGGGTATGCTATAAAACAGTAACGCAATAAAAGGGATATCCCTGTATAAATTTATAGGAAAAGAACGCATGAATACCATTCCTGATATTGCTAAAGAGCGCGTAATTGACTACTGTGGTGCACAGATGTATCTGGTTGGAAAGAATTATTTGGAAGAGCGCCCATTCTATGTATTTTATCGTGAATGGATGACGTTAAGAGGAATTTGCGAGGGGGCTACGAGCCCGAGTTATAGCGTGAGAATAATTTTTGATCAAAGGGGGATTGCTAATTCCTGCTGTACATGTTATACAAATCGGGTTGTTCCGTGTAAACATATAGCTGCGTTACTTGCTCTCTGGAATGAGCAGCCGGCTCAAATCCCTGATAGGATACAATGGGCGCAACTATTGCAGACCACGAAAAAAGAAGAGCTCGTAGCTCTTATAGAAAAAATTGTTGATTTGTATCCTGACAGCTTCTTGGGGTGTGATCCTTGCTTGATAAGATCGTAACTACGGCGACCGAAATTGACAAATATTATATGAAGCGAGCCCTTAGCTATGCCCAAAAGGCATATGATAGGGGGGAAATTCCCATAGGCGCCCTGGTTGTAAGTCCGCAGGGAATGGTTTTGGCAAGTGCCTATAATAAAGCGGAAGAGTCTCATTCCCAAAGTCGCCATGCTGAAATACGCGCAATTGAAAGGGCGGGGAAAAAGTTGGAGGACTGGCGGTTGGAAGGGTGCACATTATATGTTACTCTTGAGCCGTGTTTGATGTGTATGGGATTGATATGTTTAAGCAGAATAAAACGATTAGTGTACGGAGCTCAGTCGCCACTTTTTGGCTATCATATTGACAAAGAGACTATGCCTCGTTTATACACTAAGCATATCAAGGGGATAACCGGTGGCGTATTAGAAGAAGAATCAAAAAGGTTATTAGAGCAATTTTTTAAAAATACGAGGAAAAAAGGTGAGCAATTTTGAACAAGTAAAACAACAGCTGCTTAACAGAAAAGCAGAATTAGAGGTGGCCATGTCCTTACTCTATAAAGAGAAAGTGTCAGATGATCAGGTGCAAGACACTGGCGATCAGGCTTTATCATCATCGTTGGAAGAAATTAAGATTTCGTTGCATAACAATGAGCTTGATGAGTACCAGATGATTAATAAAGCTCTTGAAATGATCGACAACGGGACCTATGGCATCTGCACAGAATGTGGGAATCCCATCTCTGAAAAGCGGTTGTTACTCTTCCCAAATGCCACACGTTGTTTGGCGTGCCAGGAAGCTTTGGAAGAAGGTAAGTAGAAGAAATCGGGCAGCTCTGTCTGCCCGATTTTAGTAGAATCTTATTTCAAAAAATTATTTTTTGACTACACATTGCCATAGATGCTCAGCATCTTCATTAGTTGAAGCAAGACGCTTTATATCCCATTCACTATATTCGCCAATGTCGACAATTGCTTGATGTAATTTCTGGACGTTTTCCGGGCGTACCCATTTATTGCACTTGATAAACAAGGCTGTTTTTTGTTCTATATCTCTAATTAAATCTTGTGCTGCTTTACGCTGTTTTTCCGTTGCACCTTCTTCAAGCTTCACCGATAGGATCGTAGCGCTAGAAAAGAGTGCAAGAACAAGTAGTAGTTTTTTCATAGAAATTCTCCTTTATTTATATAAACTATCTCTTTTCTATTATATTAATAAATAATAATCGCGATAGTCAATAATTTTATTATTTATGAAATTATAACTTCACCCAGCGCCGCGCTGGTAGATGCCAGGAAGCTTTAGAATTAGAGCATGGCTTTAGCCAGTTCCTCGAGTGCTTTTCCATTATGGTCGATGTCAAAAAGTTCGTGGTTATCTTGGCACACCAAATGAGATGATGAAGATATATGGTACAGATCATTTAGCTTACCATTAGCTACTAAGTTTGACGCTGCTTCTAGCGCACTTTGGCTATCTGATCGATAGGTAATTGTTATCACATGCTTCTTCTGAGCCTTAAATGCCATCTTTAAAGCGGGGCTTAGAGCGTCTCGTATATCAAAAAAGGTGTACCCATCATCACGATTCAGAATCCAGAAAACAATGACCTGATCGGCCTTTTTAAGAGACTCTTGGTTGGAAACCAAACTTATCTGCTTATCAATTTTTTTTCCGAGTATATCAAGAATTTGTTCTATCGCAGGATGTTTATTTATAAATGCACCCATCATGTTAAAATATGCACCGTCTGTAATCATTTTAAAATTACCGAAAGCCGCTACCACTCGCTGATTGGCAATCACTGTAGGCAAGGCATATTTAGTTGCGGGTTTTGTCTTTTCTGCCGGGCTTTCCATTGCAGCGACCGGAATAGATGCTAGGAGTATAAAACAGGAGAGAACCATAAAATTTTTCATTGTTTAGACCCTTCGGCACAGGAGATTGGTTTTGAGGATTATAATTGTTTAGTGACGTTAATAATTTAACGCAATTTGAAAAAAAATCAAGCAAATCATTTTTCTTTGCTCGGCGGCTCATTTAAAATGTAAAAAGGGGTCACTAGTTTTTAATAGAAAGAGTTTCCGGGAAAGTTCATTAGGGCGTGATAAGTAATAAGTGTGCCTGAAAAATTGCTGAAATTTTATTTTTTTACCCAGAAAATCGCTTCCTGGGCTGCGCCCTGGTTTGTATATTTGCATGCTTTTGCTATACTTAATAAAGTGTTTTTTAAAGAAAGCGCCGATGTAGCTCAGCTGGTAGAGCAACTGATTCGTAATCAGTAGGTCGTCGGTTCAAATCCGATCATCGGCTCCAGGCGTATATTATATATAAAAGGGTTTCTATGACAGTAAAAAGAGACGCTAAACTAAAAGAAGCTGCTCACCGTCCGGCAGCACCAAGAGCAGCGGGTAAGGCTCCTAAAGCAAAAGCGGGTGCTCCCTTGCCCATGGCGTTGGGCGGCGCAAAACAGCGGTTGCTCGAGTATGGCTACGACGAGGGAAGGGCGATCTTCTGGTTAATGAAAGAGATTATGCACATTATTTTGATACTGAAACAACTCGCATGGCCGCATCTTTGCCATTTGCAGTCTATCCACAAGCGCATCAAAGTATGATGTTCAAGTCAATGTAGATGGGCGGTGGTATTTCTGCTCAGGCTGATGCAGTTAAATTAGGCATTGCGCGTGCGTTGCTTGAAATTAATCCAGATTTGCGTCCGTTATTGCGTCAGCATGGTCTCTTAAGCGTTGATGCACGAGTTAAAGAACGTAAAAAATATGGACAAAAAGCAGCTCGTCGTAAGTTCCAGTTTGTTAAGCGTTAATAGTCAGGGACCCTATGTGCAGTGTTGTGGGCTATGTTGGTAAAAATTTTAGTCGTTCTTTCGTTATGGAAGGCTTGACGCGTCTTGAGTATCGAGGATATGATTCGGCCGGCTTTGCCTGCTTGCATCCTCAAGATCATCGCGTCATTTATACAAAGTCCCAGGGTGGCGTTTCAAATCTTCTTAAGAACTTTGAAAAGTCTCCTATTGATGGCCATGTGGGCATGGGCCATACGCGCTGGTCAACGCATGGGGTTATTTCAACAGAAAATGCGCATCCTCATTTTGATTGTCATAAAACAATTTCGATTGTGCATAATGGCATTATTGAAAACTATCATGAGCTTAAACAACGTTTGCAGGAAGCAGGGGCACATCTTCCAATCGCAAACTGATACTGAAACGATTGCTCATCTTTTTGAATCACTTACTTGCAACCCATAAAAATCTCAAAGACGGCTGTTGTTGATTTAGTAAGTCAGTCTTGAAGGTGCTTATGCATTTGCAATTCTTATGTCCGAATATCCTGATCTGATGCTTGTTGCGCGTAAGCGCTCGCCTCTTTGCATTGGAAGTGGAGATGATGAGATGTTTGTCGCATCTGATCTTCTTGCCTTTGCGGGTAAGACCAATAAGATGTTGTTTTTGCCTGATGAAAGCTTTGCTTTTATCAAGCAAAATAAGGTTGAGCTCTATGATTTTAAGGGGAATCCTATTGCCTTTGAATTTCCAAATTGTTGATATTCCTTGGACTTCCGATATGAAGCAGGGATATGAACATTTTATGCTTAAAGAAATTTATGAGCAGAAGAAGGTAATTCAAGATACGGTATATAAATATCATGCGCAAGCAATCATAGTGCCTACTCATGATGGGTCTTACACAGTCAGCAGCTAAAAGATATTCAGCGTATCAAGTTAGTAGGATGTGGAACTTCATGGCATGCTGCTCGTGTAGCTCAATTTTTCTTGGAATCAATTGCTCATGTAAAAACGGAAGTTTCTTTAGCTTCTGAAATGCGCTATATGAGCTTTTTTCCCAGAAAAAAATAGTATAGCTATTGCTATTTCCCAATCGGGAGAAACGGCAGATACGCTTGAATCAGTGCGCTTTTTAAATACCGCTGGGGTGCATACTATTGCCTTGGTGAACGTTATTTCAAGTACGATGGTGCGAGAAACGAAGGGATACTTGCCCACTTATGCAGGACCTGAAGTTGCTGTTGCTTCAACAAAAGCATTTTCTGCGCAAGTAGCAGCTCTTTATTGGCTTGCACATAAAATAGCGCTTGAAAAAGGGCTTATTAAAGCACAAAGATTTAAAAACGGCAGAAGATGAGCTGTTGATAGTTGCTGAAGTTCTTGAAAGCTCAATTGAGCAGTATAAGAGAGATATCATTCAAAAACTGGCTCCTTATTATGCTCAATTTAAGCATGCACTGTTTTTGGGCAGGCATATTAGCTATCCCTTTGCTATGGAAGCATCACTTAAATTAAAAGAAATTTCTTACATTTTTACCGATTGCTATCCTGCAGCAGAGCTTAAGCATGGGCCTCTTGCTCTTGTTGACGCGCAAATGCCTGTATTTATTTTTTCGGTTCTTGATCCGATTATTTATCAAAAGCTTGTATCTAATGCGCAAGAAGTGAAAGCTCGCTTCGGGCATGTCGTAGTCTTTGCTTTTGAAGGGCAGACAGAGTTGATCGAACTTGCTGATTGTGCTTTCGTTATTCCCCGAGTAAATCCACTGTTGGCCCTCTTGCTATGACGGGCCTTATGCAATTCTTTGTCTATCATATTGCTAAAGTGCTTGATCGTCCGATTGATAAGCCGCGTAATTTAGCAAAATCTTTGACAGTAGAGTAAGCTTTTCGCACTTACTTATATATTCATTTAAGAACAAAAGATGTGTTGCTTGCAGTTGATTCCAATACCGTAATAAGAAGCCGAACTTGATGTTCAAAATCAGACTTCATTTTCATGTTTATTCCAAGATTTTGGATAGGTTATTTGAAACTCTGGGTCATATGTTCCATTTTTTACGACTTGACGTATGCCTCTGCCCAGTTTGATTTTGCTAAGATTGAGATCTTTAAACCATTGAACATTTTGTTTTTTTGCAAGACAGAGCACTAATCATTTCACTTTTATAGATGTGCAGTTCTCCAATGCTTGCTGCATAAGTTCGGCATTAATAAAATGTAAATTTTCCATAAGATAGTACACTTCATCCAGATTTTGATGTTTTGCACCAACATACATATGTTCCAAAAATGCCCGCGCGCTGTTGGAAACCAGCAAGCGGTAATCACCAAATGCATGCTCCCTTATGCCAGAATCAGCTTACAGTTTTTTTGGGCATGAATTTGAAGTAGAAATGAAGGTGTTCACTTTACGTGAGACACCCTCATTTCTTTTACGGCAGGAACTTAAAATGACTATTGCATCAGGGAGTTGGAAGACCTAATTGTTTCAAAATTTCAGGATTCCTTTGGGTTCTATCGATTAATCGCACGATGAACTGGACAAACGCGACGGGCTCATCGGAGGTTCGAAGAGCCTTCTTTAAGAGCTCTTTATATTCTTCGGCATCTTCTCTCGTGATGAGAGGTGGGAGATAGCCGTTTTGGAGAAGGATTCTTGAGGCCGCTAATTTTCCTGTTCTTTTATGTGCGTCTTCAAAAGGATGAATGCGAACAATTTCGAGCCAGATCAGAATAGCCTTTATGACTGGTGAATGGGAGCTCATTTGCAAATCGTGTAAAAACTTGGACAAGAGTACAGGGGCTATCTTAAAGGAGGGGAATATGTGTATTCTCCGCTTCCTCCATTCATCAAAATTAATGGTGCACTCTTTTGAGCCTTCTTGTTCCGCCAGCCAGCTATACACTATGTCGGGATTGATTGGTCTGGATACCAAGAGAGCTGCAGTTGCAGCATCTGTATGATGCCTTGCGGCCGTTTCACACAAATTGTCATTTTTGTAATGCTCTAATAGAGCCTTTATTCCCTCAATAGGTATATCGGTAGTCTTAGGATTATACGTGATGTAGTGCTCTCCATTGAAAAGCTTTTTACGAAAAATGGTCCCATCCATCGTTTGAAAAAAAATAAATTCTTCAAGAGTGGGGGTACCTAATGGCCATTGCTTGTCTCCTTGCCGAAATTCTCCTGGGATTTCTGAAGTTAAGCGAGTGGCATAGTAATTAATCTTTTTAATTTCATGAACGGTGGGGACAGAGGAATCCTTTGCCTGAAGGTGAGTTTCAATGTAATTAAGAGCGTTGATCCATTCATAGGTTTCTACCATGGCTGTGTAGGATTGAAGATTGAAAACGCCATTCTTTGAACATTTTTCTTGAAGTATTTCTCGCGTTACATTGCCAGCAGCTTTTCTTAGCTTTGCAAGATGATCGGCGCTCCATGCATGCCTGGTAACTTGGTTGCAGTTTTCAAAAACATAAGATGGTATCTTGAGGATTGGCTTCTTTGACACTGGCTTAATCGTATCAAGCTTTGCCAAAAGCTTTTCAGCACTTTCCTTTGTAGGTACATCAAGCCTTTCCATTGCCCGTAGGGCAGGGATAGAAACTAAAATGAGGGCAAATAAGAGATTCTCATGCACCGAACTTGTAAATACATTTTTCATGAATTATTCTCCTCTTGAAGCTGGGTGTCTTTTTTTACATCCTATAATATATTCTATCAGAATAATTAATTACTTCAAGCGAGACTGATTATTTTCTATTATGCTGTTTTGGTTGTGGTAAAAATCTTTTCATCCCAAGTTCTAAGAGGATCTCTGTCAAAGATGAGAAGATGTGTAAAAATTTGCCCGGTTTCCTGTGTATGTTGTTTATAAAGCTCACCAACTTGTTCCTTTGTGAAATTTTTAAGAAGGAGAGCGTCAGCAACAATGTTAAATGGGCTTACGAGAACTGCTTTTTCTTTTTACAATCGGCTGCCAGTGGGCTTGGTTTTTGCATGGAGGCGAATATTGGTTCGCCCGGTGGGGCCTGAATCGCCGGCCTTTAAACACTTAAAGGCCGGCGAGGCTAGATCTTCAGTCTATTTGCGTTGTCTACTCAACAACTGAACTGCAGGTTGATACTACAGGAGTTGTGATTTCATTACTTACCACAGAGGCCTGATTAGTAATCGTCTGTCCTGAGCAGCAGCGCGCTTTTGCAATTATCTCGAATGACGCTTCTTGACCTGGTTCAAGCAGAGCAAGCACAGCGGTAACTGTTTGGCCGGCATTCGTAAACTGCCAGTTTGCGCCGCTAGCCTGTTTGAAGGTAAGACATGATGGCAATATGTCTGTTACCGTTACTTGAGTCGCATTTGCTGTCCCCGTATTGCTTACGGTAATTTTGTAAGTTGTCTTACCATCTGAGCAAATTTTTCCTTTACACGTTTGTGAAATGGTAAGAACTGGTGCCGCGCAGCTTCTAAAGATAAGAAGGCCGTTTGTAAGCGAGTCTGATGCTGCTGCTAGCAAGTTGCAGTTGCTCGGTTGTGGGGAAAATGCGAGTGAATAAGGGTTTGGGGCTGAAAGTACTTGAGATTTACTACCAAGCGTGCAATCTGAATTTACGGGGAAAATGGTGATATTGGGTACAACAGCGCTATTCGCCACGGCAAGGCATGCGTTATCTGCTGTATAGGCAATACTTCGTGGGACTGTTCCATTTGATGAAATAGTTTGCAAAAGGGTTAAATCACACGCATTAATACTAAAAAGATACAATACGTTGCTCGCCGTGTCTGAGACTGCTAAGCAGTCCCCATTTGGTGCAAAGGCGAGAGCAAAAGTAGAAGTTGCCCCAGTTATGGCAACTGAATTAGGGGTTCCCAGTGTACAGGTAGCTGGCGTGTAGGGAACTTGGATAATCGTATTGCCTTGTGTGGTTAGCACTAGAAAATTACAACCCGAGGAGGCTGGCGCAAATGCTAGATTGGAAAGGTTAAGACCAGTAAATGTCATTGTGTCGCACAGCGGTAAATAATTACAGGTTGGGCTCACACAATATAATTGCAAAACCGTGGCCGAAAGAACTGCTACGCAGCTTCCATCTGGTGAAACTGCCACAGATCGAGGGTTGGGTGTTACTTTTATTGCGGGTGTAATTTCTGTAAGCTGACAGTTTGCCACTTCAAAAACACGCAGGGTCGAGCGGGCATAGTCTGCTGCTAATAAAAGGTTGCAGTTGGGCAGGAATGCTAATGAGCCAAAAAGGGGTTGAAAGTTTAAAGCAAAATTTGACCCTGCAGCAAAAGAGCAGGTAGTTGTATCGTACGCAAAGGTTGAAATACTCCCAAATTTATCATAACCGTTCGCCGTGGCCAAACAGCCATCATTTAAAAAAAGTGCGTAGGAGCTTCCTAAGGGAGTATCACTCGAAGTAGGATTAAGCGGATTAATACAGCAAGCGCCAGATGATTCGCTTGATATGAATATGCTCAACGCAAATAATGTAAGCATAGAAAGTTTTGAATATGTGGTCATGGTAGCTCCTTTTTAAAGTTTTTTTGGTGGTGTTCAGTATGCATATTCTTGCATACTTTATTTGAGTGTAGAAAATCGGACAAGCTGTTAGCAAGAAAAATAGCAATTCTGTTTTCCAGGAATGCTATACCCAAGGAGACAAACATTTTCGTGATTTATTAATGGGCGTTATGTGTACATTGAGTGAGGCTGAAAATCGATCATTATAACTCTGGGCTCAGTTTTCTGGCTAACAGTAATCGTATTTTGCGCTATCTCTTGCATCGTAGGGCGGCTTTTTTTAAGCTGCTCGTAGGTAAAAAATTTGCTAACACCACTACTTTAAAGGAACGCCGAAGTTTACAAAATACCTTATTAATGTGAAGCATAGTAGTATCAAAAAAAGGAGTTATAATGGTACCGAAAAAAATATTATCCCTGCTATTACTTTTATCCCTGGGCATCGCCCAAGCCGTCCATGGCTTAGTGTCGGATGATAGGGGAATTAAAGGAAGAACATTTCATATCCCTAAAAATAAAAAGACACGTGTTCAGGGCCTTATAAAGGCATCAAATAAGCAGGTTTCAGCCTCTGCGTGTTCACCGCTTGTTCCGCTTTTACCGGTTAATGGAAGCGTGCCGCAATTTAATCCAAATGCTCTACCAGGAGCATTCTTTCCAAATCCATTTGTGTCAAATTCACTAACGCCACCTCCTCAAACATTAGGCGTTACATTTGTTGCTGGCCAAAATGGTATGAGTCCTGAATTTTTTGGAACACCTCCTGATACATATGGAGTTATTGGCCTCACACAATTTGTGATGGGTGATAATACCGGTATAGTAAGCTTTGACCGAACTGGCAAACGCGATGGTATTATGGATAACGAAGGTGCCTCTGTGACGAATATGGACGGAGATTTTAATATTTATATTACGAACGCCGATGCACGCATATTTTATGATCGGCTCGCTGATAAGTTCGTGTCATTACAATTGAATATGGATTATGAGGGAGCCCCTCAGACTGTTGGTAATAATGGTTTTACCATCGCAGTCAGCGATAGCGGGGTTATTAGTGATGATACAACATGGACGGTGCTTTCAGTTTTTGATTACACTATTATTCCAGATAGCAATGGTTGTCCTAGCAACGTTGCTCCAGGTGGCGTGTTTGGGGACTATCCTACCATGGGTATTGACCAAAATGCTTTATATGTGTCTATTGCAAACTATGTTCAAAATAATGGTGAACCACTTCCAGCTAACGTCCCCTGGCTGAGTAATACGCTTTTTGTTATTCAAAAGAAATCGCTTTATAAAGGCGATGGTCCCGTGGTTATTACGGCTTTTCCTGATATTACTAAGGATACCAATGGAAATTTTGTAGGGGATCAGCAGGATTACCGGGCAAACAGCACTGTATTTGGGCTTAATAATTTTGAGGACCCTTGTCCTAAGTTTGGATATGCGATTGCTACTGATCCGGTATATTTTGGTAAATTGCGGCTGTATCGCATACTTGATGCGGGAAGTGATTCGCCTTCACTAGTGGGACCTATAATCTTTGATGTAATGCAAACATATGCGAAAGAAAGTGACCCAATAGGGTATTCGCCATTTCCAACATTGCTCTATGGCAATTTTGGAAAATTAGAATTCCTTGATGACCGGTTGGCAGATACAAGCCATATTAATAAGAAACAAATATATACAGGCCATTGCCTTTTGGTCAATTCCAATGGAATATGTGATCCTACAACTGCTGACAGAAGTGGTATACGCTGGTACCAGCTTGATGTAACGGGGGATCCTACTGGCCAGGGTAAGGGGTGTGAGAAGGCAACTACCGTACCAGCTTTAGTGCAAGCAGGTACACTCTTCGACCCAAGTATGAGTGATCCTTTGTTCTATAAATTCCCTGCTATTTTATCTAACAGCCAGGAGGATATATCAATTTGCGGCACAGTTTCGGGCAATAAGCAGCCTATAAGCGCTTTTTATGTAGGAAAAGCAGGGACGGATCCAAAAGATGGAACGCTTAATGTCGGCCCGACGCCACTTGTACTTGGCGTTAATGTATATGCTATAGGCTCAGGCTCTTTCACCCGAAGCCTTGGTTTGGGAGGCGGTGTTGGCGTCGCTTTTCCTCCAGTAGGTCAACGTTGGGGTGATATGTCTTATAGTAGCCTCGATCCCCTCGATAAAAAAACAATCTGGACCATCCAAGAAATTGCCGTGGATGGTTTAGAAACACTTGTTGTTGCACAGTTGCAAGCGCCTTGAAAACTAACGACACATATTTTTGAAAGGAACTAATTATGAACTATAAAAGTAGAAAATTAAGGCAGATAAAACTGCTTTTGGTCGGTATTATCTGTGGATTGCCAACGATGGTCCTTTTGGCGCCACCAATGACTTATACGGTTATTAATACGAATGAAACCGGACCCGGGTCATTGAATGATGCAATAACTAAGTCCAACGGTAATAACCCGGGAGTAGGAAATCGCAATACCATTAATTTTTCTGTTGCTGGCGTTATTAATATAATAACTACTGAGTTGCCGTCTATTACGCAACCAGTCTTAATTGATGGAACGGGTGCCCCGGGCTGGATCGCGAATACTAATTTTGCTCAATCAGGCCCTAACACGGCAACAATAGTCGTCCAAATTAACGGCCCTGGACCATTGTTGAGCACAACGGCGCCATTGAATGGTTTCACCTTTGCAAGGGGAGCCCTAGCGTGTGATCCTGGTTCCAGTGGCTCAATTATTCAGGGGCTGTCAATAACTAATTTTGCGGTGGTAAGAGGGCTTGATTCGCTGAATAATATAATAGGTGGAAGTGGAATTCTTGTTCAGGGTGATGATGTAGTCATTCGTGGGAATTTTATTGGAATGGATATTAATGATCAATTAGCACCAAATTTTGCCGCTATTCATGTTCAAGGTGCCTATCCATTGCCTAGCCCCAATGGCATGGTTGCTGCTAATAATACTATTATTGGAGATCCAGCTAAAGGAGATGCATGTAATCCCTATGATCCTGCTGGCAGAAATCTTCTCGTTGGACAGTATGGCGCTCGTGGAACAATCAAGGATAGTGGAAATTTCACTATTATTAGAGGAAATACTGTTGGCTTGGATCGATCTGGTACAAAATCTTTGATGCGTGATGCTCGTAATGGAATAGTGTGCGTATCTGAAGGTTTTGCCCCGGATCCTACGGGGGCAATTTATGGAGGATTATTTCCAGGCCAGGGGAACGTTGTTGCAGGTAACAGTGGCAACAATATTCAAGTGAGAGGCATGAACATGCTTGTGCAAGGTAACTATGTGGGTGTAGGTACTGATGGGAGTAGCATATTTGCGGTTAACCCAAATGGGATTGGTGTTTTCATAGATAGTGGTGATTTCTTTGACGCAATTCCAAGCTGTATTACCATTGACTCAAATACCATCTCAGGCAATAAATATGGCATTACAGTTGGAGAAAATAACTTTAACTTATTTGCCACATTTGCAGCAGGTATTACAGCTAATTTTATCGGTACTGATCCAACCGGCTCATTTGCGATTCCTAATGAACTTGATGGAATATGGATAAAATTTGGCCAAGGGACATGTATAGCTGGTAATACCGTCTCGGCTAATGGAAGACATGGCATTAGACTGTGTAAAACTCAGTTTACCAACATAAAATCTAACTGGATTGGTACAAATATCAATGGGGATAACCTTGGTAATGGTGGTGATGGGGTCAGGCTTGGTAGCCTTGGCATAGGCGTACAATCATTTGGCGATGTTGTTGGTGGTGCAAAAAGCTATGGTCAACCATTCCCTCCAACTTTTACCAATGCTATTCAATTTAACAAAGGAAATGGTATCAAAACGCAAGGTTTTGTGCAGCATGCAAGCATTGTGGGCAACTTTATCACAGATAATGGTGAAAATGGTATTTTGCTTAGCAAAGGAGCAACCAACAACTTCATTGGTGGATTTAATAGCCCAGGTTCATTGCGCATGATTGGCGGGCTTATCAGCCAAGGTAACACGGTAGCCCAAGGCCCCACGCCCGTTCCATCGCTATTAGGAACAGGTAACCTTATTGAAAATAATGGCGGCGACGGCATTAAGGAAATTGAGGCTAATGCTAACACCATCCAAGATAACTTTGTTATTGGAAACTCTGGTAATGGCATTGATTTGATTAACTCATCAAATACGCTCGTAGGAGGAACGGATGCAGGAAACAGTGTGATTCCGCAAGTTCTTGGTAACATTGTCACTGATAATGGAGGAGCTGGTGTAGCCATTGTACAAACGGATTGCAAGAAAGCAAAAGATAACGCTATCTTATCAAACTCAATAGTAAATAATGCCAAAGACGGTATTGAATTTGTAAAACAGTAAATTAACATGGGGCGAGGAAGAATCTTTCTCGCCCCTTAAAAGGGAGATGTATTATGCTTAAAAGAGCAATTTTGGCGAGTTTTTTGCTAACGCCATTTGTTTTTGAAACGTTTTGTAAGGAAGGGCCTAATGATTGGCAGCCAGCGCCGGTATTGAGTTCGGCAGTTAATAACAATGGAAAGATTAAGGTGAAAGGTAAGCTCAAAGCAAAGGAAAAAACGAAGTATATTATTCAATTTTTCGGTAATCCTGCGGTACGTGATGGCATAACTGAGGGCGCAGATTTCTTGGGACAAGTTATTATAAAGACAAATGAGAAAGGCTTTAAATCTTTCTGTGCTAAATTACCGGTGACACAAAATACTGATCCATTCATAAGTGCGACAGCAACTTCGATTGAATGCGGCAAGCCGGGCGATACATCTCAATTTAGCATGAGTGTTCCGGTAACATTTGTGGGATAATAATTTTTAACTTTTAGGAAATGCACCGTAATCCTCCCTTATTCATAGGGGAGGATTACGGTGCGCGCCTTCAGGCGCAATTTTATTGACTTTATGACACAATATGCTATTATAAATCATCTCCGCGAGATTATAACAGTTGTTTAAACTTTGTAAGAAAATTTGATGCAGCATTGTGGCAATGCCTTTCTGGTAATTTACCAGATCGTAGTATAAGAACAGGGTTTCATCCCTTCTTATTCAAACTTCGCTATAATACATACGTTATAGCCGCATCCTGAAACACCTGGATGCTCCCCATTTTAATGGGGAGAGGATGTCACGTGGCGTTAGCATTGATATAAGTGCTAACGTCACAAATCTTGCGCTGGAGATTTGCACTTAATCGGCCAGCTGTGAGTATCCAAATTAACAAAAAAAAGCCACTATCTTATCACGTTGGATTTGCCGAGATAAGATTCATTATAGAGAAACGATAGTTGATTATAAAGATAATCCGCTCTGCTCCATTGCGCATAACATTTATAACGGTAGTTTGTTCCATAGGCGCAAGCCCCCAAACATGCAGCCATTGCGGCTAAATGCCCAATGGTTTTCTTGCCGGCATTTGGCTCATTGTTGCATCCGGTTATGGTAGCCGTTGTAGCCAGGAGACTGGTAGCTGCTGCAAGAGCAAAAGGTGTTGCAATGAGCGATCCAATGACAGTGACGAAACCACGCTCTAAATTGTCACCTCTTTTCTTTGCTTCTTCACGTCCTGTCTGAACAAACAGTGAACAGGCATAGGTTCCAAGGACTCCTATTTGCGCACCTAGTGAAGAGAGAACCGAGCGTAACATGCTCCAGCTTCCAGCTGGATGTGTATAGTACGTATAGATGGCATTTTCTAGGGAGAATACCGCCAATGCAGCGGCAACAAACTCAAGGGGGCAGTAGCGATATTTTTCATAATCTTTTTTGTACAATGTGCTTTGCATTTCAGAAAGTGTTTGAAGGACTTCGTTTTTTTCTTCTTTTTCTAGGGCTGAGAATGTTTTTTGAATCCTATCCATTTTATCGGCATCGGTTTTATGCTTGGTTGGGTCGATAGCTCGCCTATAATACACAAAATTTGTGTGGTAAACAAAATCTTCAATAGCTTTGATTACTTCATCCTTGGCAGTGGTGCCATACATAGTTAGATATGAGAAAGTTAAAGCTGCGCAAAGTAGATATCTTTTCATGAGCGTCCCCCAAGTATATTGCATTCATACGTTAAATCAGTGAATATCTATTTTTTATAAATTGAGAATAACACTTAAAAAAGGAGAGCTCAAATGGTCAATGTATCATGTAGAGAATTGATGCTACGATTCACGTCTAAGCTATCAATAGAATCTTTGCCCATGGGTCTTTGAACCTTGACAACGGCACAAATACATGGCTAACTACCATATCAAATTAATAGATAGTTATATACAAAGGATAATGGTATGAAAAAGTTTTTTTTGTTGGGCTGTGTTGTTTTAGGATCCAGCATTTCTGCTATGGAAAAAGTAATCTCCGAGCCCATGAGTGATCTTACGCTGACCGATGAAGTGATTCGCGCTGTTGCAGCTCAAGCTGTAGCCCATTATGATGCAGTGGTTATGAGTAAAGAAAATGCTAGCTTAGAAGATCGAGAGGAGGCGTATAGTGCCTTTTATGCTTACTTACAATCTCTGGCTTGTGAGGTAAATGATAAGATTGCTGATACCATTTCGCGCGATTTAAACCGTTCAGATATCTATGGCTATCGTCTTATATATATGGGTGATCAATCCAATGCTATATGCTTGGATAACGAAGCCCAGCGTGTACTGAAAATAAGAATCCAAAGTAAGTTTGTTGAGCTGAGCGAATGTGCCAAAGAATCTGTACTAGAGTTTCTCATAGATCAGCAAAGTTCGCTTGTGCACGATTTAGTAGGCATGCTCACTATCGAGCAGCTTTCAAATTGCGGCTTTTTCATAGAAGAAAAGTTGTCCGATGAATCGAATGATGGTGAGTATATTGATGAAGACACTAAAGCTTTTATGGAAGAGACGCGTAAATTAATAAAACGTCTTCTTACCCAGCACTATGATGCTGTAATAAATCTAGGACAGCCAATTAAAAGATGTAAAAAAACGTCTGCTATAAGTAAAATTATGAGTCAGTATTTAACTGCTGCAGACGAATTGTTTCTCGTACAATTCAGTCTATTTCTAAACCGGCATTCGCAGAAAGAACAACAAGTGCTATTAAACTGCCTTGTTCTGGAGTATGGCTGCTCGAGTTTTAGGCAGGCAACTCAGGTAGCAAATGTATTATTCCACCTATTACAGGCTAGCCTTGAAATCGATGTTGTACATCGAGCGAGAATGTTGATGCATGTCTATCATCTTTTTAATCAGATGTATCCAGCCACGGGTACTTTGGTTAACACCTATGCAAGACACTGTGATGCGCGGGCAAGGGTATTTGATGTTTTGGGTGAATGCGTTGCATTCTATCAAGCGCGCAGTGTTTTCTCATTCTTGCACAGGCTGGGCCATCAAGGTACTGACTCTCGGGCATTGATTGATGAAGCAAAAAGAGTTGAGATTTCTACAGCTCTAAAACGGAGAATTCTTTGGAAGCTTTTATGCTGGGATGATAATAAGTTGCTCAATACCATCCATCATCCGGAGAGCTACCTGCATGGTGTTATTGAAGTCTTATTGCCTCATTTTTTATCACACGACGATTTTTCTAGTTTTATAGATGATTCCGAGATAATAGCCTGGCACCAGCAGGTAGGTATTGAAACACCTTTTCGCGATATTTTGTACTTGCATCTTGGCCATTTAATTCCAGTGGTTAATTTGGGTCAGTATGAACGGGTTGTCGCTGAATATACTGAGCTCCTGGCCGTGAAGAATGCTGCTGCTTCTAAGCCATAAATAGATATTAGAGCGGATATTAGAGATCTTGAAGGTGAGGACATGCAAAGTGATCATGCAGCCACTGGAGGGGCTTTGTCATGATGGTCGAGCGTGCAAGGTCGAGCAGAGTATGCATCCTTAGTCTCTCGCTAAAAATGAGCCTTTTTCATTTTTCGAAAAGCTTTATCAGCTAGACTTTACAGGATCTTCAAAATAGAAATGCAGCTCTTTTGGCAGTTCTTGCCAATTCAGTTGAGCTAGCTCTGGATCGCCTTTAGCACTAAAATCGTCTAATACGAGAATGTTTTTGTTTTGCAAGTTATGCAGTTTTATATAATCAGCAAGGGCTGCCCAAGATCTTACGTAGAGCAAAGGTTTGTTGGCAAAGTAAGGGTCGGCTTGTAGTTTCTGAGCAGCAGCAACATAGTCACCAATTCCAAGTCCTGTTATAACTTCAAAATCTTGCTCTGAGAAATCAAAATTTGGAATTTGCGGGTCGGCCTGCTTAAGCAGGGCATTGATTGCTGGGAATCTACTTTTTACGTGATTGAAAAGCTTCGAAGGGTGCTGCTCGGGTCTCATTTCAAAGGCAAGCAATCGGCTTTCAATTTTTGCGGCCTTGATACCAAAAAGAAGCCCCGCTGCATTCGCACCGGTTCGTGTTATAATAAAATCAGGCTTGGGCACGTCGCCCTTTGCTATTTGCTCTTTGAGATCGAACATTGCATTTATCAGTCCCAAAAATCCTAGGGGATTCGAGCCCCCCGCGGGGATAGGGTATGGATAAAAACCGCTTCTTAGCTTAACAAGCAGGAACTCATCTGCTGTTGCAATTCTATTGAATGATTGAGTAGGCGTATAGCGCAATTGGCTGCCATTTTTAAGATGCCTTAACAAAACTTGTCTTACATAGGCTGCATCTCTGTCTGGATAATATTCTTCTTCGCCGCGGAACATGCATATTGCCTGCTTTTTAAAAAATTTGGCCCAAAAGGCAACCTCTATTGCATGCTCAGATCCGGGCGCGCCGAATGTCATAATAGCGGGGCATTGATGAGAAAGCGCATCGCCGAATAAGAATTCTAGCTTTCGCGCGGTAGTGTCGTGTTTAATATATAAGTTATTTGCTCCAATAAGGCGACCGACTTCCTGAGCTCTAAAGAGTGACTGTGCTCGGCCGGCATTGAGGGCTTTGTAAGCAAATACCTGTGCAAATTTTGGGAAATACTTAAAAATGGTTGCAGCGTCCAGAGGCATTGTTACCAGGGTTGGCTTGCTAAGCTTTTCCAGATCTTCAATGCATTCCTTAGGCAAAAATGAATGACTGTATTCGTTCAGCAGAGCAACGAGATTTCTCTCGAAAGTTTCATCCCTGGTTTTTACAACTTCCTCCATTGCATAGCCATAATGAGTAACGAGCACACAAACGAGCAACAGAGAAAAAGTTTTAAAGGCACAATTCTTAAACATTTTGATAACTCCGGTATTTTTTACGGGGGCTGCAGCAGGATCTATGATACTAATTGATGCACATTTTTTCAAACTATCAATCAGATTTCTTGAGCGATCATTGATCGAGGACAAGCGAAGTGATCATGCAGCCAGTGGAATGCTTTTTCATGCGTAACTACTTCTTGCGGCACGGTCGAGCGAGCAAGGTCGAGTAGTAGAAGTAAATTGCAGGCGCATTCAACCTGATAGTCTTTTTTGAGCGCATGCATCCTTTGACTATGTGCATCTTTATGATTTCTCTTAGGTAATTTATGCGGTGTTTGTTCCTTCTTATGATGCTTCTGTTCTTTCCCATACATTTTTTCGAGCAGTTTTAATTCTGCTGATTGTGGGTATTTTTGTTTAATTACAAAATCTGGCATTATGCCTTTTTCTTGAATCGACGTATTATCAGGCAGATAATAGAGAGCCGTCGTTATTTTCAGTGCACAGTTATTACCTACCGGTTTAACTTCTTGGACTGAGCCCTTACCATACGTGGGGGTGCCGAGTATAAATATGTGAGGAGAAAGTTGATGAGCGGTTGATTGAGGTGCACGAATGCTACGGCCTACCAACCGGCCTTTTTTTGAGTGTATTTTGAGTGCTTGGGCGAGAATTTCAGCACTGGAGGCGGTATAATTGTTTACCAGTATAATAACCGGAATGTCGGTCCTGACCAGAGGTTCTTTCTGGGTAAAGTACTGGTCAATGGTGCGATTATTGCGTCCCTTTGTAGAAACAACAAGACTGCGGTTTGCAAGGAAGCAAGAGGCGCAATCAACAGCAGATTTAAGCACCCCGCCCGCATTATCGCGCAGGTCTAAGATAATACCTTTCGGCTTTTTTAAAAGTCCTTTTGCAAGAGCAGCTTCTAATTGTGCTGGTACTTGCTGGGTAAAAAGAGAAAGTCCACAGTATAAGATTTTTTGTTGCGGCATATAATAGCACCAGCAGTTTTCTTCAGGAATAGAATCTCGCTGGATAATGAATTTAAGAGCTCCTGTTTTTTCACGAATAATGTCGAGAGTAACGGCTGAATAGCGCTTATCGCCTTTTAATTTGTTTATACATTCTGTTGTGGAAAGCGTTCCCACGGGGGTTCCATCAATGGCAACTATTTTGTCGTAGCGTTTGAGTCCCTCTTTTTCTGCAGGGCTTGAGGGTTTTACATTGAGTACCACGGCATATTCATCGTCCTCTTTTTTGGGAGCGAGCTCTACGCCAATACCAAAAAAGTTTCCTGAAGTAGTAGTGAGCAATTGCTTATAATCATCAGGTCCTAAAAAGGAGGCATGCTCATCGGCTTCATGGGCAAAAGCATCAAGTGCACGGATCATGGCTGGATTTACTTGAACAGGGAAATAAGATTCTTTTTTTACGGTATGGTACACGTTGGCCATGGTCTGTGACCAGCTTTGTGCGCCCGCATCAAATGCAGACAATCGGCTTATCGCAAAAATGATAAAAAAATGATACCAATGCTTCATACTACGTTCCCTTTATTATGTACCAGAACGAGCATACTTATTTTTGTAAGTGGATTTGAAGAAAAACATTGATTTTGAGTAGAAAGCGCATAAAAAAGAAAGAGTGCTCACATGAGCACTCAGTTGTTAGAGCGATTTACCGTTGGGCATGAATGAAGACGAGATAAAAGAAGCGCCAGCCTTTAAAGCTGGCGCAGTGATTAGGATCAACACATTAGGAAATAATACTGATATTATCTAAAATGAGTAAAAGCTTACCTCACCATAATTAGTTTACGACGCTCAGGTTATCCCAATTCGTCGGAGTAACGCCGTTACTGTTCACATTGCAAGGTGCAAATGGCAGTTGCCAGAAAAGAATTGACGTTGTATTTGCCGCCGAAGTAGGAGGGCATGTTGTTGTTGCGCTCGCTGGTGGGAATATGGCACCGGAGTAGTTCGTTGTTGCCGGCGATGGCCCATTATTTTTAGCCTGGTTGCTGTAATAAGCATTGCTTGATGCATTATTTGGTAGTGATCCTGATATTGTTTCAGAAGGTATGCTTTGCGGAATGCTTACGTTATAAGTTCCGATTCCGCCTGTACTACCGGGGCCGAAGCTTACCACGGTTGTGCCAAGAGTAACACCGGGACCTGAGAGTACCATGCCAATCACGATCGCACCTGATGTCACATTAGTTACCGTCAGGATGCCAGAGAGAGAGATAGAACCGGTTACTATAGCTGTGGCAGCAGTTAGGTCTTGAATCCCAAACTGTTGATTACCTGAAAGAATATTGCCTGCAATTATGTTGTTAATGGTTGTGGTCGGCATACCTTCACTTACATTTATACCAATGACGTTTCCATCAGCCAGACAATTGAGCACTTTTGAGTTTGCGAGATTATTAACATCAAATCCTCCTGATAGGCCTGAAGCTCCCGTATTTCCTTCGGCAACGCATGAATCAAAGACTATTTGACCTGATGTGGTTCCAGGTTGTGAACCAGTGGTGCTAAATCCATAGGCAATGCCTGCATTTGAGGCGCTGCTATTAGTTGCCGTATTGTTAGAAGCTACGCATCTTCTAAAGACGATACGTTCAGAGAAAAGACTGGCATTAAAGCCTGCTGCTGTTGAAGTGAACCCAGCTTGACTGGTCGCTGCCTGATTATTGCCAGATGCAAGACTATCTTCGACAAGAATATCGCTACTATAGTTAATTAAGAGTCCTATTGAAAACATAGGAACCGGAGCAGCATCGTTCGTCGAGCTTGTGCAGTTGCTAAATTGACAGTCGCGGATGACCCCATTTGAGCAACCAATGATATTTGCAGCTACTGTTATGACTTGCGCAGGTGTGCCATTATAGGTGCTGGAAAAATTGGTAAACGTAGTATTGGTTACCGAGAAATTATTAACACCGCCTAGGTCCAAGGCCCACAGCTGCATGGTTTTACTTTGAGCCGTTGTTGCTAAAATCGTGCTTCCTGCTACCTGAGTATTGCTGATTGATAAATTATTTCCTGATTCCACACAAATGTTTGAAAGATAAAAGTAACCTGCTGTGGTTGTGGAGGAAGCATTAAGGCTCAAGCCTGTTGATTGTACGTTATTAATAACGGCATTATTGAAATAATCAAGTTGGATCCCCATTGTAGGAGTAGGGCCTAATGCTTGAGGCGTAGTTATGGTAGTTTGCATGTCATTTGTTTGCACTGAATCAATGGTTATGTTATTAGTAGGGGCACTAGTAACTGGGCTGCCAACAAAAATTCCTGTTGCACCACCTATGCTTACATTTCTGTTGAATGTGCTATTTTTTACAAGAACATCATTTGCGACGCAGTTTGGAATAATGGCGAGTCCCGCTGAGAAGGCATAGTAGAAATCGCCCAAGTAGATAGCACTGACATTGTCATCACAATGGCAACCGTCGACAGTAAATTTTGTAACATCATAGCCAGCGACACCCGCAAAGGCATTCTCCTGCGCTTCACAGTACTCAATGAGCGTATCTTGTGCATTGAAAATAACAATACCACCCATTCCGGTAATGCTTGCATTCTGCGCTAACGGTATGCCATTGTTTAGTGCACGAATCTTTGAGATAGCAAGGTCGGTTACTGGTGGTCCCGCAACAACGCATTCCTGAAGCAGATTAGCGCGAGGTGGCTGATGATTTTTGTCTTGTTTTTTAGTCTTGTAGAAATGGAGCTTCTTATTATAATGTTCGGTAATCGCTTTTTGTGCGGCAACTTGATCAACGGGTGCAACGAATGATGGAGGACACGCTAAAATCCCGGCTTGTGAAAAGTCCCTCACAGTACCGTTTTTAATTATGACGTTCTCCGCACCACAGTCAATTAAAATACCATTAATGTTAGCAACATCCTTGTTGATTTGAGATAAGGTTCTGCCTTTAAGATCAAGGGTTACATTTGAAGCTGCGATTCTTATTGCAGGATTGCCATCGCATGGACTGTAGACAACGTCTTTTGCAAGGCAATATTCACCTGATTTTTTGATAACAAAACCATTGCGATTAATATCACATGGTCGGATAACAAAACTGCTTTTACGTGCGCTGATAGAGGAAAAATTAAACATAAGGGGCGCTATCATTGCGCAGAGCGAAAGCTTAAAAAGAAATTTGGTAACCTTATTCATCGTAGCCCTTTTTTGGTAAAAATTGTAAAGAAGTGTTCCCTAAAATTAAGCTTAGAAAAAGAGTGCTTACAAAAACAATGGTTTGCTCACAAAAAAGTATATGCGTTATCCACTCCCAGGCATGTCGCAATGCCTACCGCTCCTGCTAGCAAACGGGTTCGTTTCATTCGTCCATATGAACTACTTACTACCTTGCCGCGTGGCGAGGTCCAAATGATGACGACAAGACCATGTTGGTGGGCATGAAGAACCTTTTTCTACTTCTGATCAACTTTCTCGGGCAATGAGCTGAAATCAAGCTCTTTAAATAATGGATATGCCTTCGACCAATTCTGCCTGTCAAAAATGAACGATTCATATTCATTAAAATAAAAGTGCGGCTCTAACGAGCAATCGAACTGACTGGGATTTCCAGGCAGTTCGATCTGGCCTATGGGGTGGGCTATTCGAGACTTGTTGGCTTGATCGATCGATTCAGTAGTTATCAAGATATTGGCGATTTCACGTCTGCTTCAATTGGTTTGTAGAAGTGGGAGTAGCCAAAGCAGGTGGTTTTTGAAATACTATCGTGCAACTGTAAGAAGCTTTAATCAAGTATAATCTCTTAATGCATGGTAATTTCGTAATGAGCAGGTCCAAGTAATAAGTTGCGGGTTGTTGACAGCTCAGAGATCCCGTTTAGTTACTGCTATTTCTAAGAAGATTGTGTTGTCTCTTTTTAATAGCCCCATTGAGATTGACTTTATTGAGGGTCTCATTAAAATATCATATAGAAAAGTCTTAGAAAGTGAAAATCAAAATCTAGCCAAGAAGGTGAATTGTGAGTAAAAACTTGCCTGACCAAAATGAAAGTACACTAATTCTCTATCAGACGGATGATGGCCAGACACGGATAGAGGTACATCTGGTAGATGAGACAGTCTGGCTCAATCAAAAAATGATGGCGGACCTCTTTCAGAAAGATGCATGGACGATTAATGAGCATATCCAAAATATTTACTCCGAAGGGGAGTTAAAATCAGATTCGACTGTTCGTAAATTTCGAACGGTTGAGACCGAGGGTCATAGACAGGTTAAAAGAGCTGTAAAATTTTACAATTTAGATGTGATAATTTCTGTTGGCTACCGAGTTAGTTCTCATAGGGGTACACAATTTCGTATATGGGCAACTCAAAAATTGCGAGAATATCTCATCAAGGGTTTCATGCTTGATGATGCACGGTTGAAGGAATTAGGAGGCGGCAATTATTTTGAGGAGCTGCTTGGGCGTATTAGGGACATACGTTCAACTGAGAAAATTTTCTGGAGAAAGGTGCTCGACATTTTTTCAACAAGTATGGACTATAATCCCCAATCAGAGCAGGCAAAAATATTTTTTTCAGCCGTCCAAAATAAAATACATTGGGCTGTCCATGGTCATACAGCGGCTGAACTTATTCATGCGCGAGCTAATGCAAGTAAACTTAATATGGGATTAACTTCCTGGAAAGGGGATAGCTTGCGCTCACCGGATGTAGGTGTTGCCAAGAACTATCTAAATGAGCAAGAGTTAACTACTTTAAATAGGCTCGTGAGTATGTACCTTGATTTTGCTGAGCTGCAGGCTCTTACACGTAAAACAATGTATATGAATGACTGGATGTCAAAATTAGATGATTTTTTACGTGTTAGTGAGCGGGAAATTCTAACGCATGCTGGAAAAATTAGTCACCAGGATGCGCTTGAGAAAGCCCGAAACGAACACTCCCGATACAAGAAACAATTGGCCATTATGGAAACACCCGCGGAAAAGCATTTTTTTGAAGCAATAAAGGAAGTTAATCAATTGAAAACTATAAATGGGCGAAAGAATAAAAAGAAAGCAGAAGCCTGCTAAAAACCAATCAAATGTAGTCGAACTATCCTGAATTTATCTTGAGGAACTTGTGAATAAATCCTCTTTATTTGCGCCAACCAATTGCCAACATCCCAGAAAATAAAAAACCTCAATTTTTTCAATTTTAATGCTAAATGCGGCGCCCCACGGTCCACAAAGTCAAAAGACTAATCATATATCCATGCACGATTTTCTAAACCTTATCAGTTTTCTCGAGTAATGAGCTGAAATCGAGCTCTTTAAATAATGGATATGCTTTAGACCAATTTTGCTTATCAAACTTGCATGATTCATAGGACTTATTAAATGAATAGTATTTAAGCTTGAAGAGTTTTTGGCTTATGAAAGCATCTTTTTTATACGCTTGTAGTGTGCTAAACAAGTAATCATCCCTAAGTTCATCTAGATGATTAAAAAGGTTCGTAAGCGAAGGGTAAGTGCTTACTAATTCTCGAGCTTGATGGGGCGTGATCCCCCTTACACCCGGAATGTTATCAATCTGATCGCCAATAAGTGCATAATAAAAAACGAGCTGTCGAGGCGAAAGCCCATAGCGCTTGCGTATGCCTGCACCATTCATCCAGTAATCTTTAAATGGATCATAGGTCACCACCTTTTTTCCTATCAGCTGATGGAAATCTTTGTCTTGCGTAACTATAACGACACAACATCCTTGATCGGAGAAATCTTTGGTTAACGAATAAAGAACATCATCGGCTTCTTCGTTAGGCTGCTCGAATTGTGCAACGCCGATGGTTGAGCAAAACTGCTTAACCAGGTCTCGCTGGTCATTAATCTCTTGGGGAGCAGGCTTTCTATTTGTCTTGTAAAGTGGATAGAGCTTTTTGCGCCAGCAGGAAGTCTCGGTCTTAGTGTCCCAAGCAATAGCAAGGTAGGCAGGATCAAGATCATCAATAAGCTTTTTAAGCGTGCGGCAGAAACCATAGAGAACGCGCACTAGCTGGCCGTTTTTAGCTCTCATAGGCGGCAAGGCAGTATAAGCTTTATATAAAAAAGATGAGCCATCAATTAAGAAGACAGTCTTGTTGCGATTAAAAGGCATAGGCATAGTAAACTCAGTTCAATTTTTTAAAGAAATCGGTTCTTGCTTTTATGAGTGCTTCTAGAAAATATACTAATCTGATCTACAAAAATTGCATAGCCTATCTATTAACTTACTCGCTTTATGTGCATATTGTGCGGGGAGGCATTGATATCTGATGTAGTTATATATATTCAATTTCTGCAGACACTGTCTGCAGTATTTAGGCTTCATAATTTTAATGCACTTATTCATAGCATAGCAGTCGGCTAGCTCAACGGATACTTACATACCCGCCGGGCTCGCCATTTTTAGAAAGAACAATTTGCCATAGTTGAGTGGTGCGGGCGCGGAACATGCCGGCGCAAGAAAGTAAATAGTATTTCCACATGCGGTAAAAGCGATCATTATAGCGGGATTTAATTGAGTGCCAGTTCTTTTCAAAATTGCTAAACCAGGCCATAAGAGTTTTATCATAATCTGCACCGAAATTGTGCCAGTCTTCCATGACAAAAAGGCCTTCTGTAGCCGCGGCAATTTGCTGTATGGACGGGAGCATCCCATTGGGAAAAATATATTTATTGATCCAATCGTCACCCATAGTTTGCGATCCATTGCTGCCAATAGTATGCAGAAGCATGAGCCCACCATCTTTGAGTAAGCGATGAGCGCTTGTCATAAAGGTATCATAATTTTTGTAACCAACGTGTTCGAACATGCCAACGCTGACAATGCGATCAAACTTTTCATTAACATCGCGATAATCTTGCAAACGTATTTCAACAGGCAGTCCGGCTGCAGATTTTTGTGCTGTGTTTGCTTGCTCTTTAGATATAGTAACACCGATTACCTGAGCGCCATACTTTTGTGCTGCATGCTTGGCTAGCCCTCCCCAGCCGCAGCCTATATCAAGTACTTTCATTCCTGGTTTTAATTGAAGTTTTTGACAAATGAGGTCAATTTTATGCTCCTGTGCTTTTTCAAGGCAGTCGGCATTCTTCCAATAGGCACATGAATAAAGCATGCGTGAATCAAGCATAGTTTTAAAAAGATCATCGCCCAGGTCATAGTGCTGCTCACCAACTTGGAAGGCGCGAGCCTTTGATTGCATATTTATGATCTTTGACTTGAGCACTGTAAGGGCGCTACTCAAATTTTTGGGCCAGAGCTTATCAAGCTGTGCATGCAGAACCTTGTAAAAGAACTGATCGAGGGCCGGTACGTCCCACCAACCATCCATATACGATTCACCAAGCCCCAGCGATCCCTCGCTGAGTATGCGAGCATACAGGTTGTCATTGTGTACCATAATGTCCCACGGGCGGCTGCCATTAATTTTAATGTCTGCCAAGGCGAGAACCTTTTCAGCGAGTGCCTTAGGATTAGCATGTGCGTATTGCTTATATATAAGGAACAGGCCGGCGATTAAGCAAAGACTAAAAAAAAGCGTTGCATATTTCATGGTTCTCCAAGCTTGTTTTTAATTGATAGTATAAGTCTTCACCATAGAGATATGAAAAGTAAACAGATTGCTGATAAAAATAAAATGGATGAACGGCCATTTGAAAGCAATCCTTTTACTTAATTTTTTTTATAAGACAGCCCTGATAGGCAGGTTTAATAATTGACAGTTGGAAATTTATTTGCTACGATTATATCACATTTATATATCATCTAAAATCACTTCCATACGTGAAAAATAATTAAAAAAAGGGATTGCATGAAACTACAGAAAATCGTGCTGGCCGCATTGTTTATACTTCCTGTGTACGAAAGCAGCGCAATGGAGCAGAAAGCTGAAATAGACAGAAGTGAAAGCCATTTGTCGGCTGCATTAAAAGAGTTTGGCTATGAAAAATGGGCAGAAATTCATGATAACGTTGATATAACTGATTCGAATGGAGATACGCCTTTATTGTTCATAGCAAGAAATTTCATGGCTACTAGGTATCTCGCAGAAAGTCTTACTATGCTTAATGCACAGGGTGCAAATCTAAATTTTGTGAATAAAAAAAATGGACTGACCCCATTGCTGGCTGCTTTATCATCGAGTGGCAAAAGAGGAGTTCCGGATCAAACTCTTGCAGTACTTTTGGTTAAGATGGGCGCAGATGTTAATAGATCCAGTCGTAACGGGTTAACTCCATTGATACTAGCTGCTTCTTATAATTTTAATGATCTTGTGAAAGTGCTCCTCCAGCCTAAGGCAAATGTTATGGCTCGGACTCATGCTGGAAAATTTGCCTTTGATTATGCAAATCCCGAAAATCGCATGCTCCTTCTGCCATTAATGCGAGCGCGTGGCTATGTGAACCAGACGCTGGCAGCGACAGGCCAAGGCGGGCAGCAGGTGGGTGCTACCAGCACGGTCAGGCCAATGACGGTCCAGCAAGGTAATGTTCAAATTCCAGCGAAACCCAGTTACAAGCCGCAAGCGAGTGTTATTTCTGCGGAAGTTGATGAAGCGAAGCATGCCGAAGCCTCGGCTAAAACGGAGTGTCTCATACAGCTGGAAGGTGTTGTTTCGACGGTCTTGAATTCGGCACAACAAAGTGATGCCAATGCCTCAGCTAAAGCCAAGGGTCTCGTGCAACTGGCGAGGGCTGTTCCCGCGGCAGTGAGTTTGGCTGAGCAAAGCGGTGCTAAAGCGGCAGTGGAACATTCAGTGCCGCAAGCGAGCGGTGTTCCTGCGGAAGTGAATTCGGTGCAGCAGAGTGATGCCAAAGCTTCAGCCAAACCGGAGCGTTCAGCCCAGCTGGTGAGCGCTGTACCAGCAGCCCAGCCAGCCGCAAAAATGCGCGTGTCTTCGCAGGCTTCCAAACAGTTGAGCCAATCGTCTCTTATTGAGATGAAGATGCTCTATCACAGCTATTCATACTCGGAGCTCTGGGAAAGTATGGCACCTGAAAAGAGGATAAAAGCGCTTACTGGCATGTTACAAGACCAAGGCTATGAAAAATGGGATGAGGTAGCCGGCAACAGCAATGTAACAGACTCGCGTGGGGATACGCCTTTGCTCTTTATCGCGAGAAACATGTCTGCTCGCATTCCAATCGCTCTCCTTATCGATTTATTAAACATTCGTCAGGCTGATATGGATTTTGTGAATAAACAGGATGGATTAACACCCTTGCTTGCGTCTTTGTTAATAACAGGTAAAAGAAAAAAAGCAGATGAAGATCTTGCATTGATGCTCCTCAACAGTGCCGCTGATGTTAACAAGGCGTGTTCGACTGATGGTTTAACCCCCTTAATGCTTGCGGCGAGTGATGATAACTTGAGTGAATTAGTAAAAATATTCTTAGAAAAGGGCGCAGTTATGAGCATTCCTGACCGTGATGGCAAAACAGCGATCGACTACGCGACTCCTAAAAATCGTGAGCTCTTAGAACGCTACTTGAAGCCAACTCCCTAATTCTCAGTCCTCTTTCTTGCTTTGGTGCGGTATTTTTTATACATTGAAACGGGAATAATCGGTGTACTTAAGACAAGGCGTAGGTTTTATGAAAGAAATTAAGCGAAAAGCGATGAGAATTTTTTTAGGAGCTGAGGTTGCTTTTGTTGCACTCTACTACCTTTTGGGTAGCTTTGGATTGCAGGCCTTAAAATCAGCAGATCAGTATAATGGTCAGCTGCTTGCAGATATAAAAAACATGGAATCTGAATTAACCGCATTAACGCGTGAGCTTGAGGAAAGAAAAGATAATGTTTTTTATAAGGAAACCGTAGCGCGTAAAGAGCTCCAAATGGCCCATGAAAATGAAATTGTATATGTTTTGCCAAAAAAAGGATAACTAATGTTTAAGCTACCTCCCCTTCCTTATGCGTATGACGCGTTAGAGCCGTATATTGATGCACGCACTATGGAAATTCATTATACCAAGCATCATCAAGGATATCTTGATAATCTCAACGCGGCGCTCAAAGACTATCCTGAGCTTCAAAAAAAGAGCATAGAGGATATTCTCAAAGATCTAGCTGGAGTACCAGAGGCTATCAGAACGACGGTACGAAACAATGGTGGTGGTTATTTTAATCATTCTCTATTTTGGGAATACATGAGCCCAAAAGGGGGCGAGCCGCAGGGTAAGCTCAAAGATGAGATTTTTAAAACATTCAAAACTTTCGACGCTTTCAAAGAAGAATTTAATACTGCTGCAAAAAGCCGCTTTGGTAGCGGATGGGCATGGCTTTCTTTAAATAGGGCAGGTAATTTAATAATTACATCTTCCGCGAATCAAGATACACCTGTTTCAGATGGTCTAACCCCGGTATTGGGTCTTGATGTGTGGGAACATGCCTATTACCTCAAATATCAAAATCGTCGCGTTGACTATATTCAGGCATGGTGGCACGTAGTGAACTGGGATAAGATAGAAGAAGACTATCGTTCACTGTAAGGCTAAGCTTTGAAGATTGCCGATTAGAGCCGTTTGCGTTTATTTGATTCAGCTTTTTTAAAAGAGCGTATTAGATTGGCAAGCTGCGCAGGATTAACGGATATTTGCTTGCTTACTAGTTCTTGATTTACCAAATGGGTGCTCCACTTTTTACCATCGGGAGCGGGGGAATGCAGCAGCTTAATTACTTCTCTTTTAATTTCTTCTGGTACGGGTGTAGTTGCTCTTTTACGGTTTGATCGATCTATAAAATCCCATTTCCTGTTGATCCCCTTGGCATTTAATTTCCAATCATTGCACGTATCTAATGGCTTTGGCTCTGACTGTTTATGTTCCTGCCGCTTTATGCAGGATGTATCTTGCGAATATCCAGGGTAACCTGGTAAAACCCGTTCTTCAGGCAGCTCCTCTTGGGTAATAACTCCTGTGGGGAGTACGGGAAGTTCGGGGCTGTGTTGTGGTACATATGCCAAGGGCTCGCTATCGAGGCTCAGAGGTGAAGGAGGAGTAATGGGCCGGAAATATCTATTATTTGCAGGAGCCTGAAGGGCGGGATTGGGTAGGGACAAGGGGAGTGGTGATCCAGAGGCCTCATTTGCCCTAGTTCTGCTAATAATTGTATTAAGAGCAGTTACCTTCCAAAGTAATTCTTCAAACATACGGGGCTTTAGGCTGCCGTAATGAGTGATAAAGTAGCAAAGAAGCTGCCGGGTTTCTGTTAAGACATTGCGGAAAGTTTTTGAGCTTACCGGTTGAACTCGTGCCTCCGGAATGCTCGGCCCTCGCACTTGGAGGATTGGCTCTAAATGCAGTGTTGCTTCTTGGTTTTCATCAATGATGTTGAGCGTTAGCGGAGAAGGAGGATCTATGGGCCGGAAATATGCATTATTTAGTAGAGACGGCAGCTCGTCATTTGTTAGGGATAGTGGGATGGGTGATCCGGATGCCTCATTTGTCTGAGCTTCACAGATAACTGCATTAAGAGCTATCACCTTCCAAAGTAGCTCTTCAAACATATCTTGTTTTATAGTGCCGTAATGATCGATAATAAAGCGGAGAAAATACTCGATTTCTGTTAAGAGCTCGGGAAAATTTTGTGCCCGAGATGACTGAGCTTGTGTTTTAAAAATGCTTGGTTCCCTCAATAGGCTGACGAGCTGCTCTGGCGGAATGGCTTCCTGGGTTATATCAGAGTGGAGTCTTTTTTTACTCTCTTTTTGCAAAACAACATCACTTGCTTGCATGGCGTTTGTCTCTCTACCATGTATGAGCATTAAAGCGAGCCCAAACTGTGCACTGAATTTTACATAATTCATACTTACTCCCGTCTTTTGGCGATGATACCTTAATCTAACGAATTTAGTATGACCTTTTGTGTTTACTATGATAATTTCCATTGTAGCACCAAATTTGGTAGCGTAAACTTTTTTATTATACATTGCTTTCTTTAAAAATTATCACCCCAATCATGAACAAGTAAATAACAAAATTTGAATTAAATGAACGATGTACTATAATTAATGATGATTGCAATAAGCATATAATAAATTCACTTATTTAAAAGGGCTTCTTCATGAAAAGTTTCAAAGTTTTATGCGCGCTTTCTTTCGTAGTTCCTCTTATGCAAGCAAAAATGCCAACCAAGAGATGCCAGCCGACCGTTGATCTGGGCAAGGGTGCAAGCGTGTCCACTGATGAAAAATCAAAGTTGGGTAGCTCTGGAGGCGTTTCAATGAGGAAAAAGCGCTATGAGAAGGCTTTTATGAAAGCCTTTGAAGTAATTTCTCGTGATTTTTCGTCTATTTTAAAAGAATATGAAAACTTAAAAAAGGCAGCTCCCGCTGAATATGCTTTTTATCTCAATCAGCTGACAAGCACTATTATAGAAGAAGTAGAAGAAGGACGTGTGCATGCGTATTGTGGAAATGCAGGTAAGGAATTTTTTCATGTACTTACAATGGATAGCTATCAAATGTCAAAAGAACGGCATCAGGGTCCCTTAAAAAGATTCAAAAATCAATTCTTAGTACAAGCTATAGACTGGCTGGAAGTTGGCAAACGCAATGCAAAGGGTACGTCAATCGATGCTCAAGCGGATGAGCTTATTGCCACCTTAAAAGGTCTGAAGAAAACTCTTCAAAGTGCCAGATAACCGACATTTGCGCTAAATTCTCGTTTAACAAAAGAAGGCATTATCTAAAGCTCTACCTTGCTTGTGTCAAATTTTTTTTATACAGTGGGATGTGTTGTACATACCCAAAAACAAAAAAAAGCGAGGTAGGATTATGAAAGCCTTTTTTGAAAAGTTTAGTCGCAGATTAATTCCAAGTCTTTATTATGGACTGCTAGTTTTTATCGGTCTCTCCCTTATTTCTCTTGCGCTTTTTAAAAGAACTGAGAAAGAAAGTATGACCTACCCTTTTGTTTTGCCGGCGTTGCCGTACGTTTTTAATGCTCTTGAACCGCATATTGATGCGCTTACTATGGAAATTCATCATGATAAGCATCATCAAAAGTATGTTGATGAGCTTAATGCTGCGCTTAAGGATTATCCAGAACTTCATAAGAAGACGCTTGAAGAACTGCTTACACATCTGGATCAACTTCCAGAAACGATTCGTACAGCTGTGCGCAATAATGGCGGTGGCCATTATAACCATTCATTTTTTTGGAAGATCATGGCGCCAAATGCCGGTGGCGAACCGACCGGCCAGCTCAGCGAACTGATTAATAAGCACTTTAAAGACTTTAAGAGCTTTAGAGAGCAGTTCAATGCAGCTGCAAAGAAGGTGTTTGGAAGTGGCTGGGCATGGCTTACCATTGATAAAGATGGAGCGCTAACCGTGAGTACAACTGCTAACCAAGATAGTCCAATTTCTGAAGGTCTTTCACCGCTCTTAGGTTTGGATGTATGGGAACATGCGTACTATCTGAAGTACCAGAACCGACGTCCCGAGTACATTGATGCTTGGTGGAACGTCGTGAACTGGAAAGCTGTTGAAGAAAATTTAACAAAGGCTCAAGCCTCGCATCTACCCCCTAAATAACGAGCAAGGAACGCTTCTGTTGCTGCAAAAAGCTTCAAGCGATTCTCTGCTTTTGAAAAACCATGACCTTCGTCAGGAAAGAGTAGATACTCGTGCGGAATGTCATGCTTTTTAAGAGCAGCAACGATTTGTTCTGACTCAGCTGCATTGACGCGTGGATCATGGGCTCCTTGCGCTATCAATAAAGGAATCTTGATAGTATCTGCCTTAAAAAGCGGTGAGCGAGATCTTAAAAAGTCTTGCTCAGTCTCGGGATTGCCAATGGCTTTATTATTTTTAGCACGCCACAGCTCCCAATATGCAGGAGTTGATTTGAGGAAGGTAATCAAGTTGCTCGGCCCGACGTAATCGACGGCGCAGCAAAATACATCAGGAGTAAATGTAGCGCCGATAAGTGCCGCATATCCACCATAGGAGCCGCCCATTATGGCAATTTTCTTAGGATCAACAATGCCTGACTTTGTGGCCCAGTTAATGCCATCAATCAGGTCATCATGCATTTTCCCGCCCCATTCCTTATTTGCAGCACTTACGAATTTTTTACCATATCCTGTGGATCCACGGTAATTAATTTGCATGACTGCATATCCCCTGTTTGAAAGCCATTGTACTTGGCTGTTATAGTGCCATTTATCGCGCGACCAAGGTCCTCCATGTACAAAAAGTACCATGGGTAGGTTTGTACGAGCGGTGCCACGTGGATAGGTGATGTAGCCATGTATAGTAAGACCGTCTCTGCTTGTAAACTTGATTGGTTCCATGGGCGATAAGGCTGCGACAGGAAGATCTGGGCGGGCTTTAAAGAGTTCTTTTTTTGTATTCTTTTGAGCGTCATAGAGGTAATACACCGCACAGTCGGTATCTTTTTCGGTCATTACCGTCCAGAGATTACCGCTATCATCTTCTGATTCTACATGTACATTGCCCATGCCTTCAAACGCCTTGAGAACCTTGGCAAAATTACCTTGTTTTAAAACACGCCATTCTTCTTTTTCTTTCTGGCAACAGACGGCTTCAACTTCATGGGTATCAGGATTAATCGAGGCACTCGACATATCATATTCATCATCATGAGCAATAACCGTGATTTTTCCTGTTGTGCAGTTAAGTGCAACTATTCGAGATGTATCGCTATCTTTTGCCTCAAGGATATAGGCAGCATTGTCCTTATCAGAGAATCCTAAAATAAAGCAATTATTTTGACTATCTTCGCATTCATAGACACGTATAGGCTCCCATCCATCTTTCTTTCGTGCCAAGAATTGCTTGCCTCCCGTAGGCAGTTCCTGCAGCATTCCTTGGACTTTCAGCTGACTATCAATTGCATATTGGGCAACATTGCCAGGATTTTTAAGGACGAAGGTAAGTTTGCCCGTTTTTAAATCAAGGGAGTACACGTCGTGGAGTTTTGGATTGTCCTTATTAAGGCCAAGCAAGATAGTTGTTGGATTTTGCTTGTTATGAGCAAGAACGCGAGCTTGCACCTTTTCAAAAGGGGTATAACAGGTAACTGTTTTGGTTGCCAGATCAATTCCATACAGCCGCCAGTTTTCATCACCTTTGGTATCTTTTATGTACAGTATCTGGCTGCCATCATGTGCAAAAAAGTAATCGGCGATTGAACGATCTGTATCATTCGTTAAGGGCTGGTCATCTTTTTTATCGATGCTCCTTATCCAGATATTGAGTACTTGTTTTTCATCGTTTTTTACCAAAGGCGCTAGGTAAGCAATAGACTGCCCATTGGGGGAGAGAATGGCATTTACCTTCTCAGGGTTTCCAAACAGGGTCTTTCTTGAAATAAGAGCAGGTACGCTTGTGCGAGCGCTTTTTATAGCAAAAAGCAGAACGGGAGCAACAAGCAATGCAGCGATGATAAATATTTTTTTCATAAAAACTCCAATGTCATGGATAGTATTGATGGAAGAGACCGTCTATTTTGATAAGTATATTCGAAAAATAGGCTCAGCGCGAATGGTACCTTATTCCCGGTGGGCAACAATTTCGCTCAATGCCTCAGCTAAATCTTGTGCGATTTTTTCGAGCTGTTCGGCTTTATGGTGATGAAAATAGATAGCATCTTCCATATGCCCATCAACATTTTTTAAGGCCAGAAAATCATAAGTGCCACGATCATACTATAAAATCAGGCAACAGGAAATCAGGTTAATCGTTCTTGAGTTTTGGTTCAAACTGTTACTGCAGATAAAATCCCTTTATCCGATTGCGGTTTCGATGAGCTTCATACTTTGTTTCACTGCTTGCAGGAATTCTTCAGATGCATGAGGAGACACTGCAACAATAAACGTATCATTGAATGATATACTATTGTTATTAGTCTCAAGCAATTTTCTAAATTCATTAAGCAGACACTTTCGATCTTCAAAATTGTAGCTTTCAAGGCTGCTTCCCGCAAAAAATTCCAGCAAATTTTTTAAGGTTATAAATGATGTACTTTTATCGGAGTAGTCTGCATCATAGGCACTCTGCTGCACCTGTTGTAATTGTTGCCATACCGCAGGTGATGCAGAGGGAAATTGAATGGCCGGATGAAAATTGAAACTAAAATAATGCATGGAAGCTTCATCGAGCGATTTCTTAATTTTTGCGTTTATGTCTTCACTATTGTTCTTTTTAACTAAATGCGCAATGGTTGTACTGCGAAGCCGATCAATAGCATTCTCACTGGCGTGGACGTAAATAGCTAATGCATCATTTTTCATGAGATCAAATAATTTGGCATTAAACTCATTAATGTTGGGTATGATATAGGCAGAATGTGAAATGAGAACAATGTGCGAGGTTCCCTTTAATTCTTGAGGAATAGCATATTTTCTAAAGTCAGCATGGGTCACTTGCCCAGCAACTCCGATTTTTTCTAATTCTTTGTTAGTCATCCACGCGTGGTTTTCAACCTTATCTATGCCTTGGTAGCTAATATCATTAACCCCATTCTTCAATTGTTTTGCTATCACTTTTAAAAAATCGCTGCTAAATACGCCTTCTCCGCTGCCAAGATCATACAAACCAATAGTCCCTTTAAAAAAATGAGGAACCTTCTGCTTTAGGTGATTAAAAAGAGCGTCGGTGTAAGCAATTGTCAGCGATTTTTCTTGCCTCTCAGGTAGGGCGCTTTTTAGAAATGCATCAAAAAGAACTGGATAGCGCTGTTGGTGTGCCTCGCGAGGATACACAAGTTTTTTCCCCTGTATTTGATATCCCAAGGATCGCAAACATTCGCCGTAGGCCTCTTTAATCAATGCAAGGGTTTTTTGGTCAGCTGCATTGAGTAATTCCTGTACCTCAGTTATATGTTTCCCCCGCATTGCTACTTGATCTGCAGTTTCCCGGGGCTTTGTAGCGTCAAGATTTTCAAGCGCAGCACTTAATTGTTTTAAGGTAACAACTCCATGAGGCACAATCGATCCGTAATTTTGTCCGCTTGGTGTGCCCGTGGTAGGAAGAGTTATCTGATGCATTGCATAACTAGTAAGGGTAAGCAAAACAAGAGAAAGTTGGGATAGAATTATTACTCTAAGCATGCGTATCCTTGAAAAAGCTCTGTTGCTTGAATCAGAGCTGTATGAGGAAGAACACGGGTAGAGTTTGCAAGCTGTCAGGCTTACTGGTCTTCTATTTTGAATTGGTTCCAATAGTGCATAAATGACTCTTTGTGAGATCCGGTATGCTCAATCAGGTCATCCATAGACTTATAAGGAAGTTTTCGGGGCTCTCTATAATCAGCTGCTATAGTTAAGTGATAAGCTTCTTCAGGAGTAGTTTTGATGGTAATACCAAGATCGTCTTTTACCTTTGTCACCAATTCCTTAAGGGCTGCTGTCACTGTTGGCGCTGCAAATTTTGCAATCACAACATGGCCAAATACTGGATAATCTTCAGAATAAGTTGTGACCAGCTGAGTGAACTTAAATTGACCTTCTTTAAGGGCTGGTAATGATTCCTCGTGATGCTCTATCTGTTTGGCTAATGATTTGAGCTCTGCATTAACACGAGAGATGAAAGTATTCATAAAACTGTTAAACTCTGTTTGCCAGTTTTGCTGATATCTTTTAATGAAATCTTCTTTGATTTGACCAATAACATTGGAAGAAACAAGCGTTATATGTGGCATATCCCTATTGGGACCCATATGATGGTATGAATGCTGTTCTAGTTGCTGTTTAAAATTAGTTTTCCACAGCTTAGTGAAAATGTTTCCCTCACCTTTAGAATTAATTTTAAGAAATAATTTTCCTTCGGCTAGATCAAATATTAAATCTTCTTGAGGAAGAAGCTTATTTAATTCCTCAATTGGCGTCTGAAAATCTGTCTTTTGAAAAGCGGAATAATTCCCTGGGTTAGACATTAACAAATCTTTTACAGGACCACGTACTACACTATTTTTAAATGGATTGTGATGAGGATCCGTTTGTGCTAATTTTATTGCGGCATTAATTTTTCCTTCAATAAATTGAGAAAAACCTTCAGAAGGGTTGCAAAGATTTTTTTGTTCTTTAGCTAAGGCGGCGGCTAGAATTGTGCCCCAACCATTTAAAGAAAATTGATCTCCTTTATTTTTACCGACTTCTGATGTAACCATATCTTTTATCGCCAGATCCATTCTTCGAATTTCCTCTTGGCAACCGAAGTTCTCGGTAATTTTGATGTATTTTTTGGCAATAAGTGCAGCCGTTTCGCCAGTGCGTATTTTTTCCATTCCATAAAGATTAAGTGCTAAGCAGCTCAGTACCAACGGTAAACTAATTACTTTTTTCATATAATTCCTTCAATTTTTAAGATTTCCCTATGCCTTAATTTTCCACATTAATCTCAACCAATAAGCTTTCTCTTAACCGTTCCAAAGTATCTTGCTTGTTTGCCAGTGGATTCCCACGAATCAAAATACGCTTAAGATTCTTTAATGCTCGTAATACTTCAACAGGAAGATCAACCAGCCTATTGTATCGCACATCTAAAACCTCAATATCCAAAATATTCGGAACATTTTCTAATCCGAAAAGATCCTTTATATTTCTATATCCCAGATCTAATGTATTTGCCTTGCTTTGTTCCTCGGCAATAAATTGCGCTTCACTTGGATTTGGCCTGTAAAAGCGAACTTTTTGCAGTTCATCTTCGTAGTCCTCGCCTGGGGGACCCATTGCTATATATTTAATATAATACTCGTCAGCTAGAGCAGCTGCATCTTTACGCAATTCTGTATTCATTATAATGATGTCTGGATCATAATCAAGATAATCTTGAACTGAATACCCATAATTTGGGTCAATGTGAGGATCGACACCTTCGAATTTCGTCACCTTATAGCCTTTAGATTTCCAGCTTGTTGAAGAGAGATCATGATAAAATAAGGTCTTTGCTAGCAGTAATTCAGTTGCTTCAGGTGGTAAATTCGATGACAATAAAGTTTTGATCTGATCCAGCGATAATGGCAAAGAGACTAATCGAGGTGCAAAGCCGCTTATTAGAAATTTAATAGCAGTACCAAGTGATGCATTTTTTTCTTCAAGTATCTCGCGTGCAAAATGGCGCGCAAACAAATCTTTTATAAAATCAATCTCTAAAAAAACTGCCGCTTTAAGCAATTCTAAATTATTATAATTGATACGCGAATCAGCCTCTACTGCATCTAAAAATCTCTTTCCTCTAAGATTTTTATGTTCATGAGCGCTCCACATTAGCTTTGCAATTTCTTTCATGGTTTGTGTTGATATTGTCTTAAAATTGAACGAACTACTCGCTTTTTCGTCAGATAATGCCGAACCACGAGCAATTTGTACGATCTCCGACTTGAGGGCCTCATCAAGAGGAATTTGAAATCCATCACCCTCGTGACTTATAAATGTTACCGTTTTGAGATCCTTCTCCATGGCTAAAGAGCATAACCCGAACCCAAAACTAATCAAGAAACTGAAGAGTATTAACCGAATTTGCATACAGTATCCTTATAGCTTAACCCTTTTTTTCTGCTTTTGGGCATTTTGGGCTTTCTATTGTAAAGGCATAGCCTTTGGTTGAAAATTATAATAACATTTGCTTTAGATATACAATTCTTTCACAAAGGAGAAAGATTTGATTTTATAATTATATATTAATACATATTCTGAGCCATGTCAATATTTCTAATAGAAATGATTTTAAGCATTGTTCTAGCCTAGGCAATCTGACTAACAAGCGTTTTTGAAGAATTACATTCTTGCTCGTGCTCGATCGAAAAACCATTAACGCGATGTTGGAGTGTTCTTAAAGGCTGAAATATTAAACAGACTTGGATTCTTCTCGATAAGTCAAAAGGAGGATTGTTCGTTTTTTGCGCTCATTATTCCTGGTGGGCAACAATTTCGCTCAATGCCTCAGCTAAATCATGTGCGATTTTTTCGGGCTGTTCGGCTTCATGGTGATGAAAATACACAGCATCTTCCATCTGCCCATCGACATTTTTAAAGGCAAGAAAGTCATAAGTGCCACGATCAGCAAATACTATAAAATCAGGCAGCAGGAAATCAGGTCTTGCTGCCTGATTTGCATGCACTACGTCATCCCAAGTTTTTGCTATATTTCTGGGGTCTTTAATCGGTATAAATACCCATTCACCAAAAAAGGGGCAAGTTAACAGCTGTGTGAAACTTGCTTAAACCTGCTTATATATTATCAATATGAGCAAGCTTATAAGTATTGAAAAAGCGGCAGGAATCTTCTGGGACTTTCCTAGACATGGATAATCTGAGCGCCCCAAAGATGGTCAACGTCGGTATGAGATTCATAAACCGTGACTACGCTTTTATCATATTAAAATAATCTGACTATTGCCTATGCTCAATTTTCGGGTTATGATTTCGACAAGAAACAGATACTCGGCTTTATTGTACATCGAATTTATGGAATTGCTTATTGAGCTCGAAGCAAAAAAATAAAAAATTATTGGATACGATCACGCAGGCAGTATAATGAAAGAAGTATTGAGTGTAATTTACTTAGATCTGTATCCTGATAAAAAATCAGTTCATTGCTTAGATGACCAATCACGTAAATGTAATTCGCTCTTTAACAATCTTTTAGAGTTTGCAAACCAAGAGAGACAACGAGCTCGTGAAACGGGCGATAAAAAAGCACTGAAAATTCTCTATAGCCCCTATGGTTTACGTGACTTAGTTCCAGGAATGAAAGAGGCGCATCCCTATTTAAAAAGTGTTCACTCATCCCCCTTAAAAAATACAGCCTTGGGACTTACTAGTACTATCCGTGCTTATGATGACTCTTGTAAGGGCAGGAGAAAAGGGAAAAAAATTGGTTGGCCTCGTTTTCATGCTTGGAAGGCTAAGTGGTTTTCATTGCTGTATGATGAACCAGGCAAAGGATATAAAGTTATAGGAAATACACTTCATCTGTCACTTGGAATGGGTTTGGATAGAAAGCGTCATTCTTTGCAAATTCCCATTTCTGAGGCACATCTTTTAAAAGATCAAGATATTCGTAATCTGCGTATTGTAAAAGAGCATGGAATCTTTAGGGCAGCATTTACCGTTGCAAGGAAAGTACCTGATCCAAAACCCATTACCAAAGTCATTGCATTCGATCCCAACCATAAAAATTTACTCTACGGCGTAGACAATAAAGACCGTGCTTTAGAGATTCAAGCACCCTATTGGCTTAAGGCATATGATCGAAGAATTGATGAATTAAGGTCATTGTTAGATTGCTGTGAGAAGAAATCTAAAAAAATAGAAGTGCCCGTTGACAACAAGATAATTACCTATTGGGAGGAGTCACGCAGATATAAAAAATTAAGAGAAACTCTAGACAAAGCATTGGCAAAACGGCGAGAACATATAAAGCTGTTTTGTTATCGTATTGCGAATCAATTATGTAAGTACTACGATTTTATAGCTATTGGAGATTATGCACCACAGGGCCAAGGAATAACAACGGCAATGAGAAGAGCGATGAATAATCGTTCGGTTATTGGGACATGTAAAACTATTATTGCATGGGTTGCACTCAAGTCGGGCAAGACCTACTATGAGTTTGATGAAACAGGCACAACGCGTACATGTCATGCTTGCGGTTTTATAGTTCAGGAAGGTATACACCCATCAAAAAGAGAGTGGCTCTGTCAAGGTTGCATAACAATTCATATACGTGATGAAAATGCTGCGTGTAATGGCCTACGTAAGGCCTATAAGAGGATCGAAGAAATAAGCAAAGAACCATTTTTGCTAGTGCCTAGCTCGGGCCGGGTTCCAATTAAGGAACGCTGGGCTTGGAGGGTTTTATCTAGTGGCGCAATTCTGCGTCGCGGGGAAAAAACAGCAGATTATAATCTGCACCCCCAAGAAATTAAAACTGATGGCGTGATGCCATTAGACCACAACTTGTATAGATTTGTATAAGTTTTGGAGAGCGGCTATTGGTGATTTTAACAAGGTCGCGATACTGCTCAGGAAAGCGGGATCCTAATTCCTGTTCTGTATGAACCAATGCTTCTTCTTCTACACCCGGTTTATGTGTTTGAGACAATTCTGCTAATTCTTTTATTGTATATTTCATGTTCTTAAATCCGCCGTTTAATAATTCACTCCTTGTAGTGTAGAAAAATAGTTTTTGAAAGAGCAAGGGAAACGGTTGAAATTCGATGATCGGTTTTTCCACTTTTGTTTTTTTAGAGTAAACTGCTAAAAGATACAGTCTAACTATCAATGGAAACAAACTATGACAAAAATAATCAACGAAGAAGCAATTCATGAACTAGAAGGCCTTTCACGCGAGGAAGAATCTGCACAACATCGCATCCGTGTTGAGAAGGTAGCGGAACTACGCCAGATGGGTATAGAGCCTTGGCCTGACGTGCAACCAGTAACTGCTCATTGTGCACAAGTAATTGAGGAATTTAAGGATGATGGGGTTGAGCGTAAGTATGCTATAGCAGGCCGACTTATGGCTATGCGCCTCCATGGCAAGACCGCCTTTGCCCAGCTTATGGATATGAGTGGCAAGGTCCAGCTCTACTTTCGTAGCGATGTTCTGGATGAAAAGTCATTTAAAGAGCTTGAAAAGTTTATTGATGTGGGCGATATGCTCTGGTGCGAAGGAACGTCTTTTAGAACTAAGACAGGAGAAGTAACGCTCAAAGTGCACAAGTATGTATTGCTTGCCAAATGCCTCTTTCCGTTGCCTGAAAAATTCCATGGGCTTCATGATATCGAAATTAAATATCGTCAGCGGTACCTTGATCTGATGACTAATCAAGAATCTCGCAATCGCTTTATAAAGAGAAGCCTCATTGTAAGTGGCTTGCGGACTTATTTAAATGAGCGGGGTTATTTAGAAGTTGAAACACCTATGCTTCATCCCATTGCAGGAGGTGCGGCTGCAAAGCCTTTTGTTACTCATCATAATGCTTTGCATTCGGACTTTTATTTGCGTATCGCACCTGAGCTTTATTTAAAGCGATTGGTCATAGGCGGTTTCGAGCGTGTTTATGAAATTAACAGAAATTTTCGTAATGAAGGTATATCGACCAAGCATAATCCAGAGTTTACGATGCTCGAGTTTTATACTGCTTACCAAGATTACCATTTTAGCATGGACCTTGTTGAAGATATGCTTAAAACTACGGCACAAAACGCTTGTGGAGCAACCAAGCTTCAGTATGAGAATTATGAAATCGATTTTGGTATGCCATTTAAGCGTATAGCCATGTACGATGCCGTGGTTGAATATTCCGGGTTAACAAAGGCTGAGCTTGCTGAAAATGCCATAGACGCGGCAATAACAAAACATCGTGCTAAGGTTCCACAAGGGGCTTCGTATGGGCAAAAAATATATGCTCTTTTTGATACCTTGGTTGAATCGAAGCTCATTCAGCCGACTTATATTATCGATTTTCCTATTGAAGTTTCGCCGCTTACCAAGCGCGATAGCAAGAATCCATCAATTGCACCGCGCTATGAGTTGTTTATAGCCGGCATGGAAGTTGCTAACAGTTATAATGAGTTGAATGATCCTTTTGATCAAGCTCAACGGTTTCATGAGCAGCTGAAAGCCCATGCTGCCGGCGATGAAGAGGCACATCAGTATGATGCTGATTATATTCGCGCGCTTGAATATGGCTTGCCACCCACGGTAGGTGTGGGAATAGGAATTGATCGATTAGTTATGTTGCTTACAAACACGCCGTCGATCAAAGAAGTGATCTTGTTCCCGACATTGAAGAAAAAGGCCGAATAAAGGAGCGGCTGCATCCCTTGACATGGTGATGTAAAAGTGTTACACTTTATTTATTATTCTGTGACTATTAAATAAGATGGAGATATCATGCCTACAAAGAATCCTCGAATTAACATCACTTTTGAAGAGGCAACTGCTCATTTAATAACCTCTCTTGCAAAACAAGAGCGTAAATCTATTTCAAATCTTGCAAAAGAACTGATTTTAGAAGCACTGGATCGTAGGGAAGATATGGTTCTTTCTGCGATCGCTGAGGCACGCGATACTGCACAAGCAAAAAGGGTAAAACATGCCGATGTCTGGAAGAAAGCTCTATAATATTGAATACCTTGATTCAGTTATTGAGCGAGATATTTCTAGTTTGCCCAAGACCGCACGATTGATGATTGAAAAGGCAATAGAGGAACGGTTGATGGTTGATCCCATAGGCTTTGGAAAGCCTTTGCGTTATAGTTTAAAGGGGCACCGCCGTTTGAGAGTCAGTGATTACCGTATTGTCTATCGAATTGAAGGTGCCACGCAAACCGTTCTTGTCATTGCTATTAAGCATCGCAAAGATGTTTATGGTGAATAATTTTATATGCTCCTATATATGGAAACGGTATAATGAAGTTTAGCTCATGGCAAAATTGCGGCTTTTGCACTCTTACTAGAAGCTTTTGTTTGCTTTAATATGCTTATCAAATCATCAAACTTATAGACGCGCGCAATGCCTAAAGCCGTGCCTCCCAGTGGATCTTTAATTGTTACATCAGCCCCAGCTTCGATCAATGCCTTGATAGCCTCCGCTTCATTGAGCACTTCTCTTGGCTTACCATGATTCGAATGCGCATACCACCGATTTATTCGTGCATTAATTAGATGCAATATGGGAGTACGACCTCTATGGTCAAGATAATTGGGAGAGAACCCAGCTTTTACAAGCAGTTGTAGTGCTTTACAATAGCCATTGATAGCAGCTATGCATACTATACCCTGAGTGGGTGTGTCATTATCATTTTTTTCATCCAACGCGCCCGCATCAAGCAGTGTACTTACTATTTCTGCGACTTTCTCATCCTTTTCCTTTGCCACAGATACGCATATACAGAGTGCTTTATAAAGATAATTTTTTTGAGGAACCTTGTGGGGATGAATTTTGAGCAAGTCTCGCACTATTTCGGGTTGAGCATAGCCGGCGGCGCAGGTCAAGGGTACATAACTACTCCTCTCCACCATAATGTCAGCACCCGCAGCGATAAGCATTTTTGCGATATCATGTGAGTAACAACAGGCCAGTAGTAGGGGAGTTGAATCTTCGGGCGCAGAATTAGGATCGGCTCCTGCTTTAATTAATAAAGAGACTTTTTCAGCATCACAGTTTTTAGTGGCTATATAAAGCGCTGTTTCCTTGTTACCATTCTGCGCATTAATGTCTGTGGTTTCTTTTAAAACTCGCGCAAAAATCGGCAAAGGACAAAAGGGTGCTGCTGTCATTAAGGCGTTGAAACCACATTCATTTTTTTCATTTACATCCGCCCCCCCTGCGAGCAGTTCTTCAAGGGTTTCTAGTTTACATTCATTCCTTGCATTAGGCCCGAGCAAATGGAATAGTATCGATTGTCCGTGTATTTTTTTATGCACATGTGCACCTGCTTTGATCAGACGTTTTACGCTTTCTGCGCTGCCGCACAGGGCTGCTTTGCAGAGGGGAGAGGTACCATCCGTACTTGGCTTGTCTACCTCAGCACCGTAAGCAATAAGTTGATCTAGCGCTTGCAAGCTGTTGTCGCCTGCAGCAATCCATAAGGGGGGTTGCGCTCTCCTGTTGAACCCTTGAATATTTGGATCAGCCCCTTCTTCAAGAAGAAATGGGACTAGTTCCGGTATCCATGCCGTATAGCCACATAAGAGCGTGTAACCGGAGTCATCTTTGTCATTTAAGTCACCACCAAATTGCTTATACTTCCTTATTGTGTGTCTGAACTTAGATATTTTCTTTTTTTTCCACCAGGACCGCCACTTAGTGGTTAATTTGTAAAGTAGCTGTTCTGGATTATCCTTAAAAACGGCTCGAGCTAGAGTGCACGCGTCTTCATGGTTATCATCAATATGAATGGACCAATAGGATATACCAGCATATTCCCTAATTAGTTTTTTGACTTGCCTAATTTCGTCAAGTGATTTTGATGTTTGAAAAAGCACTGCGCAAAATATATAGGGTTGTTTCATATCAGCTGGAATGTAATGACACATGCTTAGTGCCACATCTTCAGCCCATTGAGGGTGTGCAACCAAGAAAATGTGAGTGGGGCCGCACCGGAACAACGCAAATTTTTTTTCATAGAGTAAGGGTCCGCACTGCGCTAAAATCGCCTTTATACCCTCAGCTTTATCTCGAGCTCGTGGCCATATGAGTGCTATGCGAGTATCAGGGTTATCCAAGACGAATTCATACGCATATTTATCAAGAGATGGGTTTCCACGGGGGATCTGGACTGTTTTTTCATCCGGTACTATTTTTTCAACTGCCGCTAAAGGTAACTCCATTCCATGAATGGATGAGACCATACAGACGGCTAAAACTAATGCTATTTTCATAAAATTCCCATAAAAGATACTACTAAATTTAGGACGCTTCATCAAAATTAGGCGACAAGGGCTGGCATGATGATGACTCTGTTGGTTTTTCGCTCCGCGCATTTTTATAGTGGCGTAACTTTTCTATAAACTCTATCTTTGGCATTGTGAGCGCCATGCTGCGCAGTTGTGATTCATACATTTCTACGGCAGCGCGAATCAGCTTTTCTTCTTCGCCGGCCCGGATAGGCAAAGGCTTCTTTGCTTCTTCCAACAGGTCAAACATTAATCTTATGAATTCTGCCTCAGAAAGGATGTCCTTAAGACCGAGAACCTGTTTACCCAGGCTGAGAGTTATTTCCTGTACCAATGCAGAATTGTTTTGATCTTCTTCAGAGAGATCTGGCAATAGCGAGCCAGAAGCTTGAGGATGCTTCGCATAAGCCTTTTTCAGACTGCTTGCTAAAGTTTCATATAACTGGATTAAAGCGTAGCTTTTTGTGGCCGAAATTTTTGCCATAAAATCGCCCTTGAGACACTCAGCCTCCTGGGGCGTTAAATAAGTTTTAAAAATCTCTTCATTGCCCCAATTTCTTTTTCTACGTTCCAGCACGCTTATTCGCTCAGGGGTTGGGAACAAACTCAAGTTAGGATCGAAATGGATATGGACGCTGCGAGGAAATTCAAAAGCTTGTTGAATGCTGGTTATATCAGCTTGTTGAATGTCGGTTCCATTGCGCGTCTCTTCTGAGGATTCGAACCCGGATTTCTCATCCTTTCCATCTGCAGGTATGTTGAATATCTGGCGGCGACGGAAATCTCGCGCCTCATCCATCATCTGCTTGATCTTTTCTTTGAAAGCTTCTTTCTCGGGTTCAGAAAAGGTTTTTAGGGTTTCGTTCATAAGCAAATCATAGGGATTAAGAGAAGCATGATCATGGAGTTCCATCATAAAGATGAGCTGATCAAAAGAAAGAGATTCTTCAAGGTAGGCTTTAGGCAGACGATAATAAAGTGTTTTTTGAGGGGCTTCAATTCCGGTTTTCCAATCACCAAGGCGAGGGAAGTAGAAGACAACAGCAAGATAGTGCATATCCTTAGAGAAAGCCATCTTAGCCAAAGCAGCTTCATGTAAACCTTCATCAGGGAGTTCAAGTATAACCTTTGCCGCGGGGTCAGGAAAGAGGAAGCTTTTTTGGTTAGACGCCGGCGGGACCTTCTTTTGGATTTTGTAGACATGAATAGACCGAGGGGGTCTAGGACTGATATCTTCTTCGTATTGTGGCACTGCAATTGCAAAAAAGTTTGTATTGTTACTCAGTGCTGCGTGTGTCGATGATTTTGTCAAACTAAATAACGTTAACTTGCGTGAGGAGTAAGACTCGCAGTGCCTGCTAAAAGAAGGGTCCTCTGCAAGCGTGATGATGCCAATATGCTGATTGTTTCTTGCAAGACAGGTGTCATAAGCTTTGAGGTGGGTAGGCACGCCAGCTATGAGGCGGGTAGGCACGCCATGCTGAGCTTTGGCCGCGTGGCATGATCCATCAAAATTAAACGATGTATTTTGGGGTGCTTCGGTGGTAAAGCTTGATAATACCAGGGTATATTTTTGTTTCTTATGTTCTTCAAAGAGTGCATTACGGAGCTCAGTTGATTGAGGGTGTGTGGAGAGCGCTTGAAGAAATACTGGCGAACAGAGCGCGCTTGCACGGCCTGCTGAATAGCACTCGGCCAAAAACTGCGTCATAACGGATGATAATGGTTTCTTGTTTATAACCAGATCGATAATGCGTTGCACGAGAACCGTTTGAGAGAGCTTTTCTGCGAAAGACGTCTTTACTGAGAACTCCATCCTAATGGGGGCTTGTGCAGTCTTCCAAATGGTTATAGCATTGTCAATTGGAGCTGTATCAAGGCCTTGTTGCAGGACCGACAAAACCGATTCGGGCATCTCAAAACTGCCAATAACCAATGAAACCGCCTTTTTTATATGCTCGAGCGATCCGGACATGAATAATTTCAATAAGACTGCAGGATTATTTAAAAGCTGGGCGGCGACATCCCTAGGGGGCTGCGCAGGTGCCGTCAGGGGCTTTGATAAGTCCATGCAATTAGCCGAGGGTGCAAAAAGTAGACTTAGTATCAAATAAACATGTAGATGCGATTTCATCGTGACCCTCATAGGTTATCGTGTATCTTCTATTTTTATCATATATTTCAATCTATCATGAAAATATCTGTTTGTCATTTTTTATTGGGTTGTGGTTATTGGAAAAAGCTTCGGGTCTCCTAGGGACTGCTCGCAGGATACGTTCTCTTATAGAATATTAATTATAGCTAAAATCTCGGTGATAACATCCTGGACGGTCATAGCAGATGAGTCAATAATATAAGCATCTGCGGCAGGCTTGAGGGGAGCTATGCTACGCCTTGAATCGCGCTCATCCCGTTCAGCAATGATCTTTTTGACTTCTTCAATGCTCAACAAAGCCGCTTGAGCATTATGACTATCCTTTGGGTCCAGGGCCGCGCCCTGGTGGTGGCTATTGAGCCATCTTTCTGCTCGGGCTTCTAGGCTTGCGGTAAGGAAGAATTTGTAGTTTGCGTGTGGAAATACTGACGGTGCCGCAGTCGCGACCATCGGCTACTACGTCATGATTGTTAGCGAGTTCTCGTTGGTAGTCTAGGAGTACTTGACGCACAGCGGCATGTGTTCCGATGATTGAGGCAACTTGATCAATATCAGGACTTTTTAAAAAAGGAGTAATATGCTCATGGCGAATAAAAACTTCTGGTCCTTTATCTTTTACAAAGCGATAATGAAATTCTTCTTTTAAGATGATGGCCTCGATTGAACGGATGTCGATCAATTCGGGATGTTTAGCGATTACTTTTTCAAAAAGAGCAATCCTCGCCTTATGGTCATCGTGCCTTAGTTTGTCAGAAGCCATCATAGTGTGTGTACGCTTTATCAGAATGTAAGCAAGCCCACGAAAAAGCAGACCCGAATTAATATACAGATAACCAAGTTGCTCGGCAAGAAGCCGGGCAACGGTCGATTTGCCACTTGCGGTTGGCCCATCAATGGTGATAATCATAGAGCAGATATCCAATCCATGCAGTTCAACTGAAGTACGGCCATTAAAATGATTTTCTGTTGCTTGCACCGCAAGAGAGAAAGCATCCTGTTTTTGTGCTACAAGCAGATGTGTATACATCCGGTCGATTGAAAAATATAACTGGCTTAATGACGCCCTCGGAAAATACCATGCATTTGGTATGAGCATCTTTAAGCAATTGGGGGGCTTCTAAGCAGGGTCACCTTCTTAAGATGAAAAACAGGTTGTGTATTTTCATTGCCAAAAGGCTCTAAATGAGCCATATCAGACATGAGTTTTGCATTTACCTCTGCAAGCGTTATATCGGCATCAAGACGAATGCGTGGCTTTGTTTCAAACACAGGAATTTTTCGTGCGATTGTTTCTTCAAGCCGCGCCTTGAGCTCAGGCAAGCTGATCGACTTGCAATGAAAGGCCGGCAGCTTGCGCATGGCCGCCAAAGGTTATTAAAATATCTTTATGCTCCTGTAATGCTTCAAACATATTAAATCCAGGAATGGATCTGACATGAGCCTTTAGCAATTCCCTGGCTATTGACTGAAAATAGAATAGCAGGGCGATTGTAAGCGCCGACCAGGCGTGATGCAACAAGGCCAATAACTCCTTGTTGCCAGCGAGATGAGGAAGCAACTATGATGCGCTCTGTTTCTAGATTAATTTTTCTGTGCGCTTATCTCGCTTCAACATCAGCAAGTACCGCTTTTTCAACGGCTCTACGTGCTTCATTAAGCTCTTTTAGAATACTCACCTATGCGGGCAACTTGCTGTTCATCTGATCCTATAAGAAAAGCAACTCCTTCACGTGCATCTTCTAAGCCTCCAAGAGCATTAAGCTGAGGCGTGAGCGAAAATCCAATATCAATTGATGATAATGTTGGTTTGGTAAATCGTGCATTTTGCTTAAGTACACGTACTGCCAAGCTTTCTTGCGCATTAACTTATGTAAGCCATGCCTGTACCCAATAGCGGTTTTCTCCTGTTAAGGGGACAACATCGGCGATCGTGCCTAAGCGTAAGCAGTTCATATACTTTTTCAGGAAGTGCTTATTAATGCGTTCATATAAAAGAGAAATGAGCTTAAACGTAACACCAACTCCTGCAAGTTTTTTATAGGGATATGGACAATCTGATTGATGAGGATTAATGAGGCATAAGCCTCGGGTACGGTATCATAGGGTCTATGATGATCGGTTATAATGAGATCTATGCCAAGTAATTTTGCTTGAGCTGCAGCATCAAAAGCGGTAATACCATTATCTACGGTGATAAGCACTTTATAATTATTTTGAGCAGCTCGTTGGACGGTCTTTACCGAAAGTCCATAGCCATCACGTACACGATGAGGAAAAAAAAAATTTATTTGGCATCTAAGGGAAGAAGACAGGCCATCATCATTGCTGATGAGGTGATGCCATCCACATCATAATCGCCACAGATGAGAATTTTTTCTTTATTTTTTATTGCAGCCAATATTCGATCGACAGCTTTTTCTGCATCTTTTAATTGAGAAGGATGAGCAACATCTCGTTCAAATGTGCTAAAAAGATAACTATCAAGCTCTTCTTTTGTTTTCATGCCTCGAGAGACAAGTGCATGCATTATAGGAATTGATAAGTTGTAGAGAGCGCTAAATCTAAAACGGATGCAGAGGGAGATTCAGGTAGGTGCCAGATATATTTTGCACCTTGTACGATCGTTGATTGTTCACCTTCTGGAAGGCCCATGCTTGATGACTGTCCGAGGGTTGATCGATCGGTTGTTGGCTTTTCAGTCATGGACGGTTCAGTAGCGGACTTTTTAGTCGTGGGCCGTTCAGTCGTGGACTGTTCAGTCGCTGACTGCTTGGCCCCTAATTTTTTGGTTGACGGCTGTCTGTTTGCTGACCTTTTAGCGGTTGATCGTCTAATTGTTGGTCGTTTAGTCGGGACCTGTTCAGTCTGAGATTGGTCAATCGCTGATTGCTCAACCGGGGATTGCTCAATTATTGATTGTTCAGTCTGAGACTGTTCGATTGTAGATGGATTAATCGGGGTCTGGTTGGTCGATTGAGGCTTCGCCGATTTGGACTGCTTGCTACCCGCCACGGAGGAAATGTGCATAAAACCTCTGCTCTAAGAGTGATGTACTTCTGATATGACTTCAACGACTAGCGCTTACCGATCGGCTGCCTGAGTGGCAGTTTTGATGTCCTACTACAATACTCTACTTTAAGAAAAAGATAAAGAAGAAAAAAAAGCTGCAGGTTTTCCTGCAGCTTCTTCAAGATTTCAAAGCTTATTTTGTTTCGCTTGTTTCATCAAGTTCTAAATCCTCTAGACCTTCTTTATCGGCAGGGATTTTTTCAGCTTCTTCAGTTGCTTCAGCTGCTTCTTCTTCAGCGAGATCTTTCTCGGGTGCTTTCTCAGCTTTTTCAGCCTCTTCATCCTCGAGAGCTTCTTTTTCGGCTGCGATTTTTTCAGCTTCTGCCTCTACCGCTTCTTCTATATCAAGCGCTTCTTTGTCTGCTGCTAGAGCTTCTTCTTTCTTTGGCTCTTCAAGCTCATCAAGCGCTTCATAATCTTCCAGTTCTTCGACTGGCGCTGGCATAACTTGAGCAGGGGTTGCTGCAGGCATTACTACAGGGGCTTCCTCAGCAACTGCGTAAGGTGCAGGTGTTGCAGGCTGCGTATCACAGTATGTAGCTGTCGTTGGGCAGCATGATTTTTGTCTGCAACTTGGTACAAGAATGAGTAAGCTACATAATGACAGTAGCGAAAACAACTTCATAAAAACTCCTTTTGTGAAAGTTAAAACATTTTGAGCATATTCTAAAACAAAATGCACCATTTAGGCAAGTATTCGTCAGAATTCTGCTAGGCTCGTTTATTTTTTTCCAATTGACATTTTTTTATAGAAGTGATAGGCTTTTTTGCATTCAACAAAGGAGCTCTAAAAAAATTTTTCAATATATAATCTAATGAATCATAGAAAAAGTCAAAATGAGCCGTCTCTTTTTTATAAAAAATGAAAAAAGAGACGGCTCATTTTCAAAAAATTTATAAAAAGAGACGGCTGTTTTAAAATATATTAAGATTTTTCATAAACTGTTAAATAAAAGTTGTTCCTTTTTTATCATCACCTATACTAGCCCCGAAGCTTCTATGGCTTTTAATGCAATCATTTGAACTTGTGATCCCGCATCATCCGTTTGCGCGAGTTGCCCAATTAAGACATCTTGCATAGATTATTAATATGCCAAATTCTTTTAAGAAATTAATGCGTGTGCAAATTCAAGTGTATTGAAAAAAATCTGCCATTTACATGAGCAGGCCAACCTGTTGTAATTTTCAAGCGAGAATTTATACTGAAACTTAGTAGCAAATTAAGAAGGCAACATGAGGAAAGAGCGATGACATCGCGATATCTTTTTTTGTCCTTACTCCTTGTGTCCGTGAATCTTGTGGGCATGGAAAAAACAATTACTAGGCAGCCCCCCGCCAGTATTCTTAGTTTGCCTACAGATGTTTACAAAGAGATATTTAAAAAACTGATTGATCATTTCAAAATTCATCGACGACTCCCGGGATATGAATCAGAGGATATTCTGGCAACGCCGATTATTAGGAGGTGTATGGCCTCTGAGTTAGAGGTTCCGGAAATTTTGAAATTATGTCTTGTATGTAAGAAGTTTAATGCAATGCTTCGCAACCCTGATTTCATCGGCGAGCTTATTAAATATGCCTGTGACGACCTGTATTTCCGAAGGGAATTGGCTGTCTTAAAGCAGAGGAAAGAGGCCGTCGCTAGGGGAGAGAGCTACATACCCTATAACCCGCCTGATTCTGAGTCTTCCTGTATGGGGTCAATTAGAGACACTAGCCAAGGTGTTGAAGTTTGCATTGAAACCTATGAAGCCGGCAGCATGGTTGCAGAGGCAAATGGAAGAGAGTTTGATCAGCTCAACCTGATGTATGCTGATATTGCTGAGTGCCTAGAAAGTCATGCCACCGCTACACGTACCCTACAGTTAGTTTCAAAAGCCTATCTTTTACGAGCTCTTGCTAAAACATGGATAACAAATTTTCTCAAAGACAATCCTCGTAGAATTGAGTGTTTAGTAGCGTCCTGGGCACTTTTGTTCTGCTTAGGGCCTAGGGTTACGCGCTCCCATTTGCAGTTTTTCCAAGAGATAGGCATTCCGCTCAGCGAGCGGAACATAGACGGAATGACGCCACTTATTATGCTTGCAGCGGGTGGGTTTGAGGATCGGCAGGATCTTAATGCTCTCATAGAGCCCTTTAAGTTTCTGATTGAACATGGGGCTGATATTAACGCGCAAGACACGGGCGGGAAAACAGCATTATTACACTTATTATCAAGAGGGTCAGCGGATGATGGCTACGAGAGGTATGAGCTTGCTTTGTTCTTGATTACTTCTTACCCTCAATTGAACGTGTTTATAAAAGAGGCAGAACAAAAAAGCGCACTTGATTATGTACGATATTTTGCAGAAAATACCTCAGAAATTTGCTTACTGCTTGAAAGCATGTACCGTGAAAAGGGTGGGTTGCCATCGGCACTGAATGCCGTAAAATTATAAATTTATTGACAATCGGCAATTTTTTTCTGTATGATTAAAGTTGATAGTGAAAATTTAATTATGCAAGGTACTTCTATGCGCGCACATTTTTATTCATTTTTCATACTTAGTTTCTTGAGCATTTATGCGATGGAAAGACTACCAGAGAAGAAAATACCTTTAAAAACGCCTCTGGAAAAAGAAAATATACTACGTGTTAAAAATGAGACGGCTGAAAAGATTGAGATTGGTTATCGATATTCTGCAAAAGGAGACTTGAGATGGCGGACTCTTATATCTCAACAATATATTGATTTACCAAGATTCACAAACCTATGGGAACTTGCTGTTAAGCCTTATGGCCAGATTAAAGGCTATACCTCAAGAGAGGCCTTGACCTTGGGATATTGGAAAGCTCCTCGCATAATAGAAAATGGGTTTATTAATTTTCTTAGTAAGCCGGTAACCGCTTACAGATATAAAGATGCATTGCTTGAGTTGCAACTCGTCTCATCTGTGAAGCCTTATCATTGCATCCTTAACTCACCTGTTGTTTTTGGTGCAGAAGAGTATCATTCATTAGCAGATGCATTTCCTCAAGTAAAGGAGAAACTTAAAGAGGTCAGGCCCAATCTGAAAATGGAAATCGATCCACGCTATTTTTTAAGCGTTGGCGAATGGGCGAGCACGTCTGACATAGAATACGCAAGACAGGAAATGGCAATGCAGTGGGCGAAAAGGATGGTAACCGACAATCCTGACCTGAACAAATATGCCGCCGAGGTTTTAAAGTTTATACACGGTGCCTACAATAGTCTAAAAGGAAAAGATGTGGAAGAATTCAAAAATAAAGTTAATAGGGAATTTATTACATCTCCCAAAAAGTATGACGTCAGATATTATCCCTCTTCACCAGTAGCTGTACAACCTGCAGATGTTATAGCATTATTAACTCCTTATATTCTCGAAGGTAAAACAATCCAGGAAGCTATTAAAAATATGAAGGCATTTTTGATTGTTAATACATACTTAGCGCAATACTTAGAAGATGAAAAGGCCGCTCAAGAATTTATTAAGATGCTTGCTGAAAAATTTAAAGAAAAACCGTTTGTGGCAGCTTTCAAGCTTAACACCAAGGGATCGCGGCAATGGCTTAATAATCGACTAAGTAATTATTTAAAAGACCAAGGCTTTGTCTTTGAGCTTATAAAGCGATACTCGAATGATTATTATAAGCCCTTAGTGAAAAAATTTATTGAAGAGCGCGGCAACATAAATGTTCGGGATACTGAAGGAAACACCCCTCTTATAAAAGCAATTGAAGCCTATGATTTTGAAATAGCTAATTTCTTGCTCGATGAGAATATCGCTTGGTATGTCCGTAACAATAAGGGCGAGAATGCGGAGGACGTTGTGCTGAGTCTTATTGGGTCATTGAGCAAATTGCCAGAGGATACTGAGAAAAAAAAGAAGTTAAAGGGACTGAATGAACTTAAAAATAGATTGGAACAAGGGCAGCTCGTATTTGGAATGATGCCAGAATATGAGCAAAAGAAATGATGAAGCATCGCTCGTGGCCTGTTGTAATTTTACCGTACCTACTTATACTAAATCTTAGGTAAACCAACTGGGACTATAAGGAAAACGGCGATGACCTCGCATTCTATATTTTTGTCCTTACTTTTTGCAACTCTCGGCCTTTCTGGCATGGAAAAGGTCTTGCCGGTAATTGTTTCACAGCCACCATCCGCTCGAGTGGCAGTCCAAGAGAGTTTCTTGCGCCTCCATAATACTACCAATGATACGTTGCTCGTTCGGTACCAAGCCTTTGGTGAGACACAATTTTGCCATCGTACGTTAATTCCTGGCCAGTGGTTGGATTTTGCTCACACAGGAGAAATTGCTTCATTGAAAGTTAAGGCTCTTGGCTACAAATGGATTTCAGCCGAACCTTTTAAGGGACTTTCAAATCTGGCCGATCTAGCTCATAAAGAATCAAAGCAGCTTGACACCCCTGGTGTTAAAATTATTGTCAGCCCAGCATGGAATTCAGTCGGCACACGTAGCCTAGCGGCTTATGCGCTGGCCGTTGTTTGCGAAACAGTGTTGCCTTACCGATTTGAATGCCAAGCATGTGATCGGCTTGAGGTGTATTCCAAGCTTACGGATATATTCGCGCAAGTGGAAAAAGCTCTTCAGGATGAAGTTCCTTTAGAGCCGCGTCATTTTTTAAGCTTACCAGAGCAGGCCACAGGATATGATATACAAAAATCCTATGAAAGTTTAATGAGCTTTTGGGATCCTAAACAAAAAGATACTGACGCCGAAACTCAAAGATTTGCACGGGATGTTATACCTCTCATCAATGCTGCTTATAAAGCTCTTGTGTATAAAAATGATGAATGGTCACAGCTCGCTGAACATCAGCAGGTATTTAGGCTGATGGTGCGAGAGAAGCTATTCAATAATGTGCAGATCTATAACGCCCAATCTAATATAATTGATGCCTTAAAATCTATTATCCGGGATAAAGGCAGGGCGATCAAGGGTGCAACGAGCTGTAAAAATGCTGTGACAGCACTTGAGGATTTAAAAAGGACTTGTCCCCGATTTAAAGCAGTTATGCTTCTAAGGCAAGCGAATGAATTCATAATCTATTGGCTTGCTAAGAAATTCTTTGGATCATACAGCATTGAGGCTTTAGCGCAAGGGGCGTTCGCATTAGGTACTCAGGCAGCTGTAGATTGGCTTACGTTCCAGATTGAGAAAAAAAATGAGGCAGAAGCTAAAAACGAGATAGGAGATAAGAACGAGATAGAAGAAAAAAATGAATGGCGCAGAAATAGCTTCTTCATATTTACCGTATTTGAACGATTTAATCAGCCATTTTATTTATCTCTTGCAAAAGTTCTTGCAAAATATAGGAAGGCGCTAAATGTGCGCAATGCCAAAGGCAATACGCCTCTTATGGAAGCTGTGTTGCGTGAAGATTTCGAGACAGCTTATTTTTTAATAGCCCAAAATGCTGATCGCTCCATCACCAATAATGAGAAAAAGCTGGCCTATCAGCTGGCAGAAGAAAAAGGTAAGCAGTATGAAGGAGCTAAGCGTTTGCAATGGGATGATCTTATAGCTCAACTTTCCCAAGGGCAGCTGGCCTTTAATCCGCATGATTCCTATGTAGGTGAGTTCAGAAAGCAATGAATCTTGCGGGCATACAAGTAGCGCAAGGTTTACAGGGTTGATTAACTATGCGGTTTAATAGACTTAGGCCCTGCCGGCTTTTAGCTCTGGCTATTTGGCCTGTTGTAAATTTCCTGTGCCTATTTATACTAAATTCTAGATAAACACCTATTAAAGATAAGGAAAACAGGCGATGATCTCGCATTCTCTATTTTTGTCTTTACTTTTTGCAACTCTCAGCCTTTCTGGCATGGAGAAAGTCAAGTCTACGTTTGTTTCACCGCCGCAATCAGCGCGGTTAGCGGTAGAAGAGAATTTTTTACGGGTTCACAATTCTACCAATGACACGTTGCTCGTCCGTTACCAAGCTTTTGATGAGAATCGGTTTTGCCATCGAACATTAATTCCTGGCCAGTGGCTTGATTTTGCCCGCATCGGAGAAATTGCCTTTTTACAAGTTAAGGCCCTTGGCTACAAATGGATTTCGGCCGAACCAATTAGGGGACTTGCAAATCTTTGTGATTTTGCGCGTAAAGAAGCACAAGATCTTGATACACCTGGTGTCAAGGTTACTGTCAGATCTCTATGGAATTCTGCAACGACACGTAGTAAAGCTGCTTATGCATTGGCAAATATTTGTGAGACAGTGTTACCTTACCGATTTGAATGCCAACCCTGCGATCGGCTTGAGGTGTATTCCAAGCTTACGGATATATTCCCGCAAGTTGAAAAAGCTCTTCAGGATAAAGTTCTTCCAGAGCCGCGTCATTTTTTAAGCTTACCTGAACAGGCCACAGTCAATGACACGCAAAAAGCCTATAAAACTTTAATCAACTTTTGGGAACTCAAGCAAAAAGATGCAGACGCCGAGACTCAAAGATTTGCACGGGATGTTATACGTCTCATCAATACTGCTTATAAAGCTCTTACGTATCAGGATAAGGCAGGGCCACAGATCGCTGAACATCAGCAGGAATTTAGGCTGATGGTGCAAGAGAAGTTGTTCAAAGATGTGCAGACGTATAACGCTCAATCTAATATAGTTGACGCGTTAAAAGCTATCATCCAGGATAAAGGCAGGGCCATAAAGGGTGCAACAAGTTGTGAAGGCGCTGCGGTGGCGCTCGAGGATTTGAAAAAGACATGCCCCCGATTTAAATCAATTATGCTCTTACCTCAAGCTAATGAACTCATTATCTATTGGCTTGCGGAGAGTTTTTTTCGATCATTCAGCATTGAGGCTTTAGCACATGCGGCATGTGCTTTACATAGTAAAGAAGCTCTAGACTGGCTTAAGTCCAAGATAGAGGAGGAAGATGAATGGCAGACAAATAGCTTCCTCGTGTTTGGCGTATTTGAACATTTTAATCGGCCATTTTTTAGATCCCTTGCAAAAGTTCTTTCAAAAGATAGCAAGGCATTAAACCTTCGCAATACGAAGGGCAATACGCCTCTTATGGAAGCTGTCGTACGTGAAGATTTCGAGACGGCCTATTATTTATTAAACCAAAATGCTGATCGCTCCATCATCAACAACGAGAAAAAGATGGCATTTCAACTGGCACAAGAAAGGCGTAACCGTTATACTGGCCAAAGGCCTCAAGAAATGAGTACGTCTGATTGGGACCAGTTCGTACAAGCAATGCGTAAGCGTTTGCAATGGGATGGACTTATAGCTCAACTTGCCAAGGGGCAGTTGGCCTTTAACCCACAAGAGTCGTATGTTGGTTGAAGTTGCAGGACGAGTCGATTATGCATTACTTCTTAATGTGCCTAGGGTGTTAGTGTTATGGGCTCAGCGAAACCTGGATAAAAGAGCGCCAGCAGATTTTACATCATGCTGGCGCTCAGTTTGTACGCAGGGAGTTTGTTACGCGATCCGTATCCTTTTAGCAGGCGCCTTGAGAGGTGCCTTCTTTTTGGCACGTTCCTTTTTATCAGCTTCCTGCTTTTTAGATTCTGCTTTTTTCTCAATCTTAGTCTTATGAAATGGATTGCGGGCAAGTGCGAATTTAAGCACTTCATCCATATTTTTCACATAGACAACATCAAGATGATCGCTTTTACCGATTTCTTTCATGATTTCTTCAACATCATCCCGATTTTCATCTGGAACGAGTACGATTTTTATGCCTTGCTGACGGGCCGCTAAGATCTTTTCTTTAAGTCCGCCAACAGCAAGCACACGGCCTCGCAAGGTTACTTCACCCGTCATAGCCACATCAGGCCGTGCAGGGTTTTTGGTCAGTGCTGATATTAAGGCAACGCACATGGTAATACCTGCAGATGGACCGTCTTTAGGGGTAGCACCTTCAGGAATATGAACGTGGATGTCCTTTGAAGCATAGAATGACTTCTTTCAAGCCTAAAGTTTCAGCACGTGATCGAATATAACTGAACGCTGCATGTGCCGATTCTTGCATAACGTCGCCCAGCTGTCCGGTAAGCGTGAGTCCGCCTTTACCAGGAAGTACGGTAACTTCGATTTCAAGAATGTCGCCTCCCACCTCGGTCCAGGCAAGACCTGTCGCCAGACCAATACGATCTGCGCCGGTGTCGAGTATGGCTTTTTTATACCGTGGATGGCCGAGCCATTCTTTTAGCAACTCCTCTGATACCGTAACGCTCTTTTGAGCTGGGTCCTTAAGGAGGACCTGAATCGTTTTACGCATCAGCTTTGCTATAACGCGTTCAAGTTGTCGAACCCCAGCTTCCTTTGTATACTCGCTGATTACTTTCTTAAGAATCTCATCAGGCAGCTTAAACTGCTTTGGCTTTAAGCTGTACTCCTTAAGATTCTTAGGAATTAAGAATGACCGAGCAATCTCCGCTTTTTCACTTTCTGTATACCCTGCAAGCATTATGCGTTCCATACGGTCAAACAGTGGGATAGGGAATGCCCTCCGTCATATTTGCCGTTGCAATGAACATAACTTTTGACAAGTCATACTCGATTTCTAAAAAGTGATCAACGAAATGACTTGTTTTGTTCTGGATCTAATACTTCTAATAAAGCTGCGGCCGGATCTCCATGAAAATCACTCGACATTTTGTCGATTTCATCAAGCAAGATCACCGGGTTAGACGTTTTTGCCTTCTTCATTGCTTGGATAATCTTTCCGGGCAAGGCACCAATATAGGTCCTTCTGTGACCTCTAATTTCTGCCTCATCTTTTATACCACCCAAGGAAATACGCACGAATTCTCTGCCTAAGCTTTCTGCAATCGAATGGCCAAGGGAGGTTTTACCAACGCCAGGAGGCCCAATTAAGCATATAATAGGCGAGCGCTCAAATGTTTGAGAAAACTTCTTTGCGGCAAGAAACTCAATAATCCGCTCTTTAGCCTTTTTAAGGCCGGCATGATTCTTATTAAGTATTTTCTCAGCATCCTCAAGGCTAATAGTATCTTTCGATACCTTATGCCAGGGCAAAGAGATGATCCAATCAATATAGTGCCTGCTTACGACAGCTTCGGATGAAAGTGGCGGCATCTGTTCCAGACGCTTGAGCTCCTTTTCTACCTTTTCAAGAGCTTCAGGGCTTAGGCCCAGCGTTTTGATCTTCTGACGGATTTGAAGTACCTCAGTCTGAGTATCATCACGACCAAGCTCTTTTTGAATGGCCTTCATCTGCTCAGTAAGGTAATATTCACGCTGATTTTTCTCAACCTGCTTTTGAATACTGCCTCGAATACGCTCTTCTGTTTCTAGAATATCGATTTCTCGCTGTAAAAACCCAGCGAGCTTTGTAATTCTATCCTTTAAATCAGCGACTTCCAAAATCTCTTGTCGCTCTTCAAAAGAAAGATTTAGATGGACAGCAAGCGTGTCGACGATATTATCCATATCCTCGGGGCTTTTTACTGCCACCATCAAGTCTGCCGGTATTTTAGGGTTTAACTGGGCGTAGCTGTTATAGAGGTTTTTTAATTGACGCCAGAGGGCTTCAAGTTCAACCGTCTTATCTAAGCTCGTGGTTGGCAAATCTTCAACTTCAACCGTTAAAAAGCCTTCAGCAGCCTCAGTTTTTACCATCTTTGCACGACAAATGCCTTCTACAAGTATCTTGAGTGTGCCCTTAGGCATCCTCATAACCTGTAAAATGATCGAACGCGTACCATAGTGATACACGTCATCTTCTGTTGGCTGCTCCACATCAGGGTGCTTTTGTGCTGTTATAAAAATTGATTTATTATGCCGTAAGGAATACTCAACCGCAGCAACTGAAGAAGCTCTTCCTACTATTATCGGTATAATGCTTTTTGGTAGTATAACCACGTTCTTAAGCGGCAAAAGCGCTAAAACAGATGGCTCTACATGTTCTAGATTTTCAATCATCATTGTTCCTCTCTCTTTATTGTTCGTAGCTGATAAGTCTAGCCTAAAAATGCATAGCCTAGCAAGGATTCCTTTGAAATTGTAAGGAGGGCTTGGATAGAGGCTTCTTTAGTATGTTTGTAAGAAATATATATAAAATAGACTAATATTATCTTAGCATAAGTGACTCAACTTGTATAGCCCCCCTAAGGAAAATTGGCTATATGGTTAAAAAAGAGTATAATGGGGGTAAAATTTTCATGAACCAAGGCTCAAATCTCTAGGGGAACGGTATATGGTATAACAGAGAAAAAGCAGCACAACGAACACAATGCATCAAACATGATGTTTTATAACAAGCCAACTTTTAAACGAATTTTTTTGTCTAAGACTGAAAAGGATTAACTTTTATGGTAGTTGCATGGTTTAAAAATCTGTTCAAACTCGTTTTTGGAGATTTTGACAAGGAAGAACTGAAGAAATTTCTTCTTTTGGGGTTAATATTTGGACTTATTATAGGTATTTATTGGACCCTGCGACCTATGAAAGATGCATTGTTCCAAGATATCGTTGGTGCGACATGGCAGCCACGTGCAAAATGGCTTTCTCTGTTAGTCGTTTTCCCTCTGGTCATTATATACAGTAAACTTGTTGAAATGCTGCCACGGCACGTACTCTTTTATGTGCTGAGTTTGGCATACGGTATAACAACTCTTGTTATTGTTTGGTTTATGTTTGACCCCAACATCGGTCTTGCAAACGTAACGGCAAGTCCTTCACGTATCCTCGGATGGGTATGGTATGTGTTTGTCGAAAGTTTTGGGTCTTTGGTTGTAGCACTTTTCTGGGCGTTTGCGACCGATATTACTACAGCCGACTCGGCCAAAAAGGGCTTCTCGCTCGTAGTGATGATTGGGCAGATTGGCGGATTTACAGCGCCTGCTATTTTTTGCAAAATCCCTCTGTGGCTTAACGTAAGTAATGCTTATACGGTCTTGATTTGCGGAATTTTAATGTTCTGCATCATTCCTTTGGTGATGTTCTTCATGGCATCAGTTCCAAAAGATCAAATGAAAGGTTTCCAGGAACAGGGTCATAAGGATGAAGTGGAGCCTGGCTTCATGGAAGGTCTCAAATTGATGCTTTCCCAGCCCTATCTGCTAGGTATCCTTGGGATTATCATGTTTTATGAAGTTATCGTGACCGTCTTTGATTATTACTTTAAGATCATGGTTGACTCTCAGATCCTTGATAAGCAGCTTAAGTCAGCGTATCTTGGTGATTACGCGGTATACGCTAATCTTGCGACGTTCCTCTGTCTTATTTTTGGTATTAGTAACATTCAAAGAAGATTGGGCCTTACAACTTCATTGACGCTGATGCCTCTTATTGTCGGGCTTGCAGTTGTAGTCTTTAAGTTCTACACCGCTATTCGTCCGCTCTTCTGGTTGATGGTTGCGTCTAAGGCAATAAACTATGCACTTAATAGTCCTTCTATGAAGCAGCTCTATATTCCAACAACCAAAGATGTTCGTTATAAATCCCAGGCTTGGATTGAAAGCTTTGGATCACGTGGTTCTAAAGCTACTGGATCTGCGATTAATGATTTGCATAAGAATGCATTGGCAACCAACGGTCCAGAATGGAGTGATTATGCTTTCCAAAGGGCCAATATGTTTGGTCCCAAGGATACCGGGACCTTCTGGCATATAGCGCTTAGCAGCTATTTGTTCTTTGGTATTATTGCCCTTTGGGTTGTTGTCGCCCTCTACTTGGGTAGAACGTATCAAAAACATGTTGATGAAGGTAAAGTTGTTTGTTAATCCGAGGTTATCAATCCTTGAATAGGATTTAGAATAGTACGTTGTATGCCGCCGGCGTTTAGTCGGCGGCAACCAGCGAAGGGTGTAAAAAGGGCCCAGCTGGATATAATGACAATACCCAGATCCTCAGCGGTCTACGTCAGCTTATTAATAAAGGAGCTGCTCGAGACAACGACTGGGCACTGGATTCAGGGTCTATGACCCCCGTAAAAGAGAGAGTAGCAGTCCGGGGCTATGCCCTGGTGAAGCAAGCGTAAAAATAAGAGGTGTTGAGGCAATTGCTATCTGAGGGGGTTTTCTCATGAGTTCAAGGCTTAAAAGAATTTTCAAATTTCTTTTGGATGTGGAGCGAAGCCAATTGCTCAAAGTGGTGCTTTTAACTATAACTTTCTTTTTAGTGATTGGTGCTTATACGGTTACGCGTGAGCTGAAAGATGCTGTTTTTTCTACTATTGTAGGTCAGGATAGAAAGCTCCTTGCCTATGCCAAAATATTTTCGATGCTCTATTTAATTCCGGCCATCTTTTTTCATTCTCGCATGGTAGATCTCTTACGGCGCCATCATCTGCTCTATATTTATGCAACGGCCTATGCTTTATTAGGCTTTGTCTTTGTTTATTTCCTTGGTCATCCCACGATAGGGCTTCCCAATACCATTAATAGCCCTTACCGCATATTTGGCTGGCTTTTTTATTTTTTCATCGAGGGATATGCGCCATTGGTGGTGAGTGTCTTTTGGGCGTTTTCAAACTCTATTACTTCGCCAGCGGCTGCAAAGAACAATTATACCATTATGATTGCAGGCTCTAAGCTTGGTGGTATAATGTGTGCTTCAGCAGCTTGGTTTTTGTTAGTCAGTGGAAAATTTTCCGATGTAGTAAACTTACAAATCCTGCTTGGCGTATCTTCGGCTTTGTTGCTCATAGTTCCTTTTATCATCTACTGGCTGGTAGTTGCTAAAGTGCCTCAAAAAGAAATGCATGGTTATGAGGCTGCATATAAGCTAGAAAAGCAGGCAGAGAAGCATCAGGAAGAAGAAAGTCTTTTACAAAGTATGCTTTCTGGTCTTGTCATGCTCTTTAAATATCCTTATGTGATGGGTATCTTTGGGATGGGCTTCTTTTATGAATTGATTAGTCAGGCCCTGAAGGTTGAGAACCTCATTTTTATCAAAAACACGGCCAATTCTCTTTCTCAAGTGACGGCATTTTTGCTATGGCAGGCTCTGCTTGTGCATGGCGTGGCCTTCATGGTAGTGATGTTTGGTACCCGCCCGCTCATTGCATGGCTTGGCGAACGGCGATCACTTCTCTTGATTCCGGCAGTGACGGGGGTTTCAATGATTGGCTTTATTCTAAGACCGTCTTATGCAACGGCGGTGTTCGCCTTTGTAGTTAATCGGGCTATTAATTACGCTTTTGCAGCTCCATTGCGTGAAAGCTTATATATCCCAACAATAAAAAGCGTTCAATTTAAATCCAAGTCATGGATTGACGGTGTGGGTACAAAATTCGCTAAAACCTGTGCTTCGTCATTTAATATGTACACTGACGGGCTGGTGGGGCAAGTATTATTATCCGTCCAAACGACATTCTTTGGCACTGTTGTTTTCTTCTGGCTACTCGTAGCCTGGGCCCTCGGCTGGCGCTTTGAAAAAGCGGTCAAGCGTAATGAGGTTATTGGTGCTCGTGAAGTAACTACATCTGCTTAGATAACAACTGGTTATAAAAAGAAGGCGCTTATATATAAGGTGATACATCACTTTATATAGGCGCCTTCTTTTTGAGATTATAATAACAATTATCAGGTCTTATGTGACTAGCTTAATGTCTTATGTGACTAGCTTAATGTCTTATGTGACTAGCTTAATGTCTTATGTGACTAGCTTAATGTCTTATGTGACTAGCTTAGTCTTATGTGACTAGCTTAATGTCTTATGTGACTAGCTTAATGTCTTATGTGACTAGCTTAATGTCTTATGTGACTAGCTTAATGTCTTATGTGACTAGCTTAATGTCTTATGTGACTAGCTTAATGTCTTATGTGACTAGCTTAATGTCTTATGTGACTGCTTACGAGTTAGATTTTGTTTTATAAGTTTGCAAAGGATGCAGAGGGTTGTTTGGCAATGCTAATTCTAAATCGCCCGACTCAACCATTGGTGTCAGGTATCGGTTGCGGATGTGGCGCGGATTTCGTTTTAGAAGCAGGCCGATCTCGTTGGCTTTAAAAGGTCGCAGTGAACATATTTTTTTGATAACTTGCTTAATGGTGTCTGGTGGTGTTCGTTTTCCAATATTACTGATTTCTTCGGTTAGGTTGCTAGGCAAATCGGGAGAAGAAGCGCTAGTATTAAAAGTTACCTCCTCTATTATAGCGGTTGGGTCAGCGGCCAATAACTTTAAGGTTGGCATATAATACGTTGCGCTCCCGCTGCCTTTTTGGTCAAGAAGACCATTGTCTCGTAGCTTTCTTAGATGCGTGCTAGCGGTGAGTGTGTCAACGAAGCGAAAAGCTCGATAATCCGCGTTGGTTACTGCTCCTTTATCGCGCACAAGTATCAGCGTACGTGCTTCTTCGTCCGTTAGGTTAAGGGATTTAAAATGGCTAAGCCACTCAATATTTTGTTTGGTGAGCAGATGATGTGAAAGCAATGAGAGAACAAAAATATTGGCGGCACGATTGGATTCAATCAATGGGACTGAAAGGTTAGCATTCCTCATTGCGTCGCGCATACTGCTGATTCCTGTTCCCTTTGTTTCTGCAAAATGAATATCTCGAAACACTTTTGATAGTATTTCATTGCGTGGCACCGAGCCTGGCAAGCCGATCTGATCATATGGCTTCAAAGAGAAGCCAACATTCCTAAATTCAATTCGATTTGCGTACTTGATGACTTGAATTGGACTCGCTACGCTATAATCTTTATGCATGACTGCATTAACGAGCGCTTCTCGAATAACAAGATAGGGAATAAGCGGGTTATCTTTTCTTTGCCATCCATTCTCCTGCATAGCAAAAATTTGCGGAATGCCATTCATGATCTCATTTAATAGATAGGGGATTCCTGTAATAAGAGGTTTACACATTTCAACAGCAGTAAATCGGCGCTTGCTATCGGAAACCCATTCCCGTCCCTCAACAAGAAGATAATCTATGCCATTGCGCAGAGGAAATATGCGATTAAGTGTAGCCTCTTTTGCAAAAAGCAGGAGTCCTCCAATTGTAGGATGCTCGGCTCCTTTTTCTGTGGTAATAGCTTCTACAGCACGCAATAAATCAATATCATTGTATTTGAGCTCTGCTGCATCGGCCTTGATTCTTTGTCGTTCGTATCTGTACATTTTTATTGCATGTGGATCAAAATCTTCAAAAGAGGCGCGCTCTTCTTGGTTTTGATCATATTTGCGCCTTGAGCGCATTTGATAAATAGTGTTTATATCTTCTTTGGCGCATGCTTGATCTGTTGACCCTATGCGTCTATAGGTGCCATGATCAATCCCTTTACTCTTAATGAAAACTGGTTTTTCGTGGGATTCAGCTTCGGGAATATGAACAAGAATGAGCGTACCTTGGGAATGAGGAATAACCTTGATGGTCGGACGAATAGCGATATTGAAGGATTCTGCGCACTGCGAGGCGATTTGTTGTTGCATTGTATCTGGATCTGCTATTCCTTTAACAATGTAGCGGGGCAAGTTAACAGCTGTGTGAAACTTGCTTAAACCTGCTTATATAAGTTTATAAGTATTGAAAAAGCGGCAAGAATCTTCTGGGACTTTCCTAGACATGGATAATCTGAGCGCCCCAAAGATGGTCAACGTCGGTATGAGATTCATAAACCGTGACTACGCTTTTATCATATTAAAATAATCTGACTATTGCCTATGCTCAATTTTCGGGTTATGATTTCGACAAGAAACAGATACTCGGCTTTATTGTAAATCGAATTTATGGAATTGCTTATTGAGCTCGAAGCAAAAAAATAAAAAATTATTGGATACGATCACGCAGGCAGTATAATGAAAGAAGTGTTGAATGTAATTTACTTAGATCTGCATCCTGATAAAAAATCAGTTCATTGCTTAGATGACCAATCACGTAAATGTAATTCGCTCTTTAACAATCTTTTAGAGTTTGCAAACCAAGAGAGACAACGAGCTCGAGAAACAGGCGATAAAAAAGCACTGAAAACTCTTTACAGCCCCTATGGTTTACGTGACTTAGTTCCAGGAATGAAAGAGGCGCATCCCTATTTAAAAAGTGTTCACTCATCCCCCTTAAAAAATACAGCCTTGGGACTTACTAGTACTATCCGTGCTTATGATGACTCTTGTAAGGGCAGGAGAAGAGGGAAAAAAATTGGTTGGCCTCGTTTTCATGCTTGGAAGGCTAAGTGGTTTTCATTGCTGTATGATGAGCCAGGCAAAGGATTTAAAATTATAGGAAATATACTTCATCTTTCGCTTGGAATGGGTTTGAATAGAAAGCGTCATTCTTTGCAGATTCCCATTTCTGATGCGCATCTTTTAAAAGATCAAGATATTCGTAATCTGCGTATTGTAAAAGAGCATGGAATCTTTAGGGCAGCATTTACCGTTGCAAGGAAAGTGCCTGATCCTAAACCAATTACCAAAGTCATTGCATTCGATCCAAACCATAAAAATTTACTCTACGGCGTAGACAATGCAGGCCGTGCATTAGAGATTCAAGCACCCTATTGGCTTAAGGCATGCGATCGAAGAATTGATGAATTAAGGTCATCGTTAGATCGTTGTGAGAAGAAATCTAAAAAAATAGAAGTTTCTGTTGATAATAAGACAATTACCTATTGGGAGGAGTCACGCAGATATAAAAAACTTAGAGAAACGCTAAACAAAGCATTGGCAAAACGGCGAGAACATATAAAGCTGTTTTGCTATCGTATTGCGAATCAATTATGTAAGTACTACGATTTTATAGCTATTGGAGATTATGCACCACAGGGCCAAGGAATAACAACGGCAATGAGAAGAGCGATGAATAATCGTTCGGTTATTGGGACATGTAAAACTATTATTGCATGGGTTGCACTCAAGTCGGGCAAGACCTACTATGAGTTTGATGAAACAGGCACAACGCGTACATGTCATGCTTGCGGTTTTATAGTTCAGGAAGGTATACACCCATCAAAAAGAGAGTGGCTCTGTCAAGGTTGCATAACAATTCATATACGTGATGAAAATGCTGCGTGTAATGGCCTACGTAAGGCCTATAAGAGGATCGAAGAAATAAGCAAAGAACCATTTTTGCTAGTGCCTAGCTCGGGCCGGGTTCCAATTAGGGAACGCTGGGCTTGGAGGGTTTTATCTAGTGGCGCGATTCTGCGTCGCGGGGATAAAACAGCAGATTATCTGCACCTCCAAGAAATTAAAACTGATGGCGTGATGTCATTAGACCATAACTTGTATAGATTTGTATAAGTTTTGGAGAGCGGCTCGCGAGCTTCTTTATTTTTTGAAACGCCCAACAAAATATAGCCGCCACCCAAGCTGAGTTCATTACTAAAAGCTGAGACCGTTTCCAAAAAGCTTTTGCCAAGACCATGCGACGCCTCCTTTGCTTCGATCCGATCGGTCTCGTCAGTATACTGTAGCATATTGAAAAGCTCGTTAGCATCTTGCGAATAAAAAGGCGCATCTTTTTTTGTTAAGGCATTAAACAAATTGTGTGATTCCAAAGGGCTTCTCCTTATTATGGGAACAAACCAAAACAAGGAGAATTTAGCAAGGATTTGAATAAATAGCAACTTTTATAAACCATTAAATATCGAATCTTGCTTATTGCAATAAAGGGCCTCATTAAAAAAATAGCAAAACTCTTGCAGAGTCTTTAATCAATATTTCATATTTAGTCATAGCGCATGATCGCAAGCAGTTTGAATAAGCAAAAAGTTAAGGTAAGCGCAACCGACACTCATTAAGCTGATCCAACTATGCGAGCGACATGAACTCAAAAAAATATTTAATCTACACTACCAATGAGGAGTTTCTAAATGAAGTTTATTCATTACCTGGGAATGTTCTGTCTTCTTATGAGTTGTTCTCAGACTTTTGCAAAAACCGATCGAACAATTTCATGTGACTATGTTATAACAGCTAAAGATATAGGAAGGAATGGGTTCACCATTAAATGCCCCGGAGTATGGTGTTTGGCCGAGGATGTAGTCTATAATCCTTGCGATGGTAACCCTGCAATTAGGATTGCAGCTTCAAATGTAACTTTGGATCTCAAGAACAGAACATTATCTCAAAAAAATAAAAATGTACTTAATATTGATGGTATTGACGTTGACTGTGGTCTTAGCAATATTGCCATCAAAAATGGAACAGTACGGGATTTCTCAAGAGCAGGTATATTTGTATGTCCGACTGTTCCTACCGGTCTTGATTTAGAAGCTTGCAAGGCATCCGTTAAAATGTTGCATTTTAACAGAGTTGGCAAGCGATCTCTTCCAATAGACACACCAATTACAACCGCTAAAGATATGCTTATAGCGCCCGTGCAAACAATTGATATCTCTAAGATTCGTGCACTCAATAATGGTTTGCAAAACACACTTGCGGCTGCTGTTAATGGGATGGGCGGAATAGTTATTTTTTCTGCACAAGACATACTTGTAGAGCACTGTAATTTGCAGCAAAATGCTTTATCAGGCCTTATTGCTTATGATGTTATTAAGTTTACCATGGATAATTGCCATTGCGATGATAATATTAGTAGTTTTTTCTTTGATGATAATACTTTTAATTATTCTGCCGGATTATCAATTGTTCCTAGGAATATCAATGCATCAGACATTGCAATACGTAACAGCACATTTAATAGAAATGTGAGCCAAGGCATATCCTCTGGCATATTTATTGCCCGTATGTTTGGAGGCGGGCTGTTTACTAATAATGTGAACATAGATACAGTGCAAGCTAATGACATGGCAGTTGTCATAAGCTCTCCTACCAACACTCAGAATCTATCCATTGGCATTCAATGTGTGAATTCTCATAATGTTTCTATTAATAATGCGCAAGCAAGCGGTTGCAGCATACAAGTGTCGGCAATTGTTCCTGCAGGCGCAGGTTCTACCGTTCAGGGTATTGCCCTTGGCGGAAGCGGTTTTAAAGTGAGTAATGTTTCTGTGGCCGGGCTTACAAATACAACTACGACTGAGCAAAATAATATAGGGGCAATTGTTAATGACGGCTTCGATATTTTCGCCAGCAATGTGTCGCTGGACAATTGTTACGTAGCTAGAAATGCCAATGTCCTAACCACCACCCAAAGTTTGACAAATATCAATGTGGGAATAAATGTCGCCCCATCGACTGATTTTAGTATCACCAATTGCCAAATTGCTAATTTAACGAATACCCATGAACTTGGTACTCCCGCTTTACAGATTGCACAAGGGATTGCTATTTCAAGATCTTTCAATGGATTAATACGCAATTGTCAAATGAGTAATTTCACGAATATCTCGACTAATCCATCGATTCCTACATCGTCATTCCTGGCTGAAGGAATCGATATAAGCCAATCTGGTGACATTACAGTTGAGGATTGCGTTTCTTCGGGTAATACGCAATCTGCGGTAAATCCGGTAAATCAATTCTCAATAGCTGCTGGATTCAAAGTAAGTCTTTCCAGTCGCGTAGTATTTAGACGGTGTATCGCTTCTAACAATACAAGCTCTGGTCCTACCGCTTTGAATGCCGGGTTGGCATTTGGTTTTACTACTACTGAACCTATATCCCCTGGTCCGCTAAGCGATCAAATAGTTTTTGATTCTTGCATTGCTGAAGGCAATAGGGGGACCTTAAATGCATCAGGTGGATTCGATATTCGTGGGGTAACTAAGTCGAAGGTGCTCAATTGTATTGCTGATGGAAACGTTATAGGTATTCTTGTTAGCGACTATCTACCTAATCTTCCAGCGTGTATGCCCCCTAACCCTGCTTGCCCGCTAAGCAGTAAAAACCTCTTTTCGGGTAATACGCTCCTTGGAAATACTCAGTTTGGTATTCATGATACCACGGCGAGCAAATCTAATTCTTACTTTACAAACAGAGCTCAAGACAATGGCGCAAACCCATTAGCGGATAACTATGTAGGTGCCTACTTTTCTGCATCAACATCATGTCCGCCCTCAGGCACGGGCTTCATTCCGGTAAGAAATTGGGTCTTGCCTGGTCCTCCATGCACAGTGGATACCAATTCCATTACTGGTGAGATCTTGGATAACATCAGTATCGCGTCGTCGTAACAGCTTTGAAAAAGTAAAGCGTTAAGGCTACAAATAGGGCACCCGAAAGGGTGCCTTATTGATGGGTTTAGCAGCGCTCTATCCGGCAGGAGTTTTCTTGCTTTTCTTTAGGGCAATGTCCTAGATTCCTTAATGCACAATCAAAAAGTTCCCACAAAAAATAGCAGAACTCTTGCTGGGCTTTCAACCATTGTTTCATAATTAGTAATGAGCCGATTGCTGTAGATGGCGTTAAGCAAAAACTTAAGGTAAGCGCTACCGACTCTCAATAAGCTGATCTTAATTACGCGAGCGCTGAAAAAAATATTTAATTTTTAATTTTTAAAAAGGAGATCGCATGAAAAACCATAATCAAATTATGAGAAACTCTGCCTATTGTTTAAGTTTACTGATGTGCCTATCCACATTTGTGGCTGAAGGCGTGTGCTACAAAAAAATAAATGCGTCGAAAGCGTGCATCAAAGAATTGAGAGCCGGTGATGTTGACATTTACGGCCATCTTAAGGTTAACGATGCCTCCACATTCGCAGGGGTGGTTACTATTACCGATACAACACAAAGCACTAACTGCGCGAATGGTGCATTAGTTGTTTCAGGTGGTGTTGGTATCGGCAAAAATCTGAACGTGTGCGGCCAAGTGAATTATAATATTGGCGCTACGTATACCATTGGCGTTGATTTTCCTACCATTCAATCCGGAATCGATTTTTGCAGTTCCGGACTCAAACCGGATTCTGCATCGAATGTAGCACCGCTGCCGGCGGGCGCCAAGAATGTCACACTCAACATTCCCAAAGGCATCTACAATGAAACATTGTTCATTGATATCGATTTCTCCGATCCAACTATTAATGACCCGGTTACCGGCGCAACTCTACAGGGCCGTGGTTTGAGGCTGATTGGCGATACCCGTCCAATTGCCAACATGACCTATATGAATGGTGGGTTGGTTGAAACGGATCCCTCGTTTTTGATGAATTCCGGAGCGAATAGTCTTGGCACATTAAATAGTGTTGTTTCGCTTACATTGTCAAACGGTGGCAATAGTATCACCGTCACCAATAATCCCGGGCCAAATCCCAATTTCAATGCCTGTGGCATTATTCCCGGAGATACTATTATTGTTATGGATAACACCGGCATTGATTATCAACGCACTGTTACCTCAATTTCATCTGCAGGAAACACGGTTAACTTTAGCGGTGGCCCGGTAATGATTAGCGGCAATGGTGCGACACTTACTTTCTGCGCCAATGTCAATGTTATCGGTGCTCTTCCGGATGCGATCGTTTGGCTCGCGGATGGTCAAGTCGAAATGGTTGGTATTTGGTTCTCAGAGAATCCGGCGATCACCAATGGATATGATATTTTCATTGAGGGAACCGGCAAACTCTTTGCTCAAAATATTCTCCTTGATTGCCGGAATTCATTATATAACTTTGGATTCCAACTATTAACTGGCGGGCAACTCGTTGGTTTTACTGCTGAAGGTGATATATCCGGACACATAAGTGTCATTGCCGGAGGAATCACCGCTAATAATGGCAATACATCAGTCGTGTACGGCAATTGGTATGTGATGACGTCACCGGTGCCTACAGCCGATGAGAGCTGTCTGACGGCATCATGTTCATCTTCTTTAGCAACTCTTCTTAGTGCGCAGGTAAATGGCGCCGGCGTGAATAACGGTTTTAGTGCTGCTGCCGGAAGTGGAAGTCAGATCTACGTTTATGGTGCATTTAATTGTCAGGCTGGTGTTCAGTGTCGACCTGGGGGGCGTGTTACTTTCATCAGTGCACTTACCATTGATAATTGCACCGTTGGGCTTCAACTGCAAAATGGCAATGCGTCATTTTTCGGTCTTGCATATTTCGGGGCGATCCCAACAATTACCAATTGCGGAACGGCTGTTTTTGCTGATGTAGACGGTGCATTTAGTATTTCGAGTATTTATTATCCAAGTCCATTGCTTATCAGTAATTGCACGAATGGTTTCCTGCTCACCAATGGTTCTCAGTTTAGCACCGATAATAATGTAACATTCACGGCGGTTAAATATCCTTACGCCATTGATGCAACCTCTACTTATAATACTGCGCAAAATGTCGGTACCGATCCAAGCCCAAACAATATTTACACCTATTCAACGGCAGGTTCTCCAACGATGAACTCTGCATATCTGCGTCAGTTATTGGATAGCAGCAGTCCGGGAGTCGTGAATCTTCAATTAAATCCGGGGCTTACAAATGCGGCAGGCGCGTCAGAGTATCTAGGAAAGATTTATACACTGACCGCAACATCAGCCGGCCCTCACACATTAACGCTCCTTGGCGTTGGCGGTCCAACCTTCTTAGACGGCACTACCCACAAAATCTTCACTGGAATTGGATCAACATTAACCATTCAGATTGATAGTGCTACTAAAGTGGCGATCTTATCCAATATTGGTGTTGTTTAGAAGTAACTATTTCTGCTTAGATAACTATTTAGAGAAAAAGCGCATATATAAGGTGACGCCTCACTTTATATATGCGCTTTATGCTGCAGGATTTTTCTTGCTTTTCTTAAGCACAATTTTTTAAGGTAAAGAAAAGATGTTTACTGCCCAAACTGGAGTTCATATGAATCGTTTGTTATTGATTGCGCTAATTTTTATGATAAGTAGTATACCACTTATGCATGCTGAAGAGTTCGACTTTGAAATAGAAAATGGTGATGTTGCTCCCGACATTTTACGTGGATACAGGGACAGCGATCATGAAACGAGAGTGATTTGTCAAAGGGATATACCGTTTGTTGCCCGAAAGTCGGGCGTGTATCGCTTGGATGAGAGCGTTCATTGGGATCACGCTGGTGCTGCTATTACTATCTCTGCAAGCAATGTAAAATTACAGCTGCATGCAGCATCTATCTGCCTTGCTGATCCAAATGGCGTTGGCATATTAGTAAACAATCCAAATCAAACGGTGACGGAAGTTTCCATTTCTGGCGACGCTATTAGATTTACTTCTCCTACAGTACAGAATGGCATGGGAATTGTTATTCAAAATGCTCAAAAGGTGAATATCGAGGATGTTTTTGTGGTGGGCGGTTTTAATGGATTGCGCATTCAAAGTTCAGTTGACGTAGTAGTTTCTGAATCGGAACTTTCTAATTCAATTGATGCTGGCATCTATGTATCCAATTCTGCATGTGTAAGTTTTGTGAATTCGTCGGTTATGAATGCTGGTTTGGGGGTTCTTTTTACCAATGAGCAAGGCCCAAATCAAGATGGCAAGATAGTTGACTGCTGTTTTTCTGATTCGATAGTACAAAATGTGCTTGCGCTGCAGATAAATGGCCTCATAATTGAGCGGTGTGCATTTACAAATATTGGCCCTTTCAATACAGAGAATCTTGTTCAGCTCGGCAGCAGTTTGTCAGATCAATTTGTTACCAATGCTACAGTAAGAAATAGCACTTTCACAAATATAGCAGTAGTTGGGAGCTCCCTTGAAGGGCTTGCACTTGTAAATGGACAAAATTTCCTTGTTGATTCATGTGTCTTTTCCAATAACAATGCCGGTCAGCCTTCTCTTTGCAATGACTTTTCCGGTATCCATATAGCGGGATCGGGATTTCCCGTATCTGGGTTTGTTATCCGTAATTGTGTTATTCAAGGTTCAGCAATCGATGGCATATATCCTGACATCCTATCAACAAACGGCTTAATTGAGCGTAACGTTACCTCAGGAGTCTTAAAAGACGGGATATTGCTTGACGGAACAACGTTTACTACTGTTCAATATAATACATCGTGCAATAACGGCCGTAATGGCATTGGCTTAGCGCAAACCAGCACCTCAAATGCTGTACTGAATAATGTGACGAGCGGCAATGCGGCTGATGGTATATTTATATCCACAGGTGGCTTAAATCCAGCTGGCTGCCCAGGAGGACCATTTGATCCTTCTATCAATAACACCGTTCAGTACAATACGTCCTTTAGTAACGGGACAACTGGTGTAACAACTGTTGGCTTTGGTATTAATGATCAGGCATCAGCAGGCGGTTCAACCGCTTTGAATAAAGTCTTTTATAATACCGCTTATAATAATATTGCAGGCGAATATAATGGAGTATTACCTGTAACGACTATAGTTGCTCCGGGGGATGCTGCAGTGGCGGGACAAAATATTGAGGCATAAATATTTTTAATTATTTCTTTGCTGCCTCATTTATTTATATGCCCAGAAAACCCCACGGCTTGTCAAGCCTGGGGATGAATGGGCATCATTGTAGAGCTTTCAAAGGCGAAAAGCCTTTAAGAGCGGTGGATACCATTTTCAGCCGGTTTAGAGAAATAGTTTTTATTGAAATACAAATATGGTTGCATTCAAAAAAAATAAATGCTAAATTTCTCTGCATGAAGAGAACTATACAAAAGACCTTCAGCTATCGCCTGGAGCCTACAAGATTACAAAGAATGCTTTTTGCACAATATTCGGGATGTGTAAGGTTTGTATTTAACTATGGACTTAGCTTAATCAAGAAGGCGTTTGATTCAAAAACCAAAATTCCTTCTTATACAGACATAGCTAATCTCCTGCCTTCACTAAAAAGAGCAACCGAAACAGCATGGCTTAAAAAAGTTCATTCCCAAGTTCTTCAGCAGGCGCTCAAAGATTTAGAGAATGCATTAAAACATTTTTTTCGTGGCATTAAATCAAAACAGAACATAGGGTTTCCTCGTTTTAAATGCAAGGGTATAAAAGATTCATTCCGCTATCCTCAGTACGTTGAATGTTTGGATGGTAAGGTATATTTGCCAAAGATTGGCTGGGTCCGGTATCGTGATTCGAGGCCGCTAGAGGGTATAATTAAACAAGCTGTGGTAAAGCGTCGTGGAGATCGCTGGTTTGTGCATATAGTATGTGATGTAGAGGTGGAAATTTCCTCAAGAATTGTTTCGACTGATAACATAGTAGGAATCGACTTAGGGCTTACTCATTTGGCTCATCTCTCAAATGGCCAAGTCTATGAAAATCCCAAACATCTAAAAAGTGATCTTGGGCGCTTACAATTCCTACAAAGGGCTTACTCACGTAAGCAGAAAGGAAGTAAAAATCAAAAAAAAGCAGCAAAGAAAGTGGGTAAACAACATATAAAAATAGCTGATAAACGACAGGACTATATTAATAAGGTCTCAACTGCCCTAGTCGAAAACCAAGACGGCATCATAGTTGAGAATCTTAATATTAAGGGCATGATAAAAAATAGGTGTTTGGCACGGTCCATTGCCGATGCAGGCTGGTATAAACTTATATCATGTCTTAAATATAAAGCTGACTGGCAAGGAAAGCCGTTCGTGGTAATTGATAGATTTGCGCCTACGTCAAAAGCTTGCTCATCGTGCGGTGATAAAAAGGCTATGCCCTTATCTATACGCAGATACCTATGTGAAGCATGTGGTCTTGATTTAGATAGAGACTTCAATGCAGCAATAAATATACGGGCGGCAGGGCTTGCCGTTTTTGCCTGTGGAGGGTTGAACATTGGTTCTCCCAGTGAAGCAGGAATCGCCGGCTTTTAAGCGCTTTTAAGCCGGTGAGGGTCAAAATGTGAAAGTGCCTGATGTAAATGAGCAAAAGTGAGCTGTCTTTTTAGTGCCTTGGGTTTTATTAGACCGCTATGATTAACACTTGGCGCGCTAGGGCGTTTGCCTATTGCTATAGGCAAGACTTTTACGAGATTGAGATATTTTTCTAAAGCTTCCACTGCGCGAGGCTCTAGCTTTGCCTTCTTGGCCTCGGGAATAGTCTCTTCTGCTGCTTCTTCCAAAGAGATTTCTCCGTTGAGTGGCTGCTCAAACTTGATTTCATCACTGCTATCGTCAAAGCGCGTGCGCTTGTTTTCCTTTTGTTTCTCTACGCTTTGTCTCTCCATGCATATAAGGGTGTTGAGAGCGCCCAAAGTAAGAGAGCAGAAAATGAGACTTTTAATGATGTTCATGCCATGGTTCCTAAGAAAGGTCAAAAGTGATTAGTTTCTTTACTATTTTTGTATAATCCTATCAAATAAATGCAAAATAGTCAAAAAAATTTACTTTTGATTTTTTCGTCCCTTTTGCTATACTGAACAAGCTGTTATCATACAGCATGTGAATATATCTAGTCACTTATTTCCCTCAATACAGGGTGGCTGATGGTTTTTAGCAAATCAAGCCGGGAAATAATTGTTATAACCCTGCGAAGGAATATCTTTTATGTCTATTGATTTACGTTTACTTATTAAAAATGGTGTTCATTTTGGGCATCAAACTTCACGCTGGTGTCCTAAGATGGAGCCTTATATTTGGGGTTACAAAAATGATATTCATTTGATTGATGTTTCCAAAACAGCTCATCAACTCGAATTAGCATCAAAATTCTTAGAATCAGTTGCAGCTGACGGACGTACTATTTTAATAGTAGGCACTAAAAAAGCTGCTCAAGAAGCGGTAGGCAAGATGGCAAAAGAACTTAATTTGCCTTTTGTTATGCATCAGGTGGGTAGGTGGTACATTTAGTAACTTCCGCCAAGTGCGTAAGGCTATTGCTAACATGCTTCATTATGAAGATATTTTAGCAAAGTCAGAGCAGTTTCCTTATAATAAAAAAGAATTAAATACGCTTAAAAAGCGCGTAGGTCGTTTAAATAATATTGTTGGTGGCATTCGTAATCTTACCTGGCCTGTAGGTGCCGTAATAGTTATTGATGTTAAGAAAGAGCATGTGTGTGTCAAAGAAGCTGCAACTATGGGTATTCCTGTTGTAGGGATTGTTGATACCAATAGTGATCCAGATATGATTAACTATGTTATTCCTGCTAATGATGATGCTCCTCGTTCAATTAACGTATTAATGGATTACATGCTCAGAGGCAATTCGTCGTGGTCAAGAAATTGCTGCAACGAAGCCTAAAGAACAGTTGCCTCTTGCTGAAAGTTACGATATGGGCTATGAAGCTCCTGGGCTTGATGCTGAAGAAGAAGACGACGAAGCAAGCAAGAAACGTAATGCTGCTCGTCGTGCTAAACGAGCTGGTGCTGCTGGGGCTGGACCTGCGAGGCCACGAGGTGCTGGTCCACGTACCTGAAAGACCAAGAGCTGAAGCGGCACCAACGGTAAGAGCTCAAGAAACTGAAGGAAAGAAGAGAAAATAGCTGTTAAGGAATCTTCAGAAGCAACAGAACCGCAGCTCAAGAATAAAGACATTGTTCTAAGGAGAGGTGTCTGAGAGGCCGAAAGAGCGTGATTGGAAATCACGTATATCCTGAAAAGGGTATCGAGGGTTCGAATCCCTCTCTCTCCACCAAGATTTAAAAAATTGGAAGCTTATAAAGGAGTAGATGCTTAACTGTGTCAGGTCCGAAAGGAAGCAGCACGAGTATCGATCTTTTGTATAAGCTTCCTTTTTTGTTAATGGATCATGAGATGATTCCAGGAAAAAGCCAGGACAAATGAGACATTTTTTTAAGCCTAGGCGCCAGAAGATTATTTAGATTATTTTTGCTCATTATGCTATAATCAGCGTAAGAAAATTTGATGCAGCATTGTGGCAATGCCTTTCTGGTAATTTACCAGATCGTAGTATAAGAACAGGGTTTCATCCCTTCTTATTCAAACTTCGCTATAATACTTACGTTATAGCCGCATCCTGAAACACCTGGATGCTCCCTATAATGGGGAGAGGATGTCACAGACCATTTGCTCGGTGACTGTTCAGTCGCTGACTGTAAGCCACCCCGTGTAAAAGCTTAGCTTTAGGGAAATAAGTGACTCAGACCGGTCGTAGACCGTTTTCAATCTAGTTAGTAGTTTTAAGGAGCTCGTTAGACATGCATCTCAATCTTGCGCGTAAATGGCGATCAAAACATTTTGATGAAGTTGTTGGGCAACCACTGGTTGTGCAGGCTTGTTAAAAACAGTCTCTATCGCAATCTTATTTTTCCTGTGTATCTGTTATCAGGAACCCGTGGATGCGGTAAAACAAGCGTAGCGCGTATATTTGCTGCAGCGCTTAACTGTGAAGCACTTGAACAGTTTCAAAAAAATCCTCAAAATCAACAATTACCTTGTCTTACCTGTGCTTCCTGCCTAGCAATGCAAGCAATAAATCATCCTGATTTTATTGAAATTGATGCAGCTTCCCATACCGGTGTTGATAATGTACGAGCAATTATTGATGCAGCTTCTTTTGTTCCGGTGCTTGGTAAAAAAAAGATTTATCTTATTGATGAAGCTCATATGCTCAGCAAGGCTGCATTTAATGCCTTTTTAAAGATACTTGAAGAACCACCGATTTCAGTTGTTTTTATGCTCGCAACAACTGATCCGCATAAGATTATAGAAACGGTTACATCGCGCTGCTTCCAGTTGTTCTTTGAACCTATTGAGTTGCATGCTGTAGCAGACCATCTTGCACATATTTGTGCTACAAGAAGAGGTTGCTTTTGAAAAAGAAGCGCTTCTGCTTATAGCTCAAGAAACTGAAGGCTCTATGCGTGATGCGTTAAATCTAGTTGAGCGAGTGCGCATTGCTTACCCTTCCATAACCCATAAAGCCGTTATCGAGCTTCTTGGAAAAATTGATGATGAGCGCTTATGTGAGCTGTTACAGGCTGTAATACAGGGTTCACCCCAAGATATTTTGGCGACTATCAAACATCTGGATCTGGAAAAATATAACCCGTACCTTGTGTGGAAAAGCTTTGTTGAGCTGATACGCAGATCCTTGTGGGTAAAAAATGGGAGCTTACCTGATGAAAGTAAGCTCATAGGAACATTAAAAGAAATAACAGCTTCATGCTCTCTTGAGCGACTTATACGCTTATTTGAGATCTGCTATGACTATGAATTATCATTTGCAAAGACTGCTGCGCCAGGTCATATGCTTGAAATGATGCTTCTTAAAATGGCGCAGAAAACTGAAGAAACTTCCCAGAATACGAGTCCAAAAAAGTCTGACAATAGTGCGAGCAAGCCGGCTACCCGGCCTTCGGTTGCATCTACTGCAAACGCTAGGAGCATTGACCTTTATGTGAGTGCGACTCCGACCATCGAGGCGCGTAATGTAGAAACGCCTAGCGCTGGTGAGTATGCTGCTAAAGCCGGCTCGGTGCCGGTGAGCTCTACCCGTGTGAGTGCCCCCGATGTCGGTATCACCAATGTGGGAAACCCCGCCGCGGACACCCTCGACGCAGAGGCCTCGAAGGTCGACACAGCCGTCCCAAGTGCGGCTGGTGCTCCTAACACGCCCAATGCGACGCCATTATCTACTCAATCAGCGCAAGAGCTGCTCAATCACGATTCTCCGTGGGCTCACTGCTTGCAAGAAATTGAAAAATTGAATGATCCATTGGTTGTCTCTATTTTTAAGCAAGGTATTCTAAGTGCGCATGATGCGCAGGCAAAGAGTTTAGACATTATATTTTCCCAGGATTTGCTCTTTTTCAAGGAATGGCTTGAAAATACTCAGAAAGTTTGGCAACCAACTATTTCTCGCTTTTTTGGTGAAGGCACCTTGTTGGTACCTCATTTTACTGGTGCTGCAAAAGAGCGCACCATACGAATTGGCCAGCACATTGCTTCCCCTTCAGCAAGAGTAGCCCCATCACAGACTGAGCAGTCGGGGACTGCTGGGACTGACGAAGCAAGCGTATCGAGAGCCGCAATGGCCGGACGCCCTGCAAATGAACGGTCAGCGAGCGAACGCTTAGCACCAGCTGCGGCGTCTTCATATGCGAGAAAAGAAGGAGAACGCGGGCATGGAGGACGTGCCGGGCGAGTCCCCACGGGGCGTGCCCCCACGGGACGTGTGGTTACGATAACAGATCCTGAAAAATGGCAGAAGGCACATGCATTACTGCGTATTTTCCCGGGCACATTGACGGTAAGCCAGGAAAATCCTGATGGAGAAACTGTATGAAATCATTAGGTTCTGTAGTTCTTGTTGGACGAATGAATGTGGGTAAATCAACCCTGTTTAATCGAATAAGCAAAGACGTAAAAAGTATTACGCTTGATTATGAAGGGGTGACCAGAGACTTTATTAAGGAAGAAGTTGACTGGAAAGGGCGGCCGTTTGACCTCATTGATAGCGGCGGCATTCATCTAAGAAAATCTCAAGATCCACTTTTTGAGGCGGTTCGTAAAAAAGTACTGGAACTTGTAGAAAAAGCAGCGGTCATTGTTTTTATGGTAGATGGCACTGTGGGTATTGTTCCTGAAGACCGGGAAATTGCAACCTATCTTCATAAAATTGGTAAACCGGTAATTTTGGTTGTTAATAAAATGGATAGCAAAACGGCTCAGGAGCATTTGTATGAATTTGAGCGGCTGGGCTTTGCAAGTATTATTCCACTATCAGCAGAGCATGGACGTGGCATTGAAGACCTGTTAGACGTTATAATTGAGCTACTTCCTGAAAGGCCCGCGCACCATGAAGAGACTGAACCATTGTTTAAGGTGATGCTTTTAGGTAAGCCTAATGTGGGCAAATCGTCTCTTATGAATTCTTTGTTAAAAGAAGAGCGGTCGCTCGTGTCGGAAATTCCAGGTACTACGCGTGAAGCCGTCTCTGAACAAATTATGTTTTATAAAGAAGCAATAGAGCTTACCGATACGCCTGGTATCACGAAGAAAAAGAGCGGTATCGGGTGAGCTTGAACCGCTCATGGTTAAAAGTGCATTTCATGCGCTTAAGAAAACGGATATTGTGGTACTTCTTATTGATGGAAGCTCACATACATTAGTAGATCAAGAACTTAAGTTAGCGTTCTATGCATTTAGTGAGCAGTATAAGGCGCTTATTTTATTGATTAATAAGCAAGATCTTATAACTGATGTGAGTAAGCAAGATCTGGATAGAAGCTTTGAATACTATCATTTTCTTCTAAAAAAAATACCGGTGCTTCAGATATCCTGTAAGACAGGTAAAAATGTAGGACGCGTGATGCCGCTTATTCAGGAAGTATGGAAACGCGCATAGCCAGAAGTTGGATGATAGTGTGCTTGCAAAACTTTTTATTGGAGCGCTCACAGAAAAACCGCTTTACCATAAAACTCATTTATTGCGACTGATTAAGGTTCGCCAGTTAAAGTCAGCGCCTATTACTATCGAGCTTTTGGTAAATGAGCCTGATTGGTTTGGTGAATCACAATTAACTTTTTTTGAAAATATTTTACGTTCCGAGTATGATATGATAGGTGTACCGGTAAAATTCGTTGTCAAAAAAGCCAAAGGCTAAGGAGAGGATTGATTATGGAGAAGCGCATCGCATTTAGAAATATGGAGAGTACCCCGGTACTTGAGGAGTTTGCTAACAAACATCTTGAAAAAATTGAAAAACTTCTCGAAACCGAAAGAACACCAATTTTTATTGATCTTGTTTTAGAAGCATCTACTGTGCATGCTCATAATAAGGTTGAACTGCGTATCAAAACTCCTAACTACGAGCTGGTTGCGCATCATGAAGGTCCTGAAATGTACCAAGAAATTGATCGTGTAACTGATAAAATGATTATCGAGATTCGCCGTGCAAAAGAGCGACGCGTTGACGAAGAAAAGAAAAAGGATTCGTTCAAAAGCGCATAGGCAATCAGCCATTCGGCTGCAACTACCGCTGTTACTAGTTACTTGAGTTTTTATAATTAAAAGGGGTGAGCATGAAGCATCTATATCTTTTGAGTACTTTTGTATGTATAGGTATTTTGTTCGAGGCATCAGCGAGTCAGCTTAGAGAGCTTCCTGCGGTTACTGATAAAAACAGCCTCTTTCTTTCCATACCCCGTGCTCAACAAAAGCCAGTTACTGCAGCCCCTGTTAGTGAGCAGCCTGTGGTATTTCGCAAGGTGCTACCGCAAGATATTGTGGGCTATGACAAGAAAGGTATAGAAGCCGCTGGCCGTGTTCTTTATTTTTTTACAAGGGATGTGCGTGAGCTACGAATAATACGAATAATTGAAGGGGCATACAATCCAAGTTATTTCATTGAGAAGATTGATTCGGATATATACCTTTTGCATGATATTATTCATTGTACAGAAACATCCTCTGAACTGCATCAAGCGGCATTTAAAGAAATGAAGAGCTATTACAAAGCTTTAAAAAATGCGTTAGAGGATGAGCAATCGCAAAAATCGATTATAGATTTAGCATCGCAAGAGCAGCTTGTAGCCGAGGTGAAAGCAATCTTCGAATTTCTATTAACATTCATTGAGCATGTTCGTCTAGCACCCTCAAATTTTGAACAGTTTCAAGCTTATGCTCGTGAATTTTATAAGCAACATGATCTGATGGCCGATTACAGCCCAGAGGCATTGAGCGCTGCTGCAAAACGCTCTCATATTATCACAAAAGAAAAACCGGTGAGCCAGGCACAAAAGGACAAATTGCAAGCGGATGTTGAGGGAGAAATTAAAAGGCAGGCACCTTTGCAGTCTGATTTTGATGAAGCTTCCTATCGCGAGGGGTTGGTCTACGGAGATAAAATAAGGCAAATGTATACACTCCTTGCCCGAGGTGAATTTCCCTCACAACCGCTCGCTGACATGAAAGCATTACCTCTTAGGATAAAGAATCAGCTGTCTGTAGCTGCGCTGTTGGAGCCTAATAACATTAAGATCTACGACAGCATACGATCTTTTTATAAGGGCGCTGAAGAGGAATTAAAGAAGTGTACGTGGCTTCCAGCTCCGCCCCAAGCAACTGGGGTGGATATGGCCAAACTAGAAAAAGAATATAACCGGCTCTATCAAGATGTAAAGATGTCGAGTATAGCCCGAACTGCTGGCTGGGCACAATGGTTTTGTAAGAATAATGGCTTGCTCATGAAGGCCGCTTGATAAATTGCGCTTACTCAACAACGATTTTAAGGAAGCTCCACTAAAGGTGGAGCTTTTGTCTTATTGTGCTGGTTGGATTATACTAAGCGAAGAATTATTTTCCTGAAGGATTTAGCATGTTTAAGATAAAACATATACTCCTCGTTGTGAGCTTACTGTATGGATTGCCGGTCATGCCAATGGCTAATTGGGCGTCTTCCAGCTCATCCGCTTTGGAATATCTGTTTTCATTTGGCATGATGGGTTTGGGTATTAAAAACCAGCTGAGCTTGAGCCATTTTGAAGACCTTCCTGATGCATCTAAAGAAGCTACTCGCTTTGTGCATGAACAATTAAAGCATCAGGAGGTGCCAAATTATGAAGACATTACTGTTAAGGTTGGGGCAAATTATGGTGCGATTAATGATTCGCTCATAATATTAATGCAGAATCAAGAGGGTTCGGAAAAAACTGAGTTAGATGATCTTTTAGAAGAAAGCAAGCACGGCGAAACTCCTGAGATTCGAAAAAGCGCTGACAGCTCCCTGGACGTGGTGAAGTCAATAATAAGTCATGAGATCCAGCATCTTGTAAAAAATGATTTAAAAAGTTTGCTACATGCACAGTTTATTATTCCGCTCATTACCTATGCGGGAACACGTCTGATTGAAGAAGGTGTTAAACAAGCATTACCTGAATGGGTAACAAGAAAGCGGCTGCCTTCTTATGTTAAAAATGGCTATAAAATCTTTAAAGGTGCTGCTCGCTATGTCATTAATGCGGCTCTTTATTTGAAGCTATCTCGGTATCAGGAACAACGTGCTGATGATAGCATTCCAAATAATCCCAAATTGCTGAAGGCGTTCAAAGAATTTCTTTATTTAGAAAATGAACTGCAACGTGAGCATATAAGAAAAAGATATGGTGATCACGCAGTTGAGCTTTTTGACACCAATCGCATTTATTATGAATACAAAAATTTTGTGATGGATGGAGAACATCCAAGTCCTTTAACCCGTATCAAAAGGATCGATGAAAGACTTACCAAGCTTGAGGGATCTGAAGCCGCGTAACCAACATCCTCCAGTTTAATGCCTGCATTATGCTCCTGGGCAGCTTACAATTTCTCTGCTTGCTTTATGCAACATATCTTTATTTTCTTGCTAGTGAGTTGCCCTTTTCTTGTGAGCTTGGTACTTGCATTTGCAAACTTCGTACTTTTTCAAATTCGTCGACAATACCATCAATGCTTAGCTCATCGATTTCCACGCTCCATTTCTTAAGCACCTGTTGCGTAACAGGATCAACGATGAGATACGTCGGGAATCCTTCGATGAGCTTGTTAGCAACTGCTTTAATCTTCTCATAGGCCTCTGTATGCACATCTGACTCGATTTTGAGTTGTACAAATTTAGAAAGCTCTTTCAACATCTTTTCTTGAGTAAATATTTGTTGATCGAGTGACTTACAAGCAGCGCAGTAGGTAGCTCCTATATCAACGAATAGCAATTTATGCTCTTTTTGCGCTGTTTCTACGCGCTTTATCATAGTCATGCAGCCAGACTGACGCCGTTTCATAAGGATACAAATGATCATAGACTGCCTTTTGTCCTTGAACCATCATAATACAGGCAAGAACGATAAGGGCGGTGCCCATGAGGTTTTTATAGCGCTTCATGGCGGTTCTATCATGTGCTTCTATGCTTACAAAATAATAGATACCAAGGGCAAAGAAGCTTAGCACAATAACCCAGACAAAGAGGTACCATGGCAGTAAGCGTTCAAGATGCGAAAGATGATAGAAGGCCATGCAGATAAGCATCAGGCCCACAATTTTTTTTATTTCGACCATCCACATCCCAGCTTTTGGTAAAATATGGAGTGAACTCGAAAATGTTCCAATAATTAAGAGTGGCAAGCTTGATCCAATGCCAAAAATAAAGAGAAGCAAGAAACCCTTCGATATACCCGGTAAAGTGCTGGGCGCCGCTATTGGTTACATAATTTAAAATAAGGACAAGGCCCGGTGATAAGCAGGGTGAAGCAATGGTTCCGCTAATAGCACCAAATATAAACGCAGAAAGCGGTGAGCCCCCTTTAACTTTACCCGTTTTTGGTTGCAAAAACCTTGGTATATACAGATGAACCCAGTCAAACATAGAAAGGCCAAAATAAATAAGCAATGTAGCAAGTGGAATAACGACCCAGGGACTGCCTTGCATCTCACCAAAGACGCAGCTGCCGAGTGCTGCAACAAAACCCAACAAAGCGAACGTGGTTGAAATACCAAGGGTATACGATAACGCAAGCAGAAAGTTCTTAAAAGCAGAAGGAGTTCCGCTTGCTTGAAGGATGCCTACGGTTATAGGTATCATCGGATAAATGCAGGGAGTTAAGCTGAGCAAAACTCCTAAAATTAAGGCAGCTCCAAAGCGTAGGAAGTGTGATCCAGTTGAAGTAAAGAGTGGTGGTCAATTTATCCTTTGCGTGAGTAATATTGACCCGTACCCAATTAATAGTCTTTTGAATGAATGAGCCGAGCAGTGATGGCTGCTGAGGCTCGCAGCTTGGTGCATGGGTAACCAATGCCTGTTTTGGCTGCTGTGGCGCTTCTGTGCAGTCGAAGGCGCCAGTTTTCCCGTGTCAGCTGGCTGAGTAAACTCAAGAGGGATAATCTTTTCTTGTGATTCTGGAACGGTATTAAGAGTAAAATGGGTATGGATCAACCGCATTTTTAACGTCAGCCTGCAGCTGCTTTCTGAGCAGTAAACGTGAAAGAAACTGTATCTTTATAACCTTCTTTCTCTTTTTTTGCAGATTCATCAAAAAAGGAAACGGCTTTAGCCGAAGGTTCGGGCGCTGAAAGCTTAATATGAGGGCTGTTTACGCTGGTTATAAGACTTTCTTTATATAAATATTCGCCTGGCTTGAGGGCAAAAGTAAGTGAAATGAGCGCCTTATTTTGATCGATTTTTTTAATGGTATGTGAAAATTCGTAAGCCAAAGATATTTATGCTTGCTATGCATACAAGTGCAAGAGTATAGAGAGTGTACACGCCGACTCCTTCGTAAGTTCAAGAGATACTAACGGATATTTTACACTATTTTTACTTTTTCACCTACACTTGCTCTTTGTCATCGCATTTTGCTACTACACACCTACACTTGCTCTTTTGTGTATATTTCTTAGACTATTTAATGAGTGGGGTTGTAGCTCAGCTGGCAGAGCGCATGGATGGCATTCATGAGGTCACGGGTTCGACTCCCGTCAACTCCACCAGGCTTCGCTCCAAGGGAGCTTGCCTCTAATATTCTTTAAGAGCAATATTTCCATGAGTAGCTTCAAGTATAATAGGCGCTTCGCTTTCTAGGCCGCCGAGTGTTCCTTCAACATTCTTTTTGATGTGTTCCCATGCTTCCTTATTCAGTTTGGAAGTTACCCGTCCAAATGTTACAGGATGATCTGAAACAATAGTTCCTGTTCCTGTTTTTGCATACAATAATGCTCGGGTTTCGCGTGGAACAAAAAGGGTAATATTTCCACGGTCTGATTTTAGGCGGATGCTGCTTGTGTCATCGAACTTTTTCTGCTGAATCTTAATATCACCATGAGCAGTGCTAGCTGACACCGTGTTGGAGCTATCAGTAACTTCAATTGAGCCTTTACCTACAAGGGAGATATCAATTGAGCCATTAGATGCCACGTAATTTCACCGATCCATTAGTCTGGGTAATCTTGATCGTTGAATCTTCGGGCACCATAAGGGTATAATCAACGGTAGAGGACTTTTGGTTGGGGCTTACGCGTGTGGTAATGCTGGCCTCGGTGCCAGCGGCTTTTGCTGATAGCGTAGTATTTTTTTGATCTTCCACAGTCCCTTTTTTGACAGCTTCGATAAGTAGTTTGTTTTGAGGCCAGGATTTGATAGTAATAGAGCCTTCAGTGTTATGGACGGTAACCGTACATTTCTCCTGAACGGCATATTCCTTATTGATCGTCTCGCTTTCAGTTTTTGCCCAGAAGCTCCCAAAACTGAAAGCGTAGGAAAAATTTTGATAAAACGATAAAAGAGCTAAACTGAGAAAAAATAGTTTTTTATTCATTAGAGAGACCCCGCATAAATGTTATAAGATAGGTTGCTATGGAGTATAAACCAAAATCACGGAATGGTGAACAGGGAGTGCCTGAACGAGCACCGCTTAAACAAGCACTGCTTGAACAATCAACGTCCGAGCAGGTGCTTTCTTACCAAGACGTCCTTGATCCGGCAGTACTCGCTCAACTCGTGGAACAGCTCTTGAGCGGCTATCCCCATAGTACCGAAATTATTGAAAGTATTTATAAGCATTCGGGATCGGCTTACCTTGTGGGCGGTGCAGTACGGGATTTAGTGCTTGGATTGCCTGTGCATGATCTTGATATAGAAGTACATGGTCTTTCTCTGCAAAGATTGCATGGTGTGCTGAGCGCCTTTGGTAAAGTAAGCGCCGTAGGGAAGTCATTTGGTGTCTTAAAACTCCAAGGCTTCTCTGGTGATTGGGCACTGCCACGAACGGATAGGGCGGGTCGAAAGCCCGAAGTGACTATCGATCCAATGATGGATATTCGCGAGGCCTTGAGGCGCCGCGATTTGACCATGAATGCAATGGCAATTGAGCTTAAAACGAAGAGGCTGATTGATCCCTTTGGCGGCTTGGAAGATATTAAACAGAAGATTTTACGCTCACCTGATATACGTTTTTTTAGCGAAGATCCTTTGCGCTTTTACCGCGTTATGCAGTTTATCGGGCGATTTGAGATGTATCCTGACGAAGAACTGCACACGGCTTGTCAAACAATGGATATTTCTCAGATCTCAATTGAGCGCATAGAAGATGAGTTTGAAAAGCTCATGCTCAAAAGTGTTTGTCCGTCTCTTGGGCTGAGATGGCTCTTAGCTGTTAAACGAATTGAACAGATACTGCCAGAGCTTGCAAGGACCCAAGGTGTTAAGCAAGACCCGGTGTGGCATCCCGAAGGGGATGTATTTGAGCATCTTATGCAGGCGCTGGATGCTGCTGCGCGGATTGCTTGCGACTCAATCGATGAAAAATTAATTCTTTGCTATTCGGCCCTCTGCCATGACCTAGGGAAAGTTTCGACAACGATCCTAAAAGAGGGTCGCCTGAGAAGTCCGGGGCATGCGGAGGCGGGGGTTCCCCTTACTAAAGCTCTGCTTAAAAGGATTACTCGTAAAACTAGAATAATTGAGACTGCTGCGGTACTGGTAAAGCACCATATGCAACCGGGCCAGTTTATACAGCTTCATTCGACACTTGCTGCATATCGGCGCTTAGCAGTAAAACTCGCAGCGTATACGAACATCGCTATGCTCGGCAAGCTAGCTCTAGCGGATCATCGTGGTCGTAATGGTCATGGCCATGCACCCCTTACAACAACCCCTCATTTTATTACGGCTTTCTTAAAGAGAGCGCATGAAGCACAAGCGCTTACCTCTTGCGAGGAGCAGATTCTGCAGGGTAGGGATATTAGCGATCTGGTAACCCCAGGCCCTAAGATGGGCGATCTTTTACGGTATGCTTATGACGTGCAACTAGACGAAGGGATTAGGGACAAGGGAGCTTTAAGAGAACGGGTTATTCAAAAATTAAAAACAGAAGAAGCATAAAAAAAGCCGGGTACGAAACCCGGCTTTTTTTGCTTTGTTAAAAGCTTATTATCATGGTCGATTAAAACCAGCTTTTCTTGAATGAAGCAACTTTAAGAGCGATCTCTTCATTGATCTTCGCCCACCAGAAGTTTCTTTCAGCTGAAACTTTTTGATATTCAGCTTCTGTCTTCTTGATCTCATTAGTGATCTCAGTAGCACGCTTAGCAGAGCTTTCTTGCACATACTTCAGCTCTTTATTAAGCTCTTCAGTCTTTTCTTTGAATGCTTTTTCAAGTTCAGCGAGCTCATCTTTGCTTGCTTTTGCAGCGATTTTAGCTACTGATTCAGCAAGTTCTTTATCAGTGATCGCTTTAATTGCTTCGATCTCTTCTTTGAGTTCTGCTTTCTTTCTATCAGTATATTGCTTCCAAGCAGCGGCAGCGGCTTTAATTTCTGCAGCTTTGGCCTTCGCCTCAAGTTTAGCCCTTTCAGCGTCAGCTTTGTCTTTCTTTTCTTTAGCTTCCTTAGCTGCTTTAGCTTCTTCTGCTTCTAGAGCTTTTTTCTCTTCAGCTTCTGCTTTTAATTCTTCAGCTGTTTTTTGAACTTCGTCCTCAACAGGATCCATATCAACTAATAACAGTCGATTTGAAGATTTTTTAGAAGGCGCTTTTGATTTGCCAGTTAGCTCATCAAGCTTAGCTTGAAGTTCTGCCTGTCTAATTTTAGCTTCAAGAATTTCCGTTCTAGCTCTTTCTGCTTGTAGGCTTTCGTAATCAGCTTCAGCGAACTGATTAAGTCTTGGTTGTCTCGCTCTAGCAGCCGCATTTTGGTCAGCATTTGCTTCCCTAGCAGCTGCCTTTGCTCTTGCAAAATCCTCAAGAGCTTCGCCGAGAAGACCAAGTGTTTCTTCTGAGTATTCAGAAGGACGGTTAGCCTGTCTTAATGCAGCATCATTATCGAGAATACGTCCGACTTGTTCAAAACTTAATGCCGCTACTTGTGCTGCGCTAAGCGCTTTTGCTTTTTCAGCTTCCTTATTCATCGCAGACAACCCTGCGGCTGGCAGCAATGCAAGAAGTAGATATAACGCGAAATTTTTCATAACATCTCCTGATGTAAATGGGTTAAAATATTTCATACATATAATACTACATTAAACTATATCCCTATAATGTCAACCCTCCCTTCAAAAAAAGTAAGCTGTTTCACAGTGTCCTTTGCTTTCTTATATATGTTTTGTACAATTAATATGCAATAACAAGTTAAAAAACACAAGAGGTTGATGATGAACATAAGTTTATGGCAGATAATTAGCACGACTGATCTTGTGAGTAAGGGGGTGCTACTACTGCTCCTTGGCATGTCCATAATCTGTTGGGCCTTTGCCTTTTATAAGAGAATGACACTGGTTACAAAGCTTAAGCAACTTAGGCAAGCTTTGGCTCTTCTTCAAAACATTAAAGGAATGGATGATTTTTTAGCTCGATCCTCGGTGTTACAAAATACCTTCGCAGGGGAGCTCATAGCTCTTTTCTTGAGCGATTTTAAAAAGGTACTGAAACTGCACGAGCAGGGCAGTCAAAATTCATCTGACTGGGATACCTTGCAATCTGCCGTGAGCCAAAGAGTAGAAGAGGTTATGGCTCAGGAAGAGTCGCTTATTCCTTTATTGTCCACAAGTGCCCAAGCCGCCCCTTTAGTAGGTTTATTTGGTACGGTATGGGGGCTTATACATGCCTTTATGGGTATAGCTGAACAGCGTAGTGCGGATATTTCTGCCGTTGCCCCTGGAATTGCAGAGGCATTGGTTACCACCATGGGCGGTTTAATCGTTGCTATCCCTGCATTGGTACTATTCAATTACCTGCAAGGCTATGTAAGAAAATTAGAATCTGCGGTTATTGAGCTTGCTGATACGTGTCTATGGATTATGAAGGGCGTTATTAGCTCACAGGATACTTTGGGACGAGCGGGCAGCGTTATCAGGCCGGCTTCCCAGGTGGGACAGATAGAACGGTTAACGACTGAACGACTAGCTGGAAGCTATCAGCAATCGAATGGCCAGCGAGTTTACGGTCATGTATATACAATTAAAGATTATAAAAGGATCCTATGATACGACGCAGGTCAAGACGGTCGCAGGCAAAGCATATGCCTGAAATATCACTCACTCCTTTAATAGATACGGCCTTAGTATTATTGGTGATATTTATGGTAGCGACGCCTATTATGAAGAATTCGCTTAATATTGACTTGCCTAAAGGCCAAATGAAAGAGGAGCAAGCCGCTACATCCGCATCTATTGTTTCTATCGACTCAAGAGAAAGGTTACGCTTGAATGATGAATCAGTTACGTTAGAGGTGCTACTCGAAAAGCTGGGTAGGCAAGCAAAGCAGTCAAAAGAAGGCAAGGTCTATATTCATTGTGATCAAAAAGCCGCTTCAGGAACACTGGTGCGGGTTATCGATGCGGTAAAATATGTGGCGGGGGTTGAGCATGTGGTTCTTTCCACAGATAGAGCTTGAAAATGAGGGAATGGTAAGCGAGCGAATGCTTAGGGAGCGGATGCTCAAAGAACGTTCCTTGCTAAGTAGAATTGTTATAGTGTCTGTGCTTATTCATGCCAGCATGGTGATAGCACTGTTCTTAGGCCACACTTTTTTTTCATCAGAAACACTTGTGCTTGGTAAGGCCGGCGCGCGTGTGAGCATGGCAGGGGGGTCAAAAAAACTGCATGGGGTGCCTCCTGCCTCGGCAGCACTACCTACTCCTGCGGAACCGGCCCCTCAGGTACAAGAACCTGAGAAACAAGCAGAAGTTGTTCCACCTCCTCAAGCCAAAAAAGACGATATACCTGCTCTGCCGGAAAAAAAGAAGAGCGAGCCTAAGAAACAGAAAGCTCCCGTTCACGAAAAAGTTCTCTCTCTCGATAAGCAGAAAGAACAATTAGTAGTGCCTGCATTTACTGAGCTTAAGAAGAAATATACGAGCTTGAAAAAAAAGGAAAAAGCGCCCATACAAAAGGCTGTGGAAGTTCCTCTAGAAAAAAAAGAAACGCAAAAAGCCCCTGGAAAGCAAGCGCCAGCACAAGAACCTAAAAAGGAACCACTGCAGCGCCCATTTGCCGCGGGTGATGGCTCAGCATTAGGGCAGGCTGGGACTTCTCACGCTGCTGCTTTTAGTACAGAGCGACTAGAATTTGCAAGCGATGAACCCCTGGGCTCGGATAACGTTATTGTCCAAGAAATAGAGCATCATTACCGCAGACCGCCAGGGTTTGATGATCATGAACCTTTTGTTTTTACCTTTGAAATCAGGGATGGTAAGGCAATTTCCATAGCGCCTAAGGGATCAGAACCTTTAGTTATGTATAGTGCTGTTAAAGAAGCCGTTTTAAAAGCAAACTTTGCAGTAACTAAGCAATCCAGAAAAATAGAACTTATAATTAAATCACATGCTTAGAGGCCACGATGAAAATAAAACTGTTTTTGATAGGTGCGCTCACCATTACCAGTTGGATTTTTGCACCTTTGGAAATTAATACAACTGCTTTTGGGGATGGAGCTAAGCAGGAGCCATTGAATCTACTCATTGCTACTACTCCGGCTCAAGATAAGGAACTTGCTGATCTTGCTCAGTTGCTCGGGCATAATCTTCAAAGAAGTGGGCAATTTAAAGTGACGGTTAAGGGTTTTGATGTTCCGACAACCCAATCTGAGCTTAACAAGCTTTTAGACAAATCATTTCCCCTTGAGATCTTCCTCAGTCGCGATGGGACAACCCATTTCTCATGGCGTCTCTATGATGTGCATGATGGACGCCTTATAAAAGGAATGAAATATGCAAAGCGCGGCCGTTTTATGCATGGGTATGCGGATAATATTGCCGATGAATTGTGGCCAGTGCTTACCAAGCAGGCAGGGTCGTTTTCAACAAAAATAGGGTACGTTAAACGCAAGCAATCTGCCTCCAAAAGGCAGCGGCTTGTGGTGTGTGTAGTTAACAGTGATGGATCGAATGAGCAGGAGCTTATTAAAAAGCTAGGAACGTATGTAAGCTTGTATTGGCACCATGACAAGGGAAATCCTTGCTTATTTTGTTCAGAGTTTACTCGTTCTAATGTGCGCTTGATATCAGCCAATTTTCAGGGCAGAAAAAAGATGGTGCTGAACGTTCCTGGGACCTGTGTGGGCATCTCGGTATCTCACGATAATAATAAGGCCGTGTACTGCCGGTCGGGAACTATTTGGCAATACAGCTATAACCCTTCGCTCCAGCGTAGTGAGCACACGGTGCTTATAAAAAACGAAGGGAAAAACGTATCTCCAACACTGCTTGAAAATGGAGACGTTATTTTCTGTTCGGATTCTCGAAAGCTTCGTAAGGGATATGCAAAAGCAACAGGGCCGCAAATTTGTCATTATCATTCATCAGATGGTTCAATTAGCCTACTCACCCAGGAAGGCTACTGCGTTGGTCCTAGTTACTGTCAGCTTACACGTAAAGTTGCCTATTCTAAAAAGGTTAACGGTGTTATGCAATTATGTGTTTACGATTGCAATACAAAGGGAAATCACCAGATTACCTTCGATCAAGGTCATAAAATTGATTGTTGCTGGTCTCCCTGCGGTAACTATATAGTTTACTGCCAGCAGCAAGGAGCAGAAAGTCGTATTGCTATGATACATGTGGCAATGAGAAAAAGGACATTCATAACTTCTGCTCATGAGTACTGTACCTGTCCTGCATGGTCGCCCATTTATGATATTGTGCCTGTTGTGGGAACAGTATTTTAACGTGTCTATTTAATAATGGAGACTCCTGAGCCGCACACGATTTTTTTTGTATCAGTAACTAGCTGGCGCATTGGGCGGTTAGGTTTTCTGCTGCGCAGTTAGCTATGACTACGTTTTGGGGAACTTATTAATTTTTTATTTTTAAGGCCTACGCGGCCAGCGACGACTACGCGGCGAGTGGCAAAGGGCCATTTGAAAATATTTCCTTCTAACAGTTTTATTAGTTTCGAGAAGCCGCACGTTTGTATAATTAGGGGTGCTCAGCAGGAAAATTAAACCTGTCAAAGCCGAGAGTTTTCTTAATCACATAAGCAACATACTGTTGTATTTGAATGCTGAATACCCGCCTACTCATCTGTTTATCAATGCGATATGTCATTTGAAAACTGAATGTTTCCGTAATTACATGATTAGCAATGCCATGTGGCATTTGTAAGCTGGGTGCCCTCGTAATTACTCTATTAGCAATGGGATATGGTATTTGGATACGCAACGTCCGCGAGAGTTGAGTGTGTGCTGGCGAGCTTGGGGGGCTCCAAGGGGTGTCCCGGAGAGGGACCCCATTGGTCGGTGCAGGCGAAGCGCTGCCGCAGGTGCATGGACCCGCGGAGGGTCCTGCTGCCCGCCGCAAGGCGATAAAAAATATTGATTTAGCAAAACGCCATTGCAAATGGCAAAAGGGATTTTTCATTTCATTCGATCCCGCTGCTCGCCGCATTAGTTGGCCTAAAAAGCTTCTTGCAAATAAAGCTATCCCGTCGGAGATGCTCGAGAGTCTGTATTACTTGTAGTAAATGAAAAAACGGCACGAATTCTAGCGGCGGTTACTGAAGAATATAAGCAGATATCGACAAAATTCTCAATTACGTGTATACTAGTACAAATCGGTATTCACTTTTTTATTATATGAGCAGTAGGGTTTTCATGAAAAAAATAAATATAAAGCAATTTAAGGGCGGTCCAGGGAATTTATTCCTTGTGGCTTTATTTCTCGCCCTGACTCTGTTGGCGGTCTTAAAGCTTGCCGACTTTAGTCATAAAACAGAAAATATTAGTTATACAACCTTCTTAAAAAAGCTTGAACTTAACCAGATCAAAGCAGGTTGAAGTGACAGGCAATGAAATTAGAGGTATCTATCGTGATGGTAGAACGCGCTTTGAAACGGTAATTCCCAACTCTCCTAAAATTTGGGATTTATTAAAAGAGCATAATGTTGAAACCAATATTGCGACAGCTGGGGATTTTGGCTTCTGGCAATTCTTATATTTCTTGCCGTTTCTTCTCACGCTTGCTGCTCTTTGGTACTTTTTCCGTCAATCTCGTAATTCAGCGGTGGTAATGGCGGTAATATATTTAGTATGAGTAAAAGCAAAGCTAAAATGTTCATGCCTTCCCAAATTAAAGTAAATTTTGAGTCAGTTGCAGGAGCGGCTGAAGCTAAGGAAGAGCTCTCCGATGTGATCGATTTTTTAAAAAATCCTGATAAATATAAGCGCTTAGGAGCGAAGCTTACGCGTGGGGTTTTACTAGTCGGTGAACCGGGTAATGGGAAGACTTTACTTGCAAAAGCGGTAGCTGGAGAGGCAAACTGTCCTTTTTTTAGTGTAAGTGGATCAGATTTTATAGAAGTATTTGTGGGTGTTGGAGCCGCGCGGGTGCGAGATTTGTTTGCTCAGGCTCGTAGGCATGCACCAAGTATAGTATTTATTGATGAAATCGATGCGGTTGGGCGTCAACGGGGAACCGGTTTGGGCGGCGGTCATGATGAGCGGGAACAGACACTCAATCAGCTGCTTACCGAGATGGACGGTTTTGATAGCGGAAATACGTCCGTTGTTATTATTGGAGCAACCAACAGGCCTGATGTACTTGATAAAGCCCTATTGCGTCCAGGGCGTTTTGATCGACGTGTAAATGTCCCTTATCCCGATTTGGTGAGCCGTGAAGCGATTCTTAAGGTTCATGCTCAGGGCGTTAAAATTGATAAGGATGTAAATCTGCAAAAAATAGCACGCGGCACTCCAGGATTTACTGGTGCTGATCTTATGAATTTAATCAATGAAGCGGCGATTAATGCTTCAAAAGCCAATCAAGCGGCGGTCTTTATTGAAGATTTTGAAGAAGCACGTGATAAGATTATGCTTGGCAAAGAAATGAAAACAATTTCTTTGACTGAGAAAGAGCGAGAAGTTACCGCATTTCATGAAGCAGGTCATACCTTGGTTAATCTCGTTGTTACCTGCGGAAACTGATCCCCTTCATAAAGTAACCATCATCCCCCGCGGAAGTGCTTTAGGTGTTACCTTTTCACTGCCCGATAGAGAAAAGCATACCATTTCTAAAGATGAGATGACTGCGCGGATTATGGTCGCTCTTGGTGGCCGTGCTGCAGAAGAGCTTGTATTTAATAGGTTGGAGTCTGGTGCCTATAGTGACTTTGTGATCTGCGACAGATGTAGCTCGTGCTATGGTCTGTTCGTATGGTATGTCAAAAACGTTGGGACCAGTTGTGTATAAGCAAGAACATGGGGAATATAGTTATTCGGAAGAAACAGCGCGTAAAATTGATGAGGAAGTGCGATCTATCATGGACAGCTGTTATAAGCAGGTTGTGAGCTTACTTAACGGAGCATCGAGCTAAGCTTGAAACTTTAGCTCGTGCATTGATTGACAAAGAAACGTTATATGCTGGGGAGATCTACCAGCTCTTAGGAATTACACCAAGAGAAGAGCATCTTTTTCAATAACATTGAAAAAAGTGCTATTTCTAGTAAACTATGTAATCATAGAATCCAGAAGAAAGGTTTAGAAAATGTCACGTATATGTGCGGTTTGTGGTAAAAGGCCACAAGTGGCCAATATTGTAAGCCACGCAAATAATAGAACAAAAAAATGGGTATACCCTAATGTGCATAAAATGCGTTTTACTTTTACTGACTGTGCTGATAAAAAAGTGCATGCAGGGAAAGTTTGTACCAAATGCGTAAAGGCACAAAAGGTTCAAAAAGTACTTTAACCTCTTGAGAGCAACTTATGGCAAATACATCGTCTGCAAAAAAAGCAGCAAAGCAAAATGAAAAGCGTCGTGTACGCAATTTGGCACGCAGAACTGCTATTAAAACGGCAATTAAGAAAGTACTTGCATCTCTTGAAAGCAAATCTTTCGATGCTGAAAAAAGCCAGGAACTCCTACAAGTTGTGGCTGCTAAACTAGCTCGCGCAAAAAGTAAGGGAATTATGCACAGAAATACGGCAAGCCGCAAACTTGGCCGTCTCGCTAAAAAGATTAATCAAGCAGCACATCCTGCGTGATTGTAAGCATGATCAAAAAAAGAGGAGCGACATACGTCGTTCCTTTTTTGTATAGCTTGTTTAAATTCCGGCTATTCTTATGGATTCGATGTGCCAAGTGGGACGCAGCGGGCGCCATTTGTAGGTTTCTTAAATTTCTCCAGCTAATACGGAACATTAAAAAAGCCCATTTTGCGCACGTGAAGAGCCGAACATTTGTTCTACCCGGTGAAGCAGGAATTGCTGTCAAAAAAATGTCAAAATGACTATGCGGTCAGATAGGATATTGCCTATTGATGAGATGCCATTAAGTCGTAATAGGTGGCTTTGCAATGATCGAGGGCCAGAGTGTCACGCCAATCCTTTAACAAGTAGTTGCCTTTTCAAGGTAGTTACCACTTTTTGAAGGTCATCCGCATCATAATCGGCCTTCTTTGCTTTTAAGATAACCGCTTGCGTTAATTCAACATCTTCTGGCGATAGCCTATCTTTACTTTCGTTAAGAGTTTTTTCAATTTCAAGAATGATCCTATCACGACGGTTCTTCTTTAACGCGGCTTCGAGTGCCGAAGAATTTTCTTTTTCGTTAATAGCTCTAAGCTGTAGGCGTGCATCATGGACGTATTCCTCATTTACTTGCGATGAAGCATCAAAGGCTTCATTTTCTGGGCCAGCAAGCTTTATTTCAGACACGTTATCGTTTACAGAGTTTAACACAACCTCAGTGCCCGATACGCTCCCTCGCAATTTCTCTTTTACAAAAACAAAAATGGTGGTAATCCCCCCGAGCACAAGCGCTGTGAGACCACGCATTCCTTGCACTGCTCTCTCTAGTCTCCCGCGACCGGGAAGAGGTTGTGATTCAGCTTCTGATAAGTCCCTTATGCGGTGCTCTAATTCATCTGCTTGTTGGCGTGATCGCAAGGCCGCAGCTTCTGCTTGTGATGCCGCACGCTCCGCCGCCCTTATGCGGCGCTCTAATTGATCTCCTAGCTGACTTACAGCTACTCCACCCCGAGATGCCGCACGCTCTGCCGCCTGCTGGGCCCTTAACACGTCATACAACGCTGTCGCGTGTTCAGCGACCAGGTTAGCATGTTCTGAAGCGGAGCGCTGCCTTGCATTATTCCTTGCGATTGGCGTGGATCTTGATACTTGATCCTGACGTACTCGGGCTAGAGAATTTTCTTCTAGCTCGGACATCTGATAAAGAAGGCAGCCTAATTCTTCTTTAATAGTGGGGCTTGATACGGCTATGATGCGTGAAATATCTTTTATGCCTGCATTACTCAAGCGCAAGGGTTTCCTGCAGAAGGGGCATTTGGGATCTTCCTGTGTTAGCCTCAAGAGACAGGAATGGCAGAATTCATGGGTTGGGTGGCAGAGAAGCCGTATACCAATTCGGCTCGTCTGATTCATTTCATGAGCACAGATGGTGCAGTCTTTTTTTTCTTCGACTGCTCTGGCAGGTTTATCTGGCAAGGCATTGCCAGGTCTAGCATGACCAGTTGCTACGAAAGGCAAATACTGGGAGCATTGCGCATTGAGCGTTATGCATAGGAGGCATAAAAGCATTAGGTATCTGTTCACGAAAAAACTCCTCTATTGGTGGTGCTTTTATTCTAGCGTATATGGCCAGTAACAACAAGATCTTTATCTTTTTTTGCCGAGCTTGCCGATCTATGATTTTGCTGCGTTTTCGCTTTTCCTGCGCTCATTGATTTCGGCGTATTTTCTTAAGAAATTTAGTGCTATGCGTATGGCCACTGAAGATGAGCCTGCATGTTCCACAAAAATCATAAGCGTGCGTGGTTTTTCGTTTTTGTATTGAAAATGGGCTACAAAGTAGCCATGATGAAGATGCTTCTTAGAAAGTGTTGCCTTTTCGAGTGAAACTGTTTGAGCTGTTCCCGTTTTGCCGCTTATTTTAAAATGAGTAAGTTGTTTTAAGTAAGCAGCAGTTCCTTGCTTAATAACTGACTTCAAGCATTGCCGCAAAAATGAAAGTGCCGGCTCTCCTATTTCAAGGGGCTCTTTAACTATTGGCTCATCGATGAGGATGCGAGGTTGAACGCGGAATCCCGTATGTATGGCTGAAATCATCGTCGCCACCTGCACGGGCGTTACAAGCATATAACTCTGACCGATTGCGGCCGAAAGTGTTTCTCCAGGCCACCACGGTTCTTTTTTTACGCGTTTTTTCCAGGCCCTCGTGGGGATGAGTCCAGTTTTTTCAGGCAACATAAGTCCTGTTTTGAGGCCCAATCCAAGCCGGTGTGCATAGTCGGCAAGCGTATCTATTTTTACTCTTTTTCCGATCTCATAGAAGGGAATGTTACATGAATGAGCTAGTGCTTGCTCAGTTGTAATAACACCATGACCCTTCTTATTATTACAATGGTAATCTCGCCCCTTAAATTCCAAATGGCCAATGCAATGCCAGCGCATATCGCTCGATATAATCCCTGTTTCTATGGCGGCAGTTAGGGTAACCAGCTTGAAAAGCGAAGCTGGGGGATAGCAGGCACTGAATGCACGATTGATAAATCCTTTTCTTTCTTGGAGTGTTTGCCATTCCTTTACGCCTAAAGGTCTCAAAAAAATAGAAGGATCAAAAGTCGGACGAGAAAGAAGCACTTCAAGCGCCCCCGATTCATCCATGCAGAGGCAGCACCCCTCATAGTCGCCCGGAAACAGTTCTTCAGCTGCAAGTTGCAAGTCAAGGTCCAGAGTGGTTTGAAGTGTCTTGCCTGCAAGAGCCGTACTCACATTATGTGCGTCTATATGCTTCCCAATCGAGTTAATGATTTTGAGTATTTTCCCCGACTGGCCGCGCAGAGCCTTATTACAACTCAGTTCAAGGCCCATTTTGCCGGTTGATTCAGTATCCAATCCGAGGTAACCAACTAGATGGCAGGCAATGTCTTTGTACGGATAGCATCGCTTATAAGATTTTTCAAGAACGAGATTTTTTTCGTGTGGGTACTGTTCAAGTAGCTGCGTTAATTGGTCGAATGCGATATCTGAGGCGATGAGCACACGTGTACATTTTCTCTCAACACTACGTATTTGTGATTTGAAGGATTCAGGTAAGTCGAAGAGTGTGTATAAGAGGATAATAAGCTCTTGTTGGTAATCGGTAAGCGATTTTTCTCCGGTTCCCTGCCAATATACTGTGTAAACTGGGCGGTTAGTTGCCAATACACTGCCGTGGGAATCAATAATATTACCACGCGGTGAGGCGATCTTTTCTTGACGCAAAAAGTTCTTTTGCGAGAGCTTAAAAAAAAGCTGCATATGGTTTATTTGAAGATGGTAGAGATACAGGGTTATGCTTATAAACCCGCAAAAAGTAAGTAATGTTATTATTTTGAGCCGTGAACTTAGGATTCGCGTGAGTAGTTCCATAGCTAAGTGTGCACCTTTTATAGAGATTTTACCCTATTAATAATACTGGATCGTGCAGCAAAATCAATGTGCAATAACGAGGGCTGTCTTATAAAAAAATCTAAGTAAAATGTTAGCTACTTAGCCGTACAATTGAGCATGACCAAAACCAAATTGCTTTCAATTGGATCCCCTACTCGCCCCAAAGGGCCCATGGGACGAACGGCCATTCTCAGCTTCATTTTTCTAGTAATTTTCAATCTCTCAGACATATTTTATATGCAATGAAACAGTCCGGCGGCGTAATCACTATGCTTGTGTTACGGACGTAGACATTTTTCTTTCAGCCGCAATACGTACCTTCTTATACCGTTCTGTGCTGATACGCGTTTTGTGGCCTAATAATTCTTGTACCACTTCTATATCAGTTCCCTGAGTAATCTGGTGAGCCGCATAGGATGAGCGCAATACTTGCGGAGTTATTATTCGCCTTTTTCCTAATAACTCTCTAAACATTATGCATACCCTTTGCACTGACCTAGGCGTTAGTGGCTTACGCCGATGATTTAAAAAGAGAGTTTCATGCGGGCTATTTATAAAGGGCCTCTCGTTTTCTAAGTAGGCGCGTATGCAGACTTCTGACTGGTTATTAAAAGGAACTACGCGTTCCTTTTTCTTCTTGCTTCTAATCAGAATTGTTTGTGAAGTAAAATCAACATGCTTTATCTCTACACTTACAATCTCAGCGCAGGTGATTCCGGTTGAATAAATAAGCTCTATTAATGCTTTATCGCGATATGGATAGGGGGTTGGCAAATCAGTAATTTTTACTAGATCGAGCACGTTAACGGCCTCTTTAAGCGGAAGGGAAAGAGGGTCTTTAAGAAGCACGAGCGGCCTTTTAAGCTCAATGGGGAGTATAATTCCCCGCTTTTTTAAATATTTTTTAAAAGAACTTAAACATGATATCTTCCGCGCAATTGAGCTCGGCGTTATGCCCTTGTGTGCTAACATGGCAAAAAATTTTTCAACTACTTTTTGTAATGGCATTGGCTTAGTTGAATTTTCGCCATCAATTTGCCGAGCATTTGAAGGTTTTTTGGTTTCTTGCCAAAAGCTTGCAAGTTGCTTCAAGTCACGCTTATATGCTTTTTGGGTGTGGGCACTCACTTTCTTTTCTTGAGCGAGAGAGGCAATGAATTCTTGCGTATACATGTAAAAAAAGTCGTACACCATGTTTTGGAGCCCGCTGTAAGGGGTTAAAGGCTTTTGACCCCACTCTATCACAAAACTTGTAAAAACCAAAAAGAAGGCTAGGCAACAACCCCATGTTCGCGTTTTTAAGCCTACTTTAAATTATACTCTTGGCACCGTCGATTTACTGAAGACCTATTTACGCCTAAAAGGGTGGCAATTCTATTTTGGTTTTTAAATTTATTCCATAATATAATCATCATCTGGGGATCTTTAAGGGCTTTTTTCCCCAACCGTACGGCATGAGCAATGTCTGGCTCGGTTACATCGTAAGCCGGATCGAAATGAGTAATCTCATGTATGTTATGCTTAGTCGATTTTTCAATGAGTAATTGTTGAACGCTCTCTTTAAATTCGCGTAGACTTACTGGTCTGTCGGTAGCGAGCTTGTGCTTATCACGCTCTGTTAATGCAAGCAAATTTTTGTAAGTTTGAGTGGTATCAATCTGCTCTGCAAATCCTTGGGCAAGCTCCTTTATCTCGGAATCGGAGAAGCTCTGGAGTGATGGCAGTGTAAGTGACGTCTTATTAAGCTCATTATACAGAGCTTTTGAGAATTTCTCTCCGTTTACTAATTCTAAAAGATCCTTAGTCGTTGAGCAAATGATGCGAACATTACTAAATACTTTGTGATCACTTTTAAACTTATGAAAATACCCATACAGAATGAAATGAGCAAGATAGTTTTGCGTTTCAAGACTGAGATATTCAATATTTTGGATGTACAGCGTTCCTGTGTCATTTAGCTTTAAGAGCAAAGGATCGGAAGCATCTTTTTGAAGAAGAGGATTAAGGCCAAATAATTTTAAAGCGACTTCATCGTTTTTTTCGGGTCCAGTTAACGTCATTGAGTGAAGCGTTTGACGAACACTTATGTGATGCAAGATTTCTACAGTGGCCATTAAATCGCCTTCTGGCATATCAAGCAAGGTAGCTTTCTTGCTCAATGCAGTTGAAAGAAGATTTATCTTAAAATTAAGTATTTTTTCACCTGTTCCGGGCAGCAGCTGATTTATAAGCTGCCCTGATTGTGTTGTTTCTAAATACAGTACGTAATCCCATGAAGAGGGATCTTTAAGCTGATCAAACTGTGCTCGTATAAGATCTGAAATCTCTGGATAATACATGAGTAGTATAGTTGTGTATTCTTCAAGACTGGGAATACCCGCGATAATAACCCTTGTTCCATTGATATCCTGTGCGAAGATTGTTTGAGCTGTCTTGAATTCCTGTACTCGCCGAGCAACTGTTTTAAATGCTTGAGCTAAGCTATGGCCCACGTTAGTGTTAATGTCCATACCTATAAGTTCTTGTGCGGCCTCATTAGCGAATGTAAAACGACGATTTTTATAAAAGACAATACCGATCTTTCGTTCTTTATTTGAACGCAAGAATGAGCGAATGCTTTCTTTGTATTGATTGATTTCTTGATGCTTATGGTACAACTCTTCAGTAAGTTCCTTATGCCTATGATGCATAACCTCAACATTACTATATTTTAAAATGTTGATGATATTGCTTAAATAGCTGGTAAAAACAAGCATTTCATCACGCTCTTTATTGGTAAAAAGCTTTTCGGATCGTGCATTGCGTTCAATAATGATATAGGCAATGATAGTATTTCGCTCATAAATCGGAAGGAAAAGATCTGCATTGATAATATCTAAAAAATCTAAAATCGCTTTACTTGGGGCGTCACCTTCATAAAAATGAGAAAACTCAATTTCGTCTCGAATAAAAATTTTGGAAGAATTGAGCAACCGCATAATAGGCTGATTGTCGGATTTACCAATAAAGCTTTCAACATTGGCGCTGATGTGTGCTATGTCAAAAAAGCCATGATCATCCTTTTCAGCTTCAGCCTTTCTGATATAGAGTCGAGTTCGCCCTAGGGGAATATTGAAAGCAGCTTGAAAGAAAGCTTGGTTTAGATGGGCGAGTTCTTTGAGCGCCGTTGCATAACTCAATTGCTCAAGAATATCCCTAAATTGGGAAAGAAAGTTGAATTTTTCTTTTGATTCAACGTCCTTTCTTAGGTTTAAGAACCGTAGGCCAAGCATTCTTCTTCCCACAAAATACAGTGGGTAGGTGCTGAGCATAGCACTGAGTGTAAAGAATAAATATTCAAATGATTTAATCGAGGGAATAAAAAAAGATGCAAGAAAAGTAGAGCAATTGCCAAGCATATCGCAAAAAAGAAACGGCACTAAAAAATTGGTTAACGAGCGAAGCTGATGCGCAAGGATATGGGGAATTGGTTGAGGGGCTGCTGTTTTTCTTTTATAAATTTTATAGAAAAGTGGGATGTACAGTACAGGTAAGTAGATATAAATTGCATGCATAAGGGCTTGCGAAGTTGGCAAAGTTTCCGGACTTGCCCCTGATACGCCATATTTAAAAATAGCTAGATACATGAATGCTGAGGAAATGGCAATATTGAATGCAGCATGTGGAATATGTATAAACCTAAAACGCATGCGCTTTTCCATAAGCGCTTCCATAAAGAGCGCAATAGCCTGATACTGCGTTACATTCAAGCCCCACACAAAACGTATAAAGAAAGTGAAAGCGGGAAAATCGTCTTTGATGCCAAAGATTCCTCGTTTAATCGTATAAAATATATTAGCGCTATCATTAAGCAATGATATGGTAAGAAACGTGAGTAAGAAGAATAAAAGGAATCTTTGTGATGAAGTTTTAAAAATAAATCGAATACAGGCCGCTAAAATAAAGAGTTTAAAGAAAAATGATAACAGTTCGATAAATAAAAGCGGCTCTTTGCTGCTTATGAGCGCGCGCAAGAACTCAAAAGTGATAGACACTGCATCCCCAAATTTTCATGATTTGCCCTAAGCCCTTACTCCGCCGAAAGTTCATAATTCATGAACTGTCTGCGAATTAAAATAGTATGCACATAAAGAACACTGCTTGTTTTTTATAATTAATTAGTATAATTTTATTCAATTTATATGTCAAATTTTCCAATAGAATAATCGGGGCTGTCTGATAAAGAAGTAAAATGGTAGCTACTTAGCCACAATTGAGCATGGCCAAAAATGAGCATGGCCAAAAAACTACAAAAAAGGAGTGCTTTCAAATGGCCGTTCGTTCGATGGAGCATGCGAAGTGCGTGAGTAGCGGGAAACGGCAATAGAATAATTTGGTGGCTGGGCGTCTATACAGACCTGGCCTCTTGGCAGGCTCTGGCGTGCTGAGATTTCATTCGGCGTTGTGGCTTGCGGCAATTACTTCAGATCGTATTCCTGGCAGCGTCGATTTACTGAAGATCGATTGACGCCCAGAAGAGTGGCAATCTTATTTTGATTTTTGAATTTTTTCCAGAGCATTGCCATGATCTGCGGATCTTTAAGTGCTTTTTTGCCCAAACGTACGGCTTGGGCAATTTCAGGCTCTGCCACATTGTATGCTGGATCAAAATTGGTAGTTTCATGGATCTTGTGGCGTGTTGATTTTTGCACCAAGCAATTGATGAATCTTTTCTTTAAATTCGCGCAAACTTAAAGGTCTGTCGGTAACGAGTTTGTGCTTATCCCGTTCAGTCAATGCAAGTAAATTTTTATAGGTTTGAGTTGTTTCAATTTGTTCAGCAAAACCCTGTGCAAACTCATTTATTTCTGATTCAGAGAAGGTATGCAAAGAAGGTAGAGCGAGTGAAGTCTTATTCAGTTCATTATAAAGAGCTTTTGAGAATTTTTCTTCATTTACCAACTCTAAAAGGTCTTTCGTGGTTGAGCAGATGATTCGTACATTACTAAATACTTTGTGATCACTTTTAAATTTATGAAAGAATCCGTAAAAATAAGATTCGGCAAGATAGTTCTGTGCTTCTAGACCTAAATATTCGATATTCTGTATAACAGAGTTTCCCACGTCATTTAATTTAAGCAAAAGTGGCTCGGGAGCATCCTTTTGAAGCAGTGGATTGAGGCCAAATAATTTTATAGCAACTTCATCGTTTTTTTCAGGCCCCGTTAACTTAATTGAATGAAGCGTTTGGCGCAAGCTTATATGATGTAGGATCTCAACAGTGGGGATTAAATCATCTTCTGGCATATCAAGCAAGTGTTGCTTTTTTACTCAATGCGGTTGAAAGAAGATTAACTTTAAAATTAAGTATTTTTTCACCTGTTCCTGGCATCAGCTGATTTATGAGCTGACCAGATTGTGTTGTTTCTAAATAGAGCACATAATCCCATGAGGAAGGGTCTTTGAGCTGATCAAATTGTGCTTTTATAATATCAGAGATCTCTGGGTAATAAATGAGCAAGATGGTTGTATATTCTTCAAGGCTTGGAATGCCTGCTATAATGATCCGGTTGTCCTGCATTATCGTGAGCGAAAGTTGTTTGCGCTGTCTTAAATTCTAGTACACGTCGAGCAACCGTTTTAAATGCTTGTGTTAAGCTATGGCCTAGATTGGTATTAAGATCCATGCCTACGAGTTCCTGAGCGGCTTCATTTGCGAAGGTAAAACGGCGATGCTTGTAAAAAATAATACCGATCTTTCGCTCTTTGTTTGAGCGCAAGAATGAACGAATACTTTCTTTGTACTGATTGATTTCTTGATGCTTATGATACAATTCTTCAGTAAGCTCTTTGTGCCTATGATGCATCGCCTCGATGTTACTATATTTTAAAATGTTGATGATATTACTTAAATAGCTGGTAAAAACAAGCATCTCATCGCGGTCTTTGTTGGTAAAGAGCTTTTCAGGACGCGCATTACGCTCAATAATAATATAAGCAATAATAGCATTACGCTCATAAATCGGAAGAAAAATATCGGCATTTATAATGTCTAAGAAATCAAGAATCTCTTTGCTGGCCGCATCATCTTCATAAAAATGAGAAAATTCAATTTCATCTCGAATGAAAATTTTTGACGACATTGAGCACCTGATTTACTGCTTGATTATCAGATTTACTAATAAAGCTCTCAACTTTCGCGCTGATATGCGCAATATCATAGTAGCCATGATCATCTTTTTCAGGTTCCCCCTTCCTAATGAAAAGGCGTGTGCGTCCTAAGGGGATATTAAAAGCTGCCTGGAAGAAAGTTTGATTTAAGTGAGCGAGTTCTTTAAGCGCTGTCGCATAACTTAATTGTTCAAGAATATCTTTAAATTGCGAAAGAAAGTTAAATTTTTCTTTCGATTCGACATCCTTTCTAAGATTTAAGAAGCGCAATCCAAGCATTCTCCTGCCCACAAAATACATGGGATAGGTGCTGAGCATAGCACTGAGTGTAAAGAATAAAGAGTCGAACGCTTTAATGGAGGGTAAGAGAATGTAAGCTAAGACTGTAGAACAATTTCCAAGCATGTCAAAAAAGAGGTAGGGAAGCAAAAAATTAGTTAAAGAGCGAAGTTGATGTGCAAGTATCCGCGGAATTTGTTGCGCGGCCGCCGTTTTTCTTTTGTAAATTTTATAAAAAAGCGGGATGTAAAGTACTGGTAAGTATATATAAATCGCAGTCATGAGAGTCTGAGACGTTGGTAACGTTTCTGGGCTTGCGCCGGATATTCCATATTTAAAAATTGCTAGGTACATGAATCCTGCGGAAATGCCAATATTAAATGCTGCATGAGGAATATGAAGGAGCTTGAATCGCATGCGCTTCTCCATGAGTGCTTCCATAAATAACGCAATAGCCTGATACTGAGTTACATTTAACCCCCATACTAACCGTATAAAGCACGTAATTAACGGATAATCCTGTGTAATGCCAAGCATTCCTCTTTTAATCATATAAATTATATTAGCGCTATCATTAAGCAAAGATATGGTGAGGAACGCGAGTAAGGAGATTAAAAGAAGCCTTTGGGACGAAGTTTTAAAAATAAATCGGGTACAGGCAACTAAGATAACCAGTTTACAAAGAAAAGATAATACTTCGATAATTAAAAGTACTTCCTTACTGCTTATGAGTGCGTATAGGAACTCAAATGTGGTTGGCATATTATCCCCAAAAAAAATTTGTTGACATATAAAAAAACTGTAATATGCTAAGTTTTGTATTTGATGTGTTGCGCGAGTTTAAAGCTATTTATTGTAAGTAATAGTGGCCTGAGATTCGTAAAAAGTCAAATAACTGAAGCAAAAAAAGGAAAAAGAGAGTAGGTTAAATTGAGTTGTAGTGGTTTTGTTTTACAATTTAACTTTCAGAAGGAGTCCGCAATGGCAAAAGTATGCTTAAGCGCGCTTTTAGTAGTAGTATTACTTGCATCCTGTGTAACCAACGTTACAGCACAATCGTCAAAAAAAGTTACTAATGACAAAAAGGGAATGATGGTCGGAGAACCTGTATAATTCCTTTAGATCATTAGGTTTGATGATGATGTAATTTTTAGCTTGTTTTGATTATAGACTAAGCCCGCAGATAAGACCTGCGGGCTTTTCATTGTGAGATCTTATGGATACATTAGAAAATCGACGAGAACGTGTTTTAAAAGTGCTTGCACTTTTAAAGAAAGCAACGGTGCATATGCAAAAACCGATGTCTCTATTACTTGTAGAGATTTATGGGCGCGATCCTTTTCTTATCCTTATTTCCTGCTTGCTGAGCTTGCGAGCCCGAGATCCTGTTACCTTTGAAGTTTCAAAACGCCTCTTTGAGCGAGTTCGCACTCCGGAAGAGCTTGTAGAAATGCCAATACGTGAGCTTGAAGAGCTTTTTCACCCTTTGGGATTTTATCGCAAAAAAGCGCGCATCGTCGTCGAGGTATCCCATGAACTTCTCTCTCGATTTAAGGGAAGAGTCCCCTCAACTGAGGCAGAGCTCCTTTCAATAAAAGGGGTAGGGCGCAAAACTGCGAATTTAGTACTAGCTGAGGCCTTTGGGATTCCTGTTCTTATCGTTGATACCCATGTTCATCGGCTCTCCAATCGCCTTGGCTGGGTTGAAACCTCTACCCCCGAGGCTACAGAGCGTGAGTTGCAAAAGCTTGTACCCAAAGAAGAGTGGATTTCGTTAAGCCGCCTCCTAGTTACCTGGGGACAGAATATATGCCTGCCTATTTCCCCCTGGTGCTCCCGCTGCGTTTTAAGTCCTCTATGCCCCAAGGTGGGGGTTGGCAAAAGGAGGTAGGCTAGATGCTTTGAAGACTATTGACGTGGGTTCAGAATTAGTGTACTATTAAACATGTAGTTATTTTTATTGACCTCTTCTGCTTGAGTTCTTCTTGTTAGACTGATCTTTTTATCAGAAGTTATTTAAATAATGGAGCTTATTCGTAAAAAATTTCTGATTTTTTTCAATTAAGTGGAATGTATTAACATATCTTTTTTTTTATTCATTGTGAGGTATTATTTAATGAATATCTATGTGGGAAATCTTCCCCATGCGACATCGGAAGAAACATTAAAAAAAACGTTTGAAGCGTATGGCAAAGTTGAAAAGGTCAAGATTATTCTTGACAGAGAAACAGGCCAATCACGCGGTTTTGCTTTTGTAGACATGCCAAATGATGATGAGGCATTGGCTGCAATTGCAAAAATGAACGATCAGGAATTAGAAGGCCGTAAGCTTCGTGTAAATGAAGCAAGAGAAGCTGAAAGACCTGCTCGTCCTCGTTTTGAAGACCGTGGTCCACGTCGCACCGGTAATGGTGGCGGCAGTGGCAACGGTGGTGGATTCCGTAGCCGTTTCTAATTCTAAATTTTAGTTAGAACGATAACAGATGCATCTCATGGATGCGCAGTTTTAAAGATTACCAACGCTTAGGCGTGAAGTGTCAGTAAAGCAGTGCAAAAGTGAGATGCATTTTTTTTTGCTCATCATTCTTTATCTTTTCATAATTTCTTTTCTACAAAATTCACAGGCACCCTTGGGGCAGTCCAGAGCGCAGCATCTGGCGCCCGGCGCGTTAGCCGCCAGCAAGTTGCTGATATAAAAAATAAAGTCGCCGAAGGTCCAATGGTTTTGATTAAAAACTCTCATTAAAGGCTAGATGAAGATTAAAGCTCTTATCTGCTGCAGGACAAAGTTATTAAATTTCAATTTTTTTAACGCCTACACGGCGAGTGGCAGGGGGCGCTCAGTCTGCGCACCCCTACAACCCCAGACCTAAGGGGACCCTAGGAATCCCCAGCGGCGCTCAACTCGCCCTTCCGCGATGGCTTCGCCCCGCTAGGGCTCAAACACTCGTGCCTACAGAAGGAAATGGGAAGACGCCCTTGCGGCAGTCCAGAGCGCAGCATCTGGCGCCCGGCGCGTAGCCGCCAGCATGTTGCTGATATAAAAAATAAAGTCGCCATAGGCCTAATGATTTTGATTAAATATTTAATTAATGAACTTCGATTAAGCTGGAATTCTTACTTTTTTGAAAGGGATAGATATTAAGCTGTGATGAATCAAGCAATTAAAAAAAGAAGCCATAGCTTACGCATCAATCGTAATATCACCTTGCATAAGCTTTTGATAATAGAGTGATTTTTTCTCAAGCTCGTCGCGAGTATAAAAATGCATATCTTTTTCTGCATCAAGAAGAGAAAAATCTAAAATGCCAAGAGCATCATTAAGCGTTTTTAGGCGATGGGCTATTACTATAGTCAGAGCCCGCTCAGCAAGTTGGCTTATCATGGTTGTTATGGCTCGCTCACTTACTTCATCAAGACTGCTGGTTGGCTCGTCAATTAAAATCAGAAGAGGGTTGTAGTAGTGTGCTCGCAAATATAATCCCGCAAAATTCAGTCGCTGCCGTTGGCCTCCCGATATACTCAATCCGCCTTCGCCAATGGCCGTGTCGAGGCCCTCTTTATCGTCAAACATATTCCAAATGCCTACTTCTTTAAGCACCGTAATAATTTCTGCATCGGTATAAATATCTTTATCTTGAGGCAATCCCAAAAGAAGGTTACGTCGTACGGTGCCACTTAAATTACTTGCCTGCTGGCCTTGCACGGCAATGAGCGAACGCCTCATTTTATCGTCTATAGTATAAATTGAGATGCCGTTAAGCATGATAGAGCCACTATCTGGTTTCAACTGACCCCCAAGAAGCGACAGCAACGTAGTTTTGCCCATTCCAGAAGGACCTATGATACCATAGAGCTTGTAAGGCTGATTGTAGGGTACCTGCAAAAATAAATTGTGATTTTCAAAGATTTTGGCTTTATAGTTGTAATCAAAATGTAGATCCCGTGCTTCTAGGGTAATTATATCTTTCTTTATATGCAATTCTTGATCTTCGTGCTTCTTTTGATCAGTGAGCACCGGGAATGTTCGCTTGCCAAAATGGCGAATGAAAATATAGAGATCATTGATTCGCGTTATGGATTTAATGAGTTTTCTTAATCTTCTGCCAATTTGGATGATCTCGTAGGTTCCGTTAATGTAGGTAAGTAGAAGCGTTGTGCCTGCCAAGATGCTTAGTTGACCGTTTGAGATAAATGAAAAGATAAGTGAACCAAGCACAAAAACGCTTACAAGATAGGTAAGACGAGAAATTGAAATGGCAGCTGCAAAGGCAAGCCATGCTGTTCCTTCTTTGTACATCAGTTCTTCATTGCGCTCTTTTGCCAAATCTGCGATTTCATTGGTCGCGAATGATGATCTTATGAGCTGCACTTGGGTGAGGCTTTCAACGCTGAGCATTTTAACGGCATCATCGGCATCAATAAGTCTGCGTTCAAATGTGGCGCTGGTAAAAAGGTTGAGCGTTATATTAATAAAAGCAATCAGCAAAAGAAGCAGAAAGGCTATCAGGCCCAAGCGTGGGTCTGTGAATAAAAAAGTGATCACAACCGTTATTATTCCTATAACAACGGGTAAGATGTCCCAGAGTATGATATCCAGGAAGTCCTCATAAGAGCGGGCGCATCGTTCTATTTTTGCAAATAGTTTACCACTTGATTTCATTGTATGGTAAATGGGATCGACAGTAAGAAAAAATTCGAATGCATTGTATTGAATGCTGTTAATGCATTGAATTTCAAGGAGTGCGCTGAAATATACCGAAACATATTCAATAAAAATTACGCAGAGCCACGCGAATACCAAATAAAGAAAATAGGTATAATTTTGCTTTTCAATAATCAAACCTACAAATAAAGGGTACAGCGTATAAAATATTTGTATGATCATTTCACAAAAGAGGGCGATACCTAAATAGGCCCCCTGCATACTGAGGATGCGCGTCCATGATTGGTTGAAATTTATAGGAAGAATGCGGGCCTTGCTCTTGAGATGACCCAACCAGAGCCAAAAGGCATAATATTTGTCTGGCAAGTGTCTTAACCGTAAAAACATGAGCGCTCTCCTCTCACCGCAAGGGACAAGTTTTTATATAGAATAATCTATGTTATTCTGGAGAGTATACTACATATGAACAGGGAGAGTACAGAGATGTTGATTTCTTTTAAAGCTGAGACCTTCAAAATGGCATGGAAAGAATCGCTTGGAGCACTTCGACCAGGCAATCTAGGATTGCTTTTGTTAGTTTCTTTGCGGGCATTAAAAGATCTTTATAAAGCGCTTTTCTATGCCTGGTTCTTGCCTACAGCTTTGCTTGCTGGTCTCGTGCTAGACATTAAAAGTTTGGTATGTACATTCTTTATAACGCTTATTGCGCGTGCCGCGCGGCCTTCAATTGATCTTAAAAAAACGCATTATTGGTCGCATATTAATTTTGTTGATTGGATTTTATTTTTTGGCCTTTTTGGCCTTGTTGAAGGAATTCCCTACATTCTGCGTCAAAAGGCGGGCGCGTTTTTCTTATACTGCTATCAATTGTTGTTAAAAGGATTTTTTTTAGGAAACAATTTCTCATGGCTGCCAGGAAGTAGTCTTTTGGGCGTCGTGAGCTATTTTCTTTCACCGTTTGTGATTCTCTGGGTTTTTTTTATGCTCGATTCACGAGAAACGCTGTGGCACTATCTGAAAGCTTTTGGTAGAGCTTTTCTTATGATGATCTATAATTATCCTTTCTTTCTCGTCTCATATCTGGCCCTGCGCTTGATTATATCTTTTGCTTATATAATTTCACGTCCTTTCATTACTACCTATCAGTATGTACCCCACGTTGGCTGGGCTCTCTTACTTGGTGTCTTAGTACCTTTCTATATTTGTTTTATCATGAGCTTCTATGTCAAGCAGCTTCATGAACAATTTGGGCTGTATTATAAGTCTTAATTAAGAGTTCTTGCTATACTCTATTGGATCGAGAAGCATTAAATTGCTGCTCTCCAAAATTCATACAAAAAATATACAAGTAGAACCTTCGATTGCTCGGCGTTCGCCGGCTCCACTGGTGGTGCAAATACAGTAGTCGATGGCCCATTGGATGTTTATGAAGCCCCTGCTTTTCTTTTTATAATTGACAATTTTTCTTTATTGTGAGATCATTAAAGGCACGCAATAAACATAAAGTTAACTAAGGATCTTATGAAACCCATCATTTCTTTTCTATTATTTATACTGTGCCAAACAAGTATCTATGCCATGGAGCAGGTTGCCATGATAAACGCTGACTCGGCTGAGAGCCAGTTGGTTGAAAGTTTTAGAAGGAGAGAATGTCAGGGGGGCACCCCAGCGGATGTTGTCTTGCTTCTTTGTGAGCTAAATAAAGATAAACCTGATCTAGAAAAAGTAAGCCGGCTCATAGTCAGCAAAGATGTCATTAACTATGTGCCTTATCCACATACCGATTTTGGTAAGTATGGAGCAAGAAATTTCTATATCTCTTCACCCCTTTGTGTAGCAATTAGCCAGCATCATAATGGTATCGTGTTGATGCTTTTAAAAGCAGGTGCGAATGTAGAAAATCGTGAACGAGGCCATAGAACGACAGAACGTCCAATAAGCGTTGCTATCAAATGTTCTAATTTGACGGCTTTTCTACTCCTTATTAATCATAATGCTTCGATCCACTATAAGGAAGGCGACGGCTTCAGCCCCTTGGAATGGGCAGTTACCTACGGTACGGATAACGGGCAGAACAAGGAGCAGCCCTTTGAAACTATGAAGCCCTTTTTGGATATACTTATAGCGCTAGGGGCTAACGTAAACGAATTTCTTTTTGAGGCACGCGAAAAGGTTCAACAACCTCTTATATTTTATGCGTTGGGACTCCAAGCAACAAAGCCTGAGTGGGTTTATTATGATAGATGTCGCTTTCAGTTTGTTCAGTATCTGCTCGAACATGGTGCTGATCCGACGCTTATTGCCTGGCCAGACTGCGATCCTAAATATTTCACCAAAAGTCATTCGAAGAATCATCTCATCCGTTACCCAAGTCTTACTATGGAACTCGCTAGAAGGGGTTGTGCAAAGATACTCTCTGTTGTATTGAGTTATGCTCACAAAAAGCATTTAGCAAAGATGAGATTGATGGTAAGACCGGACTTTGTAGAGCGTGGTAAGCTTAATAGACTTCCGGGTGATATAATTCGACATATAATTGCTGGCTTGGCAGCACCCACCTTTGAAGAACTCGACTGGGGCCATCTTATAGATTTGCGTGCTACTGCCTATGATAATACAACCTGTTTTATGGTTGCTGATGATGAGGAAACACTGGAGGTACTGCTTGGGATGGTTCCAGTTGCGCGCCGATCGCAATTTTTGAATCTACAAAATATTGAGGGCGAGACTGCGTTGAACAGGCATTTTAATGTTATGCTTGCTGCCGAGAAAGTTAGCACGAAAGCTAACATTGTTGCTGCGTTTTTAAATACTCAATGTAAAATCATAAAAAAGCTTCTACTACATGGTGCAAAGTTATCAGAAGATTTGGCAAAAGTGAATGGTGAAGAGACTTCAGTAAGTTTGTACGTAGATAAGGTAAAAAATCATCTCGTGGCTCAACAAATAGCTCCTAAAATTATCGCACTACTGGATACTATTCTGGAAAAACCTCAGCCTAATGAGGAACCAAAAACAGAAGGCGTCGCAAAGCGCAAACGGAAAAAAGCTGCTGCGTCTGAACAAGATAATACTAAACTGCAGCGCAAAGAAAATCCAGAAGACATGGATAAAAAAAGCGCATAAATAAAAATGAGATGATCGTGATTCTAGCGACTGATTAAACATAAATTTAAAAGGGGCCTCATGAAATATCCTATTTTTTCTTTTCTAGTATTTATACTGTGCCAAACAAGTATTTATGCCATGGAGCAGGCTGCTCAGATAACAGCTGACGATATATGGAGCCAGAAGGTTGATCTCCTTATTAAAATGCGGCCCGATCTTCAGGGAGCGCCATTAGATCTAATATTGCTTCTTATCGAGATAAATCTGGCTAAACCGGATATGGAAAAGATACGACAGCTCGCAGTCAGCAAAGAAGTCATTAACTATGTGCCTCAAGAACATACTGTTTTTGGCACAAATAGGGCTAGAGATTTCTACATCACGTCACCCCTTTGTGCAGCAATTAAGCACCATCATAATGATATTGTACAAGTGCTTTTACAAGCAGAGGCAAATGCAGAAATGCGCGAAAAAAGGCATAATGCAGAGCGTCCAATAATTGTCGCTATCCAATATGCTAATTTAACAGCATTTCGACTCCTTATTGCGCACGATGCATCGATCCATTATAAAGAAGGCGACAGATTCAGTCCCTTGGCCCGCGTAGTTAAGTATGGCACGGGGGATTGGCAAGAAAGAGAATATGCCTTCCTGACGATAAAGCCCTTTTTGGATATACTCGTAGCGGCAGGGGCTAACGTGAACGAATATCTTTTTGAGTCCCGCGAAAAAGTTCAGCAACCTCTGATATTTTATGCTTTGGGACTCGATGCAACGATGGCTGAGTGGGCCTATTATGACAGATGTCGCTTTCAATTTGTTGAGTATCTGCTTGAACATGGTGCTGATCCAACGCTTATTATTTGGCCTCATTGCAATCCTTCGTTTTTTACCAATAGACATTCAAAAAATCACCTGATTCGTTATCCAAGCCTTACTATGGAACTCGCAAGAAGAGGTTGTGCAAAGATACTCTCCGCGGTATTGGGTTATGCTCACAAAAAGCATTTAGCAAAAATAAGATTTGTGGTAAGACCGAATTTAGAGGAGCGTGGTAAGTTTGGTAGACTTTCGGGTGATTTGCGTCGACTTATTATTGCCGGCCTGGCAGCGCCCACCTTTGAAGAACTCGACTGGGGCCATCTTATAGATTTGCGTGCCACTGCTTATGGCGACACAACCTGTTTTATGGTCGCCGATAATGAGGCAACAGTTGACGTTCTACTTGGGATGGTTCCTGTTGCTCATCGATCGAAATTTCTGAATCTGCAAAATAGTATGGGCGAGACTGCGTTGAATAGGCATTTTAACGTTATGCTTACTGCCAAGAAAGTTAGCACAGTTGCTGCATTTCTAAGAACTCAATGTAAAATCATAAAAAAGCTTCTACAAAATGGTGCAAAATTATCAGAAGATCTGGCAAAAATGGATGGTGAAGAGACTTCAGTAAGGCTGTATGTAGATAAGGTAAAAAATCATCTTGTGGCTCAACAAATAGCTCCTAAAATTATTGCACTACTGGATACTATTCTGGAAAAACCTCAGCCTAATGAGGAAATAAAAACAGAAGGTGCTCCAAAGCGCAAACGTAAAAAGGCTGCTGCATCTGAACAAGATAGTCCTAAACTGCAGCGCAGAGAAAATCCAGAAGACATGGATAAAGAAGCACGCATTTAATATTGCGTGCCAAAGGGCTTTTCCAGAGCATGGAAATCAACACATAGAAATACATAGAAGCAAAAAATTTCTAAGTTGATTTCTATGTAAAGCTGCAAGAGGCGATGACCTCGGTGTTGGTAGATTTGCATAACTTTTGCAATTTAATATTGACAAAATGAAAATATGAGGTACTCTAAAACTTACTGGGCTCAGAAGAGATTTGCCTAATATGGCATAATGGCAAAGCCTGAAAAAGCTCAGTTGAAATAGGGGATCTATCAGTTGACTGATAGGTACTGGCCTGGAAGCGCCAGTTTGGAAATAGTGAATGTATTACAACCTCAGAGGAGGCTCTTATGAAACGCACCTTGCATCCTGTTTATCTCGGCCTTGCCTTTACTGCATTTTCCAGCAATTGTATGGAGCAAGTTGAGATTCCATCGGTAAAAATAAAATCTGAAGATGGGACCTCGAGCGCCAATGCCAAACCCGATTTATTAAAATACCTCGATGTTATGGGATTTATAGATGATAGTAATCATCTACGAGGAGCTGACAGCCATGTTTTACAAGCCATGGCCGGGATACATACCTCACCAAAATTGACTCAGGGACTAAGAGAGACAGCATTAAAAGCACACTATAGCCGTCATTTGGAATTAACTGAGATTGCTCATTGGGCTGTTACAAAAAGAGAAAAACTCAATGCAAACCTCCTTCTAGATCCAGACCGACTTGTTGAAGAATTCCTTAAAGATAAAAAAAGATACCCAACAATTTTAGCCAATTCCGCTAGTCATCAGATATCAGTCCCATCGGCCATTTATGAATTTTACCCATTTTCAAGCAGACCTCATCGACTGACTGAACGAGGCATGCAGGCGCGCGTTTATTCGCCTAATTCATATAAGCTTGAATCTGATGTGCAGCCATTTTCGCTTGCTCTTATGCGCGAAGCGCTTTGCTTAATGTACAATTATTTGACTTCTCCCAAGTGTAAAACAAAGCTTAAAAATGCTGGTCAAGATGAAGAACTCATTAAAGTTCTTTTACGCATGCTCATGTACTTTAAATCATTTGAGAAGATGGACTTGAAGCTTGATTGCTATGAATTATTAAAATTGTCTCTTGATCTTGATTTGCCGGCTTTTACTGCTGCGATCATAAGTTATTTGCACGTAAACCATCTAGTCGAGAAAATTGCTCAGCAAATCCCCACTGAATGGTATGAGAAATTATTGGGCAATAAATGGAATAATTCCTTTGTAATCAGATGTTTAAGTCAGCGATTAAAGCGTGAAGGTGACAATAGTGCTCTTTTAGAGGCTGCAGATGTATGCATTGGCTCATTAGTAAAATCTTGTTTCTTGCAGAAGGTAACTTTTACTCGAGATTTCAAGGAAGCATTAAACTTTCCAACGATAGCTGACCGATTAAAAATGCTTATTAATGGCAAATATCGCCTTGGCCTACTTGAAGTAGATCCTAGGCCGACAGAACTGAATGGATCAGCACCCTTGGCAAGCTTTTCTATCCAGGGAAAGTACCAACTGATTGTATCACATCACGGTGCTGATACTATTCAAGCTATTCTTTTTAACAGTAAAGATGGCTCACGGGTCGGCTTTTATGAAGCCAAGGAACGATGCATGAAAGCTATCCTTCTTAATGCTACGCATAGTGCACTTGTGGCAGACAAGAAGGTTATTATCTTGCGCATAGACCCTGCAAGCGATGTTTTATCCGATGGTACTAGGAATATTTTAAAGGAATGCAGTACTTTCTCCGTCCACGAATTAAGTGCATGTGAAAGCTGTGAGAGTGAAGACGCGCTCATTATAGCCGATCGGTTTGGCATTAATAAGTTCGATTTTCACGGCAAACAGCTAGAAAGTTACACAAAGGAAAGGTTGCCTATTCAGGGCGTTGCAACGCAGGGAGCACTCGTGCTTTCTTGGCAAGCTGATGGGACCTTGAGTATCTTTGATAAAGATGGCGTAAGGGCAAAAGTAAAGATCGATGAAGCACCCATTCATTCAGCGGGTTTTTTAGACGATGATACTATTCTTTTAAGCCTAAAAGACAAGGGATTGCGGCTCCTGGATCTTTCCGGTGCAGTAATAAAAAAATTAATTAGTGATGAAAAAAATGAGACAGCATTAACGTGGACGAGTATTAATGATATACGCGTTGCCGTTGGCTATGCAAATGGTTTTGTGTATATTTGGGACTTTAACCGCGGAAAAGTAGGTAAACGCATTGTGCCGCCAAGTGAAGGAGCTCGGCCTCTTTCAATGACTACGGATAGAGGGACGCTTTATATCAGCTATTCAACGGGTGAGGTAGCAAAAGAGTTTTTGCAAAAATATGCTTCCGCGACCGATCTTTTAAGCCGTATTTGTGTTCCCGAGGAACCCGCTATGATGCCTCGGGATGACAAGGAAGCTTTTAAGGCATTTAGCAGGCGTAAGGATACTACTGCTACGGTAACACTTTTCGTGGATCAGAAAGAATATCGCATGGATCGACAGCTTTATAATCATTGTAAATTGCTGGGGTTAATATCGCCGCAAGAGGTCCATACCATTCGGCGTGCAAAGGGAGAGGCGATTGGCCTTATGAATAGCGCTTGGTCTGAGAATAATGTTGCGGATCTTTTTGCCTCTGACCCTAAAAAAGCATCCGCTTTAACAACCGACATTATTCATTGGGCCATTTCGCAAAGGGAAGTGCACCTTTTACATGGTGAGCCGAAAAATAATTCTTTTAAAGAACTGCCAATGGAAGATCCTGTCGTTATTAAATCACATGACGGGCATTTTAGTGTGACGCCTGATCGGTCGGTAGTCGGTCGTTTTCTTAAAATTAAAAATCCCCTTGTGGTATGCAAGCAAATGGAGTGTTATTTTTCGCTCTTTGTTTTTCGAGAGCTTCTGTATCTCCTTGCAAATAAGGATTACGTGGAAAATGTAACCGGGCAATCTTGGAAGGAAAATGATGAACAGCTCATGCAATCCATGGTGAGATTGTTAGAGCATTATGCCGGAAAACGGGACCAAGCTAACTCTTCGTATATCAATCCTTTTGACAGGTTTTCTATTGGGGATCTTCTTTATCTAGCTCAGGAGTTTGAGGTTCCCTACATTGCCCATGCAGCAGTAACCTATGTGAGAAGTATGAAAACTTTAAATGGTGAGGTACAAGATATTGTTGATGCGATGACTCCGCAATTGGCCAAGCTTCTTGAAAGAAACCAAGCTAATAGGCCTCTGCTCTTTATGTGCCTCATGCTAGTTCCGTGTGACCCATCGTCTGGAACAGCGCAAGATCTAAAGAAAATTATGCAAAAATGCGCTGCCTCGTTTGTTGATTTTCTCTCACGCGATACGGTAGCAAAAACTCCTTTTTTTATTAAAGCTTTAAAAGCCGAAAAACATGCTTCACACATTACTGACGAGTTGCAAATCATGCTTATTGAGAAGTTTAACAAGCAAGACCTGGAAGGCGATTCGGCACATATTGATCCATTCAACGTTAATGGTTTGCTTAGGGAGGTCTTGCATTTGTTGATAACGGGTGCGAATGGACAACCTAAATCTCTTTTTCCGCTTACCGATCCTCTTATCGCATTTTCGCATGAAGATGGCACTGTTACCGTCTGGGATCGTGCAGCAAAAAAGAAGCTAGATACTATTACACTAGAAGGGTCGCTCCGTATTGAGAAGATAACAGCTGAGGACAATATGTTGACTATTTCCTACACAAATGGCACGCATTCAAACCACGTGCTCGCCGTTAAACAAAAACAAGGAAGACAACCATGAAAAGATTAATTATTGCTCTACTCATCTGTTTTACAGTGCGCGCTATGGATCTGCAATTATCTCGAAGCCCAAGTGCGCCACAAATAGTTGGTGCCCGCCCTCAAGTGCATGGCTCTGCTACGGTAGCTCCTCAGGTTTCTCCTCGAGGCAAGGAACCCTTGCTGCGGGTAATTGGATCACAGCCAGGACCGTCTATGCCTATGCCAGATGCTCGACCAAACGGCTTATCACAACCTGGCTCATTTATTTCAGGCAGGGTAAGTGTACAGGGCAAGCCAAGAGCCATATCTCCTCAGATGATTAGAGCAGGACTCGATCTTAGGCCACTTAGCTCTCAAGCGCCAAAAGCAAAAGAACCATCGCCACCATCACGCATTTCACTTTTTTGGTGGTCTCCCAATGGCGAAGAATTGCTTCAAGAGGTATCTATAAAACGTGAACTTTATGCGCATTTAAAACTCTTGCGATTCATTGGGAATGCTCAGCCAGAAAAGCTCACTATTTCTAAGCGTAGTTTTGAAGCGATGGGAGAACTTTGTGAGTCTTTAAAAGGTGAGCCTATAGTACAAAATCTATGGAAAACTGATGTAATACACTCAATTCTAACTAATAAAATTGGGCATGATGCTTTTGAAGATCTTAAGGCGAGTTTGAAATATGGTGTTAGCATATATACTAATACCGGCGTGTTTAAATGTAGGATGCAAAAAGAAATTGCTGATTTTTTTCCTTGTTTTCAAAAGGCTCAGAAAGAAGGAGCTATGAAAATGGATCTTGAGAGGTTTGAAGACCCGCTGGGCATGAAGGATCAGACTTTTTCTGTTTTAAGAGAGCTTTTGTACCTGATTTATAATCATAGTCGGCTCGGAATCGCTTATAGGCCATTCAGTTGGAATGAGCAAGATGGTGGTACAGATGAGCTTATTTATGCTATTAAGCGACTTCTTCAAGAGTATAATAGTATTGCTTTTTTTAAACCAGCTACTCTTATTGCCCTAGCCAATATGTGGAATATTCATCCGATTGCCTATGGGGCAATCCTATACGCTCTTGAGGAGAAAAAAGATCAAATAGATTTACTGGCGGACAGAATTAATCCTTCCGAATTTGAACTACTTACTCGACGCAAAGAGGTTGCAATTTGCCTATGCGGGCTGTTGCCGCATCTGCTGAAAAAATATCCAGGAAATGGATTGCTAAGATCAGCGCTCTCTTCCTGTGTTACAGCTCTGATACAGACAGGATTATTTAAAAAGCCTACTTTTATTGCGCTAGCGGAGGAATGCCCCGCTATTAGGGATGAGATGCTTGCACAAATCAGAAACAATGTAAGTGTGCAAAACTTAAAAGTGATGAATGCCGGCAGGCCAAAAGCATCGTTTTCAAGCGCTTTTTTTCTTAATGCGCGCTATCTAGTTGGGGTGCTGAGCAATTGCGTGGTGGTAGTTGATACACAGGCAACTGATAGCAATCAGAAGAAGCTCATTTTTTCAGCTCAGTATAAAGAGTTGGTGGCTATAACACCTCTTGATGCGGAGTGCTTTGCTATTGCAGAGAAAAATAGGGTCCACTGTGCAGAACTCAAAGACGGCTCCTGCATTATTGCTTCAAGCTTTGCTTATGAAACAGACAATATACACTCTTCTTGTGCACTAAATAAAGAGCATCTTATCTTAGTTGGCGGAAAACGCACGGTTATTGTTGATCGTAAGGGAACGCCAATTCATACTTGGCAGAATGCAATTCAGCAGAAAGCCTTGCAACAAGAAGATAGTAAACTCGCCTTTCGTTATGATGAAGAGGCTTCAGATAAACAAAAATCTATTGTAACGGTTAACGGACGATTTATAGATGCGTATTCAGACGGAAATCCATTGCAAATCTGGTCCGCAACTCAGCCATTCGTCCCTGTTGGGCATCGTATATCGGTCGATACTACAAATCAATATGATGCAGTGAAAGCACTATTTAGGCTTGATGATAAACGTATTATATTAAGTCATGCCAATGGGCTTGTTACCGTCTGGTCGTGTGAAACGGGCAAGCTTATAGCAAAGTTGGCGCCAGAAAATGATAATGATACAGCTCTTTGTTTTGCACCGCTTACTGAAAAACAGATAGCCATAGGTTATAAGAGTGGCTTGGTACGTAATTGGGATATGTCAAAATCAGACCAAATTATTGCATTTAAAATGCAAAAGGCTGCGATTGACCTCTCATATGTGCAAGGTACGCTGTCGATCGCTTTTGAGGACGGCGAGGTGCGTAATCTCTTTATGAATGAATACGCAACATTGCGTGATTGGTTAATGAAATTATAATTTTGTTCGATCACGTATGAAATCATTATTATTTTAAAGTTGACTTTCTGTCGGAAATGCCCTATTTTTGATGGTGGAAACATCAAAAATGAGGCATATTTGATATCATGTTTAACAGAATCCTGGCTTTACCCTTAACGTCAACGGACAGTATTTTTCTTTTTGGACCACGAGGTACCGGAAAAACTTCTTGGCTGAAAACACACTTGCCGTCGGCTTTATATATTGATCTACTTGATTTTTCTACCTACAATTCTCTTTCAGCTAATCCGGGCAGTCTAAGGGAGTATATTCCTCAGAATTATGAAAACTGGATTATTGTTGACGAAGTGCAACGAGTACCTGAGTTGCTTAATGAAGTACACCGTCTTATTGAAGAACGTAAGCTACGCTTTCTGCTTACTGGCTCAAGTGCACGAAGTTTACGCAAAAAAGGAGTGAATTTATTAGCCGGCAGAGCGTTAACCTACCATATGCACCCGCTTATAATACAAGAAATGGGAGATGAATTTAATCTACAACATGCGTTAAGATTTGGTCTCCTTCCCAAAGCGGTAAGTCATTTGAATCCAAAAAAATATCTTAAAACGTACACCCAAACCTATGTTCGGGAAGAAGTTCTTCAAGAAGGACTCACAAGAAATATAGGTGCATTTACCCGTTTTTTACAAGCGGCTAGTTTTTCCCAGGGAGCGCTTTTAAATGCTTCGGAAATTGGTCGCGAACTTGCCGTTAATCGATTAGTTATTACCAATTACTTTGATATCTTAGATGATCTACTCTTGGCCGTGAGAATTCCTCCCTTTACTCATCGAGCAAAACGAAAAATGATTGCGCATGAAAAATTTTATTTCTTTGATGCTGGAGTTTACAGAGCTCTTCGCAGTATGGGGCCAGGTGATCAAGATGAAGAATTGGATGGGGCAGCTCTAGAAACGATATTTTTACAATCAATTCGAGCAATAAATGATTATTTGGAGTTAGATTATACTATCTATTTCTGGCGAACGGCATCGGGCAGTGAAGTAGATTTTGTTTTATATGGTCCCAACGGCTTTCACGCGTTTGAATTAAAACGATCTGAACAAATAAGTAATAAGGAATTGCGGGGATTAAAAACTTTTGGGGAAGATTACCCAGAAGCCAAACTTCATTTCTTATATCTAGGCACACACACAAAATATTATGAAAATATTACTGCTCATCCATTTGTAAAAGCTTTACTCGATTTACCAAAAATATTAAAACGTTAATTGATCCACAAATCACTGATAATTTGCTTGAGATTCCTCCAAAACAAGGTCATCTATTGCAAATTGAAAACAAAATCCTCTATTATAAATATATAATTGATGGAGGAATTCAATTGAAAAGTTTCAATATGAATAAATTTAACGCAGTGAAAAGAATAGAGGATTGTCATGCTGATACGTAAAATAAGGTTATTATCTGGGTTAATGCTCGTCTTTACGGCTTCAATCGTTGCTATGCAACCCCCAATATCGACAAAGATACCTGCTGATGAATTCGTGGGCGCCGCCTCAGCAGGCAATCTAAGAGGAGTTCAGTATTGGTTAAAACAGAATGTTCCAATAAATATAAAATCTACCAAAGATAATAGAACGGCGCTTGGTGCTGCGGCAAGAACGGGGCAATATGACGTAGTAAAGTTTTTACTTGATCTTAAGGCAAGCCTTGATATACCTGATGCGCTTGGGTTAACCCCTTTAGCCTGGGCGGCTACACAGCTCAATAAGGCTAAACCAGGCATGCGAGAAAAGTATGAAAAAATTGTAAAAGTTTTACTTGATAAGGGCGCAAATGTGCTTGCGCGTGATAATAATGGGGTAACCATTTTACATAAGGCAGCTGGTGGAGGGAATCCAGAAATTATTCGATTTTTACTAGCCTCTGGTGCTGCTGCTGATATAAATGCTGAAGGCTCCAAGGAAAAGGGAAGAACGCCTATCGGTGAAGCCTTACGCGCGTCCCAAGATGCTCTAGTGCATGTGCAGGAATTTGAGGCGAAAGATTTTGCAACTGCAGCTGAATTAGAACATGCGCTTGTTGAAGCGCTGCATAAATTGAATGAAAAAGTCGAAAATAAGCTTTCAACCGATGAGATAGTGGCGTCAATTGCACTTTTAAGACGTGAAGGTGCAGAGTCCAATGTGGTTGATGCTTTAGGAAATAAGCTTGATTGCTACATTAATGAAGTACACTTAATCTCTGAAAGCGAACGTCGGGCTCTTTTAAAAGCCTTGGGACTGCCCGACACAGGGCGAGTCATACGTTACACTGAAAAAGATTTGCCGATGGCGATTGAGAGATTAAAGATACTAGATGGTTTATTGCAACAGTTTGGTGTTGGCAATAAAGTCCAGATAATTATTTGGACTATCCAGGCCGCTCAAAAGGAGCATGACCCTGTGCGAAAATATAGTATTTTGCGTCTTGCTCTAGCTCTTATTTCTAAGCTTAAGGAAGAAACAAAAGAAAAAGTGCAGGATGTTCAATTTTCTAAAGATATTGAACGATCTATTAACGATATTCGCGTGATTTTAAGGGATGCTGCCTTAGTGGTAAGTGGCAAAGTGCTTCTGTCTGATGTGCGGCCAATTCGTGCTGTACCGGCTATAGCTGTACCAGCTGGAGCTGTCCCGGCTGCGCCGATCCCTCTACCATTCCCCGTGCGCCCAGCGCCAGCGGTTTCACCTGCTCCACAGCTTGTTAAGCCCATTCGGCCAGCAGTTCCTGTGGCAAAGCCTGTATCACCCATGCGACCTGAATTAATTGAAAATGCTGGAAGAGGTGATTTGGCAATGGTTAACGCACTTCTAGAAACAGGGGCTGACGTGAATGAGGTTGATGCTCGAGGAGGGACTGCTTTAATGGAAGCAATTTTGGAACATCAGCGCGCAGTAATTCAGCGGCTACTTGGTCATCCACGCCTTGCAATAAATCAAATGAATAACTATGGTATGAATGCTTTGCTGATGGCAGCCATGGAAGGAGATCCTGATATCATTAGTGCTTTGCTTGCAAAAGGAGCTATGGTCGATGTACGTAATTCATTTGGAGCTACGCCTTTGATGCTTGCTGCTGGATCCGGGCATCTTGAGGCGGTTCGCAGATTGCTAGCGGCGGGTGCCCAACCGCGGGCTACCGACAATTCTGGCGACACTGCTTTGCAGCACGCTTTGAAGCACCCCAAACCAAATCTGCAGGCGATACTAACTCTACTCAGGCAGAGCAGTGCTCAGCAGGCTTATGCGCCAGGAGTCCAGCCGGGATATCAACCATGATTCTACATCTTCCAGACGTGAATTTGTTTAGCATTAAAGGTAACGGTCTCATCAGAAATCTTTTGTTCCCATGATAGACTTGGATAGCGGTTAAAGATAAGCAGATGAGCTTCGTGTGGTTTGCCAAGATCTACATAGCTTGAAATTTTTTCTAGGCCCTTACGTTCCGTTTCTTCGCCTCGCTTTATTTTGAGCTCTAAAATAAAGCAATACTTTTGCCATTCCATATAAATATCTACACGCCTGCGTCCCAATGCATATTCTCTATAAATACTTGGCCTGTTTCTTGGGTGTGTTTATTGTATAATTCGTGCACTTGGTGCTCAGTAAAGTTTCTTAAAAGCAATGAGTCTGCAATTATATTTACCTTATTCAAGACCAGTCTCTTCAGTAATCTCGGTGCACTGTATTACGCGATAGCGAGTCGTTTAGATTAGGCAGGTGGGAGCTTTTCTGTTATACTACAAAAAAATAATGATCCAAGGAGTAGCCTGTGTCGAATGTTTTGTTGCACGTAAAAAACGTAAAAAAAAGTTATGGTGAAAAAGAAGCCCTCAAAGGTGTCACTCTTGATATCTATGAAGGTGAAATCTTTGGATTACTCGGCGTCAATGGGGCAGGCAAGACAACTTTGTCCTCGATTATTGCCACACTTCATCCACCGACTCATGGGGATGTGCTCTATAAAGGTGCCTCGATTTATAAAGATGTGATGCGGTATCGTTTGCAGCTGGGCTTTTGTCCACAAAAACCCAATTTAAATGATATGCTTACGCTCGAGCAAAACCTTGCGTTTGCAGGGCGCTATTACGGCATGAGCGAAGAGTGTATACATAAACGAATTGAAACGTTAACGCAACAATTTGACCTTGGGGCCTATCTATCCATGACCTCGTCGGCTCTTTCTGGCGGGTATCGTCAACGATTTATGATTGCACGAAGCCTCATGCACAATCCACGGCTCCTACTTTTAGATGAGCCTACTGTCGGTCTTGATCCTCAGATAAGGCGACAGCTATGGACTATTATCAAAGAACTTAAAAATGCAGGTGTGACTGTTTTGCTCACAACCCATTATCTTGATGAAGCCGAGCAGCTATCTGATCGTGTGTGCATTTTAGATCAGGGTCAAGTCAAGTTAATTGATACACCCGATAAGCTGATTGCTGATTTTAAGCAGAAAAATCTTGAAGATGTCTTTGTAAGCTTGATGGAAGCATGTAAGACCGAAACGAAAGATTCACTATGACCAGTCATTATGCGTTATATAAACATGTCTGTTGGCAATTGCTACGAACTGAACTGATAGAATTGCGTAAAACTTTTTTTGATCAAGCAATAAATCTTGCAATATGGGTCTTTTGTACCATTGTGGTTGTGGGATATATAACCAAGTCACAATTTAATATAGTAAATCCTGATTTTGGCGTTTTTAATCTTGCTGGATGTGTAGCAACCGCTGGCTTCTTTGAAGTGTATCCACGCTCGTTTAATTTTATTGCTGATCTTGAAGGACCGGAGATTATTTCGTATTATACAACGCTCCCTCTGCCTGCATGGCTCGTTTTTGTTACCAAAATGATCTACTGGTTTATCAGTTCAGTCCTTCGTGGCCTGATTGTGCTTCCGCTCGGAAAGCTTATATTATGGGATTCATTCTCATTATCGGCTATACATTGGCCAAAATTTGCGTTGATTTTTATATTGAGTAACGTTTTTTATAGCTGTCTTACGTTATTGGTTTCTAGCATTATTCCCAAGATGTCATTGATGGAAAATGTATGGATGCGCGTGATTTTTCCGCTTTGGTTTTTGGGAGGTTTTCAGTTCTCGTGGTATATGCTTTTTAAGCTAGCACCAGCAGTTGGGTATTTGGATTTACTCAATCCCATCATATATGTTATGGAGGCCATGCGTGTGGCCATGCTTGGACCACAGGATAATTTACCTTTTTGGCTGTGTATACTGATGCTCACGCTTTTTAGCATTGCCTGTGCGCTTACAGGAATTAAGAGATTAAAAAAGCGGCTGGATTGTGTCTGATGATACCATTTTGGGAAAATTCTGGCATACTAAGTCAACGCGGCCTAAAGGGCCCAGTTTCCGCGCTTATGTAGGAGATTTAAAAATGACTGATGGGACCTTTATAGATCAGTAAGTTGGATGGTGCATGAAGATTTTTGAATTACTCAAAACACTTATATCGTATGTCCTTATAGGCATAGCCTGCCTTATTTTTATGCCGCCCTGTATTATTATTGCCTGCTTGCCTGCCCGCTATCGGTATGATAATCGCCTTTTCTTTTTTTTGGCCGACTATTTTTACAAAAGTATCGTTTTAGCGACACTCAACAAACAGGTTACCACCGGTAGGCAGAATTTACCCAAAGTTCCTGCAATTTTTGTAGCAAATCACCAATCCTCTTTGGACATTCCTGTCTTGGGTGCGTTATGTAATAAGGTTCCCCATGTGTGGCTTGTTTTAGAATATTACTTAAAAACCCCAATACTTGGTTTTTTTATCAGAAGAATGTTTATCTCTGTTGACCAATCAAACCCAGCAAAGGCGGCTCGTTCGCTCATTCGGGTGTATAAATTTGTTAATGGAAAGAATAGACATTTGCTTATTTTTCCAGAGGGTGGCCGTTTTAAAGAAATTAACACCTTTTTCGAGGGCTTTGCTATCATTGCACGAAGGACAGGAAGGCCCGTTATTCCCGTCTACATGCCCAATAATGCGAGCATATTCCCACCGCATAGCTTTCTTATTTACACCTATCCTGTGGTAACTATCATAGGCAAGCCATTTTATGTACAAAAAGATGAAACAGATGCTGCTTTTGTGGCACGGGTTCGTCAATGGTTTCTGGATCAGCAACAAAGGGTGTAACATATGCTGCATGTCGTCTATCCTTATGCGCTGTATTTAGGAGTTCCTGCAACGCTCCTTGCCGCCTATTGGTTTTGGTTTCATTATAAAAATCCGGTATATCTTTTTTCATCGTTAGTCCCTTTACAATCTCTGGAATCAACCACAAAATGGCGGCGCCTATTTCTTTTTCTTTTAAGGCTGACACTCCTTATTGTACTTTGTTTATCCATTGCCCGGCTTCAATCACCCGACGAGCGTTCAAAGATTCCCGTGCAGGGTGTTGATATTATGCTGGTACTCGATACTTCTGAGAGCATGAATGCGTCTGAGAGTGAAGAAGGCAAGAAAACACGGATGGATACCGCTCGCGAGGAAGCGCTTAAATTTATTGATAAGCGGGATAACGATCCAATAGGCTTAGTAATTTTTTCGGGAGTTGCCGTCTCGCGCTGCCCGCTGACTCTTGATAAGCGGGTATTAAAAGAGATTCTTAATGAAACAACAACGAGCACTCTACCAGTTCCTGGCACGGTGCTTTCACGAGCCATATTTACTGCCGCTAATCGACTTAAAAAATCAACAGCAAAGAGCCGTAGTATGATTGTGCTTACCGATGGGGTGCCCACGGGGGACATTGACCCGCGCTTAGCCATTGATCTGGCAAAAAAACTTGGCATCAAAGTTTATACCATAGGCATAGGATCGGAAGAAACTGAATGGATTGATCATCCCTTTTATGGCAGGGTTCAAACACTTAATATTGCTTTGCTAAAAACCATTGCTGAAGAAACGGGCGGACAGTTTTTTCTTGCACGCAATGCATCTGAGATGGAAATGGTTTATGATACGATAGATAAGCTTGAAAGAACTGACTATGAAACGCCAATTTTTTCTCGCTATTTTGAGTATTTTATGCCTACGATGTGGATTGCTCTTGCCCTTCTCATGCTTGAAATTATTCTCACATCGCTCTTGTGGGTGAGACTATGATATATAATGACATGTTTGGTATTTCCTGGGCAACAGCTCAGTATTTCTTATATCTGCTGCCGCTCATCATCGTTGCATGCTTGCTTTTGGTAAGAAGAGCCTGGTGGCAAAAAAAGACCGCCCAGTTGCTTGGCGCTTCACCCAACAAACTTTTGCGCCATTTTTCGCTATTCAGAAAGGTACTCAAAACAGTGTTACTCATCCTCGCTCTTTTTTGCTTAGTGCTTGCGCTTGCGCGTCCCCAGTGGGGCGAAGCGCCTCAAGCCGTTGCACAAGAGGGGCGGGATGTGCTTATTGCATTGGATATTTCACGCAGTATGTTAGCGCAAGATATAAAGCCTTCCCGCTTAGAGGCTGCAAAAGCGAAGATTAAAGAGCTGGTTAGCCGCTTTGGGGCAGAGCGTGTCTGTCTTATGGTTTTTTCTAGTGTTCCCTTTATACAATGTCCCTTTACGACCGATATAGGTGCATTCACTACCTTTTTGGATTTTGTGGATGCTGAATCAATTTCTTCTGGAACCACTGCACTTGATGCAGCGCTTGAAAAGGCGGTCGATACCTTCAATGAGATGCCTGCAAGGAAGCACAAAATTATGGTTATATTCACCGATGGAGAAGATTTTTCTCCTCCTTTGACGGGTATGGAAGAGAAAATAAAAAATAGTGGTTTGAGTGTATTTACCGTGGGGATAGGAACTCCTGAAGGGGCGCCCATACCGCTTACTGATGAGCAAGGAAAGCCAGTAGGCCATCTCATGGATGAAAAGGGGTCTGTTGTAATAACCAGGTTGAATGAGCCTTTATTAAAAAAGTTATCTGCACAAACCGGAGCGCGCTACCTGCGTGCTACGCAAGATGAAAGTGATATAGAGAGGTTGGTAGGTGATGTGAGGCATTTTGAAAAAGAGAAATTTGAAGATAGAATGTTCTCAACTAAGCAGGAAAAGTATTTTATATTTGCAGTCATAAGCTTTCTCGCTCTGTTGGTAGAGTGGCTTTTATAAACTGCCGAGCGTTTTAGCATCAGCTGCGTTTCTTATAATTTGTTTTAGGCGATTAGCATGAAGACAAGAGTATTAGCACGAGTATGCCGAATGGTTACAGCGTCGAATGGTTACAACATGTGTTTTGCAGCATCATTTTGAGGCCTGAATATGAAGAAAAGAGTATCAATATTAGTATCCCAAATGCTTGTAACAACGTGTCTTGTGCTTATCTCGGCGGGTATGTATGCAGCATCCTTTAACGCTTGGCGGGCTGATCAAGCCTATCTAAAAGGCGATTTTGCTACCGCTCGGCACTTGTATGAAGAAGCAGCAGTACTTCATCCAGAGAATATGCAAGCCTTGTATAATGTAGGCAAGACTGCTTACAAGCTAAAAGATTATAGTCCTGCGCAAGCAGCATTTGAGAAGGTTGCCCAATCTTTACATGCATCCAGTGAACTTAAAGAGCAAGCATTGTTTAATGGTGGAGATGCCTATCTTATGGATAAGCAGTATCAAAAAGCGCTCGGATTCTACCAAGAGGTTCTTAAGATAAATAGCAAAAATGAGCATGCCAAAAAGCGCATCGAACTGGTTAAAAAATTGATGGAGGAACAGCAAAAGAATGCTGATCAAAACCAGCAAGGTAGCGGCCAGAATGATGAGCAAAATAAACAAAATAATAATTCACAGAATGGTCAGGGACAGAACGATCAACGATCGAATGGTCAGCAATCAGATGGGAAGCAGCCGGATGGACAACGATCGGGTGAGCAACAGGACAGCCAACAACGGAATGGTCAAAATGGTCAGAAGCAGGATGCCCAACAATCGAATGGTCAGCAATCAGATGGATCGAACAATAAGCAGGACAAACAAGAAAATAGTCAAAAAGACAAAAAAAACGATTCATCGCAAGATCAATCAGCTGGTAAGAATGACAATTCCTCAAAAGGCAATCAAGATAAGTCCCCCAAGCCGTCACAGCCTGAACAGTCACGGACTGAAGGGCTGCCTAACGATCTGAATAATACTCCTGATCAAAGAAGCAATCAGGCTAAAAATAAAGATAAAGGGCAGCAAGAGCAGGCTCAGAAGGAGAGTAAGGAATCCAAGAGCGAGCATAAATCCGGCAAGAATGATCGATCCGAAGGCCAGAGCAAGTCCGATATTAACAATGCAGAGCAAAGTGGAAAAAAAGGCGATCAACAAGAAGGTTCCAATAATAAAAAAGAGCATAATGATCCTCGCAAACAAGATTCTGGATTGTCAAAAGAACAAAAGGGTGATAAAACAGAAACAGAGTCAACTGTTTCAGCTCAAAGTATACCAGAAAATCAGCTCGGCGACCAGGACAAAAAGAATTTGCAGATCATAGAAAGCGCTGATAAGCAAGCTTACAAGGCTTTTTTTAAGGGACGTGTACCGGAAGGAGTCAAGACTGATGGTAGCAAAAATTGGTAGTATGTTTTACTGCGCAAGAGAACTTCTTTTGTTAAGGTCAGATGTGCCTTTGTTGTTCTGCTTGACTCTTTCTCTTACCACGCCTGCATTGCTCTATGCCACAACTTCTCTTGAGTTGAGCATCGAGAATGGGCAGGGTATACGACTTACCTCCGTTGGATTAGGAGCCACATTTTCTGTTGTGGTTAGGGTGAAGGATGATGAAGAACTGCACGCATGGCCTACAGTTGAAGGACTTTCTAAATTTCAAGTTGTGGGTCAAAGATCCGATATAAACATGGTAAAGAACGGTTCTGCAAGTACCCAGGAAAGGCGCTTTCTTTATAGCGCTCTGGCCGATACCGCAGGAGATTTTACCATCGGACCCGCACGCGCAGATGCTAGAAAGTCGGGAACGGCTACTCTCACTGTTCTTGATAAGCGCTCTACACGTAAAGAGGACTATCCTCAGCCAACTTATGAGCTTATACTAGAAAAAAAGCACGTTGTAGTAGGCGAAAAAATTCCGTTCGTTTTGCGATTTACCTACCAGGATCCTGAGTTAACCCTTGTAGCGTTGGCGGAGCCCCAAACTTCCGGCCTTCGTAGCGGTCCCTTAGATGAAGGAGTGGCTCATAGCGCGGTAATTAATAATGAACTTTTTCAGGTGGTAGAATATAAGGGATATATGTATCCCGAGCGGGCAGGTGTTTTTGCCGTTCCACGCTTGAGGGCTGATTATACACAGGGAGTAAATAATCACTCTCAGATTGGATGGGGATTTTTTCGATTTGGAAGCTTTGCTCAAAAACAAGCGGTACTTAGTCAACCACAATCGGTGCGCGTTGATGACCTCCCAACTGATATGCCTGTAGAGGCTGTAGGTACCTTTACAGATTTTACCGCTACGCTCAGCGCAGCGAGCGTAGCTCAGGGTGAAGCAGTGCTTTATACGCTCTCTTTAGAGGGCGAGGGAGAGAGCGAAAAAATAAAGACTCCTGTGCTCAAAGTACCCGATGAAATTCGCTTTTATGAATCAAAAAGCACTGTTGCATCTAAAGGTCCGCTTATAATCAAGAAATGGGAATATGTACTTCAAGGCTTAAAAGAAGGCATCTATACCATTAAAGAACAGCGATTTACCTATTTTGATACTAAAACACGCTCAGTGAAAACACTTAAAACGAAACCGCTGAAACTCACCATAGAGCCGGGCTCCTTTGTGAGCTCAAGCCAAGTAGAAACTGTGGAACGGGAAGCAGCGAAACCCTTCGCAGAAAAGCCTCAAATGCCGCTTAAAACACCCAAGGCTAAAAAAGCCGTGCCATTGCCATTATTCATTCTTTTGTTTATGATTCCACCTGTTTTTGTTGGTTTGCGATTGATGATTCAAACTTTCCAGCCGACGATTAAGAAAATGCAGTGCTCCTGGCGCGCGCTCTGGGCATTGCGTCTAGCCTCGTGGCGCATTCAAAAAGTATGTAAATCTGGCGACCTTTCACCCCTTTCGAGCATTATAAAGAAAGCGTTTTTAGATCATTATTGTTTGGACGATACTGAACATGATCTTGGCGATATCATGCTCAAACAGGGATGGAGTAAGCACCTGGTTAAGCAATGGGAGGCTTTTTTGCATGAACTGCTGTTGTATACCCAGTTTGTTCCTCGAGCACCCAAAACGGTGCCCGCTGCTAGTCTGCAACCAGAAGCAGTATGTAAAGCGGCCCAGAACTGGCTTGTGACCTTTCGCAAGGGGCCGCTATGACAATTTTTTTTCCTTTTATCATCTTACAGATAGGTATGCTTATTTTCTGGTGGATCCTCTGGCTTTTTTGCTATCCGCGCGGCCTTCGGTCTGCCAGTGGGGATAGTTCCACCTCTAGCTTTGTGCGGGGCTGCGTATTAATGCTTTTCCTCGGCTTTTTTATTGGATGGGCTGTGCAAGTTCCTCGCTATTACTGGCCACGAGCACGCATAGTCTCCCAGGAAGCACATCTTTATGTAGGCCCCGAAAAAGATTTTCCAAAAAGAGCTCTATTATCCGATTCAGAACAAATTGTTATTGAGCAAAAGAAAGAGGGGTGGTATTATGTATCAACTTCTCAAGGCAAGGGGTGGGTGCAAGCGACAGATGTAGCGCTTGAGGGAGATACACATGACCTTACATAAACTAGTACTATCCGTCTGGACCGCATACCTCTCGTTGATTGGCTGCTTTATGCTCGCAGAATATCATTTGTTAAAAGCTCAACCGATCAGCAATAGTCCCTTAAAAACCAAGGCAACAAGCCCTAGTCTTACCGCAAGCCCGAGTACCAAAAAGAATATCCTCGATTACACTACTCTCCAACAAGAGAATGCACGCTTACAAGAAAAGAACAAGCTCTTAACGCTTGCTTATACTACGAGCGCGGACAACCAGAAGGCTGAAGTTGCAAACACAACTAAAGCGTCACCGGTGCAAAAACAGGGGGTACCAGCGCGCCATAGGCGCAGAAGAAGAGGCTTTGCCCAGCAAAGAAAAGTGAAGCGTACTCCCGTGCAAGCAAGGCGCACTAAGCGCCGTCGTGGTGTACGGGGCTATAAAGCATCGGCACAGCAGTCGTCTGCCCCTAGTATGCGGGGAAAGAGCTCACCGCTTCGCCGTAAGCCTCTTAAAAATGTGTCCATAAAAGTAACACACATAAAACCTGCAACTGCTCATGCATCATGGAAAAAATTGCACCGCGAAGCTTTATTTGCCTGGCCGGTGGCTCCTGAAAACTTTTGGGTAAGCTCGCTGTTTGGTCCACGCAAGCTAGGTGGGAGGTACGGCTTTCATGCAGGAGTTGATATGGCCGCTCCTCGAGGTACGCCCGTGCATGCTGCGGGTGCTGGCATCATTGTGGAGGCTGCTTATTCTGCCGGGTACGGTAACTATATTTTGATAGCTCATAATCGAAAATTTAAAACGAGATATGCCCATCTTGATAAGATCCTTGTACATGTAGGACAAAATGTTTGCTCTGGCGATTGCATTGGGCGCGTTGGGGCCACCGGATTTGTACGAAAAAGTAGGAGAGGAGGCTCCGCTTCACATCTTCATTTTGAAGTATATATGAAGGGCAAGCCAGTGAATCCATTTTTTTTTCTTGCATAGATTCCTTTAACGCGGTATATTCTTTTCTAATCTACTATTGCATTGTCAAAAATAAGTACGTACTATGAGCAGTGCGGTATTTACAAAGTAGTTACTATATATTATAAAGAATAGGGCGAGATCCTCGATAAAAACGAGTAGTGCTTCTCTAAGCATGCAAGGAAAGGTAGATATATGCAGTTATTAAAGCGTATTTTAGGTAAATGGTACGATGTACCAGCTATTCGGGTACCCTTTGAATTAATTTTTGTTATTTTACCAGTTGCCTTTCTCATACGTACCTTTGGATTTGGTCTTTATCAGGTGCCAACAGGTTCTATGGAAACTACCTTATTAGTGGGAGAGCGTTTTTTTGCTGATAAACTTTCCTATTGGTTTAGAAGTCCGCAGTCGTGGCGAAATAATTGCATTTGATGATCCTAATTATCCTTATTCAAGTAATCCTGTAGTTAATCTTTGGCAACGATATGTTTCCTTTAATGTGTCTAATTGGACTAAACGGGTCATTGGTATTCCAGGAGATACGATAAAAGGAGTTATTGAAGATGGTCATCCCGTTGTGTATGTGAATGGTAAAAAGTTGGATGAAACAGCATATATTAATAAATATCCTTTATTTTGCTATGGAAACGCTCGCCGTATGAGCATAATCGCTTTATCCAAGAACGTGAATGGGATTATCGCTCATTTGATCCAGAAGCTACCGTGGGATAAACAACTTTTTTATAAAATTGATCCACATTTTATTATGATTAATCCACAAACCATGGAGCCACAATCGATTCTCTATCCAGGAACGCCACATCCAGGAGGCAAGGATATTTTTGAGATAACGCTTGGTAAAAATCAGTATTGGGCTATGGGTGATAATAGGTTAGGAAGCTCTGATTCACGAGAATGGGGTATTTTAGATGGCAAGCTTATTCATGGGAGAATTATTTTTAGAATTTGGTCTATGGATAGTACTGAATCATGGTGGTTTATAGATTTGTTTAAACATCCGATAGCTTTTTGGAAAAAAATTCGGTGGTCACGCTGTTGCCAGCCGGTTAATTAAGGAGGTGTCATTGGCAAGAAAGAGATAGCGAAAGTTGCGTAGAAACGTATTTATGATACATTTGTATGTATTCACAAATATTTTAACGGGAAAAAAATGAGTAAAAAAAATACTATATATTTTGCATTTAGCTTATTGCTTCTCATGGTGCTCGTCATGCCTGCGTGTGATTGGTTTAAGAAAAAAACTGAAGGAGCTGCTGTAGAAGTAAAGCATGAACTAGGTGTAGAGCCTAAAGTTCATCTTCTTGATGCAGACTCAGAAGAAGTATTTAACTGATGCACATATTCCTGGTGCGGTTAACGTTTCCTCTGAAGGTGTTGAAGAGCTTTCAAAAGGATGGAATAAAAAGACTCCTAGTTGTTGTATATTGTTCTTCCTATGAATGTACTGCAAGTCATCGTATAGCTAAGAAGCTTAAAAGATCTTGGCTTTGAAGATGTAGCTGTCTACTCTGGTGGTATCAGCGAATGGCATAAGCTATCGAAAGAAAATAAAGCGGCCTATCCAGTTGAAGGCGAAGCAAAACAAGCATTTCTTGAAAAAGAAGTAGCTAAAGTTGAGCCAAAAGAAGAAGAAGGCATTCGCTTAATCAATGCTGCAGATTTAAGCAAATTGCTTGAAGAAGCTAAAGCTCCTGCTGCAGCGCCGCAAGAGAAAGCGTAGAATTTATATTAAGGCGGCATAGCCAAGTGGTAAGGCAGGGGTCTGCAAAACCCTCATCCCCGGTTCGAATCCGGGTGCCGCCTCCAAGAAGCGGTCTAAAAATGAAGATGAGAATTGACATGTAAGGCCGAGGTGGCGGAATTGGTAGACGCAAAGGACTTAAAATCCTTCGGGCTATGCTCGTGCCGGTTCGAGTCCGGCCCTCGGCACCATAAGTATCAGATGAACTTCAAGCCCGCCAGCTGCGTATGCTGGGGGTAAGTAATTGTTGTATGTACATTTTTAATTAAAGGATGATTATGAATAAGGCAAAATTGATAGAACAAATGTCAAAGATGTCTAAATTACCAAAAGCTAACTGCAAAAAGGTTCTTGAATCTTTTATTAAATCAGTTGGCAGCACCCTTAAAGGCGGCAAATCAGTTGTCCTTACTGGATTTGGTACTTTCTCAATGATGAAGAGAAAGAGCCGTGTAGGTATCAATCCTGCAACAGGTAAGAAAATGCAAATTCCAGCTAAAAAAGTGGCTAAATTTAAGCCAGGTAAAGCTCTACGTGATCTCGTAGCTGCTTAATTGTCGGAATAAAAACAAAGAAGGCGCTTAGTTACTAAGCGCCTTCTTTGCGATAAACGTATTTTGATGAAGGGAGAATGCTATGGCAGAACAAACGGGATTTCTTGGAAACTTACAAAAAAGCTGGGAATCATTTAATAAACCAGCAAATTGGTATGTTGAGCTTGCGGGATTTTTAATTGCCGGTTTTGTTTTTGGCTTTTTAATTAAACATGGTGGCCGCTTTTTCTTTTGGCTGGTCTTAGGTGCTGCGCTTGCTTTGTGGGCGCTTGAATTGCTTCATATTATTTCGATTGATTACAGCATGTTAAAAGCTTTGTTTGGTTTATCTGCAGATATGAGTCTAGCTGATGTTTTTAATGGCTGGATTTCATGGATTAAATCTCATATGATTGAGTGTCTTGCCGGATTATTTGGTTTTGTTCTTGCGTGGAAATTTGCATGACAGCCTCTAGCGGAAAAAGCGATGCTCCGGCTATCGTTTTTTTGGATGAGCTTTTTTGTCAGGCAATTAAGCGGCGAGCTTCAGATATTCATTTAGAATCTGCACCTGAAGAGCTTCAGGTGCGGTTTCGTATTGATGGTCTTTTATCGCAGCAACCGTCGATGGAAAAAAACACAGGACTGCAGGTTATTTCTCGTATCAAGGTTCTTGCATCTCTTAATGTAGCGGAGCGCAGAAACCCACAGGACGGAAAATTATCAGTTACTAGTTCAGGTCAAACTTTTGATGTGCGTGTTGCTACCTTTCCCAGTGTCCATGGTGAGAAGGTGGTGTTGCGCGTGTTGGAAAGAAACTCAGCAACTCATTCACTTGATGATCTAGGGTTTACCCCAGCTATTGCTTGCGGTATTAAGAGTATAGCCCAAACTGCGACTGGCTTTTTTTTAGTAACCGGACCAACCGGATCGGGAAAAACGACAACGCTTCATGCGCTTCTTTCTTCATTAAATAATTCTGAAAAAAATATTACCACGCTTGAAGATCCTGTTGAATATACTATCACTGGCATAACGCAAACTCAGATTTGTCCTGAGATTGGTTTCACCTTTGAAAGGGGGATTCGGTCACTCTTGCGAGCGGACCCCGATGTTATTATGGTTGGTGAGATTCGGGATCGCGAGACCGCCCAGGTTGCACTTCAAGCCGCCCTTACGGGCCATTTTGTCATGAGTACCTTACATACCAACGACGCGCCAAATGCCTTATTGAGGCTTCTTGATATGTCCATTGAGCCTTTTCTTATCAATGCAGGACTAACCGCAGTGCTTGCACAACGATTAGTGCGTAGGCTCTGTAGTGACTGTCGGTATGAAGCGGAGCCTACTTACCGGGAGCATGAGTACATAAAGCGTTTTGGAATTGCACTAAGTTGCGCTTACAAAAGTACCGGATGTCCAGCCTGCTTACAGACTGGTTATAAGGGCCGCGTGGGAATTTTTCAATTTCTGGAAATGTCCCATGCCTTACGTGCACTTCTTACCAAGCAGCCTGATTATCTTGCTCTTTACAACCAAGCAACCAAAGACGGCATGAAGCCGCTCGAAGCAGATGCAATGATTAAGGTCGAAACTGGAATAACAAGCCTGAGCGAGCTTATTCGGGTGCTCTCATAAATTGGCCCAGGACGCCCAGAGCTGTCTTATTAAAGATGTCTGAGAGATTGAAAATTACTAAAAAAATGAAGCTGAGAGAATGGCCGTTTTCAATTGTAGGGCTAAGTAGCTACCATTTTACTTTTTTGTAAGACAGCCCTGCGGGCGCCTCATTTAATAATAATTGCTCTACGCTCAATGGCTTCAAAAAATTTGAAAACAGGGCGTGTAGCGGCATGCTTGGTCAAAAATGGGGGCGGAAGCAAATTAGAGTATGCTAACCGACGAACTATGCTTAAAGAAAGTGTCAATCCAAAACTAAAAAAAATATGAATACAAGAAAAAAGCCGCTCTTGAATGAGCGGCTTTTTTGTAATGCGATTTCTATGTTATGCAGCCGGAGCTGTCACCTTTTTCCAGAGATCAACCATAGGGGGCTTGATACGATTAGTATACGCATCACTGCCAACTTGGCTAAACAAACCGTGCCAAGCCGATGTGAGTGCACTCACAAATGCAGCCTTCACTTTTTGACGCCATGGCTGTTTCAATGCTTTGCTATTTGGATCATTGGCATGTTCTTTTTCCTCAATATCAAGTCGTACTTTTTGCAATCTCTTGTAGTAGTGGTAGAGGTGCTTATCAAAAGTGGTATTGGTATAGCCGCCTAACCAGTAGAAGAGCGGAACGCACGGGTTTTCAAGCAGCCCTGAAAGATTAGCAAAAAGCGATCTGCTTGTATCAATACCCTTAAGCCAGAAGCCCATACCTACATTCTTTTCTGGAGGCAGTTGGAGGCGATTTACGAGTGCAGCGTTAGCCACAAGACGTTCCATTTCCGCGCCACTAAATCCTTTGGTAGCGCTCACGAGCGCTTCAAAAAATGTTGATGATACGGCGTTATCGTTTTCATCGTTATAAGCAATGCCATATTTTTTGAAATAATTTTCCAAGATTGTTTTACGTCCTGCATAGGTTGGAAGAGGTACCTCAAGAGCCGCAAAACGTCTTAATACAGCAGAATCCATTTTTTCTGGAAAATTTGTCGTAGCAATAAAGAAAATCCTTCTATTATGCCGCACAAGATCAAGCATATCGATGAGTGCTTTATTTGCACGATTATCTTCTTGTGTACTATTATGAGGCTCCAGTTTTGCTGTTGTCCCATCAATTTCATCAATGATAACTATACATGGCTTCTTCTTGCTTGTTGCCGCTTTAAGAAGGCGCTTCATGGATTCATTAGTAGAACCTTGGAAAGCAGTTCTAAAACGGGCAGCGTTAGTAAATACGAGTTCAAATGCATCGCTGCCATCTTCGTCCTTTGGCAAACGTGCTAGTACCTGAGCAATAGTACTCTTACCAGTCCCTGGGGGGCCATAAAGAAGTAAGCCGTTTTCTGGAGGGCCATAACGAAGTAAGTCGTTTTTTATTGAGTTACCCTTTGCTTTATCTGGTGCCATTGTTTCTTCACGAGCAATAGCTTTAAGATATGCAAGGCGCACAAGTGCTTCGTTTGGTATTCTGCCCCCAAAAAGTTCGTCCAATGAAGGCAGCTCGTCAAGACTCAAATGGCCTAGGGGCGCTTCGTAGGTTTCATTTTCAGGCTTATCCTTATCCTTTTCATCGGTTGAGCTTGCAGCTGTTGCGCTTGCATGCTCATGACTCGTGCCAGCCTTAACCTTCTTTTCTTCCTTAGGTTCCTTCTTTTTGATGCTTTCATCAATTGCCGCAGCAAGTTTTTGTATCGCAAGGTCATGTCGTCTATCTTTGTTTTGCGAGTCAGCCACTACAAGACCAAGCTCGCCGTATTTTTTGCTTACTAAACAAGCTATCCAATGACCGTCGCAATTGATAGGGGTAATTGCAAAGGCCTGATCTGTGGCGCTTTCTAATTCAGAAATAATCCTACCGCATTCCAACTCAAGTATAATCTCTTGTATCATGGAAGTTTTTTTAGATGAGTCTAAGCAATGTACCGATATGTTGGCCAGATCATCCCCTTTGACTTCTTTAATCAGCTTAGTTAGGTCACTTCCAGAAAGCCAATCGCCATTCATTTGTTCGGCATGCGATGGATTTGCTGAAGGTGTTAAGCTAGATAACCCATTTGCTAAAGCACCTAATTCGTCTGCTAGTGGATTTGCCGACTTACTTGAAAGATCATTCATTGTTTGTTCTGAAGGCAAAAGATCTGGAAGATCGGAAGCTCCATAGGTAGTTTTAAATACTTTTGGGTTTCCCGTCATCGGATCAATTCCTGAAATTGAAATCTCGTTTACTGCATTTGTCAGAGAAAATTCGAGGCCGGTGAGTTCGGGCATACATTCTTTGAGAGTTTCAATCTGCTGAAGTTGCTTATACACTGCACGTGCATCACTCTTTGCCCTATTGGCAGCTTCTTCTTGCACTGCTTGAAACAGGGCATCCTGTGATATACTGTAAGTAAATTCTGCATCAGACTTTTTCACCCCTTGAAGAGCAAGTCTTTCAACTGAACCTGCCACGAGACCGACCAGCGCATTGAGCACTTCTGCGTCGGGTACTGATTCAAAAAGCATATCTTTTCCTTCAAGGAAAAGTCGTGAGAATTTCAGAAGAAATTCAAATTTCTTGGCGCCTTTTATGTTTAATAGCATCACATCTTTAATATAATCTTGACCGACGGTAGTTTGCCGCTCTGCAATAACACGAGTACGCCAAGGCGAATCTTCTTTGTTATAGAGACCAGCTAACTCAGGATCTGTGAGTTGAATAACGGTTTCACCAAATTTTGTAAGCGATAGAGACTCACTTTTAGCAAGAATTAAAGTATTTTTCGCGGCTTCATAACCCGATGTACCAGCTCCTTTACCGTGAGCGGCAGGATATTGTCTATAGAGCACTTTGTCCCAAATCTTTGTCATAACCGGTGACGTTACTTCATCATTATCTAATGGAGTGGACGTCATTTCTCTCTTTTGGAAGGGATTAAACAACCCGTCAATTGAAGTATCATTGAGAGTGACTTTTGTGGGATCAGTTGCCATAAGTTGGAAACAACTAAGGATCGCTAGGGATCGAACACATTTTTGTATCATAGTTACCTCGTAAGAATTAAATACCTGCCATTTTATTTACTCTTCAAGCTTAGCACATCTCATTTTTTTTTAAAGAAGGGGGGTGGTTTCATTCCAAACCACCGACTGGCTCATTTTTATCATCATCCGGTTTGCTTGCGTTTTCCAGAGGAGGTGTTTTATGTGTCAGCCAATAATACAGTATACTACCGCTTAATCCAAAAAGGGAAAGAAGTGTTAATTTATTGTTGCCCAAAAAACGTGTAAGGCTTCTTCCGCGGTCTACGCTCACGTCCTCCGCACTTGTACTCGCTCCAGGTTTACTATTTATTTCGGGAGTTTCGACTAGGTCTTGCTGGATTTCGAGGTTTTCTGTCTTTTTCTTTATTGAGCTTACTGCTGGCCTTTTTGGCCTCACTAATGGCCTTGCAGTACCTGACGTTTTTTGTTCAGATTCGTCTGCTGGCTGTATTGCCCTTACCCGTGGTTTTGCAGTAGCCGGCGTTTTCTGCTCGGATTCGTCTGCTGGCTGTATTGCCCTTACCCGTGGCCTTGCTGTATCTGACGTTTTTTGTTCAGATTCTTCTGCTGGCCGCACTGGTCTTACTGGTGGCCGCGCCACTCTGGGTGCTTTTTGTTCAGGTTCTCCTGCTGGCTCCGCTTTGGGGGCGCTGTCGCGAGAAGAGGTTATTATTATGAGGTCTTGCTGAGTAGCTTGGTTTGCATCAGGGGTTGGATGAAGCGGATCTTGCAGTGCTGGCGCAGCAGTTGGTACTGGAGCGGGCATTGTTTTTTGAAGCAAGGGAAAACACACATCCTCAATAACCGCACGCCCGGCTTTCCACCGCGCGCTGTGTTTTTTTTTCAACAACTCGATATATTCGATGACTGTATATGGAGTACCATCAACAATAACAGCGATGTTTGGATGGGCCCCGTTGTTTAATAACCACCGGGCAAATTCGGGCGTATCATTGTAGCCTGCAAATGCTCCCTGTATGGCTGCATGTAGTGCCGTGTATCCTGGAAACTGTGGGTGGCCCTTCTTATTTATGATATCTTTTCCATATTTATCGAGCAATTGCTTGCACTGCGCTGTGTTTCCTCTCCATGCACCTGTAATAAAAATTTGTAGCTCGAGTTCTGAGGGCTTACTATTTTCAGCTTGATTTGCAACGGCTGCGGGTTCTTGCGTATCAGTTTGTTCTTCAGGCACGTGACTGGCAGCTCTTTCCGCTTGTTGGGGTGCGCGGGGCCCGCTGATAGATTGAGCAAGATCTTTTTCAACTCCAGCATTAGTGTTTTTTGCAGTTTCCGGCTCGGCGGCTCCGCTATCAAGCAGCGGCATGAGGCAGAAATTAACCTGAGATTTATAGTAATCATCTGTAAAATAGCGGGGGAATTTTTTTGCTCTCTCTTCTATATATTCTTTGAAAGAGGAACACTTTACGCCATCAATGTGCGTAATGATGTGGAGATTAGGATGTTCTTTCAAGATCATTATAATTGTCTCTCGTATCCCTGCAGCTGAGCCGTCGGTGTGATTTTTGGGCAGAAATGCGCCATCAATGGCTGCGTGAAGAGCTGTGCGTCCTCGTGAATCTTTCATGTTTAGTATCTCTGGAGTCTTGCTTAAAAGCTCTCTACACTGCGTAGTTTTGCCAAGTTCTGCGTAGACAATGAAGCGATTGATAAGAGAGGAATTATCGCTTGCTTGAGGAACCGCCGTTACCGGCCGTTGGGGTTCTGGCCCCAAAAGTGCTGGTTGCATTCCACAACTATACTGAGTTATTGCTGTTATCAAAAACAGCGCGCCTATTCGTTTCACGGGGGACCTCATCCTTTAGCCAGTTTGTTTTTATAGAGTGATATCATTATCATTTACTTTTTCGCATCAACTTTCAGTTAATCTCCAGGCAAGTTTCTGGCCGCAAATCTTTAAGGGCACACACCTATAAGGATATAACAAATTGGACTATTCTCAAAGGCCTGAAAAATCTACATAACAGAAGCAATAATAGCTTGCTGGAAAGCGAGATACCATTGACTCAGAAGGGATGAAAGTGCTATAACAAAATAAAGGTGGGTTTTCAAAAAAGGGATAACAATGATAGTAGTATTATTTTTGCTTTCACTCTTGTTTGCAAGCAGAGTTGAAGCAGTAACCGATGTGCCATTAAGCATTGCTCAATGGGAAGATCGAGTCAAAGGCGCTCTTATAGGATCAGTATTTGGTGATGTTTTAGGGCGGGTTACCGAGCCATTAGGAAGTTCTTCAAATATCAAAGTAAAGTATGGCAAAGAAGGCATATCTTCGTTTAATCAGATCGATCCCTGCGAGTGGGTGTATGAACCATTTAAATATAAAGCAGCTGCTTATAGTAGTGGTACCGTGCTTGCATTGCTTACGTATAAAGCAACCATCATAGGCCGCAAAAAAAGTTACATGGATGAGGAAATCACTGAACTGATTGCCTGCCAGATGGTAGATCTTTTTGGGTCTCAAAAATATGTGCTTGATCATCATTTTAGTTTTCGGAAACATTCGCAAGCTACACTTAAAGCCGCTGAGAGGCTTGCTGATTGTATGGACCGCAATAAAAAACAATGGTGGGTAAAACAAGAAAGCAAAAAGAATTGTAAGCTCTCGTTTGATAATGAAAGTGGTGCGTTAGCGAGAGCATGGCCGATTGGTCTCATTTTTGCCGATAACAGCGAGCGAATAAATTCCCTTACAATCCATCAAACCAAGCTTACGCATCTGCATCCAATAGTTCTAGCAGCATCGGCTGCACTTTCTGTTGGTGTTGCTGCTTCATTACGAGGAGTTGCGCCTCACCAGGTAGTTGATGAAATGATAATAACTGCTCAGCAGTACGAACAAGCTGCGCAGCAGTATAAGCAAGCAAAGGTGACGCAAGTCGGTTTAATTCAAGCAGAGGCAAGTGCTCAAAATCCACTTACTACCAGTGATATGCTTCGATACGCCCAACAAGTACAGGGCCAAGAGATCGTTGAAGTTTTTGGAACAGGGCACCTGGCACATGAAGCGCTGGCTACGGCTGCGCACATATTTCTTCGGCATCCCGATGATATAAAGAGCGCACTTACGGAAGCTGCAAATGCAGGGGGACGAACAGCGCTCATTGCATCACTTGTAGGGGCTTTAGTAGGAGCACGCTGCGGATTTGGGCACGTAAAAGACGCTTTTGGAGAAGAAATCGAGATGATTGAAAATATTGAGATATTCCGCAAAGCTGCTGATGATTTTTCAGAGCTTAGAAATTGTGAGTGCAATTCATTATCACAAAAGTGTATCACCGGTGGGGCGATCTTAGGAACGCTTGGATTGGCCAGCTATTTGCTTTATGCAATGGCATATCATTAAGCTGCAGTGAAAGAGCGCATATTATGTGCGTTCTAATGAGCAGTGTACTGATAAGTGTTTGATTTTTTGTATGAGTTCCCTCTAGTGAAATTCGTTTTAAACTTAGCTAAGATGGGTGTTGTCTTGTTGAATTGGAGCCCTTTTTAATGTGCTGCAAAGGAATTTACCCCTTTGCAGCATAGTCACTTTATTTCTTAAACAATCTAGCTCTTGAATAATTTCTCAAGTCGAGCAAGTGCTTGAGTTCCCACTTCTTGCTCTGTTAATAGCCGCCATAGGGGAATGGCGAGGAATGCACGGGTTCCGCGCGGTACTAGCCCTTTATACAAAGCCCGTATCCCTTCTTTTCGTATGATGTGAAGGGCTGTTTGAATACAGTTCTTATAGACACTTTTTGTAAGGTCGCTCTTCATCCGGCCGCTAACCACATCTGCTGGTTGTGATAGTGTTGCTGCTAGTACTGCTGCAACCATATCGGAGAGGGTTTTATCAACAGCCTCGTTGTTTGTTGTCAAAGGATTCCATTTTCGTATGATTTCGCCGCCGGCTTTATATGCGATGGTGATGGTACCATCTCTCATACAAGTAGCTGATATACCGCGATAGAACGTTGATAGTCCTCTTTCTTTATAAATGCGCTGCCATGTGTCCTTTAGGAGCTCGTGCTTAAATGACGGATTCTGGCGTTGTAAAACGAGTAAATCTGCAGGCCCCTCTATGAGTGCCGAACATGCCCCAGCGCAGAACGCTGCGAGCGTTTTCTGGGCAAGCGTTACATCTGATTGTCCCTGAAAGAGCTGAGCTAATACAAGAGCTGTACTATTCTGGATTGCGACTATTGGCGCCATAAATAGAATGCCCGTGCCACAGCCTTTATAGTACTTTTGCATAAGCTCACGCATTCTCTCTTTTGAAAGGTTTTTGAACATGTGCTTTAAAGCCTCAGGTGATGCGGGCGCATGCGAAGGATGCGCCTTTGCCCTGAGAATAAGCTCATTTTTGAGCACAATTAAAGGGTTACTAACCATTACTTCAACGCTTCCGGCGACCGCGCCATTAAGGAAGCTTTTTAAAAAAGTAGACTGTTTTTCAGGTTGCTCTTTGGTTTTCTCATCCATACACAACGTGTGAGATGCGGTAACCATGCATAGCAAGGTTGCTTTATAAAGAGTATTCATATAAATCCTTAAAATCCTTTATGTATTATTTTGATCCTTATGTCTCCATTTTGTTGAACAAAGACAAATAAATCAGCAATTGTAAATTAAATTAAAAAAGAGTGAATTTGTAAATTCATGTATTCATGATTAAAGAGTTGTGGATTGTAGTATGCAAAGAGCTTTCTAAGCTGCTCGATTCATTCTATAACATTTATTCAATGCTTTTCAGCGCCTATGGCGACTTTATCTGCTATGCCAGCAGCTTGCTGGCGGCTACGCGCCGAGCGCCGGGTGCTGCGCCCTGGACTGCCCAAAGGGTGGGCCCTTTGGGAACCCCACTTTGAAAGTCATGCATTCTATTCTCGCTTTCTCGTATAGCGATGCATTAGTATGCACGCTCTATCGCATTAAACACGCTCTATCTGAGAATAAACTGCGCGTGGTTCGCAAGTGGTATGGTTTCTCGCTCGAGTCTATTTGCCTACGTAGTGATGCATATCAAATGCTTAGCAGCACGATAGACGCGTCGCAAGTTCTTAGCAAATACGAAACTATAATTCTTTAATTACATGAATAGTGGATTAAAACACCACAATGACTGGAATAATAAAAAAGACGATAAAAGAGAAAGAAGAGATTGAAGGGGAATAAGAAGAAAGTGGATATGATGATTGGGAGAGTTTTGCATAAGACTGCCGTCCGGCCAGCTTATGACGCATATAAGAACACATGGTGTTCCTCCTTAATAAAAATGGTTAAAAAATAAATAACACAATTTATCGTATAACGAAAATAAAAAAGTGTCAATAGAAAAATAAATTATTGGCTTTAACAAAGCGAATAAAAATTATTGCAAATTGAACGGATATTTTTATATGATTGCAAGTGAAGTAAGGTCTCTATGAGGATCAAATCATGAAACGTTTTTTTGGTGTCATTTTCTGTTTTTATTCCGCTTTACAAGCTGCAGTCGGCTGCATGGATAATAGTTATCATGCTGATCCTTGCGTCGCCTATGATTACAAAAATTATCATTACGTACGTTGTAGTTGTCGCTGCGCTAGATATGCTCATTCATTAAACCGCGGCATGTGCCGCCGCTGTGGGCATTATCGTGTGCCGGATGAGAATGAATTTAAGATTTCTTGGCCTCATTCAAAAGTGAGAAATGGCAAAGCCTGCAAACGGAAGTGTAATTTCAAATCAAAAAATTGAACCTGCTTCTTTTAAAGCCTCCATTGCCAGATGGTAGGGGATAGGCCCATAGCTTATCCGTGCAACTCCCAAATCTGCAAGCTCTTTTAATGATGGAGTATTAGCCATTACCATTATGTTGATAGGTAGTGGCGAAAGCTCACATAATTTTTTAATGTGTCCGGCATCTCTCAGGCCTGGAGCAAAAAATCCGCTTGCACCTGATTCTGCATATGCCGCGGCACGGTGTAGAGCATTTTCCAACACGGAGCCATGGTCATTGGGACGGTTTTGCAGAAAGATATCAGTCCTTGCATTGATAAAAATTGGAACTCGGGCATGGTTCGCTACCTCACGAATAGCCCTAATACGCGCGCATTGATCTTCAATTGAAAAAAGTCCTTCTCCGCCGATAATCTGGTCCTCAAAGTTTATGCCAGCTGTGCCGGCTTCAATAGCTTTTCTAGCGGTCTCTTGCACGTCTGCTGGGCTTCTCCCATAACCTCCCTCTATATCGATGGTAACGGGAAGATCAACACTAGCAATGATGCGCCTCAGATTTGAAATCACTAAATCAAAAGGCACTTTTTCACCATCGCCATAGCCATGTGCAGCCGCTACAGACCAGCTCGAAGTTGCAATTACTTTTGCTCCAGTCTTTTGTATGACCTGTGCACTTCCGGCATCCCATATGTTGTACAGAATTAATGGCTTGCCTTTGATGTGAAGGTCCGTTAGTACTTTGGCTCTTTCTACTTGAGTTGTCATGTTACTTCCTTTCATGTTCGATTAACCATTTTTTGCGTGACAGGCCACCACCATAGCCGCCTAGTTCGCCGTTGGTGTTGATAACCCGATGACATGGAATAATGATAGCGAGTTGATTCGCACCGTTTGCCTGAGCGACAGCACGAACGGCGGATGGCTTTCCAATCGAAGCGGCAATCTGCAAATAAGACCGAGTCTCGCCTGCCGGAATTTTTGTTAATTCTTCCCAGATCTTCTTTTGAAATGGTGATCCAAGCAAAAGTAGGGGCGTTTTGAATTCTTTCAATGTGCTATCAAAATAGTCCTTCAATTCTTTCTCAATAGAGCTAATGGGTTTAGTGGAGCCAGGAATTATTGCCAATTTTGTTTTCTGCCTAAGGCGTTCGACTTCTCGTTCAAGACCTCGGCGATCTACAAATTCCAAAAGATACAGCGCTTTATTATCTGCGATTGCTATCATCGGGCCAAGTGGGGTATCTAGCCAACTGGCCTTTAGGATATTCCCATTTTTCAGCAGAGTAGGCGCTGCCCCCATAATGCGGGAAAAAGCATCCCGAAACCCACTACTCGATTCATATCCCATTGAAATCTGTGCTTCGATCACAGCCTCACCTGATCGGATTTGTTTCATGGCCATCCCCATGCGCCGTGCACGAGCATATTCAACGAACGTCATGCCAAATCGTTTTTTGAATTGGCGGCGCGCCGTTGAAACGTCGACAGTTAATTGCTGAAAATCTTTGTCCTTCCATCGTTTCTCAGGATTTTTTTCAACCGCATCTACAAGCACTTGAATAAGATCTGAAACGTGATTAGGATGAGAAAGCGGTCTGCAGCGCTTGCACGGACGAAATGAAGCGAGAAGTGCTTGCTGCGCTGTTTCATAAAATTCGCAGTTCTCAAATTTCGGCTTTCTTGCAGGGCATGTTGGTCGGCAGAAAACACCGGTTGTTTTAACTCCCACAAAAAAAAGACCTTCATATTCCGTCTTTTTGTCTATCAACGCCTGATAATATTCTTTTTTGTTTTCGGCTGATATCATGCTGGCCTCACTGCATTTATGCTAAATCTTAAGTGTATGTTTCTAGTATAGTGAGTTTTTAAATAGATGACGCCGAAATTCAGGCATTGATTTTTTATGCCTAGTATCGGGCTTTTATGAGGCTTTAGCCCTGAGAGATCTTCAGCGGCTTTTTGTGGGTAGTTTCTGCTTTATCAATAAATTCTAAAACTTCTTTAAATTCGGCAAAATTAAGATCGCTCTTAAATCAAGGAAGCGGCGCGGTTTAGCGCTCGCATCATTTTTTGTTTGTGGGCTAAGAGAAAATAGAATTTATTGTTGCAATGCTCTGTGCGCCTTATCTTCCTCTAGTACGAATCTGCCCAGCAAATAGTGCTCAAAATTTTTCTTGCGTAAAAGCAGCGTGCCATAGCCTGTTCTTAAAGGTTCAAGTGAAAGTCCTTTAAGAAGAGTTTGCATATGTTGCTTAATTATCGCAAGATTTTCGATAGTACTCGCCATCAGTTCAATTTCAAGAAAAGTGCCAAGGTCAGCGACCTCATCAATAGCTATGGTGAAAGAATCACATTTGTATGATGCTCGATTTTTATCGATAATGTAATGAGTGTCAAGATTATTGATTGATTTGAAGATGTCTAAATCTGCCTGCGAAAGGGCCTTTAGGCCGAGGCTTGCGACAAGCTCGTTGAACTTTTCTAAATCTTGCTCTTGAAGCGGTAATGCAAAGCTATGCTCTTCACAGTAATCTTGCATAGCAAGCTCAGGGTTGTCAAGACATGCTCGATTAAACTTAATATCGAGCTTTTTCTCATTGCGAATGCGAACAAATATGCCGCGTTGGTAAAGGATCGCTTCGGGGTTGTCTAAATAAATGTCCACATCATGTTTTTGATGCAATTTTTTAAAGGCAGCTAAAAAAGTGTCTAATTGCTGTGGTTCAAGAACCTGATAACGAAGTTCGATTTCAATGGTATTCATGTCTGCTCCCAATGTAATACTATATGTTTTGCCGTTTTATAAGATGCCTCATTCTAGAGATTTGGGCAATAACAAGAAAATCTTCGCTTTCGCATGGTAAATCTCAGCTAGCTCTTCATAGACTAGCCCACGGGTTAATTTGAACATTTCTGCGGGCATGTCTAGGCTGCATTTGAATGATGGCATCATAGCGCTTAAGAAGTGTAAGGTGCCCACTTTAGGTTATTTAGAAAAAGTTTTTGATTACAAATCATTGCGAAAAGTGCAATGATTTGTAAATGGAAACTTTAGAGCAGATGTCCTGCCATTATTGCCTCCTCAAGCTTCGTTTGATCCAGATGAAGCCCATTGCTATGTGCAAAATCTGTGAGATGGTGCAGGAGATGATCATGCTTCAAAATTTTTAATTTTTGCGCTAATCAAGAAAGGAATATTATATCATGAAAAAACACTTTCCAATTATTTTAGTTGCATTTTCTACATGCCTATTCACTTTATGGATATTTTGTCAATCTAAGAAAGGATCTCAGCACCTCGATAAAATCGAAATGTCTCGAAGCAATAAGAATGCAATCATAGAACAAGCACTCAATTTCGAATTGCCTCCAACAAGTACGATTGTTTCAGAAGAAGCGAATCAATTGAGCGAAGCTGCTTTCAAAAAGGTGCAAGAAGGCAATTATGGGGAGGCCATTAATATAACGCTTTCTGCGTTAAAAAAGTTTCCTAAAGACTTTACGCTTCAATCTGATCTTGCAGCGCTTTTGGGTGATTGCTCAGAAATCACTCCTCTTCCTTTAAAAGACAGAATGATTCAAAAGTCAAAAACAATGTTCGATAGTCTATTAAAAGAAGCGGATGGTCAGCCAAAAGAAGCATTTTATCCATTTAAAAATGAGTACTATTTTCGCTTTGCTCTGTATCGTGAGCAATATGAACTTGGGCTCATGAGGGTTGCAGATTATTGGGGAACTAACGAATGGACTTCCCTAGGATTTAAAGGCTATTATAGCCAAGGAGTTGGTGCATCTAATTATGCCCGAAAACTTCTAGAAGAGGGAAATCATTCCCTCGCTCTTGATTATGCTCAAAAAGCGATTGTTGCTTGGGCCCAATATTTTTCTTATAAAAACGATTACTACAATTCCTATGTACACTATGCTCTGGCTCTTGGCATTCTAGGCTATAAAGAAGAAATGATGCGAGCATTAGAAAGAAGTGCTTCTCTAATCAATCGTGATCTAAGCTATCATGAGTTTAAAGAAGTGAAAGACTTCATTGAAAAAATAGAACAAAAGGCCCCATCAACTAGTAAATGATTTCTTGGCCTATCTCTTTTAGAGATAGGAAAGAAGAGGCAGCGTGATTCATAACTAGCTCTTGAAAGTATTAAGCGGTTGATCAAATATAATAGCGGGTATATCATCACAAATTTTGCAAAATTCATCTTGGTTTTCTAAATTGCTTAATACAATAATGGTGATTTTGTCATCAATGAATTTCACATGTTTTGACAAAAAACCACGCAAGGCACCGGTGTATTCGACTATTCTTTTGTTCAAAAATTCATCGATGAACCATCCATACCCATGTGCTCGTTTAGATAAATTTGACGTTATAACATGTGGCGTGAACATGCAGTTCAATGTTTGCAGGCTAACAATTTTTTCAGTATCTAAAGCTTGATCCCAAAGACGCATGTCTTCAAGACAAGAGTAGAGGTCCCCATTGCCCAGCAGTGTGATCGGTGCATTGATAGGGGGAACAGTGCCAATTACATGGTTTTCTTTTGTGTACCCTAAGGCATGGTTTTTTACGGCAACCTCAGAATTAACGTGTCCCGTACTATTCATACCAAGAGGTTTGAAAATGTTCTCATATAAAAAATTTTCATAGGATTCTCCTGAAGCTTTCTCTATGATGTGTGCGAGCAGTAAATACCCGGTATTGGAATACCGGTATCTACTTCCGGCTTGAAATTCAAGCGGCCACTTTTTTATTGCTGAGATCATTTCTTCAAGATTTGTGCACTGAGCAATATCTGAAAAATGGCCATAATAATTTGAGACGCCTGAAGAATGTGTTAAAAGATGATGTATGGTTATTTTTTCACCATCGGGGTAGTCGGGGATATATTTTGCTAATGAATCCTGTACATGCAATAAATTACGTTCTTGCAACTGCATGATTGCCATCGCAGTGAAAGCTTTTGTAAGAGATGCTATTCGAAACATTGTTTGAGGAGCATTTGGTATTTCTAACTCATAATTGGCATAGCCATACCCTCGGCAGATAATGATTTTTCCATCTCTAGTAACGAGAACTGCCCCATTAAAATTACCGTAGCTTTGTATATAGGCATCAATTTTTTGAGCAAGCAATCGATCTGCTGAGAGATGTGCCGATTTTTTAAATCTTCCACCAAGGACTATAGTGGCTATGACTAATAGGGAAAAAATGCCTATGTACTTAGACGTATTAAAAATTTTTTTCACGATATGAGTCCTTAAACTAAATTTTTTAAATAAGCCCTTCACTTTTGGGAGACGCTTTTTCTTAAGGCCAGAGCCAAGTTTTACTGTAATGAGTAATTTTTACGGTGAGACTCCTGATTCGCTTGTTTATTATATTTTATGTTAGTATCTCACTTCAATCAGAAAGTCGCTTGAGCCCCTTTATTTTGCTTCTGTGAAATGCATACACAAATAACGCAATTGCTATGGTGGCATACACGGCAGCAATCGTATACCCTTTTATTAAATAGGGCAACGGATTGGCATCAGTCAAGATATACTTTCTCATGCCTTCTAATACGTAGCTCATCGGAATAAAATAACTGATAGTTTTTCCCCATGATGGCAGTGCTTCAATGGGATAAAAAGCACCACTAAATGGTGCGAAAAACCAGCAGACCATAAAACCAATCTCTTGCGCGCGTTTGCCAAAGATAACAACAGCTTGTAATCCCATAAAGCCAAGCCAGATACCACTCATAAATAAGGGCGGCGAAAAAAGAAGAAAGGCCATCACAATTTTTGCCAATGGAACCTCATAAATCAGCCAAATAAGTGCAATGCTACAAAGAGCAACACAGGTTGCTATGATAGCGGTAAATATAAGTATGCCAATGATCCATTGGCAAAGGCGAAGCGGTAGCGAAAACAAATTGACAAGATTATTCGACCAAATCTCTTCTAAAAAGCCCATAATAATAATGTTGGGTCCGCGAAATGAAACTTGCAAAAGCAAAATTCCAAGCAAAGTTACTGCCGCAAAGTTAGGTATATTCTGAGCTCTTTGCATCCATGCGCTTAAAAAACCCCAGATTATAACATCTAAAAGGGGCCAATACAAAGTTGACAATATAAAGTTAGGATCGTGAATCCAAAGGCGAGCATGGCGAAGTACGATGCCCCAAATAGGTTGCAATTCCATAAAAATCCTATTTTGCTAATGTTAAAAAGTAATCTTCAAGTGTGGGCTTATCAATGGAGATTTGCGAATACACAATCTTAGCCTCAGCCACAGCTGCTAAAAATCCTGCTATAGCGTGCTCATCAATACTAATTTCAATATCATGTTCTTGGTGCTTAAAACTTAAACTCTGCTCTTCCAGTAATTCCATAAGTCTTTCGAGCCCCTGAGTAACCATTAAATGAAGATGAGCGCGTGAAACCGACGCTGCGAGCTGTTCTGGAGTATTATTTGCAATTATACTTCCATTTTTGAGCACGAGCACTCGATCGCATATCACGGTTACTTCTTCCATATTATGAGAGGTGAAGAGTACCGAAATATCTTGTTCTTTTCTTGCTTGCAAGATGAATCCCCGTACATCATGTGCTGATTGAGGGTCAAGCGCGGCAGTAGGCTCATCAAGCAATAATATTTGAGGATACGGCAAAAATGCTTTAACAAGCATAACGCGCGTTGATTGCCCGGCAGATAAAGAACCAGTTTCTTTATTGCGCATTTCCCACATATCAAAATCTTTTAAAAGCTTCTCTATGCGTGCTTGCCGATGACTGTGTGACATGTTATATATTCTGCCAATAACATCCAAATTTTCCCAGACAGTCAGCCGTGCAGGTAACTTATCAAAGCCACTCGCGGTTGATACTTTTTTAAGAATTTCAATACGATTCGTGCTAAAATTTTTACCGAAATAAGTAATGGTACCTAAACTCGGAGTTAGTGTGCCCAAGAGCATTTGTATCGTTGTTGTTTTACCCGCGCCATTGTGGCCCAAAAATCCGAGAATTTCTCCACGTTTAAGCTCAAAAGAAATATCGTTAACCGCAGTAAATGATTGATGTTTTGTAAAGGGCCACATGCCTTTATAAAAAATTTTGGTGAGATGATCAACGGTCATAATAGGCATTTAATTTCCTGACTTACTCTTTCTTGATGAACTTAGTACAGCCGCTCTTTTTCCGCTAATTACCATCATCATTATCTTTTTGCAACAATAACTTCATATTCAAAATACTGTTCTTGGAAATAAATTTTTTCATTAATTTCTTGTTCTGAAAAATAACATCCATTCGGAGCAACTATAAGCTTATCTTCCACATCATTCAATCTATGAACTATTCCTATACATATTCCAGTAAATTCCATAACCGGATATGATACACCCAGGACATATGCATCTAATGGTTCGCCATCGCCCGCTAAAATTCCTTCGACCCATCCATAGTTTAGGGGATAGACGGTATCGAATTGTGGGTGCATGCTTCCCAAAGGCCTATCTACATGCACCGTTATCGGCGTATTTAAATATTTTTTAATCAGGTATCTTATTTGTATCACTGGTCGCTCTTTTGTAATGGCAGAGTTATTCCATTTTTGGTGCCCCCAAAAGCAATTGTCGAAAAAACCTACAATAATTCACTAGATACATCTACCCATGCAATAACTCAAGAGTGCTTTTATACCTATCTTTTACTTCTTTTATTCCTTGATAATCGCTGATTTCTTCTTCAAATTTTACTTGTGCTATTTCATAGGGAGTCAAACCATACTTACCTTGAGCTTCTTTATTAGCTCCTGCCGATAATAAAGCTTTCACCACCTCTACTTTACCATTCCATGCTGCTTTATACAACGGAGAACCATCCTGAGATTGAGCTTCTTTATCTGCCCCTGCCGATAATAATGCTTCTACCACCTTTAAATGACCTCTAGAAGCTGCTTTATGCAATGGCCTCTGACCATCTTTATCTTCAGCTTCTTTATCTGCTCCTGCCGCTAGTAATACTTTCACCACCTTTAGATGACCCCACTCTGCTGCCCAATGCAATGGCCTGTAACCATCTTTATCTTGAGCTTCTTTATTTGCCCCTGCCGATAATAATGCTTCTACCACCTTTAAATGACCTCTAGAAGCTGCCGAATGGAATGGCCTACTATAATTTCCAAAGTTATCTAGAGCTTCTTCTTTGTCAGCACCTGCAGCTAATAACGCTTTCACCACCTCTACATGACCGTTATAGGCTGCCGAATACAGCCCCTTCTCTTTGGCAGCACCTGCCGATAATAATGCCTTCACTACCTCTACATGACCGTGATAAGCTGCCCATTTTAATGGCCTATCTCCATCTTTATTTTGGGTATCTTTATCTGCTCCTGCAGCTAATAATGTTTTCACCACCTCTACATGACCATTATAAGCTGCGATATGCAATGGCCTCCAGCCATTTTTATTTTGAGTATCTTTTTCTGCCCCTGCAGCTAATAAAGTTTGCACCACCAGTACATGCCCATAATTTGCCGCTTCATACAGTGGAGTGCAAGCCCATTCATTCCGAGCTTCTTTTTCTGCCCCTGCAGTTAATAACGCTTGCACCGCCTCTATCGCGCCGCCATATGCTGCCCTATTCAACGGGCTAAATCCAACGCTATCTTGAGCTTCTTTATCCACTTTTGCTGCTAATAACGCTTCTACCACCTTTACATGTCCTGCTTCTGCGGCCAAATGCAATGGCTGAGAACCATAGCCGGTTTGAGCTTCTTTTTCCGCCCCTGCAGCCAATAATGCTTGCACCACCTTTGCATGACCCCTATTTGCTGCCAGATGCAATGGCCTGTAACCATAGTTATCTTGGGCTTCTTTATCTGTTCCCCCCGCTAATAATGCTTTTATCACCCCTACTCGACCATTAAATGCTGCCACATGCAATGGCCTATATTCAGAGCATCTTTGAGCTTCTTTTTCTGCTCCCGCCGCTAATAAAGCTTCCACAACCATTACATGGCCTTCACCTGCTGCCAAATACAAGGGCCTATAACCATCATGATCTTGAACTTCTTTTTCCGCCCCTGCTGCTAATAACGCTTCCACCACCTTTACATGTCCCGCTTCTGCGGCCATATGCAATGCCCTACAACCATCCTTATCTCGTGCCTCAATATCCACTTTTGCTAATAATAACGCTTCCACCACCTCTGCATGTCCTGTATATGCTGCCTTATGCAATGGTCTATAATCTTTGCTATTTTGAGCTTCTTTTTCTGCCCCCACTTCTAATAAAACTTTCACCACCTCTAGTCGGCCAGCATAAGCTGCTCTATGCAGTGGCCTTTCATCCCAGTTATCTCGAGCCTCTTTATCGGCTCCTGCCGCTAATAGTGTTTGCACCACATCTACTTCACCAGCATATGCTGCCCAGTGTAAGGGATAATTACCGCCTTCCAACTGTGCCTTCACCAGCTGCTTTACTCTCTCTAACATTGCTGGCATTACAAATACTTGTTCCTGAGCACCCAGCTTCTTTAAATACCCTACGATTTCCGGCGATTTAGCTTTCATCAGTGGAGTATAACGCGCTAAGTTCAATGCTTCTCTATCTGCACCTAACTTAATCAAACAGTCTATCGATTCAATCTTTCCTGCTTCAACTGCACAATGAAGTGGCGTATCTCCCTGCTCATTTCGCGTCTTAACCATTTTTCCTTGCTCTACTAGTTTCTTCATGCGCTCTATATCAGCTGTCTTTGCAGCTTCATGCAAAGGAAAATCTCGCACTACTGGCACCTCTACTACTTTTTCCATCCCTTTTGCTGAATGCCCAAGAAATAATGAACTTATACAAAATAACACCTTTGTTTGTAAGCTATAGCTTATCCTTTGTAGATACATCCTCTTCCCTTTCATTTTAATCTGCTAAATAAGCCCGGAAACTGGACCCTTTGTGGGCCTTTAGGCGGCGGTAGTTGACGTCTATGTATAGAACATTTTTAAGTCATATTCAAGCAAAATTTTTTAAAACCACCTAGTTTAGTATTCACTTGGCCATAATATTCTCCTCAAACGATAATTTGTGTGCAAATCCAAAGTACTACTGCGTAAACTTAAGACCTCAGAAAGGCATCACTAGACTCCTGCAAAATAGGAGGGCGGTGAAGTTCTCAGTAGGACCGCCAGCAGCAAAATTCAATTTTTATTACTCATTTCAACTTGGATTTTATCCTAATGCAGTTGTACGATTTTGTGGAAGCATTATAGTGAAAACTTAGGCTTGAATAAGACCTAAAAATGTTCTATATCTTACATGGAAATCACTGTATTTTAATATGATTCCGGAAAAGAGAACTACTTTGTTTAATGAAAAGAAAATTACTATGGGGGCGCCAAGCGAAGTGCGGGATAACCAGCTGGTGGAAATCGAGGAAGGTAGCCGCCAATTCTTGAGAAAGAAATTCTCTTCGCAAAATTAGGTCGAAACTTCTAGCCCTAATTAGCCTTGTATAAGGGTTATTGAGCTGGCAGAAAACGCATATTGGATTTCTAAAGTGCTAGCGGGAATAGTTGGCAATATGCTTGAATTACTGAGCGAATAAGATTGAGTGGGGAGACAAACTGATAAAGTTGCCATTGAATAAAACATCTCAATTGAGACAATGGCCCTAAGCCATACATGAAAGGAAAGAGGATGTATCTACAAAAGATAGGCTATAGCTTACAAACAAAAGTGCTATTTTGTATAAGTTCATTATTATTTGGCTATTTAGCAAAAGGAATGGAACAAGTAGAAGTGCCAGTAGTGGGAGGTTTTCTTTTACATGAGGCTGCATATAAAGGTCAAATAGAGGTGGTGAGAGCTTTGTTAGCAGCAGGAGTGGATAAAGAGGCTCAAGATAAGTATGGTTATGGGCCATTGTATATTGCAGCATATCATGGTCAAGTAGAGGTGGCGAAAGCATTATTAGCAGCGGGCGTGGATAAAGAAGCTAAAAATAAAGATGGTGCAAGGCCATTGCATGGGGCAGCATATAAGGGTTATGTAGAGGTAGTTAGGGCATTATTATCGGCAGGAGTGGATAAAGAGGCTCAAGATAAGTATGGTTATGGGCCATTGTATATTGCAGCATATCATGGTCAAGTAGAGGTGGCGAAAGCATTATTAGCAGCGGGTGTGGATAAAGAAGCTAAAAATAAAGAGGATGCAAGGCCATTGCATGGGGCAGCATATAAGGGGCATGTAGAGGTAGTTAAGGCATTATTATCGGCAGGAGTGGATAAAGAAGCTCGAGATAGAGATTGCAGGAGGCCATTGCATGTAGCAGCAAAAGCTGGTCATGTAGAAGTGGTGAAAACATTGTTAGCAGCAGGAGCAGAAAAAGAAGCTCAAGATAATGCCGGTTATATGCCATGGAAGTTGTATGATGATGCTGGTTATAGGCCATTGCATGTAGCAGCAAAAGCTGGTCATGTAGAAGTGGTGAAAGCATTATTAGCAGCAGGGGCAGAAAAAGAAGCTCAAGCTATTGATGGTTTTAGGCCATTGCATCTGGCTGCAAAAGCTGGTCATGTAGAAGCGGTGAAAGAGCTTTTGTCAATTGGAGCGAGTAAGCAGTGCAGGACGAGTATGAATAATATAAAATTTCCTAATATGACACCGCATGAAATAGCTCAAAAGAAATTAAAGGGAGGCGGTATTCGAGAAAAGAAAGATAAGTATAAAAGCATTCTTGAATTACTGAGCGAATAAGATTGAGTGACGAGAAAAACTGATCAAACTGCCATTGAATAACACATCTCAATTGAGGCAATGGCTGTAAACAACAAATGAAAGAAAGGCTAGCAAGCGACCCTGCATGTTTTTAATAGGCAGTTTGTAATTTGATGAAAGATATAATTTGTATGCCCATATACTATCAGATTTAATCAAATAAATCTATAGCTTTGACAGTGGGAAATATTCTGATGAATCCTAAGGAGCTTGCTGTTGCTGCCTCCGCTATGCTAGCAATTTCATAAGCGCCTGAGCAGCAGAAGTAGATGAAGCGGGGTTCTGGCCTGTAACGAGACGACCATCAACGATTGAAAATGGCACCCAGTTGGCAACCTTCTCAAAAATTGCGCCGAGCCGTATCAGTTCATCTTCAACCAGGAATGGGACCACATTGGTGAGGTGCACCGCTTCTTCCTCGCCATTTGTAAAGCCCGTTACGTGCTTTCCCTTTACAAGAGGCTCGCCTTTATAGGTGACATGACGAAGAACACCAGGAGCATGGCAAACTAACGCTATTGGCTTGCCGGAGTTATAAAAAGACTCAAGCAATTCGATGGAAACGGGACTTTCAGCAAGATCCCACATCGGCCCGTGTCCGCCAACATAAAACACGGAATCAAAATCTTCTGCTTTCACATCGGCGAGCTTAACCGTTTGAGAAAGCTCTTTCTTTGCTCTCTCGTCACTCTTGAATCGAGTCATCGCGGGTGTCTGATTCTCTGGTAAATCGCTCTTTGGATCGATCGGAGGCTGTCCTCCCTTAGGCGAAGCAAGCGTCAAGTCGACGCCAGCATCTTGAAAGACGTAGTAAGGAGCAGCGAATTCTTCCAGCCAAAAGCCAGTCTTACGTCCAGTATTCCCCAATTGGTCATGGGAAGTAAGGACCATTAATATTTTCATGGTTTTTTCCTTTTATAAACTGTATTTGTAACCTCAGTATAATTTCGTTTTTTCTAATAATTTTATAATTTCTTGTAGGTTTTTCTTAAAGCTCGGGTCCCCGTGCCAGAATTTTTCAAGTGTTTGTGCATATTCGAGCGCTTCTCCATCGTCATGTATGCCATGCTGTACAAGCCATGCGATCATTTCTATATTCCCTGGCCGTGTTTCTTCGACTAAATAGTGCTGAAGATGTTCTGGGTCTGCCCCATTTTTAAGCAGAAATTCCATGATCTCAAATTTAGATGCCCTTGGACTATTAGTGTAGGCAATATTCAAAGGTGAATTCTTCCATGCACGCGGACCCGGCTTGACACGCACAACAGCGCCATGGCTCACAGCGGCTTCTACAGCAGGCAGATCACCTTTTAGTATTGCTGTAAAAAGCTCGCCCTCAGTTGCCTGTATTGCTAAGAGAGGGCATGTAGTGGCGATCGACATTGTTAAAAATGAAAATAGAATAACCTGTTTCATCATGTTTCCTTTTAAGAGATTTTGCTTGATTGTTTCTCTAATTGTAATTTTATTGAAAATTGCATATTAAAATCAATAGTTTTCTTTTTTTTAAAACTGCCTTTTCTATTTATTCCCATAACCAGAAAACCCCGGGTTAATTTCATTTCGGCAGGCATGTCAAAGGTGCCAGTACGAGCAGTGACATCATACTGCTTAAGAAGCTTGAGTTGTATGGTTAACGCTTCGTCCAGTATTACTGATATGAGCAAAGCAGCAATTGCCATCGGCCATTCGTATGCGCCATGAGGCGGATCGATCCTAAAGATATTTTAAAAAAAATCGGTTGAGAGCGAAAGAGGTGTCAAGACTGATAACCTGCATAAGCCCTTAAGGCTTTTCCCGTTAACGAATTTTTATTTGCAGCAATTTCTTGAGGTGTACCTGTTGCAATAATTTTGCCTCCTGCAAGGCCGCCGCCTGGGCCAAAATCAATAATCGTATCCGCTTTACACATAGCTTCTAAGTTATGCTCAATTGCTACTACCGTATTTCCCTTGGATACAAGTTTTCTCAATATTTCAAGAAGCCTTTCCACTTCCTGTGGATTCAAGCCTGTTGTTGGTTCATCCAATAGATATAATGTATGATTTCCCGTTTCAGTTTTGGACAATTCAGTTGCCAATTTAATTCTTTGCGCTTCTCCTCCTGATAATGTCGAAGTAGATTGTCCTAACTTCAGGTATTCTAAACCAACTTGTTTCATTAGATCCAAGAGTGCAAAAATCTTCTTTTCATGCCTAAATAGGGGGATAGCATCGCTTACCGTCATATCCAAAATGTTTGAGATAGTACGTCCTTGAAATTGCACGCTTAACAGTTCTTCATTGAATCGCTTACCATTGCAGACAGGACACTCAATTTCAATGTCAGGCATAAAGGTCATGTCGACCTCTACCACACCTGCTCCATTGCAGTTTTCGCAGCGTTCATCGGATGTATTGAAAGAAAACTTCTCCGCACTAAATCCTCGAGCTTTTGCTTCGGGCAAAGAAGCATATAAATCGCGAATTAAGTCAAAAAGTTTTGTGTAGGTTGCTATATTGGAGCGCGATGATTTTGAACTACCGATCGTGACTTGGTCAACAGTTACTAAGCGATTAAAATACTGTAATCCCTCAATAGAAGCATACTTTCCTGGAACTTCACTACTTGCATGATTAACATGCTTTCTTGCCACCTTATCCACAATATCGAACAAGAACGTTGATTTTCCTGAACCGGATACGCCGGTCAAAACAACGAATTGCTTTATAGGAATACTAACATCAATATTTTTCAGGTTATGCTCACTTGCACCGCGTATAGTTAGTGCCTCTTTCTCACGGGAAGGATGATTCAGTTTGATAGCTGCTTTCTTAGCTAAATAGGTTCCCGTAAGAGAGGCCTTACAGGCCATAATATCAGATGGTGTACCGGAAGCAACGATTTCTCCACCCTTGCTGCCTCCGCCAGGTCCTACATCGAGTATATAATCAGCATGCTTAACAATATCCATGTCATGTTCGATGATTAAAACCGTGTTGCCAGCTTCTTGTATCATCTTTAATGTTTTTAATAATTTTGCATTATCATGAGGATGCAGACCAGTAGTTGGTTCATCAAGGACATACAAAACTCCGGTAAGACCGCTCCCAAGCAAACTAGCCAACCTCACTCTTTGAGACTCGCCTGCAGATAATGAAGGAAGCGTACGGTCCAAAGTAAGGTAGCCTAACCCAACTTCTATTAAATGCGATGTTCGTTCTTTCAAAGCATCTGAAAGGGCTGAGAGAACCTGCAATTCATCTCCCGGTACATGCTGATCCAAATCTTGCAGCCATTGAAGCAGTTCATGTAGATTAAGCCTGACAATATCAATAATAGTTTTTCCATTGACCGTTACTTCTCTGCCAAGTCTTGCTAAACCGGTACTTTTACACTCAGTACATGGCTTATGTACAATATATTTTTTTATATCATTTGAAGCTTTTGCAGGATTCTTCTTATAGAGGTTCAGCAAATGGGGAATAATACCTTCAAAATTGCCTTCGCTAACCTTTTTAGGCGCTTGGATATGCTTGTGTGCCTTTACAAAGTCTGGAAAAGTGATCCCATACAGTAAAAAATTTCTTTGGTCTTTTGTATAATCTCTTATTGGTATAGAGGGATCAAATGGAAAATTATAATGTTTGCTTGCGGCAAGAATAACGCCCTCATAATGCTTTGCAATCGCTTCGCCCCAAAAATCCACTCCGCCATTTCTCATTGTTTTTTCTTCATTAAGGAGCCGAGAAAGTTCAACGCTGATGATTTCACCTACCCCTTTACAAGTCGTCGCATGCTCCCTCTAACGCATTGAATGAAAAATGATTCATTTTCAATTTTTCTAGCTGCTGGCCACAATGCGCGCAATCAAAGTAATTTTTCGTTATTTTCTTTGAAGAAGTTGATTCATTTTTTTCTATCTCTACTGTGGTAAGTTTATGCTTGTCTTGCAATGGTTGTTTGACTGTTTTCCCACAACCGGTGCAAGGCTGATGCCCCATAGCCGCAAACATATTCCTTAAAATGGTGAGAATGCCTGATCTGGTACCCACAGTAGACCGGGGATTAAAATCCGTTACGCGCTGCGTAACGCCAATTGAAGGGGACAGCCCCAGGATATTATCTACTTTTGCTTTTTCTATATGATCGGTAACCATTCCCAGTGATTCTAAATATTGCCTTATACATTCTTTTTGCAAGATGTCAGTTGCAATAGAGGATTTACCTGACCCTGAGGGACCCGTTAAAGCGACCAATTTGCCTTTAGGGATCTCAAAACAAATATTCTTTAAATTATGCTCTTTTGCGCCATGGACAAGAATACTATCTGTTTTACGAATAACAGGTACGGTATCCTTACAATGATTACAAACAAAATTCATCCTTGCCATAAAAAGCTCCTCCCTTTCCCCCAGCAATTGACAATACGCGATTTCTGATATAAACTTATATACAAGTTTGTATAAAATTTTTAATGATGTCAAGAGGTTACAATGTCAGCTATCAGGATTTTACTTTTGGGGGTGCTTGTACAGCAAGGACCAAAACATGGATATGAGATAAGGCAAGAACTTGAATCATGGAATGCTGAGCAATGGGCAAATATTGCTTATGGCTCTATTTATTTTGCACTAAAAAAAATGGCACAAGAAGGTTTAATAAAAGTCCTAGAAAATATGGATGATGAAAAACCTGGTCGCATTTTATATGAAGTAACACAAGCTGGCAAAAAGCAGTTTATGGATCTACTGCGCAAACAATGGTGGGAACCGAAGCCAATTGTTGATCCATTTCAAGTTGCATTGACCTTTATGAATTGCATGCCCAAAGACGAATTGCTTTTAGCTCTTGAGCATAAAGCAGATACTTTACGGGCACTTATAAAATCCGCGACTCATCTGACCCCAATACGCATGGCAGACCCTCAATGGCCACGCCATATTACTGAGAATTTTCGTTTGGCTACCGCTCATTTAGAAGCTGAATTAAAATGGGTTGAAGGTGCATTAAAAAAAGTGAAAAATGATGAATTGCCTTGACATGGTTATCGCAAGTCTTGTATTAGTTCACATTTGGCAGACTAAAGCATGATTTTTTGTCAAAATCTTTGGCTACCCCGCCTTTTGCCTAAGGGCTACTAAGATCGTCAAAATGTCATATACTAGTTGTTCGTAGATGCAAAATAACTTAGTAGAATGCGGGAATGGGAATTCGACTTATTATAGAGTAGACAAGAGGCCACGGCTATGAAAAAAATAATAATGCTTTTAACTCTAGTGCTCGTAGCACCTGATTTTTATGCCATGGATAGGCAGTTAAGTGCTGAGGCCATATATAAACAAGGTATACAATTGCGTGAGATGGCGCGGGAAGAATCTGATCCCCAAAAAAGCACCTTGTTAACCCATCAGGCTGCTGCTCTTGTGCGGCGAGCGGCTATGGCAGATTATATACCAGCTTTGTGCGAATACGCTCGTCTTTGTCAGTCGATGAGCGAGGATGTTCCAGACCTCAAAGAAGCACAAAAAGCATTAGATCAAGCATTTCATTTTTATCAAAGAGCTGCCGATTTGGGTAATGTGGATGCTTGTTTGGATTTTGCACTATTATGCTACAGAGGTTACGAAAAAACTCAAGAAGGAAAAGAGAGACAAGATTTGCTTGACAGGGCAGCTGAGTATTTTGAACGGGCGGCCAAAAAAGGCAATGCCGATGCGCAATATAACCTTGGCGTCATTTATTATGAAAAAATTGATACGACCGTACTTACCGAAGCACCCTTTCATCTAAAAAAGTCCCATGGGTGGTTTCTCAATGCTTCTGCCAATCATTACAAGGTGGATGAATTATCTTTAGCTATGAGCTTTTATAAAAAAGCGGAAAATTGCACCGATGCAGTTTTAGAAAAGCAGATATTTCAGTGTGCTAAATTATGGCTAAGAAAAGCTGCCGAAAAAGGAGATTTTAATGCTTATGGTGCCCTCGGCGAACTGTATCAAGACCGATCTGAAAGAGTTGATAACATTCTTTTGAAAGAAAAATGGCTTAACAAGGCAGAAGCATATTGGCTAATTGCCGCAAAAAATAATAATGCTGGTGCCGCTTATAAGCTTGGTGGCCATTTCTATAAAAAAAGTACAGAGCAGCCGCATCGTAAGGCTGAGTGGGTTCTCCAAGCTGAGCAATGGTTTTTGCTGGCAGCCCAAGCCAACCACGATGAAGCATTTTTCTCATTGGCGTGTCTTTATTTAAAAGAATGCGGCCAGACACAAGATATCCACATAAAAAAAGATTTACTAACAAAAGCAGAGAAGTTTTTGAAAAAATTTCGTGAACAGGAAGATCCACGCGCCCAAAACACCTATGCCATCTTGTATACCAATCTGAGTGAAGTAACACAAGATCAAGATGAAAGGAAAAGATTCCTTGATAAAGCAAAAGTTTGCTTACAAAAAGCTGTTGAAAGTGGTTATGCTGCTGCAACATACAACCTTGGATCAAATGCCTTGTTACAAATGCAATTTGATGATATGCATATGAGCAAAAAAAAGGTCTTTGAGAAAAAGGCATTACAGCTGTTTAAGGAAGCAGAAAAATTAGGCGTACCTCAAGCAAAAGAAATGATCGCTGATATTGAAACAAAAAGAGAAGCTCAAAGGGTGTGTGCGGCATGTCATGCAAAAAATGCTAAACAGGTATGTGGCCAATGCATGATTGTTCATTACTGCTCTCAGGCTTGCCAAAAAAAGCAATGGCCTGAGCATAGAAAGGTTTGCAAGAAGCCCTAACTTTTTTAATGGGTGGGCGTTTTGTTGCATTTAAAGAAAAAAGACGAAGGCTGCTTTACCGCTCTCCAAAACTTATACAAATCTATATGGTCTAATGGCATCACGCCATCAGTTTTAATTTCTTGGAAGTGCAGATTATAATAGGCCTTACGCAGACCGTTGCACGCGGCATTTTCATCGCGTATATTGATTGTTAAGTAGCCTTGACAGAGCCTCTTTTTGATGGGTGTACACCTTTGAGCCATTTTTAAATGATTTTTTGCCAAGATCATCGATCTATTAAAAAGTTGGCCACTTATAAAATTTTATATTCCGCCGACTTTTTGATTGACTTAAAAAACTTGGCGACTTATAAAATTAAATACTTATTAAAAATATAATTTCGATTAATCGAGTCTAAGGTCAAATCAAGATCATGTTAAAAAGTTGGCCACTTATAAAATTTTATATTCCGCCAGCTTTTTGGTTGACTTCAAAAAGTTGGCGGCTTATAATAAAGTATCGGGAGGCAAAAAAAGCTATGATTATTGGAAGAAAAAGAGAGCAGGAATTGCTTGGACAGGCTTATAAAGCTCATGAAGCACAATTCCTCACCGTTTATGGTCGCAGAAGAATAGGTAAGACGTTTCTTATTCGTGAGTTTTTTTTACAAAAAAAGTGCCATTTTTTACATGTCACCGGCTTGCAAAAAGGGACCATGAAAAAGCAGCTCGAAAATTTTGCAAAGAGTTTATCAAAAACGTTCTTTAATAATGCGCCTTTAAGAACGCCCCCCAATTGGAGCGATGCTCTATCAATCCTTACTGACCGGATAATGGATACTCAAGATAAAGTTGTCATATTTTTTGACGAATTACCCTGGCTGGCGACTAGAAGGTCTGGCCTCATGGAACAAATCGATTTCTATTGGAATAACCGATGGGCGGGAATGCATAATGTTATATTTATAGCATGTGGCTCATCAGCATCATGGCTATTAACTAATATTATCTATAACAAAGGTGGTCTGCACAATCGTACAACTCTGGAAATGCATTTGCGGCCATTTGATCTAGCAGAAACCCGTGAATATCTAAGAAGCATGGATGTTCAATTAAACGATCGTCACATCACTTCGCTTTACATGGCAGTTGGTGGTATTCCTTACTATTTAAATTATATTAAGCCTGATCTAGGCGCGCAGGAAAATATACAACTTCTTTTTTTTGATCCCTATGCACCATTAAATAAAGAATACGATAAGTTATTTGAATCCCTTTTTGACGGTGCAGCTGCGTATAAGGAAATAATAGCAATCCTCGCACAAAAGAAGGGAGGTTTGTCTCGCTCAGAATTAGATGCAGCAGCAAAGCTCTCCACAACAGGGGGCCTTCTTTCCAAACGATTAAAAGATCTAAGTGATGCAGGGTTTATCCAAGACTTTATACCTTGGGGTAAAGAATTGGGTCAGTATTATAAAGTTATTGATGAATTTTGTCTCTTTTATATTCAATGGATTGCGAGTTACTCAGGGTCTTTCTTTGACAATAATTACTGGGCTGTACAAAGCCAGCGTCCTACGTATTATGCCTGGGCGGGATATGCTTTTGAAGCTCTCTGTGTAAAGCACTATCATCAAATTATTAGAGCATTGGGTATCAGGGGAGCGAGCGGTATCGGGTCGTGGCGATTTGTACCACGTAATGCTACTGAAAAAGGTGCGCAGATCGATTTAGTTATCGATAGATTGGATGATGCTATGACATTATGTGAAATAAAGTATACCGAAAAGCCTTTTGTTATCGATAAGTCATATGCTGCAGTGCTAGAAAATAAGCTTCTGCTCTTTAAAAAGCATACAAAAACAACGAAGCAACTTTTTCTCAGTATGATTTGCGCAAATGGGCTAAAAAAAACCATCTATTCTGAGGAACTGATAAGTGGTGTTGTAACTTTGGAAGATCTATTTAAACCTTACTGAAATGATCACTCAACAACTCTGAAATACTCTATGGTGCTCTGGTGCGAAATCATTGCGAAGTTATTTGAGGTTTAAAGAAAATATTTTTGCTATGCCATCTACCTTATTTTTAAGCATAAAGCGATTTTTAAGCTGCTTACACACATTGGGCCAATCATTAACATTTTTATAAATAACTTTTTTTTCCACTTTCTTTGAATTATTGACAAGGCACTAATGTAAGCGCAATAATCTTCCCTTTTACTTTTTGTCGCATCGAACCTCATAATAAGGGCCACCACCCTTGATTCTCAGTTGCACAACAGATCCCTTTTCATCACGAACTGAACTGCGGAGACCCCTAGCTTTAGCTATGAGGGAGGAAGCAGTTGCTATTGAGCAAAGCCATACACTGTGATATAGTTATCGGCATGGAAAGAACAATGATCGTACGACTAGAAACCTATGAGCAAACAGCAGTTATTTGGCAAACGTTGAAAGAGCATACAGATTGTTTCAACGTCGTTGCTCGCCTTGGCTTCGAATCTAAATGCAGTAACAGCGTTGAACTACACAAACGGACCTATTATACACTACGCGCTCAGTATCCAAACTTGCCTGCCCAGCTTGTATGTGCTGCAAGAGTTAAAGCTTCTGAAGCTGTAAGAAGTACTCTAACGTGGGAGCGAAAACGTACCTTGCAATTTTCTAAGTTGGTGGCAAAAGCTAAGAAACTTGAGAAGGAGCATCCGACATTTAAACCAATTAAAGTACCGCAATCAAAGAGCGCTCCGATTCGTTATGACCAGCGATCATATAAGATCAACTGGGAGTCTATGACTGTAAGTCTAGCCACTGTAGCAGGGCGAATTGAGGTAGGATTTACCGTTCCGAAGAATGCTGCTCATTATATTGGTTCTAAAGTTAGGTCTGCTGATCTTTGTTTTCGTAATGATTACTTTTATCTTCATATTGTTATTTCAATTCCAGCACCAACTGTTAAGCTCTCTCAAGAGGTGGTTGGAATTGATCTTGGACTCAATCATCCTGCCGTTACATCAAATGGTAGTTTTCTAGGAGAGCGTCGATGGAAGGAGCAAGAGCGTCGCATATTTAGACAGCGTAGACAGTTACAAGCCAAAGGCACCCGTTCTGCAAAAAGGCACCTTAAAAAGCTGGCGGGAAAACAGTTTCGGCAAAGAAGAGACCATGACCATGTTCTTAGTAAGAGAATCACGCAGAAAGCCCAGCCAGGAAGCACGATTGCCCTTGAAAATCTTACTAATATTCGGGAGAATATTAGACACAGGAAAGGTGAAGGCCAACGACATATGCATTCGTGGAGCTTTGCACAGTTTATTAGTTATATATCATACAAGGCTGAAGCCCGCGGTATCAGAATCGTAATGGTTGACCCTCGGTATACGAGTCAAACGTGCTCTCGATGCCAACACATATCACGAAATAATCGTAGGTCTCAAAGCCGCTTTCTCTGCCAAAAATGTGGTTACTCTCTTAATGCTGACTTGAATGCCAGCAAAAATATTCGAGATAAGTATATACTATCTCGTGCCAACTTCGGTACATCCTTAGTTGGTGGCCTGCAGATCACACCGGCTATCGTTTCAGCTCATGCGAGTTAGAAACAAGCCCCTAAATTTAATTATGGGGCATGTGACTTCTTGCAAAGGTATAGAGAATATTTTTCATACCAAGGTGACAGAATTGATCTGGTCCAACTGGCGTAATTTCCCTATTTCTCGGCACATAGAATTTATTTTCCCGCATTTCGACTTTATAGCCCTCCGGGTAAGCAGGGTGCATATAGCTACCCGGGTAATCCCTACAAAGAGCTTCATCAAGAGGCACCGGCTTACATACGGGAAATTCGTAGGGCTCGCCAAACATAATAGCCGCAAGTGCTTGTTGTGCGTCATAAACCCATGAACTCAGCACATTACCTAAGATGACGATATATACCTCATCATCAATAAATATCGATAGATTTGATCTAAACCCTCCTGAGGAGACGCCGTTATGAAGCATACATTTACGGCCTTGAATATCTTCAATACTGCATCCATAACCATAATTTTGTTTAGGATGATAAGGCGTACACATCAATTGCATTGTATCTTTATTAATGAGGGCACCAGAGGCAACAGCACGGGCGAAGAGATACAAATCGTAGGTTGTCGAATACAATCCACCAGCACCTCGGAAATTTGGAACATATGCATAATCACCATGCACCAACGCATTTTTTTCATTCAAGCAATACCCAACTGCGCAGTTTTTAATAATGTCATAGTCGTGAGCAAACAAATACGTGTTAGTCATCCTCGTATTTTACCGGCAAGATTCCAGTCTGTTTGCCCATGACGAATAAGAAATAATGTTGTTTTGCTCATGATGATGACCTCTCCTGTCTTATTAGCGATCTGAATATCAATTTTTGGCTGCTCCATGGCATTAAGGAAGTAACCACTTCCCATTATTGAATGGAGCACAAATAATCTAACTTTTGCCATGACAATCCTTTTTTTAGCTTCAATTTATATACTTCCTCCTGGAATCTAACAAAGATTGCCCATCATGCCAACCAATGCATTTATTATTTTAAAAATAAATCACATTAGGAAATATCCCCATGCATTCTGTTTATGATCAGCGACACCTCTTCAATAATGCGCCAGCAATCAGAAAGAAGTGCATGGAATTTCTTCTCTACAGCAGCTGGATCGCCAAGGCCCAAATATCATCAAAGTTTTCGGGCTTACTATCACCCATTTTTTGCAATGTCATAAAAACTCCGATTTAGCAATCAACTTTCTCTAGATTCGCGTAAATGCGTACTTATGCTGCGGCATTTCAAGAACTAACTCCATCGTGCCGTTATGTTCTTGTGGCAGGAATTCAAGACCAGCAAAGGGCGTTTGCGTAAGTATTAACTTGAGCGTACCATCTTTTTCTTTTTTCTGGCCAATCGTACTTTTCCATTCTGAAGCTCTTTTAGTCTTTCTAGTCTGTACGACTCCGATTTATGGAACATTTCATGAGGAGAAAGATCATCATAGGCTAATTTCGCAAAAATTTGCGTCTTCGCACGATAAATGAGAGCAATCTCTTCATATGCCAACCCGCGAGCCAGATTAAATGCCTCCATGACTGGGACATCATATTTACCGCTCTGAGCCATGTCGTCATACTCTTGAACAAGAGCTAAGAGTATTGCCAACGCCTCATCGAGACGTCCAAGCAAGCGTAATGCGCAGGCAATCTGCCATTTGGCAACACGAATATTGGATGCATGACCTTCTTTTTCCCGGTAGGCCAATGCCTTTTGAAATTCTTCAAGTGCTTGCTGATACTGGTGGGCTTCCATATAATTCCGCCCCAAATTGTTATGAAGTGAGCCCAACCAGTCCTGCGCTCGCTTATTCTTTGTCGCTGTAGCCAAATCCGCTGCCAGCCTATTCCAATGCACTTTATCTTGCGTATTTTCGGCAACGATCGCAATCATATGTGCAGCATCAATGGTATAATAATCAAAGTTGTTCTTTTTGCTCAGCTCATACGATTGCTCAAAATATTTTCTTGCTTGAGCATTATCACCAGCTTGTTGATATACCCTTCCTCTCTCAAGAAGGAGTCTAATGCGAGCAAGCTCATATCCAGGAGTAAGCAGCGCTTCAGCACGGTTAAGAGTTGTATGCGCTTCATCAAACTTTTTTTGGAGTGCTTGAGCAAGAGCAATTTGTGACAAAATTTGCAAGTAAATTGATTTATCATTTAGTGATTCAGCTTGGGGAAGAAGCTCGTGGAACTTTTTCTCGATCGCAGCAGGATTGCCAAGGCCCCAAATATCATCAAAGTTTTCGAGCTTACTATCAACATTTTTTTGTACGGTCATAAAGCCTCCGGAATCGATTTAGCAATCAACTTTCTCTAGATTCGCGTAAATGCGTACTTATGCTGCGGCATTTCAAGAACTAACTCCATCGTGCCGTTATGTTCTTGTGGCAGGAATTCAAGACCAGCAAAGGGCGCTTGCGTAAGTATTAACTTGAGCGTACCATCTTTTTCTTTTTTCTGGCCGAGCGTACTTTTCCATTCTCCCGCATCAAGAATAGCCTCTTTAGCTATCTGGCTTATAGTAATAGTGCCCAGACTGCTGTGCTTATAGGTGCCTACAAATTGTTTGAGCCATGCAGCCTCGGGTGCAAAATTTACTTCTTCAAGTATCTTATGCTGTGCGCTTTTTAGAAAATCCACGCTCAGCTTTATCATCTGCGCAGCTTGAGGTTTGCCATCAAATAATAATTCCATAAAGCACCGTTTTACTGCCTGTGTACATGCAACAGCTCCACGTGCATTGGTGAGCATGACTAACCCAACATTATGCTCCGGCAAGAAGAACATCAGCGACGTAAATCCCATGGTTGCACCGTCATGATGAATCACTTGTACGCCATGATCATCTTCGATCATTAAAGCAAGACCATAACTCATCTTGTCAGTAATTTTTGTTTGTGGTTCACGACGCTTAAGTAAGTCTGCTTCGCTTACAACTCTGGTGCCATCAGGATTTATGCCCTTAGTGAGCTCCGTCACAATATAACGAGACATATCCTGGACTGTGGACCATGCGCCGCCTGCAGGCCGCAATGAAACTACCCAGCGTTCATCACTCACCGGCAGAGGGATATAGTCAAACCGTAAATCCTGCCCATGCGGAGATGCATGATTGGCATGCTGTACTTTATTAAAATCAAAGGTGGTTGATTTCATGCCAATAGGGTCAAACACCCGCGACTGCATCGCTGCATCATATGCAGCTCCTAAACATACATTCTTGTCTATGGAATGCGCTGCAATATACCCACCGGCTGAGACCATGCCATTGCTGTACTGGAATGTTTCGCCAAAACCAGTTGTCGGCAGCATCGTTGCCATTTCAGCCAGTCGTATTTCAGGTGTTGCTTTGTCATAATTGAACATAAACTCCATATCTTGGCGTGGTATGCCAGTATTTGCTGCCACCATATATTTCATCAGTAACTGTTTAGTTATAGCATCATTGCCCAGTTTAAAGCTTGGCATAACCTGTGTCACTGGTGTGTTCCAATCAAACATTCCTTCATCTATCAGCCGAGCCATCATAAACGTGGTCAGCGATTTAGTTGTTGAGCCAATCATAAAAAGCGTCTCAGGTATCACGAGTTCTTGTGTGCCTGAAGTACGAACGCCAAAACCGTGCTCAAAAATAATTTTACCATCTTGCACTATACCAACTGCAGCTCCAGGAATTTTGAATTCTTGAAGTGCTGCTTCAATAAACGCAACAAGCTCCTGCAGGAGCTTTGCATCAAGTTTGTGTGCTGTTTTGCCGGCAAATGATTCTTCTTGGGCACCAGGAGCTTTAAAACTGGTCAAGACTGTATGGATTTGAGCGCTACGGCGTTCAAGCGCTCCCTTGGCGCCATAAAGCAGCAGCATATACCACGTTTGGCCTTTTCGGCTGGCCACCGCAATTACAAAAACATTTTCAGCGCTTGGTGCATCATACATAAACTGGATAGTTTCATCCCAGCCATCCATGGCAACGCCAGGAATAGTTTGCGCAATTGGATAGGCAAAACCAGGCTTAAACTTTTGCCATGCAACGTCTACAGCTTTTTGAGCGGATGGTTCTGTATTTTCGATTAAAGCCAATGACAGTTCTCGGTCCGGTTCTTCCAAAACAATCAGGTCTTTATGTGTGGTAACATACCAGTTTTTTGATGCAGTAAATGTTGCGCCAGAAGCTGTTGTAAGCTGTATGTCTTTATCAAGCTTGCGCGCCTGTGCCGTATACGTCAAATTTTGCTCACTTTCCTGAGTTAAAATGTGTGAGTGATTTAGAACGCTAAGTCCTGCCCCAAGAGCAAGTGCTACAACTTTTATGTTACACATGTTTTTACTCCATCAAATTAATTTCCTCATTAATTAAGACAGCTTATTGTCTTTAATCTTCTCAATGGTCTTTTCTATCCAATCAACCTCAGTTTGATAATGTGCTAATACTAAACGATGATTTTGATCGATATGCTTAGGGAGCTGTATATTTTTCAAAGCCATTGGTAGCACGCGTTCAGATGATTTGATAACAAAACGCCATCCATCAGCACGATGCTGTAATGCAGTAAGAACCTCATCTTTCTCTAGATAATTCATGAACATGAGTGCTACCTGAAAAGGATCAACCGTTGGTTTGAGCTCCAGCCATTGTTTTCTAAGAAGAGAAAGGAATGTGTCGGTTCCCGATGGCGTGATTTTATAAACGGTTTTGTCCTGTTTATTATTTTGATTTTCTACGATCTCAAGTAGTCCTTCTTCTGCCATTTTTTTGAGCGCAAAATAAATAGAGCCGTATCCCACATTCGCCCATTTTTCTACGTTCCAGGATTCAAGGACTTGCTTAACTTCATAGCCGTGCCGTGGTTTTGAATCATTGAGGATGCCCAAAATTAGTATACGTACTGCTGACATGTAACCCCTCTATATTAATTTGTATTCAAATTTATATACTAATTAGTATAGGGAAGTCGATTATTTCGTCAAGCCGTTACCTTGTTAGCCTCATAGATATGTTTAGGCGTACTTTTTTTGTTGGCCCATTTTGCTATAATTAACTCAAGTTGTGCCCTGCGAAAGACTAAGGATTGCTTTGGAGCGGCCGCTCGTCCCGATGGAGCGCACTTCGTGAAACGACGGCCATTAAATCATGTTTCTGGCATAGACAGCCCTAAGGTCACAACTTACGTTGATTATTAAAGAATCATGTTTTTACAAGGCGAAAATAATGAAAATACATAAAATCATTTTGATTATGAGTGCCATGCTACTAAGCTTAGGGGGATTGGTATTATTCACTATGCAGAAAGTGCAAACGCAGCCCCGCATTGAGTTACCAGCGCCAACGGGTCCATTTGCTGTTGGCACCGCTGAGTATCATCTTATTGACAAAAGCCGCAAAGAAACAAAATCTAGTAATCCGGACTATTCTAGAGAATTAATGATACATGTTTGGTACCCCTGTTTCGCTAACTCTACGAAGGTCGGGCCTACTGACAAAAGGGTTAGCGGTGAACCTGATCCTTACCTTGATAAGGTCATGCCTCATGTTAAAAAAATCATCTATGAAACAACTGATACTCCGTCTTTAGAGCAATTGAATTATCTTGATGCACCAATTAAAACTCATAGCTTTTATAATGCGCCAATTTCTCAAGCGCAGCCTGAATATCCTGTGGTTATTTTTTCGCATGGGCTCGGCAGTGGCGCCGCTCAATTATATACAAGCATCCTAGAAGATTTGGCAAGTCATGGATACATTGTAGTTGCAATCGATCATACCTATGACAATCTCGTTACCATCTTTCCTGGTAATAGAGTAGTGAAATTTGAAATTCCTGAAGGCGAAGGGGGCAAAGTATTAGAATGTACTAGTGATGCTATGAAACAAGAAACAGAACATCTTAATGTATGGGTGCACGATATTCAATTTGTTCTTGATGAATTAGAAAAGATTAACAAGCATGATCCAAATGGCCTCTTAACTGCTAAATTTGATTTATCACGAATTGGTGTATTTGGCCACTCCTTTGGGGGCGCCGCTGCGACTCAAGCATGTCGAATAGATATCAGATGCAAAGCAGGCGCTGATATTGATGGCGCGTTACAAGGTAAAGATGCTGAAAAAGCTTTTAATAAGCCATTTATGATAGTACTGGCCAAAAAATTTGTACACCCATCTAATAAGATGCTTGCACAGGTTCATATGACAAAATCGGAATATGATACATTGTGCGCTGCCGGTTATCTTGAGCAGCATATGCCACCTATTAATAATCTATTCAACAATCTTACGAATGATACATATTTAGTATTTTTTAAAAATGCACATCATATGAGCTTTAGTGATTACCCGATATTGTTTCCAACTCTAGCACCGGATGCAATTGCTCCATTAAAAGGGATTGAGATTACCCGAAAACTCGTAGTTGATTTTTTTGATGTATATCTCAAAAATAAAAATCGATCTCAATTTATTGAAATGATGGAACACATGCCAGAGTTACAAGTGAAAATAAAAACAAAAATAGAGGAACTATGAATCTTTACAACAAAAACATCATCAATTATGGGGCGCTTAGCATAGCAACATTGCTCCTAGGAATCTGGCTCCATTTTACCAACATAGCTCAGCCAATCAAAACAATTCATTCCTTTGCTGAAGTTGATTTTAATGCAATAAAAACGGACACATTAGTACTCATTGATGTCGATGAAACCCTTATCCAACCCACAGATACCTATTCTATCAACGAACATACTCCTCAAGCGGAGGAATTTAGAAAAAAGCTACTCATAAAGCACCCTGAGATCAAAAATTGGGACATTTATGCTGACATTTCACTCAGAGAAGTGGAGCGGCCACTCATTGAGCCAATGATTATTCAAAAAATAAGTGCACTGCAAGAAAGAGGAGTTCCTGTCATTGCAGTTACTGCCATGAATACAGGAAAATTCGGTCCCTTAGAAAGAATTGAAGCCTGGCGCTATGATCACCTGAAATCATTCGGATTTCAAGGGTCTTTTGCCGATTTAATCATAGATATACCACTTGAGAATCATAAGCCAGTATTCTACAAAGGAATCCTAGCAACAGATACATTACTCAAGGGCCCGGTAATAATTGCGTTTTTAGATACTATTCAGTATGTTCCAAAAAAAATTATCATGTTTGATGATACCTTAGAGTACTTGGAATCAGTTTTGAAAGAATGCCGGAAAAGAAATATTGCTTTTCAGGGGTATCTCTATGCGCGTGCGATAACAAAACCCTGGGATGAAGAACTCATTGAATTCCAAGCAGAATATCTCATACAACATAAAAAGTGGTTGAGGGATGATGAGGCACGTGCGCTTATGACACAGCAAAAGCAATCTGCAAATGCACCGTGAAAAAATAATGGAGCAGGGCGGCTATTAGCAGACTGCTCAGTGGATGTAAGAAAAGCACGAAGGCAAATTACATAAAATTATGGACTTATAAACTGCGTTTCACATGACTACAACTACTTTATTTCTCATTCGCCATGGCCAAACTGATTGGAACCTTGCCGGCAGATTGCAGGGGCATGCAGATATTCCGCTTAACGCAACCGGCAAAGAGCAAGCGCAAAAAGTGGCGCTATTTCTCAAAAAAAAGCAGACATCGTTCGCGGCTCTCTATTCATCTGATTTGCAACGAGCTCATCAAACGGCTCAAGAGATTTCTGAATTATTTGTATTAGAAATCATTCTTGCTGCTGATTTGCGAGAAGGGCATTTTGGCAAACTTCAGGGACTTACTAAACAAGAAATGCAAGAAGTATATGGTCCATTTAGCCATGAAGCGTTGCCCGAAAAAGTTGGAGCTGAACCACGTGATAAAGTGGTGGCACGGGTTATGAATTATCTTCGTGCCATTGCACAAAAACATACAGGGCAACATATTGCCGTTGTAACCCATGGACATGTGCTTGGCTCGTTACTTAGTCATTTGGGGCATAATGTAGAAGAATTGCCAGCTTTAACCAATGAATCTATTACTACCTTAATCTGGCATGCAGATCGTCAAATTTTTGTTCTTGAATCAATTGAGCATGCATAGTAAATGTTTTTTCTCATGTGTCGGTGCTATTTGCTGATAAATTGGATTCGCTATTTCCAGTTTTATCCTTTTTTTGGGCATGAGTTTTGATATAGATGAGTATTGTTTTGATTTCTATGACCCTTATTCCAAAAATTACCTAAAAATACGATTTTCGCTCTATGAGGGATTTTTCGAATATCTGATCCTTTTAAACTGGTAAAAAGAGGGCCCTCTTATTGGCGGAAAGCGTCATAAGGAAGGCCCTCTTTTTGACACTTATGCTCCTCTAGGCTACACTAAAATAACAACAGTTTAAGGAGTGCTATTATGCTACGAGTATACATGACCTTTCTAACTGAATGGTTGCTATCGGATGATCGAAGGCCTTTGGTAATTCGTGGGGCACGTCAAGTAGGTAAAACGTGGCTCGTACGCCAGCTTGCGCAATCCCAGGGGCGAACATTGATCGAAATAAATTTAGAAAAAAGCCCTCAAATGGCTTCACTTTTCCGCTCAAATGATCCCAATGAAATACTCCTGAACTTGACAGGGATATCTAAATCGATTGACATAAGAACAAACATTCTATTTTTGGATGAAATCCAGGCGGCTCCAGAGCTTTTAGCAAAGTTGCGATGGTTCGCTGAAGATATGCCTGAGCTCCCTGTCATTGCTGCTGGGTCTCTTTTAGAATTTGTTTTGGCAAATCATTCCTTTAGCATGCCTGTAGGCAGGATAGAATATATGCATGTTGAGCCTTTATCTTTCGAAGAATTTTTGTTGGCAAATGATAATGGGAACTTGGTAGATTACATAAAAGCCTTTACGTGGAAAACTCAAATTCCTCAAGCTATTCATGACATGCTCATGAAGCTCTTTAAGGAGTATCTCATTATAGGTGGCATGCCGCGTGCAGTTGACAGTTGGTCAAAAAAACATTCGTTGAAAGCTGTGGGTCGCATACATCATAATCTCATGGCAGCCTATCGGGATGACATTGCTAAATATAGCGGCAGGATAGCAATAGAGAGATTTGATGAGATTATCGAAGCCGTTCCTTCTCGGCTCGGCGAAAAATTCATTTATAGCAAGGTCAATCCAGCAGCACGGATTCATACAATAAAGCAAGCACTCGACTTACTATGCAAGGCCCGCATTTGCCATCGAGTGTCTGGATGCGCGGCTAATGGTGTGCCCTTAGCAGCAGAAATTCAACCCAAAAGTCTTAAGATAATCTTTTTAGACGTCGGGTTGTGCTCAGCAGCATTAAAGCTTTCTCTCGGCCAATTGAATATGGTGGATGAAATTGAATTAATTAACAAAGGTGGAATAGCTGAGCAAGTAGTCGGCCAACTGTTACGTACACTTGAATTAGAGTATATTGAACCGGCTCTTTATTATTGGGACCGCACTGAAAAAAAAGGGTCTAATGCTGAAATTGATTATGTCATTCAACATGGCAACAGAGTAATCCCCATAGAAGTTAAAGCAGGTACCACCGGCGGCCTAAAATCATTGCATTTATTTATGGGACTCAAAGAGTTTTCTCTTGCTGCGCGCATTAACTCGGATGTGCCAAGTCAAACGAATGTAGAGATAAAAGATCACGAGGGGGAACCGATTCAGTATTCATTGCTCTCCCTCCCTTTTTATTTGCTCAGCGAGCTTCACCGGCTTTTAGATGCTTAACCTTTTTTATTGCGTGCCCTTTTTGCAAATCTAGCCTATTTTGGTTAAAAATCCACCATCTTTTCAATATATGTTCTTCGAAAATCCACCATCCTGAATTCATAGATTTAGAGGCATGATCAATAAATTAATTCAGAAAATCTCAACTCAATCAACGAAATTACACCACCCCTCTTTAAGAAATGCAATCAGTGATCGTAAATAGTACATTGCTGGGAAAATAATCCTCTTTTTTGCAAAAATTTGGTCAAAAATCCACCATCTTTTTGTCTGGTTTTGGTCGAAAAACCATCTTATATTTTTTCGTGTAAGATTATGTCTTGTTAAAAATTCGTATGTGCATTATAACTATCTAGGTTTGGCCGTTTTTCCATCTTTTATCTCAGGATCATTGCTGCAAGGAGAGAAGAAGTGGTTTTCGACGGTAAGCGAAGTAAAAAGTGGTCGGGTTGAATTTTTAGAGATTGATCTTTATGATGAGTTTCTTTAAAATACCATATAGAAAACTCTGGAAATCGGAGGCTTTATGAAAAATGTAGTAAGCTCGAAAACTTCGATGAAATTTGGGGCGTTGGCGAGCCGGCTGCGATCGGGAAAAACGAAAAAACTGGCTTTCTGAATCTTTTCTTTAAACTATTGATTTAAATCAAGCATGTATGGTAAAATTCAAATATAAACAATTGCGTGAAGGTATTTGTTTAAAGAAGGATTTTATTGTGAAGCTAAATTTAATACTAGTAATGTTGAGTCTCGGACTGCCGATTTATGTGTCATCTATGGAGAAAGCCTGGATTGCTCATAAACCATTAACATCTGCAGAAATTATAGAAAAACTATTAGAGAAAAAAAGTCGTGAAGAAACCCAGGCACCGAAGCTTCCAGGTGAGGAAAAATCAAAATTTGATTCTCTAAACCTTTTTCGGGAGCTTTACCCAAAGTATGAGGCTAAATTAGAAGAAGCTAAACGTTTGCTTACCCATGAAGGAGCGGGTGGCTTGAATTTTGTGATGAATCTTGATGAAATGCGAAAAACCATTCAAGAAAGATTCAGAAAGATGTATAAAAATGGAAAAATTCTTACGCATAAAAAAATGGATGCAAATAAATGGCATGAAGTTGGCGATGATTTAACCCGCATATGGGGTGCTGATTATCTCGCAAAACGGTTTGAGCAGGATAACAGATCTAATATGAAAGTTCCTGAATATATCATTGTGATTGATAATCCTAACATCGTACAGGTCAAATTGGGTTTTACTGATTCCTGTTACCCTTTAAGTAAAATTTTAAATGGCAGGATATATGCTCAAAAAATTGAAGGTAAGCCTGTCGGGCGAACACAGGACTTAGTGGGATATGGTTATAGCGATTATAGTGATCCGGGCAATATCCTACAGACTAAAAATGACGATTATTATGTTGTCGATACTGAATTGAAGAGCTTTTTTTATAAAGTGGGCTCTTATTCGGCTGCTTTTAAGAATGTTTTAGGAGGTTATGGTATTTATTGTGAATATTTTAAAAATAGATTTAAACTAGTGAACAATATTGATTCGACGGCTAAAATCATACAATTTTCGATTACGCAACCAATATTTAGAGGACGCTGATTAAACGCCTTTCATATTAGATAAGCTTGGTTGCTGGAAGCTTCAAGCGCCAGATGGAAGTTGCTGAAGCACAAGCGATGGTGTATATCCAGGGCATCGCTGTCCGCGAGGGTAAGAAAGTATTAGGGATTCCAAGGAAAAAAGATTAAAGCGGTCCTGCTTCGATTGTTATTAAATGCTCATTGGAAAGAACTTTCTTTACCGCTGCTTTCACCTCATTGAGCGAGATTTTAGCCAATTGCTCAGTTCTTTCATCAAAATAGTTTGGGGCAAAGCCATACTTATCTAACGCAAGAAAAGTTTGGCATATGCCCACATTATTTACAAAATTATTAACCACAGTAGCTTGTATAACATTACGTGCCTCATCAAGCTCCTCTTGGGTAACGGTATCAATCGCTGTATCAATAATAGCCTGAATTGCTTTTTCTGCTTCAGCAAGTCGATCTGGAGAAACAGTTGTCCTTATCATTATCATGCCCGGCTGCAAGTCAGAACCTGCTATAAGGGATCCTGCAATAGTGTAAAAGAGACCCGATTGTTCACGCAATTGGTATAAGCGAGAACTAAGCGAACCAAGCGCGCCGCCGCCAAAGATTTGGTCAAAAAGCAAGAGTTTGTCATAGTCTGGGTTCAGGCGATCGACCGACAGACCGGCAAAGCAAAGCACTACCTGATTGCGATTTATCGGATAGATAATGCTGCTTGCTTTTGCAGGTAAAAGAGGTGGCATTGCTGGTTCCTGCACGGGCTGTCCCTGCCAACGGCCAAGGTTTTTGTTCAAAAGCTCTTTAAGGTTATGCTGCGCGAGATTGCCAACCACAGCAATTTTTGCTCCCAATGGCGTAATAAACTTTTTATGAAGTTCTACAATGTCTTCTCGCGTGACTTTTTCAATAACTTCTTTGGTGCCCAATCGATTTTTGCTATACGGATGGCCGGCATATATCTTCTCTTTTGCGAGCTGCTCAGAAAACAATCTTGGCTCATCCCAAAAGCTCTTAATGCTCGCCAGAATGCGGCTTCGCACTTTTTCAATATCCTGCTCAGCAAAGAGCGGCTGCAGCAGGATTTCTTGTATGATCTCCAGCCCCTTTTCAAAATCATGGCTAAGCATCGTTAATGAAATATACCCAGGAGTGATAGTTAAAGACATGCCCCGTAACTCGAGCTCATCAGCGAGTTGTGAGGCAGTATGATTCCTCGTTCCCTCAGTTAAAAGAGCACTCATAAAAGCATAAAGACCCTGCTTATTTTCATCATCAAAATAATCCTTTGCCTTAAGCTCAATGGTTACTGTTACTTTTGGCGTAGTACAATTATCGTAATAGAGCATTTTCATGCCATTAGAAAGCACCAATTGCTGTGACTGCGGGAACTTGAAAGTTGGTGCTTTAGGCACTGTAATGGTAGGCGCATAGATGGGCTTTTCAATCGGCGTGGTACGTATGCGCATAGATAGCAATTTTTGATCATTTTCATTTGATTCTTTTTGCTCATCTAGCCAGGATTGTTTTTGATCTTCAGGTAGGGGGGCTACTATGCCCCTATGCATTACCGACTCCCTAAAATGGCTTTTTATGAGATTATGTACATATTGCGCGACCGCTTTGCTGGGCTCAATATGATACTGAAAAGCAAAGTTTTCATCGCCACTCGCAATCCAGTTTTTACCGATCTTAAATACTTGATATTCTATGCTTTCTAACAAAGTATAATAATTCATGTGCGTTTTATTAACTGCTCGCTGCAGCTCTTTTTCTTGGATACCATCTTTAATGAGAACCTCAATTTCCTGGGCAATTATTGCTTCAATTGCAGGTACATTTTCAATATGACTTGGCTCATAGGTAACAAGAAATAAACCCGTGTTAATCAGTGAAAATACAAGAGCATCAACCGAGGTAACAAGCTGTAGCTCATTAACAAGCTTTTTATATAATCGTGATCCTCTTCCTGAGCCTATAATGCTTGCGATCACCTCAAGGAGCGGATCACTTTTTGCGCAGGATCCGGGTATTACCCATCCAACAAGCGCAAATGGTTGCTTCACATCGCGATACAAAGTAAGACTCTTTGCCTGAATTTGCGGATTAAAGCACACTTTTTTTTTCGTGTAGCCTTCATTTGGTGGTATATGCTCAAAGTTTTTTTTCGCTTGTTCAAAAACCTCTTCACTCTCAACATCGCCCACTACGATGAGTGTGGCATTATTTGGACAATAGTGCCTCTTATAAAAATCACGAAGATCATCACTTTGGTAAGTACAAAGCTCTTCCTTATAGCCAAGAATAGGATGATGATAAGGAGTGCCAGCAAACACAGCAGACAGCATTTGTCTTATCAGTGTTCTTTGATAATTGTCCTGATGTAGTTTGATTTCTTGAAATATTGCCTTTATCTCTGAGTTCAAATGCTCTCTCTTAAACGCAGTATTAACCATCGAATCAGCCATCACTGGGAGTATTTCATGCCAGGTATGCTTCGGCATATTAAAAATATAGCGTGTATAATCCCATGTGGTGAAGGCATTAATGGATCCTGAGAGCCTCAAAGCAAGCGCATCAATATCTGATTCAGAGAGCTTATCGGTGCCTTTAAAAATCATGTGCTCGATTAAATGGGCCAAGCCTCTCTCTTCAGCTTTTTCATCTTTAGAGCCCACATTGTACCATATCTGTAAAGAAACTTTTGGCAAGGTATTTACTGTGCGCACAAGGACGGTCATTCCATTGCCAAGTACTCGTTTTAACACAGGTGCTTCTGGGTAGATTTTGTTTTCAGTTGTATGTGTCATGCAACTCATCTCTTTCATCTCACATTTTTTTATATTATTCTAGTCATACAAGCAGGCTTTTATAGATTGAAGCGCTGTTGAAGTACTAACCCGATATCAGGATTATGGATCCTTTCGATAAAACCGAGAAGCTTTTGTTGTTCTTCTTCATCAAGAAATCTTTTTTCGTCAACCGCCCGGGCCATTTTTTCAAATTCCAAGATGCGCACGAGCTGACTTAGTTTTAAAGTGGCCAGCATCTTTTCAAGATTGTAGTTGTAAAAGTTATTCGATCCATCCCAAATATAAAAGCCGCCTCCCTGAAAATAAAAGTGCATGAACACGATGGGCTGCTTTTCTAGGAGAACATGGTGATTGCCGGTATTAAGATCAAAAAGCAGTACCTTCGTTTCGGCAAAGTGTTTTGCCTTAAATGCTTTCCTTTCTTCCTCGGTTTTTAATGGCTTGAAGTTAGTATCAGTATCTTCCTCGGTAGATTGCTCCTTGTTGAGTGATGTTAGATAATGATGAGTTTCCCTCGGGTTTGCGTTTATCAATACAAGCGCTAAGTTACCATCTGGGCTGATCTCTATATCCTCAATATGGCCTGGACTTATATATTCAAAGGCTTTCATCTCCTGAGGTGTGCCAATTTGGGCAAAATCAACGCGTATGATTAAATTGCTGTACGCGCGTCCATCACGAGTTATATCGCCATTGTCGACATTTACACCACCAAGGATACCATAGCGTGCATCATTGGTCACGTTGCCGCAATATGCAGAAAATCCTTTTCCATCAATATAGCTTCGTAGCACCTTATCAACGAGTGAGTTGGGGCCTGTAAGGTATATTGAGGGAATTGCATCAAGATTGCGACCCATAAGCTCTTCAGCACGGAACCAGGGATCATTAAAATTATATTTGGCCCGCCTTGCTATATAGGATCGTCCTCCAAAAAACACTGACCCAAATAAATAATCATCGCTACCGAGTTTGGACGCTAATTCATGAAGGAGCATTTCGATCTCTTCGGCATGGGGGTGGCTGCCATTGATAGACGGAATTCGCACGTATTTAATAAAATTTTTTAGAAGGGTATGAGTTCGATTTTCATGAAGAATAAGGGCATCATCTTGCGGTTGAAAAGGTTCTTTTAAAAGAATGATTTCAAGAGAGGGGAGTTCTAGTAAAAATGAACAGGCTTGCGTAGAAATGAGCACATACCTGCTATCATCCGTTATGCCCCAAAATTCGCCGGCTACTGTGTCTATACAACTAAAACCGGCATCAAGTAGAAAAATAGATAAGTTATTTTTTTTTTGCACTATGAAATAACGTCCCAATGAGCAGATCATACAGAAATGGGGACTTTGGCAATTCGTAATCTCAGGCTTGCAGAGTTCCCGAAAAAGTTTGAGAAAAGTAACAGCATGCTTTTGCTTATACGCTGTTTGCGCTTTTGCTTTCACAATACTGGCTTCGTTTTCAATTGGGCCGTAGTCTTGCAACTTCAATGCGCGATTGTAGATTTTTTTAAAGCAGAGTTCTGCTAGCGTAGCAGGTTGGTTATATACGCTTCTTGATAGTTTTTTTGCAGCTTCTTCCAGAAATGCCATCTTTTCTTTACCCAGATGCTTTCTCTCACGTTGGGTTATAGTTGTTTCCATGGCATGTAACGCCGTGGATATGAAAAAAATGAAAATATGTTTGTAATTCATTGAAAACCTGTCTCGGTGTTAAACTGTGGCTTTTCTCAAAAAGTGGTCTAAAAATGTATAAGCCTCAATATCGCCATGTTGCAGGATGGTAGGTACGCAGAACTCCATCTGGATTCCTATATCTCGTGAGAGCGAATCTTTGTAGTTGACACATCCACAGTTAGACACGGTAACTACAATTCTTCTATCAAAAACAGGAGCCCAGAGTGCCATGCGTCCGCCATACGAGTGGCCTATAAACCCAATTTTGTTTTTATCCACTTCTGGCCTGCTTTGCAAGTAATCGATACCAACGGACACATCGTGCAAAGCCTTTGCCAACAGGGTCTGGCCTTTTACCAGCCGTGTGGCCAATTCAAAATACTCAGCCCTGCCCGATTTATCGGCCGTCCAGTTACGCTCTTCAAAGGCTAGAGCATCCGGGGCAAGGGTGATATAGCCATGTTCAGCAAGCTCAACAGCAATGGCCTGGTCAGGATCTCCTGCTAATCCAACTAACTCGCTTTTTCCCAATGCGAAATTCCCACCATGTTGGTGATGGCAATAAACCGCAGGGGTTGGACCACTAAGGTTTTTCGGAATAAGCAGATACGCGGGTATACGTTCATGGGCTTCGGAGCAATATTCAACCTTATGGCGGACATAAGAACCACAGTCAACAGATTCTACAACTTGTGCCTGTAGATCGACTTTATCTGGCATCGGTCCGAGAAGAGACAACAAGAAAAACTTATCCATAAAATTCTCGTTATAAAAGGCAGCAAGATCATCCCAATCTTGTTGATAGTGTGTATCGATTGTATCAAAAATAGCTCAAAGATAAAGTGGGAAATATTACGATTTTTATTTGCTCAGCGAGCTCCATCGCCTTTTGGACGCTTAAGTCATGCGGGCTTTACTAGTTTGGAGGCAAAATTCTATAATTTAAAGTTTTCTGAAGTGAAAAAGAGCACGTCGACAAGGGAAGAGGCTGATCTAATCGATATTTTAGAAACCCTTTTTTATATTTTATATTTTGCTGGTATCTTGAGTACGATTTTACCTACAACTTAATTGAGTACTAAACATAAAGGAAATTATGGTTGCTTACCGAAATTTTTGTTGCAGAATTCTTTTTATTTTAGCCATCATTTATAGCTCTGTGCACACTCAAAGTCCTGATTCAGATTCACAAAACTTAGCTCGGGAATATCATTCCTACGGAAAAATAGATGCACAGAGTTATAGGCATGAGATTATAGATTCGATTAAACCCAATATCAAGGGATATTATGCCCCTTCTAATATTCGTTGGATGTGGGCTCCCTCGACCTGGGCGGATAAAGAAGGCCCTAACATTTTTCATTGGAATGATAAACGTAATTTGCTGCCTTTAATTCGGCGTGCGAAAGATCCGCATGATCACATTGCATTTAGAACATTGATTTCCTACCTTAAGGGTTATTTAAACGATTTACAGAGTAAGAATATTGGCGAAGAAATGGAAAAATCAAGAACTTTCGGGGATAAATTTACGAATGTAATTTTTCCCCTGTTAAGCATAAGCCGTGTTGATGGGAAAATTGCCTACTATAAAAGGATATATCCTTTTATTATAAGAGCCCTTAAAAAACTTACAAAAGCCAAAAATTTTAATGAACTGAAGGAAGCGGCTACTTCTCTAGATCGAGAGGCTCGCAGCCTCGACTAGATTTATGATATATCGCACTCATATAAGGCGGCGGTCTGTCTCACAATAATTAGTTTCAATGTATAATAATCTTTAAAGAAATTCTATTTCCCTGCTTCATGCATTAAGAAGGGGATAACCGAATCCGGATTAAGCGAGAGCGCGTCGATACCGTTATCGATAAGGAAATCTGCGATCTCTGGAAAATCGGAAGGGGCCTGGCCGCAGATGCTCATATAGGTATTGACCTTATGCGCAGCATCCAAAGCCATTTTAAACATTTTCATAACCGCCGGATCTTTTTCATTAAAAAGTGGACTTAACAGTTCTGAGTCTCGGTCAACCGCAAGAGTAAGCTGAGTTAGATCATTTGATCCGATTGAAAAGCCATCAAAATACTGTGAAAACTCTTCGAGCAAAATGACATTGGAAGGAACCTCGCACATCATGAGCAGTTGAAGCCCATTTTCGCCCCGTTTAAGACCATGCTCAGCAAGCGCTGCCACAGTGCAGCCTGCTTCATACAGATTGCGCACAAAAGGGACCATGAGCTTAACATTGGTAAGACCCATGACATTGCGGACTTTTTTGATTGCCGCACATTCAAGGGCGAAGGCTGGTGCATACGCTGGGTCGCAGTAGCGGACTGCCCCACGAAACCCAATCATAGGATTTTCCTCAACGGGTTCAAAATCTTCTCCAGCAAGTAGATTGCGATATTCATTGCTTTTAAAGTCCGACAAACGTACAATGACTTCGCGTGGATAAAATGCCGCAGCAATGAGGCCAATGCCTTGTGCGAGGGTATCTCGATAAAAAGTAATGGGATCTCCATAGGCAAAAGCGCGATCTTCGATTGTTTTTTTTATCCCTGGATCTTTTATTTTGTCCATCTTGCACACTGCCATGGGATGAATTTTTATAAAGTTTGTGATGATAAACTCAAGCCGAGCAAGCCCTACGCCAGATACCGGAAGAAAAGAAAGTTTATATGCATGGTCAGGATCAGCAATATTAAGCAAAATAGGTACCCGAGGCTTTGGTAGAGTCTTTAATTCAGTTTTTATGATCTCAAATTCAAGTGCACCCTGATAGACATAGCCGGTTGCTCCGCGGCTGCAATCGGTAGTTACTGATTCGCCATCGGTTATAATCTCGGTTGCATTTCCTGTGCCAATGACCGCGGGAATTCCAAGCTCCCTGCTTACAATTGCGGCATGGCAGGTCCTTCCACCTTTGTCGGTAATAATGGCGGAAGCCTTTTTCATGAGCGGAACCCAATCGGGATCAGTCATGGGGGTAACGAGAATATCTCCTTGATGAAATTCAGTGTGTTCATGAATGCTTTTTAAAATACGGGCACTGCCATGAGCTATTTTTTGACCGATGCTCAGTCCGCTGGTAATAACATGCGCTTTCGAGCAATCTTCTTTTAAGGTATATCGAATGAGTAGATCTTGCCATTTTTTTTGGCCATAGATGGTTTCTGGGCGAGCTTGGACTATATAGATCGTCTGATCAATACCATCTTTTGCCCATTCTACATCCATCGGGCACCAGGCAGCCACGCAGCTTAGTATAATGTTCTTCTATAATAACCGTTTGGCGAGCAAGTTCTAAGATTTCATCATCAGTTAACGAAAAGCGATGCTGCTCCTCGTGGCTTACGGGCACATTTTCAAGAGGATACTTTTTATTTTCCGTGTAGATCAATTTTAGTTCTTTGCTGCCCAGATATTTTTTTACTATCGGCTTAAATCCAAGCGCCAGCGTGGGCTTATGCACATGAAACTCATCAGGATTTACCACTCCCTTAACAATATTTTCTCCAAGTCCATACGATGAAGTTATGACCACAATATCTTTAAATCCTGTATCAGTATCAAGAGAAAAAGTAACACCTGAGCTCGCCTTATCGGAGCGGACCATTTTTTGTATACCAACCGATATGCCGACTTTAAAATGATCAAAATGCTGTTCCATGCGATAAACAATGGCACGATCAGTAAAGAGCGAAGCCATGCATTTTTTTGTAGCATCAAGAACGGCATCAATGCCTCTAATATTTAAATAGGTTTCTTGCTGGCCCGCAAATGATGCAGTAGGTAAATCTTCTGCGGTAGCTGAAGACCTAATTGCTACATCAAGAGCAGAGCTGTCGTACATGCTTAGAAAGTGTTGCATATGCCTCTGTAATTTCTGTGAACAAGATCTTCTGGTAGCGGGGCATTATAAATAAGATCTCTTAACTTTGCCAGCCTCTTGCACCGAGGCAATGCCTGATGGAGAATCGAGGCGTTCAATAATTTTTTTCATCTGGGGAATGAGATTATTATGTTCTAGATGGTCCCAGTATCCTTTAACGGTGACCGCAAATCCGAGAGGAACCCTGATGCCTGCCTGCTTAAGTTGTTGAATCATTTCACCCAATGAGGCATTTTTTGCCCCAACGATGCGGCGTATCTTCAAGACTAGTGTCGGTAAAGAATTTTATATAGTTCATGATTCCTAGAGGTTATGCTCAATGATTTTTGCTGGATTATACAGAAATGATTCAGTGCGAATTAACATCTGTTAAGAATTTACGAATAGCTGGGCCATATTCAGGATCTTGTAAGGATGCACCTATAACCGCTTTAATCCAGCCAAGCGGCGTACCAATATCATACCGAATTCCTTGCACTTTATAAGCAAAAACGCGCTCATTATGCTGCATCATATGGGCAATTGCATCGGTTAAATGTAAGTTCACTTTGCTCATAGGAACTCATTTCATCAAGTGATTGGAAAATTTTTGAAGAAAGAACATATCTGCCAACAATGGCAAGTGAGGAAGGAGCATCTTTTGGATGCGGCTTTTCAACAACATTTGAAAGCTGAAACAAATTAGGAGTAATGCTCTTTTTTATCGCGACAATACCATATGAGGATATGCATTCAGTAGGCACTTCTTGTACCGCAATGACGCTTGCTTTTTCTTGACGAGCAACGCGTATAAGTTGGCTTAATGCTGGCTGTTTGCTGACAATAATATCATCGGGCAGCGCGACAGCAAAATATTCTTTATTGATGCAATGACGAGCAAGCCAAACTGCATGGCCAAGCCCAAGCGGTTCTGGTTGGCGAATATAGGTAAATTGAGCGAGTCGTGCAAGCTTTTCAACACTTGCAAGAAGCCCAATTTATCATGTTCCTTTAGACTGGTATTAATCGATGACATATCAAAATGATCTGCAATTGCATTCTTTCCCTTTTGCAGGTAATAACTATGATATTGGCAAGCTCTGAAAGCAGTGCCTCTTCTGCAACATGCTGCATTGCCGGCTTATTAAGAAGAGGTAACATTTCGCGCGGCATAGATTTGCTATAAGGCAAAAAACGCGTTCCAAGGCCCGCTGCAGGTATAACAACTTTGCTTATCTCCATTCATTCTCCCAATTTTATTCTAAAATTGCTTTAAAAATTCCATCTTATTTGCATGCAATAATCGTATATCGGTAATGCCATATTTAAGCATTACCAAACGTGTAAGACCAAACCCGAATGCAAATCCACTATATTCCTTTGGATCAATATTGCATGCTTTTAGCACATTTGGATGGGTAAGCCCGGCACCGCCCATCTCTATCCAGCGTGTTCTTTTGCATACTGAGCATCCTTGCGTACAAAAAGGGCATGACATAATTATATCTACGCCCGGCTCTACAAAAGGGTAATAACTTGGCTGTATTTTTATTGCTAAATCTTTTTTTTCAAAAAAATCTTGTAAGAAATGTTTTCACCGTTGCAAATAGATTTGCAAGTGAAACATTCTTATCTACAAATAATCCTTCAAGCTGCATAAACATAAAATCGTGAGAAGCATCGGTCGCTTCATTTCGATAAGCTCTTCCTGGACACGGCTATAGCAAATGGCGGTTTGCGCTTGAGCATCGTATGAATTTCGACCGATGAGGTATGCGTTCTCATAAGCAGCCCAGGGAGGGTAAGCCAAAAGGTATCTTGCATATCTCGCGCAGGGTGATCCGCCGGAATATTGAGTGCTTGAAAATTATAAAAATCGGTTTCAATCTCTGGACCTTCAACAATTTCAAAGCCCATGCTTATAAATATATCTTCAACCTGCTCAATCAGCATGGGTATAAGGATGTAAGCTTCCTTGTGAGTGAAAGGGCTTATAGGCAGTTACATCAAAATGAGGCATTGCGCTGATTTTCATGCTCTATTTTTGCATGAGCAAGCTCTTCTTCCGTTTTTTAAAGGCATCCTGAGCTCGCTCTTTTAAGTCATTAAAAAGTGGGCCCAGCGTTTTTTTCTCTTCTAAAGAAAAGTTTTTGAGCTGATGCATGAGCTGACTTAAGCTTCCTTGCCTGCTTAAATGAGCAACACGAAAGGCTTCAAGCTCTTGCTCAGTTTTTAGAGTATCAGTTCAGCGAAAAATGTTGTTTGATAGCTTTCAAGCAGTTTTTTTATATCAGCCATATGCAGTTGTGTTGCGAAATCCTGTTTTTTATTTCCATTAAATCTCCAAAATTATGCCCTTTGGTTAGCCTCTAAGTAACAGAGCTTAGAATTGGCGCGCATCCCAAGGTGTGTTCTTTAGAACCCCGATACGCCGATTGCCTTTATGCAAGCCCCTGGCTGAAGCTGGTCAACTGAGCTTTTTTAAGCTGCGACTTTCGGTCGCGGTAGCCGACTAATCGTAACAAAGGTTTTATTATCGTAGCAAAGGCTTTGTTGATTGGCAATAAGGAATTCAAAGGTAGCGTAGAAGAATCATACTATCAGGTAAAACCGAAGGCGATTTGCATAGAAATTCCAAGGGCGAACGTATGGAGAAATAATAGCTCTATTATTAGGCAGAACTGCTGAATTGATAGTTGACAAATACGGCTAAAAAGGTAACCTTTTCATATGGTTTGCCGAGGTAGCTCAGTGGTAGAGCAGAAGCCTGAAGAGCTTCGTGTCGATGGTTCGATTCCGTCTCTCGGCACCAAAATTAGTATTAATATTATAATTCGTATGTAACGGCTCTTGAGGAGCCTTATTGTCCCGACTCATACTCCGCTCGTTGAGAACCCTCGCCCCTAAATGCAGGCATTGTTTGTCCCATTGCTCCGCCTTCAGCTTGTCTTATTGCGCCCCCAGATTCTAAACTCCGTTGAGAAGGGCATACCGTGCATCCTTTTTGTGCTTGAGCCACACAGGGAATAAGTAAGGCTAGATATAAAAGTCTCTTCATATCGTAGTCCTTTCATAGTTTAAAATAAAAAAAGTCCCGCATGCCGAAGCTTGCAGGACTCTAAATATCGTGATTACCACCAGCCGCATGTACTACAGCCTGTGTCACAACCAGTGTCGCAACATGTTGTGGTATAATAATACGATCCACAACCAGTGTCACAACAAGCCCCTCTGCCAAACCAACCAAATGCACTCGTACTAATTGTAGCGGCGCCTAATAACACGATAGCCATAAGCTTTTTCATGGTATTCCTTTCTTTTAAGTTATACTGTTTTTACTACTAAGTACTAGCCTACCACAATCATGTTGCTACTTGTCAAGAGTTTGTATAATAAATAATAAAGAATATACGGGCTGGGTGCCCGTATATTCTTGTAAAGTACGATTCTACGATAGAAAGAGTCTTATAATTCAGTTTCTTCTTCTGCAAATTCTGCAGTTTCCATTGGGCCTTCAACTATTGGCTCAAGTCCCTCAGAATATTCAAATTGTGGAGCTGCTACTGATTCAGTTGCGTACGTAGGTGCTGCACATGAAGATGTTGTTGCGCAGGTTGTGGTTACAGATCCTTGTACACAAGCTGGAGCTGCGCATACAGGTGCTGGTGCTGGGCAGCAGGCTGCTTTAGGTCTGCAGCAACGTGCACGTGGGCAGCATGCTCTTTTTACTCGGCAAGCTGGACGGCTGACGCGGCGTCTACGCCAAGCAGCTGGTCGGCAGCAGCTTCTGTTTCTAAATACTCGTGGGCAGCAGCTGCGAACTCTGCGGACACGTTTTCTTTTGCAACATACTGGACGGGGTGCTGGGCAGCATTCGCCATTTCCATTGCTATAGGTGCTATAAGTTGGAGCTGCAACGTACTCGCCTGCAAACGCAATTCCTTGTTCTGCAAGGACAGCAAGTAATGTTAGAGCTATTAGTTTTTTGTTCATAATCGTCCCCTCTTTTTGTTAGGTAAAATCATTTTGTTTTTTCTCTCTCTCCTCGTGGTACTAGTACTTCATTAACTATCTTACAAAACTCGCTTACAATAAAGCAAGAATTTTTTCAATTATAAATATATGGTCAAAGGGTGTAAGCGAATAATGCGAGCAGGCGGGCCTCTTTTTAAACGAAAAGAGTTCGGTTGAGCGGGGAGATAATTTGAGTTTTTGTTACGCAAACTAGGTTTGCAAGAAAAGTTGATAGGGCTTGTGCGAAGCGTATGTATATGCTTAAAAGAGTGGATTACAAGCCATGACGCGTTTTGCAATAGACCAGAGGGCTTTAAAGAGCGATTTGTCGTTCAATTCCATATGAGCAAACTGTGTGCAGGGGAGTGCAAAACGGCAACAGCCGGGAGGCCCCAAAAGGGGGCGTAAGCAGGTAACGAGTGCATTGAATAGATAGATTACCATACAAGCCTTATTCTGTTTTGAGGGCCTTATAACAGTTTAGCAGGATCGTTTTAAGGTCGTCAAAGCTTAACTGGGGACTTCCTTTTCTGCACAGTGCTGCAAGGTTATAGGGCCGCTGATACAATTTCTCTTCATAGAAAATCGCCTTCAAACGTCTTTTTAAAAGATTACGTGCGGGGGCAGACCCAATTTTTTTCGGGGTAACAATAAGAATCTTGGCGAATGGCTGCTTTGTTGCCAATGCCCGAATATCAAGTTCGGCACTGCTATATACAGGCCGACCTTGATATAAAAGCTTTTTTATTTCTGGGGTTGTAAAACAAGAAATGGCACGGGCAATTCTACCTTTAGGCATGAACTGCGACGCGCTTTCTACCAATGGCACGCCGACGAGCTACAATTTTTCTGCCATGGCGCGTGCCCATGCGCATTAAAAAGCCATGCTTTCTATTGCGCTTTTTCCGTTTCAACTTAAAAGTAACTGACATGATCTTTCCTTATTTCAGGCTTCGTTTTAATATACTTATCTATTTTAAAGCATTAGTGAAAATTTTTCAAATGTGAAACTAAGCTTCGCTGGGTTTTGTGAAACATGGTCCAAGATGAGCGTATTTCAAGAAGTGCATGCCCCTATAGCTAAAGCTTGCTTATGATACTGTTTTGCATGAATTCAAAAGCTTGATCGAAATTCCATTGAACTGTATGAGGCAGTAGGACATTCATATCAATCTGGAAATCTTTGTTTAAGCGTTTTAGCTCCATATTGCGATGGAATAAATCCTTATCTTGCTCAATCATAGCCAGGGTTTGCCATGATACGTTTTTTCGCCAATTTTCAATGAAATTCTCAGGAATCATTCATCACCTTCTATCGTAGTATTTTCAATGATCATCCACTTTTTTGAGCGTGGGAAGCCTGCTGTGGGCAGTTCAGGCGCAAGTGGAATGAAATTTGGTTTTAAGGCGCTAGCCGAAATTAGCCCTTGGTAAACCGGCAGCTAAAAATTTAATAAATTTGATGGCTGAAATTTCTATTAGATTAGAAGGCGACGCATTCATTAACCTTAGAGGCGATTTGATTCAGCGTTTTTCTTGACTTTCTGAATCGCAATTTGATACTATTTGTAATAATAGTAAGAAAGCATTCAAAAATGAGGAGATTTTATGAAAAGTACTTATCCAATGTTAATCGGGGCAGTAGTAGTCTTCTTCCTAGGAAGTGGTGTATCCAATGCGATGCGAAGGCAAATGACTCCCGAGGAAGTTCAAAAAGAAGTGCGTTCATGGCAGGGGCCAGCGCCGCTCTGGTCGGAAATATCTATCAAGGACAAAATACAAAAATTGTCTGATGGATTAAAGCAGCTAGGGTTTGAAAAATGGGCTGAAGTTACCAGCAATTTGGATGCGGTTGATTCAAAGGGTGATACTGCGCTCTTGTTTATTGCAAGAACCCAGTGGATTAATCGTTCAAAACCCTATCTGAAGCTCCTCAAGGAGGCAGGTGCGAACATGAACTACATCAATCCAAAAGATAGAAAAAACGCATTAGCCCTGGCGCTCTCAGCTGAAGGTAGAAGGGGCCAGGCAGATGAAAACATGGCTGATACCCTTCGGGAGCTCGGTGTTAGAGAGGTATCTGCTGCTAAACCTATGCAGCCTGTCCTACCGGCGATAAAAGCAAAGGCAGAAGCGGCTCCCAAAGGTGTTTCGTGGGCACCCACGGCTCCAGCGCCTGCAGGAATACCGGCAAAATCAGAAGCCGCACCGCGAGTTTCAAGACCACTTCCACCTCTGCCAACAGAAATCCCAGCGCCTAAAATCATAGAAACCAAAGAAGAACCAAAGCGAGTACGCTTTCCACAACCTGCTCCATCAACGCCGATTCCCGTCCCAGCTCCAGCGCCTAAAGTGGTAGCAGCCAAGGAAGAAGCAAAGCCAACGACTATTGTACTCAAGGGTTGGAAGGTTCCACCTGGAACAACTAAAGAAGAGGTGCGGGCAATAGTTCGCTCATGGCAAGGCTCAGCCCCGTCGTGGGAAGAGATGTCAATTAGGGATAAGCTAGGATTGCTGTCAAAAGGATTAAAAACGTTTGGGTTTGAAAAATGGTCTGAAATTGTTGATAATCCTAATGTCGTTGATTCGGAGGGCGATACTGCGCTCTTGTTTATGGCAAGGAATCTCGGGTCTGGACGAACAGAGCGCTTTTTGGAACTTCTAAAGCAGGCAGGTGCAAATATGCGCTATATCAATCCAAAAGATGGAAAAAACGCAGTAAGCTTGGCGCTCTCCAAAGAGACTAAAAGGGGCGGAGCAGATGAAAATTTGGCTGAAAAGCTTCGAGAGCTTGGTGCTTAATTGCAAATATATTGAAAGTAAGAGAATAGGTGGCCAGAAGGAGTGCGAAATCTAAAAAAATCTGCTATGGCATCTAGGCGCCATTTTTTCAGCACTCCCTGGTATGATAATTCTAGCTAAAGGAAAACAAGCCTTCAGAGACATAGAATGGTGTAAGCATAACCGCCTCTGCAAAGAAATGCTTAAATCAATTTTGCGAGAAGGTTTGTTTTGAAAAGAATGTGTTGATTAATCTTAAAGATCGTTTTCTTTTAAATACCGTTCAGCATCAAGCGTTGCTGCACATCCGGACCCTGCAGATGTAATAGCCTGTCTGTATCTATCATCAGCCACATCTCCGGCAGCAAAAACACCAGGAACTGAGGTTTTTGTATGGCATGCTATGGTAATATACCCATAATGGTTCATCGCCACTTGGTTTTTAAAGAGATCAGTGTTCGGCTTTAGCCCGATCGCTATAAAAACGCCTTGAGCGGGTAGTTCAGTATGCTCTCCGGTTTGTTGGTTGGTAATATTAACCGAGCTTACTTTGCCCTGAGTGCCCTTGATTGCGGTAATGGTACTGTTGTAGATAATCTTAATTTTGGGATTATGTATAACCCGTTCTTGCATGCTTGGACATGCAGTTAATTTGGGTAATATATGTACAATAGTGATCTTATCAGTAAAATTTGTCATAAATGAAGCGCTTTCCATTGCTGAATCGCCACCACCGACTATAATTACCTCTTTGCCTGCATAGAATGTCCCATCGCAAACGGCACACGTCGAAACGCCCTTACCCCAATATTCAGCCTCTCCTTCACAGCCAAGCTTTTTTGCGGTGGCCCCTGTAGCAATAATAAGTGTATGAGTTTTAATCGTTGTTTGTTTCGAGGTGGTGAGTAGAAAAGGGCGAACGCTCAGATCGACTGCCGTGAGTTCCTCGCTTAAAAACCGCGTTTTAAAATGCTCGGCATGATCTCGCATCCTTTTCATCAGTTCTGGTCCCAGAATGCTTGCCTCTCCTGGCCAATTTTCAACGTAAGAGGTGCTCATAAGCTGTCCTCCAGGTTCCATTCCTTCGATAACCAAGGGGTTAAGGAAAGATCGAGCAGCATAAATGGCAGCGGTGAGTCCGGCGGGGCCGGACCCAATAATAACCAATTTTTCGACTGAATCGTTCATACGCTAACTTTTTTTGGTAAGATGATTTATAACGTGGTTGAGCGTTTTTTCACGTAGGCAATACCTTTTAACCAGCTCTGCAGAGCGTGGAACATCCTGGCCTAACAGCTTATAAGGAGGCAAAACGAAATGAATGAATTCCTTCATACGGGGCCTTTTTAAAAAATTAAGGTATGCTCGCACATCATCATCGGAAACGGTAATACCTTCCTGATAAGCAATGGCATCAATAATAATGGTTTCTTTAAGCTGTTTTTCGGCTAGCTGTTTAATTTTTTCCTTAAAATCGGCTTGAGCTTTATAGACGTGATAGTCTGGATTGTTTTGTACAGCTGTTAATACCATAAGCTTTTGCCTATCGAGCAAATGAGCTGGTAAAAGGAAATAGTATTGCTTGCATAAAAGCTTGAGTACCGCTTCGATTGTTTCTCTACGTTGAGATATATCATTGCGTGTCGAAAAGACCTCTATGAGCTTTAGATGCGTCTCTTTTTCAGTCTTTAGATTAAAATGATGATTAAAAAGATCAAATGAAAAGTAAGCATGGGGCAAAAAATCTTTTATATCGACTCTGAAGGTATAATTCATATCACTTGCAAGACTCATATATTCCTGCAAATAGATGCTCTGGGTTAAAAAAGAATCACCCACCTTTTTATTCAAGAAAAGATCATGCAGATCTTTATCATCTTCCTCGCCATTCATGCGAATCCAGAGGCTGCTAGTATAATCATGCATCAGAATTTTGTTATGCTTATCTACGATAGCAACATCAAAAAATACCCAGTCACCCACAGCAATGGAGGTGTCGGTATACTGACTCTTTCGTTCAAGCTCTTCTTTGACAATAAATTCCACCTGCCGATCAAGATCTTTGTAATTTTTTCTCTCTGGTGGTTTTATGTGTAACCTCTTCCAGCGCTGATCGTTATCGAGGCTTACATTGATGAGTGAAAAAATGAACTGAGCGTCTCCTTCAGGACGTAGTTGTATATCAATCAAGTCAGGATCACCAGCGATAACAATTTTATTATGAAAAAGCGATTCATATAAAAAGTGTACTACGCAATGGGTAAATAATAACTCTTTGAGATGTTCAACTATGTTTGAACGGAAGTTCTGCTCGATATAATGCATCGGCGTACTTCCTTTTGAGAAACCGTAAGTCTGCGCTTGCGATTTTTGTGCGACCAGTGCTTCATTATAGAGAGCATCGATATGCTCTCGACCAATAGTAACGATCGCCTTTTGCTTCTGAGGCTTTTCCTCAATTAAGCTAAAGGCAAAATTTCTACCAGGTACCATCTTACTCTCCCTTTAAGACTTGTTGATGGTGCAAGAGGAGGGACTTGAACCCCCACCCCTTTCGGGACTGGATCCTAAGTCCAGCGCGTCTGCCAATTTCGCCACTCTTGCTTAATTTTGCCAACTCAATTATTGGTGGGCCGCCATGGACTCGAACCATGAACCTGCAGATTAAGAGTCTGTTGCTCTACCAATTGAGCTAGCGGCCCTTGTTCTGGTAAAAATCATGCTTCTTGATATTCTACCAAAATCTGCAGAAAATTAAAGCAGCTCTAAAGAGCTTTAATTTCAGCTTCCTTTTTTACTGCGATAGAATCGCATAATTCAATCAATTTATCAGTAACTTTTTGGAGTGATTCAGCCAATCTCCTGCCATAATCTTCTGATATTTTTTTTGATTTTTCGGTATCCCTTATAATATTTTGTACTTCTTTTCGCACATTTCGTATTGCTACCTTAGCTTGTTCAAGTTTTTGATTCAAGACTTTAGCAAGTTCTTCTCTTCGCGAACTGCTCATCTTGGGCATTTGGATCCGTATAATATTTCCATCATTTGCCGGTGTAAGCCCAAGGTCGGAGCTCGAAAGAGATTTTTCAATTTCGCCTATATTTGCTTTGTCCCAGGGTTGTACCATCAAGAGGGCAACATCGGGCGCAGAAACTGCGGCAACTTCCTTGAGAGGCATAAGCGCCCCATAAGCCATTACTTTCACATCCTCTATCATTGAGGGGTGAGCTCTTCCCGTGCGAATTTTTAAAAGCTCTTTTTCAAGGTGCTTAATATGCGTATCCATTTCTGTCTCGACATCTTTTTCAAACTGCTTAGTATTTGCACCTTCAGTAAGGGTAATTTTCATAGAAGTTCCTTTTTTTGTTTTGTTCAGGCTGTCTTTTAGTCAGTAAGGTTTATATTTTCTACAATAGTGCTGCCAAACGTAGGTATCGTTGCTGCTTGCAGCAGTGCATCCTTAGTAAAAATGTTAAAAACACGGGTCCGTACTTTATACTGTTCTGCTAGGGCAAAAGCAGATAAATCCATTACCTGAAGCCTTTTAGCAAGTGCTTCGTGATAGGTGAGTCTTTTTACAATCTGAGCTGACGGATCTTTTTGAGGATCTGTCAAATATACTCCATCCACTTTGGTACCTTTCCATAATTCATCTGCATTCAGCTGTAGCGTTCTAAGCACCGCGGTTGTGTCCGTCGTAAAAAAGGGGTTTCCGGTGCCCGCTGCAAAAATAAGGCAATCTTTATCATGAAGCCCGTTTGCAATATTTTGGGGCGAAAGCGAAAACCCAACTTCCTCGCACGTTATTGCGCTAAACAGTGCTGTGCTTATTCCGGCGCGCTCAAATATATCCTGGATAATAAGCCCATTCATCATGGTGGCGAGCATGCCCACATAATGGCCTACCTGGGCTGATATTTCCGTTCCGTGCTGCGCACCTCTAAAAAAATTCCCGCCACCCATTACTATACCAAATTGGTGCGTTGCCCGTAAGAGTTTTATTTGGCGAGCAATATCTTCAAGAAGGGTGGCATCCAGACCTGCAGAGGTATGCTGAATTATTTCTCCCGTAAGCTTTAATACGATAGTCTTTCGACTTGTGCCGGAAGAAACACCTGGTCGGTTGGTACCAGTTACGTCGGTAACTTTGTGGTCGCTGACGGGTTGCTTAATGGCCATACTAGTTGCTGTCTGCAGTGAACTCATAGTTTTTAAGTACCGATTTCAAAGCGGGCAAAGCGCTTAATTTTAATACTTTCACCCATTTTTGCTATCAGCTCTTTAAGTACATCATCAACGGTGAGCTTATCATTTTTGATAAACGGCTGATTAATTAAGCATATGTCTGTGTAGTACTTTTGCAATTTACCTTCAATAATCTGATCGATAATAGCAGCAGGTTTTCCGGTAAGTTGCTCCCTGTAAATAGCTTTCTCTTTTTCAATGAGCGTAGGGTCAACTTCAACAGAACTCACACAAACCGGTCGTAATGCGGCTATCTGCATACAAATGTCCTGAGCAAACTTAGCCATTTCCTCGGTACGAGCGACAAAGTCGGTTTCGCAGTTAATCTCGATGAGCACCCCAACACGGGCACCTGGATGGATGTAGGCATGGACAATGCCTTCGGCAGTAACGTTGCCTGCGCGTTTTTCAGCAACTGCAGCACCTTTTTTTCTTAAAAGCTCAATAGCTTTTTCAATATCGCCACCTGCTTCAGTCAGGGCCTTTTTGCAATCCATCATGCCCACGCCCGTACGGTCGCGTAACTGTTGTATCAACTCTAATGTAATTTCCGCCATAAAAAACTCCTTAAACGGCAAGACTAGTAAAATTTCTTCTTAGTGTGCCAAAATCTAACGCTTTCAGCAATAAGCATAAACGAGAGCATTTGATTCTTTGAGTGTTTGCTTTTAATCTGGATAGAACCTAAAATGCTTGTGTAGTATTCACTTCGGAACTTTTTGGTATTCAAGGAATGACTTTCAAGAAAAACGCTCTCATATTTTTTTCCTTTTGCGTATTGCCTACTCTTTCTGCCATGGAGAAACAGGTTGAAAAAGAATACGATGAAATGACGCACTTTATGGCTGAGGGTGAGCGGGTAGGGGCTTTGTTCGTTAAACAATATACTCATAAAATTGATCCCAGAAGAGCTACGCTTGATGGTGAGTTTTATTCGGCTCATGAGAAGATTGTTGATGAGATCATGGATGCACTAACTAAAAACCCAGCGGATAGCCCAATGTATGCTTCAGGCATTCTGTGGCTGATATCATTTGCAACAGGAATGCATAAAACCCTGAAGAAAACTAACATTCAATTGGTACTTGCAGGCCAAGAATGTGAGGCTCAGCGGGGCATAAAGACTGAGCAGAATAGAATATATAGAGATCAGCTTATGAAAGTGTATGATTGTTTTAAGCAGCAGGCTTTCGAGCTCACCTGCGTAATTTCGTTCGCTGAGATTCAGAACATAGTCAAAAGGGGTATTCGCAAGCAGCTTGATTTTGAAAAAGAAAAAGTCCACGCACTTCGTGCCCTCTATTATGAGCTTGGCAAAACATATAGCGCTGTCATGCTGAGGTTTTTAACGGGGCCAGAGAGTGATTTGCCAAGCAAAATTGATTGCGAAATTGATTTTAGAACTATTTTTAACGAACTGGCTCTTGACATTCTAACGCCCAATCTCGTTGAGGCTAACTATTTTTGTGCATGGTCGTGTCTGGGTGCCCTTTGTAAAGGCATGATTGATGAGCGGGGTGTTAAAGAGTACCAGTATGATACTCATTATAGAAAACAAAAAATGGCGATGCTAAAAGTGTGCCTACGATCGGCGTTTGAATTTTACATCCTTGATCGAGACTATGCTTACAAGTTTGTAAAATGTTCTTTGGAAGAATCAAAAAAATTAATCAGAGACTGGTTAAACGAAAAATGTGTTACGTCACTTTTCTTGCAGAGCTAGGATCTGCGGCAGTTCTTTAAGCGCTTGCTCAAAGGGAAGTGCCGTGATGTTTCCATGATATTCTTTATGATTCCCCAAAAATAACATGTAGAGCTTAGCCTCTGGATAATCTTTTGAAAAAGAGCGCAAACCATGCAATGATTTTTTTTCGATATGTGCAGATCGCTTTATCTCAAATGCAAGTATGCCTTTTGGACCATATAATACAAAATCAACCTCAATGTTCGTCGAAGTTCTCCAAAAGTGTATCTTAAAGTCATATCCAAAATAATCATTTAGAGCTCGAACTGATTGCAGGAAAAGTGTTTCTAGTGCTGCGCCCTCCGCTTCCTCTTGGGTATCGAATGGGCCCATAGGGCGTAATGACCGATACACACCCGTATCAAAAAAATAAAACTTTTCGTGAGCGACCATTTTTCGCTTAGCGCGCTTGGTAAAGGGATAGAGGCGAATGCTCAAGAGCATATCTTCTAGAATTTCAAAATAGTTTGAGACAGCAAATCTACTTAAACCAATTTCGCGACCTATCTCAGAAAAATTAAGAAGGCTCCCTTGTGAAAAGCTTGCCATCTCCAAGAAGCGGCTAAATGAGCCAATATTCCTTGCAAGTCCCTCTTTTAGTACTTCCTCATGCACATAGGTTTGAATATAGCTGCTTAGATAAAGTTTGGGGTCTTGAAAGGTAACGGCTGTTGGCAGTAGGCCAAATCTTAGAGCATGAGATAGATTAAAAGCATCGCCAATTTCCTGGATAACCAAAGGGTGCATGTGATAGACAAGCGCTCTGCCTGCCAAAAGATTTACCCCTTTGCGGCGTAAACTTCTAGCGCTTGATCCAGTAAGTATAAACCGAAAGTGTTTTCCCTCAATTAAGCGATGCACCTCATTAAGTAATTCGGGAATTTTCTGCACTTCGTCGATTATGATCCATCCTTTATAAGAAGGGGGGATTAATTTTTCAAGTCTGCTTGGATTTGCGGAAAGAGAACTATACGTCCCAAAATTAAGAAGATCAAAATAAAGAGCGTCGGGCAAATGGGCTTTAAGCCAGGACGTTTTTCCCGTGCCTCGGGGCCCAAAAAAGAAAAATGCTGTGCTGGTCTTCTAAAGGTAATTTGAGTAATCTGTTAAACATAAGCTCGTTTTTCCATAAAATATGAGGTTTATGAGCTCAATTTACTAAGAAAAGCGAGTTTTTGCAAGGAAAGTTATGAAAGATGTTAATACTTAAGCCTGTTTTCCCTATGTAGATGAGCTTGCGGTGCTCATATTTTTAAAATTTCTATCAAATGAATCTTATGATGTCTTGAGCAGGTCTTTGGCGGATTAAGGAGTGGCTACGCGCAAATCAAGCTGCTGCTGGCTTCCAATAAGCTTTTTTTAAAGGCTAGCGTAGGGCCTATAATGCTGAGCCTATGAAGGTTCTTAGCTGAATTGGCTTGCAATATTTGCTAGTTGACCTAATATTAATTGTGTTTAACGGTTAGAGTATAAAATAATTTCGAAAATCGGCATTTTATTGGGATGAGTCCGTATGATAAGGCTAAAAGAATATGTAGATTACAAAATTTTAATGAACGTTAAATAAAAAAGGCAGGGATTTACCTGCCTCTGTAAGTTTTTTTATGTTACACGTTTACTGGCATTTTTCCAAGATTCGGATTATTTCCTGAAAAGTCTTTTTTTCATGCGCAAAAGGCGAGTTTATTTCCATTTCTTTTGCTTCTTGGAGGGCTTTTCCATCGGTATCCTTAACTCCAAGCTTGCAGAGCATTTTTACACCTTCAACTTCGCCTCCGTTTGCTAACGCGAATAAATGGTGGCTTAGATCACTTGCATTGGCGCCATGCGCAATGAGAAATTCAAGGATCGCCAATTTTGAAGATTCCGGTGATTCAGCATATGCAATTTCAAGTGCCGATCCCTTCATGCCTGGACCAGCATTTATGTTGTGTATGTCGATACCGCCGCTTGCAATGAATATTCTTTTATCTTCGGTAAGTTCCCATATTTCAAAGCCGATGCAAGATCGGTGTCCTTTGCTGGATAGATGGGGCGTGCCTCATTGCTGTGATATTGCCGCAACAGATAACTGATGCTATAAGTAATGCAAATAATTTTACTTGTTTCATGATGACCCTTTCGTCATGTGATTGTTTTGTAGATCTATAAAAATTAGTTTATATTTGAAATTATAGCAAAGAAATTGTTGCATATTCAATAATTTTCAAAAAAATTTTAATCTTATACTAGATTTCCTTGCCTAAAAACAGTGACTAAGGCTACCACAAACCCAATAGTTGAACAATTGCATCGCAAACAAATATCTTTTTGGCCAGATTTTGATAGAAATCGTTTAAAGAAGTATCGATCGGCAGTCGTAAAAAAAGTCTGCTTAGAGGTTTCAGCAACGGTTAAGCGGCGAAATCATAAATGGCTTAGAGATTTGCCATGAACCATGAATCAGAAGGTGACTACTATCATATAGGTAAGGCTCGGCAATGGCTTCATCGGTTAATCGATCAGGCGAAAAGTAAAAAAGAAATGTCATCGATCGGTGCAGGTAGATGATCTAGAATGACGTCGAGCGGTGGCATTTTGCTCGCAACGACATCAAAAAGATGTAATGCTCTATCTTTCAACTCATAAGAGATCAATCCATCTATGGTCGCAGAATAATAGAAAGACCAGTAGCTGGGATAGGTGGCAAAGAGAGCATTAAGCGGAGCTATCGAACCATCGTCCTTTATAAATAAACGATTCGAAGAAGGTTCGCGTTCGCGAAAGCAGCGAATAAAAAGATCATTATCTTCAGGGGCGATAATTGGTCTTAATGATTGTGATCCTTTTGGATGCGAACCGGAAAGATGAAACCGGTATTCTTGAATCCGACGAAAAGAGAGCTTTTCATAGAAGGTGGGAATTTCGGTAAATAGAAGTACTGCTTCACAACGTCCCGTAGCCCACTGAACCGCTTCTTGAATCAATTCCGTTGCCAATCCGCGCCCTCGATGAGAGGCTTTCTAGAGCACCTATTTTATGCCATTGTTCTTCAATGAGCATAGGAAACTCCAAAAGAGCGACATGAGATAGAACTTCGCCTTGTTCTTCCTTAAAAAAAATCTTGCTTCACTCCCACGAAAAGCCAAGTGATTCCCAATGGATAATATTGTCCTTAATCCCAGGAAATGATCCATCGAGAAGTTCGATATAAGATTTCTGATTTATTGCCATGAAATGTCTTCTATGAAAAGTTCTGCGAGTTTTCTTACAGAAATATCGTCCCGGGCGATTAGCGCAAGCTGCAGCTCTGATAAAAGCACTTTTTTTAGCCCTTCATCGTACTCTTTTCGTTCTTGAGGGCTCATTGATTCCATCAGCTCGTCGTATGTCGATTTAATTTTTCTAATCATTATTTGCCCTCTAGTGATAATGCACTATACTATGCGCCAGAATAAAAAGTCAAAAAATGATATAAACAAATGATGGCATCGATACTGTTTTACAATCAGCTCTAGGCTCACCATTTGACTGACGCTCTCGATTCAACTATATTTTTTTTAAGTTAACCCTTAAATAACGGAAGGATAGGGCTATGTTTACCTCTTTCAAAATACAATCAAAGCATATCATGATAGGATTGCTTCTTTTTGCATGGCTTCCTGTTCAAGCCAGCCAGATGGAGACGAAAAATAAGGAAACAAGTCGCTTTAGAGTGGGTAACCTCGGTATTCTGGCTGAAGAGCGAAAAGTATTTATGAGTGCATTTAAGATGGGCATATACCGGTTTTTCGCTAGAAACTTTAAAGATCAAAAGTCTAGATGGATTCTTAACGGCTGTTTTTGATGAAGAAGTCGCTGATGTTAATGACAAATCAAAAAAAGTCTATTTTGTAACAGCGCGTAACAAAAAGCTGGCAAAGTTGTAGGCTTTGCGGCTTTTGATGAAACCAAGAATCCTCATGAAGTATATATAAGACAGCTGCGGTTGATCCAGCTTCTTGGGGTTCTGGAATAGGCAAAGACCTGATTTTCTCAATTTTGCAAAAATTACCTTGAACAAAGAAATTTGTGGTGATGACCCGCAAGGTAAATCAAATAGCACGTAAGTTTTATCTGAAGGTAGGGTTTACCGTATGCAACTTTCTTCATGGAAAGGTTCTTATCCTGAAAGATACATTGGTTATGAATATACCATTCCTGAAAAGAAGTAATGAGAAGATAAAACATAACTACAAAAAGCGCACAGAAACAAACTGTGCGCTTTTTTACTCTCTATACATGGAACTATAACTACAATTTTTCAACTTCGTTGTCTGACGCCTTTTTTAATGAATAGCCACCCATATTATTTTAATATTAGCAAAAAAATGACTTTAAAGTGAATGGAATTAAGTAGTTTATTGCATTCTTTTTTGACAACAGCCGATGGGCTCTTTAAACTGAGGAGAATAATTAACGTAATAAATACATCATTGCATAAAAAGGATCTTGCTATGTTGAAAAAAATAACGCCGGTAGCGCTCGTCCCATTGTTGGGCGTTTATACTACATCATGTATGGATCTCGTTGAGCAGCCGAAACTTGAAATTGTGGAAGATGCCGTCGATACGGCTGCTTTTTATGCATATGGCAAGATACAGGCAGAATTGTACAAGGCGAGCTTATCGGGTGATTATGTAAGAAAAATGAAACTTGTTGAATCAATTGATATACAAGGTTAAAATGCTTTAAGGGAAATTGTTGCCATTCTCTTAAATGCAGATGCTTCGGATTTGACTACGAGGATGCGCTTTTGGCGTATCGGACATATAACCAGGGTATCTATGAAGCACTCAAAAAGATATAAATGCGCATCAGATTTACAGTAATCGTCTGAGCCAACAACTGAGTATGAAGAAAAAACTGGAGGCAGCTTTCCATTTTGCCTTTTATAACGCGGTATTTGACCAAGCTCGTGCGGTAACATGTGATCAAACGAGATCAATTAAGAATATTATAGCTGCATTTGCAGAACGCGTAGAGAAAATTCAAGAAGACGCAGCCAATGGGCAACATCCTTCTGCAAACTGAGGTGGCAACGTATAGTTGTTATTTAGTGCGTCGATACATGCATGCATGGGCGGCAAGGCTTGCAGTTCTTAGTTATGGAGGATAGGGCATTGGTTCTGCCCATAAAACAGAAACCATCTGATGTTAAGCCTGACAATGGTCAAATTTCATGTTGAATCAAGATCAGCTCTATGGTAAACTAATAGTTATTCTCCGCTCGAATCAAAGCGCTCAAAGAAAAGGTATAGCACTATGGCACAAAGAAAAGAGATGGCAACGTTTGATAAATATGCCATTTTCCAGACAGGTGGTAAACAATACCAAGCCCTGGAAGGGAAAACAATCGGAATTGAAAAACTTGATGTAGAAGAGGGCGGTAATGTCACTTTCGATCAGGTTTTATTAAGAAAAACTGGTGAAGGCAAGATTGAAGTAGGTAAACCCTTTCTTAAGGCTGCGATAAAGGCAACTGTGGTCAAGCATATGAAAGGTCTGAAACTTATAGCCTTTAAATTAAGCGTCGTAAGAAATATACGCGTAAGCAAGGTCATAGACAGCCTATTACTGTGGTGCGAATCGAATCTATTTAATAGGTAGGTAGTTCAATGGCACGCAAAAAAGGAGCGATCCTCCTGGCTCTATTCACCTGCATGGTGCATGTTTCTCCGTCAAAGATGGATGACGAGTCGGTTGTGCCGGTAGAAATTTCCGACGAAGAGATTCAAGATCAAACTTCTGCCGCTGCAACATATCATTTTAGTACGCAAGATTTGCTTAATTTAGAAAAGCTTTTGGAAGATCCGCAGCTGGAAAGTGCCTTTGCGGATCTTTCGCAAGAGGAGCGCGAAGATCTTATTAAGACAATCGAACTGTTTAATGAATCCTTTCGGCAAGCCTTAGATGCCGTTGCCCAAGATGTACAAGAAGCCTAAGCCTTCTTAATCTAAAGTTATCGATCTCCAACCCTCTAGGGCTGGGATTTCTTTTTGGGCTACTCATTCATGTCCGCTCTCTAATAGAAAATAAAATAAAAAAGAAAAACTATCGATTTCCAAGCTATAAATTTAGTAGGCTGATAATAGCTGAATAGTTTAAATAAAGTTGTCGAGGGTTGATATGAACTATCTTTTAAGAAGATTGGTAGGATGTATATTTATCTGCGCAGCTTTTAGTGGGTGGGTAAAAGCAAATAACTCTACTGCGAGTGCCATGGCTATGGACCACAATGAGAAGATTGTGCTTGTGGGAGTCGCGGATAACGGGACAAGCAATGATTTTGCTCTTGCGCGCCTTAATTTGGACGGATCGCCCGATGTTACCTTTAATCCCACAGGTAATGTGACGGGTGTTTCTAGTCAGGTGACCACAGACATTGCCGGTAACGATGATGCAATAACTGCAGTAGTAATAGATGCAAACAATAAGATTGTTGTAGCCGGGACTACCGTTGTCAATCAATCAGGGGTTAACTCCTCTCTTTTTGGCTCTGCTACCGAAATGGCTGTAGCCCGTTATAATAACGATGGCTCATTGGATAATACATTCAATCCCAGCGGTCAATTGCCGGGGGGATCTGGGATAGCAATTATCTCTATTGGTAGCTTTGATAACACGGCACTTGGCATAGCTATTGATAGTCAAGGTCGAATCGTGGTTGTGGGCACAACGAATAATGGAACTGCTACTGATATTGCCGTCGTACGTCTTACACCGGCTGGTAGTCTGGATACCACATTCACCTGCGGCATACCCCAGCCGCCACAGACCATTTCAGGTGGGGGTACTACTCTCATAACTCCAGGGATTGCGGTGGTTACGCCGGGAATCCAAACGATAACTATCAATGGCAATGATGTCGCAACATGTGTGGTCATAGGTGATTCGGATAGTATTTTTATTTCTGGTTCCACAACCACCAATTCTGCCGGTTTTACTCTTAGTAATCCCCCTAGTCTGGCCACCAGTGTATATACAGAAATTTTCTTGGCAAAAATTGATGCCAACGGGCAGCTGGATCAAGGTTTTTTTAATCAAGCTGCAAGTCCATTCCCTGGTGTTATTCTTCAAAGCGTTAATGGTATTGATGATGAGATCAATGCTATGGGCATTGACGTAAATAGGAGCCTTGTGTTGGGCGGGTTTACTACTGTTAATGGGCCAAATACTGGGGTTACCAATAATGAAATTACTAATTTCCTACTCGTAAGGTATACCCAAACGGGAGAGCTTTTTGAGACCGTTCAAACGGATATCAACTCATCAGATAGCGAAATTAATGCTCTTACCTTTGACGCAAACAATAACATAGTGGTGTCGGGATCATATAATACCGGGACCATGAACTTTAATATTACTACAGGGGCTAACTTAGCTTTTGTTACGGCTCGGTATACTTTGGATGGGAGCTTGGATCCGACTTTTAACCCAGGGACAATATATGGAGACTTCTTTGCTCTTCCAGGAATCGTGATAACCAATGTTATTCCTGCACCGCCTGATCTTTATTTTAATAATAATGATAATGCATCAACAGGGGTGGTTACTGATGCTGCAAATAACATTTATGTAACGGGGTATTCCAATAGCGGGACCCAAACGAACTTTACTACGTTGAGCTATCTTCCAACCGCGGCGTTAAATACGGCTGGATTTAATGCCACTGGCGCTGCTCTTGGGATCCAAGCTGGTCCTCCAGGGGAAGTGTATAATATCTTTTTTGGAGTGATACAGCCTGGTAATGGTGTACCCTTAATTTTAGCCAGGCCTGCTGATTTCAGCACTCAGCTTCTTGAGAGCTTGCGGGCAGATTCGCTTAATTATGTTATTCCCGTTATTTTTAGTGAAGGTCCTTTGATTACCAATGATATGCAGCCTACGCTCAATGGGATTGCTTCACCCAATGCGTACATAACACTGCTGGTTAATGATATTCCGATGACCTCGGCCATTGCCGATTACCAAGGAAACTGGTCAGCAACCCTCACGCCGCTGCTTGATGGGACTTATTCGGTTATTGCGCTCTCGACCGATCCATTGACCAGTATTAATCTTGTCTCTCAGCCCGTTTCAATAACTATTGCTACAGAGGCACCTTCTGCGCCGGTCATTGATTCGCCATCCAAAGGAGAAACCATTCGTAGTTCTAGTATACTTGTTCAAGGAAAAGCAAAGCCTGAAACTGTGGTGAGCATATTTATTGAGAATCGCAAAGTAGGCGAAGTACATTCCCAAGCTACAGGCACCTGGTCATTTCAAACGCCGCCACTGTTAGATGGGCCGCAACCGGTGTATGCCGTCGCTACCGATAAAGCCGGTAATGTGAGCATTCCTTCAGAAATTATTACCTTCACCATTGACACCGGAAATGCTCGTGCACCACGCATTTTAACACCAAAGCAGACTGCTGTCATAAGAAGATCCACGGTCAAAGTATCAGGGCAAGGAAAACCGAGCTCTGTAATTAACCTGTTTGCCAATGATAAAATGGTAAGTGCTGTTAAGGTGAGCAAAGAGGGTAGATGGACCTACGCTTTTCCGGTAAAAGAGGGAGATTATGAAATTTATGCGACTGCTGCCAAAGATAAAAAGCTGCGATCTGAGATCGTCAGATTCACGGTCGATTTAACCCCATTGGCTGAGCGGCCAAAGGAACGGATCCCAGGAAAAGGACTCTTTAATGGCCACGCTGAGCCAGGGACAACCATAACGCTCATCCTTGATGGGGCGGAGATTGCAAAAATTATAACAGATGAATCCGGAACCTGGAGCTATAATCCTCCACCAGACCATCCCATCGAGAAAGGTAATCATCTTCTTCGAGTTAGTATTACCGATAAAACCGGCAAAATTCGTACCTTAATTGATCGGGAAGTTAAGGTCTAAGTCTATTTTAAAGAAAATCGTTCGAACTGCATCGTGCATGTGTATTTTATTAATAGATCACCTTTATCAAATTCCAAATTCTTTACAAGTGGAAAATAAATAGTGTATCCTAAATTAGATAGGTGTATTTTTAAAGGAGGTTTTATGAAGAATTTTATGGCGATTATTTTTGTTGCGTGTTTGGCGACTCCCGTAATGCATGCCACATCGGGTTGCAAGGCAATGCCCGCTAGACAGGTGGCTCATGAGGATCAAAAAGATACGACAGAATTTGTCTATGATAAGGAGAGCGGTGAGGCCCCTGAGGAAATGCCGGCAAAAATGGAGAAAAGGTTGTCGATGACCGAAAGAAAAGTCGGGTCAGTTCCTCATGAGGGAAGCCAAAAATTACAGGGTGAGTGGTGGTACATTCATTATAAACCGGTATTTTAATCATATTTATGAGTTTTTAGATGTTGAATACGGCTTTGTTAAGGCTAAGTATAAGACAGAGAAGAACTGAAGTTGGATTTTGATTTAAAGGATGTTTTATGAAGAAATATTTATTTTTAAGCATCATGGCATTAACGTTAGCCCCTGTTATTTTGAACGCTTGGGTGTGTAAAGATAATTCCGTAAGTGTTTACATGGAAAAAGATGAGGCTGAAAAAGTGTGTGGCAAGAACAACATAAAAGAGGGAGGGATCAAGCTCGAGCTTCGCCCTGGCCCCGTGTGGGATTGCCCCGGTGATCCAGGATGCAAAACAACTCGGCTGTAGATTTAGACTTATTTTGTTTAATGTATTTTTAAAGGAGGTTTTATGAAGAATTTCATAGCGATTATTTTTTTAACATGTGTGGCGACTGCGGGATTGGATGCAGCGTGGCGTTGTAAACCACAGCCTGGAGTACGTGAGAGAAAAGTGGTTTACGATGACGATCAGAAATTTCAGGCAGAACTCATATGTGGTAAGGGAAACGTTGAGCATTTTGAAGAAACGGCATCAGAGATGGAAAAACGTCACAAGGAACGGGATGAGCTAAGAGCACGAGCTGCAAAGGCTGAGCGAGAAGCGCAACGGTCTGGCGGGTTGTGGGGGTTACGGGAGATTGACCCATCATTAGGAACACATGGAATCTGTACGGGTGGTGCAGGTTGTTCCGTAGTTGGTCAGAAGGGGAAGGTTAATTAATAAAAAAGTAGATGCCGTCTCAACTTGTGGGGTGGCATTCTTCCTTTCTGAGAGCCTCGAAATCAGGGACATCCTCAATTGGTTCAAAATCAAAGAAACCTTCGGGCCATTTTTTAGTATTTTTAAAAAACCGTTTCTCGAGAGCCTCATTAATAATGCCATCTCTTCGCCCGAGCGATTTTGATCGGCGCTTCATCTTTTCGGCTAATTCTTTGCGTGCACAAATTGCGAAAGTCATCGAAATATCCTTTGTTAAAGGAAGACAACTTGCGGAGCTCATGTTAAATTACGGTGCAGATTTGGATTTTCGGGGAAGCCTTGGAGATACACCGCTTATACTGGCTGTGCGATCTAATGATTCAGATATGAGACAGTTTCTTACTCAGAGGGGCGCAGATTACAACCTGCAAAACAATAAGGGCATGAGTGCGCGAATACTAGTAGAGCTGATTCAAAGGCCCACCCCAGACGATGAAACAAGCGAGAGCTGAGTTTGTTGAAAACTTTTGAATAAAGCGGCGGGCTGCAAACTTAAATTTTATGTGATAAGCTTTCTTATAAGTTGGCAAAGCAGAAAGGAAAAATATGTACAGTTTGTTTTTAGCAGCAATTTGTTGCTTTTGTTTATTTTTAGAGGCCATGGATCACGCACTTTGCTTGCATAATGGGGCCAATGGATCTCAAAGTCTGGAACGTATGTTAAACGGCAAAATAGGAGAATGCCGTTCCTATGTCGAATCGTTGAGCCATGTGATTGATAGAATTGATGCAGCTCAAAAACCTGAAAAGATTGATTTGTTGCGTACAGAAGTGGGAAAGCTAACAAGGCCACCTCAATTACAACCGTGCATAAAGGCTCTCAAAGCCCTTGCTGCTGCAGATAATAAATGGCATGCTTGGTTGAATAAGGAAGACAATATGGAAATGGTTGTCGAAGTACTAGAAACTGAGTTTTATCGATTTAAAAAAGTACCCCTAAATTAATCATATGCTATTTGCTAAGGTCTCGTTGCAAAACATTACCTGGCTAAGCCCGGAATAAAAAGTCAAATTGAGGGGGAAGAGTTTCCCTTTCTGTTAGTGAACGATTCAGTGCGTTTTATGGAGTTTTTAAAAGGCCTAGGTCTTTCTTTTAATACGCAAACGAGTACCGGGTTCACGTGGCTGTCAGCTGCGTTAGCGAATAATTCACCAAAAATTGCCTGGTATCTTTTTAACAATCGCGAAAATTTAGGTATCTCATTGAGGCTAAAGGATTTCGAGGGCAAAAGTATACACGAACATGCAATAATCTGCGAACAATTTGCTTTGGCTGATGCACTAAAAGCAGCTCTTGAAGAGCAAAGCAGGCGTATTGCTTTAGCCTAAGGATTGTGAGTCTAGCAAGGAAAAATATGTGAACAATTTGCTTTAGCAGATGTAGTAAGAGCAGCTCTTGAGTAGTGCAGCACAAATAAAAATAAAGGCAGTTTCTACAGCCGTGAAACTTTAGTCATGTCTTTGATTGTACCCGTTAGAATGAGCTTATCATTTTTTTAATAACATACTCTTCTTCAACAGGCTCGATGTCATCATTGGGCTTTATGCCAATACAAGTCACATTATAATTTGTCGGCAAATCAAGTGCCTTCAGGTTTTTGTTAATAAACCGATCAGGGGCGTCCATTTGGCTTACACAAAAGTGAGGTGAAAGGCGGACCAGGGCATTAAATGGAAGACTCAATTTATCGGCAAGTTTTTTGCCAACTTCACGTTCGGGCAAAATAACTTCATCAGCACCGATTAATTGGAGAATTTCGCGGTGAATTTCGCTAATTGAGCGGGTGATAACGCGGCGAATATTGAGCCGGTGTTTTAAAAGCGCGGTAACTAAAATAGACTGCGCAAAGTTTTCACCCATGGCAACAATGACCGTTCCCATATCTTCAACGCCGATGCTTCGTAAAGCTTCTTCATCAGTCACTCGCATGCATACGGCCTGACTCACTTTGTCTCGAATTGAAGCAACAATTGATTCATTACTATCAACAGCCAGTACTTCCATGCCATTGTCTGCAAGGGTTACAGCAACGTGATATCCAAAGCGGCCAACGCCGATAACGCAAAATTTCATAGTTTTTTACCTTTTTAACTCATCATAATTCGTTCTTCAGGATACTGAAATTCTACTCTATCCCGTCCCGGTCGTAAAGCTAAAAGCAGCGTTAATGATCCAACTCTACCTATAAACATATTAAGAATAATTACTATTTTCCCGGGTAAGGATAAAAAGGGTGTAATATCAGTGGCAAGACCAAGATTGGTAAAAGACGATACCGATTCAAAAAATACATTGATAAAACTACTTTGGCTTTCAATCAATAATAAAACAAAGGTGCTTGCAATAATCCAACAAATACAGATACTCAGCACTGCCATAGCCCTAAAGATTTGGTCTTGGGGAATACGTCGGCCTTTAATTTCGACGACCATTTTTCCTTTTATAACAGAACGGATGGTGGCCAAAAAGATAGCAAACGTAGTTACTCGAATCCCACTTCCAGTAGAAACGGGAGATGAACCAATAAAGCTATACATAATAATCGCAAACACCGTAGCAGTTTGCATCGTAGAAACGTCAATTGTAGTGAGCCCCGTACTTCTGTAAGCGATCGCATTAAAGAGCATATTACTCAGGGTTAGCCACCAGGGTCCCTGTGGGAAGTGGCGCGAACCTTCGATTATAATGAGTAACACCGTGGCAACCGTAATAAGAAGCGCTGTCATCGAAAGGACAACCCGGGTAGTAAGGGTAAACTGAAAACGCTTACCTTCCCATTTTTTTTTCATGAACGTAAACAGTTCCAAGAGCGTCATAAAACCAATGCCACCTAACAAAATAAGGGTGCCGGTGACAGCAAGTAAGGGAATATTATGTTGGAAAGGTACCATACTATGCTGGCCAAACACACTTAATCCCGCATTGCAAAATGATGAAATACTATGAAAAATAGCGTTAAAGATGGCCGTATCGCGTGCATAAAATGGTGCTATAAGTGCATAAATGCCCAATGCTCCTAAAACTTCTGCTATGAGCGTAAAGCCTATGATGAAAAACAAGATACGCTTTGGATTTTTAAGGACCGCCAATTCATAGACTTGACCGATCATAAAGTGAGTTGAAATTCCCAAATTCATAAACAGTGAGATGAGGAAAAGCCATAACGTCAGGAGGCCTATACCACCAATCTGGATGAGTGCAAGAATAATGCATTTGCCAAAAAGGGTGAATGAATCAAAAGGGATGGTGAGTACGCCTGTGACGCAGATTGATGAAGTAGCCGTAAACAGACAATCAATAAAGGAAATAGGAAACCGCTGTGCGCTTGGCATCATAAGCAATGCCGTGCCCAAGCAAATAGCAATAAAAATTGATAGGAGAACGGTGCGACCGGGCGAATCGGTCAGTTGTCTACGCAGTCCCATTGGTTATTTTCCTTCAGTGTGGTTGCAACCGCAGTGTATGGTTTCGATTGCTTTTCTGAATGTCTATATCGGCAAGTTAACCAGGAGATGTGGGCTTCTGTCAATATTTTGGCCTGTTTGTCTGAAAATTAATTTGTTTTAAGAAAAGAACTTAAAGTGTCAACAACATATTCGTTAAGACTTTTATTGTTGTGTAGCGCTTCATGAGCAAGCTTTTCATGAAGGTCGGGGGAGAGTCGCAACATAAATTTTCCAGAAAAGGATCTCTCTGGCTTTATGCCTTCTTCTTCGCACATTTCTAGATAATCATCTATAGCGTCTTTAAAGCTTTGCTCTATTTCTTCGGGGGTTGTGCCTTCGAAAGTGATGACATGCCTTAAGCCCACCACATCTCCATGAAACACCTTTACATTACTATCGTAAGCTACTTTTCCAATATAACCTTTATACCTTATCATGCTCAACTCCTGCTTCTTTTAAAAATCTTCGAGCCGCTTCTACTGCACCCTAGTTGCTTCCCGCTGTGGATGAGGTCTATGGAAGTTGGCTACCATACCTTCGAATATTACTCTTACTCGGGATCCTCTACCTTCAATTATCCTGGCTCCAAGATGTATGAACAATGATTCAATCTCCCGCCATTTTATGTTTGTTTGAGTGGGTAACTTGAAAACTGTTTTTAAAACGTTCTTACGTTTATTATTCATTAGAATTCCAAGAATTTTATTATCATAGTATCAAATTTTGATACCAAAGTCAAAGATTTATGTATTTATTTTAAGGCATGGCCATCTAATGAGGCTATGAAAAATCTAAGGCAGGTTGACCCAATTGCTGGCGCCTGGGGCGACTTTATTCTTTATATCAGCAAGATGCTGGCGGCTACGCGCCGAGCGCCAGGCGCTGCGCCCTGGCCGCCCAAAGGGTGCCCCCCCCTTTGGGATCCCCGAACTCATCAATCTTTTAAGCTATCGTGGTTAACGAAAATTTCTGAATTCCTGATCTATTACCTCCATGAGATTTTCAATTGAGATAATTGGGGTAATCAAGCATAGGTATTTTTTGTCATAGCTGCGATAGCTTTTGGAGCGCTGCTTCAGCCTAATGAACAAGGAACCAAAGCGCTATAAAAAAGCCAATACCCGCGCCAACGACGTAATAAAAATACTTATTCAAGTAATAATGCACGCTTTCACCCCAGAGGTAGATGGCCCCTGAAATGGCAAAAAAGCGGATGCCTCGTGCGAGCATGGATAGAAGAACAAAGGGAACAAGCGGCAACCGGCAAAAACCCGCCGTGAGTGTAAGCATTTTAAAAGGCATGGGGGTGAGCGCCACTACGAAGGTAGTCCATGCTTGGTAAGTCTTAAACTGTGCAACGAGGGTCTCAAACTTTTCGGGCGAAATAAAGAAATGAATAACAGCCTTACCACCAACTGACCACAGAAGCATCCCAAGGCCATAGCCCGCAAGAGCTCCCAATGCACTTACAAGCGTTGCGACTAGCGCATAATAAAAGGCTTTATGGCGGTTTTCAAGGCTATAGAATGCAAGAAGCGTACTGACAGGGATGATAAAGAAGCCTTCAATAAATATGAGTAATGCAAATACCGCCGTGCCATAGCGGGCATGTACATGTTTTCCAAGCCATTCGTACACAATTTTCATGATTGCGCTTTCAGCTGTTTGTTTTATAGCTTGCGATTGCTTTCGTGGCCGCAAAGCCGCGAGGGTATTGTTGCGATGGGAATGAGCTCTCAACGCGTTACGGTAACTGATTCAAATTTGATCGTGCTATATACGATTCAATCTGATCGATAGCAATCCGTTCCTGTTTCATGGTATCTCGATGGCGTACCGTTACTGTATTATCTTTTTCCGTATCAAAATCATAGGTAAAGCAAAGCGGTGTACCAATTTCATCCTGGCGTCTATAGCGCTTGCCTATTGATCCGGAAAGATCATATTGTACTTCATAGCCCTGCGCTTTTATATGCTTATACAGCTTTTCCATAGGCTCAGCTTGCTCTTTTGTAAGAGGCATAAATGCCGCTTTGAAAGGTGCAATTTTTGGGTTCAAGCGAAGCACTATTCTCGTTTCTCCCTCAACCTCATCTTCAAAGTAGCTAGCAAAAAGAATGGTTAGGAATAATCGATCAGTACCTACGGAGCATTCTACTACATGCGGGACATACGATGTTTTAGTGCTTTCTTCAAATACCGATAAATCTTTCCCCGAATGGGACATATGCTGCGTCAAGTCATAATTGCCGCGGTACGCGATTCCTTCAAGCTCTTTCCAGCCAAAAGGAAACTGATATTCAACATCCGATGTGGCACTGGAATAATGAGAAAGCTCATCTTTTTCATGTGCTCGCAGTCTGATATTTTCAGGATTAATACCGATAGATGAGTAAAACTGTTTTCTTAGTGCAGACCAAAATTCAAAAAAGCGCATCGACTCTTCTTCTTTGCAGAACCATTCAATTTCCATCTGCTCAAATTCGCGCATTCTAAACAAAAACTGTTTTGGAGTAATTTCATTTCTAAATGCTTTACCAATTTGTGCAATCCCGAATGGGATTTTAACCCGATTACTCGACATGACATTCTTAAAATTAATGAAAATCGATTGAGCTGTTTCCGGGCGTAAATAAGCTACAGAAGAAGCTTCAGCAGAAGCCCCCAGCTGGGTTTTGAACATCAAATTAAATTGTCTGATAGGAGTCCAGGAAAGTCCGCCGCAATGTGGACAGGGCTTGTTAATATCTATATCATCCGCTCTGTAACGATGCTTGCAAATCAGACAATCAACCATCGGATCTTGAAAGTTTTGTATATGCCCTGAAGCTTCCCAGACTGCCGGTGGAGCAAGGAGCGATCCTTCGATAAATAGGATATCTAGACCTGAAGCTTTTAACGATTCCACCCAGGCGTTGCGAATATTTTGTTTTAAAAGGGCACCCACGGGTCCGGTGTCGTAAACACCATTAAGACCTCCATAGATTTCAGCCGACTGGTAAATAAGACCGCGCCTCTTGCAAAGAGCGACTATCTTTTCTAGGGTAACCGATGATGCAGCTACTGCCATGACAATTCCTTTAATTGCGTTTTTATCGATTAAAAGTAAACAAAGCCAGTATACATGAAGTAGGCTTTTTTGTACAAATTAGTCTTCAGAGAAACAGGACTGTCTCATTAAATATGTCTGAGAGATTGAAAATTACTAAAAAAATGAGGCCATTTGAAAGCAATTTAGTTTTTGGCCACGCGTGTGGGTAAAGTGCTGCCATTTTATTTTTATAAGACAGTCCTGTTCAGAGAAAGCTTTTATTTCTGAATTGCATTTTGAAGAGAGCCGCTCGCCAGCATTTGTGCTTCCAGCCAATTGCTCTAGACTAAAAATCATAACTTAAGTTGGAATTTTAATTAACAATCCAGAAGCGTGAAATTATGAATCACAAAACTTTGATTATTGCCTGTTGCCTCAGTACTCAGGCCTGTGCACTGAATACGACCGTTAAAAATCTTTTTTCGCTCACCGCAGGAACGGCGCTCGCCCTGGCAGGCCATCAGCTTCTTGAACTTGGTTCAACCTCTATGCATGAACTTGGTCATGCCGTTGCTAACAAGATCATAACAGGTGATCCAATCGATATAAGCGTGGGAAGAACGAGAGGGCCCTTAAGCATTATACATCCATGGGAGGGAGTAACCCGGCTTAGAACCAATCTCCACGGGACATTTCTTAAGAAAGCTATGATAATTGCGGCTGGACCGCTTGCAGGGATAATGACTGCCCAGCTTCAATTCTATTTGTTTACTCGGCTTCAGTCGTCATTGAATGGTAAAAAAGATTATTCGGGGTCTCCCTGAGTTTCTTAAAAAATATGCATCGGAAAGCTTCAAGGCAGCGCGAAGTATGAAAAATGAAAAAAAATTGCCCGAGGTATCGACGCTTAGTGTAGCAATCTCGGTATTAAAATTTTTGAGATGTTCGCGAATGATTGGGGAAGCCGCTTATGGATTTTTGCCTTTTGGTATAAAAAACGGTATCGCTACCGGAGACGGACAAGATCTTTGGGGCCTGTTATTACAAAAAGAAAACCGAAGTCAGTACCCCGCGTTGAGCAATAAATTGCTTGAATTTACTAGCTTAATTATGCTTGCGCCGAGCATGACCGGCGTTGGTAAAGCTTTGTATCTCTCTGCTGATGATAGTAAGCGGGGACAATGAGTTGTTTTCTCCGTGCAAAAGCAGGTACCTGTGAATAAAAATGGGTGAAACCCATTCATTATAGCGCTTGTTTCATCCCATGAGGTGACCACTGGTCTTTTTCTTGTTCCTCTATAAACTAGGAGGAAAATCAAGTCCATACTATGGGGGTCCCATGCGTCTTAGTTTACATTATGCGTTTGTTGCAATAGCCATTATTTGTGCCTTATCGGCTGCTGTCGTACTCTATAGATTCATGCATGATTTGCGCGATATAGAGCTTACGGTCAAGCAATTAACAGATCGTCGCTTTATAAAGGAAGAAGCAGCGATTATTGCTGATGAAGAAGTGAAAGCATTATTAAGAAAAAACATCTAAGCGGCAACTTTGGAGTTCACTACAATCCAAATTTAAGGATGCTGTGCCGCAAGTATTTGCTCAAATGACCGAATTTAACTGGGTAGAACCTTATAAAACACCGAGTCAGCAGGAATCAACGGGATCGGCATTTTTTATAAATAAAGAAGGCGAGCTGATTACCAATGCGCACGTGGTCGATCAAGCGATTGCGGTATCGGTGCAAGTTCCTTCAATTGGTAAAAGACGCTTTAATGTTGATATCATTGGCATAAGCCCTGACAGGGATTTAGCCTTATTGCGATTAAAAAAGGATGAGCTAGAAGCGCTTAAAAAGGAGCTCAAAGTTAAAGAGATTCCTTTTTTAACTATGGGTAACTCCGATTCTATTAATCGCGCTGATAAAATAATGGCGCTCGGCTATCCTTTGGGTCAAGCGGGGCTTAAAAGTACGACGGGTGTTGTAAGCGGCCGTGAGCATTTAATGGCACAATATTTTATTCAGATAAGTGCGCCCATTAATAAGGGAAACTCTGGAGGACCATCATTTGATAAAAATGGATTTGTGATAGGCGTAAATACTGCGGGCATTCCTGGAGCACAAAATGTCGGCTATATTATTCCGATTAACGATGTAATGCTGTTTTTAGATCAATTGCGAACGTTGCCAGCAAGCAGTACGCCCAAATTGTTGAGAAAGCCCTACTTAGGGGTTGTTTTCAATCCCGTTGGTAATGATAATCTGACCGCATTTTTAGGAAATCCAGCTCCCGGTGGGTTATATGTGGTTGACGTATATAAGGAAAGCCCGCTTGACAAAGCTGGCCTGAAGGCGGGAGATATGATTTATAAGATTGATAATTATGCAGTCGATACTTCTGGCGAAATGAATGTTCCTTGGAGTAAGGAAGATCGTATTTCTATTGTAGATTATGTTTCTCGACTTAAAATTGGTCATAAGGTCAATCTTGAATATTATCGTAAAGGGGCACCTAAAAAAACTTCATTTACGCTTACCCAAACCGAGCCGCCAATCACGCGTGTTTATCCAGGTTATGAAAAGATTGATTATGAAGTCCTTGCCGGATTTGTGTTCATGCCAATCACCTTGAATCACGTGGTGCTTCTTGCGCAGTATGCTCCAGAACTTATGGCATTTGCTGATTTGAAAAAGCCTGTCGAACCGGCGCTTTTAATTACACATGTTATGCTCAATTCTCCGGTTTCGTGCACGTACCGTTGGCGCTGGTGGTATTATTAGTGAAGTAAATGGTCAGAAAATAAAAATCGTTGAAGACTTTAGATTGGCTGTTCCTGAAAGTATAAAAACCGGCTATCTAACAATAAAAACTACTGATAACCAATTTGTAGCACTTACTTCGAGAGATAATGGAAGACGAGCCTCGTCTAGCATCTACCTACTTTTATAACTTTCTGAATCTTATAAAGATTTGAAGAATTGTGTAAGTAGTAAGTACCCGGTAGGTGGCTGTTGCGGCATAGTAAGCAAATAATACTTATAACCCTGGAGACGACATGTTAAGATTCAATTGTGCTTTTTTAAGCTCTGTTAATCAGTCTATTTCTTCTGCAAACCCACTCATCGCGATGACCGATTGGCGTAAAGTCGAAGAGCAAGCCCAAAATGCTGTAGTACAGGTATGGTCACAAATGGCACAATTTAACTGGCTTGATCCTTATAGAAATGGTGAGCAAGGTCAAGGAGCTGGAACTGGATTTTTCATTGACGCGAAAGGGCATTTGCTTACTAATTTTCATGTTGTACGCGATTCCAAATCAATTTTTATTAATGTACCCAAGGTCGGAAAAAAGCCATTTAGCGGTAACCGTTATAGGAGTTTGTCCTGAGGTAGATGTAGCTCTTTTAAAATTAACTGATGAGAGTTATGGAGGAAGTGATTAAAGCTTGTGGCGCGATGAATGCACTTGAATTAGGAAATTCGATGATATCTATGCGACCTGTGCTGGCCTTGGCTATCCAAAGGGCGTTCCTTCATTAAAAAGTACTTTAGGCTATATAGGTGGAAGAGATTTTATAGAAGGGCGTGCTTTTTGCATACCCAGACTCCTATAAATCCTGGTAATTCTGGGGACCTGTTATGTACATAAAAGATGGCATTGGAAAGGTTATGGGTATCGCAACGGAATATTAAAAAATTCTGAAGACTATGGCCTGATCGTGCCAATCAATGATGTAACTCTTATTTTAAAAGATTTATTTAAGACTAAATTTGTACGCAGACCTGCGCTTACCGTTGGCGCCAACCCTTCGACTGATGCACATGCACATAGCTTAAAAAATCCGATCCCTGGCGGTTTGTATGTCAATTATGTGCAAACAAATTCCATGGAAGAGCGGATAGGTCTTAAGGTTGGAGATATGATATATGAGATCATAATAGGCAAGGACCTATCTGTGGATGAGTTTGGGGAAGTTCCGGTGCAATGGCGTCATGGAGTAATATCCTAGAAGAAGCTTTCCGTTGTGAGATTCATGACCCTTTAGATTGTGGTATATCGCAATGGTCAAAAAATTGAGCTAAACGGCAATTTTGAAGGCCAGTGCTTCAACCTGTACGAACTATTTATGCCGATTATGAGCCGGAGGAATGTGACTATGAAATGATCGCAGGCGCGGTATTTATGCAGTGCGCGAAAATCATATCAGTCTGCTTGTTAAACATAATCATTTCTTGCCAACTATCTCGTGCCGAAAATCAAGCAAAATCCGTCTTGATTATCACCCGAATTTTACCAGGTTCCATAGCTCATTTGAGTGAATGTTTCTCCGGCTTTTCTTAGAAAAAGTGAATGGCAAAACGGTGACAACACTTGAAGAGTTTCGTGAAGCCTTATGCTGAGTAAAACGAATGAGATAGCAATTGAAACCAAAGATAAATATATAACGGTGCTTGATCTTCAAAAAGTACTTAAAGACGAGATTCGTTTAGCACACGACTTTAAATTTCCGCTAACCCATACGGTATTTAAGCTTATGGAAACTTGTGGCATTAAAAACATACCTCAACCAAAGTATGTGAGCAGTGGTATGCAGTTAGCTCAAGCAGCTGCAGCGGCGTAATTATTCAATCTATAAAGAAGAGGGCTTTGAACGCTGAGGTTACCGAAAGCCCTCTTCTTTTATTTCATATTTCTCAAAGCTTCTCTAGCCTTAAGCTTTTGCCTTTTTGATTAGCTTTGTTTGGCTCTGAGCTCTTCGAGTCTTTCCCCCTGAGAGCTGCTTTTTGATCACTTTCTTGCGTAGCTTTGAGCTCGGCTTCGGCCATGAGCCCAGCGCCTTCAGCAGCTTTAGCTTCTTTAGCTTTACGCTCTTCTTCTTGTTGAGCCTTGATAGCAGCTAATCTAGGATCTTCTTCTTTTTTGGCTCTGAGCTCTTCGAGCCTTTTTTGCCTGAGGGCTGCTTTTTGATCAGCTTCTTGTTTAGCTTTGAGCTCGGCTTCAGCAATGAGCCTAGCGCCTTCAGCAGCTTTAGCTTCTTTAGCTTTACGCTCTTCTTCATGTTGAGGTTTTATAGCAGCTAAACTAGGGTCTTCTTCTTTTTTGGCTCTGAGCCCTTCGAGCCTTTTTTGTCTGAGAGCTGCTTTTTGATCAGCTTCTTGTTTAGGCTTTTGGTTTCGGCTTCGGCCATGAGCCTAGCGCCTTCAGCAGCTTTAGCTTCTTTAGCTTTACGCTCTTCTTCATGTTGAGGTTTTATAGCAGCTAAACTAGGGTCTTCTTCTTTTTTGGCTCTGAGCCCTTCGAGCCTTTTTATTGTCCGAGAGCTGCTTTTTGATCAGCTTCTTGTTTAGCTTTGAGCTCGGCTTCAGCGATGAGCCTAGCGCCTTCAGCAGCTTTAGCTTCTTTAGCTTTACGCTCTTCTTCTCGTTGAGCCTTGATAGCAGCGATTCTAGTTTCTTCCTCTTTAGATTTATCATCTTGTTCCCGTAGAGCCTTGAGCTTTTGCATTCTTAGCGCCGCTTTCTGATCGGCTTCTTCTTTAGCTTTACGTTCTTCTTGTTGAGCTTTGATGGCTGCTAGTTTCTAGCGTCCTCAGCCGCTTTGGCTTCTTTAGCTTCTTTGGCCTTACGCTCATTTTCAGCTTTGATTCTAGCTTCTTCGGCTTCTTGAGCTTTACGTTCATTTTCAGCTTTTAGTCTAGCTTCTTCAGCTTCTTGAGCTTTACGTTCATTTTCAGCTTTTAGTCTAGCTTCTTCAGCTTCTTTGAGCTTTACGTTCACTTTTTCAGCTTTTTAGTCTAGCTTCTTCAGCTTCTTGAGCTTTACGTTCATTTTCAGCTTTGATTCTAGCTTCTTTTTCAGCTTCTTTAGCCTTACGCTCAATTTCAGCTTGTTTGATTCTAGCTTCTTCAGCTTCTTTGGCTTTACGCTCATTTTCGGCTTTGATTCTAGCCTCTTCAGCTTCTTTAGCCTTGCGCTCATTTTCAGCTTTGATTCTAGCCTCTTCAGCTTCTTTTAGCCTTACGTTCATTTTCAGCTTTGATTCTAGCTTCTTCAGCTTCTTTGGCTTTACGCTCATTTTCGGCTTTGATTCTAGCCTCTTCAGCTTCTTTAGCCTTGCGCTCATTTTCAGCTTTGATTCTAGCCTCTTCAGCTTCTTTAGCCTTACGTTCATTTTCAGCCTTGATTCTAGCCTCTTCAGCTTCTTTAGCCTTGCGCTCATTTTCAGCTTTGATTCTAGCTTCTTCAGCTTCTTTGGCCTTGCGCTCGTTTCAGCTTTTATTCTAGCTTCTTCAGCCTCTTTAGCCTTGCGTTCATTTTCGGCTTTTATTCTAGCTTCTTCAGCTTCTTTAGCTTTACGCTCATTTTCAGCTTTGATTCTAGCCTCATTCAGCTTCTTTAGCTTTACGTTCATTTTCAGCTTTTATTCTAGCTTCTTTCAGCCTCTTTTAGCTTTACGTTCATTTTCAGCTTTTATTCTTGCCTTTTTCTTCAGCTTCTTTGGCCTTACGCTTCATTTTCAGCTTTTATTCTAGCTTCTTCAGCTTCTTTGGCCTTACGCTCATTTTCAGCTTTTATTCTAGCTTCTTCAGCTTCTTTAGCTTTACGCTCATTTTCAGCTTTTAATCTAGCTTCTTCAGCCTCTTTAGCCTTACGCTCATTTTCAGCTTTGATTCTAGCTTCTTCAGCCTCTTTAGCCTTGCGCTCATTTTCAGCTTTGCATTCTAGCTTCTTCAGCCTCTTTAGCCTTGCGCTCATTTTCGGCTTTGATTCTGGCCTCTTCAGCTTCTTTAGCCTTGCGTTCATTTGCAGCTTTGATTCTAGCTTCTTCTATAGCTTTCTGTTCAGCTTCAAATCTCGCTTTTAGCTCGGCCTCAGCTTTTTGTCAGCTTCCTGTTCTCTGGCTTTACGATCAGCTTCTCGTTTAGCCTTGGGTTCAGCCTCTTCTTTAGCTTTGAGTTCGGCTTCATGCTTAGCTTTTTGCTCAGCTTCGAATCTTGCTTTTAATTTGGCTTCTTCTTCTTTAGCTTTCCGATCAGCTTCTTGTTTAGCCTTGATAGCAGCCTCTAGCTTAGCTTGCAGTTCAGCTTCAGCTTTGAGTCTAGCTTCTTTTGCCTTTTCTAGGCGCTCAGCCTCAGCTTTCGATCTAGCTTCGTCTTTAGCCTTCTGTTCGGCCTCGGCCTTGAGCCTTGCTTCTTCAGCTTCTTTAGCTTTGCGTTCTTCTTCTTGCTTAGCTCTGATCGCAGCTATTCTAGCTTCTTCTTCTTTAGCTTCTTTAGCAATGCGATCAGCTTTTGCTTTTTCTACGCGCTCAGTTTCAGCTTTCAATCTAGCTTCAGCCTCAGCTTGAGCTTTCTGTCTAGCTTCCTCAGCTTCTTTGGTTTTACGCTCATTTTCAGCTTTGACTTTAGCTTCTTCAGCTTCTTTAGCCTTAGGATCAGCTTCTTTAGCTTTTAGCTCAGCCTGCTCTCTGGCATCCTGCGCAATTGCTCTTTGCAGGTCAGTCGGAGTCTCGCTCTTAACGGGAGCAAGCGACGTTTGAGGGACTTCTGGGCTAATACCGCGGATAAGTAATTGAGCTTTTAAGGCACCGTACTCTCGCGCTGCGGCAATTTGCTCTTTGCTATCAGGTTCAAGCGCTGAAATTTGTGCTTGCAGCTCTTTAGCTTTTGAAAGCATTTCTTCGACGCTTTGGCCTTCTTGCTGCTTATCATCTTCTTCGTCACCCGAGGAATCAGAGGAATCCGAGGAGTCATCCTGAGCGGTTTGTTGGCCTTGAGCTAGCCCAGCTGCAGCCTCATTAATTTGCTCTAGAGTGGCTGGCTCTGCCTCTTGAACACCGTTCTTTTCAGCTTCCTTCTTAGCTGCCAAAGCAGCTCTTAGCAGAGCTACACTTCCGCTTTTCGCAGGCAGATCTTTCTTGTGCTTCTTAGGTTTAGGGTCTGGGCTTGCTTCCCTTAGTGCTTTAACAAAATCTGCTGCAAATTTTTGAGATCCGGAAGGGGATGGGGGAGCGCTCTCTTCTTTCGGGGCTTTTTTATTACCTTTCCTCTTAGTGTCGAGCTCTGCCTCTTCTTTGGCTATTCGGGCAGCCTCTTCTCTGTCAGTTTTGAGCTGAGCTTCTTCAGCCGCTTTTGCGTCTGCGCGAGATTTAAAGTTTTTGTCTAGCGCTTTGCGGAGCTCTGTAAATCTAGGGCAGTGTGAAACGGCCTTTAGCGATTCTGAGCACTCTTTGAACTTTTGTTGTAAAAGAGTGCCTGCCTCTATAAAATCTAAATTATCAATCATTTTCAGAAGGACTTCTGCAAGACATTCTAATTTTTGCTGATTAGTTTCATCAGCTGGGTTCAGTGACTGGATTATTGCCATAATGGTACTACCCCACTCATTTGGGAATAGATCTTCAAAGATATCAGTCACTTGTTTCTTAAATGTCGTTAATTCTGCTTTGGCGGCACTTTGTGCTAACTGCGTTGTATCTAGCTCAGCCTCGGAAGATTTTTGTTTACGCTCTTCCAATCTTCTTGCTCGTTCTTCCATCTGCTGTTTTTCCAACTCTTTTTTCCGAAGTTCTCGTTCGGCCTTATGCTGCGCATCGCGCTGCAGATCATTGCTTTGAGGGGTTTTGGGCTGAGGACGGGCTGGTGCCTGCGGTGCTTTTTCGGTCTTTCCATTCAACCGCCGTTCGCGTTCTTTATCATCATCTCTACCTTTATCTCTTTGCATCCCAAGTACACTTGAGCTGGTGCATACTAAAAAAATGCACCAATAGAATAAAAATCGTTTCATAAATGAGTCCCCTGTAAAACTGTTAAACTGCTAATTTTTTTTCAAATCTTATTATTAATCATACTAAAAGCTTTGAAAAAAACCAGACCCGCCACTGAGCTTTCGAATCAAGGGCGGATCTGTAATTCAATTCTTTGAGATCTCGTATGGCGTCCAGCCTGTATTTCTAGTTGGCCTTTTGAGCTAGGGCTTCAGCTAGTACGCTGTACACCTCGTAATGCTTTTCACGGATAGCTAGATTAAGCGGCGTAAGGCCTCTTTTGTTAGCGGCATTGACTTTAGCTCCTGCGGCAAGTAGGAGTTTTAATGTTTCAGCACAACCCTTACAATCGTTTTTTTCTGGAGCATGTATTCCTTCGGTATCTTCCGACTTGCTATGGATTCCATGTGCGAGAAGGTGAATTGCTGACATCTCCCCAAAGCCTTTTTCATCGATTTTTGCTCCGGCATCAATCAATAATTTTACGACCTCGCCATGGCCTCTGGCAGCAGCGGAATGAAGAGGAGTGAAACCCTTATCACTTTTTGCATCTAGATGAGCTCCGGCCGCAATAAGGATTTTTACGGCTTCTGCATTACCGCATCGTGCAGCTTGCTGAAGCGATCCCCCGCTTAGCTCAGTTCCTGCATTTACATCAGCGCCAGCGGTAAGAAGTAATTTTATAACATCAGTATGCCCTTCGGCAGCAGCCCAAATGATGGCGGTACCGTTATCATATTTTCTTTTCGCATTTACGTTCGCGTTTGCTGCTAGCAGTTGTTTAACGACTGCCATTTGCCCTTGCCACGCGGCAAGTTGAAGGGGTGTGTCTCCATTTTGGGTATCTATCGCATTTACATCTGCTTGGGCAGCAATAAGCACTTTTACCATGTCACTTTTGCCATGCGATGCAGCTAAATGGAGCGGTGTTCTTCCGATTGTATCTTTTATGTCGACTGGAGTCTTTGCAATAAGCGGCGTTGCGGCGTCAAGGTGGCCTTTCGCTGCTGCTTCGTGAAGTGCGGTCAAACCGTCCTTGTCGCGAGTTCTCACCTGAGTATCTGCGTCAGCTGCCAGAAGTAGTTCGACGACTTTGGCATGACCTTCTTGGGCAGCAAAATGAAGAGCTGTATTGCCATCATTTTTTCTTTTAGCATTAACGTCAGCTTTTGCCGAAAGAAGCAGTTTGACTACTTCAACATGACCTTTCAACGCGGCAAGTTGAAGTGGCGTGTCACCGTTATTGGTATCTTGAGCATTTACATCCGCTTTGGCCGCAATAAGCTCCCTTACGGCCTCAGTTTGTCCTTCATATGCTGCAGCATGAAGTACCGTTCTATCCCGTGTGCTTTTGGCTTCAACATTTGCTCCTGCAGCGATAAGCGCTTTTATAATTTCACAATGCCCTCGCGAGCAAGCCATGCATAAGGGCGTTCCATATAAATCATCATTTTCTTCTAAAACAGCACCGGCTTTTATGATCAATTGCGCTACCTTTACAGCGCCTTCATCTGCAGCTCGGTGAAGCAGAGTCTGTTTGGAAATAGAACGCTTGCGGTTAACAAATTCATAGTCTTGTGCATCCATAAGAGCTCCGCAATCAATTAATTTATTAATGAGAGGAAGGCGATCCATGCCATGTTCGTGCCAATCCGCTAATACTTTACAAAGTGCTGTTTCTCCTTTCTTATTTCTTGCATTAATATCAGCACCTAAAGCGACAAGTACTTCTAGTACTTTGCAGCGGTCGAGATCAGATAGCTTGTCGTCTGAGTAACGAAATACTGCCGCAAAAATTGGTGTTTCGCCAGCTAGGTCTTGAGCATTGGGGTTTGCGCCAGCTGCACTGAGAAGTTTTATTGCTTCGCTTAAACCAGCCGCAACCGCAAAATGGAGGGGAGTTCTACCCATGTTGTCTTGCACATTGACATCTGCTCCAGCTTCAATAAGCATTTTTAAAGCTAGGTCATTATGTGGTAGAGCAGAGATCCAGTGTAATAGGCACTTACCTTCTAGTAGCAGTAGCATATTATTTAGATCAGCTCTACCGTCAGACAGTGTCCTTTTGATGGCTTGTAGATTTAAGCTTTGCTGGCTTGTAACATTTTCTGCTGATTTTGCCTTAGCTTCCTCTAATTCAAAAAGGGGTATCAATACTTTTATACAATTTAAGATGCCTCGCAACTCTAACTTTTTGAGGACTTTTTTCTCGCCTTTTGCCAGTTCTCGTTTGATTTGTTCTGAGCTGCTTTCGGATGCGGTTTCTTCTTTAGATTTGGGCTCAGCATCGGCAGTTTCACTTAAGTTCGTGTCATCATTCAGTCCAGATATACTTGTAGCCGGAGCGGCCTGTTCAGATTTGGCCTTGTGTTCATTTTCAGCTTTCAATCTAGCTTCTTCAGCTTCTTTGGCTTTGCGCTCATTTTCGGCTTTGATGTTAGCTTCTTCAGCTTCTTTAGCTTTACGCTCATTTTCGCCTTTGATTCTAGCTTCTTCAGCTTCTTTGGCCTTACGCTCATTTTCAGCTTTGATGTTAGCTTCTTCGGCTTCTTTGGCCTTGCGTTCATTTTCGGCTTTGATTCTAGCTTCCTCAGCTTGTTTGGCTTTGCGCTCATTTTCAGCTTTGATGTTAGCTTCTTCGGCTTCTTTGGCCTTGCGTTCATTTTCGGCTTTGATTCTAGCTTCCTCAGCTTGTTTGGCTTTGCGCTCATTTTCAGCTTTGATGTTAGCTTCTTCGGCTTCTTTGGCTTTGCGTTCATTTTCGACTTTCAATCTAGCTTCTTCAGCTTCTTTGGCCTTGCGCTCATTTTCGGCTTTGATTCTAGCTTCTTCAGCTTCTTTGGCTATGCGCTCATTTTCGGCTTTGATTCTAGCTTCTCCAGCTTCTTTGGCTATACGTTCATTTTCAGCTTTGATTCTAGCTTCTTCAGCTTCTTTGGCCTTGCGCTCATTTTCAGCTTTTATTCTAGCCTCTTCAGCTTCTGCGGTAGTAGTTACCGGTTCGGATGCAGCTTGTACATTACTTGAGTGAGCATGAGAAGAGAGTGCCGAGGATTGAACAGGAGATTGTGCGACCTGACAGCGGGAGTCGCGGATTTGACTGGTGTCTTTAAATCCAATAGTTGGGACTGAGAACCTTATCTGGCGTGGATTCTACGTGTTGATTGGCAGGTGCAGCTTGCTTTAGTAGTTGTTTTAAAGAGCTTGTCCGTACTGGCGGAGCCGGCTTTGCAGCTGGTTTAGCGATTGGTGTTACTTTCTCTTCTCGAACTGGTACTGCAGGTGGCGCAGATTGCCCCGTCGGCTTGAGATCTGAAAGTTGGGTAGCAGTTAACGTAACAAAATTCTTAGCCAGGGGTGACTAGCGGTGCAGTAGGGGTAGGAGATTTGCTTACTAAATGAGCTGATTGCTTATTTGAAGCCTGTGGCTGTGCGGCCTGTTTTAGGTCTCTTAAGGATATTGTTCGTTTTGGAAGCGCTGGCTTGGGTGGTTTGGTTACCGTGACAGGTGAAACGATAAAGGCATCTTCCCGAGCTGGAAGCGGAGGTGGGGCAGATTGCGCTATGAGCTTTAACTTTGAGGTTTGGGAAGCTATTTGTGCAACAAGTGGACTTTGATTTTGTTGCATAGAAGAGGCAATAGCAGGGGCAGTAAGAGAATCAGTTTGGTCTGATTGGTCTTGCACAGCTTTGCCCGAATTGCGCCCCAATGAGCCGAACTTGCTTGCTAGGATGCCGCCGATTGAGCTTGAATGTCGTTTTAATAATGTTTGTTGTTTTTCTTTAAGCTTTTCAATCACCTTACAAATGCTAGCATCTTTGTTAAGAGGAACACCGGGGCCAAAGGTTGTTGTAAATTTTTCAAGATACACCCCGATGAGCAGCGAATCAGAATCATTGAGTTCTTGAACCTTTGGTAAAAACTTTTCTGCCAAAATTTTTAGCATCGTTTTTTTAATAGTTTCTGAATAGCTATCGAAGTTTTTGGAAAAAATTGAAAGCCATTTATCCTTAGGCGAGGCAAGAACATTCTCGATATGCTCCATAAATTTCTGTTCAAGTTGTTTCTCGAGCTCAGCAAGAACGTTTCGCACGGTCTTGCTCTTGCTTGAAGAAGACGGTGGGGTGAACAATTTATGAAACTCTACAAGAATCTTGCTATCTTTAATACTTTCTAATCTAGATCCAGAAGAAGCGGAATCCGCAGGTGCTAGAAGAAGCTTAGCCAACCTTTTTAATTTAGTTTCGACAATTTTAGGAGGGTTGTCATTAAGTGCACACGAGAAAATGACATGCCAGTGCTGCTGCTCTTGGCCGAAGGCCGCAACAAAAATTTTCTTGATATCGCTTTTGCTTGTGGCTTTACGCGCTGCGTCTTTAAGTGTTTGTAAGGTAGCAGCCGCTTGTTCCAGGTCTGCGGCAGACGAGGCGCGAGGCCTATCCAACACTAACTGTTGTTCCATAGGGAACAAGAAAGAACATGAGTTAATTAAAAAAATAAATGTGAATGAATACAACAAGGATTGTTTCATGAAGATGCCCCCGCATAAGGATGTGTATGTTTTATAAGAAAATTTCATATTTAACGTATCAAAAGTGAAAGAAAAAACAATTGTGCTCTAAGTAATGAGTTAATCAATCATGGCTCTTGGTGATATTTTCTGATGAGGTTCAACCTGTAATACACGGCGAGCTGCAGAAGATCGTTAACTCTGCAGCTCGCCATGTTATCACTGAACCAGCATGTCTTTAAGCTACCGTTACTGTAGGCCTATGCTGTTGTAACTGATTTACTATGTCATTATGACCGCTTGATCGAGCGAGATCTAAAGGAGTGCCCAAATGGCTTTCCCCATTCATATCAGCTTTTGCCTTGATAAGCGCTGTTACTACTTTAGTTTTTCCTTTTAGCGAAGCCCAATGAAGTGCGGTCAAGCCTTGACTGTTTTTTGCGCTCACGTCGGCCCCGGCTGCAAGAAGTAATGTTTATTACTTCATCATGTCCAAGAAGGGCTGCCAAATGCAGTGGCGTCGAGCCATCGTTATCTGTTGCATTCACATCCGCATTGGCTTTAATAAGCAGAGCTGCTACGTTAGGCGCCCAAGCAGCAGCGCTGTGAAGGGCTGTGCCGCCAGTCTTTGTCTTTGCATTCAGGTCAGCATTTGCATTAATGAGCGCCCTTGCAACTTCAGTTTGACCATGAAAGGTAGCCGCACAATGTAAAGCCGTCCAGCCTTGGTTATCTTTTGCATTCAGGTCAGCATTTGCTTTACTAAGCAGATCTACAACGTCAGCACTTGTAGCGCAATGAAGTGCGGTCTGGCCTTTGTTATCCGTTGCATTTACATCAATGTTTGCCTTAATCAGCAGAGCTACAATGGCGGCGGGCTCAATGTACCTAGTGGCAGCTTCATGAAGCGCAGTTCGGCCTTTGTTATCTTTCGCATTAATAGGAGCCCCTGCTGCAATAAGCATGGCTACTTGTTGAATGTATCCGTTTTTTGCGGCAATGTGAAGTGCGGGAGCATTGAGTGCTTGCATTGTTTCATCATCAACCTCGGCGTTTGCTGCTTGAAGCAGTTTTACTGTTTCACTATGCCCTTTGTATGCTGGCTGATAGAGTGCTGTACGACCGAACTTATCCTTCACATTCACAAGAGCTCCTGCACTAAGAAGTAGCCTTACTACCACAAGATGGCCTTTGTCCGCGGCCCTATGAAGTGCTGTCTGTCCATAATGGTTCTTTATATTCAGATCAGCGTTTGCTTTAATGAGCAGTGCTACAACTTCAGTATGACCGTTCCTTGCAGCCTTATGAAGAGCCGTATCGCCACTGCTATCTTGAGCATTCGCATCAGCATTCGCTGCAATGAGCAGTGCTACAACTTCAGTATGACCGTTCCTTGCAGCATTATGAAGAGCTGTATCGCCGCTGCTATCTTGAGCATTCACATCAGCATTCGCTGCAATGAGCAGATCTACAACTTCAGTATGCCCATTATCAGAAGCAGCATGAAGTGCTGTGCTGTCATCCTTAGTCTTTGCATTCACCTCAATAGTGGCTACATTAAGCAATATCTTTAATAGTTCCGTTTGCTTAGTACGATACGCAGAATAATAAAGCGCTGTTGAGCCATGCTTATTCTTCGCATTTACATCGGCACCTGCTTGCATAAGCAGCTTCACTGCATCGACATACCCATTGTGCGCGGCCGAATGGAGCGCTGTTGAGCTATCGTTATCTTTCGCATTTACATCGGCACCTGTTTGCAGAAGCAGCCCGACTATCCCAGTATGCCCGTTACATGCGGCCTTATGAAGCGCTGTTGAGCCATGTTATCCTTCGCATTCACGTCGGCTATTTGCTCGAATAAGCGACCTTACTACATCACTATGCTCCGCTCAGCGGCAGCGCTATGAAGCGGAGTTGAACCACAAGTCGTCTTTCGCATTCGGCTCAGCCCCGGCATTAATAAGACTTGTTATTACTGCGATGTTTCCTGCTCTTGTGGCCCTATGAAGTGCGGTGCAACCTTGATCGTTTTTTGCATTCACTTCAGCCCCCGCTGCAATAAGCACCGTTATTACTTCAGCATGCCCCAGAAGCGCCGCATATGTAATGCCGTCCAGCCTGTGTTATCTTTTGCATTCACCTTAGCATTTGCTTGAATCAATAACTTGACTACATCGGTCTTCCCATTACCTGCGGCATCATGAAGTGCTGTATAGCCTTCGCTATCTTTTGCATCCACGTTAGCTCCCGCTGCTATAAGCTGAATTACTTCCTGAAGGCGCCCTCTGTATGCAGCAGTATGAAGCGGCGTAGCTCCATACTCTTTTGCCATGTAAAGGTCATGCTCATCTTCAGCTTTTTGCCGTTCCCTTGCAATACGCTCAGCTTCATCTATATCTGCAAGTTCTTGCAGCGCTTGTTGTTGTGACTTTGGGTGAGCAGTTTGCTTTGATAGGGCGGTAAATAGCGCTCGAGCACGTGCTAGATCTCCATTTTTATAAACTTCTTTTGCATTTTTATATGCGTCTTTTACTTCTTTTTTGTTCATAAGTCCCTGATTTGCCAATGCAGCGCTTATTGCCGCTGGCTTTGATGTTGTTTGACCAGTTGATGCGGCTGCTGGTTTCGCAGGAGAAGCTGGGCTGTTAGAATGCGGCTTAACAGCAGAAGCGGCAGGAATTGGTGCTGGGTTGTTAGCGGATTGTTTAACCGAGGGAGAAGCAGGGCTAGCTGGTGCAGGTTTAGCATTCTGTTGCTGTGCAGACTTCTGAACGGGTGAAGTCTGTGAAGATGCTGGTTTTAAAGGAGAAGCTGGGGGTGCAGGAAGCACTCGTGGTGCCGGCTTTACGTTTGTGGGCTGAGGAGCGGCTGGCGTTATTGCTGGACCTTGAGTTTGTGGCGACGTGGTAGCAGATGTAAGAGGGCTAGCTGGTTGGTCTGCGCTATCTTGCATAGCTTTGCCAGAATTGCGCCCTAAAGAACCGCCGAGCTTGTTCGTTAGTGCATTGCTGACAGAGCTTGAATGCCGCTTTTTAAATTGTTGTTCCTTTTCTTTGAGCTTTTCAATCACCTTATAAACACTAGCCTCTCTATTAAGCGGTGTTACAGGTCCAAACGCGGTTGTAAATTTTTCGAGATATACACCGATTAAGAGGGAATCGGTATCATCAAGGTCTTGTATTTTTGGTAAAAATTTATCTGCTAACAATTTAAGCAGCTTCTTTTTAACGGTATCGGGATAGTTATCGTAACTTCTGGAAAAAATGGAAAGCCACTTATCCTTACTCAATGCCATAATAATATCTACTTGTTCGAACACTTTTTTTTCAACCTGTATTTCGAGTATGCCAAGCATACCGCGTATTGTCTTGCTTGAAGAGGAGAGTGGGGCATACATTTTATGAAATTCTATAAGAAGTTTGATGTCTGTAATCCCCTCTAATCTGGATCCATCAGAAGCAGGATTAGGACGAGCTAGAAGGAGCTTGGCCAATCTTCTTAATTTGGTTTCAATAACTTTAGGAGGGTTTTCTTTAAGTGCGTAGGAAAAAATAGTGTGCCAGTATTGCTGGTCTTGGCCGAGAGCCGCAACAAAGCTACTCTTAATATCATTTTTATTTGTAGCTTGCTTCGCTGCGTTTTTAAGGGTTTCTATGATACTAGTGGCTTCGGCTTCTGCAGCGGATAAGGAACGTGGCCTTTCCAGCGATAGGGGACGCTCCATAGAGAATAGCAATGAACAAGTGTTAATCAGCAAAAAGAATATGGATGAATACAACAAGGATTGTTTCATGAATATGCCCCCGCATAAGGATGTGTATGTTTTTCGAAAAGATTTCATATTAACCATATCAAAAGTGGGAGAAAAAACAATTGCACAATGTGTGCCATGGTAAGTAATCTTAGCCTATCAGCGCGTTAGCTTTTTCTCAGTAAAGTCGATTGTTGCTGCCATGATTGCCGCCATTGCTTTCAGCTTTCCGCGCTCTTCAGCGGCGGCTGTTAAACGCCCCTCTAGTTCCTCGTTTGGCTTTGGGCACTCATGTATTTCTTTTTCCAGAATCTCTATTATTAGATTCAGCTCACTGATCTGGGAGTGCATTCGGCAGAATTGTTGTTTTTTGCTCTCTAAGGTCTGCTCTAAATTAATAATTGTGTTCTTGTCAGGTGTATCCTCGTCGTCACTTGAGAAATCGTCACTTAACTCTTCTTTTTGGCTTTCAAGCTCGCTTTCTGTGCAGCTTCGATCGGCTTCAGCCTCAGTTCTTTCTGTTTGCTCAGCATTTTCCCTAGCAATGCGATCTGCTTTTTTCTCTCTTATGCAGCATAATGAAGCAAGTAAGCGCCTTACTACCTCAGTACGCCCTTTTCGTGCAGCCGTTTGAAGTGCTCTGCAGCTTTCGTTAGCCTTTGCATACACATCAGCCTCTGCTTGAGTAAGCAACGTTATTACTTCAGCATGGCCTTCAAGTGTAGCAATAGTAAGAGCGGTATGGCCATCATTATTCTTAGCATTCAGATCAGCTTCGGCTTCAATAAGTAGCTTTACTATTTCAGCATTCCCTTTGTATGCAGCAACTTGAAGCGCTGTCCACCCATCGTTATCCTTTGCATTCATGTCAGCTTCGGTTTCAGTAAGCAGCCTTACTACTTCGGCATGCCCTTCGAATGCGGCAATCTGAAGAGCAGTACAACCGTCATCAGTCTTAACATTTACATCAGCTTCTGCTGCGATAAGCAGCATTATTACTTCAGCGCACCCTTTGCATGCGGCAATCTGAAGAGCAGTACAACCGTCATCAGTCTTAACATTCACATTAGCCTCTGCTTCAATAAGCAGCCTTGCTGCTTCAGCATGCCTTTCGTTTGCAGCAGCGTGAAGCGCGGTCCAGTCACGGTTATTCTTAGCATTCACATCTGCTCCTGCTTCAATAAGCAGCTTGACCACTTCGCTATGACCTTTCCATGCCCCAAGGTGAAGTGGAGTATCACCTCTACGGGCGCCTTTAACATTTACATCTGCTTTAGCAGCCAACAGCAGTTTTACTATCTCACTCTTGCCTTCTAACGCGGCTAAATGAAGCATTGCGTTTCCCAAGGCATCAATAGCATTTTCCTCGGATAGGATTGCCATTGAAGCTTGGAAAGGTTTGTTACTGGCGGGTATGATTGCGAGGAGGATGAATAGCTGCTCTAATGCTTGTGTAGAAAGATCACTTGTCGCATACTCTTCAGTTATCAATTTGTTATTAATGAATCTGATAGCGTTATTCGTGCAAAGCGGGGCCCTGCAGAACGGGCAAATAGGCTTCAGTAGTGCTTGCTTGAGAGCGCATTCTTGACAGTGCGCATGCGCCATACTAGAGCCAGTAACTGTGGGGCAGAACTGAACACGAATTCGATCTTCATTGTTAAATGTTTCGCAACAGATAGGGCATTGTCTATCTTCTTCAGATAATTCTGGACCACGGTGCAAGTCTGGATTTGCTAATTTGCGTTTTATAAAGGAACGTATCTCGTTTATATGCTTTTTTTTACATTCCAATTCTTTTGCTTCGAGTGCCAATAATAGCTTGTGAATGATATCATCTGATTTAATGAAAGTTTTCGGCCCAAAAGCTTTCGCAAACACTGCAATAAACGACCTCACGACCAAAATATCGCCAAGCTGGTTTATGGTTGGTAAAAGGAGCTCAGCGAAGATTCTTAATTTTTCCTCAGCGCTTTGACGCTCATTTTGTTGGATGGCATGTTCGAGAAAAGGCATCCAGTGCCGTTGGTCTTGTCTGAGAGCTAACATGAATATATCACGAATGAGCTCCTTGTCTTTAGCTTCTTGTGCGATGACTTTGTCTGAGGTTATTGTTTTTTGGGCGACGTTAGATCGGGAGTTAGGTTTTTCAAGAGGCTTTTCCATAGAAAGCAGCAACGAACAAGTGATAACCAGTTGAAAGAAGATTAATAAATATAATGCACTTCTTCATTATATGCCCCTAAGCAGCCTATGTTCAGCAGATTCGATTGTTGCTGCCGTAATTGCGGCCATTGCTTTCATCCTACCGAGCTCTTGCGCGGCGGCATTTAAACGACTTTCTGGTTCTTTCAGCCCTGGGTACTCTTTTATTTCTTTTTCCAGATTCTCTATCTTTCGATTCAGCTCATCGATATGGAAATTCATATACCGCAATTGTTGTTTTTTGCTTTCTAATGTCTGCTCGATGTCGATTGTGTCATCGTCGCTTGAGGACTCATCGCTAGTTGACTCTTCATCGATTTCAACGCAGTTATGTTTGGGCTGTTCACTTGGGATGCGCGCAGCTGCCGCTTCTTTACTGCTTGATTCTTCATCGCTATCAGGACGGTCATCTTCACTTTGGACTCCTGGGATCTGTGCAGCTACCGCTTCTCTTGCTAGAGGATTAGCAGCTCTTCCAATCAGTTTGGGTTGGGCAGGTCTCGCGCTCTTAAGGCGTTCAGCGTTCTCTCTTGCGATACGGTCAGCTGCAGCCTGTCTGCCAAGGCGCTCAGTTTCAGCTTTTCTTTCTTGAGCCATTCGCATTGTTTCTCTTTCTCGTCTTTCTCTCTCAATGCTCTCGGCTCGCTGTCTTTCTCTTGCCCGTCGTTCCAACTGTCTTTCTCTTGCCTGTTGCTCCAAGCGGGCTCTCCAGCTCACAAGTTGGTTTACCAGAAAAAGTTCCGCTATAAAATCCTCGAATTCATCATCTGTTAAGCTTGTCCTTGGTCTAGGCTGAGGGACTGATGCAGAAGATTGGGACGCTCCTGCTCTGGCCTGCATAAGCTGAAGGAGGGTGCGCAACTGATGTAAAGTCTGCTCAGAAAGATCACTTATCGAGTACTCTTTAGTTATTATCTGGCCATTTGTGTCGAATGTAATCGTGCTGTTTGTTTTAAGCGGAGCCCTGCAGAAAGGACAGATGGGCTTAACTTCTGCTTGTTTGAGAGCGCACTCTTGACAGAGCATGTGTGGGCTATCTGACCCTGAACAATCGAACTTAACGCGGATACGGTTATGATTGTTAAATGTTTCGCAACAAGTAATGCATACGGTATCCTGAGCTTGCTCTGCTTCACCACCCGGGGCAGCTTGAGTTAACGCTGGTGAGGGTGGTGGTGCTTGAGGGGGGAGAGCTGGTTGCGCTATCGAATTTGTAGACTGAGCGGCAGGGGCTGAAGATATATCTGGGTTTCCTAATTTGCGCTTTATTGAGGAACGTATTTCGTTCATGCGCTGCTTTTTAAATTCTTCCAATTTTGCTTGAAGCGCAAGAAATGCTCTATAAATCATATCATTTGTATCTCGGGTAATTAAATTTTTCCGCCCTAAAGCTCTCATGAGCTCAATAAAGAAATCAACTACCAAAACATCCCGCAGCTCGTTGACTTTGGGTAAAAGCAGGTTTGCAAGAATTCTTAATTTCATTTTTGCAATCCTGAGGCTCGTTCTGTCTGAAAGCGTAAGAGAAAATTCCATACCAGTACTGCTGGTCTTGACTTAAAGCTAAAGAGAATATATCTCTAACAATTTCTTCGTTGCATGCTTGTTGAGCCACCGCTTTGATTAATTCTGCTTGCGCATGCTTCTTGGTCGTCGGCTGTTAATAGGAGTTGCCTTTCTTGAGGCATCTCCATAGAGAACAAGACCGAATGGTTGCTTGTCAACAAAATTAAAATGAACGAATACAACAAGGATTGTTTCATGAATATGCCCCCGCATAAGGATAGATGTGATTTTTTAGAAAATTTCATATTTAACATATCAAAAGTGCAAAAAATAGCAATCAAGCTCGAGAACGTTAATAAGCAAAAAGAATTGCTTAATGCACTGTACTTGCATGTAACGAGAATGACTATTTTTTCTGAAAAATTTTACTGTTAAGAAGCAACATGAACTGCTCCGTGTTTACTAGCCTCCATGAGCTGTGCTACTATATCATTATGTCCATTGGATGAAGCCTTTTGAAGCGCGGTTCGGCCGCTTTTATCCGTTGTGCTCAGGTCAGCTCTTGCTGCGATAAGTAGCCTTACTACTTCAGAATATCCTTTTCTAGCCGCCCAATGAAGCGCCGTTGAGTGTGTACTATCCTTAGCTTCAAGATCAGCTTCGGCATTAATAAGCAATTTTACTACTTCAGTATGCCCCTTGTCAGTCGCTCTTTTAAGTGGCGTCCAGCCACATTCGTCTTTAACATTCATACCGGCTTTAGTGGCAATAAGTAGTTTTACTATTTCAATATGACCTTTGTCTGCGGCATCATGAAGAAGCGTCCAGCCAAGAAAGTTTTTTACGTTGAGGTCAGCTCCAGCTTCGATAAGCACCTTTACGATTTCACATTGCCCTCATGCACTGCTCTTTGAAGTGCTGTCCATCCAGATTGATCCTTCTCGTTTACATTGGCCTTTGCTTTAACAAGTTCTGTTACCGCTTGCACATGCCTGTTAAATGCAGCCCATAAAAGGGTGCTATAACCATCTTTATCCGTGATTCTCACATCGGCCCCGGCTGCAATGAGAAGCTCTATTACCCCAGTATGTCCCTTGTATGCTGCTTTCGCAAGGGGTGTCCAGCCGTCATTATTCCTAGCATTTACCATTGCCCCTGAGGCAATAAGCAGCATTAGTGTCTTAATATCTCCATTAGCTGCAGCGAAATGAAGCGCCGTGTTTCCGTCTCTATCTTGAGCATTCACATCAGCTTTTGCTGCAATAAGCAGGCTTACTCCTTCAGTATGCCCTCGTTGACGGCCCATGTAAGCGCTGTCCAGCCCTGCATATTCTTAGCATTTATAGTGGCTCCAGCAGCAATAAGCATCTTTTTTTCTTCAGCATCTCCTTTAATTGCAGCAGTATAAAGGTAATAGCATGTTCTTGTTTCATCAGCAGAAGGGGACAAAGCCTCAGCTTGAGCAGGTTCTTGAGATTGCTTGACAGCCGCGTCTAAGAGCAGCTTCAAAGAGCTTGTTCGTGCAGGTGGAGAGGGTTTTTCGGCTTGTTTAGCATCAACATCTCTGTCTGGCACTCGAGGGGGCGCTAGCGGCTTTATGATTGGAGACTGTATGACCTGAGCTGCAACATGCTGATGGCTTTGAATATGCGATTCATCTTGTACAGCCGGGCCAACAGGCTTATCGGGTTGCAAAATATTTTCAGCTGAAACAGGAAGCGAAGTTGTTCGTGCTGGGGGAGTAGGTTTCTGCTTAGCAGCAGGGATAATGCTTGAAAGGACTGCATGTTCTTCACGCGCCGGTACTGGGGGTGGTGGATTTTTGGCTTTGACTTCAGCTTCTTCATTGGCGTGATTTTGTTCTCCCTGCGATTCTATGGCGCCGCGCCTTCTTAGTATTAAACTGCCCGTTGCGTTTCTAAGCCTTTTCTTTAATTGCGCCTCTTTTTCGTCTAATGCTTCGAGCACCTTGTAGATGCTACCATCCTTATTAATGAGTTTTTTTTGACCAAAAGCTTTTGTAAATTTCTCACTCATTAAGCCAATGACCATGATGTCATTAAGTTCGTCTATTTTTGGCAAAAGCAGCTCAGCAAATATTCTAAGCTTCTTTTGACCTCTTTTTTCCTCTGCCTGATCGATTGCATACGATAAGATAGGAAACCAGTAATGCTGGCTTTCTTTGAGAGCTGCTGTAAGGGTCATCCGAATCTTTTCAGTTCTTTTAGCCTTCTTAACCGCATCTTTTATTGTTTGTATTCTGGCGGCTTCTTCTTCACGGTCTGCCAGTGATGAGCCGCGTTGCATTTCTAGGGGTTTTTCCATAGAGAACAGCAATGAGCATGTGTTAATGAGCAGAAAGAAATTCAATAAGTTCAAAAAAGATTGTTTCATAAAATATACTCCACACATGGATATGTGTATTTTTCTAAAAAATTTCATATTAATTATATTAATTGCAGTATAGCAAAAGCGCAAAAATTAACAACTGGTCACTCTGTCATGACTTACAGAGGTCTTTTGCTGATATTTTTTCGATGAATTTAATTTCTGTAGCGCTCATTGCAGCTTCAGCTTGCAACTGTTCGAGCTCTTGCTTGCCGGGAGGTAGGAAGGTGCAATTCGATTTTGTTCAGTTATTCTCAAGAGTAGAGTACACACGTAGCTTCTTGTGTGGTATAAGTCATTTTTTGCAGTTCCGAGGTCTTAGCCTGAACAGCTGATCTTTCAAGGAGCGGTCTTTCTAACGAGTTCAGGAAAGAGGCAGATGTTTGCTAACAAAAAGAAAATGATTGAGTATATGAAGAATTATTTAATAGGAAACTATGTGCGAAAAAAGTTTTGCATCCCATCCATGAGTGCGTGATACTGCGGACTAACGATTAGCAAGGAAGTCTCTGGATCAATTCTTATCGGTGCTTCTTGCATCAATATCACCGTTCTAGGCTCGAACCCATACTTCATGAGCATCCATATAAGCGCTATCCCTAATGAAGCGAGGGTTAGATTTCCTCTTCTTTTTACGGACTCTAATTCTCTTTTGAGCTTTTCCAAAGTCTCATGATCTTCTGCTGATTGAGTAACAAGCTCTTGTTGATTGACCATTGCTCTTATCTTCGCGGAGCGAGCTCCCTCGGCGTCAGCTCGCTCTTTTTCTAAGCGCTCAGCTTCAGCCTTTCTGCGGGCTTCGCTTTCAGCTAATTTTTGTCGAATTAAATCTAGCTTTTCAACCAAATTTTCTGCTAAATTTGCATTTCGGCTCGCGGTACTTTCACCGCACGTTAATTTATTAGCCATCTCCATGCCAATAAGCCAGCTATTCATTACTATAAAAAAGAAAAAAACAATGCGTCCGTAATTTATGATCATGTTTACCCATATTCGTATTATTTATTGCAAATATATCCTCTGCATTTACGTCGCTTTGTGACTTAATACTTTTGCTTGTTCAAACAAAACATTATTACTTAACTTGCTGAGTTGTAGCATTTGAAAATCGTTGAGTTTACAAAATCGGAAGATTCCTTTTCCGCCGCGATAAACGCGAGATCCAAAGTTGACAACGACATTAATAGATACAGCTGGCGCAGCTTGAGGTTTTTTTAAAAGGAAGAACCAAGCTAACGCTATAGTCAAGGAGGGAAGCAGCAATGCGGTATACGTTAATTTCTCTCTGCTTTCTAATCGTTGGGAAACTTTTTTTATTTTCTCGCGATTTACGTCTAATTGTGCAACAACCGCTAATGTTTGATTTCTGCTCAATGTATCTTTAGAGTCTGTTAATACACTTGATGTTTCCATTCCAATGAGCCAACCATTCATTCCTATAAGCAAGAATAATATGATAAAAGTGCGATTTCTAATCATGGCGACCTTTCTATTCATTCCACGAGCATCTTCCGGGCTATGCCATCGATCAGATCTTGATTAACAAAGCAAAGTGGCCAGATCTTGCCATTCTCTTTAGGCTTCTTATTTGATTACGCTATTACCCAGTCGTCGCAGCCACCCTCTGTCGGCATGTTTGAGACCATGTCGGCTTACGCGGGATCCTAAATCTACAACTATATTCACGGATTTTGTGGGAGCTTTTAGAGCGTAGAATAAAGCTAGTCCGGCGACGAGGGTGGGAACAAGGATGCCAACGAAAGTTAATGTCTCTTGGTTGCTTAGTCTTTCGTTTAACCTTCTTATAGTCTCATGATTTTCTTTGCTTTGGGCAACAAGCTCTTGCTGATTTGCCGTATCTTGTACCTTCGCGGTGCGTTCCTGCTCGGCATCGGCTTTTGCTTTTGCTTTGCGCTCAGCTTCTGCTTGGTCGCGAGCTTTGCGTTCAGCCAATGTTTGTTCGATCGTGGCAATCTTTTCTACTATATTTTCTGTGGCAGCCTGAGCAATACGCACAGCTTGTTCTACCATTTTAGTTGCCTCCATGCCCATGAGCAAACTATTTATTCCCAGGAGTGACAGAAATATGATGTGTTTGGAATTTTTGATCATAGTAAGTTTCTCCTATTTTCATTATTCGCTTATTTTTTCTATAAGTTTGCGTCTGCAAGCTTTTTATTAATTTTTCCTTAGGTCATTTTTCTGAGTTTTTCTAATAATTGCAGCAGGCCCTGGGCTGAGTTCTCGCTAGCGCCTTTTAAGATGAACGTGACATGTTGATTTGACGCTGGCATTAATTCAGGCGTAGAAGTACTATTTTTTCCGATAATATAAAATATTAGTCCTACTAACCCACCAATTAAAACGACTTGGGGTATGGAAAATTCCGGACCTTGACCTCTTCTTCTTCTGCGTAGCTCTTCTTCTAAAGCTCCAACGCGCGCAACTATGTCTTCGCGATTATTTTTCTCATTTATCCGTGCTGCGCGTTCTCGATCGGCATCGGCCTTTTCTTTTGCTTTGCGCTCAGCTTCTGCTTTATCGCGAGCTTTGCGTTCGGCTAGAGCTTGCTCGATGGCGGCAACTCTATCTGCAGTGGCGGCTATATCATGCATCGCAATGATGTAACCGTTTATTCCCAACAAGAATAGAAATATCGCGATCGCATAGTTTTTAATCATGCTTATCCTTCTTACTATTTTTTTGTTTGGCGAGTGCCCTTAAGATTCAGTTTTAGGGGCACTCGGTTGACTTGCTTTTTAAGAAGAGCTAACAGTGCTAACTATTACATAACAGAGCATCTATGGTAAGCATCTGCTAGTTGTGCTACCTGCTGAGCCTCGTTTGAATTCGTTTGTTTTGCGGCGGCATCCAAGAGTACTTTTGCTTTGCTAAATGAGTACCAGCGCTCATTTCCATTAGCAAGCATCTTCCCCAAGTAAGCCTGAGCCATAGCTACGGCTTCACGGTCTTGTTCGTCTTGCGCTACCTTCCCATTTTGAATGGTAGTTGCGCTCAGTACCTTCTCTAATAGATCTTTTGCCCTTGCAAACTTTCCATCCTTACAATTGAGCACGCCAAGCCATGTTAAAATTCTGATATATACATGCTTATCGAAAGCAATATGCTGCGATTCGAGGTCAGATATAGCTGGTTCACCACAAATTTCTAAAATGGTATAGAAATTTTCATACGCTTCATATGTGGCGCCTTCCTGGTAAGCGATATATCCTAAGCGTTCATATGCTCGCATTTGGCTAGCGGGGCACTCACCGATTTGTGCAGCAATTTTGTAAAATTCGCGTGCCTTTTTTTCGGTTGCTTTTTCTTTGTAATATTCATCCGCTAAACACATGCAAGCTTCAGATTGCAAATCCCTCCATCTATTTTGTTTTGCTATAGTTCCTAAAGTTGGTATCGATTGTTCTAAACTGCCGCCGTGCAAATCTGCTTTGCTAGCCGTAAGCGAGCGCTTTAGTTCATCGTAATTCTCTTCAACCTTTAGATCGCGAAGTCGACGCTCTGCTGTTGCTTTTGCATTTGGGTCAGCTTTTTGCTGGGCTACTTGGTCAAATAGTTCACGTGCTCTTACGTGCTCTCTTCTTTGATAATGTGCTTCAGCATCCTTCAGTAGATCATTAGCCTCTTCTTTCTCCACAAAGCGGCACACGGGATCTAGCCTTTGATTTAAGAGCAACAAGTTAGCAGCAATTTGGTTTAAAGTGGTTGTTTCGTTTGCGGCCGCGGCTGGCTTGGAGGAAACGGTTGCTTGAGGACGTTGAATTGGCTCCGTGTCAGCTTGAGGTGCTCCTTGGCCTTGAGGAACGGCATTTTGGGGTTGCGCTTCTGAACCATCTTGAAGGGGAAGGCGGCAAGCTTAGCTTGAGCCTTTATACTGGCTGGCTGAGGTCCTGAGCCTTGCGATCTGGTTTCTTCAGTATTTTTAGCTTCTTGAGCCATGCGTTCTTCTTCTTGCTTAGCCTTGATAGCGGCTAACCTAGCTTCTTCCTCGGCATTAGCTTTACGTTCATTTTCCGCTTTGCTACTGGCTTCTTCAGCATTTTTAGCTTCTTGAGCCATGCGTTCTTCTTCTCGCTTAGCCTTGATGGCAGCTAATCTAGCTTCTTCCTCGGCATTAGCTTTACGTTCATTTTCATCCTTGATTCTCGCTTCTTCAGCGGCTTTAGCTTCTTGAGCCATGCGTTCTTCTTCTTGCTTAGCCTTGATAGCAGCTAACCTAGCTTCTTCCTCGGCTTTAGCCTTACGTTCATTTTCAGTTTTGCTTCTGGCTCCTTCCGCTTCTTTAGCTTTTCTACCGACCTCGCGTTTAGCCTTTTGCTCTGCCACAGCTTTAATTCTTGCTTCTTCTGCGGCTTTTCGATCAGCTTCGAGTTTAGCCTTTTGCTCAAGCTCGGCTTTAAAGTCTGCTGATTGACGTACTGGGCTCTGATCTGGCGTATCGAGCTCACCCGGAGCAGCAGGCTTTGCTGGAGATTTTAAGCCGATTGATAGGCCAGCGGGGTCCTGTGAGGGAGGCGCCGAATGGCCAATTTGTTTTAAGGATATTGAGCGCACCGGAGGATTGGGCGTGCGGGTTAGTTTAGCAGCTAGTGCTTCATAATCTGCATCATGTACAGGTACTGGGGGTGGTGCAGATTGGGCTCTTGGTTTTAAATTTGAAGGCTGAGCATCAACTGGTGGTAGCTTGGTTTCCTCAGCTTCTTTTGCTTGACGTTCAGCCTCCAGATTAGCTTTTTGTTCAGCTTCAGCTTTCAACCTCGCCTCTTCCGCTTCTGTAACTTTATGATCAGCTTTCGCTTTCTGTTCGGCTTCTTTAGCATTTTGCTCGGCTTCAACTTTAAGTCTGGCTTCTTCAGCCTGACGCTCGATTTCTCCTTTCAATCGAGTTTCTTCTGAATCTTGAGAAGGAGTCGTAGGAGGTGCGCTCGGTTCCGCTTTTTGCTCTTCTTGAGCAGCTTCATGAAGTGCGCTTCCTAATTTACGCCCTAGTGAACCGCTCAGTTCGTTTGAACGACGTTTTTTGAATTCATCTTCTTTTTTTTTGAGTGCCTCGAGAGCCTTATAAGTGACTTGTTCTTTGTTAGAAGAACTTTTGGGTTCTAAAGCTTCCACGTACTTTTCAATAAAGAGTTGAAGGCTGATGATATCGGTAAAATTTTGAATTTTTGGTAATAATGCTTGTGCAAGAATTTTTAATGCTGCCGTCTTAAGCGTAAGGGGATACCCATTGAAAGCGCCAGAAAAGATAGAACGCCACTCTTTTGGTTCTCCGCTGAGTACTTTTTCGACATCCTTATTCCACGATAGGATTATATTTTGATTTTCAAGTGCTTCCAGAACGATCGATATTTCTTTATATTTATCAGGATTCGGCTCAAAAACACCTTTGAATTGCATAACGAACTTGTCTATTATAGTACCATCTACAATTTCATTGACTTTTGGTAAAAGAAGGGTGGCGAGGATTTTGAGTTTTTTTCGAGCTAATTTCTCCTTCGGATCGATTGCATAAGAAAAAATGGAGTTCCATTCTTTTTGATCTTGCATGAGAATACTCTTAAAGACGGCATTTATGTCTTTTGTTTTTTCAGCTATTTTGGCTGAGTCTTTAAGTTGTTGTAAGACAGCCGCTTGTTCGGCATCTGAAGCTGATGCACTGCGTTGTCTTTCTGCCGGTGCTCCAATTTCTGCGGACTTTTCCATCGAGAACAGTGAACGCGTAATTGCCAGCAAAAAGAAAAGAGATGAATACAAGAAGAATTGTTTCATGGAATATGCCCCCGCACAAGGATATGAATGTATTTTGACAAAATTTCATATTTAGCATATCAAAAAAGAGGGAAAAAACAATAATGATTTTTTCTGCTGGTATGGCTATTATTTTAAATTTTTCAAAAGCGCGTCTATTTCATGAAAATTTTATGCTTGGCTTAGTAAAAGTGAAAGAGAAGCATCTTGTTTCAGCATCTGCTAGCAGTTTTGCCACTTTGCTACGTCCTGAGCATGTAGCCCTTTTTCGAGAGATTCAATTTCTGCAGTAATAATTGCAACCATTGCCTTTAATTTTCCGAGCCATCGTGCGGTAGCCATAATTCCTCGTTCTAATCTCGCTAACTCTTTTTCCCGCTCAGAGTTTTCTTCTCTCTTTTTTTCCTCAGTGCTCATTGTTTCCGTTAACTCACGCATACGGTCTTCTAAATTGTATATATGGCCTTCTAGATTGCGGAGTTTGTCTTTTTTGCTTTCCAGCCTGGCAACGGTTATGTATTCATCATCGCTTGATGAATCGTCACTGGACTCTTCTTTTGAGCCCTCAAGTGCTTCTCTTGCTGCCTCGCCGCTATCCGCTGCCTTCCCTTGCATTTCTCGCTCAATGCTCCTGCAAATTCGAAATCCCTCGGCTTGAAATAGTCGCCTTTGGTTTAGTCTTTGTTCGAATAATGGGGGCATTCCGGGTTGTTCCTGTATGCGCTCAGATTCCCTTGCGACGCGACCGGCTTCAGCTTGTTTTTTCCCTTCCCTTTCTTCGTCTTCGTCAGTCGGGATTGGAGGCTGTGTGCCTACTATTGACGAACGCAATTCGTTTATGCGCTGATCTTTAAATTTCTGCATTTTTGCTTGCAGTGCAGAAAACACTCTATAAATGATATCATCTCTTTCTTCTACCAACTCAAAAAATTTTGCGAACTTTTCTATAAACAGTCTAACGGTAAAAATATCCTGAATCGCGTACACTTTTGGTAAAAGGAGGGCGGCAAGAATTCTTAGCTTATGATACTCATCTGGATTGATTGCTTGTGAGAAAATGCCATTCCAGTATTGCTGGTCTTGACTGAGAGCTAATGCGAATGTCTCACGGATAACCTCTTCATCGAGTCCTTCTTGAGTTAGTTTTATCGCCTCTGGTTCTTGATCTGCTGCTGTTAAAACGCGGGGCCCTTCTAGAGCCCGCTCCATAGAGAACAGGCGGGAATGCGTATTAATGAGCAAAAAGAAGAAAGATGAATACAAAAAGGATTGTTTCATGAATATGCCCCCGCATAAGGATAGGTATGTTTTTTGATAAAATTTCATATTAACCATATCAAAAGTGGGAGAAAAAACAATGACTATTTTCTGCTTGCCTCGCTTTTAAAAAAGGTATAAGTTTGCCGTAAATACTACTCTATGGTATTCAAAAGGGAGGTAAGGTATGAACAAATTCTTTTGGTTGATATGCCTGTATTCGTTCTTATCTTTGGGTATGGATCACGTAGCTGTGAGCGGTCTTGAAGAAGAGATGCCGCTAAAAATTTTTGATTCGTTTGGTAAGCATTTACTGGACTGTGAATTGATGCGTGCGAATGGCCTGGCAGTAATTGATACTACACTGTATGTAACAAAAACATATGAATCACAGCTCCGTGAGCGCTTAGCTCACCTGCTCTTTTGGCATACAACGATTGAAGATATAATTTTGACCAGGCAAAATGGACGCGTGCAATTTAGTAATTCTGAGCTATTAAAAGGCGTAGTGAAATGGGCAAGCGAGAACCATCTCAAGATTCTTTTGCGTAACCATACTCTGTCAAAAGAGGAACTGCTTGCCGGGATAAGCTGGGTGGTGATATATGCTGGCGCTATGGAGCGGACGCTTAATGATTTTGTGTGCCCGTCAAATTGTACGGCCTCTTTGCTCCAATGTAAAAAAAGACTCATCAGAAAGTACAAAAGTTGCTTGATGCTTTTGAAAAATTTTTTTGTAACCTATCATTTGGTCAAGCAAAAAGTTCCATCAGATGTAGCAGTGCATATTGCACGCTTAGCGCTTTCACGAAAAACAGGTGGAAGCCATTCGAGCCTTAAAAGCTCTCTGTAAACAGCTCGTTAAAAGAATTTCTTGTCAGGACATTCCATAATTTTCTAAGCTCAGGGGGAGCTAGATGGTCTGCTCTTTTAGCGAGAATGGTTTTTGGGTAATGTAGATAATTGAAGGAGCTTATAATGAATAGGTTACATGCAATAAATAGGATAATAACTTTTTTAGCGCTCATGAATCTTTCATCGCTGTTAGCGCAACGAGATTCATGTTTTGCGGGGCCTGTTTCTACGGTGCCAATTGTAGGGATGCCCTGGTTCCCAGCCATTTCCCCGAATGGTAGGTGTATCGCTGTGTCTGCTAACTCAGATGTGTCACTTTTTTCTCTTAATAGTAAGAAGTGTACAATAGATCCCAAAGTTAGGGCGACTGTCAGTGTGCCCAATCCAGGCGGGCTTGCCTTTTCTCCCGATGGTACCTGCCTTGTTGTTGCAAGTTTAGATGCAGATGCGCTGTATGTCTTTTGCGTCAATGAACATGCATGTACTATTAAGCAAACACAAAAAATTAAGTTCCCTTTGCGAAGTTCACCTTTTAATGTGGCGTTTTCCCCTAATGGCAAGAACGTTGCAGTGGCCTTATTGCAATCAAGTGAAATTGCTCTTTTTGAAGTGGATAAACGGAAGTGTAAGTTAGGCGAAGCTCCGCTGCAAACATTAGAAGCACAGGGTAATGGGCCACTTGGCATTTCTTATTCTCCATGTGGAACCTGTTTGGCATGGAGTAATTTTTACTCACATACTCTCACTCTTGCTAAAGTCGATCCTTTAAATGGTAAGGTGATCATTTGCCAAACGCAGTCCACAGATGGGGAATTTCCTCAAGAGTTGGTTTTTTCGCCATGCAACAAGTGCTTTGCAGTCATCCATTGTGGTGGTTTTGATGATGCGGGTACCGTTTCTATCTTTTCCTTTAATGCATTAAACAGCACAGCCGTACCTGTGCAAACGCGAGTTCCAACCGGAAAGTATAGCACTGGTGGTTCATATTCAAAAGATGGAAGGTGTCTTTTTGTTACTAATTCGCACGCGCATACTATAAGCAGTTTCAGCGTGAATAAGAATACCCATTGTATAGAGCTTGTCGAGACCATCGAGGCCGATAATCCGGATCGCATGAGTAGACATGAGTCATGTTTTGTTTTTACCGGATTTAATAGTCGTAAGGTCAATGCATTCGGTCTTGAATGCCATCAATCATCAGCCAATAAAGTGAAACCAAAGGCAAAAGAGGTTGCTGTGCAGAGCCCAGCAGATCAGCTCTCTCATTTGCCTATGCGGCGTTAAGACTTGTTGAACATTTTATTAAATTAAGCAGTGGTGCAATAAATACGCCTACCATTTTCTGCTTAAGGGGAAAGTTTAAGCAAAAAGATTTGCACTTTCTTTCGATTGAGCATATATTGTAGGTTGTGCAGTACGGTACAAGGAATTAGCTATAAGTACTGCAAGCATATCCAGGCTTGCGATGGATATAAGTATAATTTTATGGCTAGCGCTTCCTCTGCGCCCTAAGGGCCCGGTTTCCGCGCTTATTTAGGAGATTTAAAAATGAAGGTATCCATAGAATACAGAGAAAATGGCAAGGATAAAGTTCGAGTTTCAGTGACAGATGACGATATTTTTGATGCTGACCAAACACTATCTCGTATTATATCCTATTCTTAAGAAATACAGAAGGCGTTACGATCGAAAAGATAAGTATATGGGATGTCCCGCGGCCTTTGACTCTGGTTCGGTCAAATCCTTAGGTCCCGATAACTCTAATCGCTTAGATGAATGGTTATTATGCTTAGATAAAATGGTCTATTCTTTTGAATGGCTAGCTAAGCACGATGATTGGGATGGTCCGGATTCAGATGAGTGCTATAAAGAGTATTGCAAAGTTCTCAAGCATTATGAAAAGGAATTGAAACAATTAAAAAAAGAGGATAAAAAGAGATTGAAAGAAGCACCGCATGCTGGTTTAGAGTCGCTTGCTTTTAATAGAAAAATGGAGATTGCGAGACCGGTTTTTCAGGGTTATGAAAAAAAATTTGAAGAGCATCGTAAAAGAATACAAGAAGGCATAGACTTATTTGCCAAGCATTTTAGCAGCCTTTGGCTATAACAGAAATGCTATGATTGATGCGCTCCGTTAGTCGATAAAGAGAATAAGTTATTCTCGATCAACTCTTTAAAATCGCTTGTTCCTACATACTAATACTAAGGTTGTGTGGTAAATTCTAGTAACCTGGATATGTAAATCCCTGTTTGGGAGACCAAAAATGTCTATTTTGGACATTTTTTGTGAGTGAAAACGGGAAAAAATGGGTCAATTGTTGAAGCCGTAGAATTTTCAATACGCTATTAAAAAGTTGACAAATAAACAAAATTCTGCGTATATTAGAAATTGTAAAGTGAAATCTTTTTTACACTCATTACAAAATGAAGGAGTTCCATGTATCTTAATAAACCCTCCGCTTTGACCGATACAGTCCTGGCTGAGAAAGGTTATTCCGTTTTAAAAGGCAAGACGCCCGTCTTGTTCAGCATTTCTTCTACTCATATTCTTAGCAGCATTCGCTGTTCTCTTTCTCTTCGCCGTAGGCGTAATTAATCTTATTTTCCCAATTTTTAACTATAATTTGATGCTCTTTTAAAAGCTTTGGGCTTTGCGTGCCCATTAGAGCTTTTAAAAGCATCACCTACATTCTGTTACATAACCAATGGGCATTTTATGCCTTATGCAGCCATGAGTGAAGTATGCTCTTTTGCTGCATCTAATGAGGATTTTTTATGAAAAAGAAAGTTGTTTTAGCGTATAGCGGAGGCCTTGATACCTCCGTAATACTCCACTGGTTGGTACATACAAAGGGCTATGACGTTCTCTGCTTTGTTGCCGATATTGGTCAACAAGAAGACTTTGCTCTGATAGAACAGAAAGCGCTTGCCACAGGGGCTCAAAAAGTAATTATAGAGGACCTTAAGCGTGAGTTTGTTGAGCAGTACATCTTTCCTGCGCTCAAGGCGGGAGCGGTGTATGAAGGGAAGTATCTGCTTGGTACTGCTCTTGCTCGACCTTTGATTGCAAAAAAGCAAGTAGCGGTCGCACGGGCCCATGGGACGAATCTACTTGCGCATGGAGCTACGGGTAAAGGCAATGATCAGGTGCGATTTGAGCTGACCGCAATGAGTCTGATGCCTGATGTGCAGATTATAAGCCCCTGGAAAGATCCAGAATTCCTCGCCCAGTTTCAGGGCAGAAAGGATCTTATTGCCTATGCGCAACAGCATCAGATACCCGTTGAATCGACGCTTGAAAAGCCCTACAGCATTGATGAAAATATCATGCATACTAGCTTCGAGTCAGGAGTCCTTGAAGATCCTGCATTTTATAAAGATGTCTTTAGAAAAACAGTATCACCTTATCATGCGCCTGATAAGCCCGCGCAGCTTAAGATAGAGTTTGGCCAGGGCATTCCCGTTGCAGTAACCAACCCGGAAACCCAGGAAACTACCATTGGATCACTTGAAGTGCTTACGTACTTAAATACCGTAGGTGCAGCTCATGGTATTGGACGAGTTGATATGGTAGAGAATCGTTTTGTGGGCATTAAATCTCGAGGCATGTACGAAGCTCCAGGAGCTACGATACTCATGGTGGCTCATGAAGATCTTGAGAGTATAACGCTCGATCGCGAGGTAGCCCATTTAAAGACTGCCATGGGCGTAAAAATAGCTGAGCTCATCTATAACGGTCTCTGGGAAAGCCCTGAGATGGCATTCCTTATGACGGCTATTGAGCAAAGCCAGGTTAACGTAGGGGGTACCGTCAATCTCGAGCTCTATAAGGGGAATATTATAATCAAAGGGCGATCGTCAAAGCATTCTTTATATAATGCTGCATTGGTGAGTATGGACTCTCATGGGGGCTATAACCAAGCCGATGCCGCCGGCTTTATTGCCATACAGGGTTTGCGACTTAAGGCCTATAATGCAATTAATCAGAAAGGAAAACAATGAAACATGCGCCAAACTACCAGGACATACTGAGCAAAATACAGCAAACACCCGTGCCGCCGGTGAAAAAAGTCGCGGTCGCTTTTTCAGGTGGACTTGATTCGTGCGTTGGCGTTGAGCTCCTTAAAAGAGTCTATCAAGTGCAAGAGATTATTCCCATCTGCGTGGATATCGGACAGGGTGACGATGAGCTCTATGCGGTGAAAGAGAAAGCGAAAATACTTTCAATTACGCCTCTGATTATTCATGCAAAAGAAGAGTTTTGTGAAGACTGGCTTACAAAAGCCATTTGGGCAAACAGTAATTATAATGGGTATCCTGTTTCCACCTCTATGACGCGTCAGCTCATTGCACAGCTGGTTGCTCAAAAAGCGTATGAACTTGGTTGTGATGCCATCTTGGAAGGGTCAACGGGTAAGGGAAATGATCAGTATCGAATGCATAATGTCTTTACGCTTTTTGCACCCGAAGCAACCATTCTGGTGCCAGTACGAGATTTTAATCTCACGCGACAGGAAGAGATTGTGCTGAGCACTGCGTGGGGCATTCCCGTTACCGAGGAAATTTCTGGTGGCGATGATAAAACACTCTGGTGCCGATCAATTGCATCAGGAGCAATTGGGCTTAATCAAGTAATCCCTGATTCTGTCTGGCTGTGGTATGAAGATCCTGCAACAACCGCCTATGAGCCTGTTACCCTGACTCTCGAGTTTACTGCGGGAATTCCTACTAAGCTGAATGGAGCAGTGCTGTCTTTAGATATGCTCATCGATCAGCTTAATTACGTTGCAGGCAAGCAGGGCATAGGCCTTATTGATATGTGTGAAGATCAGATAATGGGGCTTAAAAGTCGAGAATTGTATGAAGCGCCTGCAGCTCATGTGCTCTTAAAAGTGCATCAAGATATTGAGCAGTTCTGTCTTACAAAGGAAGAAATCAGCGCAAAAAAAAGTATTGATGCTCAATGGGCTTCACTGGTCTACCATGGTATGTGGTTCCATCCCTTGCGAGCAGCGCTTGACGCCTTCATTGAAGAAACTCAGCACGTTGTGAACGGGACTTACACCATACGACTATACAAAGGTACCATAACCATCCTTGATCGGCAGTTGGCAACATCCCTGTTTTATCCAGAGATACGATCAATTTCTTCGGTTAGTTTTGATCAGCGGTGGTGTGCTGATGCTGCAAAAGTCATGGGGCTGCCTTTTATCGTATTAGCAAAAAGAAAAAAGGAAATGTACATGAAAGGAAAAAAATGAATAAGTTGTGGCAAAAAGGGTATGAGCTTAATGAAGTAATTGAGCGATTTACCGTAGGAGATGATTATATATTGGATCGAGAGCTTATTGAGTTTGATTGCTATGGAAGCATAGCCCATGCCGCTATGCTTGCAAAAATAGGCATTTTAACAGCCCATGAATTTCAATCATTGCATAACGTCTTAGTACGCTATGCCAAAACACCAGGCTCTTTAAAAATCTTGGTTGAAGATGAGGATGTACATACAGCTCTTGAACACGCATTATGCGCAGAAGTTGGTGAAGCAGGCAAGAAAATTCATACGGCTCGATCACGAAATGATCAGGTCTTAGTGGACGTGCGGTTATATGCACGAGATCAGCTCCTTCTGCTTATGCGCGAGCTTATTACCTGTATGAGCACTCTGCATGCTTTTGCGGAGCAGCATGCATATGTCCCACTTGTGGGAAGAACACATTTTCAAAAAGCAATGCCTTCAAGCATTGGGCTGTGGATGGGAGCATTAGCAGAATCATTATTGGATGATTTGGAGCTTATAAAAGCAGCTTATGCTTTAATTAATCAATGTCCTCTTGGGTCTGCAGCAAGCTATGGAACTCCTTTGCCGATTGATCGACAGTTGGTAAGCGATTTGCTCGGCTTTGATAAGGTACAAAACAATGTGCTGTATGCAAATAATAGCCGAGGAAAATTCGAGAGTATTATTTTGCATGCACTCGTACAGGTGATGACAGATATGAGCAAGTATGCAACCGACATTATTCTTTTTAGTACTCCAGAGTTTGGGTATTTTAATCTTCCACAAGAATTGTGTTCGGGAAGTAGCTTAATGCCACAAAAGAGAAATCCTTGCATGCTTGAGTTGGTACGTGCAAAAACGGCAACCGTTACATCGTGCTTAACCAATGTTCTCGATATTATTAAGGCTCTACCTACCGGCTACAACCGAGACTTTCAGGAAACCAAACGTCCTTTTATGCTTGGTCTGAAAACGACACGAGATGCTATTACCGTGTTTACGCTTGTAATTAAGGGAATGACCGTTAATGAGGATGTCTGTAAGCAAGCATTCACGTCCGAGGTATGTGCAACTGATGAGGCGCTTGCGCTGATCAAAGAAGGAATTCCCTTTCGGGATGCTTATAAAAAGATAGCATTGAATTTAGGGTCATTGGCTAAAAAGCATTCGGTGCTTGATTTTAAAAGTATGCTTGCCCAGCGGACCCAAATTGGTGCAACAGGCAATCTTGGCTTGGAGCACATCGCGCAGCGGATGGTGGCTGAACAAGTTCTGCTTGCCAAGAATGCGAAGCAGCACGAATCCGTCTGTGAAAATCTTAAAACTATCAAACTAGAGGAGTATCTATGAATATAAAATGGGTGAGCGCATTATTCTGCGCACTGGGGCTAGTAACTGTTGGCTTTATGTATCGACAGAGTGCTCAGCCCGATTTGAATGTGTTGGTGGTGGGCACTGAAAGTGCCTTTCCTCCGTTCGAAATGCTCGATGCCGATGGAACCCTCGTTGGATTTGATTGTGATGTCATACAGGCTGTTGCGCGCACGTTAGGCAAAACAGTTCAGTTTAAAATCATGTCATTTGAGAACTTGATCATTGCTCTGCAGCAAAAAAAAGTTGATCTGATTATTGCTTGCATTTCTATTACTGAGCCGCGGAAAGCCGCTATTAATCTGGTGCCTTATCACCAGCACGGACCAGGCAGTCACGGACTAAGCAGTCACGGACTGAAGAGTCACGGATTAGCCAGTCATGAACATACGAGTTCCGGACTGGATAGCCAACAACAGCCCAGCTCGAGAGCCAGCACGTTTCCGCTTGTTTTTTGGAAAAGTATCCCAAAAAATGTAACAAAGATTGAAGATCTGGCGCCGTTGCACTCATTAATAAGCGTGCAATCAGGAAGTATTCAAAAAGATCTGATAGAAACGTATCCTTTTTTGACGGTACGGCAGCTCGATACCATTCCCGATCTTATTATGGACATTAAGTACGGTAAATCACTCGCCTGCATGCTCGAGCCGGTGGTGCTTGAATCTATTCAAGAAAAATATCCTGAGATAAAAGTGCTTGAAGTTCCCATTCCGCCATCTTTTACAAATGAAGGCCACGGGATCGGTATCAGAAAAGAGGATTCAGCGTTAACAAAGCAGGTTGCACAAGCGGTAGAGTCATTACAGCAAGATGGTACTTTGAAGGCCTTGGAGAAAAAATGGTTACAGCATTTTTCCCCCTCTTTGTAAAAGCAGTAGGCGCCACTCTTATAGTGGCGCTTGGAGCCTCAGTCATAGGCTTCTCGGCGGGACTGGCCATTGGCGTTATGACGGCAAAAAAAATGAGAACCCTTTTGCTCAGCCCTTTGCTTGATGCTTATGTGCTTATGGTGCGAGGTACGCCAGCCTATGTGCAGCTGTTGATAGTGTATTACGTGCTGCCAGAAGTGACAGGAATCAACCTCACACCGACAATTGCCGGTATCATAGCGCTTGGTCTCAACGAGGCAGCCTATTGTGCTGAAATTGTACGAGGTGGTATTGATGCGCTTCCCAGCGGGCAATGGGAGGCCAGTAAGGTACTTGGGTACAGTACCTTTATAACGCTAAAAGATATTATTGTTCCTCAGATGATGCGTGCAGTATTACCCGCGCTTGCAAATGATCTTGCTACGCTTATTAAAGATACCTCATTAGTATCAGTCATTGGTTTAATCGAGATCACGCAAGTTGGCAAAAATGTTGTTGCGCTTACCCTTAAGCCGTTGGAAGTGTATGCACTCGTGGCTGGTATTTACTTAGCAATAACAACGACTGTGACGATGAGTACAAAATTGATAGCAAAAAGGATTAACCATGGTTAAGTGCACGAATGTAGAGCTCTCCCTACAGAATAAGCAGATTCTAAAAAATATCTCCTGCACGTTAAAATCAGGAGAAATAACCGTATTTTTAGGACCTAGTGGATCAGGCAAGACGTCACTTCTTAAATGCATCGCGCAGCTCTATTCTTACAAGGGACAAATAACCCATAATGGCCAAGTGCTTTCAGGCAAGGAAGCAGCTCGCATCGGTTTTGTGTTTCAGCATTTTAATTTGTTTCCCCACATGACTGCGCTTGAGCAATGCGTACATCCTTTAAAACATGTTTTAAAGTTAGCTCATAAAGAAGCGTATGAAAGGGCGATGAAAGTGCTTACGCAACTGCAGGTATCTGAGCATGCTCACAAACATCCCTCTCAACTATCTGGCGGCCAGCAGCAGCGAGTCGCATTAGCGCGAGCTCTTGTTCTTGAGCCAAAAGTTATCCTTTTTGATGAGCCCACCTCAGCCCTTGATCCGGCAAGCGTTGACAATCTTGTAAGCCTCATGTGTGGGTTGAAATCCGCGGGTATTACGCTGGGTGTAAGTAGTCACGATGTATCCTTTGTAAAATTAATAGCAGATAGAAGCTATCACATTGTCGATGGCACGATTATGTGCTGAAATGGCGGTTCGCTTTTTGTACCAATGCATATAAATTTATGATAAAAAGCAAGTTAGCTTTTCTTAGTGAGTAATAATTGAAAAGCAGAAAGAAGCATGGACAATTCTTTAGATGATAAGCAAGAAAAATAGCTTGCATCTGCCCCTTCGACCATAGGCAGAGCTTGTGCTAACAGATCAGATCCTTGTTGTGTGAGGACTGGGTTTTTACTTCGTTCATCTGCTAAATGGGTACGTTTGATAAGTTTCTTTGCTTCTAGTCCCCGTAAAATTTGAGAGGTTGTATTGGGATCAAGCCCTGCAGAACGGGCGATTTCTGCTTGACTTACAGCAGCACCTTTTTTTGTGAGCCACCCCAGGCAAGCGAGTATGACAAACTGAGGATGCGTTAGCCGTAATGGGCGTAAAACTTCTTCAATTTTACTGCGCCATTGCATGCTTACACGCCAGAGCAAATACCCGGGACTTTCTTCTGGCGTTTTAAATTTAGTCGTTGCTTCAAAATCAAATGGTTTCTTCATACCCGTCCACATTCATGCTTGAAGCAATAATTTCAAAATCATCTTTATTTACTTCAAAACAGCCAGTGCGAAAGGGTAATCCCCAATAGCGTTTATTGGCAGTAAAAGAAAGTTTAGCAAGTAATGGCTCAATGGCTACAGGCTTTGCCCCATAGAAGGTTACATCACGGCGCCATGGCACAAAATCATCACTCATCTGAAATTGGTAAGGCTCGCCTTCATTTAACTGACCAATAGCCGTAAATTGGCGGCAGGGCGTTTTCTTACCGAAAATTTGCACAGGTGAATAATAGATAATCCAATCGCCAGGCTTCATTTTTTTTAAAGGGCCAACTTTGCCATGACAGACCTGGCAAATCCCTTCATAAACCCCTCGTAAAACGTGCTCTTTACTTGCCACCAATATCCAATAGCGATTCATTTTTAAATCTCCTAAATAAGCGCGGAAACTGGGCCTTTAGGGCGCCGAGGAAGCGCTAGCCAATTAGAATCAACCGATTCGCGGGAGTACCTACTTTATGAGCGCGATAGGTGACCGATAGGCTTATAAACTCTAATCCTATGTCCGTCTGGATCAAGAGCTACAAAGGTGCGACCAAAATCCATATCAGTTGGTTCTTGGGCCATTGAAACTCCCATTTCTTTCCAGCGGGCAAAGAGTTCGTCAATATTATTTTCCGCAAATGCTATCTCAGTTGCGCCTGGTTGGGCAGAGACTAAAGGTTCCGCTGTTTTGGATGACCATAAGCCTAACAGTACCCCATTAGTAAGAGCAAACGCAGTAAAAGTAGGCGATTGCTCAACAGGCTTTAGTCCTAAAATTTGTTCATAGAATGGTGCGCTTTGTAAAGGATCCTTTACAAAAAGAAGCACAAATTTAAGATCTGGTTTAAGCATACGATACCTTTCGTGTAATGTATTATATATGTATATATATTATACGTATACGTATTAAAAAGTCAAGAAGTTTTTCTTCTTTGCGGCTGTGTGAGTTTGCGTGTTAAAGATTTTGTCAAATTCAGCAGTTAGAGTAACAAAGTATGCTTTCACTTTTTTATTTTTGGCATGATCGGTGACAAATCCGCTCCATTGAGCAATGAGAGCAGCCGGTATCATGAGATACCCTTTCTTCTGGCGTGCTCGCTCGTTAAAAAGAGCCGTCGGCACCTGTTGCAAATAAGTAGCTAAATGGCGGTGCCATGTTTTAACGGTATAAAATGGTACACCTTGTTTTTTCTCAATGGCATCATGGGTTTTGAGCGCCTCAAGCACGTTTGCTCGATCAATGGCATGATAGCATAGTTCATCTTCAATAATTTTAAGCAGCTGATGGCGAATTTTTTCTGGGAAAAAGCTGAGCGTGTTATGAATTTTTTCACGCTGCACAATGCGTTGACGCTGTTCATCTACAAAGCTGTGAAAAAGTTTACCGGCAATAAAGGGATCTTTTTGCTCAATGATCTGTTTAAGCTTGATCTTAGCAGAATGCGTTTTGTTTCGCGGGATATGGGCAAGATAGCGAATGTCGGGAAACAGCGTTCCCCTGATAAATGCTTGTCGCTCTTTTTTTGTATAGCTTGGCTTACACTCCTTGATATACCGTTCTGCAAAAAAGACGTGCGTTGCTGGTGCGGCCGCAAAGAGCATGCCGCATAAGCCTAAGAGAACTGAGAGTGAGATACTATAAAAATTTTTAGTCATGATAGTAGGGTAATTTTGCAATGTGAGGCGCCAATAAAAAGGTTAATAATTGTGATTAATAGCCTGAAGCATAGCACGTAGTGATAAAAAATTACAAGCGCGAGCGCTTGCTCGCCGTTTTTTGGAACACGGCACTTTGTTCTTTGCACATTATAAATCGGCTCATTACCGTTTTAAGACGGCCGTGTAGCCCTTTGATTAATAAGCTGTTCGATCATGCTAATTATGGTGTTATCGTGATTTATTTTGGTAGTTATGAGATGTGTAAAACAAAGAGAGCTTACTGCATCTGAGTTTTTATTATAGACGTAGTAGAGCATGATAAGGACTATATAAGTGCCCAAACAGGCTCGAAGAGAGCACCCGCTGGCAGCTGCGCCTAGTGCAGCAAAAGAGGAAAGAACAAGAAGAGTGTTTATCATGACTGCGGCTTTTATTCGAGTTCCTTTTTTGACCTCGCTGAGGACCGTCATTTTGAGGTGTCTGAGTATAAGTATCCGCCATTTGAGGAAACAAACCATCTTGCGAAGTTCCCAGTCTTTCAGACTATCTAGGATAGCAATGATCACTGCATCCTGCTTGGCCCAAGTTAACTCTTTAAAAAAATTCCAGGTATCTGGTTTTATAAAAAAATAGAACGAGCTCACTTCATCTCCAGTTGATGGAGGCAGCACTTTCAAAATAGCGCGTATTTTTTCATTTAAAAAATCAGCAATCTTAGGATCAGTATTAGTGGGGTAGCATTGTTTCAAAACATCATGTAGATTAGAGGCATTGAGCGATTTTATGGCTTCTTCCTGCGACGCGATTTCAGTCTTTATGGTATTGAGGGCCGTGTTGGCCGCCAGCGCAACTTGTGAATTCGCACTCTGTGTTTGCTTATTTCTTTCGAGAGTAATAGGGCGAAAACACTCTTCCATTTGTGCAGCTTCCAGTGCGCGTATAAGAATCATTTCTGCTGCTACCGTTTGTCCTTGCTTATCCACGTTGAATTGGCTTGCTAAGCTTATTGGTGCATAGCTAGCAAAGAGAAGTAAGCCGAAAAAGAAAATCTGTTTTTTCATCATAGTATGCCTTTGAGAAGTAGATCAAAATTAGAGTACTTTCTTAGAAATCAAAGTTTTGCTGTTGTTAAACTTCGCACAAAAAATATATTAATCTTTTGGTGCTTTGGCACATCCTGCCGTACAGCCTTAAATCCCTGAGCTTCAACCCATGAGAGGATTTTGTCATAAAGTGGATTGTCTTTAAAACGCTCGGTAAGGCTAGCCTCAATAAGAAGGGCTTTGGCAGTAGAAAAAATAACTGGCGAAGCCTTAAGGACTGTCAGTTCGTGCCCTTGCATATCTAGCCACAGAAAATCTACCCTTGCAACACCATGCTCTTGAGCCCATTGATCTAGGGTTATCGTTGGTACCATAATAGGGTGAAACAGAACATTAGGTCGTTCTTTTTTATATTCAAAGGGTTCGAGGAGTGAACTGGCGGCAGTGGATGCACCGGTGCTCACTTGCATGGTTGCCGTGCCTTTTTTATCGCTGAGCGCGAGCTGAAAGCAATGAACTTGAGGCAACTCTTTTATGCGTTCCTTAAGCTGCTCAAAAAGCTCCGGAACAGGCTCGAATGCATAGACTTTCGAATCGGGCCATGAATTTGCCATTTTTAGGGTGTCTCGACCGATATGGGCACCAGCTTCAATGACAATAGGGTGTTCCGGCAGGAAAGTCCGTATGAATTCCTTGGTAATCGGTGCTTGTGGTATATCTGGACGCATCATGCTAGTGCAAAAGCCAGAACATCCTGTTCCGTAATACGTTTATGCTGCTCTAATACTTCATCAATAGTTATTCCACGCCCAAGTAGACCGATGATAAGCTCAACAGTAAGTCCGGTTCCCTTTATTACTGGTTTGCCGATCATAATTTTAGGGTTAATTTCTATGCGATCTAAGGGCTCATTATTAAACATATTCAATCTCCTTACAAGAGAAATGGCCAAATGCTATAAATACAGATCCAAATATAGCAAATGACCACTGACTCTACAATAAGCTTGCATAATTTAAGGATTTAAGCCCATCTTTTTCTCGAGCATTTCCACATATTCTTTTCCTGTGAAATTTTTTGCCGCCATAAGTGCTGTCATGCCAGCGTTATTCGCCAGGGAAGGATTAGCGCCTGCATTGAGTAACAGTTCAACTAAATCTTTCGCATCCCTAATTGAAACCGCCCACATTAAGGGTGTCCACCCAGCTTTATTTTTAGCATTTGCACTAGCTCCTTGGGCAAGAAGACTTTTTATTTTTGGCAAGGCGGCAGCTTTATTATCGCGCGCTTCCTGTACTGCAGCTGTTAATTGTGTTTCTCCATCTTCCAATATCCGATCAAGGTTAGAAGATGTTACAGCTGTAGAAGGTGCAACGATAGGTTTTGCTTGCGGAGCCTTGGCTTCTGCAACTGGAGCGCGCGATGGAACTGCCGGCTGCGCCCTAATTGCAACGGCTGGCTGCGGCCTCACGTTTTTCTCGAGCATTTCTCTATATTCTTGCCCTGTGAACCTTTGTGCAGAGCCAAGGGCTGTCAAGCCAGCATTATTCGCCAAAGAAGTATCGGCGCCGGCTTTGAGCAAGAGTTCAACTAAATCTTTCGCATCCCTAATGGAAACTGCGAACATTAATGGCGTCCAACCTAATGCATTTTTAGCATTTACATTAGCTCCTTGTGCAAGAAGACTTTTTATTTTAGGCAAGGCGGCAGCTTTATTAGCGCGTGCTTCCTGTACTGCAGCTGTCAGTTGTGTTTTTCCATCTGCTAATATCCGATCAAGGTTGGAAGGTGTAGCAGCTATAGACGGCGCAAGGACAGGTTTTGCTGGTAGAACCTTGGCTACTGCAACAGCAGGTAACGGAACGATTGGCCTTGCTGGCTGGGCCTTCGCTACTGCAACAGGAGCCGGAACGGCTAGTTTACTTTGTTTTTCAAAGTCCATCGCCACTGTGTGAATGCCGTACAAGTCATATATTCCTGTGCTGTGATATTTCTCTAGAACGTTGCCTAAGTCTACCTGCTTTTTTACCTGCCCATACCACATAAGTCCCATGGGAGCAAGAATATTATAGGCATCGATTATATTTGGATCGCCGCCTGCTTGTATAAGAATTTCAACAACATCTGGCCTTAATTCTTGGATTGCATACCCAACCGGGGTGAGCTTTGTTTTCTCAAGTTTAATCTCAACATTCGCTCCATCTTTTACGGCCTTCCGAACTGCTTCTGCCGTGCCCGATGTAATAGCTGCAAACAAAGCTTGGTCTTTTGCATTTAGTTTGGCTACATCTTCTCTATAAGCTTTATCCATGTCAAAAGGAAAACCCTTATCTAGTCTAGAGGCGATTCTCTCCCAGTATTTATCATATTCCAGCGACTCTTCAGCTAGCTCTTTCAGATCATTTATAGATAGGCCAGCCTTAGTAAATTCTTCAATAGCTTTAAAGGTTTCTTTTTCCATCGCCCACGACGATTGGGTTGCGATAATAAGACAGGTAAGTAACGTTAGAGTGAATGTGGTCTTCATTTTTTTCCTTTCATAGATCAAAAAACCATTAGAGCGTATTTTTTATCGAGAACTTATCTTTTATAAAGAAACGGCAGGTATCCTCTTTGTCCGAATGTATCGGCTGCGCTACGAGCCGTCATACCAGCATTATTTGCTAAATCAGGATCGGCTCCTCTATGCATTAAGAGTTCAACCAAATCTAGCGCATCGCCAATTGAAACCGCCCACATCAAGGGAGTCCATCCAGTTTTGTTTTTAGCATTTACATTAGCCCCTTGGTCAAGAAGACTTTTTATTTTAGGCAAGGCGGCAGCTTTATTTTCGCGCGCTTCTTTAACTGCATTTATTAATTGTGTTTCTCCATTTGGCAATATCGCGTCAATGCCAGCAACTGATACGGCTGAGGTTGGTGCAGCAGCGGCCGGTTTTACCTGGATTTTTGCTTCCGGGGCGGGAGCCGATAGAACCACCGGCTTGCTTGGTTGAGCCTTAGCTTCAAAAGCTGCCGGCTGCAGTCCTACTTTTTCCTCAAGAAGCTTGTCATAGCCCAGCCCAATATACTTCTTACGCCCCAAACTGTCCTGTGCTATACCAAGGGCTGTCCTACCCATGCTATTTTTTAAGGAGGTATCGGCACCGTAGTCGAGCAACAGCTTAATCAAGTCTTGCGCATCTGGAATAGTTGCAGCGAACATCAGAGGAGTCCAACCACCCCTGTTTCTAGCATTTACATTAGCTCCGTCATCGAGAAGTTTTTTTATTTTTGGAAGGGCATCAGCTATATTTTTATTGGCTTCGATAACTGCGCTCGTTAGCCGCGTTTGTCCATCTGGCAATATGGCGTCAATGGAAGCAATTGAAGTAGCGGATAAGCCGGTACGTTGTTGCTCCATGGCCAACGATGATTGCGTTGCAATAATCAGACAGGTAAGTAAGGTTAGACTGAATGTATTTTTCTTCATTTTTTCCTTTCATAGAGATCCTAAAATTTTTTTGTCATGCATCAAAGAGGCACAATTCAGGAAGTATAGTTTTTATATATCAATAATACTATTTTTACTCGTTCAATGTCAATATAGTTCTCACATTGAAATAATGTTGAGGAATGATAATTTACTATAATAAAGGGCTTGCGCCCAAATTGAGCAAGTTACATAAGTCGTGAAAGAACGAGTGCTCCTTACGGAAAATAAAATAGATAGGTCTTTTAAAGTTTTCAATCTAAGGCTTGTTCATGATAATCTGCACTTCGAGCCGCCTTTTGTGCTATCTTCATCTTCGATTGGCACAATGGTAGCTTGACCTGGTCCATCCCCTTGGGGAAGAGAGGCTTATCTTTTAAGCAGTTTAACGGGCCAAGAGATTTGAATTTGTATACAAGTATAAGAAAAATTGTTTGGGTTTCAACTGGTTGTGCAAAAAGACCACATGAATAAACCGTTTTTCCCAATCGGATTTACCTAGGATTTTACCGTGGAAAAGTTCTTATTCCATTATCCGATTGTTAAAAAAGGCCTGCCGTCTTCGGCGACCACGAGATTTAATTTTGGCGTCGGAGGCAATTCCTGTAAAATTGCTTCAGCCTGTTTAATTAGCCTTACCCTGTTCTTATAAGCAAGCATTATGAAATAATCGCTGTGCCCTACTACTATATTTATCCACCCGAGCCTCATATAAACCACCTGATGTATTGCTGCAGTTTGGCCTGGAGCTATGGGGATTGTCTGCAGCTCTGAATTACTTGTAGCCTTGGTATTGAGATAAAGAGTTACCGGGCCGGAAAAATTATTTTTCACAGTCCCTAACTCAAGATATGTTTCAGCTGGTGGAACCATGCCTTGCAGCAGGGCAAAACTCGTTGCAGAGATTGCTGCGATGGATAAGAAGACTATTCGTCCAGTTAAAAAAATTGATTTCATAAAAATATTCCTTCCTCATTGATGGTTCTTGCAATGCTTAAATAATTTTCTTTTACTATTATACTCTACCTATATACTCTACCTAAGTTTAGCAGGTAATTCATATTAAGCCACATTTTTCACCGAATGATTCAATTGACTAATAGAAAATATCTGATATGCTTTTACATAAAGTCAAAATTCTTAATCATCGATCTAATTAAAGGGATTTTTATGATACATTATAAAACAGCTCTTCTGCCCGTCCTGGTCTTTTTAATGCCGCCTGTTCTAATGAACGCTTCAGAAGCGCAGCTAGAAAAGCCAAAACAAAAGAGCCCTCCAACTCTTGAATTGCTCTGCATGAGGTCCGTTATGGCCAAGACTCAAAGAAAGGGTAGTTGGGCAGAAACTATCTGGTCGGTTAATCCAGTTATGCGCCCCGGAGTTATAGCGGTGACGCTGGTTATGCGATTGCTTGCAGGTGACAGCAAAAGCGATCTTGTTAGTTTTGTGTATAGGTACCCTGACTACAGGGTTCGAACAGAGATACTTACCCGAGTTCTCCTGTATAGCCGTTCTTAGAAATCACTCAGGCTTATCATTTTTGATAAGCCTGAGAAGTTCGCTAAATGAGAAGTGTTCCCGATATGAAAATCAAAAAAAGACTCGACCTTCTGGTTCAAGAAAAGTTTCCGCAGCTGTCACGTACGCAGATACAAAGCTTTATTATGCAGGGCAAAGTATCTGTGGAAGGAAAGATCCATACAAAGGCAGGTGAATCAATTCTTGCGGATTCTACTATAGTTCTTACTCAGGAACAGCAAAAATATGTGTGCCGTGCTGGCTGGAAGCTTGAAAAAGCTCTCGATCACTTTGGTATTAATCCCGAGGAGCTTGTTATACTCGATGCCGGGCTTTCTACAGGCGGTTTTACCGATTGTCTTTTGCAGCGTGGTGCTGCACGTGTCTATGGGGTAGATGTAGGTTATGGCCAAGTGCATGAAAAGATTAGGACGGATCCTCGCGTTGTAGTCCTAGAGCGTACGAACTTGCGCTACCTTGAATCCTTGCCTGAAAAAGTTGATCTTGTAACACTCGATCTTTCTTTTATATCTCTAGTGAAAGTAATAGATGCCGTTGTTAAACTCATGAAAGATTCAGGACGGCTGATTACCCTTATAAAGCCACAATTTGAAGCTCAAAGACATGAGGTTGGTAAAGGGGGCATAATTAAGGATCCTGTGGTGCATCAGCGCGTTGTACAAGAGGTTGTTAAGGCAATTGAACAACATGGCTTGCAGGTGCAAGGAGTGACTGAATCTCCCTTGGAGGGGACAATGGGCAATAAAGAATTTTTGGCTTATTTCACAATCTGTAATAATAAAATTGAAATTTAATTTCAAGATGATATACTAATATAGAGATAAAAATATTTGCAAAATTTTATATTAGAATTAAATTCTAAGAAGTTTAGAAGGAGTTCGTTATGGTAAGCCAAGCACGGTGGATGATACTGCCTCTTATACTAATGGCCATTGTAGGTGGGATTGGGCTAATGCAGGTTTCGAAAGCTAAAGTGACTCGTACCCACGATTGGAAAGAGGCTGAGGATAGAGCTTTCAACACTGTTGTTCAGGTAGTGGCTCAGCATACCACGTTAAATTGGCTTGAACCCTATAAAGCTCCGCGACAGTCAGAAGGGTACGGAACCGCATTTTTTATTGATGCCGAAGGAACCTTATTAACAAACTTTCACGTGGTGGATCAAGCAAAATCGGTACACGTTCATGTGCCAGTTCTTGGACTAAAGCCAATCGAAGCGACTATTATAGGTGTATGCCCTGAAGCAGACGTAGCCCTTATAAAATTAAAAGATGAGGGGCTCAAATTCATGCGCAAAGCTCTCAAGTCTATTTCATTTTTAACTCTTGGCGATTCAGACGCACTCTTTGCGACAGAGCCAGTGCTTGCACTTGGCTACCCTCTCGGGCAACGCTATATAAAAAGTACAGTAGGGGTAGTAGCCGGACGAGAGTATATAAATGGCCGTTCTTATATGCATGTAACTGCACCTATCAATCCGGGTAACTCAGGTGGCCCTCTTCTCAATCTTGATGGACAGGTGGTTGGTATTAATAGCGCTATAATTGAAAATTCGCAGAATATTGGGTACATTGTGCCTATTTATGATGCCCAGATTCTTCTTAAAGATTTAGCCTGCACTAAGTTGGTGCGTAAACCAAGCCTTGGTATTAACTATAACACGACTACCGATGAACATGCTCAGCTTTTGGGCAACCCGCTTCCCGCAGGTGTGTATATAAATACAGTAGACCGCGATTCGGTAGCAGCAAAAGCAGGGCTTAAATCAGGCGACATGCTCTATGCAATTAACAATCACGTGATTGATTCTTATGGGGATGTATCTGTTGACTGGCAAAGTTCTAGTAAAGTTACTCTTGACGAGTTTCTCATCAGGCTCCCGTTAAATGAAAAGCTTACACTGCGAATATACAGAAATGGCAAAGAAAAGATCGTTAAATGTACTTATTCTGCACCAGTGCCACAGCCAATTCGGTTTGTATATCCTGACTTTGAGCCTAAAGAGGTGGACTATGAAATTATTGGTGGGATGTGTGTAATGCAATTGCGCCTTAATCATCTTGATTTCTTTGAGCGGTTGATACCATTGCATGAATATCGCTTGAACGATAGTCAGCATAAAGAAGTGCTGGTCATTACCAAGCTTCTTCCAGGGTCGACGATACACAAAATAAATTGTTTCTATGAAGGGGCATTGCTGACTGAAGTAAATGGTAAGCACATTAAAAATCTTTCAGATTTAAGAAAAGCCCTAAAAGGAAGTGCGAATACGGGTGTTATATCATTCAAATCAAAAGATAAAATTGCGACGGCAGTATCGGTTGATGCGCTTCTTAAGGATGAGGACCGCATAACGCGTGACTTCATGTTTAACAGTACGCAAGCAATCAAAGACCTTAAAAAGGAGAGGAGCGGGTTTCTAGGGCAGAAGCAAAAAACCACCACGGCACACGCAAAAGATTCGGTCAACCGTTAAAAAACCGGGATTATTATTATGAATAAAATACTCTCTATAAGTCTCGCATTGCTTACGTTATCCTGGTCCGAGGTAATGGGGATGGAGCGATATCAGACGTCGACCGGCCAAAATGTTGTTGGCCTCCGGGCTCGTGCATCATTAAAAGACACGCTTGCTCAATATGTGTCACTCTTGCCTCTTGCTGCGTATTCCAAGGTGCTTACCGAGATGCCACAAAATGCTACTGTCGAGCAAATAATCTTTTTTCATGAGCGTGCCTATCAAGCACTTTTATTTGTAGTTAAAAATTTATCGAAAGATGCATTGTATTATAATGTTTTTGATCATCTCGTAAATGAACTGGATCGTGCAGAAATATTTGCTCGCCATCTTTTATATATCTATTTTGAGAACGACTCAGAGCAAAACTCCCAATCAGTCGATCAAATCAGTAAATCGGGAAACGGCATACAGGCTAAAAAATATTTACAGAGCTTTAATCGAGAAGCACAGCAAGCTATCTATTTGGCACTTTGCAAGCTTAATGCGCCAGAGGATATTTTAACGAGTTGTATTAAGCTGTTTGATCCTAAACAGTTAGACCATATTGCCCAAAACCTTCATCAAGAACTTGATTTGCGCAATCGTGCCCTTGCTGCTGGTGACGCTGCTAAAGGCAGAACGGCGTCTACTATGAGGAAGATTCTTAGTCAGATTGAACAACTGATGAAGAAAGAGTTTGCGCGGCGTTGTCCTAGTGAGCCAGCTTGTACCGCTTTTAGCAAAGAATTCTTTGCACCCATTACGACAGGTTGTGAGGGCGATACGTCTGCTGATGCAACTGAGTTTTTGGACAATTTTGAGCGTTTACTCAATAAGCGGCTTGACGAGGGGCGGCTTATTGAAGAACGTGTAAACAATCTTATGGAGCTCCGTAAAACGAGCCCTGCAGACTTTGAGGATAGGGTGCGTCAGCAATTTAGCGAACTTCACGAGTCTCAAATGTTATTTTTAAGATATTTACTGCTTGCCTGGGCAGTTCAGGATGTGAATCGAGTACCATGGGCGGCTGAAGTAATAGCCATACTTTTTTATGGAGGCCGGATAAGCAAATTTACTGCATGTTCTGACAATGATCTTCGAACCGCAGTGAAACATGTTCTTCAATTATGCGAGATCTTTATAAAAAATTACCCTGGAGCTTTAGAGCTCCTCAGATCCCACGCTGAGACAATTGACGCTCGAACGAAGATGTTCAAATTGCTTCTGTCTGGTGGTGCCCAAGCAATGGCTGAACTGCTATCCCGTTATTTAGAGCTTTTGGCAAAAGATAGAGTGCACGCAGAAGAGAAAAACGCATTGAGCGAGGCTGATCTTTGTCAGCTTAGAGAGACAATGACAACTCTTGTACGGGAGATGCCCGAGTCATTGCGCGTAGAAGTTTTAGCAGCGATGGCGCTTCCCTCACGAAGTAAGCGTTTACTTTTGTTAGATGCGCCTGTAAAAGAAGAGTTTTTTTGCAATCTTGTTAACCTCTTTTTACCTTATTATCTTGATGAAGATGAAAGTTTTATTGAGTTTTTTAGCTTAGTACGAGAAACGCATACAACAGCACAGATAACGAGCAATCTTAAGCAATTAGTGCATAACTACTTTAACGCGAACAAGATTAATCAGGAAAAGGCTGCTGGATTTGCCGAAATCATGGCTTTTGAATTTCAAGCAGAGTCAAATCAAAATAGCCGCGCTGCGACGCCTGAACCTTCCTAAGGATCCACCGAGCTGGCTTTTTCTCTGTTTTCATGCTATTTTTTTTCAAGTATCTTGAAATCGGGTATACTGTTACCTTAAAACTGGCTATTATTTCTTATTAACAGGTCGTATTTCATGCCTGAAGACTTACTTAATTACTTTATTTGACTCTGCGCCCGTAGCTCAAAGGATAGAGCGCCGGACTTCGAATCCGTAGGTTGTAGGTTCGAGTCCTACCGGGCGCACCATAATTTTAAAAATGAGGCGGCATTTTGCCGCCTCACTAGTTTCGATGGGTATGTTATGCTGCAACTTCATTTAGAGTAGATTGTACTCCCGCGTAGTGCGCGTTTGATTCTGTACGGCTGATTCCCGTAGTGCACGGAGGGTTGGGCTTTTTAAAGCAGGTATTATCCTCAAGCACATTTTTCTTGCTTTTCACCACTATCTGGCGATTGCTATTATTAAAGACATTATTTTCTTTTAATAAATTGCCCTGAGCGCCGCATTCAACAATAATTCCTTCCTGGTTATTCGTTACCGTATTTCCAAGAATTGCATTGCAGGAAGCTGTTGCTGTTGGGTTATATGAGAGTTGACCTTCAAGAAGAATCCCAACCCCTTGCGCAAATGCATTGCCAGCTACGCCGCGTATTTGGCAATTCTCGATGGTAGAAGCAACGGTATTATTAAATTGAATTCCTACTTCGGTAGCAGTTATGCTACAGTCCTCGATGGTGATGCGCTCATTAGGAGTTGTTCCAGCACCTGTATCTGAGAAAATAGCAGTTTGCGCCGCTCCAAGGAACTGGGATCCACGTATTGTTACATCGCTGGCTGTCACTGCTTGCGTTGCACTGACGGCAATTCCCAAAAGAATGTGGCCTGATTTAGTGGGGATGCCAAAATTGGTTACGGGAACTCCACTTATTCGCCCACTCGAATTAGAATCAAAAATGCAATTTTCGATAAGCGCTCCTTGAAAACCCGCTATAACAATGTCGCTATATGCCGCAACAGCATTGAGATTGGTGAAGGTACTGTTTCGAATAATAGCATCTTTTGCTAACCCACCGGGGACGAGCGTGCCCAAAACGAGATGAGCAGTACTTTGAGTTGTCGAGACCATGTTGAAAATACACCTATCCACTAATAACCCAGAATTTACGGGTCCCGCTATTAAGCCGCTACTGAGTGGTTGGCTAAATACTATGGTACCGGAGCCGCCTGAAAGAATATTGGTGTTTGTTACTTGTACGTTGTTGACGCCCTCAAGTTTTAATGCCGTATCCTTAGTATGGATAATTTGGCACTGATCTATAATAATGTTGCTTTACTGAAATAGAAAAGTTCCAGGCGTGTTATTAAATGAGAAAATACCCATACCGCTACCACCAACATTAATGGTGTTACGTTGAATAAGACAATTAATTATGTTGTTAGTAAGAAGTATTGCATAGGCGGTACTTGTTGAATTTGGTTGTGTAAAGATACAATCCTCAACAACAAGGCCTTGTATGGTAGAACAATTTACGCCACGTAGACCGCCGGCTCCAGTTTGATTAAATTCACAATTACGCACTGTTAAGTCTATGGCAATATCTGTTTGGTTAAGTACCACTACTCCTCTGAAGGTATCTTTAATGACCATATTTTCGACAAGCACACGATTGAAGGACATCAGAGAGGGAACAGCTGATGTACCAGCGGTTAAGTTGATAGCATTATTTGCGCCATTTGTTGATGGTGCTGCACTCTGAATGGTCCCATTTTTAATAGTTACATTGGAAACGGGCGATGCTGTTGTGCCGAGCATTTGGATACCGACTTGATTCGTTGCAAGAGTGGTTCCTAGTGTCAGATCATACCCATTAAAATCGATGATAATATCCTGAACGCCAGCGTTAACCGTAATTGCAGGTGTGCCAGAAGCTCCTGTGTATAACAGATTGTTCGTAATGCAATAGGTCGTATTTGATTGAGTAATGGTAAAAGGTACACTACTAATAGGCATTATTGTCGGAGGACAGCAGCAATCTGCTAATAGTTGCTGAGTCAATGAAGCGCTTACGAGAAGCACGGTGAGAATTTTGAAACTTTTGAACATGAGGACTCCCTTTTATGTATGTAAGGTGTGTAAAAACTACTGTCTTATATACTATACATAAAGAGAGCGTCTCAATGTTAGTATTTATTGAGGAATTTTTTGTCGTTTTATGCTTACTCTTGAGTCACTTGCACTGTGTCCCAGATTGACGCGATTTCACTGTCAAGAGTTCGGACAGCAATGCACGTGCTTATTCGAATGTTTTTTCAATAAAAAAATTTGGCTAAATTTGTTAAGCTAGTAAGCCTAATAACTAACCAAAGGAGCCCCTTATGAAAAACATAGAAATAGAACTTCGCTATCAAGTCAATGATGCTGAGAAGCTGAAAGATTTTACTTCGGGCTTAACATTTTTAGGCAGCAAGCGCGTAGTTGACGTGTACCTTGATAACTTAGCGGGCGATCTAACTAATAAAGGCGTATACATTAGGGTGCGCAATGATAAAAAAGTGGACATTAAATTCAATAGAGCTTGTGTATTAGATCCTCATCTTGAGCCTCAACCGTATTGTGAAGAATATACTTTTGCTTTACCATTTGTGGAGCAGGATTTAGAAAAGCTTAACGATCTTATGCCCGTGATTGGCTTGAAGCCAATAGATGAAGCAAGCTTTGATGTATTTAAGGAAATAAATGGACTAATTGATGATCGTATAGTTGATAAGGTAAGGACCAGTTATACGTATAATGACTTTACCATAGCTATCGATGAGGTTGCTAATCTTGGCATATTTCTAGAAATAGAGCTTATGGCAACAAGCACAGAAGACCTTGCGAGCACAACAAAAGCCATGGAGCAAAGCCTTTCGCACGTAAGCTTAAAACCATTAACAACAGGCTATACAACTTTGCTTTTAAGAAAGCAGAATTTTGCCCGCTATTTACAAAGCAGATTCATTCTTGAAGAAGATAAAAAATATAGGGTGCGGATATGAAGAACTTCTAGTTTTTCATTCGCATTTCTCAATAACAGTATTTAAGCAAAAAAATACTCGCATACGCAAGCTTCGCTGTCCCCGAGAGTTGAGATAAGTATGATGGAGCTTGGGGGTCCAAGGGGTCCGGGAGGACCCATTGGACCGTGCAGGCGCAGTGCTGCCGCTGGTGGAGGATGCGCGGAGCATCCTGCTGCTTACCGCAAAGGCGCCAGCAAGTTGCTAATAAAGAATCATAATTAAAAGTGACTGGCGCCTCCGGCGACTTTGTTCGCTCCGCTAGGAACTTTCTGGCGGCTACACGCCGGGCGCCAAGGCATTTTCATGCCCTGGGATCCGACCGAAGGGAGAGCCCTTCGGGAACCCACTTTGATTGATTCACTCTCTCGCGGACACCGAAGCGTTGAGATGCGGACATTTTATGTGCTTAAATAGGCCATTATTGAGAAATGCGAATAAATAAAAATGAAAGATTGTGATCGGGAGCCCTTTTTGAGTCGCACATAAGATTGCCGGGTTGATTGGGCAAACGTATTTGATTGTCAGCGCTATAGGCCACCAAGCCTCAATTGGCACCGAGAGTTCACGGGTGTACACACATACCAGAATATTTTGTATACTGAAACGTAGATCATGAATTTCTTTAATTACCGTATATTTTCAAGCGCCCGTAGCTCAGTAGGATAGAGCGGCAGATTCCTAATCTGTAGGTCGCAGGTTCGATTCCTGTCGGGCGCACCAGCAGGGCATATGCCCTGCACCCATGGTGTAGTGTAGCGAGATTCGGCATCATAGAAAAGTTATTAAAGGTAATAAAGGGACAGTAAAAATATGAAGGAGATTATTATTTCTGGCTTGATGGCAATAATAGGCATTAATTCTTGTGCCATCGAAGCCTTAGAGCAACCAATATCACCTTCAGAGGTAACGTTAGATGCCGAACTTATCAAACGAGCCGAGGGTTTCGTGAAAGATCGTATTAGTATCGATTATCTTAAGAATCATCCAGAGCATGTGATTACCTGTGCGCAATGGTCTTTTAATCAATGGGGCCACCATACGCCCCAAAGAACACTGCAAGATTTTATCGAATCACGCAAAGAATATCTTAATGACGATAGTTTACCTCTTACTCTTCTGGCATTTGATGGCAAAATCCCCGTTGGTATGTGTTCATTGGGTAAAAGCAAAAATCTGTATCCCGATTTAGAACCATGGCTTCCAACTTTATATGTAATTCCCGAGTATAGGGGCAAAGGCATTGGTAGTTTACTTGAGGCAAAGATTTGTAGTAAAGCACGGGAAATGGGCTTTAAGAAAATCTATCTTTATACTTCGGATACGGCTGTAATTCCTTGGTATGAAAAACGCAGCTGGCGCAAAAAAAGCACAGAGTGGGTGCACAACCATGAAGTGACTGTCATGGAAAAAGAGCTAACTTAATTTTTTTTCCATGGCATAATTAGTAAATACCACGCCTCTTTTTGTAACTACTTGCTCTTTTATAACAACAAAGCCAATTCGTTCGACAGGTTTTTTAGCGAGCTAGGTATCCTTCGTGGGTCATATCCGTCTCTCCGAGAAGGGCTTGGCTCAGTGCCTGCAATTTGCCTCAGTTTAGCGAAAGTAGCGTGGATAATTGGCAATCTCACCCATACTGCTTACAAACAATGCTTTCATGGGAAAATGTAATCAATAACCTTTTCAGGTTAGCTCTCTCTTTTTAATCCGGCTTCTTCTACGAGTATGCTTATAAAATAATTCCTGCCCATTTTTGTTAAAGGTAAGGTTAATCAATCAGATTTTTGAGGATTTATTGACTTTTGGGAATCTCTTTTTTTATTCTTTTCATAGATTTCAATTTAGCATATACAAGGGAGGTTGCTTCATACTTTTTTACACCATTATTGTAATTTCCGCTCATATGAAAACATATATTTAAAAAAGGTCAGGAACATGAAACTACGCTATCAATTAATTTTATTTCTTGCTTTGCCGCAGATAATAACTTGCCATACGAAAATGCCGGCAAGCTCTTTTATTACCAATGAGACAGCATTGAGCTCACCTATTTTGGGCTCTCAAAGATTTCAAAAATATGCACGTTGGATAGAGCATGAAACAAAGATGGGCAGGACTGTATCGGATCGGCTTATAGAGTTCTATAACCGGATCAATGAGCATCCTACAAATTATGCCGTGCAAAGATCGCTCGATTTTTCTGCTCATGAGAGAAACCTAAACAAAGTAGAATCTGATCTTAAAGCAAACCTGAAGAAAATGGAAAAAAACATGACGTCTGGGCGTTGTTCTTTTTCAATCAGCCAAAAAGATATTGGACCAAATGGTTTTATTATTACTAAACCGGGACATTATTACTTAAAAGAAAACATTGTTTTTAATCCGAGCGCGGATTTTATTCCCGCAATAAGCATTCAATCAGATAACGTTACGCTTGATTTAAATGGGAAAATACTCTCCGAATCTTCCGCTGGATTTGCTGCTTTTGATAATACATCAGGCATTATTATTGAATCAGGCTTTAATTTTGTAACCATAAAAAATGGTACGGTAACTGGTTTTTCAAATAATGGTATTTTAGCTGCAAGTGCTAATCAAGCACCGACTGATCATCAAGGAATCATTGTCAAGCACATTAAGGCAACTGATTGTGGCAAAATAACAACAATTGAACAAACGAGAGTCTTCAATTCACGCTCAGGCATCGGTATTGATGGTGCTACTGATGTTGTCATTAGAGATTGCTGTGCATCTAATATTGCATCTATGATTGAGGCTGATGTGATATCATCCTATTTCTCAGATAATGTTCTTATCAAAAAATCACATGGTTCAAAAGGTTCAACTATACGCACCACGGGTGGTGATGCAAATGGTATCATAGTAGGATTTTTTAATAATGTTATCATTGAGTGCAGCACAGGAAAAGAAATCAGTTCATTTTTCCCTATAGGGGTTATAGGAATCGCAGGTGATACCTTTATCATACGCAATTGCAAAGGACATAATAATGATGGGGCGCTCATAACTAATGGGATATCTCCGCAGCTCGTTACAAACGTTATCATTACCGATTGTGAAGGGAATGATAATCTTGTAGCAAACACTGATTCAACTCAACCTAGTGCTTTTGTTATGGGAATCTATATCTACGCTTCAGATACTGTTCTTGTAAAGAACAGTGTCGCCAAAAATAATGCGCTTACAGCTAATGCTATACCGGTCAATCCCGGCACAGGCGCAACTGGCATAATGGTAGATCTTAGTAACAATATACTCGTTGAAAAGTGCATTGCCGAAGAAAATCAAGTAATTGCTGGAGTGCTTGCTTTTAGCGTCAGCGGCTTTTCTGTGGAAGATAACTGCAGTAATGTTGAATTCAAAAAATGTAGAGCAGAAAAACATTCTACAATGCTAGGCTCTCTCATTGCAGCTGGTTTTCTTATTGGATTACCATCTTCATTAGCGATTGTACCACCGGTGCCACCTATTGTTCCTTATACTCAAGAAGGAATCATTTTAGATTGTTGCGTGGCAAAAAGAAATGACAATACAACCAATTCAACAAATGGCTTTGGCATATTATTTGGCATAGATACTTTCCCATTAACACTGATTAACTCATCTCTCATTAATAATACGGCAAGATGCAATAATACAGGTATTAGGGTGACAGGCCTTGGGACAACCGGCAATCTGATAGAAAACAATAAGGCTATTAACAATACATTGTTTGGCATTCTTGATACGAGCTGTGATAACAACATCTATAAAAATAACTGTTCCAACAACCCACTAGCAAATGGTGTGTGTAGCTCTATCTTATGCACCTCTGGGCCTTTGACAGGAAATAGCAATTTTTGCGGACTGCCAGTGGGTCATGCTCCTTAAAATCCGATAATACTGTTGCTGCCAAAAGATACTGTTTTACATTACGGGAAGTCATGTTTTTAATGTCTGTCCTCATACTATAAAAGGTTACTATTATGGAGTTGTTTCTATCACAAAAAAAAATGAAGAATTTTTGCAAGCATTTACTATGGATGTTTTTTGCCATTGGAGTGCTAAATCCCCTTTCTAGTTACACCAAGGGGCAAAAGCATAGAATTGATGAGGAGCTAGACTTATTTCTATGCAAAGAGCAAAAGAAAAAATCGAAACATAAAAGAGAATGCAGTAAACATAACATTCAACTGCAACTTTCTGATTCTTTAGGATTTCCTGTGCCGGGAACTGAATTCTGGGTCACCCTGGATATTATAAAAGAAGATGATAAGGTCAACATTCAGTTTCCCCTAATTAATTTTCAAACTGGGCCAGTGAGTCCTGAAGATCCATTTTATCCAGAAGGTGGTCTTGTTCCTGGTGGCTACTTATACACCTCTGATGGTTTCTTGCCAGAAAATGTTCGACCGAATGATTTGGTATATCGCTCTATTGTGGCGGCATCTAATAATGGGGCCAGTCAACCATTTTCATTTGTATCACCACCAGAGCCTCCTTATGCAAATATTCCTGCCGGATACATCCTTTCAGTAACCAATGCAGGAGCTATAGTTGTGCAATGTGCAGGAACCTTTGGCAATATTATTCCACCGGGACCTCAAATCCTTATGCCTGCCAATATTACTTACAGTGTCAAACCGAAAATTCAATTGTGTGAAAATACAATTATTCAATCCGGCTTCACAAATACGACACAGTTTACAGGATTACCGGCAAACGTCCAACTTCGAGATTCCCATATCAATGATGCATTCGATAATGTTTTTGCATGGTCATGGACTTCAAATTCGAATATTCACGACAAAACAAATGGAACGACGGATGTATTCGTAGCTATAGGTACTGTTGCAAGTGATGGAACATTAAAAGTAGGCACTCCAGTTCAACTAACGACTTTTGCCCCAGGTGATTTGGCTGCTGATACATCAGTGGCGATAAATCGGAATGACAAAAACAATATAGTTGTCTCATACGGCTTTATATCAAGTTCAACTTCGACTCTTACTATCTACCGGGCAGTTTCTTGTGATGGTGGCCTGACCTGGCCTGTGAACGGTCCTATCACTAATGCGCCGTCTTTTAATAATGGTGGCGACACTCCAGGTGTTCAATCCGACAAATTCGGAAACATTTGGTATTGTTATGGACAGCCATTTGCTACTGACAATCCTACGTTCTTGGTGAGCAGCGATGGGGGAATTAACTTTAAAACTATTTTTATTACTCCTCTCCCTCCTTTCTTTAATCCCAACGATTTTGGATATGACTTTCCGCAGTACTGCTTTGGAGAGGACGGACAAGGAAATTACGGCCTATGGTTTGTTACAGATTACATCAACAGCCTTGGCAATCTTTTCAAATTTGTCGGTTTTATTCCGATTAAGGGCTGTGATCAATTTGGAATTGGATCCATTACCCCCGTTTTGACATCATTGACTAATACGAATGGTGTTTCAAATATCGCCGCCTCCTTGGATGGCAGGGTTTGGATTCAAGGAGTTCCTAATGCTGCAAGCAGCTATATTCAACCTCAAGGAGTAACATTCAAATCACCTGGGCCTCTTGATCAAAATTATGCCGGGCTGTGGAATAATATCATATTTAATAACGGGTCAACATTATATCTTGCTACATCTGTGGAATCTCAACCAATTCGCGGATATTTTAATTCTGTTCGAACTATTATTTATGATGATTCGCGCCAAGCTCTCTATGCAATTACCGCCGCACAGTATCCCGATTACTCGCAAAATATGCGATTGTATTTTATTATTTCTCGGGATAACGGGCAAACGTGGTCAAGTCCAATTGATATCGCGACCACTGATTTTGCCAACCGTGGCTTCCAATCAATGGCCTTAGATACGATGACAGGCGATCTCATTTTTGGTTGGTATGATGGTCGCAATGATCCAACTTTTAAGTCGATTCAATATTTTGGCGCAATACTTCCGGCTAAAGAATTGGATAAATTAGTTGAAGCAATTCCGCTTTCGAATCCTCTCTATTCGATTCCTTCAGCTGCGGGAGTGCCCACTCAATTGGCAGCTAGAATTGAAATGAGTGAAGTGCAACAAGCGGCAATTAAGAAACATTTCGAGAGAAGATTTGAAGATAGACGTCTAAAAAACCTTAAATAACTGGCGATCTAAATTAGCTTATTGTATTCATCGCGTTAGCAATCTTGTTTACTCAGGATTGTTAACGCGATCCTGGCGCCGAGACTGTAGGATTTTCTGATCATCGTAACGATCCTGTCAATCTAACTATCTTTTGTTATTCCTAATTATAAAGATACACAGTCAGCTCGAAGCAAGTTATAATTTTTTTTCCATGGCGTAATTAATAAAAGCCACGCCTCTTTTTGTAACTACTTGCTCTTTTATAACAACAAAGCCAATTCGTTCGGCAGGTTTTTTGCGGTAATACTGCAATCTGTAGTTATTTTCGAAAGCCCAAGCTGACGAGCGGCTTTTTCAATCGCTCTCATGAGATGAAGAGCAACCCAACGTCCTTGATAATTTTTGTGGACATATAAGCGATCGAGATATCCTTCGTGAGTCATATCCGCAAAGCCTACAATATTCGAATCTATTTCTGCAACAAAGGTTATGTTAGCTTCTAATGATTTTTGCCAACGGTCAAGATCAATCTCTGCAGGGGCCCAGGCAGCTACTTGCTCTGCAGAGTAATGCTTGATATTAATTGCATGCACAGCTTCCCGAAATAGATTTATTAATAGAGCCGTGTCAGAGGGGTTAAAGGAACGTATTATAATTGTGCTACTCATACATAACCGCCGAGATACAATAAATGCTAGTTAAAAGGGCTTTTTGACAAAATATAAGAATATCAAGAATAAACGATTTTTGCGAGGCGGCTATTTTACATATTGAAATAATTGCCTTTTTGTTTTAAAGCCTTTCATGAAAATATTTTCCCATAAACTATTGCAATCTGAAGTGTAAATTTTGTAAAGTGAGAAATAATGATATAACATTTTAAACAAAGGAGTTTTTATGAAAAAGTTATTGAGCTTAGCTCTTCTATGCATGGCTGCTGTAACATACGTTAGTGCACATACACCTGCGGATGTGGTGGCACTTGCTGAGGCGTTAAAAGGCAAGCAAATAGATATTCCTGCTGGTTTAGTTGCAAAAAAGCATGAACTTATGGCTTTAAAATTGAGAGTACATGCCCAGTATGTTAGAAAGATAGCAGCAAGGATCGAAGATCCGTGGGTGCAGCGTAAATATGTTCGAGCTGCAGAGAAAATGGACAGACTTGCTGATACTGTTGAATATCTGCCGGCGGTTGATATTTCTTTGACTCTCAAACATCCTGAAAGAATGCTCTGGATGAAAGCCCGAAAAGCTGAATTAAAGGGTAAAATGTTGCAGACCATTGGTAAGGATCTTAATGATGAAAAGATTGTTGCATTAGGTGCGGCTGCTGTTCAATGGGCTAAAGACCTCAGGGCAGCAATTGCAAAATCAAAACTTGAACAGATACAATATACCTTTGAAACGGGTGCAGCTAAGGTGAAAGCCGCTTTCGAAAAGGGTAAAGCTAAGATTAAAGCTGCCTTTGCAACAGATGCAAGTGCAGAAGAGATTGCAAGCTAGGATGGTTTTCGGGAAAGGTGGGTTTGCAACTTGCCTTTCTCTCTTTCAAGGTAATTTTATGAATGTGTCACTATGCGATGAAAGTAGGCTGGCATATTTAAAGAATATTTTTTATCAAGATAAAAGATAATTAATATATAAATTTCAATTTAAATAATGATGTTTTAAACAAAAAGGAGTTTTTATGAAAAAGATAATGAGCGTAGCTCTTTTAAGTGTATTTGGTGTAGCGTATGTTGGTGCCCAGTCAGCTGAGGATTTGGTGTTTCTTGCTAAGGCATTAAAAGGTAAGACGGTCGAGATCCCTGCTAAATTGGTGAAACAAAAACATCAGCTTATCGCTGCTAAGTTCAGAGAGCATGCAATGCATGTAAGGCATGAGGCTGCGGGAATTAAGGATTGGTCCGACAAGCTTGAGTATAGAAGAGCGGCGAGGGAAATGGACGAACTTGCAACCACTCTTCAATTATTACCTCCGGTTAATTATACTATGACTTTCGAACATCCTGAAGAAATGCTCTGGCTGAAAGCTCAAAAAGCTCAATTAAAGGGCGCAATTTTAAAAGCTATTGGTGAAAAACTTGGAGATAGAAAAATTGCAGCCTTTGGTGATGTTGCTATGAAATGGGGTCAGGATCTTACGAAGGCCTTAAAAGAATCAAAACTTGCAGGGGTTACATTTGCCTTTGCCGTAGGCTCTTATGAAGAAGAACAGAATAAGGCCCAAGACCAAGATGGCCAAGATACAGATGGTCAGGATGACGGTCAAGATAATGATGATGAAGAATTATCAGAAGACTCAGAGGAATTGTAAGACTAAAGTCTTATAAAAAAAGGGAAAAGGCGAGTTTAAAACTCGCTTTTTTCTTTTGGTGCGACCGGCACGGGCGCTCGCTCTAGGGTGCAAGTCCTGAATACCGCAACGTAGGGTATTAGCTTAGGCAAGGTGTCTATCGTGCGGTAGAATCTGAAGGAAGCCAGCGGCAAAACTCGGGCCTAAGGAACACGAACTCTATTAGGCTAGCTAGATGTGTCTGCAGAAGAAGACGAAGCTGCTCTTGCCAGCGGCTTAGAGGCGTGGAAAGATTGAGGAAAAGCGAACACTCTTAACGGTAGGCCTACTCATAAGGCGACTAAGTTGGCAACCCAGAGAAATCAAAGACTGAATGAGCAGGGGAGCAAAGGGCATAGTGCCCGAAAAAAACTGGGGCACCCGTTTTTTGAGTTTTTTCAATGGGGAAGATGTTCTGTACCGAGGGAAATTTCCTGATGAAAAGAGCTGCCGTGCCAAGGTCTTTTATCAGTTGGCCGCTGATCCAAGAGATGAGTGAATTTGAGAGAGCCCGGCATTACCCGCGCTCTCTCTAGAGTTGTTTTTTACCTTACCTGCGCTCCATTTTTTCCGAGCAACGGCTGCGTAAGTCGAGACTAAGTATCACATATGACCAACCGGAAAACAACAGGTCAGCGGCGATAAAGGCCCCAATAACCCATAGTGAAGCCTCAGGCCATTGTGCCAAAATCAAACCTCCAAGCGCAACGCTCAGAATGCCATTAATAAGAATCCATGCCCAATATTCTACGGGAGTAAAGAGTGATAGTGATATTCTAAAAAACCCTGATGCGATAAAATATGACCCCAAAAGCAACGTCAATGAAGTAGCGCTTGTTGTAGGGTTGGTTATCATCAGCACTCCGGCTACAAGGGCCAATATGCCAAGGAAAAGTGAACCTAGAAAACCTTTCCATTCAGGGTTATAGAAAGAATTTATTATCTGGGCTATACCAGCAGCAGAAATAATAATACCAAAAAAGCTAACGGTTGCATAAGTAGTCCAGAACACTGAACTCAAAGCTAAGGCCCCTAAGGCAATCAATGCAACTCCTACCGCCAAGAATGAACTCCATTTAGAACAGAGTATGTTTTCCACATTATTCATACCTCATCTCCTTTATTTTTAAATAGAAATATTTTTAACATCCTAAATTAATTATATAATATAACTGAATTAATTTGCAAGGGATTGTACTGTTTTTTCTCGAGGGATTGTTAAAATGCAAAGCATTATTGAATCAGGCTTATTGACAAGCCCCATAGGCCGCCACATAGCCATTTCTGGAAAAATTCAGGCTATGTTTGATCCCTTCAAGGCCGGAGTCTTGCCACTCACAATCAAGTTCAGGAAGGTCCAGCTAATTTTTTTTCCATGGCATAATTAATAAATGCAACGCCTCTTTTTGTAACTGTTTGCTCTTTTATAACAACAAAGCCCATACGTTCGGCAGGTTTTTTTGCGGTAATACTGCAATCGGTGGTTATTTTCGAAAGGCCAAGCTCACGCGCGGCTTTTTCAATCGCTCTCATAAGATGAAGAGCAACCCAACGCCCTTGATAATCTTTGTGAACATATAAGCGATCGAGATACCCTTCGTGAGTCATATCCGCAAAGCCTACAATATTCGAATCTATTTCTGCAACAAAGGTGATGTTAGTTTCTAGTGATTTTTGCCAACGATCAAAATCTATCTCTGCAGGGGCCCAGGCAGCTACTTGTTCTGCAGAGTAATGCTTGATATTGATTGCATGCACAGCTTCCCGAAATAGATTTATTAATAGAGCCGTGTCAGAGGGGTTAAAGGCACGTATTGTGATGCTGCTACTCATGAATAATTGCCTGGCTTTCTATTAAAAATGACATCTAAAAGGGTTTTAGGCTTGAGTCTTAGATTATCAAAAATAATGAAAAAGTGTTAAATTGATAAAACTTAGCTGCAAAAGATCGATAAGGAGTTTTATGAAAATTTTTTACACTATATTTGTTCTTACGCTATCTCTTTGTTGTGGTAACCTTAATGCCTCTGAGCCGCAAGTGCTACAAAAAGAATCTGAATCTACCCTTATAATTCGCAAAGCTGCTTTAGATGATTTTGCTGGTATAAAAGCGTTGTATCAAGCAGTGGCTAAGCAAGGAGGCGGAATTGCAAGAAGCTATCAAGAAATCACCAATAATTATATAAAAAGAAATTTGGATAATGCGCTCAAAAAAGGCAAAATATATGTAGCCGTAAGCGACGGTAAAATTGTTGGCTCTCTTCATTGCTATAAGCTCGAGCCCGCGGCATTTTCACATGTGCTGAGTGAGCTAACCATTGCGGTACATCCAGATTATCAGGGTAAAGGCGCTGGCAAGAAATTGTTCCTTACGTTGTTAAATGCAGTTAAAGATAACGAACCCTCTACATTGCGCATTGAACTAATGGCAAGGGAATCAAATACCAAGGCAATTAATTTTTATAAGTCGATTGGCTTCGTGCAAGAGGGAAGATTAGTGAAGCGTATCCGCAATAGCGCAGGCAATCTTGAAGCGGATATTGCTATGGCTTGGTTTAATCCGAACTATAAAGATATGCAGTCAACTCGAAGCAGGTTATAATTTTTTTGGTGTAGTTAATAAATGCCAAGCCTCTTTTTGTAACTGTTTGCTCTTTCATAACAACCAAGCCGATTCGTTCGGCTGAATTAATAGCAAACTTATCTGCAAAAGTTGAGTAAAGTATGCCCTCAATGAGAAGATTTGAAATGAAAGCACGCCATCACTGGGGAGATTTAATATGAATGAAAATAACAATGCATTACTTGAAGATGCTGCATATGAAGGCCAGATTGATGTTGCAAGGCAGCTTATTGCAGCAGGTGCTGAGGTGAATGGAACTGATGAGGGGGGCAGAACGCCTCTTTTTGAAGCCTCGTGTAAAGGGCATAGTGAAATAGTAAAATTGCTTATCGCGTCAGGGGCTGACGTGAATGCGCAGGACAAAGATGGCTGGACGGCGCTTCATGATGCTGCACAGGAAGGACATGCAGATGTTGCGAAGCTGCTTATTGCAGCAGGAGCCGATGCCAATGCTAAAGATAAAACAGGCTGGACACCTCTTTTTGAAGCTTCGTTTAACGGCCATCCCGAAGTAGTAAAGCTGCTTATTGCACTAGGAGCTGATGTGAATGCAAAAGATACAGATGGCGCAACTGCACTTCATGAAGCTTCTTATGAAGGGCAAAGCGATGTTGTAAGGCAGCTTATTGTAGCAGGTGCTGATGTGAATAGCAGGAATCAGGAAGGTTCGACTCCTCTTTTTGAATCTTCCTGCAATGGTCATACTGAAGTAGTAGAATTGCTTATTGCATCTGGGGCCCAGGTGAATGCGCAAGACAAAGACGGATGGGCCGCGCTCCATGACGCGGCATATGAAGGGCATATAGATGTTGTGAAACTGCTTATTGCAGCAGGAGCCGATGTCAATGCAAAAGATAACATTGGTTGCACACCTCTTTTTGAAGCTTCATTTAAAGGGCGAGGCGAAGTCGTGAGGGTGCTTATTGCACTAGGAGCTGATGTGAATGCAAAAGATACAGACGGCGCAACTGCACTTCATGAAGCTTCTTATGAAGGGCAGAGCGAGGTAGTGAAATTACTTTTAGCATCCGGGGCCGACGTGAATGCGCAAGACAAAGATGGCTGGAAAGCGATTCAAGATGCCGCAGATCAAGGGCATGTCACTATAGTAAAGTTGCTTATAGCTGCAGGTGCGGATAGTAACGATATAGAGGATTGGCCAGAAATTGTTCATGCTTTACGTGATTTTCCCGAGGGAAAATGAGAGCTCGCTTTTGAGGGACGTTCTGCAAGAAACATGCAGAGCATGCTGACAGTGAGAGCAAGTGTGCCCATTATAACCGTTAGCGTTCTGTGCGTCATGTTCTTTTTCCCTCCTTCATCTAACTATACTAACTAGTTACATTCAATCGCAAGGATTGGTGGAGAGTTTTTTAGTACATCGTATTTCAAAATAAGGCCCGCCGCCGCCCTGGTGACAAGCGGTAGTTTAGCGCGGTTTTTGGATGGATTATGTTCGGACTTTAAGTTTTTTTAAGCCGTCATTGCTTTTGCTGTGGGCAATTTTTAAAATCGCCTGGCTATTTGAGCAACCCTCCCAATGGGCTTGTTCGGGATTGTCTGAATTCTCCATTTCAGCTTTATATTTTTTTGCTCTTTTAAGTGCTCTTTTATATATCTGAATGACTTCAAGTATTCCCTCAAAGTCTCCTTTTTGCAAGCATTCAGCGATAGCTCTCAAAATGTTTTCTTTGTTGAGAATAAATTCCAAGGGACGGTATTCCTCAAACATGGTCTTATCGACTTTGACAAAGGTTTTTTTCAAGGATGCTTTTTGCTTGTCTGATATTTTTGCTTTGGCCATTTTTGTTCCCTCCAATTAAGAGTATGATTTCTCTCAATTCAGCATAAGCATAATAAATACGCCTGCCGTTTTCCCATTTCAGTTCAGTAATGACGTCATCAATTGCTTTATGCTTACCAAAATGGCCTTCGAATCTTATCCTATCTAGCCTATCGGTAATCTGAAGCCTAGATTTTAGTGATTGATCCTGAAACCATTCTTGGTATTCGTCTGAGTATCTTATTTTATAGTGCATAAGCTTCCTAATAGTATAGCATATAAAACTGTATGCGCAAATAATATATCAAAATAATCTTCGATGCAAGTTGTTTTTTTTAATAATTTTATAATAGCGAATTTGTCGAGCTCTATTAGCTCAATAAGCTTACTTTTCTTGCTGACTCTTCTTGTATTTCTTTGTCAGGGTTTATAAAAAATGATGTTTTTGGTGACAGGTTCTTTCGTTGCGGCCGGTTGTGATGCTTGATTGTTAACTTCATTTATCTTTTGAGCATTTCATTCAATTGATTTTGGTGGGTGATACGCCGCTCAACTGAAAATCAATACTTGAGTGAGAGAGATAATTTTTGACAAATGCAAAATTTATGCTATATTATAGGAGTAAAGTTAACACATTTCTATCTATAAGGAGTTTTCGTGATTATACATGCACACATTGTGCAACTGCAGGAACTGCTCCAGCGCAGTCATCATGTATCTATATTTTCTTCTGCCTTGTCCCTTTCTTTATTAAAGCTTTCTTCTAAGCGACTTTCTAAGTCCAAGCGCTAATTCTCTTACTTCTCATTTTTGAATGCTTTCTGCTGTGTTCTTAGATGGCCCACTATCTAAAGCTTTGTATTAACGAGAATAAGAGACTCTCAAGCAAACATTTCAATCAATTTTTATTTTAGGAATTTCTTATGAACACCAGGATACTGGGCTATGCCCTTGCGGCTTTTTTGCCACTTTCACTTTTTGCAATGGATACTTCACGTTTTTTGCTCTCATGCACTCTTGAGAAAGAAAATGGTGTCGTAACCTATGCTTCGCACCTTTATACCGCCTTGCAACAAAACCAATACGCCGTCTGGCTTGTTGTTGCTGACAAGTCCCCGTTAACCGCTCGCCCCAAACGCCTTTTTAGATAGGCAATCTTCTACTAGATGCTCACTCAATCAGGATGCTTATGATGAGAGCGACGTAGCTTTGCTAGAACGGACATTTCTCTCATTGTGTTTGAAAAATGCTCTAAATGTTATCATTTGCAATCGAAGGCGTGAGGTGAAAGCTGCGGCACTCGTTTCTGGCCAGTTGCCTCTAAAAATCATTTATGTCAATCATCTTCCAGAAAATGTTTGTAATGAGATACGAGCTCAAGCTGATGGTATAGTGGAGGTATGCCCGCGGGTTCAGCAAACTGCCATAGGTTCGAAAAGCATTCATATACCGCCTTTTTTTGACGATGAGCGATTCTTGCGCTTTAAAACTTCGCGCTCAAGAACGGCTTTCTTTTTTGAGGAATTTGGTATCCATGTCGGCACTGGTCCTTTGATCTGTATGATTGGCAACTTTTATAAAAACCCTCTGTATAAGAATCATCAGCTATTGCTGCATGCTCTGGCCGTGCTTGTGCATCAAAAGAAAAGGGCGGTGCAATTAGTTATTGCTGGAGGAGGTGATAGTGAGGTAAAAATGCGTTGCCAAAAGCTTGTTCATGACTTGCAGCTTACCAATCATGTTTTTTTCTTGGGTTCCACAACAAAGATTCCTGAGCTTTTATTTCAGGTAGATTTTCATGTGCTTCCAAGTATACAGGAAGCTTTTGGCATTGTGCTCCTTGAAGCAGCTTTGACGAAAAAGCCGAGCATCATTGCTAGCGGTACCGGTGCTGCTGGAAATTTCATACAACATTTGAAGACAGGGCTTATATTTGAAAACAATGATAAGGAAAGTTTGGTGCAAAATATAGAAACTATGCTAGACGATCCAGTACTGTGTAAGCGCATTGGTGAATATGCTTACCAAGTGGTAAAAGAATTCTACACCCGTAGCGCTCATATACGAAAGCTTGTGGGGTTTTTGAATGTGATAGAGTAAGCGAGCTGACCATTTATTTTCGGCTTAAATTCAGCAGCAACTGATAAGGAGGATGCTATTTTTAATTGCTCGAAGAAGTTTTGGGCCTCTGCTTGAGTGGCGAGGTTAAATGTTGCTCAGCCGCTGTTGTTGGGGAATCAGAAGAAAAACTTTTGCTGTCTCCAATTGACAAGTCGGATTAATTTGCTAGTATTGTTTTGTCTTGCAATACTTTGATTATTTTGAAAGAGCTTAAACTATATATAAATTCCGCTAGGACAAAGAAACTACAATGAAAAAATTTAGAATGAAATTCTATGTGGGATTGTTATTAACAATTATTGTGACGCCAAATCTTGGTTATACAATGGATAGCTGCTTGAGTCGCACTGGGCACATTCTTTCGGCTTCTTCGCAGTTTCTTGATGCTGCAGAGCATGGTAACTACGAGGTTGTTAAGTCGGCTCTAGAGGCGGGGATTCATGTTAATGTAAAGAATGAGAATGGACGAACTGCGCTGCATTGTGCAGCGAGTCAAGGGTGGAGAAGTTGGGATCTAAGAAGGGTAGTAGAATTGCTTATAGCATCAGGTGCCGATGTGAATGCAAAAGATAGTAACGGTGAAAGCCCTCTTTGTTTGGCAGTGGACAAAGGCAATGATGAAATAGTAGGTCTGCTTGTAGCATCCGGTGCTGATGTAAATGCGAAAGACTCGCAAGGTCTTCCGGTGCTCCATAAGACAAAGTATGAAGGTGTAATAAAAGTGCTTATTGCGGCCCGAGTTGACGTAAATGCAAAGGATGCGGCGGGGCTCAGTGCGCTCCATAAGGCTTCAAGCGAAGGGTATAGCGAAATAGTAAAATTACTTATTGCTGCCGGTGTTGATGTGAATGCGGCAGATGATGAGTATGGTAGGACCGCCCTTCATCGCGCCTATGCGCCTGAAACAGTAAGGTTGCTTATAGAGAAAGGCGCTACTGTGAATGCAAAGGATAAGCATCTCAGGCATCCCCTTTATTTTGCGGCTTGGAATGGGCGGGAGGAAGTGGTAATATTGCTTATTGCAGCCGGCGCCGAGGTGAATGCAGCAGATGATGATGGCACGACAGCGCTTCATGAAGCTGCATCCTACGGACATACAAACATTGTAAAAAGGCTTCTTGAAGCAGGTGCATACGTGAATGTGCAAACTACTGATCGCAGCAGGACTCCGCTTCATTATGCTGCAGGTGATGAAGGCCATGTCGAAGCTATAAAGGTGCTGATTTCTGCCGGGGCATCTGTGGATGCAAAGGATCGAAATGGCGCGACGCCGCTTCTTCTGGCGGCTCGGACAAGCGATCGGGATGGAAAGGCAGATGAGCACGAGATCGTAGAGCTGCTTATTAAAGCAGGAGCTGATTATACCTATTTGATGCAGATGGAAAGAGTTAAGCGCGTACTGCAAAAAAAGAAAATAGTATAAAAGGAAAAAAAGAGGAGAGGTCATGTCATTTACTATCAGAAAAGCATCAGGCGAAACAGAACCTTTTGTCCCGGAAAAAATAGAACGTTCTCTAAGAAAAATTGGGGCGCCTGATAAGCTTATACATGAAATTATCAAGAGTATCGAACGAGCTCCTGAAATAGCAAGTACTCGCGATGTATATCACTATGTTGCCAATTACCTAAAAACGGTTGATCGGCCGCTGGCATGCCGCTATAACTTAAAAAATGCTCTGTATCAATTAGGCCCAGAAGGATTCTTATTTGAAAAATTTATTGCCGAACTTTTTCGAGCGCAAAAGTATGAAACCGCTAACGATCAAGTTGTAAAAGGAAAGTGTGTTGATCATGAAATTGATGTTGTTGCTTTTAAAGACGAGTATCGATTTATGATCGAATGTAAATTCCATAATAGCCCCGGCATTAAGACTGATGTAAAAGTAGCTTTATATATCAAAGCACGCTATGAAGATGTGATGCATTCTCCTGTTGGGTTTTATAATGATCAAGGTACTTTTAATCGGGCCTGGCTTGCAACCAATACAAAATTTACAACCGATGCTATTGCCTACGCCAACTGTGCAAACATGGGCCTGGTAGGGTGGGCATACCCCGAAAAAACCAGCATAGAAACCATGGTGGATTATTATGGCTTATATCCCATTACCTGCTTAGTATCGCTTTCTTATTATCATAAGAAACAGCTTCTTGAGCAGGGGATTTTGTTATGCAAAGAATTGGCTGGGGATAGTAGACCGCTCATACGCATTGGATTAAGACCAGAACAAGCGGAGCAAGTGCAGCACGAATGCACGGCTATTGGTCAAAGCAAAAACCATTAAAATTTCTGCTAATTATCTTTAGTCATCTTCTACTTCGATGCGGATTCTTCAAAAAATCGACGGAAAGCCTTCTTTTTTGGCATATAAATTCTGTGTTCCCAGAGCAACACTCCCTTCAAGTTTACATAAAGGAGAAGCCTCTGTGTAAACAGATTTATAAGCAAGCACATGCTGCAGTTGTGGCCAATGATCAAACAAAAGAGGCAGTCTCATTTTTTTGCATGCATCAAGTCGCGCGTTATTAGGGATCTTAAATTATTGTACAAGGCCATTGCGACCCAGGTTCCCATCTATGCTTTATCTTATTATTTTCCTCATAAATAACTATCGTTCCATGATATGAACCAATATCTTCGGTTTTTTGGCCATTTATTTCGATAGATTCTATCCCTGGCCAATCATGCACGTGCTCTGAATGCCCAGCGATTTCTAAGGTATAGTATATAGAGTCCCAATCCACTATGACAACTCTTACTTTCTGATGTGTAGTGTTCTCAAAGACAATGTGGCCTGCGTCTAATTGATTTGCAAAACCAAAAAGTAACGCTAATAACATGTACTTATTCATTTTTAAATCTCCCATTTAAGCCGCCATAAAATTATACTTATATCCATCGCAAGCTTGGATATGCTTGCAGTACTTATAGCTAATTCCTTGTACCGTGCTATCCTGCATAACGATGTTAAAGAAACCACTCGTTCGCACAGCAACTTTGCCTACATAGATTCCGGCTTTTTTCCCCTTTGTTACTATAGCTTTAACAATATCGCCTGTTTGATAACCAAAATTTTTCTTGGTTCCTTTTGCAGCTGTGCGAGGAATGCCAAATTTGTCTACTCTGCACATTTGTCTACTTCCATGACCCGTGGCGGTAATAATCAATGGTCGAACGTCTTTGATATGCAAATCTGCGGGCGTACTTGCCCCAACACAAGCAGCATCAATCCAATGTTCTTTGTGCAAATTGCGTTGTGTACGATTAAATTTTGTTCTTCCGCCTGATCCTGTCTCCACAGGTAATCTCAAAGCTTCTAAACTGTCAAGGAGTTTCCAGCGCATAGCATTAACCGCAGCAGCATCTTTCAAAGGGATGAGAGCCTGTTTTTGTATTTCAGGATAGCCAAATTCCTCTGCTGACTGAGTACCTTTGCGTTGATTACATGGCCTGCAGGCAAGAGCAAGATTAGACACTCGGTTGCTACCGCCCCTACTTACCGGCACAATATGTTCTAACTCAAGTGGTATATTTTGTGTTTTACAATAAACACACGTACGCTTGAATTTCTCAAGCATATATTCTCGTATTTCGTAGCCAGCCAAAGTTCCTTGTTGGTATTGAATGCCACTAATTTCTGGATTTTGCATAAGTTGCGTATCAAAGCATACCATTTCTAAGCTCATTGCTCCGATAGGACAATAACCCATAATTCGTTTAGCTATGGTTATTACATTTGCTATCCTGCTCTCCAAAGATGGTGAAAGCCAACCTGGCTTTCTTGTTCTATTATCAAAGCGAGGTGGGCGATAGCGAGTTTTTCGGTGCCTTCTGAATCTACGACGAGCTCCTCTTGAAAGCTGTTGCTCATGTATATATTGCCCTCTATGATGAATCTCGGCAGCAAAGAGTACTTTACCTGTTCTATCATTGACGATAGCAAGCCCAGTAACTTTGCTTCCCGGATCGATCTTTAATCTTAGAAGCTGCACATCTAAGAAGCTTTGCTGGTGCATTATAATTACAAAGGGATAGCGTCTAAATACAGCAGCCTTTCCTTGCTTAAGCAGTAGACGAGCAGCTGCTGGGTGGCAAGGGTTAAGAGGTTGTTTGTTTGCATCTATCACAAATGCGTATGACATTTTTGTCATCCCTTATTTAAAAAATCTCCCATTACTGGGGTAAAGTTAGCCTCGCCAATGTTGTGGGGCGGCATATTTCACAGGCACTGATTTATACCCTCAATCTTTTTAACCTGTGAATTGCAGGGCCTAGAACTGGCAAGCATTCCAGGGTGCGATCTTGAGCACCTCTCCCACAACGTAGCCCGATAGCTACGAGCCCTGGCTGAAGCTGGTCAACGCGAGCTTTTGCAAGCTGCGGCCTTTAGGCCGCGGTAGTTGACGATTCTCCCAAAATATTAGAGTTTTAATTAATTGATTATAGCTTATGAAAAATTTTAATGTATGTATAGAGAAGCTGAGTTAAAACGCATGGGTTAAAATTATAACCATTTTTGCTTGTCCATGGTTGAAAATGGACCATTTTACCTTCGGCGACTTTATTTTTTGTATCAGCAGCATGCCGGGCACACTGACGGCCCAAAAGTTGTTTTTTAACGCATGACAAGCTCAAGCTTCCAATTGTTCAACCAATTCACTTGCAGCTTGCCATCCCATGATGGTGCCTGCCTCTTTTTCTTTTATTTCAGTTCCCGCATAGATAAGGAAGTTGGTTGATGGATCAGCCTGGGAGATCTTAACCCAGTTTTCAAGCCTCTTAAATGCATCTACGCTCACCGTTTCGCCCGACTTTATCTCAAGGGCAACTAATGAAGAACCCGTATCAATCAAGCAATCAACTTCATGACGTCCATTTTGGTCTCGCCAAAAGGAGAGGGTGGGCTTAAGACCGGCATTACAGAATTGCTTATAGAGGTCAGCAATCATGAAATTTTCAAAAAGTTTACTGCGTAAGGGATGGAATGCAAGTATTTCTGGATTGGTAATGCGAAGCAGGGTGCAAGCGATTCCCGTATCGAAAAAGTACAACTTTGGTGTTTTGGTGACCCTTTTGTTAAATGTCTTGGTATGGGCAGGTAATAAAAATACAAGAAAATGTTTTTCTAATAATGCAAGCCATTGGCGCGCAGTAGCAAAGCTGACTCCACATTCTTCGCCGATGGTATCCAGGTTTAATAGTAGGCCTGTATGTCCTGCACAGAGCTGCATGAATTTATGAAAGGCTGCGAGGTTCTTAGTATGTATGTAAGCGCTCACTTCTCGTTCTATAAAGGATTGTAAAGAAGGCGCATAGACATCGAGCGGTGCTACGTTCTCATTTAGAAGTCTCGGATGACCGCCATTAATAATACAAGTGTCCACTGATGGGGATATGCCGTTTTCAGTCAGCTCTTTTATGGAGAAGGGTAGTAGGGTGAGCATACCAATCTTATCGGTAAAAACAGTTAGATCCTTGGCTGGAATCTTTTCCGAGCTGATTAAAATAAAATAACCTGGCTTTTTCTTAGTACCGACTTCACGTTGAATGTGAGAAAAAATAGCTGGCACTTTCTGTGCTTCATCCAGAATAATACCCGTTTCGTTCTTATAAAAATTGAGAAAACGTTCCGGGTCATTCGTGGCAAACATAAGCGTATCGGTGTCTTCAAATGACACGTATTTATGGTTTTTAAAGACCGTTTTTATCAGAGTGGTCTTACCAGATTCCTTAGGACCTGAAACGATCACCACGGGCAATTTTGAAGTGCGTTTTAGTATGTATGTTAAATCACGGCTCTGCATGGGCTCTCCTTGAATATGTGTGTTTATTCTAAGTGAAACTTTTAAAAAACACAAGAAATTTGTTTTTATGAGATAATAATCTTTCAAAATTTATCTTTCTGGTCTGATAAATGCGCTGAAAATATGATTTTTATCGTGCAAATTGAGCGCATTTGTTTATTTTGTGCATATTGGTAGTTTTGGTTAAAATTAACACAATTTTTTATGAAAAAAGTGAAAAAATGCGACTGTTTTTTCATGGTTGATTTTGCATAAAATTAGTGAGCCGTAAACTGATGTCTGTCGGAGAGTTTGTTCAACAAATGAGAAGTTTAAAACTAAACTCTTGTAGTTTTTTGATACGTCGTAGGAAAATCATGAGAACGCATAAGAGCAATAAAGCTAAGAGCAATGAGGAATGTGAGGAATGTATGTTTCATAAGCACTCCCTTGATAACCCAATGCATGGGAACTCTGCAAACCAAAACCATTATCAGATGCATATGCAAGATCTGCAAAAACGTCTTGTTGTATCACTTAGTTTGACGGTCCTTATTTTCTTTGCTTCCTATTTCTATGGCAAAATTGAACCAATAGCTGGGGGCCAAATAAGAACTCCGTGGATGCATATGCTGCTGCAGCTACGGTCTTGGATTTTGTTTCTGCTTTCAACTATTCTATATCTTTATAGTGGTATGCCCTTTTTAAAGGGCCTTTATGGCGAACTAGCTGCAAAAAAGCCGGGCATGATGACGCTTGTAGGCGCAGCTCTCACAGTGGCTTACCTATATAGCACTGCTGTTCTGTTTGGCATGCCGGGCATGCTGTTTTATGGCGAGTTAGCGACGTTGATAGATATAATGCTTTTTGGGCACTGGATTGAGATGCGGGCAGTAAGCAGTGCATCCCATGCCGTTGAAAGTTTGGTAAAACTTATGCCTGCAGTCGCGCATGTGCTTGAGGTCGATGGTTCATTTCACAAAGGTGTAAGTAAGGGCTTATTAAGCGAACATCGACCAAGCGAAGGCTTAGCAAGCCGTGGTTTATCGGGCAAAGGCCTGTCAGGGGAACATTTATCAAGCGTAGGTTTGCCAAGCCAAGGCTTGTCCAACAAGGCTTTGTTAAAAGATATTCCGCTTTCGCAGGTTATGGTTGGCATGCATATTCTTGTGCATCCGGGTGAAAAGATAGCGGCCGATGGAATTGTTGTAGAAGGGGTATCGGAAGTTAATGAGTCAGCCTTGACGGGTGAATCGGTGCCCGTTTTGAAGCAACCAGGCGATAGGGTGATTGCGGGTGCCCTTAATGGAAATGGTTCGCTTACTATCAAAGTGACTGCCGATCAAAAAAATAATTATATTGCTCAGGTAATTCGGCTGGTGAGCCACGTAATGGAAAGTAAGTCTCAAGGCCAAGATAGTGCAGATCGTGCGGCGTTTATGCTTACTCTTATCGCGCTTGGCGGAGGTGTGCTTACTTTTTTAGGATGGCTTGTAGTTTCGCATCAATTTTCGTACTCCCTTGAGAAAATGGTGACGGTTATGGTTACCGCATGCCCCCATGCCCTTGGTCTTGCAATTCCTCTTGTTATAGTAGGAATAACCACCATTGCAGCTCAGCTTGGCATCTTGATTCGCAACCGCAGAGCGTTTGAAAGCGCGGCAGATGTGACCATCGTTGTCTTTGATAAAACCGGGACGCTCACCTATGGTACCTTTGTAATAACGGATATTATCCCACTAGGCCAATTGGATGAAAATACTCTTTTAGCAATTGGAGCAAGTACCGAGAAGTTTTCAAAGCATGCGCTTGCAACGGCTCTGCTTACAAAAGCAAAAAAAATGAACCTCACCATTCCCGGGGCTGTTCAGGGAAAAACGATTCCTGGAAAGGGTGTTGAGGTAGTTATTGAAGGGCATCAGTTTTTTGTAGGTAATGAAGCAATGATGAAAGAAATCGCTTTTTCATCACCCGAGGCTGAAACACGATTTACTACCGCACGCGGGAAGGCGGACGAGCTCAGAAAAGCGGGTAAGACCGTTTCTTTTATAGCGACTGATGAAGGCATTCAGGGAATAATAGCTGCATCTGATATGATTCGCCCAGGTTCATTTCAGGCATGTGAGGAGCTTAAAAAAAAGGGCATAAAGCTTGTGCTGCTCACAGGGGATAATCAGCTTAATGCTCAGATGGTTGCCGATTCTTTGGGGATTGACAACGTGCGTGCATCGATTGCCCCTCAACAGAAAGCTCTAGAGATACAAGCACTTCAAAATAAAGGGTTTAAGGTTGCAATGGTCGGTGATGGTATTAACGACGCACCCGCACTTGCGGCTGCCGATGTGGGGATAGCAATCGGTGCGGGCACTGATGTTGCTCGTGAATCGGCCGATATTATTTTGGTACGAAGCGATCCTCGTAGTGTACTGGATGTGATAAATCTTTCGCAGAAAGCGCATCGCAAAATGGTTCAAAACATTCTCTGGGCGACCGGCTATAACCTGGTTGCTTTGCCCCTAGCGGCGGGCGTTTTCTCTTTTGCAGGTGTTTCGCTCAGCCCTGCTGTTGGCGCAGTATTAATGGCGCTCAGCACCGTTATTGTGGCCTTAAATTCACGGTTCATTAACTCTAGATGATTGAAACTAGATAATCATTCTTTTATCCAGAAATAGCGAAATTTTCACTCAATATTTCGAGAGCCCTGGCAAAGTTTTCTTCTTTTATCAAAACATAATCTGTATCAAATGTTGATAGAGCAAAAATGCTGATCCCATTTTGTGCTAACGGGCTTATCAAAGAAGAAAGTATTCCTGTCAGGGAAAAATCGAGGGGACCTACAACTTTGAAAGCGCACCAGCCAATTTCTCTTTTAATATTGGCAGGAACGGCATCCTGTGAGCATATGATTGAGAGCTCGTCCGATGTTTTTGTAATAGAAAAAAAATCTGTGCATGCTAACGCCCATGAGGGAATAGCATCTGTTTTATCAAGTCTGCAAACCGCTAGTTTTAGCGGTAGGGGCATAATAGCAATCTTTTTATCTGGCATAAAACTCCTCTGCGCTCAAAAATGCTTTTAAATTTTATTATGAGTGTACTTTTAAGAGAAGGGTGCTGCAAATTCTTCAAATAATGCAATACAAAAAAAATTCGAGAAAAGTATTGCTTACAAAAAACAAGATAAAGTAGTTTAGGAAATAGGTTCAAAATAACTTTTCATAAGGGAGAGTAGCACGAGGGAAAAAGGGTTCGTATCAAAAAATATGTTAATGGTGTAATGTTAATTTCTTTTAAAGGCGTAGTATGAAAAACAAATTATTACTTATCATGTTGTTAATTCCGTTCAATGCTTTTTGCGTAGTTCATAAAGCAAAGAGTGTTCAACCATTTAAACATGAATTTTCAAAGGTAGTTTTAGCCCAATTAAAAGAAGCTGAAAGTCTAAAGAAATCGGCAAAAAATGTCACAGCATGTCCGCCAATAGGAACGTGTGCCGTAACCCAAATCACCAGTCTTCCATTCACGATCAGCTGCCCGGGAAATTATTGCCTCACGGATGAATTTTCGGTTAACTCAGCTGCAGCGATAGTAATAGCCGCTAATAATGTAACCATTGATTTCAACAGCCACAACGTTGCGCTGTCAGGCACCGGTGCCGTTGGCGTGCTTGCTTCGGGCGTTAATGACCTCACGATCTTGAATGCTTCGATTAGGGTAACGAGTCAACCTACAGATGCAATTGGTATTTCTTTGACGGATTGCGATAAGGTTACTGTTGTTGATGCTTTTATATCAGACGCAGATATGGGTGTCTTCGCGCTCAATTGCGAAGATATCAGATTTACCAACTTGCATGTGAAAGATACGCTCGATTCAACTTTTGTACCGCTTACCACAAACTTTGCAGCAAGAGATTGTTCTGGTGTTGTAATCGAGGAATCGCATTTTAGAAATGTGACTGATAACCTAAATGTGGCTGGAATATTTGTCGGTGGAGTCAGCGAAACTGGAGAGAGTTTTGATTTTCGGATGATAAATACCGAACTTTCAAATAGTGATATTTTTATTTCAACAGCTGATGGCGTTTTACTTCAAAATATTACTTCCATTATGAATGATCCAACATATCAGTTTAGCTCGTTGCAACTGGGATATTCCTCTTCTTCGGTAGGGGCCAATGAGACTTTAATAAGCAATTGTACGTTTGCCAATTTGAATGGCCCTGTGGCGACGGGTGTCTTTTTTATCGCAGGTAAAAGCATTGTGATGAGAGATAGTTTGATTGAGCTTAATGCCCAGATTCCGGCCAATGCGGGTCACACAATCAATATTGGCAATTCACAGTTTTTCAATGCGGCAACTGCTGCGGTTGAAGATGTGAGAATTTCGAATTGTTTAATTGAAGGTGCTTCTTCTGGTGGCATTCTCGTGACTACTGATAGTCCTTTGCAAAACAAGAATGTAAGCATTGTTAACTGTCAAGTGAGCGGTGGGTCTCTTGCGGGCATTGAATTTGATCAAACAGTGAATAGCGAGATAAAGGATTCCACCATTGTTAATTGTGGCGATGGGATTCTTTTAACAGCAGGATCCAATTGTAACGGTATTTTCAATAACAGCGTAAATGGCAATTCAGGAATCGGTATTAGTATTAATGAAGGGGCCTGTCGTAACCAAGTATATTACAATAAAGCTTTCTGTAACAATTGCAATTACAGAGGTGTCAAACATAAATTGATTGGAGAGCCAGGCTCTCAGCCACGACTAGGGGAGAACATCTCAGCATAATTAACTGAAATTAAACAATCGCGGCATCAATTCACTATGAGCAAATAAGCCTCTTATAGTACAGTAGAAATGCTTAAAAAAATGAGGGGACTTCAATCCCCCTCATTTGATTCAACAAAAAGCGACTATTCTATAATTTTGAATCGAGCGGTTGTACAGGCTCTTCAAAATACTTATGAACAGCCTTTGGCAGCTTTCTATAGTCTGCCCTTGAAACTACGTCTTTGAATTCTTCGGCGCAGTAGCCATCCCAGAAAAGATGTGACTTTTCCTGTAAGGATTGTTTTTCAATCATATTTAGCATACCAGCAAATGCCTTGCCAGTGTAAGTTCCGTCAAGCTTAATGCCATCTGTTTCCAATAATAATGCACGAGCTGTCATTGCTTCTTTAGTAAAGAGACCATAATCTTCCCCGCAAAACTCTTTAATTTCAGCAAACTTTTTTGGAAACTCATACAACGGGATGCTAGGATCTGCCGCGTGAAGTAAAGCATTAGTATCATGGAACATTTTTTTAATGTCTATGATAAGTTCGCCAGATACTTCTTCAGGTTCCACATGCACGGCCACAAGTTGGCTTTTCAGCCCGGTAAGTTGCAGACCAAGGGCTAATCCTGTTATGGTCCCGGCGCTTCCAGCCCCATTGCCTGGCATACCGCCAGTTCCATTACCTGCAGCTGCATAGATATAATCAGGTTCTTCGAGAATACCCGCTTTAATTTGCTGTTGTAATTCAAAGACGGCATTTACAAAGCCGAGTACTCCTATAGGATGAGAGCCACCGGTTGGGATCAAATACGGGAACTTACCTGTTTGCTGTTTCTGATTTAAAAATTCCACTGCCAAAGTAGCGTAAGCGAGTGCGCGATTAGGAACCACACGCAATTGAGCGCCGGATTCTAGCATTAAAAGCAAATTGCGTTGAACGGTATACGCATTTGGTTGATGGGAAAGGAGTAAGGTTGTTTTCAATCCCAACAAGTTAGCGTAAAGAGCTGCTGCCAATCCAAAATTAGTTCCTGTTCCACCGCGTACAAGAATTGCCTCACAGCTCCGCATAAGGGCATCTGCTAGAAGAAACTCAAGCTTTCGCGGCTTATTGCCACCAAAGGGAATTCTATTGTCGACTTTTTTGCCTGTTTTCCCATCATCTTTGATATATATCTTTCGAGCGCCGATCTTTTTTGCTATTTTGCAATCAATCACCGGCGTTGGCAAATCACAAAAGGAAACGTGAGCTATTTTTGTTTGCAAAGCGGGATATGCCTCAAATAGCAAAGGGAATTTACCATGCTGGGGCAAAGGGAGACTCTGCGTCTTGGTGGCAGGGTCAACCAAGGCTTTTAAACCATCAACAAGGCCTCGATCAAGTTTGCCCCGAGTATAGGTGTCTAGCCGCTGAATCATCTGCATTTCATGGCATTCAGATGCCAAAAGCGATGAAATAAAGAAACACGCAAGCATACTCGGGCCAAGATTTTTATATATCATTGTACCCCTTTCAGTGTAAAGATGTTTGTGAGAATTTGCTTACTTAGCATCTCATGAAATAGGCTAAACAGCAACGCATTTTCGCTAAAACACAAAAAAATTGCGTTATTTTTTTGATTACAAAACAGATCACATTTCGGTTGCATAATGATGCGAAAACCGCAACACTTGTTACATAAAAATGAGGAGCTCTTTATGGAAAATTGTCTTTCATCAGCTGATATAAAAAAATTGACTATTACCTGGTGGATTTTAAAAATAACCTACGGGCTTTACTGGGGTATCATAGGTTCTGATAAGTTTTTTGGGCTTGTGACTGAATCAGAAAACCGTGTGAGTAACGTAACGCTTTCCCTTATGTCGCTGTCACTGCCTCGCTTATTGCAGGTAGTAGGCATTGCTGAGATATTTATCGCATTTCTCATACTGACCTGGTGGCCGCGCTATGGAGCATATGCAGGCATCGTGCTTATGGCTGCAATTGTGCTTAATTTAGTTCTCATGGGGGCTCATTATGATATTGCCATTCACGGTGCTACCATTGGCATGGGAATGATTGCATTTGTCATACTGACGAGTATTTTAAGGAAATAACCGTTATTTAACTAGCCAGAAAACCCACAACTCATTAAGCCTGATGCAGCCTGGCATAGGAAAAAAGGCCTATTAATCTCAAAGCTTCGAATGGTTGCTCTTATAAAACACAAATAATTTCAGCTGGTGAGAATCAATTCATCTGAATTTGACATATACCGCAGAAGCTGTATAATTAATTTCATATACGAAATAAATCAATTCATTATACATATAAGGATACAGTTATGAACTTATTCAACAAAGCATTTTTAGCTGGATTAGTTGTGCTTTCAGGCTCAGTTTTTGCAGCATGTAAGTCCGGATCTTGCGGTATTAAGCGCTCAGCACGCACAGCGGCTGTAGCTATGAAAAAAGTTAACAAAGGCCGCTCAGGTCGTGTTTCACGGCAACGTGTTGCGCGTCAAGCTCGTAAAGTAATGCGTTCAGCTCGCATGAACAAGGCTGTTTCTGGTAAAGCAAGATCAGCTGCTCTTGGAGCTTTTATCCATGAATTAAAAGGTGGATGCAAAAACGGAGTTTGCTCACGGTAAATTAAGAGTGTTAATGAAGAGGGTGTCGCAAGACACCTTTTTTTTGGCCTTTATCGTTTGACAAAAAAATCAAAACCTGTAAAATAATTTACATATAGTATTATTAATAAAACGTATGTCTATTTTTTATAAAGGAAAAACCATGAATTTATTAAATAAAGCATTATTACTCGGGCTTGTGATGATCTCGGGTTCAGCATTTGGTATGTTTGTTCGTGTCGGTAGGGCTCCTGTGCCTGTACGACCGATGTTTGCGCGGCCGGCTATTCACCCTGCATTTCGTATACGATATGCAGCGCCAGCACCTGTTGTGCGTGTGCGCCGAGCTGTAGTACCAGCAGTACGTGTTGTACGGCCAGCTCTTAGACCTGTTATTATGCAAAGGGTGATGAGACCAGCTGTTCGCGTAGCAAGGCGTCCTGTGTTTGTGAGAGCCGCTGTTGCCCGTCCTGCATTAAGACCCTATATGCTCGGTGTCCGAAGAGGCGGCTTTGGCTTTGGGTTTGGATTCTAATCGAAACCAATCGACAAATATTAAAGATAAAGGGTGTCTTAAAGGACACCCTTATTAATTAAGATTAACTTCTTATATTTTCGGCACTGTCCTCCACTATCCACATTACGCCCATCACAAGAACGTATGTCGGATCACCGGGCCGTCTTCGAATCTTGTCAAGATGTGAGAGTGCCGTTTGTAAATGATTGTAAGCCTTCACTTTATTTGGTTCTTTTATAGCGGCCTCAATAGCAGATTGTGCAAGATTCATTTCAGCCAAGCCTTGGGGATCAAAGTGCTCTTTTTCCTGTTTCCACGTCTGAATTAATGGAATTGCCGTGGGCAAATCTGTCATTGTAAATGGCTTGCGTGGGGTTATGCTGATACCTACGGCCGATCCTAAGGCAGCCTTCAGCTTTTTGGTCTGCTCAGCTTCTAGCTGCTCGCCATAATGCTCGATAGCATCGTCAATGACCTCCCGTTCCCAGCTTTTAGACCATTTAGGATTATGACTTATGAACTTATCAAGATTCGTAAGTGCTGTTCGAAAAGCATCATACTTCTCCTTTGCATTTGATGCTTTAATCCCCGATTCTAGAGCTGATACAACAAGAGTTAAACTAAAAGCATCCTCAGGATTGCTTTTACCTCTCAAATCATCCAATTGTTGCTTTACAAAATGTATGTTTTCATCCGTCCATCGCCCCGGTTCTTTCTGGGTAGGCGAAGGTATCTCCATTGATCGTACGCTCGAAACCGATGCCAGGGCGATGAGGATTGTACACGCTACTAGCTTTTTTTGTATCTTATTCATACTTATTCCTTTCTTAAAATTTCGCAATTTTTTTCCTCATATCCGCAGAGATACTAGGCATGTCTTTTTCCCTGGTATTATTCGAGTGGTTTTAAAAAAACTTGACCCTGTTCAGAGATAGTGACATCTATTGGCCCAGCCAAATCAAACGACTGGAGGAACTTACCTGGCGCCCCTTCGCGTGTTAAGGCAACCATACCAGATTTTGTTAACCAGATAACGTATGCATCACTGCCAAAGAAAAGCTTTCCTCCTTTGTCATTTACACGAATCAGCACTCTTCCCGCTCCAGGAAAGATATAATCATGAAAAGGGAATCCATGCTTGGCTTCAATAGGAATTTTATGCGATTCTGGCGGTACCTTATACCTATAATCGAGCTCCAAAAATGCATCAACCGGAGAATTGTTGATGATATTTCTAACAAATATTCGCTGCTCAGTTGATTTCTTCATTGCTTCTTGAACGCTTGGAGAAACCGCTGGTGCAGGTTTTGCCGCCTCCGCATGTGCCGCTGGTTTTTTTTCGGGTACTGCTGGGATCGCCGGAACAGTTGCTGCTGAAGCTTCAGCAGCCGCTTCCTTTTCCCCAGCTTCAGCTTGTTCTTTGAAATGCTGAGCAATATCCTGAATCATCTGGCGTGCACGATAAATATTATTACCTCCAAAAACTGCGAAAACAACCGCTTGGTGTCGGGTACGTTTCTTCGATAAAATCTTGTTAAGATGTTCAAGTGCAGTTTGAAGATACTTATAAGCCTCCCTTTCTTTCGGCTCAAACTTGGCTTTCTTCAAAGCTGATTGGGCGGCCTCAACCTGATCTAATTCTACTAGATAATCTACGACTTTAGTTGCGGCAGCCTTCCATTTCTCAAGCAAGTCATTTGCTTCAGGCAAATCTGACATTGACCATCTTCTTTCACTTTTCACGGGGGGCATTTGCTGGGGCGCTTTTACTTTTTTAGCTTCCTCGGCTTCCGCTTGCTCTTTGTAGTTTTCAGCAAGATCAGAAATTACTTCTCGCTCCCAACTCGCAAATCCCTCAGGACTGTGGCTTATAACCTTATCAAGTTGCGTAAGTGCGGTCTGCAAATAACTTTGCTTTTCTCCAGCATTCGCCGAAACAATTGCTGATTCTAAAGCTGATAGGGCAAGAGCGAGATCAAGTGCGTCCTCTGGATTGCTTCTGTTGGCCAAAGACTGTATCTCGGGCAGCACCTTAGTCAAATAGGCATCCGACCATCGTTTACGCTCAGGCCCTTTTTTAACTGAAGGAGGCAAAGGTGCTTCCATAGACCGCAGGTTAGAAACCGGTACTATGGCTACGAGCATTGTATACATTACAAGCTTTTTTTGTATTCTATTCATTATTTATTCCTTTCTTATATTTTTCCAGCTTCTTTTTCATTACCCTCGGCATCTTTTTTGTAATCGAGGGCAATATCATGCAGCATCTTTTGGATTTTCTCGAGTGCTACCGGATCCTTTGTTACTTCAGAAACTTTGGCAAGGAGGGCCATGGCAATTCTAAGTTTGTTGAAGGCTGAGCGTGCTCTATCATCATGTTTTGCCGCTTCTAGCGCCCACACAACCATATCTACTCGAGTACCGATAAGATTACGAGGATATTTCTCATTAAGCTTCTTTACTAATTCAATGAGGTCAGTAATCTCACTCATTGTTGCTTCTCGTTTTTCGGGGGTAACGCGGGCTCCAATTGCTTTAAGAAGTTCTTGGCGTTCTGGATCAGACACTAGAAGGACGTTATTGATAATATAGGCAAGATCAAGACCTCTAAAAGCACCGCCTTTATCAAAAGAACCTTGCATACTTTCTCCTTCTCTTACGCGTAAAGCTTTGCGTAGAGCTTTAAGTATCGCAATTACTTCATCGGTAGTTGGCCTACTTTGTTCTTTTGCTTGTAGTTCTTTAACGGCTTCTGGCAATTCTTTGTCGAATTCTTTCTGGCTTGCAATATATTTTCTTGCAAGAGAGGGAGTTATTATGCCTTCCCTATGTGATTGCACAGCTATTGAGCTTGGGCTTCTTAGCTTTTCTCCGCCAAGGGCATCTGGGTTAAGGGCGCTTGCTTTTAGGATCTCCTCAACCATCGCTAAGGACCCAATTTTTGCTGCATAATGAAGTGGCCGCATTCCCGAAGCATAGTCAATATCATCTGGGCTTGCACCTGCGTTAAGGAGCATTTTAAATACAGCATATTTTTTTGCATAGGGAATATCAGCAGTTGTCGCGGCTGACAGAGGGTAATGCCCACTATCCTTGCTGGGTTTTCGAAGATCTACTTTTTTGGCAATTAACGCACGGAGTTTATCAAGATCGCCTGCATTTATTGCTTGAAAAAGTTCTCCCTTTTCTTCCTGAGATACGAATGCCGGCACAACCTCTGGCGCTGCAGCCGCTGCTGCCATAGGCGCAGGTGCAGCTGGGGCTTCACTAGGCATGAGTTCTACATTATCTTCTGTGATACGTAGGGAGAAAGAAGGTGACAATGCGATTCCTTTTTCCATTGGTTTGCCATCTTTTACCCACCCAAGCTGGCCGTCAGGACGACTTTTTAAGGTCCAATTTGCTCCTTTTTTAGCTAAATAAATAAGGACTATGTACTCGCCTTGCGGTACGGCTTGCCCGTAATTGAATGAAGCTTGCGGATTTAAAACTTGATTGAATGAGACTTTCTTGTCTGATTGAACCCTAAAAGCAACCGGTTTAGATGAATCATTTCGAATTGTCGATATTTTATACGTCGCGGGAGCAGGTTTCTCCATTGATTGTACTGTATAGACGTGACAGATCGCTGCCAGTACTATACCTACCAGTATAAAGCTTTTTGTATTCTTCATGCGATTCTCCTCATTTGAGATTATTATTTTTCTCATAGTATTGATCCCCAGAAGATTTTTTTTCGGGGCGCAACAATAAATCATTCTATTATAAATAATAAAACAATAAATGCTTTAAAATCAATAGATTATTTGGTTGTAAAATTTTATGTCTGAAATTTTGATACAACTATTCGATTAAGATTCTTTTTCGTCGTAGAATACACAGATTTAATTCGAGCTTTTGCGCGCCTCCGGCGAATTTATTTTTTTTATCAGCAACTTGCTGGCGGCTACGCGCCGGGCGCCAGATGCTGCGCTCTGGACTGCCCCAAGGGTGCCTTCCCTTGGGGAACCCCGGTCTATTAATCTTTTCCAACTCAGCTTCCAATTCGAACGTATTTGTGGAACTTGTTTGCCCAGAGCCTTCCCAGCTTTTACTTATTTGATGATTTCTTATACTTGTTTTCTCGCGGAGAAGGCTCGAGATACTCTGAGATTTTTGGCAACAGAACAAATAAGCAGATTTAATTCAGGCTTTCGAGCGCCTCTGGCGAATTTATTTTTTACATCAGCGACGTGCTGGTGGCTACGCGTCGTGAGCCAGATGCCGAGCTCTGGACTGCCCCAAGGGAAACTATATGCAAAGCATGATGAGTTATGACGAGTATGGTGATAACCGCATCTCGAAGCATCGGTGTCCGCGAGGGTTGGGAGAGTATGGTGGAGCTTGGGGGTTCCAAGGGGGGTTCGGGTCGAACCCTTTGGGCGGGTGCAGCCGCAGCGCTGCCGCTGGTGCAGGATGCGCGGAGCATCCTGCTGCTGGGCGCATAGCCCAATATTTATATAAAAAAATATTTCGCCAAAGGCGATAAGGCTTTGATTGTATTATCACTAGTATAATTTAGGTAAGAGCGTTTCACACATGAAAAGACGACCTACTTGGTTTTAAGGAGCACAAACGCTGCGCATAAGCTCATGAACGCCGCATACAAAAAGGCAACCTCAGCAGACACAGTCGTCCACAAGAAGCCTACAATAATACTAGAAATAAGGTCAGCAGTACTATTGGCTATTTGCAGTATGCCATAACCGGTGCCACGTGCAGATTCAGGCAAAACATCTGCGGCCATTGTTTTTTGGAGAGTCATATACGTTCCGGCGCTGAAACCAGAAAGAAAAAAAATGCACAGCAGATAACCCAGATGTGATGAGGGATATATAAGACTCACCGCCATGAGTCCAAAAAATCCAAATCCACACACTGCTAGAGGTATCTTGCGGCCTATTTTATCGCTTACTGCTCCCATATAATAGGCGCTAAATGTTTGAATTATATTGCGAAAAATATACAGCAGGGTAATAAGGCTCAAGGCCGCTGCATGAGATTGACCAATTTCCAGAGTATTTTGGATGCGCAAAAGGAGCAAAGTCCGATTAAAATTTCCCAATCCAAACAGCGTAACTATTCCAAGGAGTGCATAAAATTCCCTCGTAAGACCACTTGTATCAAAAAAAGGCTTTTGAGCCATAACGCGATGGGGAACATCTGAGATAAAAAATGCAATAATAGCCACTGCGAGCAGCCCAGGAATGAATGAAATATAAAAAAGTGTCGAAAGGGGTGCTGCCGAAAGGAAATAAACCAACAACGGCCCGAGAATGGCTCCAAGAGTATCGAATGCCTGTCGGAATCCAAAGGCATGGCCATAAAACGCGGGGGCTATGGAGTCAGCAATAATGGCATTACGTGGGGCGCTGCATAAGCCCCGTCCTACCCAAGCGAGGGTGATAAGTACAAAAACTTCATACGAACTATGGGCAAAAGCAAGAAGCCCGATACCCGTTCCCGTAAGCGCATATCCAAAAAGAATGAGCGGTTTGCGATTGGCTAATCGATCACTCAGCCAGCCTGAAAAAAGGATAGCAAAGCTTGCAGCTGCGGTTGCAAAGCCGCTTATAAAACCGACATATTGCGGGGCATTTTTCGGACCTACTAAGCCGACAAGTAACATTGGCAATACAAGCGGGACAATTTCATGATTGCTATCGCTAAACAAACTGGCAAAACTAAAGCCCAATAAATTTTTATTGAGCCATGGCCTTGTGTCATTCGTGCGATTTTTTTCCATGAGCCTTCCCGATAGCCCGAATATTATTGATGCATTGGGCTAAAAAAAGATTTTTTTTGACAATTTATATGGTTAACATGCTTCATGCCATCTCCTTCATCTACAAAATCTATGCTTACAAAATTGGGAAGTCTCTCTTTACAATAACCATTACCGAGTCCTTCTTGTAAGCGTGTCAAGAAAGTATCAAGCTCAGTGCTATTAATGGCTTCATAGCCTTTGCCAAAATTTATTTTCAGACGAGGAAAGTAGTTTGCCACATACAGGTAGCGCACGTGAGAACGATAGGTGCGGGATTCGTGGCGCTCTTTTGCAGCTTTGCCGTGATGAAGTGTTCCCCATTGGTTTTCTACGACATGTTCCCACTGATTAAATGTAAGATCTGTTTTTTCAATTGAGTTAAAAATAATGAGTCGCTTATTATTTTTTTGCATCCATCCAATGGTTGGCCAACCTTGGGCAGGATCCCATTGGGCCGGAGTAAGAATAAAAGGTTCAAGGCCTGATGATTTAAAGGGTGCATCAATGGTACTTTTATCCCGGACGTAATTTTCTAAGAATATCGTAACAATTTCAGTTGGGTGAGCGATAAGAAAATCGCGTACTGTTATCAGTGCTTCTTCTAGTTTTGTATGAGGCTTGCCGGCACAAATAATTTTGGTGATCCATTCGCTAGCGTGGCACAAAATGACCTCACCCGTTTTAGAATCCTTATGTGTATCAAGCATTAACCCACGCACGCCAGCATCTAATTGCTGCTGGATGGACCAGCGTTGTTGTGCGTAATAATAGCCATGGTCCTTGGCTGCATATGAATTATGAGAGGTTAAAAAACAAACCTCATGATACCGCAGCTGAGCATCTGGCGATTGCCATAGACTTAGTGCAAAAAGACAATTGCTGAAAAATGATGCGCTTAAAAGCAGCATATTCCATTTTATCATATTTAATTCCCCCCTATAATTAAGTATAGGATAAGGGGTGTTAGGGTAGCAATAGAATCTTATGTTTTGAAATTAAATCAATGGGCGTGGGAAAAGTTTTGCAAGTTGGTAAAAAAAAGAAGGCCCAGAATTTTCTGGGCCTCTTTACTCTATGATGAGCTTAATCAACTTTTGTGGTACAGCTCGAAGTCTGAGGTACTACTACATTATCAGCTCTGGCAGTTACCGTATTAGTAATTTTCTGACCTGAGGCACATCGTGCTTTCGCCTTGATGGTAAGCGTTGTAATTGCTCCCGGCAGAAGTGGCGTTGCATTGCTCAGCATAGCAGTCACTTGCTGACCTGCTGAGGTGAAAGACCAACCCTCGCCACTCCCTGATAAAAAAGTGAGGCAGCATGGCAATAGATCAATGACTTGTAGATCCTTCGCAGCTACCACTCCTGTATTTTTTATGCTAATAGTGTATGTGACAACATCACATGAAGATATGTGACTGCTGCAGCATTCAAAGACAGCTAATGTTGTGTTGCAAGATAGTGATGATACCACCACATTCTGCTGGGTAATAGTACAATTATTGCTATCGGTTACCGAAACGGTATAGCTGCCAGCCGGCTCGTTAGTGAACGTGAAATTAGGGGAAGCAACTGTAACAGGTGTATGAACTCCATCAGAGAAGGTATAGTTAGGGCCAACTCCGCTCGTTGTATTAACAACGATCGTACCCGTGCTTAGGCCTTCACAGCTTGGAGTTGTTGTGGGAGTTCCGTTAGCAAAAGCTAGCTGATCAATTGATACGACAACATTTGGTTGAGTAATAGTGCAGTTATTACCATCGGTTACGGAAATAGTGTAGGTTCCAGCAGGCTCGTTTGTGAAAGTAAAATTAGGGGAAGAAGTCACTGCAGGTGCATGAACACCATCAGAGAAGGTGTAATTAGGTATGCCACCCGTAGTGTTAACAATGATTGTACCTGTGCTTTGGTCAGGACAGGTCGCAGTTGTAAGTGGCGTGCCATTTGCAAAAGCTAAATTATCAGATGCAACCACCACATTTTGCTGGGTAATAGTACAGTTATTACTATCGGTTACTGAAACAGAGTAGGTTCCAGCAGCTTCATTTGTAAAGGTAAAATTAGGGGAAGCAACTGTAACAGGTGTATGAACTCCATCAGAGAAGGTGTAATTAGGTCCTACACCACCTGTAGTGTTAATGACGATGGTCCCGGTATTTTGGCCGAAACAACTAGGAGTTGTAAGTGGCGTGCCATTAACAAACGCAAACCCATTGGATGGTACGATTACATTTGGTTGAGTAATAGTGCAGTTATTACCATCTGTTACGGAAACAGTGTAGGTTCCAGCAGGCTCGTTTGTGAAAGTAAAATTAGGGGAAGAAGTCACTGCAGGTGCATGAACACCATCAGAGAAGGTGTAATTAGGTATGCCACCCGTAGTGTTAACAATGATTGTACCTGTGCTTTGGTCAGGACAGGTCGCAGTTGTAAGTGGCGTGCCATTTGCAAAAGCTAAATTATCAGATGCAACCACCACATTTTGCTGGGTAATAGTACAGTTATTACTATCGGTTACTGAAACAGAGTAGGTTCCAGCAGCTTCATTTGTAAAGGTAAAATTAGGGGAAGCAACTGTAACAGGTGTATGAACTCCATCAGAGAAGGTGTAATTAGGGCCTACACCACCTGTAGTGTTAACGACGATGGTCCCGGTATTTTGGCCGAAACAACTGGGAGTTGTAGTTGGAGTTCCATTAGCAAACGCTAGCTGATCAATTGATACGACTACATGTGGTTGAGTAATGGTACAGAAATTACTATCAGTCACTGAAACCGTGTAGCTTCCAGCGGCTACATTTGTAAAAGTATGATTTGGTGACGGAACCACAACTGGACCAAAACCATAGGAGAAGGTATAATTTGGGCCGACGCCACCAGTAGTATTAACAGTGATAGTACCCGTGAGACTCGTGCTAGCACAGGTTGGAGTTGTCGTTGGCGTGCCATTTGCAAAAGTAAGGCTGCAGACCGCTTCAATATGTGTAGAAGAAAAAATTTGCATTAAGAAAAGTAAAGAATAAGTGAGCAATCTGGCCGTGCCTTTGTATGCACTGCCTAAGCTTTTTACATCGTTCATAGTTCCCCCTGAAAAACGGATTCGTGTGACGCCAGCACTTCCTTATGCTTGCTTATTCTCATTCTACCGAATGTGCAATTAGTAAATCAATAGTTAGCGCTTTGATAAAAATGCTCAGAATTTTTATAAGCCTTAAACTGATAAAAGATACAGAAATGGACTTTGCTCTTTCGCGATCTTTCATAGCTGAAAAGACTGAATATAGGGTTCTTTTGGTGATCTGCGATCCAGCGTAAATTTCCTGTCCGACGAGCGCTGATATGGCTGACGAGGGTGCGCCAAAGCCTTACTATCTATAATTAAGTATAAGATAAGGGGTAACTTAACAGCTATTTTAAACCTGCACAAACCTGCTTATAGAAAGCGCATGGACTTAAATTGTGAAAAATCTTGAAATTTAAAATTTGTGTAGTATTCTATTGTGGAATATGCAAGCAACCGAGAACTTATTAAGGTATTCGCATATTTAGCAAGATGCTGAGGGATCAGGGCTGTAAGCGCTGCCCAAAGATCGAAGAAGTTCTACGGAACTTACAAAAAAAGCCGAAGATATGTTTCGGCAGTGCCTAGCTCGGGCCGCGTCCATATTAGGGAACGTTGGGCTTGGAAGGTTTTATCTAGTGGCACAATTCTGCGCCGCGGGGATAAAACAGCAGCTTAATAACCTGCGCTTCCAAGAAATTAAAACTGATGGCGTGGTGCCATTAGACCATGATTTGTATAGGTTTGTATAAGTTTTGGAGAGCGGTAAGAGGGCAGCAATAGAAATTTCTTTTTGTTATAAAAATAATTTTTGGAAAAAGAGGCCCAGAATTTCTGGGCCTCTTTTTTATATGATGAGCTTAATCAACTTTTGTGGTGCAGCTCGAAGTCTGCGGAACTACTACGTTACTGGCCGAGACCGTTACCGTATTAGTAATTTTCTGACCTGAGGCACATCGTGCTTTCGCCTTGATGGTAAGCGTTGTAATTGCTCCCGGCAGAAGTGGCGTTGTATTGCTCAGCGTAGCAGTCACTTGCTGACCTGCTGAGGTGAAAGACCAGCCCTCGCCACTGCCTGATAAGAAAGTGAGGCAGCATGGTAATAGATCAATGACTTGCAGATCCGTCGCAGCTATCATGCCCGTATTTTTTATGCTAATAGTGTATGTTACCACGCCGCTTGAAGAGATCTTACTGCTGCAGCAATCATAAATGGCCAGTGTTGTATTGCAAGATATTAGGCCAACTGATTGGCTCGCGGGGCTTGATGTACAAGGAGTTGGCACAGCTGAATCCATTAATTGAATACTATACGGCGCTCCTCCTCCAGCAAGCCCAGTGATAGTGAAAGGGTTGCCGGGAGGCGCCGCGACAAATGCGCCACCGTTGAGCGAATAGAAGATAGTTCCGATACCTCCTGTGTAAGTTACATTGATGGTTCCTGTTGATTCTCCAATACAAGATGGCGTTGATAAAGTACCCGTAATAGCTAAGTCGTTAATACCAACTAATTGGCTCGCGGGGCTCGATGTACATGGAGTTGGTAGAGCTGAATCCATTAACTGAATAGAATACGGCGAGCCACTTCCGACGAGTCCCGTTATGGTAAAAGGGTTGCCGGCAGGCGCTGCGACAAATGCTCCACCGTTGAGCGAATAGAAGATGGCTCCGATACCTCCTGTGTAAGTTACCTTGATGGTTCCTGTTGCTAGAGCATTACAGGCTGGTGTTGCCGATGTAGCAGTTATAGCCAAGTTATTGATACCAACTAATTGGTTTGCGGTGTTCGATGTACATGGAGTTGGCTCGGCTGAATCCATTAACTGAATAGAATACGGCGAGCCACTTCCGACGAGTCCCGTTATGGTAAAAGGGTTGCCGGCAGGCGCTGCGACAAATGCTCCACCGTTGAGCGAATAGAAGATGGCTCCGATACCTCCTGTGTAAGTTACATTGATGGTTCCAGTTGCTAGAGCATTACAGGCTGGTGTTGCCGATGTAGCGGTTATAGCCAAGTTATTGATACCAACTAATTGATTAGCGGTGTTCGATGTACATGGAGTTGGCAGAGCTGAATCCATTAACTGAATAGTATACGGCGAGCCACTTCCGACGAGTCCCGTTATGGTAAAAGGGTTGCCGGCAGGCGCTGCGACAAATGCTCCACCGTTGAGCGAATAGAAGATGGTTCCAATACCTCCTGTGTAAGTTACATTGATGGTTCCTGTTGCTAGAGCATTACAGGATGGTGTTGCCGATGTAGCGGTTATAGCCAAGTTATTGATACCAACTAATTGATTAGCGGTGTTTGATGTACAAGGAGTTGGCACAGTTGAATCGGATAACTGAATAGTATACGGCGAACCACCTCCGACGAGTCCAGTTATGGTAAAAGGGTTGCCCGCAGGGGCTGCGACAAATGCGCCACCATCGAGCGAATAGGAAATCGGTGCAACGCCTCCCGTATAGGTAACATTAATCGTACCTGTTGATTGAGCATTACAGGCTGGCGTTGATGTGGTGGTCGTTATTGAAAAGGGGCTTGGTTGAGTAACCTTAATATTGTCTGAGAGTTGGCAGCCATTTACTGTAAGCGTATAAGTGTCCGCAGGCAGATTGCTGAATGTTACCATATTTGTCGTTGGTCCCACGGTGATAGGCCCAGTACTAACACTTTGAAGAACATAGGTATACGGGGATTCTCCACCAGTAACTTCAACTTCAATGCTCCCCGTACTTTGACCATTGCAGAGCACATCGGTTACTTGGGGAAACCCGGGGGAAAAATTAATGGCCCCAGAATTAATCGTATAGCCCGCCTCAAAAGCCTCCGTTATCAGGTTAGGGTTACCTGTCACATAAAAAGTGATATCCCCTTCATTTAGATAGTTGCCTGCAACAAGAGTGCATGGTACTGTTACCGTTATAGTTATAGTGCAAGTGTCCCCCGGCTCGAAATTTGCACCACTTGCCATGACGGTTTTGGACCCTGCATCGTAACCAATAGAAGAAAAACGTGAAGGAGACTGCGTAACGCTTACAAAAGTTGTTTTATCTATCTTATCTTCAAAAGAAACTGAGGTGGCCTCTAACGTCGTACTGGTATTAGTGATATCTATGGTAAAGGTAAGGGTATCCCCGGGATTAGCTGGCGATGGTGTCACCGTTTTCAGAGGGAGCATGGCACTGAGTGTCCAAGTCTGCACCATGCAAAGAAAAAGGCTCGCTAACAGAGCTACCCTTTTGAGCTGCCTAGTTTGTTTAAAATTGGTAAGCAATGAGGTGGTGCCCTTGTGAGCACGCCCTAAGCTTTTTACATCGTTCATGGTTTCCCCCGGAAAACGTATTGTTAGTTATGCCTGCATCTCATGTGCATGCTTATTCTCACTCTACCGAATATGCAATTAGTAAATCAATAGTTAGCGATTTAATAGAAATGCTCAGAGTTTTTATAATGCCTTTAACTGATAAAAGATACAGAAATGGACTTTGCTTTTTCGTGATCTTTCATAGCTGAATAGACCGAATATAGAGCTCTTTTGGCGATCTGCGATCCAGCGTAAATTTCGTGTTCCACTACCGCTGATATGGCTGACGGGGGTATGCCAAAGCCTTATTATTTTTGTCTCTCTTTCATGCCAACGGGGTGCATGGAAAGATATACAATTTTAGATTGGCATGAGTGTGGTATGCGCACGCGAAAAATGGAGTCGCTTACGGCTGTAAAACCCTGCCAATAGTGCCCAGGAAAATGAGCATCTTGTGAAAGACGGTGCTCATCAAATAATGCTTTAAATACGGGCTTTTTCAGCGAAAAAAGTTTAAAAAAAACCTTCCTTTAGAAAAAAGTTGTGGTAAAGTAGTTGTACCCAAAAAGGGGGGTACAAAAAAACTAATGTCATCTAACGAATAAACGAGAAAAACTAAGTTGAACGTTACTAATATTTGGCAAGAATTTTTAACTATTGTTACCGAAGAAGTCGGTAGCCGCGTGGTGGAAACATGGTTTAAGGCCATTTCCCTTTCTCGATGGGACTCTGCTACGAAGACCGTTTATTTAAAAACGCCTAATGCGTTTATTAAAGATTGGGTCATGGGGCAGTATACTAACCTTATTCAGGCACATCTGTGTCGGCTGCTTAATGAATCGCAGGTAAAAATATTATTTTTAGATGACAGCAAAGTTCAGGTAAGCCGCGCTATCCCGGTTACCAATGAGGTGGTTACCGCTGATGCGTCTAAACCTGAAAAGAAAGCTACAAAAATTGTTCCTGCACGTTCCGCCATAAGCCAGCGCTACCAGTTTGATTCATTTGTGGTGGGTCCGAATAATTCATTAGCTTTTGCAGCAGCGCAAGCGGTGGCGCAGCAGCCAGGTGGGCTCTATAATCCCCTCTATATTTATGGGGGATCCGGTCTTGGCAAAACTCATCTATTGCAAGCAGTAGGCAATTGTATTCGTGAGCTTAATCCAAAAGCGAGGATCTTATATCAATCAGCCGATCGTTTTGTACATGAATTTATTACGGCAATACGATTTGATAAAGCTGCTGCATTCGAACAACGATATAGAGATGTAGATGTGCTTTTAATTGATGATATTCAGTTTATAGCACGTAAAGAGCAAACACAGGAAGCTTTTTATCATATTTTTAACGCTTTATATGAAGCACGTAAACAAATTGTGTTCTCAAGCGATACCTTGCCCGGAAATATAGAAGGGCTCGCACAGCGGATTCGCTCACGACTTGATGGTGCGCTTATTGCAGATATTCAGCCACCATGCATGGAGACAAAGATAGCGATATTGCAAAAAAAAGCGGATGCACAGAAGGAAGTGCTTGCTGATGACGTGGCTCACTTTATTGCCTCGCGGGTCCAGAATAATGTACGCGAGCTGGAAGGGCTCCTTATACGTGTCCTTGCTTTCGCAACGCTTACTCATCAGGCGGTTTCACTCGATCTTGCTCATCGAGTACTCAATCGTACGAGTATACAAATTGCCCGCTCAGCACCGATAGATTTCCCTCAAATAGCACAAAAAGTGGCAAAGCATTATAACTTTAGTATGGTAGAATTGCGATCAACAAAACGGCACAAAAACCTTTCTCTTGCTCGGCATGTGGCAATGTACTTCATGAAGAAAATGACAGGACGCTCGTTGGTGGATATAGCTGCATTTTGGTGTCGCAAGGATCATTCAACGGTGATACATGCACTGGAAAAAATTGAACTCCTTCGCACTACAAACGTGCAATTTCAACAAGAATTTACTGAGCTTGAGTCACGTATCCAACGATAACGAAAACAGCGTTTTCTAACACGGATACATTTGTGGCCGAGGATGGGTCTGTAATTCGCGCCGTTTCCTTTTATTTCTTAAAAAAATATCCCTAAAACATTTACAGCTGAGTTTGCAGTACCATTCTGGGTAGTCCTCGTACTCAAATGGCTCGTTAAGCCCAACCATAGTGGGGAAATGTTCGGTATCTATTAAAACAATTATGCCGGTAGATTTTTCGACCATAAAATTATCAACGTGAGCATCAACTCTATTATCTTGATAATGAGCAAATCTAAGAGAGATTTCGCGATCCTCAGCATTCCATAAGCTAAATGATTTATCGTTTTCTATGAAATCGGCGACAATCCCATACACGGCGGGAAGCTCCGTTTTAAGTTCACCGTTGGGCCCAATATTTTTGCTGCGCACTTCAATCCAGCGCGGGTTTTTTGGTAACCAAAACCATTTTCGTGGTGTGTCGATAAGGTCATTCCATTCGGGATTTGCTTCTATTTTTTTTCTTATTTCTTCAAGATTTTTTACCCTCGTAAATCCTGATAGATGCCGGTTAATCCCGCCACCCATGCGAAAAAAAAAGCGAGGAATCATTCCCTCAGATAAGGGTTTTACAAAGGTTTCAGGTGTTTTAATAAAAAGTTTAAGCACAAAAGGGTAGTCCTTAAACTTGAAAATAATAAGCCCAGAAACTGAGCGGCTATTAAAGTCGCTCTCTTTGAGCACTTTAAAGTGCTTGAACTGTTTTTTCTTTTGAGCAAGCTCTTTAAGCAGTTCTTCCATAAGTTCTTTTAAGTGACTCCCGTTAACGGTTTTATCTGGCTTATTACGCAAGCTTATTGGCTCATCGGGCAGCAGATGGTCCATAAAATAATCGCGTTCAAATTTGTGAAAGATGGGGTACTCTTCTAAGCAATAGTCGCGCAAATGATATGTTTTATTAGATCCTTGCCAGCAGGTAATAATTTCGGGCATAAGAGGGTCTTGAGACCGTAAAGGACTGCGCGCGAGTACCCCGGCAAAATTGCTTATTATTATATAAAAGATGGTTTTCTGCGTGATTCTAGATATCATTTTTCTCCCCCTTAGTTGTAAGACTATCACTTCTTAAATGAGATGAGCAAGAGTGTTTGGAAGAGGTTGCTTTTTTTTTCTTTTGTCTGCTAATATGGAGATAGAAAAAAGGAAAGCTCAAAAGGAGAGAGGGGTATTTTATGAAGCCGAATGAGGTAGCTCCACGCTACCAACAATTACTCAAATGCTTTACGCATTTGCCACAGCAAATCTTATCGTTAAATGGCATAGAAAATGTGACCGAGTACGTCTTACATTCGCTCTGTGACGAAGGCTGTTTGAATTTAACAAAAGCAGCTTATTTTATAGATAATCCTGATTTTGACTGTCTTAAGGGTGTTGCAGGGTTTAATAAGGAAGAAGAAGTCTATACCTGCGACGTGGCGTTACATGATCAGGAAAGTTTTAAAGAACATGTTAATGCCTGTGAATTTAATAAGAAGGTGCGCGCTATTACCTGCGCAAGTTCGCGGCGGGCTAATCAAGAGCTCGATCGAACGGTCGAATTTCTTGCACAGAAACTTGGCTTTCAACATCCACTGTATCATAGTTGGCTCATTAAGCATGATAACTATGGCCTCTTGATCTTCGAGCAAGAATGTGGTGATCAAGTGGAATGCAAGGACTTTGTTAAAGGGCTTTCGCTCCTGGGATTCTGCCCAGTCAGTTAAATTAAGCAAACTCCAAAAAAAGAGAGCGCTCGCACTAATGTGCAAGCGCTCTCTTTTAATAACTAGAGAACAATATTCGATTCGTTAACAGTTTTTTAGTTGCGTGAATCTGCGGCGCCATACATGAGCGCTTCATAACTGTTATGCCGCTGCGGCAGAAGCATGTATGTTTGTATTTTCGTCGAGTGAAAGCTTTTTATTGGAATCGTCACCTGTTGGTGTTTCAAGACCAGCGGTATCGAGTTTTTCCTGACCAGTTGTAGTTGTAAGCAGATCAGGCTGAGGCTCTGCGCTAACAGCGCTAGCCATCTGCATAGCAGCCCACTTGGCTTTCAAGTATTTCATCAGCCAAGTCAGTCCAAGGGCTGTTCCCGTGGCCGCGCTACCGATTGCTGTATATTTTCCAATCTTCTTAACAATTCCCCATTTTTTGGCATCAGCTATGATTTGCGCCGTGAGCTTTTCAGACATGAACGTGCTATGGGTCCTATCTCGCGGTGAATTAGATGGATCGATGGAACCTTCGTTCAGCATATATCCAGCCGCATTATCAACCACCGGAAGCCCTGGTGCATAAGGCACAGGTGGTCTGACCGGTAAGCGCGGTGCTGCTGGGGCCTGCGGTATGGTAGCCACGGGCGCCGGAGCTGTCGGCTGCATGTTTATGCCGCTTGCTTGCGGAACTGGAAGCCGCGGAGGTAGTGCATGGTTCAATTTGCTTTTGTTTTGTTTTGACTGAGGTTGAGAAGAAGCCGGAGCTGGGCCGGTTTTCTTACTTGACTTTGCAGGCTGTTGTCCGTTGTCAGCTTTTGGACGATTAGCTAGCATTTTCCCAACCGCACTATCAGACAGGTCTCCTAGTTTACCTGGCTTAGGGAGCACAGATTTGCCATTGGGCTCTGTTTTCTTACTTCCCTGTCCATTGCGAGCATTTAGGTGCTCATTTAGCTTATCTGCAAACTCTCTATTAGCCTGTTCGTCGGGTGATGCGGTTGTTCCCGTAAACAGTTTACGTGGTTCAGGGCGCACAGTATTTTTGCCATCTGGCTCCGCTTTCTTTGTAGACTTCGCAGGTCCCTGTCCATTACCGACTTTGAGAGCATCGAGATTTACATTGGCTTGGAGCTTCTTCATCGACTCGCTGATTACTCGCGGCTGCTTAGTTACCGGTGCCTGACTAGCATCTTGGCCAGATGCAGCAGCTATTCCTGATTGTTCTATAGATAACCTACCAACTTTCTTTGACGCACCTTTAGCATCTTGGCCAGGCGCAGCAACGATTCCCGATGGTGCTATGGATAATCTACCAACTTTCTTTGGCGCACCTTTTTGAGTTGCTAGCAGAACTTCTTTTTCTTTAGCTTCTTGCTCTCTCTGCCTAGCTATCTGAAATGCTGATAAAGTGTTTTGTTTACCCGCTTCTTCCACGGCCTTTGCTTTTTCCTCTTCAGCGAGCAGATTTGCCGCTTCGGCGTCTGCAGATGCTTTTTCCAATTCCGCTTGCTTTTCAGCTTCTATTTTTCTTGCCTCTTCTTCTCGCACCTTTCTTTCAGCTTCTAATTTCTCTTTGAGTTGCTTTTGGGCGAGTGCTGCCTCAAATTGCATTTCCGGAGTAACCTCAGGGCGAGTGGCTGTAAAGTCATGTGTTTTTGATTTTTCATCAAATTTTTGAATCATGGCCTGATTAGCATTGTTCGCATGCGCGTTCTTAAGTGCTTGCTCGTCTTCTATTTTTTTTCTTTCTTGCTCAGCCGCGAGCTCTTTTTCGCTTTTGGCACCATTTTCTATATTCTCTTTATTCTCATCTAGTGTAGGTTTGCTGCTCTGTGGATGTACAGGCGTTTCCGAATCAACTTTTAGCGATACCGTCCCCGCAAGATTGCAAAGTGCCGCGTACAGTTCACGAATGTCTTTCTGCACCATAAATCTTTGATTTGGCTCGGAATTTAAGGTAATGGCTAAGGCAGCAGCTAGTGCTTTATCGTTTTGATTGTGCGGCGATAGAGCTTCTAATTTTGCCAAAAGGTATTGTGCCAGCGCCGATGTTTTTTTTGCGGTATCTATTGGATGTGCTCGTATCACTCGTAATATCCGAGCAAATGAATTTTCCCAAACGCTTTTATCTTCAAAAAGCCCATTAAGAGTGTTTTTATAGGCATTCATGTCTTGACCTATTAATGCTGCCTGAATTTGCGGATGCGCGAGGGTGTCGTTGATTGCGCCTGCATTGCTTGCTGGTTCAGTGGGTCGACTTGGTTGAGCCGAGCCTGTACGCTGTCCTAGTGCATGAAGCTGGCCACCTACAAGGCCGCCGGCGATTGTCGATGAGCTATACGCTGCGAGCAGCAGCAGTGTCCAAGAAAGTGTCCTATGCTGATTCATAATTTTTCCATCCTACTATGCTATGTTTTAATTTCCTTAATATTTTAACTACTTTTGTCAAAAAAACCATACTTAGTATAGCAGGTAACGCCTGAAATAAAATGCTTTCTTGTTTTCTATTGGTCGATTTTATGGTGAAGCATGTTTAAAGCTTCTTCAACAATTGAGCAGGCATAGCCTTCCTCACGCAAAATATCAAGCGCAATATGTTGATTAGATAATCCTTTTTCAAGCTTAAAGGGGTAATGAATCCCTCCAGATTGATCAACATTGACTGATACCTTATAATTTGCAAACGCGGAATGTTCATCCGCCAGCTTCGTTAATAAAGGAAAATGAGTTGCAAGTAAGCAGATGTTATTCTCATAGCGGCTAATATGCTTTGCCACGCTGTATGCAATCACCTTACTTTCTTTTGCCGAGGTCCCATTAAACATTTCATCTAAAGCAATAAAGCTGAAAGCATCTTTAGGTGTCTTCTCAACTAAATCGACCATTTGCTGTGCACGTAAAACCTGCGCTTTAAAAAGTGAATTTCCCATGGCTATATTATCTACAACGTTAAGATAGGTGCCTATGGTATAAAAGGGCGTTAACGTAAGGGAATCAGCTGCAGCTATGCAGAGACTTTGCGCAAGAATGAGGTTAAGCGCGATAGCCTTAATAAGAGTTGATTTACCGCCAGCATTTGGACCGGTAATGACCATATTCCTGCCCTCTGACGCTTGCAAAGTAAGATCATTAGCAACCACTTTTTTGCTGTCAATAAAGGGATTCCAAAACTGTTGCATAGAAACAGAAGCCGTTGGCTTTTTTTCATAGGTTACAAAGCAAAAGTGAACTCTCTCATTTTTATAGTCATTATAAAGGGCTGCGACCGAAAGATAAGCGTCTAATTCTGCCAATGCCATTAAAACAGGCTCAATTTTTTCTTTTACTGCATACATGAGGCGAAAGGCTAGCAGAATGCGGCCCTGATTTTTGAAAAATGAGGGTGCGCCTTGAAATGTTGAAGTACGCATTAAATCCACAAGTTGGAGTAACTCAGGATCGTTCTTTATGGTATCTTCAAAAAATTCGGCAATCTTCTGTGCTGCCGGCACATTTTCAAAAGCAAAAACATCTAAAGTTTTTTTAAGTTTAGTTAACGCGTCAAAAAATTGGGCGATAGCACACATCTTTTTTTGCAGACATGTATCGAGTGTTACATTGTCCGCCGCCCAGTCGTAATCTTCTTTGCAGGCAAGGGCGCAATAAATTCCAGCGGCTATAGTTGCTGTGCCTGCAACGGCAGCGTTTTCGGTGCATGAGAGAAGTCCCAAGAGCCTTCCTCCCGAGCCTTGCAAGTGGCGTGCTATTTTATCAAAGGGGCTAGGAAGTTGCGCATTGCGCATCACGTAGAAGCCATAGATGGGAAGGAGAGCGCCTGCAAAAAGACCGCCAGCAAGGTAGAAGGCTCTACGTGAATGATTAACCGCTGAGCGCATCGCTAATGCAGTCTCGGATTTATTAAGCCTTTCATTCATTGATTCAAAGTAGGGAATCGAAAAATAGTGCCGTTTTGTAGAATGCAAGAACCCATCTTGTGCCCAAAATGAAAGCAGAATGTTTTCAATCGATGCAAATTGGTCGTATAGCGCGCTTGTTTGTGCAAAAAACTCTGGGGTAGAGACTATCGTTTTGATAATGGATTGCCGCTTTTCAAGTAATTCTATGTCGTGATTGGGGGTCCCGATCAGCCCGTATAAAAAAACTTTACCCAATTCGGTCTTTGCACGGCATACAATTTCAGCCAAATAGGGATCCCCAATTTTTTGTCCACAGAACAAATTTAAATCCTGAGCGGTAGTAAGGTCAGCCAAGACATTATGATTCTTTTGCAGTTTTAGGCTCGCTCTTTTATGAAAGAGTTTAAAGACAATTCTTCGCTTTTTGGCTGGCTGCGGGTTAGTTTGGTAATCAAGACAGCGTAAAAGATACTCATGGAATGATTCGTTGGGCCAATCATCATCAATCCATTCTAAAGATGAGAGATTTAGCGGTTGAATGGTGCTGTAGACCGTGGGGGCATCATCAACCGATGCTTCTAGGGTAAAAAAGGCAAATAGGAGACAAAAATATTTTTTCAAGTGCGCAGCCCTTTTCACTCAGATCAGTTAAAAAATCAGTTAAACAATAACATTTTTCTTAAAGGAGTGCAAAAAAATAAGCACATCGGGCAATTGCGCTCATTTTTTAATCGTAAGGCAAAAAAAGAGCGGATATCCGAAGATATCCGCTTGATTATTCTTAAACTAGGTAGTTTTTCAGCCACCCGGCATACGTACGCCGTATTTACGTAAGCGGCATGGGCATGCTTGACCCGTAGGTCGATTGCAATCCCAACAGAATTGGTGTTTGCAATTATTGCATGTCATGTGATTGCAGGCCGTCCAGGTGCCGTCGCTATTGCGCATTCTTTCAATAGCAAGCTTGCATGAAGGGCATGGTTTTGTATTTTCAGCCTTCCACTTTGCATTTTGACGTTCATGCTCTGGGTTAGCAGCATTTTTTGCTTTTCGCTCAATACCGGCTTGTGTCGCTGCTTCACATGACATCCCTGGGTGGTGCGGATTTGTCAGGCAAGCTGAACAATAGTGGTGTTTACATTCTGGACATTGATAGTCGCGTGCCACATTTGCACTATTTTCAAAGACACCGAGGCAATCAGGCGTTGGGCATCCCTTCATTCCTGGAAGACCGCGCAGCTGATTAGATGCTTCTCTTCGTGCAATTTTTTCAAGGTCAGCTTTTTGCTTATCGTCCTTAGTTATTTTTGCGATATCTTTTGCAGAAAGCCTTTTTGTACAAACGGGACACTTTATATTTTCAGTGTTTTTATCTTTTAATCCAACATTTACCATGCGTTCCAAACATGGTGCATGACATTCATGCGTACATTCTAAAATTACTGTGGCATTCTTTGCATAGGCATCTAAACAAATCCCACAGTTCTTCAGTGCTTCCTTCTCTTCTTTCTTGGGTGCCGGTGCATCTCCACCATTATTTTTAGGCTCGTCTGCGGGCTTTCCTGACTTACGTGCTGCAGCCGCTTGAGCTTCAAGTTCACTCTGTCTTAGAGCTTCTCTTAGATCCGCGTCTTCATCATTAGCAGGATTTGCCGGTCTTGGCGCATCTGGGGCAGGGGCATGGGAATTTTCTTGTTCGGCACTTCTAGCCGCAGCTGCTTGAGCTTCAAGTTCGCTTTGTCTTAGGGCTTCTCTGATATCGGCCTCATCATCATTTGCAGGATTTGCGGGCCTTGGAGCATCAGGAGCAGGGGTTTCAGAATTCTCAGCTCTTCTAGCTGCATCTGCTTGAGCTTGCAATTCACTTTGTCTTAACGCTTCTCTTAGATCCGCGTCTTCTTCATTGTTAGCTGCGGGCCTGGGTGCACGAGGAGCAGGAATTTCAGGATTCTCAGCTCTTCTAGCTGCATCCGCTTGGGCCTGCAATTCACTTTGTCTTAACGCTTCTCTTAGATCCGCATCATCATTGTTAGCTGCAGGTCTTGGTGCATGGGGAGCGGGAGTTCTAGCATTCTCAGCTCTTCTAGCTGCATCCGCTTGAGCCTGCAATTCACTTTGTCTTAGCGCTTCTCTTAGATCCGCGTCATCATTGTTAGCGGCGGGTCTTGGTGCTTGAGTAGGATTTGGGTTTCTTACCGGAGCTGGTGCGAAAGCTGGAGTTGGCGCAGGTGATGCCGCAGGTACATAAGCCGGGGCTGGTGTATACGCTGGTGCTGGTGTATACGCTGGTGCTGGTGTATATGAAGGTGCTGCATAGGTAGGAGCAGGCGTTGCTGCTGGCATATAAGCCGGCGCTAAGTTTGCACCACCAGCTGCAGGTCTTCGTGCATTCGATTTACGTTGAGTCTGAGCGGGTCTTTTAGCACCTCGCGCAGGAGTGGCTTTTCTGCCTGCTGCACGTAATCTTGCAGCCCCTACAACAGCAGTTCTCATCCCGCGATTAGGAGTGCGACGTGCATTAACTGCGTTTAAAGCGGCACGAGCTTTTGCTGGTTGCACAACTGGACGTCTAGGAGCGTTACGAACGGCTCCTTTACGCATGATTGCTTGAGCCGCAGCCCGCTTAACGCCTTGCCTCGCTCTAGGCACGGCCAAAACCGTCGCGCAGGAAATTGTTAGTATGGCTACCAAAGCCAGTCTTGAAAAATTCATATTTATTCCTTTATTGCAATTATCAAAGCTATAAATTCTAGATGTAATTAATCTTAGCAGGTGAGCATATTTTGTCAAATGGCTCGACTGGAGGCTATTCTTGAATGCTCTCTTTTGGTCTTGAAAGCGGTTATTTGTTGAGTTTTTGATTAAATAGATTCGGTGATAATAGTGGTTACAAAAAGGATGAGTTGTGAGCCGATCGATCTGCTGGGTTATTGAGATATCGGTTACAGGCGTACAGAAAAAATGTTTTAATGCATTCTCTAAATCTTTGAGCGCCTGCTAGGGAACCTGTGAATGAACATTTTTAAGCCATGCTATTTCAGTTGCTCTTTTTAGTAAGGGCAGGAGATTAGCTATGTCTGTATAGGTAGCAATTTTGGTTTTTGAATCAAAGCAAAAAGAATTCTTTGCTGAAGGTCTTTTGTATAGTTCTTTTTATGTAGAGAAATTTAGCATTTATTTTTTTGAATGCATATTTGAATTTCAATTATGATGCTCTGCTGAGAAGCATGAAGAAAAAGGCGGCCGGCAAGGTTGGGTGCGATACAATGCGGCGCGCATTGCATAAATAATTATATAATTATTGCAATTTGAAAATGAATCATGGTAGTATAAGTTTAACAGGCAAGCGCCAAAAAAGAAGGAGAGAGTAATGAGACTTAAAAAAAGATTAGAGTTTAAACCTAAAAAAGTAGGGTTAAGACATAAAAAAGTCAGGGATGACTTAGAGAAGCAAGCTCAAAAAATTCCACATGGAGCACGGTTTGGCAATCGTTATTTCCCGTACAATAAATCTGGGGATAACAACTCCTAGTTTGAGTTAATCACAGGATAGGAATTTTAAAATAACTGCTGCAACCAATCCCCCCCGCGCAATTTATGCCCCAAGCATGTAATTGAGCGATGGTTTGCAGCAGTTTTTCGTCATCTATTTTTTTAGCAACCAACAAGATGGTCGTTAACCAGACCTACCGCCTGCATAAAAGCATAGCAAATAGTCGAACCCCAAAACTTAAAACCCCGTTTGCCCATGTCCTTGCTCATGGCATCGCTGATAGGGGTAGTTTTAGGAATATCTTTCAACGATTTAGGTTTGTTTACAATAGTTTTGCCCCCCACAAACCCCCACACATACTTATCGAAGGAGCCAAACTCTTTTTGAATGGCAAGAACACATTTCGCGTTGTTAACTGCTGCCTCAATCTTTGGCCTGCTGCGTATTATTCCTGCATCTTGCATTAACTCTTCAATTTTTTTGGCATCAAACTTCGCCACCTTTTTAATGTCAAAATTGGCAAATGCTTTGCGAAAATTATCGCGCTTTTTTAATACCGTAACCCAGCTTAGCCCGGCCTGGAAACCTTCAAGCACCAGGAATTCGAACAGCCTCTGATCATCATGTAGCGGCGTTCCCCATTCTTTCTCATGATATTCAATATAAATGGGTTCTTTTGAACTCAATCCACAACGGTTTTTGTCTTTCATATTACTATTCCTTTGCTGCTGGAGGCTTGGGAATAGCCAGGGATTCCGAACGAAGATCAAGTTTACCTTGATCATGCGCGATTGCTTCCTCCAGCCCTTTCTTTAAACCTTCAAATAATTTAGTTTTGGCCATTGTTAATCCCTCTTAAAATAATTGGCGGGTTTTAGATAATTTTTCTCGTAATCCCCCATAAAAGCTGTTGCTTTTTTAGAAGGTTATCTCGAGTTTTGCTTAAATGATTAGTTGGTATTATTATTTCTCTAATCATGTCTTTACTATGCTACGCGGCGGTACGCCTTGTCAAGATAATCAAGGCACGGACCCTTATTGATTAGAGAAGCATAGTGTGACTTCAAATGTATTCAAGAGCCGGAAGCGTTCCACACGTCAAGAAATAAAGACTAGCGCCTCCGCCAGTTGAGCAGTAGGTAATCTTATTTTCAAGATGGGAATGATAGACGGCAGAAACAGAATCACCCCCACCAATGATGCTACAGGTACCTAAGTGAGCAATGCTCTGTAGTAGCTCATATAAAGGCTCAAGTGTTTCAGGGCGTTGGGATATTCCCATTGCGCCATTTACAAATACAGTCTTAACCTTAGCTATTTCTTTTTTATAAAGCTCAAGAGTTTCTGGTCCCACGGCTATGCCGAGTGCGTTTGCTGGTATATCTTTTACAATTTTGATATCGCCTGCAAGGCTATCCGTTAAAACCATAAAATCGAGAGGAAATATAATCCTTACTGATTTTTCTTTGGCTTTTAAGAGTATTTGGCGTGCTGGTTCAAGGAACTCATCATCAACAAGAGATTTGCCAACATCCTTTCCGAGTGCCTTTAAGAACGTGAATACCAACGCCGGAAGGATGACCATGATATTAACTTTATCGAGGAGTTTTTCGATAAAAGGAAGTTTATCCTTTACTTTACCGCCACCAATAATGAGCATAAATGGTCTTTGAGGATCTTCAAAAAGCTTGCTAAGCGTATTAATCTCCCGTTCAATAAGGAAACCGATCGTTTTATCCTTTTTATCGTAAAGCTCAGGTAACAGGGTTATTGAAGTATCCTGCCTATGCAAAAGAGCGAATGCATCGTTAACATAATAATCAGCTAAAGCTCGTAATTGATGTGCAAACTTTTGCCGTTTGGCTGCGTCAGTGCTTTGTTCCCCTTCAAAAAAGCGCATGTTTTCAAGAAGTAGAATGGTTTTCGGGGCAAGAGCAAGGCTTCTGTTTTCTGCTTCCTCCAGGGAGGATGCCCAGAGTATAGTATACCCCTGATTTTCAAACCAAAAAATAAGTATCTTTGTTGAGAGGCTTACGTCCACACCTTGAGGCCTACCCATATGGGTTGCAAGAATGATGCGTGCTTTTTTTGCAATGAGAAGCTCAAGGGTCGGTTGCAGCGCTTTTAAGCGAAAATCGCTGGCTATACTTCCGTTATCGAGTGGAACATTAAGATCCGCACGAAGAAATACCCGGCGGTTGGTAAGATTGGCGGAAGGTAAATGAGAGCGTATGTGCATAAATGTGCTCCTTTAGCTAACAGCTTACTAAATTCTTTTTTTATGAAGCAAGCTTCTGGGGAATTAACACTTTGCACCCTTTTTAAGCGATTGCAGACCTCTTGTGATTAGAAGAGCCGTCAGGTTGGCAAACCGTGAATTAGTCTATTTTGTGGGAAATTGGAGAGTGAAACTGCTCTTCTAGGCAATGCTTTTTAGAATCTGTGCAACCATCATGGTTTTGATTTTTCGTGCAGGTACAAGGGCTGCTATGATACTTACTATCAGAGCGAGTATAACTATTGAGCATAAAATGGGCGCACTAAGGGTGGCCGGTAGGTGGGTGACGTAATAGACATCCGGTAGCTCGATAAAAGGGAAACGATTGAGCAAAAAAGTCGCAAAGAGCGCCAAGAGAATACCACAGGTTGTGGCAGTAAGAGAAACGCAGGCTGAGAGGATCATAAAAATACTCATGAGTGATCGGTCGGTCATGCCCATGGTTTTAAGAATGGCGATTTCGGTCCGTTTTTGTGCTACATACATAAAAAGGAGTGAAATGATATTAAGGCTTGCAACGAGGGTGACGAGCAAGAGAATAAAAAGCATCACATATTTTTCTAAAAGAAGCGCTGATACCAAAGAAGGGTAAAGATCTTTCCAAGAAACTACGCTCAATGATAACCGTTTTTTTAATGATTCTATGACCGCCTGCTCTTGGCGTGGATCTTTTAAGGTTATAGACACTTGGCTAATGGGCGATGGATAGAGCTGGCGAGCTAAACCAAAGGATGCAACAATGACATGCTCATCAAAATCGTGAATACCGGTTTTAAAAAGCGCTCCTACAGTAACCTCTTTTTCTTCTAGAGCGACTTTATGGCTGAGAGCGCCTTGTTCAGGGTACAGTAGGGTAACCCTATCCCCGACTTTTACGTGCAGCTGCTCTGCCAACGCTTCTCCAATAAATATAGCATCTCCACTGAGCAGATCCCACACGCCTCCGGCACCTCCGGAACTTTTTTTACCTGAGGTTTTATGGATGGAAGTGTCGTTGTTGATACCACCCCCACCGGAGGTGGTAATCATTGAGGCGAGTTTGCTTACTTTTTGTTCTTGTGCCGGATCAACTGCTTTTAATAGGCAGATTGTGTAGGCCTGTGTTTCATTGGAACTTGTTTGTATAATAATCTGATTTATGCTTGTGGGACTTGCAGCTTGGATGGTATTTGCATACTCGGTATCGAGCACTTTTTTGAGTTTTTCATAGTCAATTGCTTGATCGTAAGCATTGATTGTTATATCGGAATGAATACCCTGTAATTTCTTGCTGGTAGCCTCTTCAAAACCATTCATGATGGCAGCAACAAGCGTGAGCGCGCAGGTTCCTATAAGGATGCTAAAAAAGCAGATTTTGATCATGACAGAGATCGTTTTTTCCTGACTTGAGCTACGCAAGAAGCGAAGAGCAAGCAGAAGTGACAATGGCATATAGTCCCTTATTAGTGTTTTGGCAAATAACTATTTTCCTCGCATAACCGCCGCTGCATAGGCAAATTCATAGAAATAACTTTGCCAAAATTGATCGGTAAAAGAATATTCATTATTAAAGAGGAAATAATCTTTAAGAGCTTCACGAACGCGAAGAAGTTCCTTGAGTCGCCCACCTCTATTTTTAGGATCTACAATGGTAAAATCTAGAAGTTCCAAAGCTCTATCAAGAGCCTGCTTGCTGTACTCAGAATTACCCTTATTTTTCCATTGAATTGTTCGCTCGACATCCATACCCACGTTAGCCAATTGCTCAAAAATAGAAAATTTGAACCAACGATCCAGTGTTAAATCTTTATGTATGATCATGGAGTCACCAGCCGATTTACAATTAACTTTCACGAAATACCTCAAATACTCGGGCCAAGGATTATATATGTTGCTTCTTAGTATACAATTTCTAAGTGGCTGACACAAACAGGGCAATGATAGATAAAACGAAAGATATAATTATTTGACAATGCAATGATGCAATGTGTAGTGTGAACCTTGAGGGCGCATAGAGGTCATACAATCGGAATTGTAACTGGGCTCGTCTAAATCGACGAGGAAATGGCGTCGGCAGGGCAGGAGGAGAAATTATGCATTATCGTCTAGCAATAGGATCAGATCATCGGGGTTTTGAGCTTAAAAATCTACTTAAAGATTTTGCGAACTTTGGTCCTCATACGATTGAATGGATCGATGTGGGTACTTTTACGCCTGATCGAACTGACTATCCCCTGTATACGCTTAAAGTCGTGAATTTAATACGCTATCATGAGGCTGATAAGGGCATTATGCTTTGTGGATCGGGTATTGGGGTGGCAATTGCGGCAAATCGTTTCAAGGAAATTTACGCTGGCGTCGCTTGGAATGAAAAAGTTGCTCGCAGTGCTATGGAAGATGACAACGTAAATATTTTATCATTGCCAGCCGATTATCTCACTATTCATGAAGTGCCCGCTATTGTAGAAGCGTGGCTTTCGGCCGAATTTAAAAAAGGGCGCTATCAGGAGCGCTTAGATATGGTCGATTCTTTTTAATTTGAGGCGTTTTAGAATTTCTTTATAGGGTATCCAACGTTGTGATAGCGAAATAAGGCAAAGAAAAAGAGCCTCAAGCGAGGCCCTTTTTTATTTATGGCGAATTCGTTTAGCCTCGTTCCTGGGCCAAACATTCTTCTATTTCTTTATCATTAAGCGTCAGCTTTTCCTCAAGAGTTTTTGTAAGGTTCCTGAGTACACGTTCATTTTCACGTATTAACCGTGTCGCTTGCTTGTTGCACGTGGCTAGCGCTGCTTCTGCTTTCTGCAATCGTTGCTCACGAGATTCCTGTGAAAGATGCTCTTCATCGATGCCATTAAAGGTTATCTTCTTAAGACTTTCTTGCACGAGGTGCGGGTGAGTGATCTGTTGTGATTCCGTTCCGGTCAAGAGCCTTTGAGCGGCAGCACCTGCAAGGTCAATAACGCATGCTTTTTCTATCATTTCATCAGTTTGAGCCGTTGTTGGCGTATGAGAAATGAGTGCTCCAGCGCTCTCTTTACCGGCCTGAATGACCGGATAAATAGTTACCTTGAGAGGTTCTTCCGGCAATAACAGCTTATGCGCAACTACCTTGCCCGCATAATATGTGGCGAGAAGCTTTCTCTCGTGTTCCTCAGGTGTTTTTATTACGATGCCATGAGCAACCTCATTAACTGCGTCTTCTAAATGCTCTTGAGCAAGTATTTCTGCTTTTGTGTGAGCCATATTTAAGGCGCGATTTATGATAGTGGTAATTTGAGCGAAGGTGCTTTGCTTAGTTTCACGAGCAAGTGCAGCTAGGTCAAATCGAGCTACTAAGATGCCTCGCTTTTCAAATTCTCTTTTAAAGAATTCTGCTCGCTCTTCGTATGTAGGATAATTCACATGAACAACCATGCCCAAGTGCCCCTTATGGTGGGATGCCATAGCTGACGCATCACGTGCTGTTGCGATGACAAACACTTGCTTCTTGCTGGTCAGAACGCTTCCCATAGTAGAAGCAAGATCACTCCATACCTTGGCATCAACGCGTTGTTGTGCATGAAGCCAATCAAGATCTTCGATAAGTACTATGCAGGGTGATTTTTCGCTAGCTTCTTTGACGATCGCCTTGAGCTCTTTTTTAATGAGCTCCGATGAGTGTATTTCGTAAACCGACATCTCTGATGACTTCTTCTTTTCTTTATAGAAGGCATTCACATCTCCGGCGATTGCATAAGCAAGAGATTTAGAAGTATCAAGTGGTCCCACCAAGAAGTAACCACGATCAATGTAAGCTCCTGCTCTGTCATGATTAGCTCTTCGTTTAAGGTAATCCACAATACGACCAAGTGCTTTCTTTGGATGCTCAGCACCAACGACATCCTTCATAGTGATTTTAGGAAGCTTAATAGGTTTTCCATCCTCATAAGGCTTACCTTGAAGGGCAGCTTTTGCTTTTCCAGCTTGTTCACCGAGCCATTCAGAAAGATCACTAATATCTTTTTGAAGAATAGGTGCTAAAAGAGCTCCACCAGCAATATTGAAAATCGCTATTTCTTCTTTTTTGTGGCCAGCACCGAATGTTATGACTTTTTTTAAGCCTCTGTGAACTTTGTTCATAAAGCCTGGCTCTGCTGCGTAGGAGTTATTCTCGGGCTCATCTTTTTTTAATAAATTCCTCAAAGGTTTTAGCGGACCCCATTCAGGCAATTGGTCTGTTGCCCAGGCCAAATAAAGTCCCAGTCCGACATACGGCAGTGAGCGGGCGAAAATTTTTGAGAATTGGGTTTTCTTATTATAATGTGAAATCCTTCTGGCAGTTCGGTTGATTAGAGAATAACCGATATGCTTTATTGCCTTATCCAAACATCGAATCTGCTCTTCAAATTCATCTAATGTTGCTTGCATTTCTTCAGCATTAATAGCCGTATCTAACCGATGCCGTTTTACCAGCATGCCTTCATCAAACTCATCCATGGAAGTGAAGCCATTATTCACTGCTGCAGTTACATAGGCAAGCATACCCGTTTCTACATCAAGGAGAGTGCGTAGGGATGCGCTTTCACTATGGCCTCGTTGAATTGCCGGTGCATGAGCACCGATGTACCGCGCCAAGATTTCACGCAAGTCAAGAATGTGAGCAGCGACAACCTTTCTGTCCTCTACCTTAGCCACCTTACAATTGACTGCAAGGCCAATGTCTTCAAGTCTCTGATCCAATACTCTTAATTGATGAATTATTCGTTGCCCCAGTTCCAAGTCAGTTGCTTGCACTATTTCACGGGCTGATCCATCCTCTGATTCTATCTGATCGATAGAAGTTTTAGCCTGCGCAGGCGCTACAATACTCATGCTTAAAAAGAGTAGGGCAAGTCCGACCGGCGGTTTTATAAAGACCATTTTAATACCTTTCCATTTATTCGTTTATAAGCATTTTCATGCAGCAGCAGCTGCTTGATTATGTACTGTATTTTGCGTTTCCCACTCCGGGACGGTGTCTTCAGGTGATGCCTCATCTGACATCATCAAGGCGCGTAGCTCAGCGGCGGTGAGCAATTCTTTTCGCTCAAGTGCAAGTGCTATATTTTCCAGTTTAGTTTGATGTTTTGCAAGAATATCATATGTTTCTTGCTCACATCGTTTTAATTCTTGAAGCGCTTTTTGGCAACGTGCTTTTTGTTCTTCCTTAGTATAGTCTTCCTTTTTAAGACCATCAAATGCTATTTTCTCTAGATGGTCAAGAGCTTTTCGCTTATCTTTCTGATGATAGCTGTAATTCGTATTTCCAAGCAAGAATCTTTTCGGCTATATGTCCTGCAAGTTTTATTTTGCAAGCAAGCTCGGGGTCCGTTTCAACTCTAAGAACTTCAGATTTATGTGAAGCAATCATATGCCCATATTTGGTTTTTTTCTTCATATGCGCATCGCGTGATTCTTTGGCATCAAACCACCGTGTTTCGACGATTTTACGCCATTTACCATGTATGGTTACGCATTCAGGAATTTCTTGAATTTCTGACTCGTACAGCATATACATAAGAGCATGCCCAGCCTGATGGACTGCGACAAGAGCCTTCTCATGCATTATTTAAAGGCGACTTTCTGTCAAGTTGAATCCGATAAATTTGCCGATAGATTCTTTCCTGAAAGTCGGTTTGAGTGACACTACGACAGTCTTGTCGAGCTTCAAAATCGAGCATTTTTAAAGAGAGACATAAGATCCCCATACGATGCTCCCGAGGTTTGTCGGGCTAGTGCGTCAATATCAAATTCTGTTCCATCAATAGCATTCTCTTTAAAGTAGACCTCAAAGAATTTTTTTCGATTGGCATATGAAGGCTCTTCAAAATTAATGATCAACCCAAACCTATTATACTTTAACAGCGCATCGTCAAGCATGTATGAACGGTTAGTTGCTGCCATGACAATAACCGATTCGCCCAGCAGTGTTTCTTGCATGGTAAGAAATTGCGTTAATACGTCCCCTTGTCCTTCTTTTGTTTGTAAAGGAAGCTGGTGTATCTCATCAATAAAGAAAATAAGAGGCGCCTCTTGTTTAGCATTCTTAATAATAGTTTTAATGCCTTCAGGAGTCCAGCGAATATCATCCCATTTAAGTGATACAAACTTAAAGCGTTTGCTATCTCCTTTTTTGCGCTGTAGTTCATTGCAAGAGCCGGCAACAGCTTCAGCCAGAAGTGTTTTTCCGGACCTAGAAGGTCCGGTGAGTAAAATACCCTTCTCGAGGTTGCTATTTGAGCGATCATAGGATTCTGGGTCGGCAATATAGTTAACAATGTCGCGCATCTGTTTTATTTGGCTTTCAAGGCCGATAAGGCGAGGGTCATCAAGCGTGATATCGGGATATTTGTATCCAGATTCGTCAGCTACTTCCATTCCCTTAAGTCCATTCCAATAGCTGCGCAGTTTCGGCCTTAGGGCCTCAATACCTTTTTGCAGGAAGTTATCGGCTGCATGTGAGGCAAGGGCCGCGACAGCAAAACGCTCCATCCCTTTATAATCATCACTGCCAAACCAACCTGATATGGTTGTGTAGGGATGATTTTGTTCTGGTCCGATTTTCTTTTTTAAATAGCCAAGGATGCTCACATTTTCAAGCCATTCCTTGGGTGTAAGAAGAATGCCCAGGTAGGCAAGGCTGCAGATCGTAGGAATTTTTTCCAGCTTGCCGGTGATATTAAATCTGTTGTTCCAATCATCAAGTTTTCTTGCGAATATATTAACTGCGGTAAGGCCCGCTGAATTGGCAGCATCGCGTAACTGTTGAATGTTTTTTGCATTTTCTGCAAAAAGGTCTTGAAAATCATAAGTGCTTACGTCAGTTCTTACGGATCGAAAGATAGGCTGTTCGAATGGCGTCCATTCTTTAAAATTATTTTGAATAATGCTCGAAAGATGTCCGCATAGTGCTTTAGTTGTTCTTAGATTAGTATCGAGTGCATCAATTGAGCTTTCATCAGCATGCATTAAATCTTTAAGTTGATCTTGCGTATCAAATATCCAAGCAAGTGCCTTCTTTTTATTAGGGACCTGGATAGAGCCTTTATTAAATACCTGGTACAGATACTGCAATATTGCATTTATCTCATCAAGCTGGCGGTAGGACTTTTTAAACTGATCACGTAAAGAAGGACCGAGGTCAGCAGTTGCTAGATCAGGTTTAGCTGCCTTTGTTGAGTTAGTGCCCGTTTCACCGAAAATGTTTTGCACAGAAGTTGGCCCAACATAGTCTGGTTGATAAGGCGAGTTTGCCGCCTTAAGTGGTATAAAGGAAAGAAGCACAATATATGCCACTAATCGTGGGATGCATCTTTTTTTTGTAATTTCTTGGCGATTCATCTCTTTTACCTCTTGGCACTATATTATATACTAAATTTATTATACTATAAGATTATATTTTCAGTTTATGGCATACAGAGTGTTTGTCAAAAGCCTGCAGATTGAAATAATACTGCTAGCCTTATTTTTTGGAATCGCCAACTACCGCGCCATAAAGTTGCAGCTTGCAAAAGCTTCGTATAGTTTTTCAAGCAAAGCTTCCACTAAGGATCTCGATTAAAGTGCTTATTATAGGAGATAGATATTCATGAATATTTCGATTAAATTGGTAATGAGAGTTCTTTTAGTCGCGATCGGTGCTGCCGTACTGATTTCTCGCTTTCTCAATCGTGGTCCTGAAATTAATTTTAACCGTGCTTTACTAGCACCTCAGGTAGTGCCCATCGTGGTTATAGGATCGGGGCCGGCTGGGCTGAGTGCCGCATTATATGCTGCACGGTCAGCGGTTTATACCGTCGTGTTTCAGGGCAAAAAGCCCGGTGGCCAATTAACCGAAACGACCTACGTAGAAAACTGGCCGGGGACACCAAAATTACTTGGTTCACAGCTTATTGACCAAAATAGAAAGCAAGCAGAGAAATTTGGAGCGCTCATTGTCAACGACACGGTGACCGCGATTAATTTTAATGTGTGGCCTTTTGTAGTAAGAACGGAAGATGGTGCTAGGATTCATGCCCTATCGGTCATCATGGCAACAGGAGCAGATCCGCGTAAACTTAATGATACAGGTAAAGTACCGGGTGAAAAAGAATATTGGGGTTATGGGGTTACAACGTGTGCAGTATGTGATGCTCCCTTTTATAAGGGGAAAAAGGTTGTGGTTGTAGGTGGTGGGGACTCGGCCGTTGAAGAGGCAACCCTGTTAACCTCCTATGCGTCCAGCGTTACTATTCTGGTCAGAGGTTCAGCGATGCGCGCTGCTCCAGCAATGCAAGCGCGATTAAAAGATTCAGACAAAATAAAAATACTCTACAATACTGAAATTACCGAGATTATGGGTACAGGTAAAACGGTAACGGGTGTGCGACTGCTCAATTCTAAAGATAAGCAGACGACAGAATTAGCGGTTGATGGGGTATTCTTGGCCATCGGGCATAAGCCGAATTCACAGTTAGTAAAAGGTGTTGTTAAGATGGATGGGGAGGGTTATATTATCCTGCCTACACGTAGCCAACTGACCACGGTTCCGGGTATCTTTGCCGCAGGAGATGTGGCCGATCATGTGTACCGTCAAGCGGGAGTTGCCGCAGGTGATGGCATTAAAGCGGCTCTTGATGCGCTTGCCTTCTTGCAATCGCATGGTTATAGTACGTCAACTGCAAAAGAGCTTGAAAAGAACTATTGGTATCCGGAAGCCGTAGCTGCTTCCGAGCCGCTTCCAAAAATTGTTACGAATAAAGATTTTGATGCTGCGGCTAAAGAGCATCAGTTTATTGTCTTAGAAGCGGGTGCAAAGCATTGCTCGAGTTGTACTGCACTATTACCCATAATGCAGTCCGTGGCGGCCCAGCTATCAGGCAAAGCCTACTTTGCCTACATGAGTATGGATGATGATCCCAAGGAACTGGTTAAGCGATTTGAAATCAAAGGTATTCCAGTAATTCTGGTCTTTAAAAAAGATAAACTTATCGCTCGTTATGATCAGCAGGTTTTTACTAAGCGGGAATTGAATGCTGTGATAAACCAGCTGATTGCTGAGGCTTAGGTGCTAGCGTATCGATTGATTCTCGCTGTTCAGGTTTTTTTGTGCGATCAAAAGCTTTTCTGAGGCTTTGAACGCCAAAGTCACCCGTTTTCCATGCAGCATACAAAAGAGTTGGGGTAGAAGCGAGTCCGATCGAAGAAACGAGAGCACAAAGCCATTTTTTACTTGCATCCCTCTCATACTCGGGGTCATTCATATCTGAGCGAACATTTGTATAGATAAAATATCCAATCGTACACGCTGACCCTAATTGGGCAAGCGAAAGACTAAGAGAGCTAACGCCAGCAGCAAGATTAAATGTTCTTGTAAAAAAATTTACTTTTTCTTTTTTTTCAGCACAGAACGTGGTGCCTGGAACTGCTAAAAAAACAGTAAAAACAAGCAATGTACTCAATTTCATGGTTTTTTTTCCTTTTAATAATTTTCTATGAACCAGTATTAGCATAGCAGACGTTTGTTATTGTAACAAAAGGGACAATATTTTATAGAAGCGACGCTAACCTCCTAGATTGATAGATGGTTCTCTAAAGCAAACTGCAAAGAGCATACACTTTTTTGAAAAAATGTTAAAATAATTCTCGCTCAAAAAATATTTAACTTGATTATTGCAATTAGCAAATTAATCATGATAGAATCATACCAATAATAGGCACTCAATAAGATGGGGGGAAAAATGAATCGCGGCGTATTCATTTTAGCAATGGTGACGTTATTTTGTACGTTTTTTTTGCAGACGGCTGAGCAGGAAGGTCAGCAGGGAGCTGGGCGTCTAGATGCGTGGCAGCAGAGTGCACCGGATCAGAACTCTGAGACTAAAAAGCTTAAGTATTTAAGCGATGCGACGCAAGAAAATATTAGTTTTCCTGTGCGTGAAAATGTCGCTTCTCAAAAGACCTTTATACGCAGGGGTATACTAATAAAACGCCCTAAAGCAAAAGCGACGATCCTTATTTGTCATGGCTATATGTGTGATAAATATGACGTAAATTTTTTGCATGTCATGTTTAAGGACTATAACAGTCTCAGCTTTGATTTTCGTGCGCATGGTGAAGATAAGGAAGGACAATGCTGCACGTTTGGTAGAGATGAATCGTATGATGTAATAGGAGCTGTGCGATTTATTAAAAATCATCCTGAATTAAAAAAATTACCACTCTTTGTTTATAGTTTTTCTATGGGTACTGCTGCAGCAATAATTGCGCAAGCACGTGAAAAAAATCTTTTTGATGCAATGGTGCTCGATAGCCCTTTTGAATCGACTGATAAGCTTATTGAGCGGGGGATTGATAAGCTTAAAATTAGTCTCTTTGGGTATGAGATGGCCATGCCAGGGTCATCGATACTTAAGACATATGCCTATAACCCTTATGTGCAATCTTTGCTTAAACAAATTATGAGAGCTTTTACAAAAATTGACACAATAGATGTCAATACCTGCATAAGTCCCGTATATCCGGAAGAAGCTATCAAATACGTTACTATTCCATGCTTTTTTATCGGCTGTGTAAATGATGATAAGGCTCCCGAAGAGGCAGTATTAGCGGTATATCGAGGCGCAAAAGGTTTTAAACGGTGCTGGATAGATCGTGATGGTGAGAAACACATGGATACCATTTTTAAACAAATGCATAAATATTTTTATAAGGTAAATCGATTTCTTAGCAAGGTGCTGGATGGTGCGTACCTTAAAAAGAAAAAAGAAAAAATTACTCGAGACCGGCCTATGTGCTATTTAAGCGCTGTTAAAGAGGAACGAAAACTGATTATTTAAGGAGCTCTTTTGACGTGCTCAAAATCTATTTATAAAGAGACATGAAAAAATACTTGATATAATTTTCTTATTGAAGTATCATTGCGGAAAATTCGTACATATATGTAGGATTTCTATGCAAATGATATATTATACGATAGTGGAATGTGATGAATATAAAGCATGGCTAAGTAATCAAACGGAAAAAGCAATAACTCAAATTGAAGACAGGCTGGATAATGTCCAGTTCAGAGGTCATTTCGGAGATCATAGGCCAATTGATGGTGCTTTCTCTTTATGGAGCTTAGATGGAGAAATGGCAGACGCGTATACTTTGCCCATCTTTCAAGAAAGAAAATTATAGTTGTACTTGGAGGTAATAAAAATGGTCAAGATAAAGACATCCGGCAAGCAAAAAATATCCTCAAAAAAAGAGGTTACGTTGATTGATCAAAACCAACTTGAGGAGCGTAAGCCCCTGGAATATCTTCTTAATGAGGATAACATTGCTCGCGCCATTGCTGAATGTCTTGCTGAGCATGATTTTGAAGGAATAGCTGAAGTTTTGAAGTACCATTTTAAAGCTGTTAAGCGCTCCAAGCTTATGCAAACTGCTGAACAGCAACATAGTGTGGGTTCATACGCTAGCAGCGATAGCTTTTCAACAGGTGCTACTGCACGCATTGCTTCCTCTTTGGGATCGCGTTCAAAAAAAGTCAGTTGAGCCCAAGAGAGCGGATTATGATTAAGAAGTTAGTAATTATTCTCATCGCGCTTTTTCTGCCTGTCATGATAATTACGTCATCGATTTGGATTACAGCCCATCCCTGGTTTATTAAATACGAATATCAACGCATTGCATTTCCTGCAGATATGAGCATTCAAGCACGTACTCAGTTAGCACTCATAGGCTTGCATTCAGTTATGCCGGGTGGCAGGGGAATAGCCCTATTAAAAGAAGCGACGTTGCCCAATGGCAAGCCAGCTTTTAATGATCGCGAAATTGGTCATATGGCCGATGTGCGAAAAATTCTGAACATTTTTTTCCTTATTACACTTCTTGGTGTTCTTGCAATGATCTTTGCAGCATTCGTCGTTTCTAAAAAGCAGCCATATGCCGTGCAGTTACAGGGTATGAAGTGGGGTGCACTCCTTACACTTGTTATTCTTTTTGTGCTTATAGCGGCAATGCTACTAAATTTTGATTCATTCTTTCTTAAGTTTCATTATCTTTTTTTTGAGGGAGACTCATTTCTTTTTGATCAGGAAGATACGCTTTTACGCCTTTATCCCGAAGAGTTTTGGGCTGATGGGGCGCTTTTTGTCGGGATTCTCAGTGTAATCGGTGCTCTTGTTATGCTTGCGCTCAATCGGTTCATGATAAAACCAGACAAAGAAATCTCGATGTAAAAAAATCTCGACATAAAAGGACCTCGCTTATGCCAAGCGAGGTCCTGGGTACTCTCATTAATTTCCACTCAAAAAAAGCTTGATGAGCAATCGAACTATCCGGAATTTCCGGACAGTTCGATCCTATTTCTGGCTGAAGCCATTTGAGTATCATCGGCTTAAAAAGCCATGCAGATCGCGATTCGAGAAATGCTCCTTGGGAAAATTTGTACACCAATATATATCTGATAATTTTGCAGCAGCTGTTGCAAAATTTCCTGGCTCTCCTGACGGTCACTTTAGATAAAGCAATGCATTTCGAGAAAAAACGTTGCCCTTGGTTTTTGGATTTGGTTAGACTAGACTATCTTAGGTAATGGCGAAATGTACGAAAGTCTTTTAAAAAAGGAATCTATGATTACGGTAAAATTAGTAACAAATTTATTACTCGATAGAAAATGCGATGCCTACGTGTTTCCCGTAGAACATGGATTTGATTTTGCAACTCTGCGTTCTACAGCAGGAGCATTATACGCTCATTATGATAGCGCCGCTAAAGAGCGGGGTTTTACCGGTAAAGCAGGCAGCTCCTTAGTACTCACTGGTATCCATAATAAACAAGGGACATACCTCATTTTCTTGGGCCTAGGCGATCTAAAAGAGGGCTACGCTAATGTTGAAACCTATCGACGTGCGATGGGGCAACTGGTACGTATTGCAGAATCTCATAAATTAGAAACAGTTACTTTCGATCTTCCCGATCCTGCGATTTTAGGTTTGTCTTATGAGCGTCTAGCGCAAGAGACAACAACGATTATGCACAAAGCTTCGTATCATTTTGATCGCTATATTACCAGCCCAGAAAGAAAATTTACCTGGAATATTAACGTTCTTGTGGGAGTTAACAAAAAATATCTCGCTGAGGCTCAGGATGGCCTCGATATGGGTATCGCTCTTGGTGATGCTATTAATACCGCTCGTATGTGGTGCGATATGCCTCCTTCAGCCTTAACGCCTCCTGTGTTTGCGCAAGAGGCAAAAAAAATCGCTCAAGATTTTGGATTACAAGCAACGATATTTGATAGGGCTGCTCTTATTAAAATGGGAATGGGTGGCATAGAGGGAGTCGGTCGCGGCTCACAGCATGAACCGCGGCTTGTCATTCTTGAATATAAAGCACCAAATCCTAAAGCACCGACGATCGCCCTTGTGGGTAAAGGAATAACCTTCGACTCAGGCGGATTGAGCATAAAACCTTCCACAGCCATGGAAACTATGAAAGATGACATGGCAGGTGCTGCGGTGGTTCTTGCAACAATGAAAGTGCTTGCACAATTTAAACCGGCAGTAAACGTGATAGGACTTGCACCAATGGCTGAAAATATGCCCAGCGGTACTGCACACAAACCTGGTGATGTTATAAGATTTTATAATGGCAAAACTGCAGAAGTAAAAGATACCGACGCAGAAGGGCGACTGGTATTGGCGGATGCTCTGTCGTATGCCGTAGAGAAGTATAAGCCCAATGCTATTATTGATATCGCTACTCTTACCGGTTCCTGCGCCGCAGCTCTTGGGCCCTTCTACGCAGGACTACTTAGTCAGCATGACGAGCTTACAAATAAGGTTATAAAAGCCTCTGAGCGCTCGGGAGATCGCGTGTGGCGCTTGCCTATGGATGAAGATTATAAAGTGGCTATAAGATCTAATATTGCCGACATGAGTAACATTGGTACGATGCAAATAAAGGCCGGCGTTATTACTGCTGCATTTTTCTTGCAATACTTTGTAGGAAAAGTTCCTTGGGTGCATTTAGATGTAGCGGGAACCGCATTCGGCGTGCCTGATATTACCTATTTACGACCGGGAGCTACGGGCTTTGGTATTAGACTGTTTGTAGATCTGATCATGAACTGGGAGCCTGACGCCGGCATAAGTGCCGCAGGCAAAGCTATTGTAGGCATAAAAAAAGAAGCGATAGCTCCACAGGCAGCTGTGAAAAAAAGCGCGCCGAAGAAGAGGGCTGGCGCTGCTCCAAAGGCTGCTCGAAAAAAAGCCCCTGTAAAAAAGGCCCCTGTGAAGAAAGTTACAAAAAGTAGTGCTAAGAAAAAAGCTGCTGCAAAGCCTGCAAACAAAAAATTGAAGCAGACAACAAAGCGCGGAGCACACAAGCGTGCTGAAAAAAGAGCTGCTAAAAGTTCTACGCCTGCGATTAAAGTAAGGCGAAGAAAAAGTAATCGTTGATTCTCTACGATTGGGTATACTTAGTTTCGGGCTCATTGTTATACACGAAGTTTATAATGAGCCCAAGCATTGTTAGGTTGCAGAGCAACGCAGAGTTACCGTAGCTAATAAAGGGCAAACCGAGTCCCTTCGTAGGCACCAAACCAGTTGCAACAAAAAGGTTAATAAGCGCTTGTAAACTGGTAAGCAGTACATAGCCAGTGGTGGTGTAATAAGCAAATGAATCTTTTAAGGTGCTTGCGATTTTAAGGCCGGTATACAAAAAGAGAATGAATAAACATATCAAAAGTGATGCACCAATAAATCCTGTTTCCTCCGCAATAATTGAGAAGATAAAATCAGTGTGTTGCATCGGTAAATAAAAGAACTTTTGTTTAGATTGAGCGATGCCAACGCCCGTAATATTGCCTGATCCAATTGCTATTAATGATTGAATGATCTGAAATCCGGCTCCCTGGGGATCTTCCCATGGGTCTAAGAACGTCAATATTCTTTTTATTCTGTAAGGCTGCATATAAATAAGAAAACCAACAATGGGTAGGGCGCTGCTGAGCGTCACCACCAAATGTTTTGTTTGGCAGTGAGCGATGAAAAAAAGCAGGAAAGCCGTGGTGCACAGGGTTACCGCTTGCCCAAAATCTGGCTGCTTTAATAATAATATTGATGTTACTCCCACTACGCATAAAAGAGGCAAATAGCCATTGGTAAGCGAGCTTACTCGGTACTGCTTTTTTGCCAACAAATAGCCTACATATACAATAAAAGCCATTTTAAGGGCTTCACTTGGCTGAAAGCCAAAACCTGCAATAAAAATCCAGCGATGGGATCCATGAATAGATTGGCCAAAACCAGGAACGAAGGTGAGCGCAGTTAAAACAAGCGTTCCGCAAAAGGCCCATGGCGTTGCCTTTTTAATAAATTCCAGCGGAAGAAAGCGCACCACCATAAGTCCAATAATGCCCAAAATAAATCCAGCAAGCTGTTTTTTAAGATAATAATCAGCGCTGCCAATCCGTTCAAGCGCATAGACCGAGCTTGATGAGTAGATAAAGATCATCCCAATAAGAATGCATATCGATATTATCGAAAGAAATGAATAGAGCGACGTGTTTTTTTGTGAATGTACCATAGAATCCTCCCCTTGCAATCGTCTTAAGTGTAAATATACGGAGAATTATGTAAGAGTCAAAGGTTTTCTGAAATCTGGCAGCTTTTCGCTTAACTTATTAATCTTAGACGGTCCCTCTGCGCTCAGGCACACTGGGTTCCCCGAGCTGATTATAAATTAACAAAGCAATGTCTTTGGGGAGTGCTGACAATCTGGAATTTGTATCGAGACTTCCGACTGACATAAGATAGCGCAGCATTATTTTAGTGCGGAATTCAAGTACGGCGCATATGTTATCATGATTGCGTAGTCGTGCTAGATCAAGCGGTGTCTTACCCTTATTATTTTTTTGGTTTGCAAAGATACCAGTGTGCTGCAATAGGTAAATAACAAGAGCGAGATGTCCGTTTCGAGCGGCGTAATGCAGTGCCGTTTCACCAAAGTTATCAGTTGCATTCACATCAATCTTGGGATGCATAAGAAGAAGCTTAGCAAGTTCAAGATGACCCCGCGCAGCGGCCCACATGAGGGGTGTCATGCCATAGGTGCCGTCTTTCATATTTGGATCTACTGCCAGCTTTTTTAAGGATCCATAAGTTTTGGTAAGGATGACATCAGTGCTCTGGAACCAAAAGCTTAAAAGATCTGCTACAAATCCCGGTATTCGACTTTTTGGAAGTGTAGTAGCTGCTGCATAAATGCACACCTCAAGTAAACTTTTGTAAATTACAATCTCGGTATCTCCTTCAATCCCGAGCAAACGCGGGTTGTTTTTTAGATATTCTATCTGAGCTGGTGTTGCCGATGCGCCCAATGCAAGCAGCGCAAGTGCAACATTAAGAGAGGAATTATTTGGGGCAGCATGAAGCTGATTATCACGTCTTTCAAGGGCCATAGTAAGCGGAGTTTGATCCTCTGCATTTAAGGCGTTCATTAGAGCACCTTTATCTGCTAATAAGCGAATCATTAATAGTCCCGTTTCATGTGCACCCTTAACCGCTTGATGGAGTGGGAAATTTCCTATTTCACATGATGTGTCCGGAATATTTGGATTTACATCAGCTTCTTTACAAAGTAGCTCTAAATGATCAAGATTGCCTTGTTCGGCTGCGAAGTTCAATACGGTAGAGCCGTTTTGGGTCACCGCATTTAGAGCCAGAGCCGGACTTAGACTAGTCCTATGCTCTAATAAGAGCTTGAGTGCTTGCGTGTCTTGGCCGCGCGTTATGCAGTAATGAATCGCTTCCCAGCCGCGTGCATCTTTAATGCGGATATCAAGACCCTTTGTAGACAATAATAGATGCATCACTACGTAGTTAGCTTGCTTGATGCTCAGCATTAAAGGAGTAATGTTTGATTTGGCTGGATACTGAAAGTTTATATTTACCCCATCTTTAATAAGCGCTCTTATAGCATCTAAAGCACCTTCTTTTAGTTCCGGAACAATGGAATCGTCAATGGCCTCCAAAAGTTGATACTCTTTTTCAAGGCTGCCTGAGGTTTCCCCTGCATGTGCCAAAGTCTTCATAGCTACGTCATTATCCATAGCTAAAAGAGCAGTTGATGCAAGTAAGCATGAAAATAAAGTGTATCTCTTCATGAGGAGTCCTTTAAGTGATTAAGCATCTTATTTCATTACGGTTGCATTTTTTTTGCGCATAATCTAATAATCTTAGCTATTCCGCGACGATCGGGTCCTACGGGTTTTTCAAGCTGATCTAGTATTAACAAAGCAATGTCTTTAAATAATACAGGTAAACCAGGATTTGTCTTGCGACTTTTGATTGATGTAAGACTGCGTATCACTTTCAGACGCTTTATTCGGTTCTGGTCGAGTATGCGGCCTGCGGCTTTATGATCGCGTAATTTAGCAAGATCAAGAGCTGTTTTGCCATCATTATTTTTAATATCTCCGAGCATGCCTAAGCGATCTATGGATAGCTGCACAATCTCGGCATGACCATTGCGCGCGGCATAATGTAATGCTGTTTCGCCAAAATTATCGGTTGCCGTGAGATCTATTTTAGGATGATTAATTAAAAACTTGGCTAATTCAAGATGCCCTCGAGCTGCAGCCCACATGAGCCCGGTCATGCCATAGACTTTATCTTTTGCGTTGGCATTCGAGACAGTTGCAAGGGCTTGGGTTAGTTTATCTTTATTAAGAGCCTTATAGTGATTATTGGGTGCTGTAGCAGTGTGAAAACAATCATCAAGAAAAGTTTCTGCATCAGTTCGCCGTTCTGCTTGTTGAAATCCATGTATCCCCGTGGCTATGCTAGTCTGTAAGAGCTCTATTTTTACTGCAGATATTGGAATTGATGCGCCTAGTGCAAGCAGTGCAATTACTCTATTGAAAGCAATGCCATAGTGCTTATAATTGCTTTCCATTACAAAAAGAAGCGGCGTTTTACTATCAGAGTTGGTACAATCGATTTTCGTACCTTTATCTGCAAGTAAGCGGATCATGCGCAGCTGTGTTGGGTACATCTCCGCCATTGCCTCATGGAGTGGGTAGTTTCCTGAAAAAGGAAGACTTGCCGTAGGAATATTTGGATTGACATCAGCTTCCTTACACAGTTCTTTGACAGCGTCAAAATTTCTATCGTGAACTGCTTTGCATAGTGCAGTCATGCCGTCTAGGCAGCAGCGCTCATTCAAATCAAGCGATGGATTGAGCCTAGCTCTGTGCTCTAATAATAGCTTGAGGGGTACTGCATCTGTAGGATTTATCGCTGCGACGTGAAGCGCTCCATGGCCTTGCGCATCTTTAATCTGTATATTGAGACCAGGCGCAGATAATAAAAAACGTATTAGTTCAGGATTGCCATGCTGCAAAGCGATCATTAACGGAGTTTGGTTGGCCCTCTTAGAGAATTGAAAGTTTATGCCAACATCTTTAATAAGAGCTTCGATGGTTTTCAATCTCTCACCCGATGTTTCAGGCACATTATTGTGCTCGAGCGCATTTAAAAGTTGCTCTTGTTTTGTATGTTGGCTTACAAATTTTCCCACGTCTTGTACAAGACTGGCTATTTGAGCATCCATGCCAAAAGAAAGGGCATGTGATGCAAGTATGCTTGCTAATAAAATATACTTCTGCATGATTGAACCTTCCTTTACATCTTTCTTAAGCTCTATTAATTATTTATCTATTTTGTTTCTCATTATGGTTAAAACGTGGCATCCTTCACTAACTTTAAAAAATCGGCTTCATGAAGCTTCCCAAGATGATGAAGAATCAGCATAGCAACATCTGCAGGCAATAGCGCCACGTTGCAATTCGCCCCACGACTTTTGACTGACGCAAAATAGTGCACCATCATTTTTTGGTGAAGCTCGAGCGCTGTACATATTCTTTGGAGGCTTAGCTGTTTGGCAGGGTCAGCATCTTCGAGGATGTGCAGTTTGGCAAGATCAAGCGCGGTCTTACCATTATGATTTTTTTGGTTTACAAAGATACCGGTCTTCCTTAAGAGTAGTATAACAAGAGCAAGATGGCCATTTCGAGCTGCGTAGTGTAATGCTGTGTCACCTAAATGGTCGGTAGCGCAGGCATCAATGTTGGGATGTGTAAGAAGCAGCTTAGCAAGCTTCAGATGACCGCGCGCAGCAGCCCACATGAGCGGTGTCATTCCATAGACTGTATCTCTTTTATTAGGATCAGCTGGTGTATTTGCCAAATAAAAATGAATCTTCGAAAGTGCTTCTTCGGTCTGCGTAACGGCTGTGAAAACGCACATATCGAGCAGCAATGGGCGATTTGTCGAGAGTACAGAAGGCATTTCTTTCAGATACTCAGTTTGTGCTGGCGTTGGAGATGCGCCTAATGCAAGGAGGGCAAGCATACGGCTATTATCAAAAAATGGATTGGTTCCAAACATCTTGGCATCCATGATACTTATCACGATCTCGCCAAAAGTGGAGCTTAAAGGCGTTTGACTACTCGAATTTATACAGTTCATCAGAGCTCCTTTGTCTGCTAAGAGACGAATCATAAGCTCACTTAGGGAGCCTATATAAGCTGCTCTTTGAAATAAAATAGACGAATGTTGTGCTGCAGCATGAAGCGGAAAGACTCCCCAAGCCGTGGGAATGTTTGGGTTGATGTCCGATTCCTTGCAAAGCAGCTCGGCCTGTGCAAGATTATCTTGCGCGATGGCCATATAGAGCGGAGTGGTGCCTTCCCTGCCAGGTGCGTTGAGATCAAGAGCGGGATGGAGGGTTGCCCTGTGAGTAAGCAACAGCTTCAGGAGTACATCCGATATGTTATATTCTATACAGTAGTGAATGGCCTCCATGCCATTTGCATCTTTTAAACGGACATTTAGGCCGGGTGCAGATAATAACAGATTGAAAACTTCGATTTTTCCATGTCGAATGCAGATCATTAAAGGAGTTTGGTTGAGCCTATCAGCATATTGAAAATTTATGTTAACTCCGCCATCAATAAGTACCTTTATAGCCTCCAAAGCGGCCGGTTTTAATTCCTGAATACCAGTGTTATCTATTTCTGTTAAAAGTTGATATTCTTTTTCATGAGAGCTCGCTATTTCCTGCTCTAAGGCCATAGTTATGGCAGCATCATTCTCCATTGCTAGCACCGGGCCTGAGGCGAGCATGCATGCTAATGATACTAAAAAAGATTGCTTCATGATCGGTCTTTCTTTATTGCTTTTTTAGAAATTTATTTATTTTATTCGAAATAAAGGCTGCGGGCCCCTTTGGCTTTGTCTTTTTCGGGTCAGCAGCTATTCTGCGGAAATAAAGAATCAATTCAGCAACCTCTCTTGGCAGTCGTGGCAGAGCTCCATTTTCACTGAGCCCTGATAAGCTGCCAGCAAGATTTAGATATGTTACTCTGTCTTTGTAAAGTATACGGCCGGCAGCTTTATGATCGCGCATTTTGGCAAGATCAAGCGCCGTTTTACCGTTATTATTTTTGATACTTCCTATAAGATCTGAGTGATCTAAGAGTAGTTGTACAAGTGCAGCATGACCATTGCGAGCTGCATAATGTAATGCAGTGTCACCAAAATTATCAGTCGCAGCAACATCTATCTTATCGTCAGTTGCGCACACATATCTCTTATCCTGTGTAAGAAGAAGCTGAGCAAGTTCAAGCTTTCCTCGTGCAGCGGCCCACATAAGTGATGTCATGCCGTAGACTCTATCTTTGATATTTGGTTTTCCTCCGAGCAACCAAGTTGAGCGAAGATACGAGTGGCTGTTTATATCGCCCAGACACGCACGAAAGAAGTCGTCAAGAAAAATGCTTGATGGATCGCGGCGCACTGCCGATCTGTTTTCGAAGGTGATGCTGAATTTATCTAGTGAGCCGGCAAGTGCATCATTAGCTGATGCGCCTAGTGCAAGCAGCGCAATCATTCCGTCGGTAGAGTACGCTTGTTGATTAAGGCGACAAAGTCCAAGGCTAAGTGGCGTTTGGCCTGTGGCGTTTGTGCAATCCATCCTGGCACCCCTATCTGCCAATAAGCGAATTAAGAGCGGCCCATTTTCTACATTAGACATTGCCTTGTGAGACATTGCCTCGTGAAGTGGATAGTTTCCCCCGAAAGCATATTTTTCTGTGGGAATGTTTGCATCGATCTCCGCTTTTTGACAAAGTAGCTTGACTGCTTCAAGATTTCTATCGTGAATGGCACTCCAAAGTGCCGTCATGCCGTCTTGGCCTCGTTGATTGAGGTCGAGCGCAGGGTTCAGATGAGGTCCCTGTTCTAATAAAAGTTTGAGTGGTTCTATATTTTTACGATTTTGCACACAATGATGCAGTGCTGTCCGTTCGTCTCTGTCCTGAATGCTCGCATTAAGACCAGGCGTTGATAATACAAGACGAATTACATCAGAGTTGCCATGCCAGAGGGCAAGCATTAAAGGAGTTTGGTTGGATAGCCCTGGATACTGAAAATTAATATCTATTTCTACCTCAGACCCTTTTTTTGCAAGAAGCTTTTTTACAGTTTCCAAGCTCTCTTTCTTTGCTCCAGGCTTGTTGCTGCGCTTGAGTGCATGCAAGAGTTGATATTGTTTTGTGCTGTGTTCCATTATTTCTTTTGAAAGACCGGCCGACTCTTCCATGGCAATAAGAGCACCTGATGCCAGTAAACAGGCTAATAAAATGTAATTCTTCATACATATCCTTCTTAGTCAAAATTTTAGAAACTTATTCTGAATTATGCCATTTTTCAAAAAAATTGTCAAATAAGAATTTTTGGCATGTATTAATGAAAGAGCCTATGAAGCGGTGTCTGCAGATCTTTCAAGAATTGCGTGACGCGCCAAGAAATTTTATACTGAAGCAGTGCTCTAACACGGGAGGAAAAAAATGGAACAAATTAAAATACGCCCCAAGGTTGGTGTGGGGATTACCCTCATAAAAGATGGCCTCGTGCTTCTTGGCAAAAGAAAAGGGGCACATGGCGCAGGAGAATGGTCTTTTGCAGGCGGCCATTTAGAATTTGGTGAGAGTGTTGAAGAATGTGCTCGGCGGGAATTAGCCGAAGAAACGGGATTAAATGCTCTTTCTGTACAACTTGGGCCTTGGACGGCTGATATAATAGAAGGCAATAAGCATTATATTACGCTTTTTGTGTTTGTAGACCGATTTGAAGGGGAATTGCAGCTGTTAGAGCCACATAAATGCGAAGGGTGGCAATGGTTTGCTTGGGATAAATTTCCTACACCGCTTTTTGCTCCCGTACAATCTCTTATTAAAAAGGTGGGAATTGAAGAACTTAAAAAGATTGCATCATATTAAAAAAGATCGGCATGTGTGCCGGTCCTCGCAAAAACAATCTCTATCTTCGTTTTACTATAAATAAGAAGCCAGTCGGGCTCAATGTGGCATTCCCAGTGATCCTTCCAATTGCCCACGAGTTTATGATTTTTATGTTTTGGGTGCAACAATTTTTCTTCAATCAGTTGTACCACTATGTCTGAAAGTTTATTCATGTTTTTACCACGCTTTTTTGCTCTCTCAACATCTTTTTTAAAAGTATTTTCATAAACAGGATTTAGCATTTAGATGCCTAGCTTTTTTAAAAGATCCTTCACGTCTTTGCACTTCACTAAATTTTTGCCTTTCTCTATATTTTCAAGCGCCTTAAGGGTTTTAGCATTTGGAGTGTGGTCATGCGGACATTCTTTTTCATTACTTTCCATTGACAGCTGTTTATTAATATATTCAACCACTAATCCTCGCATCGTTTTTCCTTTGCTTGCAGCAAGTGCTTTAAATTTTTTATGGATATTTGCAGGAATATCAATTGTTATGCGTGACTGTTCATTTTTCATGTTTTTTGGCCTTTCTGTATACTTCAACTATATACAAAATAAAGAAATAAGGAAAGAGTTTGATTTGTTCGATTATGCAGGTTTTTGGCAAAGCCTAATAATCTTGGCGAAGCCCCTTCGATCTGCCCCAATGGGTTTTGGGTTATCAAAAATAAGATGAGCAACATCTGTTGGAAGGAGGGGCAAGCTCGATTCTGGGGTGCGATTATCCCTGCGCGTAAAAATGAGAAAAAGCTTGCGGTTGCGCCTTATTACTTCATCGACCAAAATGCGACCTACTTTTTTATGGTCGCGTAGCTTGGCAAGATCAAGTGGGGTTGTGCCATTGTTATTTTTTATATTGCCTATGATGGTGGGGTTGTCTAAGAGCAATTGCACAAGCTGCCAATGACCATTGCGAGCTGCGTAATGCAAGGCAGTATCGCCAAAATTATCAGTAGCATTTACATCGATTTTGGGATCAGAAAGCAGAAGCTTTGCTAAAGCAAAGTGGCCTCTGGCAGCCGGCCACATGAGGGGAGTCATACCATATATTTTATCTTTTGCATTGGGGTTTGCGTCCAGGCGGCAACCGGGGTAAAGTATGCCCTTATTATCCAGAAAGCATGCGTCTAGCAGAATGCCATCGTTTGTAGGATGGTGGTTTGCAAAGCCAAGAGACGTTGTAACAGAGAAATCATCAATTTTAGTCCCATAGCAATGAGAACCTAGCGCAATAAGCGCAAGAACGCGGTTGGGGACAATATTCTGGTTTAGATTGAGTGCGGAGATTGCCACTTGCAGTGGTGATTGCCATTCATTGTTTAGACAGCGGTCCATCATGGAGCCTTTATCTGCCAATAAACGAATCATGAGAAGTCCAGCATCATTTAGGCCCCACATGGCTGCATGAAGTGGCGTATTTTTCAATTCGTCAGCTATATTTGGATCGACCATTGCTTCTTTACAAAGCAATTTTGCTGCTTCAAGATTTCCTTGCTTAACGGTGAGCATTAACGGAGTGCTATAGGCCCTTTCAGGATACCGATAGTTAAGGCTAACCCCACCCTCTTTAATAAGCTCTTTTATAGTTTCTAGGGCCGCATTTCTTTCTGCACCGCTCTTTTCGATTGCAGCTAAAAGTTGCTGTTGCTTATGTAGAACAAGCTGGGCATCCATGCTTAAGAGGGCCTTTGGTACAAAGAGGCTTGCAAGTATGAGAAATTTTTTCATGGTAATCCTTTTTTTACAAAACTTTTAAAGTATATAAAAAGTATTACATCTTTCAAAAAATTGTCAAGTAAGATTTTTTGCCGCCGAAGGGTTATTGGAAAATTATTGATTATTTACAGCCTTTTGCGTATGCTATCTTACGCATTACGAAGGGATTTACCAATGCTTGCTAGTTCTTTTCATCAAAAAAAGTATGAGTTTTCAAAAAAGCACATCGCGAGCTTTCTTTCGTCATTGGATATACGCCAATCTTCCAAAAGTACCTACCAAAGGCAACTTAAAGAGTTTTTTCTTTGGTGCGCCAAACAGAAATTGGGCGATATGAGTCGCGAGCATTTGTTACGCTATAAGGAATATCTAAAAACTGACCGCGAGCTTGCGGCATTTACCATTGGTGGCTATTTAACTGCAGTACGCCGTTTTTTTGAATGGCTTGAAGCAAATCAGATGTTTCCCAATGTCGCACGTGGCATTAAGGGTCCGGCGCGCAAACGGGGTTTCAAGAAAGATGCCCTGAGCGTGGATCAAGTTAAAATGATTTTGGCATCAATCAAACGTACCACCTTGACGGGCAAAAGAGATTTTGCGGTCATTAATCTGATGCTGCGCACGGGTCTGAGAACCATTGAAATTGCCCGTGCATTACGTGAGGATATTAGTAAGCAGGGGGGTGAAACCGTTCTGTTTATTCACGGCAAAGGGCGGGATTCAAAAGATGAGTTAGTATTATTAACAGAGCATACGCTTGGCCCGATTGAGGAGTATTTAAAAGCGCGTGCCAGCGTAAAAAATGAAGATCCCTTGTTTGCCTCGCATAGTACCAAGAACTTTGGTAAAAAACTTACCACACGCTCGGTATCGCGCATAGTAAAAACCCGATTTAGGCAAGTTGATTTGGATGATTCTCGCCTTACTGCACACAGTTTGCGCCATACGGCAATTACGCTGAGCCTTTTAGCTGGAGCGACTCCGCAGGAAGCGCGTGCTATGGCCCGTCATGCGGATATAAATACGACGCTTGTCTATGCTCACAATATAAATAGAATTAAGCAGGCTCCTGAAAAGAAAATCGACGAGATACTTGGGTAATAGTATGCCAACGCCACCAAAGAAAAAGTATTGGGTAGCCCATGTGCAGGAAACATCTAATGCCATGGATTTACCTGAAGGCATTTTTACCTGGTCTCCCAAAAAAATTGCTCGAGGACTTAAAGAAGCCGTGATGGCCAGCAATCGGACCAAAGGTACGAAGTTTCAGTCAGCAATGTCGATGCTTAATTATTACATCAATCGAGCAGGGAAAAAGCTTCCAGAGGATGATAGGAATCGGCTAGAAGCTGCAAAAAATGAATTACGTAAGGTGTTTGGAAAACCCCCCAAAAATTAACAGCTTAAAAGCCATAAAGAGGGCATTTTCTGGGCAAAATATCATGAAGCTGCCGGCATTTTATAGACGGCATTATTTATTACTTTGATTGTCCAATCAGAAAGCTTCTCACCCGTTTTTACCATGGCATAGGTGTCATAATCAAATCCGGTATACGACGTTCCACCTAGATTTGGCATGCCGTGAAGACTATCTGGTGATAGCAGTAAGGTAAGTACCATACCTTGAGAAACAGGTATAAAGGCGCTATCTCTATTGTCTCGCCAGAGCGCAGCGCATCCCTGCGATTCGAGTAACAACTTCATCATAGGATCATTATTATCGGGGGTATGTTGATGCGCACGAAGTATGCCAAAAAGCTTGACCAGGTCTGTGCTGACTGCATTCAAATAATCTTCGGTAAGAGCTTTATTGAACATATAGCCTCTAGCCTGCTTAAACATATTGGGCCCATTCGGATCGACAACAAAATCGTGCCATAAAGTGCCCAGAGGGTAAGGCTCCATAGGTGTTATAGCCACAAAATCCTTGCAGAGCGATTTAAGCGGTTGAAGAACCGTAGCCATTGGCATTTTTACTTCATGGGATGCTAGGTTGCAGCATTGGGTGTATCTATTGAATTTTTCGATCCAGTGGTAGTGTATATCAGCAGGTGCATGTAAAAAGGCCTTAGGATTGTACCCTAGCTCAATACCGCCATGGCACAATTGCATAAAGTTCTTTTGTTGGTCTTTGCCTGAGCCGACATAGCACACTATTGGTAAATAGTTGTAAAATTTTGAGATCTTACTATAACAGCGCTGGAGATCCTCTTCTGTGGCTTCGAGTTCAAATTTTTCGTGAAATTCGCTATGAAAGCCGTAATGCTGAGCAATATCCGGATCTTCATGATTTCCTCTAATTAAGAAAACATTGTTAGGGTTTTTAAGCCTGAGGAGCATAAGCACATAGAGTACCTCAACACCCCAAATACCGCGATCGACGTAATCTCCATGAAAAACGAGATTGTGGAATGGGTTAACAATTTTTAAGGCATCTTCCTTGCTCGTAATGCCTGTTTCTTGCAAATTTTTTATAAAAGCCATTAGTGAATGGAGATCCCCATGCAAGTCGCCCTTGCAAATAAGAAGGGAACCCGGATCTAGAAATAGCTTTTGTGCGTAAGGCACAAATTCCTCTCCCATCGGATCTAAAAGCTCGGATAGAGGCAGGTCAGCGTTAAGCCATGCGTTTTTATTTTTAAGCTGTGAGATCATAAGGCTAAAAAATTCATCCAAAACCTTCTCAAACTGAGCAAATGTCACGCTCTTCAAGGTTCTGTACTCAGCAAAGTCTTTTAGAGTGCCAGGCATGAAGTGTAACGCAATTTTACTTTGGTTATAAAGATCTCTAAAGGTAGGTAAGGCAGAGACTGTCTGCACCAGGTCATTATATGTTTTGGGTTGCTGAATCTCCTGCAAATTCGCTTTAAGTACTCCTAGTGTAAAGAGCATCAAGAGCAATAAAAAAGCATATTTCCTGTTCATTTTTTGTTCCCCTATTTGAAATTAAAACAGCTTTTTCTATTTATACTAATTGTAATGTTTCCATAGGGGATTGTCAAAAGGGCTAAGGGTTAAAATAACGAAACCGTTTTGCCTTGTTCATCAACATACACCATTTTTGCTTGATTGCCACATGCTTTTCGTGCTGCAGCTTCTGTTTCAAAATTCTTTTTATTAGGACACTGCCATTGTGACTTAAGAGTATACTCTTCATGAGTCTCAGAGTAATAAGCCTCTGCAAAGACCGACGAACCGGTGCATGCAAAGAGTGTGAGTGTGAAGATCTGCAAGGCAAATTTCATGATGTCTCCTTCGTATTTACATTAGATTTATCAAAATTATCCATTATATATAATTATACGAATTTATTATTCCAATAGTCAATAATTGTTTTGGCGATGATCGACACTTATTGAAAGAACCGCTCAACGAGCGTCTAATTTAATTGCCTCATGCAATAAAAGTAAAAAACGTTGATTTTGAATAGTGTAATTTTATATAATTACAATTAGAATATGTTTTAAACCGTAAAAAAGGAGAGGACTATGAAGTCAGCATTTAGATATCTAGTGTTAGTAATGACACTGATCAGTGGCTGTGCCATATTTGATACGCTCGAAGCCCGTGGCGGTGGACGCGGAGGCGGTGGCGGAGGCCGAGGCGGAGGACGTGGAGGCGGTCGCGGTGTAGGAATGCGCGGCGGCGGCGCTCGTGGCGGTGCTCGTGCAGGGATGCGAGGCGGTGCTCGTGGACGTGGTGCTGCAATGCGTGGCCGTGGTGGACGTGCTGTTGGACGTGGACGTGGTGTGGCCGGACGTGGTCGTGGGCGTGCGTATGCCCGTGGATACGGTAGAGGTTATGGTCGTGGTGGCTACGGCGGTTACGGAGCAGGTTATGGCGGATACGGTTATGGCGGATATGGTTGGGGCTGGCCATTGTATGCTGGATACTGGGGTGACGGATACGGCTATGGTGGCTACGGGTATGATGGTTACGGTAGCAGCTGCTATTACGATCAGTTCGGAAATCTAGTCTGCTACTAACAGTCATTAAGATGATACTTAAAAAGAGCTCCTTAAAAGGGGCTCTTTTCATTTCTAGGTATTTTCTCTTGAATCTTCTTGTATCTAACCTATAATTTGTTATTCTTTGTTGAAATTATACTATTCATTGTGTAAGGACATCCATGCTTAAAAAGATGATACGTACCGTTCTTTACGTGAACGATCAAGACAAAACACTCGAATTTTATACCAAAACTCTTGGCCTGACGCTCCAATCAGATATGGTACACTATGGCATTCGCTGGATTACAGTTTCGCCCGTTGAGCAGCCCGACTTTGGCATTGTTATTCTTAAAGCCGATAGCGCCGAAGCAAAAGCTCTCGTTGGGAAGCAATCGCCAGATGCTCCCTTACTGGTATTTACTACGGATAATGTTACTGCTGAGTATGAAAGATTAAGTGATAAAGGAGTTAAATTCATCCAACAACCACTTGATAAGCCTTGGGGACGTGAAGCTCCATTCTTAGATCCTTCGGAAAATGTGATAAATCTATTTGAGCAAAAAGAGCAAAAATAAGAAATCTCAGATTTGTTCTTGTTCCAATGCATGCACAAGTTTTACAAAAGTATCGCCTCTTTCTTTATAGTCTTTAAAGAAGTCCCAGCTTGAGCCTGCTGGCGAAAAAAGCACAAGATCTGCTGGTTGAGCCTTTTCAATGCAGCCTTTGAAAGCTTCTTCTAGATGCACATATTTTTGTGCAGGAATAGCTGCTTGGATGCAAGCATTATAAAGCGTATCGGCTTCGGCACCAAAGCAGATAATTGATGCTACCTTATCTTTAAATGAGCCCATGTTAGAAGCGCGATCAACCCCCTTACTTAGCCCACCTAAAAAGAGATGGATACGTGCGGGAGAAATATACTGGATTGCGGCGACCGTTGCTTCAGGTATTGTTGACTTAGAGTCGTTATAGAAAGTTATTCCGCGTGCCGTACCAACTTTTTCAAGGCGGTGATGAGGCAAATCTAGAGCCGGTATAGTGAAGGTAGTTTGGTTCAGCACTCCTAGCATATCGCATGCCGCAAGAAGAATAAGCCAATTTTCATTGTATGAGAGAGCTGGAAGATTCTGCGTGTTAAAGATGAGTTCATTGGAAGTATGAGTAATTTTGCGCACTTCCTGATTGTTTAGCGTATACAGAATGTCTGTGGGATGCAGCTCTTTGGGATCAAAATTTATTGAACTAGGATTCGAGGAATCTGAAATCTGAGTAGAAAAAAAATGAAATGGGCGAGATGATAGCGAACGCAGTTCTTTTCTTAAAGCCCACGGTACCAGTGCCTTTTGATCATTTTTTTGGTGAATCATGATACGATATTTTGCCTGCAAATATTCATCCATAGTCCCATGACGATCCAAATGATTAGGATATAGATTTGTTAGGATCGCGATATCTGGCGCAAATCGCTTGGCTCGTTCGAGCTGAAAGCTTGAAAGTTCTAGAAGACCATATTGGGCTTTCTGGCTGATAAGATCAAGCATGCCTGTACCAATATTCCCGCCAGTAGCAAGTTTGATGCCATTATGCTCTAAAATCCGAGAAAGTAAATGTACGACTGATGTCTTTCCAAGAGTACCAGTGACTGCAATGAGCGGCTTTTGCCAAGCATCAAAAAAGAGATCGATTTCCTCAATCATTTTCTCTTTATAAGAATCAGCTTCTCGTATATCAATACCAGGGCTTGGAATGATATGGTCGGCAGAGGTGAAAAAGCGGTTTTGGTCGGTTTGATTAATATACTCTATGTTGAGCTTTTTTAAGAAGGTAGTTTCATCAGGCGTTGGAGTGCGTTTGTCCATTACCATAAGCTTGTTGATCGCGTAATGGTGGGAATGCGAATGCAGGAATTGAAGCACAGATTTTCCAACAACACCGAGGCCCCAGACGCCATAATTTTTTTTCATAGAACCACCTCTTAGATAATTTCTATAATTATAGCATATGCATAGAAATCACCAATGGGTGTTTTAATAATTAATTCGAGCTCATTAGCGCCTACGGCGAATTTATTTTTTTTATCAGCAACGCGCTGGCGGCTTTGCGCCGGGCAGCAGGACTTTGCGTCCTGCACCTGGATCAGGTGGCTGCGCCCCTGAGACCCGCCCAATGGGTCCGCCCCGGACCCCTTGGAACCCCTAAGCTCCATAATGCTTATCACAACTCTCGGGGACACCGATGCTTTGAGATGCATTATCAATATGCGCATCGTAAGTCATAATGGTTTGCATATAAGCGATGTTATTTTCGGCTTCTTTTTCAGCGCCAGCTTGCGAAAATCGCAGCTGTGCGACCAGGTGCCGCGGCACTATGCGATGGTGTAAAGCCATCTTTGGTTTTAGCTTTCCTATTGGCTTCAACATGTATAAGTGTTGAAATAGCAGCCGTGTGTCCATTTGCGATGGCAACATGCATAGGGGCAAGTTAACAGCTGTGTGAAACGTGCTTAAACCTGCTTATATATTATTAATATGAGCAAGTTTATAATTATTGAAAAAGCGGCAGGAATCTACTGGGACTTTCCTAGGTATGGATAATCTGAGCGCCCCAAAGATGGTCAACGTCGGTATGAGATTCATAAACCGTGACTACGCTTTTATCATATTAAAATAATCTGACTATTGCCTATGCTCAATTTTCGGGTTATGATTTCGATAAGAAACAGATACTCGGCTTTATTGTACATCGAATTTATGGAATTGCTTATTGAGCTCGAAGCAAAAAAATAAAAAATTATTGGATACGATCACGCAGGCAGTATAATGAAAGAAGTATTGAGTGTAATTTACTTAGATCTGCATCCTGATAAAAAATCAGTTCATTGCTTAGATGACCAATCACGTAAATGTAATTCGCTCTTTAACAATCTTTTAGAGTTTGCAAACCAAGAGAGACAACGAGCTCGAGAAACAGGCGATAAAAAAGCACTGAAAATTCTCTATAGCCCCTATGGTTTACGTGACTTAGTTCCAGGAATGAAAGAGGCGCATCCCTATTTAAAAAGTGTTCACTCATCCCCCTTAAAAAATACAGCCTTGGGACTTACTAGTACTATCCGTGCTTATGATGACTCTTGTAAGGGCAGGAGAAAAGGGAAAAAAATTGGTTGGCCTCGTTTTCATGCTTGGAAGGCTAAGTGGTTTTCATTGCTGTATGATGAACCAGGCAAAGGATATAAAGTTATAGGAAATACACTTCATCTGTCACTTGGAATGGGTTTGGATAGAAAGCGTCATTCTTTGCAAATTCCCATTTCTGAGGCACATCTTTTAAAAGATCAAGATATTCGTAATCTCCGTATTGTAAAAGAGCATGGAATCTTTAGGGCAGCATTTACCGTTGCAAGGAAAGTACCTGATCCAAAACCCATTACCAAAGTCATTGCATTCGATCCCAACCATAAAAATTTACTCTACGGCGTAGACAATAAAGACCGTGCTTTAGAGATTCAAGCACCCTATTGGCTTAAGGCATATGATCGAAGAATTGATGAATTAAGGTCATCGTTAGATTGCTGTGAGAAGAAATCTAAAAAAATAGAAGTCCCCGTTGACAACAAGATAATTACCTATTGGGAGGAGTCACGCAGATATAAAAAATTAAGAGAAACTCTAGACAAAGCATTGGCAAAACGGCGAGAACATATAAAGCTGTTTTGTTATCGTATTGCGAATCAATTATGTAAGTACTACGATTTTATAGCTATTGGAGATTATGCACCACAGGGCCAAGGAATAACAACGGCAATGAGAAGAGCGATGAATAATCGTTCGGTTATTGGGACATGTAAAACTATTATTGCATGGGTTGCACTCAAGTCGGGCAAGACCTACTATGAGTTTGATGAAACAGGCACAACGCGTACATGTCATGCTTGCGGTTTTATAGTTCAGGAAGGTATACACCCATCAAAAAGAGAGTGGCTCTGTCAAGGTTGCATAACAATTCATATACGTGATGAAAATGCTGCGTGTAATGGCCTACGTAAGGCCTATAAGAGGATCGAAGAAATAAGCAAAGAACCATTTTTGCTAGTGCCTAGCTCGGGCCGGGTTCCAATTAGGGAACGCTGGGCTTGGAGGGTTTTATCTAGTGGCGCGATTCTGCGTCGCGGGGATAAAACAGCAGATTATCTGCACCTCCAAGAAATTAAAACTGATGGCGTGATGTCATTAGACCATAACTTGTATAGATTTGTATAAGTTTTGGAGAGCGGCCCAGCCAAGTTTGTTTCTAGCATTTTTGTCGGCGCCAGCTTGTAAAAGAATATAAATAGCTGCACTATTTCCTTTGGCTGCGGCACAATGCAACGGAGTCGAGTCATCGTTAAGCTTAACTTCTATCTCGGCTTTGGCTGATAACAGTTCGGAGATAGCATCAGCATGTCCTTTAAAAGCGGCAAGATGCAGGGGGGTAGCGCCATCTGTAGTTTTTTTGACCTGTACATCGGCTCCAGCTTGTATCAAGGCAGAAACAGCGGCAGTATGTCCGTCTAGGGCGGCAAGGTGCAATGGGGTAGTGTTGTCAGCATTGGTTCGGACGTCTTTTTCTGCTCCCGCTTGTATGAGCGCAAAAATAGCAGCGGTCTGCCCGAATCCAGCCGCATGATGCAATGGGGTCAAGTCTGCATCAGTTTTAGCCTCTATATTAGCGCCAGCTAGCAAGAGAGCAGCAATAGCAGCAGCATGTCCCCTTTCCGCGGCAAGATGTAAAGGAGTGGTGCCGAGCGGTCCTTTACTTTCTTTGTCAGCACCAGCCTTAATTAGAGCAGAAATAGCGGCACTATTTCCTTCGGCTGCGGCATAATGCAATTGGGTCCAATTATTAGTTCTGACTACGATTTCTTCGCAGTTTTTACTGGATGCGTTTACGGGCTCAGCATTTTCTTTAATCTTCTGTTTTTCCATGCAGGAGATTTCAAAAGCTACCAAACAAAGGAAGAGCGTAAAAAAGATTCCGCTCCTGTTGTTTTTCATAGGTTATTCCCTTCATTGTTTCTTTGCTTAAACAGACTCTACACTTTTAGGAAGATTTTCGCTCATGGAGCTACTAAGCAAGTAGCTCGGAAGCCACGCATGCTTTGTCAGATAGCTTAGTATTATTTTTCGAACATCGGAGGGTATGCCGCATACTTGGTCTTTGGTAACATTCACCCCGACCGTCTTTAGGCTCCAGGCAAGAGCTTTTTTTATGCGCATTTCATCAACCATCGAGCGAAAAAGTTCGTTCCCTTCATCATAAGCTGTTTTGCCAGCGGCATTTTTGCATTCTAGATCGGAGACATGTAAGAGGAGGTTTACACAATTCTTAAGTGATTCGATATAAACGCCGCGATTTTTTATTTTCTTGGCTACTAGGTGAAGTGCGGTATTCCCATTCTTATCTTGATGGCAAGCTAATTTTGAATTTACCAAAAGCCTTTTTACAAGAATATCGTAGCCCGATTCTGCGGCAGAGAATAAGAGCCTAGCGTGTTGTGTGGTGCTTACGCTTGCATCAGGCTCTTCCGATTTTTTTAGGTCTAGAATAAGATCTAAAAGAGCAAGCATTGTTGGATCTTGGGTTAACGATTTATGTTCTAAACTTATGCACGCACCTAAGTCATAAAAAGCCATAAGAACTTGAGTCCTATTTTCCTTAATGGCTTTATATAAAAATGTAAAATCTTTCTTAGCTCCTGCTTTTACCAAGGCATAAATCGATGCTATTTGGTGCTCATTTGAAGCTAAGCACAATGGAGTTTGCTTTTGTTTATCTTCAGCTTCTTTGTCAGCACCAGCTTGAATCAGAGCAGAAATAGCAGCAGCATGTTCATATCGGGCGGCAAAATGCAAAGGGGTCCAGCCATCCTCAGTTTTAGCTTCTTTATTGGCACTAGCTTGAATTAATGCAGAAATAGCAGCAGCCTGTCCATCTCGTGCGGCAGCGTGTAATGGGGTCCAGCCATCTTTATCTTCAGCTTCTTTGTCAGCACCAGCTTGAATCAGAGCAGAAATAGCAGCAGCATGTCCATATCGGGCGGCAGTGTGTAATGGGGTCCAGCCATTCTTATCTTCTTTATCGGCACCGGCTTTAATTAGTGCAGAAATAGCAGCAGCATGTCCAAATCGGGCGGCAAAATACAAAGGAGTCCAGCCATTATCATTGGTTTTAGCTTGTTTATCGGCACCAGCTTGAATTAGTGTAGAAATAGAAGCAGCATGTCCATTTTGAGCGGCAAAATGCAAAGGTGTCAAGCCGCCAAAGCCGTCTTTGGCTTTAGCTTCTTTGTCAACACCGGCTTGAAGCAGTGCAGAAATAGCAGCAGCGTGTCCTTCGTGGGCAGCGGTATGTAATGGGGTCCAGCCGTTCTTGTTTTTAGCTTCTTTATCGGCACAAGCTTGAAGTAGTGCAGAAATAGCAGCAACATGTCCTTCTCGAGCGGCAATATGCAAAGGGGTCCAGCCCCAGTCATCATAGGTTTTAGCTTCTTTATAGGCCCAGTTCCAGTCACGATAGGTTAGTGCGGAAATAGCAGCAGCATGTCCTTCTCGGGCGGCAAAATGCAAAGGGGTCCAGCCCTTCTTGGCTTTAGCGTTTTTATCGGCACCAGCTTGAATTAGTGCAGAAATAGCAGCAGCATGTCCATTTCCAGCTGCAATATGCAATGGGGTAGCATCTCCCGTGGTTTTAGCTTCTTTATCGGCACCAGCTTGTATTAGTGCAGAAATGGCAGCAAAATGTCCATTTCCAGCTGCAATATGCAAAGGAGTCCAGCCATAAACATTGATTTTAGCTTCTTTATCGGCGCCAGCTTGAATTAGTGTAGAAATAGCATCAGCATGGCCATTGCTAGCGGCAATATACAAAGGAGTCCAGCCATCATTGGTTTTAGCTTCTTTATTGGCACCAGCCTGTATTAGTGCGGAAATAGCATCAGCATGTCCATTGCTAGCGGCAATATACAAAGGAGTCCAGTCATCGTTGGTTTTAGCTTCTTTATTGGCACCAGCCTGTATTAGTGCAGAAATAGCAGCAGCATGTCCTTCCCGGGTGGCAAAATGCAAAGGAGTCCAGCCATCGTTCGTTTTAGTTTCTTTATCGGCACCAGCTTGAAAGAGTGCAGAAATGGCAGCAGCATGTCCATTTCCAGCTGCAATATGCAATGGGGTAGCATCTCCCGTGGTTTTAGCTTCTTTATCGGCACCAGCTTGAATCAGCGCAGAAATGGCAGCAAAATGTCCTTTTTGGGTGGCAATATGCAAAGGAGTCCAGTCATCCTCGGTTTTAGCTTCTTTATCAGCGCCAGCTTGAATTAGTATAGAAATAGCATCAGCATGTCCATTGCTAGCGGCAATCTGCAAAGGGGTCCAGCCATCATTGGTTTTAGCTTCTTTGTCGGCACCAGCTTGTATAAGCGCAGAAATAGCAGCAGCGTGTCCTTCTTGGGCGGCAATATGCAAAGGGGCCCAGCCCAAGCCATCATCGGTTTCAGCTTCTTTGTTGGCACCAGCTTGTAGTAATGCAGTAATAGCAGCAGCATGTCCATAGCTAGCGGCAATCTGCAAAGGGGTCCAGTCATCCTCGGTTTTAGCCTCTTTGTCGGCACCGGCTTGTATAAGCGCAGAAATAGCAGTGGTGTCTCCATTCAAAGCTGCATAATGCAAAGGAGTCCAATCATTTTTAGTTAACATTTCTCTGCTGTTTGGATTGGCTGTTGGGAGATTATCTTGCACCTCGAGTTGAGTATCGCGTAGCAGAGGCTCCTGTTTTGCTTTTTTAGCTGCGGGTGCTTGTCCAGCATTTTCTGCGTCAAGTCTTTTTTGTTTTTCCATGCAGGAGATTTCAAAAGCTGCAAGGCAAAAGAAGAGAGCAAAAAAGAAGCTGGTTTTATTGTTTTTCATACGCGGCATGCCTCTTGTTAGTAATTTTATTTAAAATAATTTTATTGGTTTATTTATTCCTTGTCAATTCGGCGGGATGTTCCTGCTTTGTCTATGCTATGATCTAGCGGATCCGATCTCGTCACGACTCTTCTTACAAAGGGAGCACATGTGGATGTACAAGACACTTATAAAAGAACCGCTCTTATTGAAGCTATGAGGGGCAAGCCCCATGGAGTAAAGCCTGCCGAAAGTCGTGTTAATGTAGTCAAGGCTGTTCTTAACTATCATCCAAAGCTGACACGTGATGTAAATGGCAAAACAGTTCTTGACTATGCGGTAGAGTATAAAGATCAGCCGGTGATTAAGGCTTTAAAGAACTATGAAAAAGACGGTACTACTTTCCTCATGCAGGCTGCGATGAACAATGACCAGGATTCAGCGAAGCTTTTATTGGATAAAGGTGCCGCTATTGATGCGCAAAATAAAGATGGCATGACAGCACTCATGTTTGCTGCAGAAAAAGGCTTTCCTTCAATCGTTGAACTGTTAATAATGCGAGGGGCTGATGTTAATAAACGCAATTATGAGAAGCCTAGAAAAAATGCTGCAATGCTTGCAGCGCTACAAGTTTACGGTGGTACTTTACTTAAAAAATTTCCAGTCTTAGAAAAATCGTTGAATGATCAAGATAAAGCCTACCTAGCAAGGCGATATGCAGAAGCGCGGGATTAAATTTAGAAATTTTGCCTCGCGATCGCTGCGTTATATTTTAAGAAAAGGGGGAAGAGATCAAGGACGGTTCTAATTGTAGAATCGTGTCATCCCCAAGAACGCAACAATAACAATCCTTATAAGATGGGGTATTTGTATTCTTCAGCAAGTGAACTGCTCTAATGTAACTAATCAGTTCGTCTGGTACTTTATAAATACCTCTCATAATTGCATGTGCCAGGTTCAGTGTTTTCATATGCGCTAAAAAAACTACGGTCTTTCCACCATGATCAGAAACTTTTATACCATGTATGGCGATGTGCAATTCAAATGGGCCACTAAACCTTTTATCTTCAAGGGCAATTTCAGCTTGATCCTCTAAAAACTTCTGATGTTTTTTTTGCTTTATTTGTCCGTAAATATATTCTAGCGCCGCGATTGCCGCACAGAATCTCAATGAATGGGGCTTTCTTAGATATTCCTTTTCCAACAGTTCGCTTGAAGTTCGTGGTAAGGAATATTTTTCGTGATCAGTCTGGTCCACAGTTTTGGGAGCTTCTAGTTGAGCATCAACAGCAGTCTTCTCCATACCCCAAATTAGAGTGGTAGTTAGTGTTGTGCACAAAAGCAAATATAACAAGCCTTCCATCCATGGGATCCTCTGCCTTTTATCTACTTCTTAGCTACTTTCAAGATAAAAAAGATTAGTGTGTTTGTCAAAAGGCTCGATTGGTTAATAATTCTATGCTATAGAGAGTTGATGTAAATGCTTTAGGAAGGAAGTGCTTGATGCAAAAATGATTGAAACAGTTTTTTTATCAGCAACTGCCTAGCGGCTTTGCGCCGGGCAGCAGGACTTTCCGTCCTGCACCTGGATCAGGTGGCTGCGCCCCTGAGACCCGCCCAATGGGTCCGCCCCGGACCCCTTGGAACCCCCAAGCTCGACAGCACTCTTCCAATTCTCGGGGACACCGATGCTTCGAAATGCATTATCAACATGCGCATCGCAACGCCTCATGGTCTGCATATAAAGGCTAACTTACGTTCAATCTTTCTGCCCCCTGGCCAGGGTATTTAGTTTAAGATTTTCGCTTGTGGAACTGTTAAGCAAGTAGCCCGGAAGCCAGGCATGCTTTGTAAGATAACTTAGTATTATTTTTCGGACATCGGCTGGTATGCCGCATACTTGGTCTTTGGTAACATTTACCCCGACCGTCTTTAGGCTCCAGGCGAGAGCTTTTTTTATGCGCATTTCATCAACCATGGAACGAAAAAGTTCATTTCCTTCATCATATGCTGTTTTGCCGGCGGCATTCTTGCATTCTAGATTGCAAACAAGTAAAAGGAGGTTTGCACAATTCTTGAGCTGTCCGCTCGTTTCGTCATCATCGTCTGGTTCTTCTACTTCCTTTGCTACTATGTGCAGAGCTGTATTGCCATTCTTATCTTGATAGCGATCTAACCCTGGATTTGCCAAAAGTCTTTTTACAAGAATATCGTAGCCTGCTTTTGCGGCAGCGAACAAGAGCCGAGCTCGTTCTTCGATACTTACGTTTGCATTAGGCTTTTCCGATTTTTTTAAGTCTAGAATGAAATCTAAAAGGTCATGAGTTACCGGAGCTTGCGTTAACGATTTATGCTCTAAACTCACGCGAGCGCCCAGGTCATAGAAAGCCATAATAACTTGAGCCTCATCTTTCTCAACGTGTTTATATAAAAATGTAAAATCTTTCTTAGCTCCTGCTTCGATCAAGGAATAAATCGACGCTATTTTGCCAAATTGTGAAACAAAGTCTAATGGTGTTCGCCCTTTGTAATCTTCGGCTTCTTTTTCAGCACCAGCTTGTATTAACACAGTAATTGCAATTGCAGTGGCAAGATGCAAAGGGGTCCAACCATCAATCGTTTTAGCCTCGAGATCTGCTTTAGCTTGTATGAGCGCAGAAATGCCAGGGATACATCCAAAATAAGCAGCAAGATGCAAAGGGGTCCAGCCATCGATCGTTTTAGCATTTTTTTCGTCTCCAGCCCGTATTAGTGCGGAAATAGCAGTAACGTCCCCTTCTAGAGCGGCATAATGCAAAGGGGTCAGGCCCATTTCGGTTTTTGCAACTTTTTCTTTTCCAGCATTATGAAGAAGAGACTGACCTCTTAAAAAGGCAATATGATTCCAAAGGGCCCAGCTAACATTGCAAACCTCGGGCTGAGCGTCGCTAAGTAGCGCAACCTCTTGTTTTGTTTTTTTAGCTGCGGGTGCTGGCTCAGTATTTTCTTGATCAACTCTTTTTTGTTTTTCCATGCAAGAGGTTTCAAAAGCTACAAGGCAAAAGAAGAGAGCAAAAAAGATGCTATTTTTGTTGTTTTTCATAATCGACAAGCCTCTCATTTAGTAATTTTATTTATAATAATTTTAATAATTTATTTATTGTTTGTCTATTAGAGAAGCATCTCGGTCTTCAGGCAAGCCTAGCCAGCTGGCCAGGACGGCCAAAAGATGGGAAAACTTAATAATTATTGACATTGTTTTGCAACTATTGGTAAAATAAAAATACATATATAAATAAAGCATTAAGGGCACAGCGATTCTCTCTGAAAGTGTCTGAAAGGAATACAATGAAGAAAATTTTATTGTTTATGGTACTTACATTGGCTCTTCCGGTTTTTGCGTCTTTACCCCCTACACTAGAAGGTAAAATGCTTCCAGAAGAGCGGCGTGAAGTTTTAAAGATATTGCCGCCTGAGCTGCAAGGCCGTTTTGCAGGTATTCCAATCTCATCATTTGAAGCTGAATTTTTAAAGAAAGCTTTGCCGCACGGGGTATCACAGTTGACGATTGCTGAGGTAAAGAAAATTTTGCCTGAAATTGTTGAACTTATTAAGGAAAAAGAAGGAATAGAGTCATTAAACAGCTTCCTGCTCCAAGCAATTGCAGCCCATGATACTGAATTCGTTACTAGTCTGCTCGAAAAAGGTGTTAGTCCTGATGTGAAAGACTCAGTTGGTAGAACTGCATTAATGCTCGCGGCATACCTCGGTTTTTCCGATCTTGTCACGACTCTTCTTATGAAGGGAGCACATGTGGATGCACAAGATTCTTATAAAAGAACGGCTCTTATTGAAGCTATGAGGGGCAAACCCCATGGAGCAAAGCCTGAAGAAAGTCGTGTTAACGTAGTCAAGGCTGTTCTTAACTATAATCCAAAGCTGACACGTGATGCAGCCGGAAAAACAGTTCTTGATTATGCCGTAGAGTATAAAGATCAGCCGGTGATTGAGGCTTTAAAGAAGCATGAAAAAGACGGCACTACCTTCCTCATGCAAGCTGCGATGAATGATGATCTGGGGTCGGCGAAGCTTTTATTGGATAAAGGTGCCGCTATTGATGCGCAAAATAAAGATGGCATGACAGCACTCATGTTTGCTGCTGAAAAGGGCTTTAAGCCAATGATCAAATTATTGCTAAATAGAGGGGCGGATGTTAATAAGCGCACCAATGAGAAAGAGGGAAAAAATGCGGCTATTCTTGCGGCCTTGCATGGTTACGTTTCATTGCTTGGAGAATTTCCTGTCTTATATAACTCGCTGGGGGAAGAGGGGCAAAAATATCTTAAAGAGCATTATGAGGAAGCAAAAGATTGAATTTAGACCTCGCTCGCGTGAAAATAGCTAATCAGAAGATCAGAAGTAGTGTTTAAAAGCTGATAGCTTTGCTTGAATGTTGAATGCCGAATTTAAGTTCTCCAGAATGGTGACATCATTACGGAAAAATCTAGGCCCAACAGCTCATCGCCCCCCAGAAGTACGTAGCCGTAGTAATCCTTATGATGAGGGATATCTTCATTCTTCAGCAAATGCACTGCTCTAACATAATTAACCAGTTCATTGGGCATCTTAAAAATACCTCTCAAGATTGCATCTACAAGATTGAGCGTTTTAATATGGGCCAATAGTACCGGGACCTTTCCGCCAAAATCAGAAACATTTACGCCACATCGGGTAATATGGTTGGTGATATGCCTTTCAAAATAAGGACCAAAACTTTCATCTTTCAGAGCAATTGTTGCTTGGTCCTCTAGAAACTTCTGAAATTTTTTCTGTTTTATTTGCGTGTAAATATGTTTTATTGCAGCGATTGTTGCATAGAGTTTTAATGAATAGGGGGGGCCTGAAGTGTATTCTTCTTTCAATCGTTTTAATGACGTTTCTGATAAGGAAAATTTTTCCAGCTCGCCCTCAGCATCTCTGGGTCCCTCTATCTGAACTCTAAAAGCAGTCTCTTCCATACCCCAAATTAGAGGAGAAGTTAATAATGTTATGCATAAAGCAAATATAACAAGACGTCCATTCATGGGATTCCCTGCGTTTTATCTACTTCTTAGCTACATTCAAGATAAAAAAGATTGGTTTGTTTGTCAAAAGGCTTGATTGATTTAATTTATGCTGTGTAGAGTTGATTCAAATACTTTAGGAAAGAAGTGCTTGACGCAAAAGAGCTATAATCAATTTATACTTTTGATTGTATCAAAATCTCAGTTCCTAGCGCCTACGGCGAATTTATTTGCTGCGCTAGCAACTGCCTGGCGGCTTTGCGCCGGGCAGCAGGACTTTGCGTCCTGCACCTGCATCAGGTGGCTGCGCCCCTGAGACCCGCCCAATGGGTCCGCCCCGGACCCCTTGGAACCCCTAAGCTCCATAATGCTTATCACAACTCTCGGGGACACCGATGCTTCGAGATGCATTATCAATACGTACATCACAAGTCATCATGGTTTGCAAAATAAGGGTTAACTGCTATAGATTTGCTGCTCAATCTTTCTGACCCCTGGCCAGGGTATTTAGTTTAGGATTTTCGCTTGTGGAACTGTTAAGCAAGTAGCCCGGAAGCCAGGCATGCTTTGTAAGATAACTTAGTATTATTTTTCGGACATCGGCTGGTATGCCGCATACTTGGTCTTTGGTAACATTCACCCCGACCGTCTTTAGGCTCCAGGCGAGAGCTTTTTTTATGCGCATTTCATCAACCATGGAACGAAAAAGTTCATTTCCTTCATCATACGCTGTTTTGCCGGCGGCATTCTTGCATTCTAGATTGGAAACACGTAAGAGCAGATTCACACAATTCTTAAGGCTTGGCGATTCTTTAATATTAACGCCAAGATTTTTTATTTTTTTGGCTACTGAGTGTAGTGCGGTATCGCCATTCTCATTTTGATCCAAAGCCAAGTTTGGATTTACCAAAAGCCTTTTTACAAGAATGTCGTAGCCTGATACTGCAGAAAAGAACAACAGTTTAGCTCGCTCTTCGGTGCTTGCATGTGCATTAGGTTTTTCCGATTTTTTTATGTCCAGAATAAGATCTAATAAATCGCGAAATGCAAGCATCTTCGGATCTTCAGTTAACGATTCATGTTGGGAAATTACGCGAGCACCTAAGTCATAAAAAGCCATAAAAACTTCGGCCTTATTTTCCTTAATGATTTGGAATAATAATGTGAAATCTTTCTTAGCTCCTCCTTTTATTAAGGCATAAATCGAGGCTACTCGACCTCGCATTGAGGCAACGTCCAAGGGGGTTAGCTCTTTATTATCTTCGGCTTCTTTTTCAGCGCCGGCCTGAATCAGTGAGGAAATAGCAGCAGCATTCCCCCCGTCAGCAGCAATATGCAATGGGGGCGAGCCATCATTAGTCGTAGCTTCTTTATTTGCTCCAGCTTGTAACAGTGCAGCGATAGCTGCAGTACACCCATAGTGAGTGGCCTCATGCAATGGGGTTCTGCCATTTTTCGTTTTAGCTTCTTTATTTGCTCCAGCTTGTATTAGCGCAGAAATAACAGCAGCATGTCCATTTTGAGCAACAGAATGCAAGGGGGGCGCGCCATCCTTGGCTTTAGCTCCTTTATCGGCTCTAGCTTGAATCAGCGCAGAGCCAGCGGCAGAATGCAACGGGGTCGAGCCATCATTAGTTGTAGCTTCTTTATTGGCACCAGCTTGAATTAGCGCAGCAATAGCTGCAATATGTCCATTCGCGGCGGCAGCATGCAATGGGGTCAAGCCATGTTTGGTTTTACCTTCTTTATTGGCTCCAGCTTGAATTAGCGCAGTAATAGTTGCAATATGTCCATTTTTAGCAGCAATATACAAAGGGGTCCAGCATAATTTGGTTTCAGCTTCTTTATCGGCGCCATCTTGTAACAGCACCTAAATGGCAGCAACATCCCCTTCCAGGGCGGCAATATGCAATGGGGCCCAGCCGTCATCCTTGCAAATCTCGAGTTGAGCTCCGCTCTGTGGCGAAACACCTTGTTTTGCTTTTTTAGCTGCAGGCGCAGCTTCAGCATTTTCTAAGTTAAGTCTTTTTTGTTTTTCCATGCCCATAGTTTCAAAAGCCATCAGAAAAAGGATGAAAGTGCAAAATATGCTGATTTTATTGCTTTTCATAATCGATGAACCTCTCATTTAGTAATTTTATTTATAATAATTGAAAGATAGGTAAACCACCAGTTTTACTGGTGTGACTTTGAAGGCTTGGCCTCGAGATTCAGGTATTTAGAGTTGCCGTGCTATGATTTTTTCGGCTTGTCGGTCGAAAGGAAATCATAGCATGGCAACACAATACCAAAGCTTAAGTCATGCAAAATGGGAATGCAAATACCATGTGATCTTTGTTCCAAAGTATAGAAAGAAGGTATTATATGGAAAAATAAGAGACTTTTTAAAGAAAACATTTCATGAATTGGTACAGCAAAAGGGCTGTGAAATCATAGGAGGTAGCCAAGTGCAAGACCATGTACACATGATATTGAGTATACCACCAAAATATGCAGTGTGAGATTATAGGCTACCTCAAAAGGTAAAAGCGCAATTGCGATAGCAAGACAATTTGGTGGACGGAAGCGTAACTTCAATGGCGAAAAATTTTGGGCACGAGGTTATGCGGTTTCAACGATTGGTTTTGAATTAGAGAAAATTCGCGATTATGTGAAAAATCAGGATCAACTTGAAGGAGAAGGTTCTGAAGAAGATGGCACATTTTAGTTTGTAAGAATTTAATAGTAAATAGGGCCGACAAGCCCTGGCAGCCCTAGGGGCTGCTCCAAATCAGTAAGCCACCGGCTTGCCCGGTGCGTTATAACTATATTTGAGTTTAACAATGCTGATTTGTAATCAATCCCATTTTTACTTACCGTTTTTTTCTTAATCAAGGGAATTATATACTAAGAAAGAGCGCTTGGCAATTCATCCCTCACCTGTTCCGAGGTGGGGGATGAATTGCTGATTTTCGTTAAATTACCCGTGTCTTGCTGTTATTGCTACCTGAGTGGTACTTATAACATTGAAAGTCATTGTTGATCCAATACCGGTAAATGTCTTTGAGCTTGTGCCATCTAAGAATTTAGCCGGAGCTACTAATTGTAACGTATGAGGGCCTGCGGTAATACTGGTAAGTTGGTATGTTTTGCCAACATATGGGTATATGCCCGGTTGTAGAAGTGAAGCAGTTTCTGGATAGAAAGCACTCGGATCCATGGTAATGGTAGCTGAGCCAACTGAATCAATTACCTGCATGTTAAAGGCGGAATTCATTACACCACTACCCGCATACGTGTAGATATCATTTGGGAAAGGAGTTGAATAAGGAGCTACAAAACTACTACTATCATCTAATATAATCGGATCAGCGTTGCTATTAACTATAGTAACTTCGTTGGACATGACAAGTTTTGTACCCGCACTACATTGAGCAATAAGGGGCACATTCGTAAACGTAATCGGGAACATCGTGAAGAATTCCATTCCTACACCATAAAAAGCTTGGGGACAATTACTAATAAATGATTCATTGATATATTCAGGCCATGATATGTCTACCTTACTACCATCTACACCAAAAGCCGCTGCTAATCCTCCCCCATCAAGGAGAACATTTCCGGCACGACTCACAATACGCGATGATGAGTCCAAAGCAACACAAAAAGCATGAATGTCTGGTGGAGTAATGAAAACAGAATATCCATTTAAAGTCCACATTTCTCCTACAAAAATATCAATACCGGCAGGTGCTCCCGGGCTATTTACTACTTCAAAACAATCTATTTGCCCCTTGCCATACTGCACTTGAATTCCAATGAAAGAGGTATCACTGATTGGCCATGCACCACCAAAAAGATATCCCTCATTATAGCATCCAACCGAGTACAAACCACCTAAAACAGTAATATGAAAATCTGCTAAAAGAGCGCCATCAAAAACATAAATAGCCCCTCCTACATTGGTAAGTACACAACTACCACTTGTACAGCCGGACGGAAGATCAGTGCACAATGAACTAGTAAGATTGATAATCGCGTTATCACGACTTTCAACAACAGCAAAAGGACTATCAGGTCCATAGCCGATAGTATTTTCTAGCCAAAGACCTTGAATTGCTGCATTTGCACCCGGAGCAAGCAAGGTTGCCTCAACGTTTGGTGGGGTTACAAAATGCACTCGAGGACAAATAATGATAGCAGTACCAACACCGTTACCAATATTAAGACTTGGACCCGAGTATGTGATTGTATTGCCACTGACCGCGGTTACCGTTACAAAATTCCACGTATTGTTTTGATCACGGACACCAATAGTATCACCGGGAATTACGTCCTCAACATCAAAAGCCGGATTCTCTGAAATATTTGGAATAACACCCCCAACAATCCCAAAACCCTGAATGAATATACCAGAAGTTATATTAACTATACTAACTGATAGGGTATTTCCAGTCTGACTTATCGCTACCGTTCCCAAAGGGCTTCCGAATTTTCGATTCCAGCCGGTATTGGCTTGATTAGGAATATTAACACCATACATAAGCTGATACCCATGAGAATATATAATTCCGGAAATAAGGCGGGGATCCCCCACAATCTTCAACCCTTTACCAAGATTTGCATAGTCCGGCGCACTAGAATCAAGACTGTCTTGATATAAGCTTATCATTTCACTTAATGGCACGGCAGAGGTCAATGGTTCAGGCCCAACAATGCCAGTTAGGTCGATATTTTCTTGATAAGTACCTGGAGCTATATTAATCGTAACATCTTCGATTATTACCCCACGCAATGAATCAAGGCATGCTGACAGAGAGGGAAAATCTCCGGGAACATTATATGTTGCTACGAGCGGCTTTTGTGCACCGCTAATAGTTCCTTTCACCTTCAGATCACCAGTTATGGTCGCATTACCAGCTCTGAGTTTTTGAAAACAGCCTAGGCTTGCATTAATTTTCTTGCAATCATCTGCATTTGATTTCAGAGAAAATGCGGCGCACATAACGCTCAGTAATAACATTACTGAATTAGACAATGAATGGTTCATAAGAACACCTTTTTTTTTGAGGTAAAAAACATATTTCTACCACTTTAAAACAATATTTTTACGAAAAACAAGTAAAATCATGCGAATACTGAGAAACCTGCCGCTCACCCTTGGCGTGATGAGATGCGAAATGCAAAACTTTCAGTTCCATTGATTGAATCAAATCATTTGGCCAACTTTTTTTCTCTCTTTGCTTTCCCATCACTTGCTCACTAAGCAAAATATTGAATGGCTCAGCCATTTTAATTCATCTAATCTAACTGACGAAGAAGCACGCACGCTCATACTTGTTCGAGACAAGGGGAGCCCTAACCAATGCAGAATACCGCGCTATCCATTGCGTTAATACCCTTACCGCAAGTGCAACTTCGGGATAATGGCCTTCTTAGTGCCCCTTTGTCAATACAAAAAAACAGGCTGTATTTGGGACAGCTTAACTCACTTTGAAGAAGCAATTGTTCGCGTTTAATATTCTCTTTATAACTTTCATCTGGCATCGTATCTCGTTCACAATTGTCAATTAAGAAGAGTGTTCCGACTTTTGTCTATGCCTTTGCTCTGGCGCATCCGTCGCCACTCTTTTATATCAGCAACTCAAGTATTCCTCAGCTTGCGGCCCTGGACGGCCAAAAACAGGGAAAACTTAATAATTATCGACATTGTTTTGCAACTATTAGTAAAATAAAAATACATATATAAATAAGGCATTAAGGGCACAACGATTCTTTCTGAAAGTGCCTGAAAGGAATGGAATACAATGAAGAAAATTTTACTATTTATGACACTTGCATCCGCTCTTCCGGTTTTTGCGTCTTTACCCCCTACACTAGAAGGTAAAATGCTTCCAGAAGAGCGGCGTGAAGCATTTTTAAAGATATTGCCGCCTGAGCTGCAGGGCCGTTTTGCAGGTATTCCGATCTCATCATTTGAAGCTGAATTTTTAAAGAAAGCCTTGCCGCACGGTGCATCACAGCTGACGACGGCTGAGGTAAAGAAAATTTTGCCTGAAATTGTTGACCTTATTAAGGCGAAAGAAGGAATAGAGTCTTTAAACAGCTTCCTGCTGCAAGCAATTGCAGCCCATGATACTGAATTCGTTACTAGCCTACTTGAAAAAGGTGTTAGTCCTGATGTAAAAGACTCAGTGGGTAGAACCGCATTAATGCTCGCGGCGTACCTTGGCTTTCCAGATCTTGTCACGACTCTTCTTATGAAGGGGGCACATGTGGATGCACAAGACACTTATAAAAGAACCGCTCTTATTGAAGCCATGAGGGGCAAACCCCATGGAGCAAAGCCTGAAGAAAGTCGTGTTAACGTAGTCAAGGCTGTTCTTAACTATCATCCAAAGTTGACACGCGATGTAAACGGCAAAACAGTTCTTGACTATGCAGTAGAATATAAAGATCAGCCGGTGATTGAGGCTTTAAAGAATTATGAAAAAGATGGGACTACATTCCTCATGCAGGCGGCAATGAATGATGATCTGGACTCAGCGAAGCTTTTATTGGATAAAGGTGCCGCTATTGATGCGCAAAATAAAGATGGCATGACAGCACTCATGTTTGCTGCTGAAAAGGGCTTTCCTTCAATCGTTAAACTGTTAATAATGCGAGGGGCTGATGTTAATAAACGCAATTATGAGAAGCCTAGAAAAAATGCTGCAATGCTTGCAGCGCTGCAAGTTTACGGTGGTACCCTACTTAAAGACTTTCCAGTCTTAGAAAAATCGTTGAATGATCAAGATAAAGCCTACCTAGCAAGTCGATATGCAGAAGCGCGGGATTAAATTTAGAAATTTTGCCTCGCGATCGCGGTGCTTTAAAAGTTCTTTATAACGTGCGTTATATTTTAAGAAAAGGGGGAAGAGATCAAGGACGGTTCTAATTGTAGAATCGTGTCATCCCCAAGAACGCAACAATAACAATCCTTATAAGATGGGGTATTTGTATTCTTCAGCAAGTGAACTGCTCTAATGTAACTAATCAGTTCGTCTGGTACTTTATAAATACCTCTCATAATTGCATGTGCCAGGTTCAGTGTTTTCATATGCGCTAAAAAAACTACGGTCTTTCCACCATGATCAGAAACTTTTATACCATGTATGGCGATGTGCAATTCAAATGGGCCACTAAACCTTTTATCTTCAAGGGCAATTTCAGCTTGAGCCTCTAAAAACTTCTGATGTTTTTTTTGCTTTATTTGTCCGTAAATATATTCTAGCGCCGCGATTGCCGCACAGAATCTCAATGAATGGGGCTTTCTTAGATATTCCTTTTCCAACAGTTCGCTTGAAGTTCGTGGTAAGGAATATTTTTCGTGATCAGTCTGTTCCACAGTTTTGGGAGCTTCTAGTTGAGCATCAACAGCAGTCTCTTCCATACCCCAAATTAGAGGAGAAGTTAATAATGTTATGCATAAAGCAAATATAACAAGACGTCCATTCATGGGATTCCCTGCTTTTTATCTACTTCTTAGCTACCTACAAGATAAAAAAGATTAGTTCGTTTGTCAAAAGGCTTGATTGGTTAATAATTCTTTGATTTAGTTTATGCTATACAGAGTTGAATAGAATTGATGCAGCTACTTTAGGAATGAAGTGCTTGATGCAAAACTGATTGAAACAGTCACGAAGAAACTTGTCGAAGCTTATAATCCTTTATCAATTTATCTTTTTGGATCGTACGCTTGGGGTACCCCAAATGAAGATAGCGATTTGGATTTGTTGATTGTCATTGATTCATATGAAAGCAATCATCAGATGCTAGTAAAAGGGCATCGTGCATTGGCTCGGCTTCGGGTAGCGAAAGATATTTTACTTTATAGTAAAGAAGAGTTTATGGAATTGTCCGAAAAACAAACGAACCTATGTTATAAAATTAAGCATGATGGCATCAAAATTTATACAAGAGATCTCAGTTCCTAGCGCCTACGGCGAATTTATTTGCTGCGCTAGCAACTGCCTGGCGGCTTTGCGCCGGGCAGCAGGACTTTCCGTCCTGCACCTGGATCAGGTGGCCGCGCCCCTGAGACCCGCCCAATGGGTCCGCCTCGGACCCCTTGGAACCCCCAAGCTCTATCATACTGTTTCAACTCTCGGGGACAGCGAAGCGTTTAGATGCGGGTATTTTCTTTGCTGATACAGCTATCATCGAGAAATGCGAATGAAAGAAATAGGGCTATTTTTGGCGGAGCCTTAGTCAACTATTTTAGGCTCCTGTTGAGCTTCCTCAGGTGATTTCGCTGCTGCTTGTTTAAATGAAGCAATACTTGACTTGGCAAGTTTATAGGCTGCTACTAAAAATGTTGGAACAGCTACTAGGGTAAATGCTCTCAGTAATGAAATGGCTAAGCGCCTATCCTCTAACTTTTGTATCGCATCTGCATCAGCTTGTGCGATTTGGAATCGATTTTCAAAAGCATTTTGACGTTTTGATACAATATACCCCATGAAGAGCAGCGTAGCCGTACATGTAAGCTCAGCGCCGGCGCCTAAAGCTTTTGCAAGGCCTAGGCCAGCGTGCTTAGCCCTGGTGCTGGGTGAAATTTCGTTTGTTGTTTTGGCAAGTATGCTCATATTTGATCCCATTATCAAAAGGAGACATACAGCACCTCTAATAGTCAATTTCATTTAATTCTTTCATTGTTGTGGATTAGTGTCTATTTTTGAGGGTATCATTTTTTTTGTACCTAAACAAAAGGTGGTATACATACTCAATACAAATCTCTTGCAAAGAGAGGCCTATTTTTCTAAGTTAAATACTCCATAACGAAATACGAAAGGGTACAATGTACAAATTATTAGGAGTTCTGATTATGTGCAGTGCAGCAGCATTTGGGGCAAGCAAACCTCAAGAGAATAAGGCAGAGAAATCAAAGCTTGAACTGACGTCTTCATTTAAAGATGGTCAGCCATTGAGTCCCATCCATTCATGGAAGGCTGAAAATGTGCCGCCTACGCTTACGTGGTCACATATCCCTGAAGGTACCAAGTCGTTTGTTCTTATTATGGATGACCCCGATGCGCCAGATCCCAAGGTTCCTGGCAAGACAAAGACCTGGGTTCATTGGGTTGTGTTCAATATTCCCGCAACGGTAACCGGCATAACTGAATCATTAGGACGTAAACGAACATTGCCAGATGGCACAACACAAGGCATAAATGATTTTGGCAAAATTGGCTACGATGGCCCTTATCCACCTGTTGGCAAAGCGCATCGTTACTTTTTTAAGCTGTATGCGCTTGATTCAATGCTTAAACTTTCTGCGGGATCAACTAAGGAAGACGTAGAGGCAGCCATGGAAGGTCATACATTGGGAAGTGCCCAAATAATGGGCACCTATGCTCGAAAAGCCGATGAGAAAAAAAAGAAATAGTTTTACTTTATTTTGCAGCAGGTTGTTCCGCAGAAGCGCCAAAGTGCGCAGTAACCGGGACCACCAACAATGACCGCAAGGGCAAACAATATGAGGCTCAAAGGGTACTCGAAGCCGCCATTCTGAATAAAAAAGCCATGAGGCCAGTGAATGAGCGTAACGGCGCCAATCATGACGGGAATTGTCATGAGAGCGCCGAGCTCAGAAGCGATCCCAAGCAAAAGAAGCCAACCGCCAATAAATTCAGCAAAAGCTGCGAGGTATGCAAGATAGCTGGGCAGGCCATAACCCGCAAGCCAGCTGGCAAATCCTTCAAGACCAGGACCCCCAAACCATCCAAGTACTTTTTGGCTCCCATGAGCGATAAAAATAATGCCCAAGGTAATACGTACTATCGTTAATGCCCATTGAGGACGTGATGAATCATTACACATAGTTCTCCTTTTCAAGTTAGCAGACAGCTCTTTGCAAATAAGCTATCACTTTTTTATTTTTTTGCGAAAGATTTTGTTATTTATCGATCGATATGAGGTGTTAGATAGATTAAAATCTGCTACACTAAGATAAGAAATTATAAAATGACTCAAAAAATTAGAAGGATCACTCATGTATAGGATAGCAAAGAGAATAGCTGCGATTGTCATTTTTGGATTAGTTAGCACACAGACACTTTGCATGCTAGAAGAACAAAAAGAATTGGCTCAGTTAAAGCAATCGGCAGCTCGTGCAAGAACTAAAAGACAACAAGTAACAAATCCGGCGATTCTAGTGAAACGAGGGCGAAAGATGCAGGATAAGCCCGCTCAAGCCGATCCGAACTTGGAAATTTCAAATGTCCCAGCGGAGACCGTGCTTAGTGGACTCTATGCCGATGCGAATGATTGTGCCAAAACTTTATCTATTACTTATACAAATAAACAGCATCACTCAGGCGGTATACTAAAAGTTAGGGAAAAGCGAATCCGAGAGGAGCCCCGTGTAATGACACGTAGTGAGCTTTTAGAACGCCTTGAGCAAATTGGTATCAGAGGCCCTGTTGATGTTGAAGACCTCGCAAGTCTTAAAAAAACATTTGATCAAAGCCAAGATGTTAATTATAGAGCTGCGAAATCCTATGAAATTGGTACGCTGTATGCCTTGGGTCGGGATGGTGCTGAGAAAAATTTTTCTCAAGCTCTTGAATGGTTCAAGAAGGCAATTGAAACGACGTACGAGCCAGTTCGCGTAGGGGCATTGATAAGAATTTATGAGATCTATAACACCGGTGGTTTTGGTGTCGAAAAAAGTCCGGCAGATGCCATGGCGTATCTTAGAAGGGCCGCTAGCATTAGTCAAAAAGCTGCCATACTGTTTTCAGAGCGGTTTCCATCCGAATCACAAAAGCCTCCGTGTTAATGGTTTTCTGTTTCTTGGCTGATGCTCGGGGTGAATTTGACAGCCTGGTGCTTAAAAAGTATCATTAATAGGTAGTTTTGGCTTATCCGTCTGATATTGGCGAAAGCCTCGTAGGCGCCCGATGTGAAATGGAAATTGAAGGGAAAATAATGGCTCAGGAAACTAAGCACGATGAAACCAAAAAGAGTTTTAAAGATACACTTAATCTTCCGCACACCGATTTTCCTATTCGCGCAAATGCTGCGGTAGAAGATCCTCTTATGCTCGAGCGTTGGGCTAAAGAAAATTTGTATCATACTTCGTTTGAATTAAATAAGGGAAAGCTTAAATATATTCTCCACGATGGTCCCCCTTATGCGAATGGCCCTATTCATTTGGGCCACGCTTATAATAAAATTCTTAAAGATATTGTGTGTAAAGCACGTCGTATGATGGGCTATCAAGTGCCGGTTACTCCTGGCTGGGATTGTCATGGTCTGCCAATTGAAAAGAAAGTTGTAGTCGAACAACCGGGCCTTGAAAGAGGCGCGCTTATAAAAGCATGTAGAGAATATGCAGATAAATGGATTAACGTGCAGCGCAATGAATTTAAAGCGCTTGGTGTGCTGATGGATTGGGAGCGTCCTTATGAAACCATGTCTAAAGGATATGAAGCAGCTACAGTGCGTGCATTTGGTAAATTTGTTGAACACGGATTTATAGAACGAAAAAACAAAACGGTGCCCTGGTGCTTCGTTGATCAAACGGTTCTTGCTACTGCAGAAATTGAATATAAGGACCGAAAAGATCCAAGCATTTATACGGCCTTTGATCTGAAGGATGAGGATGTAAAATGTCTCTTTCCCGATATCAGCAAAACGGTAAGTCTTGTGATATGGACAACCACGCCATGGACGTTGCCACTCAATCAAGCAGTGCTTGCAAAACCTGGTGCAACGTATGTGCTTCTTGATATTAATGGACGGTATTGCCTGGTAGGAGCTGCTGTTGCAGATAAGCTGTGTGGAATCCTGGGAATAGAAAAAGTAATACTTCATCAAATTTCATCGGATAAATTTAAAAATCTGCGTGTCTGGCATCCTTTTATAAATAAGGATGTTCCTATCATTTTAGATGATTCAGTAGGCCTGGATGAAGGAACCGCTTTTGTGCATTGTGCGCCTGGCTGTGGCCCGGAAGATTATGAAATTGGCGTAAAGAATAAGCTTGACATTTACTCACCAATTTCGTCAGACGGCCGGTATACTGATCTTATTGAACCAAAAGAGCTTGCGGGCATGCCCGTTGTTGACGGGCAGGGTTGGGTGATAAAAAAGCTTATGGAGATGCAAAAGCTTATTCATAAGTGCAGTATTACCCATAGCTATCCTCATTGCTGGCGTTGCCATAATGGGCTGATATTTAGAGCAACGGCGCAATGGTTTTTTGATCTTGAACGTAAAAATATTAAGCAGCGCGTACTTGATGCTATTGAGACACTCAACTTTGTTCCATCACAGGGACGAAATTTCCTCAAGGCAACCGTACAAAATCGCTGGGAATGGTGCTTGTCCCGCCAACGTGCATGGGGAACGCCAATACCAGCCCTATTATGTGAAAATTGCGACAGCACGTTCCTTAATGAACAATTAATAGAAAAAGTGGCGCAAGGAATAGAATCAGGGGGTATTGAGTATTGGGAACAGGTATCGCTTAAAGAGCTTGGTGTCCAGGATTTGGTTTGTAAGTCGTGCGAGGCAAATGGAAAGGTCGGGCATTTTAAAAAAAATCAAGATATTTTGGATGTCTGGTTTGATGCGGGTGTGAGCCATTATGCAGTACTCTATAAAAATCCGGAACTTGCTTTTCCTGCAGACTTGTATTTAGAAGGAAAAGATCAGCACCGCGGGTGGTTTCAAAGCTCGCTCATTATGAGTTTGGTTATTGAGGACGAGGCATGCACTAAGACGTTCATGACCCACGGATATACGGTAGATGAAAAAGGACAGAAAATGTCCAAATCACTGGGAAATGTGGTAGCTCCTCAAGATCTGATTAAGCAATTGGGAACTGACGGCTTACGGCTCTGGGTTTCTAGTATAGGACATGAGAATGATCCCGTAGTTTCTCAAATACTGCTGCAGAACGTTACCGAGGTTAATCGTAAAATACGCAATACCTGCAGATTCCTCCTTTCAAACCTCTACGACTTTGATCTATCGCGAGATGCTCTGACTCCTGATAAGCTCCTCCCAATTGACCATTATGCTTTGACCCATTTAAGCGAGGTGAATGGCAGAATTATTGAGCTCTATATAGCTGGCGATTTTACCGGCGTGTTTCATGCGTTAGCTGAATACTGCTCTGTTGAATTAAGTTCTTTTTACCTTGATATCGTAAAAGATCGTTTGTACGTCGAAAAAGGCGAGAGTCGCCGTTCTGCGCAAACTGCACTCTGGTATATATTAGACACGCTTACTCGTTTGATAGCTCCAATTCTTTCATTTACCGCGGAGCAGGTATCAGATCACTATCAGAAAAGCAAAGTTGCTTCGATCCACTTACAACCCTTTGTAGATCTTCAAAAGCTTAAAGATTTTGCTTATTCAAAAAGTACACGCCTTTGGCCAGATCTGATTCGCATCGAAACAGGTCAGTTAGTTCATTTGCCGTATGATCTTGAAAATGAAGAGCGCGAACGGTTGTTTGATCATGAATGGCAAACTCTTAAAGCGATACGGCCAGTTCTTCTTAAAGCGCTAGAAATTGAGCGAGAAAAAGGCTTAATTAAGCATTCTTTGGAAGCTCAAATAACTGCTTATATTGATTTGCAAAAACCAGCTTTTTCATCGTTGAAAACTCTTTTTGAATATATGAAAGCACATGGTCAAACACCAGAAGCCTTCTTTAAAGAGTTTCTGATAGTTTCGCAATTTACGTTTGCGCCAAGCCGAGAAGGCCTGCATCATACGACAGATGAGGGTATTGCCGTAGCCGTTACCCAAGCGCAAGGCACTAAATGTCCTCGCTGCTGGCAATATGATGTGACCTCAGATCCCGATGGCTTGTGCAATCGGTGTCAAAGAGTGCTTGCTATAAAATAGCTTTCAGCTTTTTATTCGGATTCAAAGTATGCCTTTTACTGCGTCAGTAGAGTGCAAAAGAGTGATTGCTTTGCTTGTTTTTTTACAATGCTCCATAACTATCGAAATGTTTGCTTCTGGTTTGGGTGATTATTAGATAGAGCTCGCAGGCTTTAAATCGCCATGAGAGTTGACGAAGCGACAAAACTAGTTCCAGAAAAAACTAAGAAGAGGAAGAATTGCTTCGTGGAAGCTGGTTAAATTCAAACACAACCAATTTCTCAATGTGCTCAGGTATATCCACAAGCAGTTCTTTTAAATTTAAATTTTCGCTATAAATGGTGCGTGCCGCACAGCGAGCTGCAAGGTTTAATAATCGGCTTGGTTGCCTTAACTCCGGAATTTGCTTAACGAGCGCTTTTAAAAAACGGCTATGTCGTATTGTATGAAGCTGAAGTGTTTCTTGTTTAAGCTCCATAAGCATTTTCATGAATTGAAGATCCACGCAATTGTGACTTCCATCTATGCGTGGATCAGTAAGCTGAGAAAATTCTGAAAGCAAGCTTCTAATGCCCGAACCATTTTTTAAATCATCTGCGATTTTATTTCTAAGATGAGTCCTTATTCCCGCTAAGATGATAGATTTTATCGCCGGGCAGGGCGCATTGGCACACAGATCATGTTGAAGAACAAGGGATTCAGGCAACAAAGCGATAACCTTTTCAGCATTTGATACATTATTGCCGCATAATGCGCTCCGCAGTTTGATTGTCTCCGGACGAAATGAAAACGTTCTTGTAAGGCTTGGGGGAGCTTCTCGCGACTTTTTTCTTTTAAGCACAACGAGTTTTTCCATCGAGAAAATAGGAGATATTCCACTGCAGAGAAAGGTAAGCAAGAGTATACTTTTGTTCAAGGTCACTCCTTTAGCGTAACGGTTGTTTTACCACTTATCGCAATAGTAGCATGCTGGAAAAATATTAATACTATTTTCTGATTTTGGCCTGTCTAACCATTTCGAGATCATTATCAATGCTTCTAAAAGTAAATAATCATATCTTAGAGATAGGTAAAAATTTAGCAGATTAATAAGGGCACAATTTCACTCATGGTATAGGCTTCAATTTCAGCTTCTAGCTGAGGATTGTCAGCTGCAAGTGATTCTAAAATGGCTTTACCGGTGCTGCTTGTTTGCAGTGCTTTAACAATGGATTGCTTTGCATAATTTCGCCAACGCGAATCGGCAGATGCATTTCTATATACCGATCCTTGCGTCATGTGAGCAGCAATTTTTTTAACAAACTGTTTGTCTTCTGTAGAAAGGTTTTTCTGGGCAAGGACTTCGGTAACAAGCTGCGCATAACATTTTATGAGCGACGTATCAATTGAGGTGGTATAGACGCCAGAGCCCGGAAATGTGCTCAGAATCAGCCGCTCATATTTTGGATATAACCAGGCCATGGTGCGCAAGGCGGCTTTTTTCTCATCAGTAGATGAAGGGCGAGCACTGAGTGTCATGCAAAGTAGTATGCCGAAAGAGACAAAGCCTGCAAATCTGCACATTCTTTTTTTGATTATCATGTTAAATTTCCTAAATATAGGAGTAACTGGACCCGTGGGGCCCACAGGAAGCTAGAACCCGGATATACTTGCTGTTACTTATAGCTTAATTATTCCTCATCATCTTCATCTTCTTCTGATTTAGGCTTGCCAGCAGGTTTTGCAGCCTTTTTTCCCGGTACAGCTGGCGGAGCGCCTAAGCCACATGCTTTGCTTATGTTATCAAAGTACACATTAATAGCCTTTGTTGTATCACGGATTTGAGCTAAGTTTACTACATTTGAGAGCTCTTGTGCGAACTTAGCCTCTTCTTCATCGCCATCTGTTGCTGGCTTTTTAGCCCTGGCAGATGGTTTAGCTGGGGCTTTAGCTGGTCCCTTTTCATCTTTCTTTTTTTTCTTAAAGAATTCCGTAGGTTCAGGGTGATCTGCCCCAAGGCCATACAGCTCTGCTTTAGAAGGATCAATGCGGCTTCCACTCATGTGTGAGATATCAGTATAGAAGGCTTTGACCCATTTCTTAACAAGTCCTCCGTAGGGGTTCCAAATGCGGTCTTTCCATTCTGCACAGAGCTTAGATTTTGCATCCAACTTTTTATCGCCAGGGGCCAATGTCTTTAGAGCTTTAGCAAGGTCAGCGAAGCGGTTTTGATCAAAAAATTGTCGCGCGTTAAATGCAGCTTCACTTGGTAATGCCGGAGTTCCGCGTGTTATAGGCTTTCTCACATCCTGCATGAGATTAAATCCTATGGTTTCGAATTTAACAGGATGTGTAGGTCGTTCCTCAGCAGCTTGTTCTTCCTCAGCTTCTTCAGTTTCTTCAGTTTCTTCTTTTTTGGCTCCCCGAGCTCCTCGTTTTGGCTGTTCGGTAACCTCTATAGTATCTTTTGCTTCCTTTAAAATCTTTTCAATATCATTAAGCGCTGAAAATTTAGGCACTTCCTTCTCCGTAATGCCCTTTTTAGCAGCTTTCTTTGCTTCTTTCTCTTTCTTTTCCTTTTCTTCTTTTTCTTTCTTTTCTTTGTCTTCCTTATCCTTTTTCTTCTTATCAGCAGCTTTTTTAGCCTCGGATTCCTGCGTACCAGGCTTTTCTCCTGCAGCTGCTGGCACTGCGCTTATTGCTGGGGCTGGATACTGAGGGCGCATGTATGATTCCTGGGCCATTTTTTGATAAAATGCTTCATAAGGTTGTTCGGTAACGCCTGCGCGAATAGGAGTTGTTTCAACGCGAACAGGGAGTTTTGCTCTCTCAGCAACCTTTTTTTCAGCTTCTAGGGTTTTCTTTGCCAGTTCAAGTTCTTGAGGCTTGTACTTTTCTAAAAGGCTTCGAATATCTTTGAGTATTTCATGCGGATAAAACGCGGTCGTAAAGGCAGTAAATAGTTTATCAAATGCCGCCCGACTCGTTCGTTCATGGCGTGCTTCTTCCTCGATTTTATTCTTGAGCTCTTTTCGTGCGATTGCTCGTTCATTTGGATCAATAAGAGTATCATAAGCATCTTGAATGAATCTCCATGTTAAACGAGCCTCTTTACGTTGCTTTTTTTTATCTTTTTCACTCAGTTTGGAAGTCTTTAAAGCTACTTCAACTGCTTCAGGTGATTGAGCTGCTTTTAGCGTATTATAGGCTTTAGTGATTTGCTCTGGTGTGGCACTATATTCTAAAGAAAGCATTTCATAAGGATCATCTACGTCACCAGATCGTTTACGTGCTAATATTGAAGGCTCATAGGTGGCTAAGGCTTTGTGCAAAGTTTCCAAGTTTTTATGAAGGCGCTCAAATTCTTTGCTCGCCAGCAATAACACAAGATCGGAAGCTTGTAAGATTTTTATAAAATAACGAAACTCGGATAGTTCTTGCTGTAATGTAGAGAGCTTTTTATTGAGAGCTTCACGAGTTTTTGTCTTGACTAACAATGACTCTATCTTGCGCTCAATTTCCTTAAGCAAGGTCAAGGTATCCTTAGGACTTGCTACAGGGATAAGAACTGGTTTCTCAACAGGTTTAGCTTTTTCTTCAATCTCAGCCGTAACTGCTGGAGCTTTTTCGCCCTTAGCTTCTCGTTCTTCTTCTTCCATAAACTTGACTAAATCATCAAAATTAGAAGGATCAAGCTTTTTTTCTTTCATCTTCTTTTCTGTTTCTGCTCCCAAGTCACGTAATTGCTGCTTTTCGGCAGGGGAGAGATTATTCAATGCGTCAAAGAATTGTCGCAACTCAGCAGCCTCAGTTTCATTTAAATTAAGCCCTTTAATATCCGCATCAGTTAGATTGAACGTCATCTCAGATTCAAGGTCAGCATAGGGGTTTGGTGCGGCTGGTTTGCCGGTCTTAGACGGAGTTTCAGGCTCAAAAGGCAAAAGGGGGGCTGGCGCTGCAACTTGGGTTGCCGCAAATAGCGGTACACCGACGAACGCAAAAAACAAAGTAAGAAGGATTGCTGTTTTCGGTTGTCGCTGAAAAAGGACATTAAGAGATTTCATTGGTTCCTTTAGGAATGATACTCATGCACGAACGCGCTATGAATATCGGTTTAAGGCTTTGGAAAGCCTATTTTCGATCTTCCATAAGCTTAATTGACTTGGTCGACAAAGTCAATTGGCGCATTATTGATACTATGCTTGCGGCCCATGTACTTAGGGCTAGCTGATTGAGAAGGTGACTTTTAAAGCTTCTTCGATAAAATCCAATGTGTTAGCATCACAACTGCTTATTTTTTTTCCTAAGCGTAATTTATCAATAGCGCGAACTTGGTCCAAGAGAATTTTCCCTTGTATCCCATTTAATTCGATTGGGACTTCGAAGGAAAAAATTCTAGATGCTTTGCTTGTAATAGGCGCAACGATAACGCGTTTGGATATCTCGTTTGAGATGTTATTGGATACTATGACTGCGGGCCGAGTTTTGGAAATTTCTGAGCCGATAGTTGGATCTAGCTTAGTCCAATACACACCACCTCTTTGTGGATAGTCATTCACCCCAGTCCTCCCCATCGAGGGCTTTCCAATCGTTAATAACCTCTTGTCTATCAGGATCTTCTTCTGCTTGTGCATATTCCAACCTTAGTAATTGCATTTTTTCATCTAAAGCTTTGTTTAAAATGGTCGTCACAAATGAGCTCATTTTCCTCCGTCCTATTAATCCATGCAAGCGTTCTTGCGTCTCTTGAGGGATGGAAAAAGTTACATTAACTTTCTTCATAGTTTTTCCTTACTGTGTAATGTTACGTAACATTATATATTTATTGTAAGAACATGTAAAGAATTACAAGAAACCTGCGATTATTATTTACATGGCGCTAGAAGAGTGTGCAAGCAGCATTGCGAGGAAACGAAAAGACATTTCGATCATAAGAAGGGTCAGTAGGGTGTGGCTGTGATTTTGGCGTCGTTGGCCAGATTTCGGGAATACGCGGTCCAATGAACTGATCTTTTGGGCTGATATTGAATTCTTTGCAGATAAAATCTATATGGCGTTTCATTTCAGAATCCTCATTAATAGGGTCATTGCAGTTATCAAAAATATACAGCCCTGTTCCAGTCTTGTTTTTAATTACTGAAATAAGAATTGCATGGTTCGTGCCACGTGCGGTAACCAAACAAAAAAAGTGTGCTATCTCGCAGGACTTCTCGTTTTTCTCAAGCCGCGTCTTGAGTTCTTTCATTAATTCCTTGCCGTTTTTATAGTCCATCGGCCCAAACCAAGGCCCCAGCACCAACGAGTTTATAATATCGCCGATTTCATAATCCTCAGGATAAAAGGGGCGCATTTCTGAGTTATGCTGGTACAGGCCACAAAGTTGCAAACCAAATCTGTTTGCCAAGAATTTTACCATATCAGTATACATCCCCTTTCTAGGGTCGTGTTTTTCGTGCTTTGAATAGCCCAAACAAGTTTCTGTAAAAACCGTACAGCCTGCATAGCAATTTGCAATTCCACAACATTCTTCTAGATTGCAAGCATTATATAAAGCATTATAACCACATGAAAATTGCCATAAGTGAGTTGCTTTGACATAAAATACTGCCTTAGCGGAAAGGCTAGCAGGTAACGGTAATAATTCTGCTTGTCTGGTATTTGCGACTAGATTTGCTCGACAGCCTCTTTGCGGCAAAGTCTTTAAAAAATCTAATCTTGATTCTATCTCAACAAAATTAAGCTTCTTAAGAATGTTTAAAAGGTCAAAACATCGCAATATAAGCAACTGGCTTGCGTCATAGTCTAGGGAAGAATGCTTAATGCTCTGTATTGCATCGTTAATAGATTCTATAATGCGCCCTTTACTGACCATAAGTTCATTTAAATAGCCCTGCAACTCGGCTAGATCGTTAAGTTTTTCGATAGCATGAACTCTTTCACGCGCTAATTTAACGAGTTTTGTACAGTCATCTTCAAGAGAGGTAACTTTAACGGCAAATGAAAATCCTTGATCAATTTTATGTTCGCGGCCATAGCCGTCCATTGCTCGTGCTTGAAAAGCATACGTTCCTATGCTACAAAGAACTAAGTAGATAAAAAGCTTCATATATGGTCCTTTATTTTTTTACTTTTTTGAAGGTTTTAAAAATAGGAAACATCCCTGGATTTATTTTAAATTTATATAAATAATTCTACCTGGATTTTAAATTAAGTCAAATCGCCAGTTGGTGGTAAGGGTGTTAAAGTATAATGAAGAATATTGGTGCCTAGCTCCAATCAATTAAACATTTCTATTGTAAATTTTTTGACATTATGATACTCTAAATATATGATTGTAAAATTTAAAATAGGTGCCAAATCTATCATTCATGCATTTTTGACCCTATGTCACGAGGCTTATTATGCTTCGTAAAAACTAGTCGATTAAAATGAGGTATGCAGACGCATCGCCAGTAGAGCAAATACGAGGCCAATGCAAGCAGAAGTGGCAATGGTAGCTGTGGAAAGTGATCATTAAAAGTGGTATATAGTAAATTCAGGGGACATTGCTCCTCATTTGGAAAACAAATTTTGAAAAACAAGTAAAAAAAGAGATAGAGAAAAAACAGAAAATGAAGGGGAAAAGGTATGAAATGCGCAATAAGTCTTAGTAACCTAGTTATGCTCTGTATGATTGGGTCTTTTAGCCTCAATGGCATGGAGGCGACATTGGCGAAATTGACTCCCGAGGAACGGGCGCACATTCAATTTATCGAGAAGGAATTGGCAAAGCTTACCCCAGACCAATGGGCCCGCATTGAAGAAAAGAAGGGCATAACTCATGAGGAAGAGGAGGCTGCAATCGCAGATCTCCAAGCATTAGAGCAAATCTATGAAAGAATGACTAGGCGCTTGACAAGGCAGCTTAAAAGGGCGAATGAAGAGGAATCGGAGAAAATTTATGCTGAAGATGTTGCCAAATTAAAGCCTCAAGATCAGGCACTTTTCAAGGCAATAAAAGAAGGAAACGCTGCAGGCGTTGATGCTGCACTTAAGGCGGGCGCTGATAAGGATTTGCGGCTTCCCAAAACCGGTATGACTCCTGTATCATTAGCAATACAAGGATTAAATCAGAATATCCTTGGAAAATTGCTAGATGCTGGCGCTACACCCGAGGTTAATGATGCATACAATGTTGCTCTAAGCGTTGGTTCATTAATCTGGATAGGACAGGCAAAAAGTTATGACATCATTGTTAAGCTTTTAGAAAAGCATAGGAGCAAAGCCGCTCATGCAGTGTATGATGATGCTGCATTATTAGCAGCTGCGCGAGCAGCCGCTCCAGTAGCTGTGGCTCAGAAACTCATACCTAAACAGGCGCCAGTGGCAGCAGGGACAACACAGAGACCTATGCCCGTAACGCCACCAGCAGCGGTAGCGCAGAAACACGCTCCGGTGCAAGTAGCAGCACCAGCAGAAGCGGCTGCGCAGAGACCTGCGCCTGCAACGCCAGCAGCAGTAGTGAGTAATCCTGCACTGGATGCCCAAGTTAATGTGCTTTTGGCAATGGCAAAGCAAGCAAGGGGTGAAGCTCGAGCCGAAAAGATTGCAGAAATCAAGGGCCTTATCAATCAAGGTGCAAATCCTAATGCTGTTAACAGTGTAGGCTGGTCGGTTCTTATGCGTGCCATACTTCTGCAAGATGAAGGGCTGGTTGACCTTTTGATTAGCAAAGGCGCTAAGCCAACGGAGAACATAGATATGGCATTTGAGGAAGTTAGCTCTGCGTTTGCAAAGAAAGTAAAGAACAAACTTGCGGGGTTATGATAAATTTTCACAGTCGGTTTAAATATATTGGAATGAAGGAAATACTATGAAACATGCAATAGGTCGTATTAACTTACTTATGCTCTGTGCGGTGGGCTTTTTTAGCCTCAATGCTATGGATTTGACAAAGCTGACGCCTGAGCAGCGGGCGCGTGTTGATAAGAAGTTAGGTGTAACCTCGTTAACCGAGGAGCAGCGAAAGCAGGCTGTAGCAGATATGGATGCTTTAGACAAAATTTGGGATAGAATGCACGAGCGGTTCCAAATACAAATGGGAAGCTTTAATCTGAACGCCTATAATGAAGATATTGCTGAATTAAAGGCTATAGACCGAGTGCTCTTCAAGGCGATTAAAGAAGGTAATGCTAAAGACGTTGAGGCTGCTCTTAGGGGCGGGGCAAATAAAGAAGTACGGCTTTCAAGAACAGGTCTTACTCCGGTGGCACTTGCAATCCAGGAGTCAAAACCCGCTATTCTTACACAATTGCTCGATGCAGGAGCTTACCCAGACGTTAAAGATGCCTATAATAGTGGTCTTGGTGCGGGTGCAGTAATGTGGTTGGGAACCTTCCTCAATAATGCAGCTATGATCGATATTTTAAAAAAGCGCGGGAGCAAAACCATAGACACATTTTATGATGATGCGGCACTATTGGCTGCTGCGCATGCGGGAGAAAAGCTACAAGTGCAGAAGCCTTCACAGGCAAGAGTTGCAACGCCACCAGTCACGGTTAGTAATCCTGCACTTGATGACAGGGTAAATATACTTTTGTCTCAGGCATTGCAATCAAGGGCAACAAGGGCTGAGAAAATTGCAGAAATTAAAAACTTAATCAGTCGAGGTGCAAATCCTAATGCTGTTAACGGCATAGGCCGGTCAGTACTCATGCGTTCTGTACTTCTACAAGATGAAGGTCTTGTTGATTTATTGCTTGAAAAAGGAGCTAATCCGCAAACTCAAGACGTAGAAATGGCTTATGATGACGTGAGTCCAGCTTTTGCGAAATTAATAAAGAATAAGCTAGCGGCTCGACCGTAATTTTACAATTTATTTAGGTATCATAAAATGATGCTCGTTCATGGTTAAGTTCATCTTGACCTGAATGGGCATCGTTTGTTCTTGCTGAAATTAAGGATCCCTAAAAAAGATATTCTTGGGGCCGGTTTTGTCGAGCTTTATTAATCTGGTGGCAATACAAGTAGGGCGATAAAACTTGTCTTTTTTTCAAAATTAAGTAATCTAATCTATAAGGGTAAAATTTCCAAATAGAAGTAAATATTGGAGTTCCTGCTTGCTGCACCACAGCTTTGGTGCTCAACTGGATTTCTACAGAAACCAAAAAAATAAAATAAGGATGCGATTATGACTTGCAGATTATATGTTTTAGTGCTTTTAATGGCCGCTTTTTCAAACATTCAAGCCATGGAAGCGCCAGAAGAAGCGACAAAAGTGAGCTCCGAAGAAAAAGCGAAGCAAGAGGCTGATGCAAGAGCAGCCAAAAGAGCGGCGCGTCTTGCCGCATTGCGAAATGCTGAAAGAGAAGCGAGCACCCCTGCTGCAGCCACGGCTGAACAGGCTTTTTTATATGATCAATGGCTCGCTAAGGCGCAAACGCTCATCGATGGTACGCTAGAACCTGATAATTCCTATACCATGGATAATGATGGTTTCTTTTATACCGATGTTAACGGGCGTTTGCTGGTCTGGCAGCCGTTACCTGAAACACATATCGCGCAAGCTTTTAATGCGCTTAAATCGGTACCAACCTATTTTAGGCTTCTACCCATCGAAGTTTTTAAAATGGCATTTTGTAAAGAATTTGACCCTGCGACATATCGCTGCACGGCTACGTTGGATCTAGACGGTGATCTCAGGATAGATTCGCAAGGAAACATATATCATGCGCGTTGCGGTAACGGCAAAATTAAATCTCAGATCGAGATCTTCAAAAAAAACAAACAAGTGGTTCCCAGTACACATGAACGTATAGCTACGATAGAGCTTGATTCCTATTCTGCCCAAGCCCATTGGCCAAGACGTGATTCTTACAAACTTCATAGCAGTTTTGCATTGGTAGAAGAAGAAAATCTTCTTTTTACGTTAGAAGCAGGCAAAATAGGTGTATGGAAAATGTCTGAACCCACAGATCTTAAAAGTTATAAGCGCATTGGCTCTTTTACCGATAAAGCACTAACTGCTGAGCCAGGTGCGGCTGCCGATAGTATCGTGATAAGTCCTTCGGGTCTGCTTTTTTCTATGAACAGTGCCGGTAGACGCTTTTGCGTGTGGCAATGCTCCGATCTACGCGATCCTCTTAGCTATAAGTGCGTATTTATTCTCAATGACCAAGGTCCAATAGGTGTGGGGCCTGATGATCTTTTGTGGTGTGCAAAGAGTGGAAGCCGAAAGATATGGAAAATGGCTTTGCCAACTGACGCAGGAACATATTGCTTGATCGAAGATGAAACTTATTATCACGCAGGAACTAAAACACCAGAAGAGCAGGCATGGGAGGCTCAAAAGAAAGAATTCGAAAAAACATTAAGCGAACTCTATTTGGTTGGTCCTAAATGTTTGCGAAGTGACGCGCGAGTTTCTGTGATGGCTGCTATTTACAATGCGGCTGTCAGATCGAAAGCAGAGCAGGAAGCTCCCTATCGCAGAGAACAGGCTGAATGGCTGACTAATCTTGCTCATAAGTTCATGGTACATGCAAGTAAATCGGAAGCAAAATCAGAAATTCATGAAGCTGCAAAATATTTCGCAAAAGCAGAGGCTAAAACTAATGAAGCAAATGCACTTCTGGCTCCTTACAGTAAAGAAGATTATGATTTAGCTAAGGGACCCGTATTGGAAAGGGCCGCAGCAGCGAGGGCGCGAACCATAAATCCAACAGTTTTTTGATGTGAACCAAAAATTGTTCTTAGGAGTAAGATCATGACTTGCAGAGTGTATGTTTTAATGCCTTTAATGGCCACTTTTTCAAACATTTTCGCCATGGATGCACTGGCGATGCTTCAAGAGGCTCCTAAGATACCCCTGGAAGCGCCCAAGCAAGTTCTTTCATGCGATCAATGGCTTGCCAAGACACCAAGGCTCGGTGAAAAATATGATAGATTGTTCGCAGACAGTAAAGGATTCCTTTATATTCTTCAAGATGAATGTTTGACGATTTGGCAATCATTGCCCTTAAGCCTTTTGGAGCAGGACGTTACCATACTAAGGGCTCCATCAGCATATTTTGGACTTCTGCCAAGAGAAATTATGAGTGAAGCTTATAAAAGAATGCTTGCCTACAAGGAATTTGATCCTGCAAATTATCGCTGTGTGGCTTCAATAAAGGTCGGGGACAATGCTTATGTAATAGATTCTCAGGGCACAATCTATGTTGGTCTCGCGAAAAAGAGAGTAGTCTCTTTCTGGACTTATTACTTTTCCAGCAATGAGGGTAAAGTTGAAATATATCAAAAAAGCGATCCGATGAATGCTGCTTCTTATCGGTGTGTGGCTCGTATAGAATGCGATGGTAATTTTGATCGTTTGAAAGAACAGCAAGGCATTCTGTTTTTTATTTTTTTGAATGCTAACAAAATAGACATCTGGAAAATGGCCAAACCAGGGGATGTAAAAACCTATCAGTGCGTTGCTTCTTGCATTGCAACAGAGCTTAACTCTGATGATACTATTCGAGTTAGCTCCTCCGGTCTTATTTATTCGGTGACTAAGTCAGGTCAAATCGGTATTTGGCAGCGAACTTATCCCAATAACTGTTCTAGCTACAAGCGTGTTGCACTTTATGAAGGAAATGCGATAGGCGCTCATATCGATTCAGACGATCTTTTAAGAACTATTTATCCTGAAATGGAGTCTGAGTTGAATGAACAGCATAATAATGCCGAAGAAGAGGAACAAGCGTTAGTTAGAAATACTCGATTGATTTCGTTTATAAAAGAGGCACGAGCCGCAAAAATAAAAGAAGAGAAGAAGATTGCAAAAGCCAAATTTATCAACCATGCCGCGAGAATGACGGGCTATGGTACTGCGCTCGCTCAATATAAAATGCAAATCGAAGCGATTCCTGATCAGGCCGAAGCTAGAAGGAAGCGAAAGATTGCTGAGGATCAAGCTAAAAGTAATCTGGCGGCTCTGGAAGATCACTATGAAGCAGCCTTAAAAGAGAAATCTGACGCGCTCAAAGCGTTTGAAGATCATAGTGCCGCTGAACCCGCAGCTCTTAAGAAAGCAATTGCGGATTTGAAAGAGCGATTTGAAAGGGAGAAAGCAGAAAGAAAAGTCTGGTGGGACATGATCATTAAAGCTTATGATGAGAAAATTAGTTCGTTCCCAAGCTCAAAATGGTTTTGGCAGTAAGCTGGTTGACGCCAATGCAGGGAAGCAAAAAACAAAAATTTTCCATCTGTTCAAATTCTTGTTTTTTGATTATAGTATCTCCCAATAAGCAATTGGGAGATTTTTTTGGTACATGTAAAAAGTTATGCGGGATTTCTCTTGCTAGAAGCCTGTTTGAGTATTTTATTAGTTGGTATTATTAGCTGCATTATAGCAGGTTGGTATATGCAGCTCGTTCGTGTTGAAACAGAAATAGCTCGACGCATACAAGCGGTCCTGCTTGCTCAGTCTTTGATTGAAGAGTTTAAGGCCTTTGGCCGTCTGCCCTCTCTAAAAAAGAAGGCAGGTTTTTCTATTTCCTGGGACCTTCGTCCAGATTCTTTCATTACTGATTTTAGGCACGTGGCGGTAACCATAAATAGAGTTCGCGACGGCAAACAGAAGAGCTTTTGCTTAAAAACAGGGATCCTCCTTCCAGGATTACCATTAAAACGCTTTGTATCTCCCGCGCGCGTGTTTCCATGAAAAGCGGCTGCATGAAAAAGGGATCAAGTCTGTTAGAGGCGGTTGTGTATTTAGCCTGTTGTGCATTAATCACGAGCCTTGCGGGGCATGTAGTGCTCAGCATGCGCAAAGCTGTGCAGGAACGAACGCAAACTGCAGATGCTTGGATTGCATTAGGGCTTGCAATGAATCGATTGCTTGCTGATCTTAAGCAGGCACCAGCTGATTCCCTTAGTTGGAAACAAAGAGAAAAGGGTAGGGTGGTTTTTCCTCTGCAGGGTAAAGACTGTGGTTGGTTTATTGACAAGGGCCGATTGATAAGGGCTACGGGGCGGTATTCAGCTGCCACGGAAAGCTGGTCAGAGCGGGCAACGAGTGTTGTACTTGACTCAGTTGATTCGCTTTCATTTCGGTTTCGCCATCATTCCTCATCCCAATTGGCTGGGGTACGAGTACTAATTGCCATGAAGCATGGTAATCGTATCATAGACTTGGAAGCTTTTGCGGCATTTACAAAGGAACGAACATGAATGTTCTTGTGCTCGTCTCGTTTATCCTCGCATCAACCGGCTTTATGATGATAGTTATCGATCATCATTATTATCATGCTGCAACTGTGGCTCTTTTAGAAAAGAAAGTTCAAAATGATTATGAGGCCGAAGGCCGTGTTCTTTATGAGTGGGCTTGTAAGCAAAAGAGCAAACCCTAGCTTCCGTTGCGTATCGACCCAATCTCTATTAGTAGATCATTTAAATATATTTTGAGTCATATGAGTTATATTTTTTAAATATTTGACTCATCTGGTTCGCGGCATTTATAATTTAGGCACCCACAATCAATTCAGAGAGTGCGATATGAAATACCCTTGCAAAGAAACTTCGAAAGTAGAATTTAAAAGAAAATTGCCCAAAAAGGGCCAAAAAGGCATATTTAGCCCGCGATCTTTGTCCTACGATTCAATGCCTGTTTATGATGGAACTTTAGACGACCTCGATTTGGAAAAATTTCGAGATTTCCTTACCTTGAGAAAGCACGCCCCAAAGGGACCGATGGATGTGCAAGAACTTTTGCGTTCATATTTTCTTGTAACAGATGAGCGTGGTTATCGTTATCCTACTGTGGCACAGGCGGCAGAAATGTTCTTGCCACGATTAAATGTATAGGTTCGTTGTTTGAACAATATTTTAAGGCGTATAAATTTGTTACGGATCGCTTGCCATATTCATTTACTATTGAGGGGCAAGTTAACAGCTGTGTGAAACTTGCTTAAACCTGCTTATATATTATCAATATGAGCAAGTTTATAAGTATTGAAAAAGCGGCAAGAATCTTCTGGGACTTTCCTAGACATGGATAATCTGAGCGCCCCAAAGATGGTCAACGTCGGTATGAGATTCATAAACCGTGACTACGCTTTTATCATATTAAAATAATCTGACTATTGCCTATGCTCAATTTTCGGGTTATGATTTCGATAAGAAACAGATACTCGGCTTTATTGTACATCGAATTTATGGAATTGCTTATTGAGCTCGAAGCAAAAAAATAAAAAATTATTGGATACGATCACGCAGGCAGTATAATGAAAGAAGTATTGAGTGTAATTTACTTAGATCTGCATCCTGATAAAAAATCAGTTCATTGCTTAGATGACCAATCACGTAAATGTAATTCGCTCTTTAACAATCTTTTAGAGTTTGCAAACCAAGAGAGACAACGAGCTCGAGAAACAGGCGATAAAAAAGCACTGAAAACTCTTTACAGCCCCTATGGTTTACGTGACTTAGTTCCAGGAATGAAAGAGGCGCATCCCTATTTAAAAAGTGTTCACTCATCCCCCTTAAAAAATACAGCCTTGGGACTTACTAGTACTATCCGTGCTTATGATGACTCTTGTAAGGGCAGGAGAAGAGGGAAAAAAATTGGTTGGCCCCGTTTTCATGCTTGGAAGGCTAAGTGGTTTTCATTGCTGTATGATGAACCAGGCAAAGGATATAAAGTTATAGGAAATACACTTCATCTGTCACTTGGAATGGGTTTGGATAGAAAGCGTCATTCTTTGCAAATTCCCATTTCTGAGGCACATCTTTTAAAAGATCAAGATATTCGTAATCTGCGTATTGTAAAAGAGCATGGAATCTTTAGGGCAGCATTTACCGTTGCAAGGAAAGTACCTGATCCAAAACCCATTACCAAAGTCATTGCATTCGATCCCAACCATAAAAATTTACTCTACGGCGTAGACAATAAAGACCGTGCTTTAGAGATTCAAGCACCCTATTGGCTTAAGGCATATGATCGAAGAATTGATGAATTAAGGTCATCGTTAGATTGCTGTGAGAAGAAATCTAAAAAAATAGAAGTCCCCGTTGACAACAAGATAATTACCTATTGGGAGGAGTCACGCAGATATAAAAAATTAAGAGAAACTCTAGACAAAGCATTGGCAAAACGGCGAGAACATATAAAGCTGTTTTGTTATCGTATTGCGAATCAATTATGTAAGTATTACGATTTTATAGCTATTGGAGATTATGCACCACAGGGCCAAGGAATAACAACGGCAATGAGAAGAGCGATGAATAATCGTTCGGTTATCGGAACATGTAAAACTAGTATTGCATGGGTTGCACTCAAATCGGGCAAGACCTACTATGAGTTTGATGAAACAGGTACAACGCGTACGTGTCACGCTTGTGGTTTTATTGTTCAAGAAGGTATACACCCATCAAAAAGAGAATGGCTCTGTCAGGGTTGTATAACAATTCATATACGCGATGAAAATGCTGCGTGTAATGGCCTGCGCAAGGCCTATAAGAGAATCGAAGAAATAAGCAAAGAACCATCTTTGCTAGTGCCTAGCTCGGGCCGGGTTCCAATTAAGGAACGCTGGGCTTGGAGGGTTTTATCTAGTGGCGCAATTCTGCGTCGCGGGGAAAAAACAGCAGATTATAATCTGCACCTCCAAGAAATTAAAACTGATGGCGTGATGCCATTAGACCACAACTTGTATAGATTTGTATAAGTTTTGGAGAGCGGCCTCGTAGAAAAGAAGTGTTGGAGATTCCTGAGGTAGCGATACGGGAGGCTATTGTAAATGCTATTATTCACCGCAATTATCACATTAGTGCACCCGCCAAAGTCTCTCTTTATGACAATCGTATTGAAATTTTTAGCCCAGGTGATTTTCCCGGGCAGCTTACTCAGGATATTTTAAGATGTGGCATAAGCTATATTCGAAATTATGCTATTACTAAGGTTTTTCACGAAATAGGCTATATTGAAAAACTTGGCAGTGGTCTGAATGCAATTTTTGAAAGTTATGAAGAAAGGGGTCTTGAGGAACCATCTGTTGTTGAGGGTCCAAATTTTGTAAAATGCATATTGCCTCGGCCATCAGCCCGCGGGAAAGCTTCACCAGAGTCTATAGACGAAGATCTACAGCGAATTATTCGTTTGTTTAAAACAAGCGGTGAGTTGAGCATCAGCGATGTCATTGAGCATGTGTGCGCATCAACCGGGCCACTGCTGGGAGAAAAATTGCTGCACTCGTGGAAAATGGTCTGCTTAAAAAAATCGGAAAAGGAAAAGGGACACGATACGTTTTGAGGTAAAACGAGTGACCGACGCAAGTGACTTCCCTGTAGGGTTTATGCATGTTCCATGAAGCAGTACCCGCGCGTTAGTCAATGTTAGGGTTGTTGACAAGTCTCGCCCGAAATGCTATGTTAGAAATAAAAATATCCAAATAAATCAATATAACATTTCAGTGTGAATTATGCATAAATTACTTACACTAACTATGAGCTTGCTAGGATTATCAATAAGCACGTATCTTAATGCGTCTGAGTTAAAACTCCCTATTGTTTTCCATCCAGAATATGACATTGTAGCAGATGGTGCGGAGCAACACCATTCTTTTGATACAAAGAAGTATGGCAAAATTGCTCGTGCATTGCGCGATCTCTTTAATATAAAGTTTTATGAGCCCGCTAAGGTAAGCGATGCAGATTTGAGACTTGTTCATACTGCTGATTACTTGCAGTCGCTTGCAGATTCTAACAATGTAGCAAAGATTGCTGAATTCCCCTTATTAGCTGATATGCCTAACGCCTTGTTGCAAAAGCGCGTATTAGATCCTATGAGATATGCTACAGCGGGCACAGTTCTTGCGGCTCAATTAGCGCTCAAGCACGGTTGGGCAATCAATCTTTCAGGCGGCTACCATCATGCGAAAGCAACCCAAGGCGGTGGATTCTGCTTTTTTGCAGATATTCCATTGGCTATCAGAAAACTACGTGAAAGCCGTCCTCAGTTGAAAGCATTTGTTCTTGATTTAGATGCACATCAGGGCAATGGGCATGAAGAAATTTTGGCCTATGATCCGCTCAGTTTTATCTTTGATGTCTATGTTAAAGATAACTATCCTAGGGATATTGAAGTGCAGAAATGCATTCGCTTTAATCATCCTGTAGCAAAAAACATACAAGATAGGGAATATCTTCACCTGCTTACAACGCATTTGCCAAAAGGGCTGGATGAAGTAAGGCCTGATATTATTATTTATAATGCAGGAACCGATATTTTTGAAAAAGATCACTTAGGTCAAATGTCTATTTCTGAAAACGGTATTATAGAGCGGGATATGTTTGTCTTTGCGCAAGCACTTCAGCGCAATATACCTATTGTTATGGTCCTTTCAGGAGGATATACCAAAGAAAGTGCTGGCATAATTGCACAATCTCTTACGAGGGTGTTATTGGAAGTGGTAAAAGTATCATAAATAACGGGTTGGCCCGGCTGCTCTCAGTAAAAAGCTTGTTTTCTTGCTAAGGATCGATAAATCCTGTAAGATCTTAGTAGTGTCGAGCACATTTTTTTAATAGATTTTGCCCGAAGTAACTTATGAAAAAATTCTGCATTGCAGGACCCGTTGATCCTGAAAGACATTATTATATCTCCCATAGGCTGGACTGTGCACATATTGACAGTCTTATTGAGGATAGGGAATATTTTATTCTCCACGCGCCGCGCCAAAGTGGTAAAACAACGGCTGTTGATGCCTTTGTTCATCATCTTAATGGCAAAGGTGACTACTACGCCATATATGTTAACATAGAAGCTGGTCAAGCCGCGCGTGATAACTCAAAAGAGGCACTTATTGCCATAGTTGAACTGGTTGCACGAAAAATCTCGCATACACTCAAAGATCAACAAACCATTGTTGATTTGCTTACACAGATGATCAAACCGCCGGTTACGCTTAATCTCCTTTTTGATGCGTTAAGCACCTGGGCAGAGTTATCTGATAAGCCGGTCGTTCTTTTTATTGATGAAATCGATGCTTTAATAGGAGACTCGCTCCTATCTGTACTGCGTCAAATTAGAGCGGGCTTTAATGAAAGGCCAAAGCGATTTCCTCAATCAATTTGTTTAATTGGCCTGCGAGATGTTCGTGATTATCGGGTTTGGTCGAAAGAACAAGGTGTTTACGTTTCAACAAGTAGTCCCTTTAATATTAAGGCTGAATCATTAACACTCTCGAACTTTTCTTATGATGAGGTAGAAAACCTCTATCACCAGCATACGCAGCAAACGGGCCAACAGTTTACAAAAGAAGCTGTGGAATATGCTTATTATATAACGCAAGGTCAGCCCTGGTTGGTAAACGCTCTAGCTTATCAAGCATGTTTTAGGGATGTGACTGACCGTTCAATAACAATTACTCGTGAGCTCTTAGAGCGTGCAAAAGAACAACTTATTGCGCGCAGAGATACCCACATTGATTCGCTCGTGGATAAACTTCAAGAAGCCAGAGTTCGGCCCATTATTGATGCTATAATAAGCGGACAAAGCTCTTTTGAGGCTTTTAAACCGGATGATGTGCAGTATGTTCGGGATTTAGGACTCATTTCCAAAAAAGATTATTGCATTGCAAACCCCATTTATCAAGAAATTATCCCGCGTGAACTCACCTGGACGACGCAGGAGAGATTGCATCAAAAAGCTGCGTTCTATCTAGAAAAGGATGGTTCACTTAATATGAGCGCATTGCTGCACTCCTTTACCGAATTCTTCCGGGAGAATTCGTCTTCCTGGTTAAAAGAGTTTGAATACAAAGAATCAGGACCACATCTTTTGCTGATGGCTTTTCTTCAACGGGTAATTAATGGCGGCGGTACCATACTACGGGAGTATGCGCTAGATAGAAAAAGAGTTGATTTGCTTGTGATATGGCAGAAAAAGAAATTTGTCATCGAATTAAAGATCAAGTATGGCGAAAGTACCCTCGCAAAAGGGCTAGAACAAACCGCCCAGTACATGGATATATCGGGAGCTGCTGAGGGACATTTGGTTATTTTTGACAGAAATCCTCAGGCAACCTGGGACGAGAAAATCTCCAATGAAGTTGTTACTGCACATAACAAACAAATACATGTCTGGAATCTTTGAGCAGTTACCCACGAACTTGACGCAACGTGATGCTTGCAATAATCTTTGACGAATAACATTGAAAAAGATAATCTAAGAGCACTTAATCTCTAACATCAAGTAGAGCTTTGTATCTGCAAGGTTCATCCCCCAGTGCAAAGTTCTGGCAAAAATTTAAACTCGAGGAAAAAATTGTGAAAAAGTCTCTAGCGCTTTTAATCGCATCATTTTCAGTATCCTCAAATCTTATGTGTTCGGAGCAGGCGGTAATCGTGATGCTAAAGCCGGAGGAAATCACAGGCTATGATAAAAAGGGAGAAGCCGCAGCGCAAAAGATTATCCAGGCGGTTAAGCAACGCGTGGCGCCCGAACAATTATTATCTGAAATGGGAAAAGCTTTTGTAGCAGCCAGCCCTTTAAAAGCGATTCTTGATACAACCGTGACTACGTCGTCATTCCACCAAAAAGCCCTTTGCGAACTCGTTGCCTTTTATCGTGCTTTAAATACATGTCTCAACGAGGAGCATCTGAAAAGCACTCTACACCCTCAGGAGGCTTCTTTAACTGATAAAGAAAATGGACTCCTCAGTACGTATATAACCACATTTGAAGCATTGTATCTTCAGCCAAAAAACTATGAAGATATGAAGAAGAGGAATGCACTTCTGTCAATTCAGACTCGGGACTGGGGAAAACTAAACGTGCAGCAATTCGCGCAAGAATTGGATAAATGGGCAAAAGGCCAGTCCGATCAAATCGAGCCTAACTGGACAGCTCTACGACAAGAGCTTTCAGTTGCGATGGAGCAATTAAAAAAACAGCCCGCGATTCACGTGCCCCTCTATGGTCCTCTCTGGGAGCAGGGCATTGAGTACGGCAAAAAATTGACAATCAAGCTTACCCTGCTAGCTCAGGGCCAGTATGGTACACTAGAACTGCCAAATACGGTGCAAGAAGCGCTCTTCAAGTTGCTTTCACGTCCATGGGATTGCTTGCTCTTTGGTGAGATAAAGGGCTTTTTCCGCGGACAGTTAGATGCACTCAACCAGTTTGACTTATCCAAAGTGCTTGCTGAGCATAAGACTGATGAATCGATTGCTCATAAAATACGAGATACTTATAACGAGGAACTCCAAAGAGCCGAAATCTTTTCATATGCGGGCTCATTTGAGAGCGCGGTACCTCTTTTGACAGCATTTAGTACCTGCCATGGCCATGGGAATTAAAATGGAATATACCATACTCCTACTTAGTTTGGCGCTCTCCTTTTCAGCGAATGCGATGGTGGAAACAAGGATACTACCACAAACGGCAGATAAACCATTGGCCGATCGCGACAATCCCAAAAAAGCCTTTATTAAAGCCGCGATGGAAGGGGACTTTGAAAAATTCAAGCAAGAATTTGCCAAGAAAGAAAACATTGACGAAACCTATGAAGGCATTTTTGGCTGGACTGATTATGTCGTTCGAGAAAATCTAACTGCGCTGCAGTGGGCAATCTACCGTTACTCTAAGGCAGAATGGGACATAAACGGGCGTAATTTCTGCAATGATCGATCCAAATGGGAGAGTAATCTTCTTGAAATTATTAAGTTTCTTTTAAAAGAAGGGGCAAATGTCAATAAGATGACAAAAAAATGTTTTATAGCTTCTGATTTTGGGTATAGCTGTCATCCCCTGGCTTTAGCTTATCATGAGAACCTATGGGATGTTTTCAAATTATTACTGGATTTTGGTGCGATGTTGCCTATAAGCGATCTGCAATGGATAGACGCACGTGTTCGTGATCGCACGGAGTATGAGTGTGCTTTGCATCGCTATAAACACGGATCATTACGACCTACGTACGGAAAAATAGATTTCAAAAGTATATCGATCTTTGAGCGATAAAAGAAAAACTGGCTACTACAGCGGTACGACCGGGATAGCAGAAAGTTGAGATCGGCAGATTTTCAAGAATCTTCTTTTAGGCTATACTAGATCTCTAAGTAAGCACCAAAAAATTTCTTAGCTATAAAGGACCTTCCCATGAGAGTTTTTTTACTCAAAGATGTTGAAAAAGTTGGTATTGCGGGAGAAATCATAAAAACAACTGAAGGATTTGCACGCAATTATCTCATTCCTAAAAAGCTTGCTGTTGAAGTAACGGCAAAGAATGAGTCTTCATTTTCTCATCGTGTTAAAACGATCGAGCATAGAAAAGAAGTTGTTGAATCAAAAACGTCTATGCTCGCTGAGAAAATTAAGGGCATCGAAGTTGTTATTAAGCGCAAGATGCATGATAACGACCAATTGTACGGATCAATTAGTCCCCGTGACATTGCTGACGAGCTAGCTAAAGAAGGTGTGAGCGTATCTGCCAATCAAGTTTTGATTGAAAAGTCGATCAAGTCAAAGGGCACGTATCCTGTAACCATCAAACTTTCTTCCAAGCTTCAGCCCCAATTGAAAGTAAAAATCGTTCCTGAACCAGTCTCGTAGTATGCAACGGAAACACGAAAAGCAAGCACCTGCGGTGAGCGCCGAAAAGGTGCTTGGCAAGAATCTTCCTTTTAGCATTGAAGCCGAACGTGCCGTATTGGGCTCCTTATTACTTCATGATGCGCAGCTAGATGCAACCATGGAGATTATCGAGCCTAAAGACTTTTATACGTCGGCTCATCGTATAGTTTTTGAGGCGATGACAACGCTTGGCTATCGCAAGCAGCGTCTTGATGTTATTACCTTACAAGACGAGCTTGACAAAAATGGACAGCTCAATGCTATTGGTGGCGTTGTGTTTCTACTCTCGTTGCAAGAAGACATTCCTGCAGTTGGACTCATTGAGCAGCATGCTCGTATTATAAAAGAAAAAGCAGTTCTTCGGGAACTTATTAATTCTGCTACCCAAATTATCACAAGCTGTTATGCGCAAAATAATACCGGTATTGAGGGTGTTCTTGATGAAGCAGAACGCATAATTTTTCAGATATCCCAAAAAAGGGCTGAGCAAAGCTTTGTCCAACTCAACATTTGGCTAAAAAAGACATTTCAGCATCTTTCAAGTATTCAGTCGCACGAGAAAGGCATTACCGGTATACCAACCGGCTACCGTAAGCTTGATGAGTTTACCTCAGGATTTCAAAAAAGTGACTTTGTGGTTCTAGCAGCACGACCTTCCATGGGTAAAACCGCGCTTGCTCTGAGCCTTGCGCGTAATGCCGCTGTGCATAACTTGTGTGTCGGATTTTTTTCTCTTGAAATGTCGGCAGAACAGCTGACGCTCCGATTGTTATCATCCGAGACGGGCATTCCTCATCAGAAAATTCGTAATGCGCATATCAGTTCTGAAGAATGGGTTGAGCTTACTCATGTGGCGGCCCAATTTGGCGAAATGAAGATGTTCATTGATGATACGCCTATGCAGACGATTATGGATATTCGTGCCAAAGCGCGTAAGCTTAAAATTGAGCACAATTTAAACTTTCTGGTTATAGACTATCTTCAACTGCTTCATGGCCATAGAACCTACGAAAATAGGCACCAAGAGGTTTCTGAAATTTCTCGCTCCCTAAAATCATTGGCCAAAGAATTAAATATCCCTATTGTAGCACTTTCTCAGCTATCACGTGCTGTTGATAGCCGAGTTGATAAACGTCCGATGCTATCGGATCTTCGTGAGTCTGGCGCAATTGAACAGGATGCTGACGTTATTATGTTTTTGTATCGTGATGTAGTTTATAATCCTGATACCGAAAATCCCAGTATAGCCGAGCTCATTATTGGTAAGCAACGTAACGGTCCAACGGGTACCATTAACTTGCATTTTGAAAACAATCTCACTCTCTTTTCAGAAACAGAAGGCTGATTGTTATGATCATTCTTGGGGTCGATCCTGGTTTTTCAGTAACCGGCTTTGGTATTATGCGCAAGCAGGGGCAGAAAACCTCTATTCTCGATTATGGTGCTCTTACCATGTCTACGAAAAATACGCTCAGTGAACGCATTGGGATTTTCTATGATTTTTTCCGGCCTAAAATTGAAGAGTTTGGCGTGCAGGTGATTGCGCTTGAAACGCCTTTTCTTGGCAAGAATGCACAGAACTTCCTCAAATTGGGGTATCTTAGAGGAACGCTCTATTTATTGGCGGATCAGCATAAACTTCAGCTCGTTGAATTCGCACCTCGGGAAGTAAAAATGGCGGTCACAGGATTTGGTGGGGCTCAAAAGGATCAAGTTGCCCGTGTGATTACCCGCCTTTTTCAAGGAATTGAGCTACCCAAAAAACTTGATGTTACCGATGCGTTAGCGGTCACACTCTGTGGGGTGTGGAAAGCTTCTTCGACGCAAACTCATCTGATATGACGAAATTTCTTTTTAACCTTTGCATGGACAATGGCCTTTTTCTGTTGCCACGAGAAAATCTTACGTAGGCAAGGGTCGTGAAATAAAGTGCTTGCCATTTATGTATTTTTGTGCCTATGATAGACGAACTAGATAAGTCATGTGCACTTTAGCAGTAAGTGCGTGATAAGTCGGTAGGCGGCCTATGGTAGTAGTCCATGGCTGAAGAAGGGAGAGTCGTGAAGCACAGTGAGAAAGCTCAACAGCTGCCTTGCAGCGCTGTAGCTAAAGATGTTAAAAAAAGGGCATCTTTATCAGAGCAAAAAATATTAGAGTTACAGGATTATTTCCTAACACCAGGCCTTCATGTAGTGAAGGTGGGTAACCGGGAAAGTGGTAGGCAACTGCTTACTCAATTTCTACAATCATTACATTATTATTCCGCTATCGCGGTACTGAGTTCCAACGGCTGGTTAATGCCAGTCGAATACCATGATCTTTATAGTGAATTAGGCGAAGCCTCAGCGCTTTTCAAGAAAGAAGCACTTGAAGAGTATATTGTGAGCTCATTTCATTATGATTTCTTGGCAATCGAAGGAACTTCGGATCTCCTGCGTGCAGCTTGGTTTGGCAGGTTTGAACATCTGCTTATTGAGTATGACATTGTACGAAGCATACCCATTATACTTTTTATGTACGAATAAGTTTTATTAATAACTTTCGCTGTTATTTAGCAGTATACTGCGACTGGCATTTTCAATCAGCTTCTTATGCTAGGATTGCCCCTAAAGCTTGTATTACGTTTGTATGTTTTTCTTGTATGGCCCATTGCAAGGGTGTTCTTTTAAAGGTATCTGGGATTTCTCGATTTACGCCTAGTGCAATAAGACTATTAACTGTTTGTATATCACCCATTGAAGCGGCCCAATGGAGGGGCGTCATTCCAAATTCATCTGTGCCACCTTTGAGGCCTGGAAATTCTTTCAACAGAAATCTGATAATGAGCTGCTGTTTATTTTCAATTGCCCAATGGAGTGGCCTAAAATCTTTTCTCGATATAAATTGTTTTGCATTGTCTTTGGCGAGTAAGGCTTTTATGTCATCGAGAAAACCTTCGACGATAGCATTCTGAAACGCTTTCTTCCATTGACGATATTCATCTTCAATTAATAAGAGCAGTGATGATTGGTTTGCTAAGCCAATACCGGCGAGCAATTGTTGGAAGCCTTCAGGAACACAAATGCCGGCTCTCCAAAGTGTCTCTATAAGACTGATATTAATGCTTTGTGCCATAAGCGCATAACACAGAGCATTCTTACCCTCTTCTTTATCGCATGCATGGATATCTATACCATATAGTTCTCTCCGAGCAATCAGAAATGCTGCAACTTCTTCCAAATTCTTCATGACAGCGCCTATAAGCCAAGTGAAGCCGTTTCCGTCGACACTGGACAACGAAAGTCCAAGTTCATGATAATACTCAATATCGGCTGGGGTAGTAGCATTGCTTAATAGATGATGAAAATATTTCCGTTCTACTTCGTCTTTTGCTCCTGGGTTATCGCTAAGGTATTTTTTTACGTTGGGGTGGAGTTCCACAAAGATGAGTCCAATTTTGATGAAACAAATTGATCTAGGTATTCGTTTGCGATATTTAGTATATACCGCCTCTACAAATGACTCAGAACCCTGATCTGTGGCAAGCCATTCTTTGATCTTTTCACCAGCATCAGCTGAATCCAATTTTAGCTTTAAAAGCGGTAAAGAAAAGATCTTACAAGCGGTGCTTTTTTCTAGCATTTTTTCAAACGCTTCTTTCACTGGATCATTTTTTGTTTTGTGAAGCGGGCTGCCATTCCCATTGCGTAGTGGAAGAGCTTTTGCCAACTCCATTGGATAGACTTCGTTGAGCATGGCTGTACATAGCAATATGACTGTCATAATAATTTTCTGGTTATGCGTAACTTTACGTGTATTCATAGTTTTCCTTTATTGTGTTAATTTTTTGAATACCATTCTCAGCGTATTCGAATATTTCTATTTTAACCCTACTAATATGCTTAATTAGCCATCAATATCATTATTTCGTCAACCAGTGCTTCTTCTTCCTTGCTGAGCTTGAGGCGCGGATTGTTAAAAAAATTTATAAAGTAGGAATAGGGATTCTCCTGAACCTTGTTTAGGATATAATAATTCGCTTTTTCTCGAAGCAATAAAATAATGCGATGAAGCTTAAAGCCTTTAATCGCCTTCATAAGAGGAGTATCTCCCTCTTTATTTTTATTGTCAATATCTATAGTACCTCTGTTAAGAATAGCGGTTATAAGGCTAAGAAGAGCTTTTTCTTCCTCAAAAAGGATTATGCGGAGCCCATAGATTTTTGCTTGATTGTGTGTACATTATATAATGCCTGGGTAAACGTTTATACATTTTCTATACCCGAAGAAACGCATGAGCGTTTGCATAGATTGGTGGGCAAGAAAAAGATGAGCTCTGAAGATAAAGAACATTTCTTACGACGGCATACGCGTTAGCAGAAGAAGATCCCCGATAGACTGGAAGTTATTAACGATTGGAAGGTTCTTGATGAAGAAGACTGGGGAGCAAGCTCGCAAGGTAACTAATTTGTATCGAAGTTATCGATTTATTACAATTCTCTTTTTCGCGTGCGCGCCATTATTTGCATCCTATTTGGATAGGGAAAGAGCGGTGGTGGTCATAGTGCCGGCAGTAGATGCGGTTGCAAAACCTCTGCAGCTGCTCGATCCAACCCATTGTGTAGATGAGCTCTATGCTGACTTACCATTTTCTCCTGAAGTAGGGCCTAATTCGTGCCCACGAATTCATCAGTTTATCTACAATGAAGTTGGTACTTGCTTGGAAATAACGCAAGACGGTACCGAAATGCTTATTGAGTTCCCTCATCTGTATCATCAGAATGAGCAGGGCAATCGGCAAAATCAATTCTGGGTGCCAGCAAAAAGTGTTATGTCTGTTAAAAAGTTAAAAGAAAAAATAGGAACTTGTGGCTGCATACCAGCGCCGATTAACAGTGACGGGCCATTTCGTTGGGATAATTCTGGGTACTTTGAAAACATGCTAACGCTTCTATTGCCCTGGCAGGATGCTTCGACAGGCATTACTTATTCTGCCGGAACGCGTTTTAAAAGAGCGAAGGATCTTGATAATGAACGGGGTTATGGAATTTACTTGCTGAGTCCTTCAGACTGCTGCATCAAGACTGCGTTGGTTGAGCGTGAATGTGCATTGGTTGACTATCCAAAGGACTATGCATCTGCAAAGAAGCTCTTTGTGAAAATTCTTAAAAAATGGGCGGCTCTTTTTCCGGACAAAATTGCTTACGTTTGGGGAGGATGTTCGGTGATTGAAACCTATAAAGAAGATGCATTTAGTCGTGTGCCAGCAACCAGAGGGGCTGACAATCTCGAGTATTGGGTACGACCAGAGGCATTAGTGCCTCATGGCGGTCTCGATTGTTCCGGCCTGGTTCTGCGTGCTGCGCAGATTGCTGGTTTGCCTTATTTTTATAAAAATACCTCCACAATAGGGCTCAATGTTAAAGACCTTGCTCAGACAGAAGACCTTGAAGAGGGCGATCTCATTCTCTTTAAAGGTCATGTTATGGTTGTCACTGATATAAAAGACAATCTATTTGTAGAGGCTGTGAGCTATAGCTCCGGGTATGGGTCAGTGCATGAAATAGCACTAGAAAAGGCATTCGAGAATATTACCTCTTATGATGATCTGTGTAAATGTTGTAAGAACAAGATTCCACTACGCATGAAAAATAAAAAAGGCGGTCTTTTAAAAGTAATTGAGTCCTTTCGACTGCTTTCGCTGAAATTTGCTCAATAAGTGTAATTTTTTGCTAGCGCTTCTTCTACCCCCAAAGGACCGATTCCTCGCTTATTTGCGGATTTTAAAGTGAAATATAATCTTCCCAGAATCACTGTATATCGGACCCAGCCTCTTCCTTTTTTTATTTGACTAAATTGCAAAACTGAATTAAAATACAAGCTGTACTATAGTTACTAAAAAAATAATTCAGATGTATAAATAAATAGGGGCAGAGTATGAATGCAAAAATTACACTTTTCATTACGCTATGCAGCGTGATGTATCCATCTTTTGCCATGGAACAAAGCAATGTTGAAATGATTTCACTTACAGATTCAGTTAAAACACTCAAAAATGAACCTCGCACGCTCTTACATGGGGCTTCTTACTTTTCTCCCCTGACTAAGCTTTGTCCCGATGGTAAACGAGCTGTAGTGTACTCAAAATTAACGCGAAATATTACTCTTTATGACATGACACAAAAAACAGCTAGGAGTACGCCCCTTACTGGTGACTGTCCACTCAACTTCTTTTTTAGTGGCAATGGGGATTTTTTGTTAGCCCTCCTTCCTGAGGGAAAAATATCTCTCTGGAATATAAGAAAGGACCCTGCTCTACAGGTAAGGAAGTGGCGAGGTCTTGGCGAACTTGTCGATGGTGCTGTGAGTGATGACGGGTGTAGAGTAATCATTGTAAGCCGCGGTGGGTCATTTGCAAATAGCGTGAGTTTTTATCAAGTAGGTCCAGGCGAACTAAAGAGGCATGAGCTGGAACCTGCCTCGGTGAAAAATGCTGATTTTGCTGGAATGAGCCCCTCTGGCAAGTATGCATTTACCTACCATCGCAATGACGCGGGTTCTCTGCGTCTTGCCCTTTGGGATCTGGATACCTTAATTCCTGTTAAGCATGAAAAAGTCATGGGGACTTCGATGACAATTTCATTTAGCCAAAGTGGGCGTTATGCTCTTATCAAGCCCGCCTTCTTCGGAGCGCCGCATCAGAAAATGGTTGTTGATTTAGCCAGCAAGCATAACAACTTTTTACCCTTTGAAGAAATGGTGGGCGAAAATCAGGATGCTAGTATTGGAAATAATGGCATGGTCGTTATTCCTGTACATAATGAACCAGTAAATAGTTTCTGCCTTTTGGGCATGCCTCACTCTGGCGGTATTTATTCCAAGAAGCGCATTGAGGGGTCGTTTTCATGCTCTGCCGCGCTTGTTGCACAAGTCAATAAAGTTTTTATCTATGATTATAAGCGAAAAGGTATTCTTGTATTGGAATGTGATGGCATGAATGTGAAAGCATCTTTGGAAATACCAGTTCCCGAAGTACTTTGGAAGCTCATGGTGAGCGACGATGGTCAGCATGTTATCGCTTTGGGCAAAGGCCATGTTTATTATTGGGAATTGCAGAGTCTACAAATGTAATCGGATGGAGATTTCATCATGCAAGCAAAAATTGCTTTACTGTTTCTGCTCGGTTGGGTGGTTCAGCCTTGCTTTGCAATGAAGCACGGCATTGAAGAGCAGTTATCAAGCAAAGAAGAGAGTGTTGCAAAAAGACAAAAGAAAAGGATGCTCACTCCGGCCGTGAGCCCTCTTGAAGTACCCAGTTTGAAGAAGCTAGCGTCCGCTGCAGCTCTTAATTCCCTTTCAGCTCAAGAGATTGATGCCCTCCCTTCTTATTTGTCCTTGCAGATTCTGAGAGCATTTATAGAAAAAAATATGTTTTGTTTTTATGGGGTAGCAAGCAAGGATCCCCATTATTCTTTGAGGCTTGGAATGCTGTACCCTGCTCCAACGGAGACTTATGTTGAGCTCTGTCCCGACGGCAAGCGAATCGCTCATGGTTCTTCGCAAGACCTTTATCTATATGATGTAAGTACGCAGCCAAATACCGGTATTGCATTACAGAAAGAACTCAGTGCGCAATTGAGATGTGTTAGATTTAGCAAAAATGGAAGTGTTGTGGTTGCCGGGTATACAGATGGCAGTGCATGCTTATGGAATTTAGCGGCTTCGCCAGATCTGACAGCCTCAACTCTTGTCTGTAATAGGGTGAATGTACCCGTATTTGTGGCAAAGGAACCGGTGTACAATGTGGCAGTGAGCAATGATGGTAAGCGCTTAATTGTTATGTACCAGTGCCATGCAGTAGTGCATGAGCTCAATCCTGAAGATATAAAAAGTCATATTTTGAGTGATGCAGAAATTTCGAGTGAGTCTTATATTCCCGATCCTGGAGTTCTTGAAATGAGCGGAACTGGAAAATACGCGGTGATGGTATATGTTAAAAAAGATCGCACACGCTCTCAAACAATAATCTGGGATCTTGATGAATTAACAGTAGCAAAAAGGGCTGAAAATAAAGGGAACGACATTAATCATTCCTCTGCTTCATTGAGCGCTCACTGCAATCATGCGGTTGTTAGATCAGAAGATAACCTAAATTCATTGTTAACCTATTTTGATATGACGAGGCATCCGATAGACCAAGTTTCACCATCGGCTGAGAGCGGACCAGATGAGGCTATTGCAGTAGCGGTTGCAAATACTGGCCTGCTGGCGTTTGCAGATACCAATGGTTTTTCAACTTCGTTCGTGGGGCAGCATAAGATGCAGTATGAACCCCTCTGGATTTTAATGTCGATAGGTCATGATGTTGATGGAAAAGATTATACACTTCGCCGCCCTCAGTGCATTGATATACTAAGGTTAGGAAAATCTCGGATTGCAGTGGATGCGGCTGGCCGCTATGCATTTTTTAATAAGAAGAGCAAGATATATGTAGCCGATCTTAAAAGTAGGAAGGTAATTATTCTTAATAAGCCCGACGATCAGCCTAATTGGAATTCTCTTTCCGATACACTCAAGGTGAGCCCTGATGGGCGACATCTTCTCGCTTCAATTGGCGGGTTTGTTTTTTATTGGGATTTGCTTGCTGAAGCCCATAAGCTTAGTTTTAATCAAGCGCGCGCAATCGTTGATCAGTTTAAAGACATATCGTCACTTTTATTTGATGGAGTTCATGATCCCGATCCTGATACCTTTTGTTCGAATTGTCACGAGAAAACAACTAGTTAAAAGATTGCTTCTCCTCGATAAATTGTTGTACTTTGAAAGTAAGCGGGCGCAGAGAAGTGCCTTTGTGCTTTTACATGGATAACTTTAGAGGGGGATTGGATGAAAGTAGCAATAAAAATCTTAGTAGCGAGTGTTCTTTTACTGGTCAATTATCACGACATGCTGGGGAATTCCCATGCTGACCTGAGTTTTATTAAGAAATATGAGGTAGATCCCGAGGTAAAAGCTATTCTAGATGCTCATCATGAAGAGATATCCCACCGATTGAATAAAATTACTCATCAGGGTATAACCGAACACCAGGCTTGGACCTTTCCTTGGTTGCCCGGTTATTTTGTTAAATTTAATCTTGACCGCATCAGGGGTATGGAACGTATGAAGCGTGTTATTGAGCATCACCATCTTGATTTAATAGAGGTTCCCGATAAGCGTATTTACCATGTAAAAGGTAGACCAGAGACACTTAACAATATGAATTATGTAGTTGTGGTAAAGGCGGTTGTTGCGGATCCCCATGCCGAGCCCATGACATTACGTCACGTTCAACAAATGGAAACACTTATGCGGGAAACGCACTATATTAGTACAACTGCCACAAATTATATCCGTACGTTTAATGGAAAGCTTGTTATGATTGATACGGAAAGTACTTTTGATAGAACAAAACTTCTAAGCAAAGGGTTTATGCGCTTGATATCAGCCTATCATGATATCAATAAGGATTATACGCAAGAAGCATTGCGCTATATCCTTACGCAGATGGCTTCGCTGCTTTCTCACCACCGTGGCTCCGAGCGCGCGGCTTTAATTAAGCAAATAAAGATGCACCTGAAAAAGCCTAAAAAACCAGCATGGGATTATCTTGGTCATTTTGAAAGTAGCGTAAGACGATTGGTATAGGTCGCCTATAGTAAGCTGCCAAATCTCAGTAAATGCCTGCCACAGAACGCGATGCACTCGCAAATTTTACAGCAACTTCCGTTAACGCTTTTGGAGCCCCAAAACGTGTTGTTTTTAGAAAATTTTTTGTAAATTTTATAAGGTGATTCTTGACCTTTTTACAACCCATTTATAATCTGTCACACTGATAGTAATCATAATTAGTAATAATAATTTTACTAGCAGGGAGTATTCATGAAAATTCAATTGTTCAATATGAGCTTGGTCATTTTTCTTTTAGTTCCAGCTGAAAGCTTTGCTGGCATGAGAAATACCATGCTGCTCAATGCTGTGCGGTCACAAGATATAGCTGCCGTTGAAAGCTTGCTCGCGGAAATCCGGCCAGAAGAAGATTGCGATGACTACGAAGAAAGTGCGCTTATGGCTGCTGCCTACTATGGAAATACAAAATTCATGGATATGCTCATTAAAAAAGGCGCTCAGTTAAATAGAATAAAGTCTTATAAAATGGAACGGGCTGCATCATGGGATGATAATGGTCCTTACTATATTCTCAATGATGCCAGTCAGACTGAGGAAGAAAATTTTTGTAGCGGAAAAACATGCCTTGCCATTGCTCTTCTTAGAAATAATAAAGATGCAGTGAAGATGTTGCTTGAAGCGGGCGTCGACGTTTCCCAAGACTTCCTCTGTAGTTGCCAGCAACTGGCTGTTTACCGGCCTTGTGGCTGGGTAAGTGATCAAGAAATTCATAGTCATAGTGTATTAGAAATGGCAGCAATGCAGCCAGAGAGCGATGCGCTTGAATTAGTACTTGGTGCAACAAAAAATTTGAAAAAAGAGCACTATGGTAAAGCTCTGTTAGCGGCAACATCCAAGAGCAACGTGGCAATGCTGCTTATGCTTATTAATCGTAAGCCTGAATTTGGAAATGAGCCTATGAATTCTGCTCATCCCCTTTGGCCTCGGTGCTATTTAGACTACGTGGAAACTGATGAATATAGTTATTTCTACAGAAAAGATATGAGATTTATGCATGAAGTGTATAACGCATGTCTTTTGATAGCAGCAAAAAATCGCGATAAAGGCTGCTTCGAGCTTTTGCTTGCTTCGGGGTTTACGTATGTATCACATATCTTACTGCGGGCACTGATGATTGCCATCGATAATAACGATAGGGATTTAGTTAAAAGGCTCGTAAGCAATCAAGAATGGAAGCAGGATGATTTAGATGCTGCATTAAACTATTCGATTGTTAAAAACGATGAATATATGGTAAAAACCATGCTGCAGGCGGGTGCTTTGCTCAGTGGTTGTTCATTAGAGCAAGCGTCAGATAAGCAGAATCCCGAGATTATGAGTATGCTGCTTGCAGAAGTTCCCAAAAATGAGGGACATCTCAGACCGCGCATTCTTGATCATGTTCTTGTATGGGTATGCCTTAAACAGGGTGAATCTCGTGAAAACAAACAGAAAATAATAAGACTTCTGCTCGATGCCGGGGCATCAGTAAATTGCCTTGTGCTTATACCGGTGCGATTTCGTTGTTCAGATACAGAGTATACCTCGCATGGTAAGCTATATACTCCCTTGGCGGCTGCAGCTAAAACTGGTGATAAGCAATTAGTTGAACTGCTTCTTCAGGCTGGAGCAGATGTGAATGCAGCGACAGAGGACCAGAGAACAGCTTTAACGTTTGCGGTCGAAAGTGGCTCAGAGGAAGTGGCAAAGATCCTCCTTGCACATGGTGCAGATCCTAAATTGACACGATTGAACGGGCAAGAGTATCGCACTCCCCAGCAGCAGGCAGCATTTATATTGGTGGTTGAACAACTGGTAAAAATGGGCAATCTTATAGGAGATTATTATTTAGATAAAGATACAGCACTCCTTGCCAGGATAGCTTCTAAGCAAGGGATTACGTTTTGGGAAGCCAAGGAATGTCTATTATTGCGATCACCTGTGAGAGGAACTGGCGCTCGCTGTAATTTCAAAGCCATCATGAATTGAGCGGTGCAGAAAGGTTTGTACAATGATTTTGATAATGCTTTTATTCATGTTATTTCACTCGGGATTAGAAGCAACTCGCTCAGTCTTTGTTTATACGATTCCGGGCCAAAATGGCTTGGGGAGTGAAACCAACTATGTGCGCAATTTGCTAGGCGACGAGACCCTTGCTATTGTACCTGTTGAAACACCTCAGAAATTTCCTGATATGGGTCAATCTAGATGTATTAACTATCTTGATGCTGCTTTAACAAAAAATGTGGCCAAAGATCCAGTTATCATCCATGCTACATCACAAGGAACCGCTACCGCATTAAATTATCTTGCAGATGTAGATAAGGGTACGCGTATAAAGGCCTTAATTTTGGAGGCTCCCTTGGTAAGCGGCAATAGTGCCGTATGCCATACGTTAAAAGGGCCTTTGCTGAATTTGCGGCGATTAGTAAATAGCCCTTTTTCTTATTATTGGTTACCGTACTGCGCTAAATCATTCTTTCCGTTCTATTGGCCGTTCGGCAAGCAGGTCATCAAATCAATAAAAAAAATTCCCGCGGCGTGTGACATTCCTATTGTGATTGTCCATTCAAAAGACGATGTGCAGTTGTCATACGATGACGCTTGTGCTCTGTATTATGGCCTGTGCCTAAAAAATAAGAATGTGTATTTAATAAGCAAAGAGGGTCGAGAGCATCTCAATATACTTCAGGATGAAGCGGATAAAAAGGTTGTTCGAGCAATTCTTGCAAGGCATAACTTATTGGCAGGAATACAAGAGGAAGTTGATTTGTCTTTTTATCAACCAGATCCTGCTCCATTTAAAGAAATGTATGAAGAACTTGTTGCGAAAGAAAGAAATCATGTTTTTGTAGGCTATGGCTTAATGGCAGCTTGCTGCGCATTATTAGTTAAGCCAGCCTGCTCGCTTTATAAGAAGATGCATAATACAATTTCCTGAGAAATCCTCCCGCATGCCTAGGGCAACTTTATTTTTTATGTCAGCAACTTGCTGGCGGCTAAGCGCCGGGCGCCAGATGCTGCGCTCTGGACTGCCCAAAGGGTGATCTCCTAATATTTCTTTGGTGTCCTGATTAATTCATTGGTAAGTTTCTGAAGCTGGTCCTTCTTTTCCTTTAAACCCGCTTCTTGCATTAGAATGTCATAAGCCAAATTTATTATCGTCAATGCATCTTCAGCTCGTGCTCGTTCGCCTGCGCTTTGCATTTGTCCCGCACCAGCTATGTTCTGAAAGAGCTCCTTTTTTTGTTTGTAGACAGCGTTAATAGAATCTTTCGAGGGATTTTCTCCGAGCTCAAAGAAATGTCGCTCTTCAACAGGAAGTGGTTTCCACCCAAAAAGACCTTTTATGCCCTTTGACTCATTAATAACTTGAAACACTTTGGGAAAATATTTTTTAAGATCGAGGGCTTCTTTTGCGATTACCTGGCTTAGTTCTTGCTCGGGTATAGCGGATACTATAAAAGAGGCATAGGTGCCTCCAATTCTTTCGGGTAAAGAGATATTCAATATAACATCACCCGTGGCATATTTTCTTAATTGCTCTTGAATTTTTGCTGCTTCATTAGCAGGAGTGAACACTTTAAAGAAGCTCCACAACTCGCCCGATGGAAATACTTGAAGTTGTTTGATCTTTTCTGGACTGCTCAGCGGAATCTCGCTTTTTTTAGGGACTTGACGGCTTAATTCCTGGCCATCGCTCTGATATTTGACATCGACATTCCAATCAGTGCCATTTGATAATATAAGTTGTCTTGACTTGGGTTCTTCCATTGCGATTATCGTCTGACCCGCAATGATAAGTAATAGGCATAATCTCTTCATGATCTCTCCTGAGTTAATTTGAAATATTTTCTCTATTTTGAGAATATCAAATCTCTAGGGGGAAGATCAATAGTTTTTCATTTAGAAAAACCAAGATGCCAAAAAGGAGGATAAAACCATTTTTTAAGAAAAATTTCCCATTCGAGGTTTTTTCTTGGGGGCTCTATTAATTCAATAATGTACATTCTCAATGGAACGCTCCATCGTACAATTCTCTCCTCGCCATATTCTTTGACTCTCATATGGATTGGATAGTTTACTTCCTGCATCAGGCAGCGATACCTTTTCGTGTCTTGAAGCATTTCAAATAGCTTCTTATTATGTTTTGTTCCGCCTATAATGATAATTTTTTTTATTTCGGGGTTTTGTTCAAGCGTGATAACTTTATAAAAGAGGTTAAGATCGATAAAAAAAGAGAACATGCCAACAAGTGCATTATATAGAGAATGACGATGCTGCCTGCGCCTTTTCAGATCTACATCTTTAGCCAACTCGAGTGAGAATTCCAACACGGTTTTATTTTTATCAATTGAATCGAAATATTTTTGATCATCATAGTACTTATGGTTATCATGTGCAACTATAAGCGCGCCTTCAAGCCTGGTTTTATAAATCTCTTTGGCAACAGGATCTGTCAGTTCATCACACTGCTGCCAGGCAATTTTTGCTCGTTTATTAAACTCATCGTCGATATGTTGAAAAGTAAGCCTGCGCATGTCAAAAGGAAAAGATTCGCGTGCGCGAGAGGCATACAGGAGGGCTGTATGAATCTTATAATAGTTGTCAAATATTTTCTCAAATTCTTCCTTTTCGATAGGATCTTTCAAGGCTATCTTGTAATTGATGGCTGCAAGGCATCGTTTTTTATGCATATCAGAGCTATCGTGAATTGTTACGGTTTGCAATTCAGGAGGAAATGATGATATGATAGGATCATTTTGCAGTTTTTCTATCCAAGCTGCTTCATCAAGATAGGGTGCTTCGAGCGGCATTAATTCATGCAGCATTGCATGAGCTGCGTGCTCAACTAGCCTGAAATCACTATTTTCAAAAGTGGTGTTTTTCAATTTTTTTGCCTGCATTTCATTGAACAGATCATATAAAACTCCATCACCTTCATCCCCTTTGACAAGAGGGGGTACAGATTCAACCATCACGTGACAGCGAGCGGCGGGAATATTATCCTGTTTCTCAAAGATTTCCATGAGTTTGCTAGTTTGAGCCACCTTGCCTTCTTTAGGAAAAAAATCTACGTGATCACAGCCAAGGGTAGTGATGACTCTGTCGGTAAGCGCAGGGGCGATCTCCTCTGGCACCGTAGCTATAATCATTTCTTGACTCAATACGGCATTTAGGTTTATCCCCAAACTAATGAATAATACGATCACGTGACAGGTTTTCATGAGACCTCCTAAAAGAAAAGATGTGGTATTTATGATTATATAGCTAAAAGCCTAAAAACTAAAATGGCCTGAGAATTGCGAAGAAGCGTTTGCACTAATTTACTTTTTAAATAGCATTGCAATTTAATGCCATATTTGCTATTATTTAATATAAAGAAAATAAACTCTAATGAAAAAAGGATAAAAATTATGAAAAAATTGATTTTATTGTTTTCGACATGCGTAATGTTTAATTTTTTTACAAAGGCCATGGAACCAGCTGAACAAGCTGAGGTAAAACAGCCTGCACTAGTGGAAGCTCAACTCGCGCCAGTTCAAAAGGCTATTACTGTTGAAGAAGCTATCGAATATCTTCAATCATTCATGCAAGGCAAATTAATAAGTGTGTCAAACTTAGAACAAGCTATTAGAAATCTTCGATCATTACAGGCCCAATTTCCAGAGAGAGAGTATAAATTGCAAGAGGCAATCAATAGACTTAACGCAACTATTGGATTGCTGCAAGGAATCAAAGAAGCTACACCAATCTGGCAAGATCTTAAAATTCATAAGTTGCAGCACAAAATAGAAGGCGCTATTAAATCAACCAAGAAAGCCTTTGATCTAAAATACCCTGATGGAAAGCCTCAGAAAGAAAATTAAGCTTAACTTTCATCGAATACCTAAGATAATTGGCTGGCTTGATGGCATATGGCCGCTCTTTATTGAATAAGCAGCTTTATTTACCTTTGGACCTTTTTAAGCCGCGTCCTACCTTATACACTACCGCAGCCGCTGCCTTGTGCAGAGTACTCACTTTTGCGGTGCTTACTTTTGCACGTTCGCTTTCAAAGAAACTTACATAATCCCAATGTGTACGCTTCGCTTTTCTTAGATAGCTGTGTATCTCGCTCATGATTGATTTATATTTGGCGCCCCGAACGTGTGCAAGTTCAAGTGCCATCTGTGAAAGAATGTATTGCAGTGCTTCCTCGGTATAATCTTTGCTAATATCATGACCCGAGGTAATAAGGCGTATATAGCCACCAGATAATAGCTGCTTGATATCAAAATTACTCTCAGTATCTATCATAGCTATCTTGCCCTCGTACGTGCGAATATAATTTTCCGCGGTCACACTTATATATCCTGTCTCTTTCATAAGCGTCATCAATTGCTTAATATGACGTAACGTCATAGGCTGGCGATCAGGATCAGTTTTTATTTTTTTCACAACAACAAGATAGTTTTTACTATTGAGCGCATGGGGGCGATCCTTAATGTGATAGATGCGCTTATCCGGCATTACAAATAAATCTAAGTTATGTTTATCAATGCAGCGTTGCATTTTTTCCATGCCATATATGCGATCGATATTTAATTTGACCATATAGTCGGACAGCCAAGGAAAGTTCCACGTCATGTGCGTTGAGCGACCCATTTTAGCAGCTTTTTTTAAAGCATATGCAAGTTCCTTATGATGGCTGTCCAAAATGTGTTCTACTTCAGGATCGACTTTATATTTGGCAATAAAAGCTAATTCAGATTGAGAATTTGAAATCAATGCATGACTCATAAAGAGTATGAGGGTGAGTAATAAAGACTTCAATGTAATGTTCATTATAAATACCTCTTTCTTTTCTTTGCTTACTTTTATCATACGATAATAAATTTACAAAAAGCAATATATTTTGACAAATGAGTTTTGTGCAGAAATTGTGAACTCCTGTTGTTATGAACAGAGATTTCTTACTTTCTGCGTGTTAGCGAATTATTAGGACTGGTGGATTTAATAAGGTCTTTAAAAATTCCTAAGTAACCGCTGAGCTTAAAAACAATCGCTTGAATGTTGATGATGAATTGTAAATATGGAACGCTCTATTTAGGATGCAAGCTTGATCCTGCGGACATTTCTGATAGCAAACTATTCTTTAGATTAGGGCCTGCTAGCTATATATGACAAACTCGTACACTCGATTGGATTTGATTATACCATATAAAAAATGACGCTAGGCCGATCGTACTGTAGTTTAGTAAACACAATGCGCCTCCACGCTTCGCTTAAATTAAAAGCAAGCATGGAGGCATTAACAATTGAAAAAACTATTTTCTATCTTTCCATACAAGTCGTGGCATTTCGGCTTTGCCAGCCGCTTTTGCTTCTTTGAGCGCCTTTTTATATTCCCTAATTGTTCGTAAATTTTCCGTGCGTATTTTACGCCTATCTTCCTCTGAATATTGATTTGGGCTTTTTAAGACATATTCGCGGGATCCTTGATTACTAACGCCCGCATCTGAGGCTAATACGTAACCAGCGATTATCAAACAAAGAAACAGAGATATTTTATACATAGTATTCATCTGAAAACTCCTATCAAAATTAAAACAAACATTCTTTTCATTTAGGGATGGGGGAGAAAATTCTCCCCTCCTGCTTTATGATAGCGCTACAAAAATAGCCTGGCGCAACCAAACATCATTCCAACTCGATTGGGTGCCAGGAACTGGCGTTGGTTCTCCGGGTAATTGGGTATACGGATATGGCGTAATAAATCCAAGATCCGGCCACACTGTTTGCGGCCAATCGTTAGGCAATGGGTTGCCTCCTGCAGTACCTTTCAACGGAGCGGCATCGATTGCTGTAACTGGCGTTTGCTGGTTAAGGTAATAGTTAGTGCCCGCAACGCTTGCTGGGAAGAAACCATAACTTATGTCATAGCGAACATTAATCGGACTGACTGGATTCCCACTTGCATCGGTAAGGAAGCTCGAGTTCTGGCTTACTGGCACAGGATCTACCTGGCCTGTATAACCTTTTGCTCTGCCATCTATATCTCCAATAAATTCCACAGTCGTGTTGGCGCCTATATCCTTATTGAGGTTTCCACCAAGAAACAAATTTGGAAAGAAATCTCCAGTGCTAACGGATTGAACGTCTGTCAAAATAATGACTTTGCCTCCTTGAAAAACTGACCCTGGATACTGTATGTTGTTGTACCCGGCTTGTAAAGTGGCATACTGCCCGCGTGTAATTGCAAGGACATTGTTGGCCGTAGTGTATTTTGTTGGGTCTTGCAGTTGATCCAATGGACGGGTGCCATCATCTTTATAGGGAGCGTTAGATGCAATTCCTGGTCTGGTATCACCAAAAAATTCTGCCAGAGCAAGGCATAATTCGCCGAGCCCACCCTCATTTCCACGTATATCGATGATAATTGCTTCACTTTGAAGATCAGTTACTATGTAATGCATCATTACCGAAAGTACTCGAGAAAGTGCTTCTCGATCAAACTTTGGACTAGCGCCATCAGTCGGATCAAAAAAACCGCTCATCATTAAATAGAAAGGGTCAATCCAATCAAAATCGATAAAACGCAGATAGCCAATATTTTTTCCTCCGGTTAGCGATGGCTTGATTCGTCCAAAGTACGCCTCATTTTTTGCTTCAAGGATGCTATCTAATGATGGCGGTATTGCCAAAGAACCACCCATTAAGGTGTAAAAATTGGGATCAAGTATTGTGGTTACTGGAAAGTAAGGTGCTACGGCTCCCACAAAGGTTTTTGCTCCCGTAATGGATGGATTTACATTTGACTTATAGCCAAAGTTGTTCTGAACATTCTTTTGAACTTCCACCCAAGGACCACTTGGCGTACCATCGAGCGCCCAATAAAGATTTGCTGCATCTTCTAAATAATTATTAAGTACAATATCATAATTATACTGTGCAGGCCAATTTCCAGCAGCATCAGGCCGCACCCCAAAAGGGTCATTCAGCATATAATTGCTAGCTTGAGGGGTCGAAAACGTATCTAAAGCTGGATTGTGATAAAAAAGTGAAGGTCGCAATGTCGTGTTGCGGGTTCTGATTAAATCAGGTATTGCAGTTCCTGCCTTGACTGCTGCTTGCAGCTCGCTGAAGTTGTCAAAGAGGAATATCGCTTCAGCAGGCCAAAATCCTGTAAATCCACCGTGCACAGAAGTGAGCCAAACTTTATAAAAGAGAGCAAAAGCTGCTGCTTCAAATTCAGGATATTCCATATTTGAATGAACTCGGTGCGTTACTGTTACGGTAGCTCCACCAGGAACAGTCGTAAAAATGCCAAGTCCGACATCCGATCCACTCGTTACTCGAGGGAATGCAACAGTATTGCTCGTGTCCTTGCCGAGCAAAAAGTGGAAAGGGTATGTTCCAGCAGTCTGTTGACCTTGTGCATTTTGAGCGTAATCCACGTGAAGACCACTAGGATTGGGAGTGCCACCAAACTGTAGGTAGCTAACACCGTTTATATATGTTCCATTTAACGCAGCATAATTACCGGTAAATCCATCTATCGTAACGGTTGCTCCGGGTGTAGCGAGAGAGAAAGCATCTGTGTAGATGTCTGTTACCAGCTGACCGAAAGCGTTATTAGTTGGACGAATTTTAGTGATGTGTGTTGTGACCGTTATGCCTTCATTAAGAAGCTGCTCAAGTATATCATAAGCTTGGCGGAACCCAACAAAATCACAGTCAACTGGTTGTGGCAATAGAGGATTACAGGGCAATGCCGGATTTCCATTACATGGTTGAGGAGGAACTAATGCCGGATTACAAATATATGTTGCATTTTGCGGATTTCCCATATGAAGAAGTTGATCAAAGATATACTTAATGAGGAAAACAGGATCATTAACATCGCCTTTAAAGTTTACATCTGATTCTCCAAATGGACGCAATTTTGGCGCATCAACTTTTACTAATTTTGTAGCAAGGGTTTCCAAAGTTGCAAAGGGATTGAAATCAGTTGTTGAAATTATGGTTTTATTATCAGGTTGCAGCTTTAAAGCAAACGAATCAGGAAATTGGTTAAATTCACTTCCTGTCTGACCAAGCTCATTAAAATTTCCCGTGAGAGTTGTTGGATCTACTTCTGTGTAAGTCAAAAAAGCTGGATCTGTTGGATTTAGATCAAGATTTGTGGGCTGACGGGGTTCAAGATTGGTACCTGCAGTCGTTGTAATCGTGATAGCTTTTTTAGTTGTATCAATAAAAATATAGCTATCTATATCATCTTGAACAAACTGAGTAGAAGTTGGGTCATAGCTAAAATTATTCCCCTTTGTAATCGTGGCCCACCATCCATGAAAAGGGTTTGTTGGTGTAGAGTTCACTACATTATCTTTTCCATCAGTGGTAAACATCAATGTATTTGGATCATCAACCTTTACCCAGACTGAATTTTGATCTGTGCAAGGATTTTGTTCCTGCCCTATCAATGAAAGACCCGGTACATCGGGACACTGCTCAAAGTGTACGTTGCACTTGAAATCGGCATTTCTTGCTTTCAGGCATTCAACCGTCAGCTGTTTAACATTCTCTGCTAGCGCAGGTGAAATAAGCGAGATACCAATGACGACCGGTATCATCCATGTGAATTTTGTCATTTTTTTCCCTTTTTAACCAATGTGACCATCCCAACCTATCTTTTCGTTTAAGGTGGGGTTTGTTTTTTCAAATTGCTTACTCAATCTATGCACATATTTTAATCATAAGCCCCTTCGCTATCGGTTCTAAGAAATTCAATGGCAACTTTTAATACACTTTTAGTTAAGCTACAAAAAGCAAGTGCAAAAAATCAATAGATTACTGCTTTAAAGACAAGGCAATACTAGTGTAAAAGCAACTATGAAAGATAATTATTCCAAGCTGAAAGGACTTTCTTTATAAAAGAGTGAGCGCCCTCTAATTATAGGAACGAAGAGATCGCTTACTGCAGTAGATAGCTCGTTTGCTCAATCGAAAATAGCTGATTTAATTGGAGTGCTCATTCTAAGGAGCCTTTGAAAAAGCCCTATTTTCTTAAGCTTTTTCCCGTAAAGATTTTTAGGAAGAGTGCAATCAAAAGTGCTGTTCTATCGTATTAAACAACTTTCTGTTTTATTTCGCATTGACAATCGATTCAAGAAGCCTATGCTGGTATTTTATCACTGCAGAGCAAAGCTATTTGGGCGTCGGGGGTTGTATGAGTTTAGGAAGTTCTAGAAAATGATCATCTGGCTTTTTGGCCAGCATATGATGAAGACAAGTTTTGTGAGTATCGTATCTAAAAAATAATGGTGTATCTAAGGTAGCAACCTTTCATGTTCATTAAGAGCATGTTCTTTTGTGCATTTGTGAAGGAGTTTTATGGCAAGCGAAGTAAGATTGAGTAAAGAAACGCCATTTATTTCCAGTGAAACTGATGAAATAGTTCTTGCACGTTATGCTCAATTTTCAGTTACATGCCGCGATGGATCGCGTGAACAAATTGATTTTTCAGTTGTGAAGCGATCAATTGCATGGGCTATACGTGGCCACGAGGCAGATGTTAATGGTGATCTCATTTTGCAGGAGACGGTAAAAAATATGTATGATGGGATCTCAAAAGATGAGCTTGCAGATGCGCTTATATTGGGATCAGTTTCTTGTATTGAACGGGATCCTGCTTATAGTTTAAGTGCGGGTCGCTTTCTTTTTAAAAAATTGTTTCGAGAGGTTACTCAAAGTTCGGTAACGCAAAATGTTCTTGAGGAAGTCTATCCACAATCATTTATAAAAACCATTGAAGAGGGCGTCGAGTTTGGTCTGCTTGATCGACGCTTGCTTGATTTTGATTTAGCGTTTCTTGCCAGCCAGATTGATAGTAGTCGCGATAGCCTGTTTGATTATATGGGACTAAGGACCCTCTATGAGCGCTATTTCTTGAAGCACGGCAAAAGAAGGATGGAGTTACCGCAATCATACTGGATGCGCATAGCAATGGGACTTTCATATAATGAAAAAAATATAAATGAAGCTGCCGTCGCTTTTTATAAACTTCTGTCGGCCATGGATTACATGCCTGGAACACCTACATTACTTCATTCAGGTACGATGCGACCTCAATTAAGTTCCTGCTTCTTAACGACTGTTTCTGATGATTTAGGCCATATAATGAAATGCCTTGGCGATAATGCACAGCTTTCTAAATGGTCGGGTGGTGTTGCTAATGATTGGACGCCGCTGCGATCTACGGGTTCAGAGATTAAAAGCATAAAGACCGAGAGCCAAGGCGTTATTCCTTTTTTAAAGATAGCAAATGATGTGACTGCCGCTATTAATAGAAGCGGAAGCCGTCGTGGGGCTACGTGCGTCTATTTAGAGACCTGGCATTTAGATATTGAAGATTTCTTGGATTTGCGTAAAAATACGGGTGATGAACGGCGTAGAACGCATGATATTAATACCGCCAATTGGATTCCCGATCTATTTATGAAGCGTGTATTAGAAGACGGAGTATGGACGCTATTTTCTCCCCATGAGGTGCCTGATTTGCATGATCTGTATGGCAAAGCATTTGAAGAGCGGTATGCTTACTACGAAAGCCAAGTGCAAGCAGGAAAGATTGTTATGCATAAGCAAGTACAAGCGGTGCAGCTCTGGCGTAAGATGTTGAGTCGACTTTTTGAAAGTGGCCATCCTTGGCTTACTTGGAAAGATGCGTTTAATGTACGATCGCCTCAAGATCATGTAGGCCGCATACATAGCACGAATCTATGTACTGAAATCGCCCTCAATACATCGCCTGATGAAACAGCAGTTTGCAATCTAGGATCTATAAATTTGTCTCGTTTTATAACCGATGGCGCATTAGATGATGAAAAATTAGCTTCGACCGTGGCACTCGCTCTGCGTGCACTTGATAATGTTATTGATATAAATTTTTATCCAACGATAGAAGCAAAAAATGCTAATATGCGGCATCGACCCGTAGGGCTTGGCATTATGGGATTTCAGGATGCACTCTATAAATTAGATATTGCTTTTGATGATCCGCGTGCACGCGATTTTGCTGATGAATCGATGGAAAAGGTGGCATACCATGCTATTTTGACTTCTTCAAAGTTAGCTCAGGAGCGAGGACAGTATCAATCGTATAAGGGCTCTAAATGGGATCGAGGTCTTTTCCCGCAAGATACTGTCGACCTATTAGAACAAGAAAGAGGATTACCGATAGACGTTAAGCGGGGTGGCAAGCTTGATTGGACGCCGGTGCGAGAGCATGTCAAAGCTCACGGGATGCGCAATTCAAATACCATGGCAGTTGCTCCGACAGCTACTATTTCCACCATTGTGGGCTGTTATCCTTGCATAGAGCCGATTTATAAAAATATCTATGTAAAAGCAAATATGAGCGGCGAATTTACGGTAGTTAATAGCTATTTAGTAGCGGATTTAAAAAAGCTTGGCTTGTGGAATCAGGACATGCTTGATCAGCTGAAATATTTTGATGGGAGCATACAAAATATTCCGCAAATACCAAAGCATCTTGCAAGCAAATACAAGGAAGTGTTTGAGCTGGATCCAAAATGGCTCATGGAAATAACTGCAGCTCGGGGTAAATGGATTGATCAAAGCCAGTCGCATAATGTTTTTATGAAAGGGGTTTCAGGAAAAATGCTCCATGAGATGTATATCACTGCCTGGAAGCTTGGTTTGAAATCTACCTATTATCTGCGCACCTTGGGCGCTAGTCAGATTGAAAAATCTACGCTTGATGCTAAGAAATTTGGCTTTACTCAAAAGCGTGAATATGGCTTTAATCAGGAAGTTGCGGTAATTCCGAGTGCCTCTTTGAAGGAGAACCAGGAAACGGAGTCAACAATTAAGGCATGCTCTCTTGAGACTAATCCAGAGTGCGATTCGTGTCAGTAATAATTAAACAATGAGGATACAATGGCAATTAAAGGTATTATCAACAATTCGATGGTTGATCCCAATAAAATTCTGCCTATGCGTTACCTTTGGGCGCGCCAGCATTATAAAGATGGCGTGGCAAACAACTGGACGCCTGAAGAAGTTTCCATGCAGAAAGATGTCGAACAATGGAAATCAAACAGCGTATTAAGTCCAACGGAAAGACGTTTGATTTTATGGAACATGGGATTTTTTGCAACCGCAGAATCGTTGACCGCAAACAATCTAGTTCTTACCGTTTATAAGCATGTTACCAATCCGGAATGCCGCCAGTACCTTTTAAGGCAAGCCTACGAGGAGGCAGTGCATACGGATACCTTTATTTACTGCTGTGATTCATTAGGCCTTGATCCTGATGAAATCTATAATATGTATCAAACAGTGCCCTCAATTAAGGCAAAAGATGATTTTGTGGTGAATTTAACGGCATCATTGCTTGATCCTACGTTTGAAACGAACAGTCCTGAAAATATACAAAAGTTTTTGCATGATCTGATTGGCTTTTATGTGATCATGGAAGGCATCTTCTTCTATGCTGGCTTTGCAATGATGCTCGCTTTAAAAAGACAGGGCAAGATGGTTGGTATTGGAGAGCAATTTGAATACATTATGCGCGATGAGAGTCTTCATTTGGCATTTGGCTGTGATCTGATAAACACAGTTATTGAGGAAAACCCAACGGTTTGGACGCCATCTTTTAAGATGGAGATAGTCGAACTCATTAGGCAAGCTGTAGTGCTTGAAAAAGAGTATGCGCGGGATGCTTGTCCTCAAGGGGTATTAGGTATTAACGCAGAACAATTTGCCTCGTATGTTGAGTATATAACCGATCGACGCCTAGAACGTATCGGTCTTCCTAAAATGTTTGATACTGTAAATCCATTTGCTTGGATGTCTCAGGCGACGGACTTAAATAAAGAAAAGAATTTCTTTGAAACGCGTGTTACGGAATATCAGTCGGCTGGTTCTATTGAATGGTGATTTTTGGGGAGCCCCTTCGAGCTCCTTAGCGCCTACGGCGAATTTATTTGCTGTGCTAGCAACTGCCTAGCGGCTATCTTAGTACAGTTGTCAAGATAGAACTCGGCAGACAACCTCCATTCATCGCTAAGCGTCGACGCTATCATGTCTTCCGGAGTCCCTCATGGCTCCAACAATACTTCATTCGGCGTCTTAGCGGCAGGAGTGCGATTAATTCTACGCTACGGAGTCCCAATGGCTCCTGATTCCGCCAGTTTGCATTCTCCTGCCACTATGTTTGAGGTAGTCCCTTGTTTACAAGGTTACCATCGAATTTAGTATTATTTTTTACCATGCTAAACATAATTTTTAGAAACTTGATCTGCACGGCTGTTACTGCAATCATTTTAGGTTTCTTTAGTGTATTTACTCTATATTCATAATATTTCCTGAATGCTATGTTGTTTGCGATAAGAGTCATAGCGATTCGGTACAATGTGCATCTTAAAAGATCCCTTCCTCTCTTGCTTATTCGCATTTTACCTTTAAAGCTGCCTGATTTATTTTCAACGATGGATAATCCGGCAAGTTTTTCAAGCTGCTTGGCATTAGTATACTGATCGAAGCTGCCAGTCTGGCCTAGGAGAGTGCCTAGTGTTACTGATCCAACTCCATTTAGTTCTAGCAGATGTTTTGCTTCGGGTATATCATTAAGTAATTGATCTATAACAAGGCCAGCTGCTGCTATATTTTCTTTGTGAAACATAATTTGGTTCAACAAGAATGTGAGCTCCAATTCAGCTGCCATAATTCCTTCGCTAACGCCAATACTATTAACCAGACTTTTAACTATATTTTCTGCTCGAGCAACATTTATTTGTCCTCTTGATTTTGCGACAATGAGCTTAGCTTTTTCTTGAATATGATCTGCAGAGCGTAACTTTGATAGTCCATAAGTTTTAAGTAATGCTAGGCTTGCAGTTCCATCTATGTTCTTAAACAAGCCATCATACTCAGGCAAGAATTCGTCTAAAAGGGTATGCACGCGCATGAGGGTTTGTGTGTGATTCTGAACCTGTTGCTCTCGCACAAGAGTTATTTTTCTTAGTTCGGCATATTTTCCTGTTAAAAGCAGACTTTTTGAGAATTTCCCCTCCTGCGCAAGTTTGGCAACTAATCTGCTATCTTTTACATCATTTTTGCTCTTACAGTTTGTTCCTATTTCTTTACTTAATTTTGTATGATATGGATTAACCAATACAATTTCGTATCCTTTTTTTTTAAAGTTATATGCTAGGGACTTGTAATAATGACCAGTTGGTTCCATCGCTAGTAGAATTGATTTAGGCTCATAAGGCTTCAATAGGGCACTCAAATGATTATATCCAGAGGAACTATTAGGAATTTTGATGCCTACTTTTAATTCTCTGCCGCTTGAATTTACTATAGTTGCCACGTGTACCTTTTTCGCTATATCAATGCCTACAATAAGATTAGAATTTTGAATTAAATCTAATTTTTGGTTAAAATTCATGTAAGATGACCTTTCTGTTTTGTTTTGTGTGATGACGAAGCTGACAAATAAGGTCATCTTACCGAAATGCTTGAAACTCGTCTTTTCCGTAAATTTCAAAGAACTACTATACTATAGTATTCTATGCGCCGGGCAGCAGGACTTTGCGTCCTGCATCTGCATCAGGTGGCTGCGCCCCTGAGCCCCCCGAACTCGAAAGTGCTCCCCAACTCTCGCGGACGTTGGGTATTCTAATACCATCAGCATGACACCTGTATAATATTGATTTTTCTAAAAAATTATCTATTATAAAATATATGAAACGTAGGTATATTCCTTTAAGGAGATTAGTATGGTTTTCAGATCTCTACTCGTCACGAGTCTATTTGTACCGCTCACTATAATGGCGATGGAAATGCCAGCAAGCCTACCATCATATGCGCCTTTTATAAGGCTATCAAGAGATCTTCAGATCGAAATACTTTTACAAATAATTGAATCGTCTAAGACTCCCGAAGAAGCTATCAATTCAATACAATTGTATATGAGATGTTTTTATGATCCTCAAGTCGGTAAAACCCAATTGTATCGATGTCAGATAGCAACAAATAGGGCGATAAATGCTCTTGCTGATAAATATTACCCCCCAGAGTCTCAGCATCTACTGGAAACTGCGCATCTACTGAAAACTCAGGAAGCTTTGCTCGCGAAATGTATAGGTCGTGAATCCGAGACGCCGCTGGTAACGGATAGGGAAACGGATGCGAAAATAAGGGCTCGTGAACTTGTAAAAAGTCGCGGACTTGTCGCCATGAATCTGGGCTCACGTGAAGCTGCAAACTGGTTTGCGCAATTGGTACCCGAAGATAGGCAGAATTTACTCACATGGCTGGGGCGAGGTGATGATGGGATGAAGCGAAGGCTTCAAGAAATTAAATTTCTCTTAAAAGTTGGGTTGGATGCCCGTTCTATGAATAAGGAACTTTTGGCAGACAATATTAGAGATTTAAGTGTTTTGCAGTTTCTCAAGAAAAAAGGTGCAGCGCTTTATCCAGAACTGTTGCATCATGCTGCTCTTACGGGAGTGGTCGATGTATTGCAATGGCTCATCAGCAATTTGGATAATCGAGATGTGAATATAATGTTCAGAAGTGCGACGCCACTTATGCGCGCTGCTGGTGCCGGTCATGACGAGGCGGTGCAGCTATTGATAAATGCCGGGGCGGATCTTAATGCGCGAGATACCGAATATGGAAGCAGTGCATACACAGCGGTTATCAGCGCTGTTCTGGGAAATTATCTATCAACAGTGAAGCTTCTTGTGGAGAATGGAGCAGATCCAAACCCGGTTTGGACCGGCGAATCCCTTTTAGAAGCTATGTTGGGTGGGCTCTGGCCCGGATTCAAATTTGATTTGGAGCCATTTATTGAGTATATCAAGCAGGCCGAAATTGGGAGCAACAGAAGCTAAAGTCTTAAATGCTTCGTTTTAAAGCGATAGCAATAAGTTTTTCTGGATTATTTGCTTCTAGTTGATTGCTTGATTACGTTTTTAAAGTTCTCAACCCTCAATCACTCTATTGACTTTTCTGGAAAATTATCTAATATAAAATATATAAAATGTAAGTATATTCTTTTAAGGAGTTTTAGTATGGTTTTCAGATTTCTTCTCGTCACGAGTCTTTTTTTACCGCTCACTATAATGGCAATGGAAAAGCCGGCAAGTCTGCCGTCATATGCACCTTTTATAAGGCTATCAAGAGATCTTCAGATCGAAATACTTTCACAAATAATTGAATCATGTAAGACTGGCGAAGAAGCCATTAAAGCACTACTGGTATACATGAGAGGTTTTTATGATCCTCAGCCCGGCCGAACTCAATTATATGAGTGTCAAATGGCGACTGATCGGGTAATAAAAGCCCTCGCCAATCGATATTCTCGTGGTCAAAATATATACGATACTGATGAAGCGGTAAAAGTAGCTAAGGATCCTAAAGATCAAGCAGCACAGAAGGACCCAGTTGCACAGGGCGAAATAGTAGCTAAGATTCTAGATGAAGAAGCAATGCTGCAACTAAAAGCGGGGCGTGAAGAAAACAATGTAAATAATTGCGGTCTTTGGGCAATGAAACTGGGAACGCGGGAAGCGGCAGCTTGGTTTGCGTTATTGGCGCCAGCAGATAGAAAAAAATTACTTACCCATCTGAGTGTAGGCAAGGTTAGGGACCTAACGCCTCAAGAAATTAAATTAGGCATTGACGGGAGAGTCCGAACGCCAAAAGAACTTAAATTTCTCTCAAAAGTGGGGTTGGATTGCCGTGCTAAGGATAATGGGCTCTTAGCGCATAATATTCGAGACTTACGTGTTATGCAGTTGCTCAAGGAAAAAGGTGCTGAACTTTATGGAGAACTGCTCTGTGATGCTGCCCATGCAGGAGCGGACGATGTAGTGAAATGGCTTATCAGCAATTTAGGTACTGCAGCTGTTAATACGCCAAGATGTGGTATAACGCCACTTATGTCAGCTGCTATGGGCGGTCATGACAAGGCAGTGCAAGTGCTGCTCAGTGCTGGGGCAGAGCCCAATGCGAAAGACAAGGATTCTGGATGTACAGCGGTTATCTATGCCGCCATGGGAAACCACCTACCAACAGTGAAGCTTCTTGTAGAAAAGGGAGCAAATCCAAATCCAATGTTTCACACGAGACCACTTTTAGAGCAGATAATAGCAAGATCTGGTGTTTTCAGCGATCCTAAAGTTGATTTTGAGCCACTTATTGAGTATATCAGTCAGGCCGAAATTGCACGGCAAGAGAAACAGAAGCTATAATCTTAAGCGCTTCGCATTCCCAAATAGGGCTTAAGCTGAGGATCTATTGCTCGCAGTAGTTCCTCCAGCTTCTCAATGCTCGGCAGATGTTTTCCTTGCTCGTATTGAGCGTACTCGTTGATAGATTTTGCCTTTAAAAGTTCTGTAACGTCTGAGAGTTTCAGCTTATTTTTTTGTCTCTGCCTTTTTAAAGCAAGCGCAATAAGCTTTTTCGGATTATTCGAATCTATGAGTAGTTGGTTATTTGATAACGTTACAATGGCCAAGAATGCTGGATCATTAATATATAACTCTATGGCGTCTTTAACCATTCCCGCTGTTTCTTCTTTTGTTTCCGCCTGCGTGAGGATGCGTAGGCCTGGAACATCGGCAAGCCAAAAGTTATCATGTTTGCTATTCCAGATCTTTCCTACTATTTGCATGTTATTTTCCTTTATTGGCTTCTTTTTCCTAAGGCCATGTCGACACATTGATCTAAAATATGGCTAAGCGATTCATTTCGTCTTTTTGCTTCTTTGGCTAGCAAGTAATGGCGGCGACTATTTGTTCTATAAGCAATATTGCCTTTGAACTCGTCTTCATCTATGGGCTCAGGAATTTCTTCGCCATTTTTTATATAGAGTTCAAATGCCCCCGTCATCGCTTCCTTTATGAGCTTCATTGCTTCATTAAGAGTTGGTGCATCGGTTGCTATGCCTGGCAGCTCGTTTACGTGGACGATATACAAGAGCTCACCGGTCTCTTTTGTTGTTTCAATTGTATAGGTCCAAGGAAGATTGAGATAGTAATTCAAGTCTTTATTTTTTATATCCATGGTCTTGTAGTATAATTTTTAAGGTTTTATATTGATAGTCAAGTAATTGAGATCTTTTCTTTAAAGATATATTTTGGGGGTATCCATTTTTTCTAAATACATGATGTGATCCTTTAACTGATATTTCAAAATCGAGCCGTAACAAAATTCGTTCAGCGTCATGATACGATACCTGGCATCCATCAAAAATTTTTTGGATTATTTTCTCTAAGCCACTCATGTTATTGTTGTTACCTCTTTATGCTATCAAAAATGATATTTGTAGTCAAGACTTTTGACTCTCGCTCAATTTTTCCTATTTGATTGAACAATAATAATATGTATCAAATATTTGTCAATATGTATTCTATCGAAAGAGAGAGCCTGCTAATTTAGAGGATGCGAAACCGATCAGGAAGTGAGTTGCTTAGTCAGAGCAAATGGTAGACCGGCGGGGAATATATGATACATAGCGTATAGGTAAAAATAGCGGGTATTGCCAAAATTTTGACAATACCCGCTATTAAGTTTATTAAAAGGGTTTATAGGGAAAAAGAAGAGCAACAATAGCAGGGTTTTCCGCAAGTTGCGCAGGAATATGGCCATCATTATCTTTCGCCACAACATTCGCCCCAGCATTCAGGAGCAGCCTTACCGTTTCTTCATCGCCGCTTAGTGCAGCACAATGAAGTGGTGTCGCTCCTTCCTCGTCTAGGGCTTCTGTGCTATGACCTGCTTCCAAGAGCTTGTTTACAACTGCAGCATATCCTTTTCTTGCAGCCAAATGAAGTGGTGTAAATTCGTCGACGTCCTTAGCATCTTTCTTAACACCGGCTGCCAAAAGAGCAGCAACACTATCAAGATTGTTTCGCTGGGCAGCTAAATGCAGAGGGGTGTTGTCTTCATTATCTACAGCATTTATATCTGCTCCTGAAGCGATCAAAATCATTGCGATGTCATTAAAACCTTGTTCCACAGCTAGATGTAAGGCTGTTTTTTCGTTTTCACCATGTACATTTATTGCGGCAGGGTTCAATTCGAGAGCAGTTCTAACCTTGGTTTCATCACGCTCCATTACCCCTTGGAATAAAAGAGCCTGTGCCTGCCTAGCTTGCGTTCCCGCTACTTGAGCAGAACGCTTGGCAGCTCTTTCCATGCCATGAAGACAGCCGCCAACACTGATTAAAGTAGCGATGAGAAATAATTTTTTCATAAAAGAAATCCTCTTTTCTTGATTGTTGCACAATGTCATTTTATATAAAAACTAGCAATTAATTTGCAAACTGTCAATTGCGGCTTGCTAGCTGGACCTGTAACGTTATCTGCTTCTTGTCTAAAGAGGGCTATTATAGGTTGGCGTCTTTAAAAAGATCACTGAGCTCAGCTGAGACTAGTTGTCTTCAAGGGGCTGCGATGGCTTATGGCCTATGGCACACACCTCTACCTGTTCTAGAGGAGAGCCATAGACGCGCGAGGACAAAAGGCTACGAAGGAAATTAGCGTGATAATGCCAGGATGACTATGCAAAAATGCATTGAGACCAGGTTTTTATGTGCCCAAAAGCTTCAGCTTCTAAATGCCAATGTCGCATAATTTTTATTTGATTTAAAATTTCATATTTCGAGAAATTTCAAATCAAATACCATTCCAAAGGCTTTTTAACAAGGACTTTAACAAAATAATGACCGACTTTGCTTGAACTTAGCAAGCGAACTAGATGAAAATGATGCGCATGCTCAAGCTTAAGGTTAAAGGGCAAGACTGCTTAGTCTGGTAAATTCCTCATGAACTTTGGCAACCGAATACTCGGGCTCTTGAAATTTAAATAAATTTGTGGTGTTCTGTTAGTACGGTAGAAGAAAAAGATACAACTTTATAAGGAAAGGAAAAGCTATGAAACTAAGAACGGTTTTAGCCGCCGCATTATTGGGACTACTTATGACAGGCATGTCGGTATCGGCATACCAGCTATTTGCAGCACAAAACTGTGGTCAAAAAGAGTGTACCTGCAATCCTTGTTCTTGCACCAACTGTCCTGGCAAATCATGCCCAGGTGGTAAGTGCAAAAGATAAGGACGCGATCAGTCTTTATTGCCTAAAATTTCGGCCGCAGAGCTTAAAGACTTTGCGGCCGTTTTATTTTTCCTGCATTTCTCTATTTCTCACAATTGTTCCATGCTGTCTAGAAAGAGTAGAGTTTATGTCGCTCGCGCTTTGCAGCTATACTGAAGATAGCGAATTGTAAAAAAAGCGCAGATTACTAAACTTTTGCTATATCACAGATCATCGCTTCACCATATTCTTCAATCAACTGTTCAAAGAGCACAATGCAGATCGCCCGAAGGCAGCCTGCTAAAAATGTCATCAAAAACCGAAACTCTTGTGTTATCCCCAACAACATTTATATCATTTCTTATACTTGAACATAATTAGTCATAAAACCATTGTTTGAGAAAGGGTATATTTAACAAATTAATAATGGACAAGCATATTTAGTATTTATTAAAACGAAAGGGAGGTTCATGAAGATTATAAATCAAATTCTTATGAGCAAAAATAAGTGCTTAGTATTGGCACTTACAGCGCTTTGTTCTTTTGCAGCACCAATTGCAGCACAAACATACTATGTAACTACAACAGCTAACATGGGCCTTGGATCTCTGCGAGATGCCATAACGCAGGTGAACACAAGCGCGTACAATGTTATTAACTTTACGCTCTCAACGGGTGATCCTGGGTACGACCATACAACAAATACCTGGACTTTTCAACCAAACCCAGATTTGCCACCTATAACGAGCCAGGTAACGATAGATGGTTATGCGGGCAGTCCAGGGGGCGCTGTGCCAAATTCAAAAGCTCAGGGCCAGGGTAATGATGCCGTGCTTACTATTGTAATCAATGGCAGCAATTATACTGTAGGCGATGGACTTAGTTCAGGCAATGGATTGCATTTTGCTGCAGGTTCTGATGGCTCAATAGTGCGTGGATTAGTAATTAATCAATGGCTTGATAATGGAATTCTTTTAGATACTACTAATGCTAATATTACTGGCATACAAATTAATGGCTGTTTTATTGGAACTGATGCAAGCGGTACCGTTGAAATGGCAAATCGTTGTGGAATTGGCCTTGGCGCCCCTTCCATTTTTAGTGCAGTGAATACCATTATTGGTACTTCTAATGCGGCTGATCGCAATATCATTGCCGGCAGTTTTGGATGGGATATTATTGATGTTTATGGTTTAGGTGGCGGTTGCATTGCTACTGCTTTCGATCAGGGAACGATCATACAAAATAATTACATCGGCACCGATAAATCAGGAACATTAGTTCTGGGTAACTCACAATTTGGCTTCATCCCCTTTGTACCTTTTAATGCACTCATTGGCGGTAATTCTGATGAGCGTAATATTATTGCAGGCCATAGTATTGCGGCAATCGCATTATGGCATGGTTTGGAATGTACAGCGCAAAACAATTATGTGGGGACAGATGTTACTGGGACGTATGCATTAGAGAATGGAAATAGCGGTATAGCAGTATTTGGCCTTAATCTTGGTCTAGGCTGCACTATTATTAACAACCTTGCTTCTGGTCATCAGGTTGGTATTCGTATAGGAGATTTAACCCAGCCCGGTTGTATTCTTAATACTGCACAGGGCAATTCCGTAGGCACTGATGCCAGTGGCACGCAAGTGCTTGGCAATGCACGTTTTGGGGTTGAGATTGACGACAACCAAAATACTGTTACGGGCAACGTTCTTTCCGGGAATACCCTTGGAGGTTTATTGATCTATGGGCAGGCGAATGCTAACAGTGTTACTGCAAATTTTATCGGTACCGATACATCCGGCACACAAAAATTACCAAACCAAGGAAATGGTGTGCAAATAGGCCTCAACGGTGGCTTGGGCGGTGCATTCTCAAATACTATTGGCTCATAAAAAATTAGGAGAAAAAATGAACAATCATTATTCAAAATTATTAGTATCGGTGTTTCTTTTGATCATTGGACAAAAAGCAATCGCCGCGGATCCAAAGACATTACCCTCTGCAGTAGGGCAATTGCGAGAGCGCAAGAAATTAATGAAAATGAGGGAAGGTTATATAAGACCAAGGCTGCAAGAAAAAACAGCTGGCGCTTTCACACAAAAAAAGGCTGTGCACCATGATAGCAGCCCAAAATTGCCGGTGCATAATCGAGCAACATACGGTGAGCCTGTGTCTCCAGTTCAGTCGATTGGATTGAATTTTACTGCCGCAACGCCTTCAAACACGGTAAGTTGGCTTGGACCACTGCAGAATCAAAATGGATGGGTTGGTCCCAAACAGTATATTTTAATGAGCTATGGGGCGATTCGTAGTTTTGATAAATTCACCGGTCAGCCGGATGGTGTACTTAATATTGATTCATCGAATTTTTTTGGTGTTTTTGCCAACGATGTTCGTATTGATTATAGCCGTTATGCTGATCGCTGGTTTATGAAGTGCGAAATAAGAGTTCCTTATTCTAATGGGCTGCTTATTGCATGGAGCGATTCGGGCGTTATTACGCCTGCAACTGTTTGGACAATACATACATTTACCTCCGAAGAACTAGCGCCGCAAAATAATCCGGCTGATGGCCCAGCATTGACAGATTACGGTCAGTTAGCAACCGATGCAAATGCAGTCTATATTAGCGTGGATATTTTTGATGCAGTGACGGGCGTATTCTTGGGAACATCAACAGTTGTTATGCCCAATAGCTCATTTGTTTCGGGCAATGCGTTTAATTATACAATTTTTCCAGCTATTTTACCAGGCCCCAATCCTACTACTTTTGGGCCGTATACTCCACCGGCTGACAACTTTGATCCACAACCAGAATATGGTTACTTAGTTCATGCATCAAGTAATCAGATCACTGGATATCCATCAGGCGATACCTATAACCAACTTTACCTATACCGCATAATTAACCCTGGATCTAGTAGCCCTACACTGAGTGCAGAAATTCCACTGGCAGTGCCAGATTATTCTGATGCGGCGAATGCCCCACATAAAGGCAATCTTTATACGGTTTTATTAGGTGGGGTCAATGCGGGTTTCTTGCAAACATTCGACTGCCTTCTGACCGCTCCTCATGTTCGCAATAAACAATTGTATGTATGCCACAATATACAGGTTGATAGCACCGGAACAGGCACCCCTAACGGCGATCGTGTTGGCGTGCGCTGGTATCAGTTTGATTTGACCGGGGATCCAACTGGGCAGGGACGTGGCATCGAAACCGCGACGACAGTGCCTTGGCTTGTTCAAGTTGGCACACTCTATGATTCATCTGCCTCAAATCCTTTATTCTACTATATCCCAGCTATCATGACGAATAAAAATGGCGACCTGGTGATAGAAGGAACGGTATCTGGAGCTAACGCTTACACCAACGTTTTTTATGCGGGCAGGAAGGCAACGGATCAGCTTGGCACATTGCGTGATCCGGTCTTGATTACCAATAATACAAGCAACCCATTCAATAATGGGCCACTCAATAACCCCGCTAATGTTAACATTGGCCAACGTTGGGGCGATCTATCTTCATTAGCGCCTGATCCATGCAATGATCTTGATATCTGGAGTACAGGTCAATGGGCTGCAATTAAAAATGGTTGGGGAATTCAAGTGACACAATTAAAACCAACACATTAATTTTCTGTGACTTGCTCGTAGGAGGGGCTGAATAAGCCCCTCCTGCGAACTGTACTCATTCTAACAAAAAATCTTTATCTGACACAAGCTGCCCTCATTGACAGGCGCTCCAATTTCCAATAGAATTTATTTATTGACTTCGCTCGTAATAAATATAACAGGAGATTGAAATGAAGGGTCTAGCCAAAATTTTTTTTACGATAGTTACTGCAGCTTCCTTTTTTCCGGCAATCTTGGCCATGGAAGTAGCAATTGAAGAGGCATCGGAGCGTTATTCCCAGGCTGAGAAGAGAGAGGCGGAGATCCGATATGTCATGGAAGCAACTATTGAAGGGGCGGAGAAGCGAATATTAAGGGAAATAATGCGATCGCCAGCGTTGCGCCCAGCTGATATAGACAATCAAAGTGTACTCGATCAGAAGCCCAGGGCCGTTATTGTCACTCAGCTTTTAGGGGCCATTGCCCAGGAACTCCGAATGGAGAGTTGCGAAACTGATGTAAATGATATCTATTCTTTATTAATGAATCTATTTGGCCGTATAGGCTATCCAACACCTCACGAAATGCTTGCAATTATCAATGTCCATTTCACCCTTACTACTTGTCCAGAAACAGAGAACAGGATAATAAGGGCTTTAGCAAAAGCTTATAAGCACAACTCACTTAAAGCCATTGAACAAATTTATGAAGCTATTCCTATTGCCCAAACCCTGGCTATTACAGATACCAAGGGTCTGAAGCAAAGAATTGCGGTTCTTTCTAAGACCGTTATGTTCTGTCAAGCCCTGCAGAAAGAAGTTTTGAAAGAATATCCTTATTCCTTACGCTCCCTAGCACCTTACATGACGCCAGTTCTTCCTTTCTTGCAGAATTTAGATGAGCCTTCTGCACAGATGTTCTTTGATAAAACCCGCCATTTCGCTACCTTTATTATGCTGGATAAAATGTTTGCTCGCCAATTTCCTCATAATGCCTTAATGCTCAATCCTCGCGCGTATTGTTGGCTATATGGTGCGACTGTGCCATTTTTACTGGGAGGTATGTGCAATGTCGTGTTTAAGCCACGCGTGAATTTAGCATATGAGGTTTCCAAGATATTCAGTTACGGTGCCCCGCTATGCATAGGTCTTTATTGGATGGCTTTCCCGCAGTTGCTAAAAATTAATAATTATTTGCTTCGCTTAGCCCTTGTGCATGAGAGGGAGCATACTTGCGCTGGATGGCTAAAACAATTGGAAGTTCTGCTTAATAAATGCATCAAGGTAGAACAGCAAGATAGAGAAATTGCTCAATTACAAGCCCTAATAGACAGGGCTCAATCATAGGAAGAAAGCGCATAAATAAAAGAGCGACCATTATCAAATTTTGACAATGATCGATCGAATTTTTCCTAGCCTATTTTTTGTTCGTCTTTCCCGAACTTGATTGAGCTTTTTCTGCGGACTTTTGTTTTTCTAACTTTGCATCGATAAGTGCTAATATCTTTGTATGTTCTTCAACAACACGCTTTGAATGCTCAATAACTTGAGTTACGTGATTGCGCGGAGTAACACCGGTATCTTTTCCATTAAATACAATACCATCCGTTAACGAAGCGCCAGCGTCAATGAGATACTCAATTATAGGCAACGTTATTTCAGTAGCGCGCATAGCGTTCATGAGGGCTAACAGCAGCGGGTTCATACCATCTAGAAAATAGCCGTTAACATCCGCACCAGCCGCAACATATTTCTTTACGTCTTCAAGAGAACTAGCTTGCAATGCTTCTTGTAATTTTGCACTCAACTGCTCTTTAGAAAGTTCAGTTAACTTTTTATTTGCTGTGCTCATAATACCATCAACGGTGGCCTTAAATGCTTTTGCATCCTTAAATCCAACAATCTTACCTATGCGTGCTTTATTTTGATAGACAAGCACGGTAGGTAAGCCAGCAACACCCAAAGATGCTGCTAATTCTTTAGATTCATCGGCATCAATATCTGCGCAAACAAAACGACCTTCGTTTTCTTTTGCAAACTCATGGAAGATCGGCCTAAGCTGTTTGCACGGCCCGCACCACACTGCAAAAACATCGATAATTATGGGTTTATCGGTTTGTGCGAGGACCTTATCAAAATTGTCTTTGGTGATTCTTACAACGCTATCAGCTGCATATGCTTGCAAGCTAAGAAGAAGTAGGGATAGTGACCATACTTTAGAGAGGTGTGACAACATAACGATCCTTTCTGCTGTGAGACTGATTTTTAGCGCACTGAGTATACCACAAAAAAAATCTTGTATAAAAAACAAACCATCGCATTGATATAAAATCAATGCGATGGAAAAAAGGAGAGTAGTAATGAAGCCTAAGTTAAGACTCGGTTATGAGTTTTCCCATAACCATCTTTTATTATGCGCTATATTTCAAAAAAGTCAAATAATTTTTTGATAGTAAAACGTTGAAATAAAGGCTTTTTTTCAAATAATTTCAAATATATATTGGCAATGAGGCGCAAACCTGACATAAAGATTCTGTTTGTCAGGTATATTCTAGCCTACTTATATCAATACTCTGGGTTTTATAAGCTTTTAGCTTTTCTTTTACTAATCCTTCAACCGGTGTTGTTAGGATAAGCTGAGTAGGAAGACTCGTCATCAAGTGTACGAGTGCTTGTGCCCGCTCCTCATCAAAGTCGGTCATAAAATCATCAACTAATAAGACTACACCGCCGGCATTTTGATTTGATCGCAACAGTTTAACATGAGCAAGTTTTAAGAGAAATATTAAAAGCTTCTGTTGCCCACGCGATGCATAGGTCCTGCAGGATTTTCCTTGGAACATAATTGAAAAATCATCAAGGTGTGCTCCAAAGAGTGACCGTTTTTGCATCATTTCGTGACCCTGCAAGGAAGGATAGCGGATCATCAGATCTTCAGTTGAAGTAATATCAGCGATGTCGCTGTATGGTCGTGCATACTCATAGTTAATGCTCAGCACTCCATCAGCCATAACATCTTTGATAAGCGTCTGAACCTCTTTTTCAAGGTTCTCAAGAACCGCAACTCGTGCTTTTTGCAGCCGCGTTGATACCGCAAGCAGCTGATTAGTCCAGAGCTGGTATGATTCACCATCGTCTTTGCCTGATGCAATAAGCGCTGTGCGGTTATCAAGTATATGTCGATATTTTTTAAGGAGCGGAGCATAGTCTGGATCGATAAGCAATACCATTTGGTCAATAAATGAACGCCTGAGTGATGGAGCTCCCTGAATCATCAGCAAATCATCTTCAGTGATGGTTACCACTTTATAGACATCATAGAGTTCCTTATAGGAACCAACCGGCTGTTGATTGAGTTTTACCGTCTTCTTATTACGGCTAAAATTGACGTTAAGAGTATCAAAGCTATTGGTGCTTGCAAGGCCTAAAGCTACCCCAAAGCCATCCGATTTGGTTTGCGCCATTTCCCGAGGAAGATGCGTCTTGAATGAGCGCAGATAGCACCCGTAATGCAGTGCTTCAAGTATGGATGTCTTGCCCGATCCATTTGGCCCATGGATGAGTACCACCGAGCTCTCAACATCAAGATCCACTGAGGAAAAGCAGCGAAAATTTTTAAGAGACAATGATACGATCCGCATAAGTACCCCTCTAAACAGCGGTAGGCGAAACAGGCATTACCAAATAGGTCATCGAGAAATCTTCAGTGTCGGCTTCAAAAATTATAGGATTGGTACCACTCTTTAAATAAAAGGTCAGCTCGCTTTTATCAAATGCCTGAATCCCATTTAACAAATAGGGCGCATAAAACCTAATATCCATCTTAGTCTTAGTCGATCCAACAAACTGCAATTGCTCATCGAGTGTTCCCACTTCCTTATTCTGCATCGAAACCCGCAGATTATTATCTGCAAATGAGAATTTAGTGGCAATAAACTGATTTGAAAGCAAGCATACTGATCTACGAAGCATTTTTAAAAAGCGGGATCGCTCAATAGTCGCCGGCACAAATGAATTCTTATCCAAGATGGTGCGGTAATTAGGAAATTGATCAGCAAGAACCTTAGTAAAAAAGTTAAACTGGTCGCCAGAAAAAACAAGCTGATTACCACACATACCCAGGAAGATCATTGTATCCTGGACGGTTTCAAGGATCTTTTTCAACTCAAAAATAGCTCTACGTGGAAGCAACCAGGTACGGGACTCGCTATAGGTCGTTTTAACCGTATGCACCTGAGCTAGGCAATGGCCATCAGTGGTCGTCATCGTAAGAGATGAGGGTGAGAGCTCAACTAACAATCCATTCAATGCTGGATTGGCATTATTTTGAGGGATAAGAAATGCCACGCTCTCAAGCATTTTAAGAAGTAAGGGCGCATCCAAATGCATAAGATTTTCAATGCGCTCGGGAAAGGGTGGAAACTCCTGGGCATCCTTAATATTTAATGATAGATGCACATCTCCTGCCTCCAATGAAAGCTGATGAGGGCTTAATAAGCAGGTAATTGCGCCATCAAGTTCCTTTACGACTTCAAAGATACGCTTACCTGAAACTAAGAACTGACAGTTCTCTTCGACGTCGCTTTCTGCCAAGGCGCAATTTGATTGCAAGCTTATCTCAAGATCAGTACTTTTAAGCACTAATTCCTTATGACCGACTGCAAAAAGGATTGATGCCGTAGCATCAAGGGCAGTTCGTTTGGAACAAATAGGTTGCATTGAAGCAAGAATGGTGAGAAGCGATTTTTGATCGACTATAAATTTTTTTTCCATAAGCCTTCACACTGCTAAAACTCTTTGAAAATTGAATATGTCCGAGGTTGTTTTAAAGTATAACATCATAAAAAAAAGAGTGAAATCCCAACTACAAAACAAAGTAGACAAACCTGGCATCTCAAAAAGAGGTTAAAGTTACTGGGCGGGCTATAAATGGCTATAAAGGGTAATTGTATTAGAATTTTTTTGCTTGCACTAAGATCTTTTTCCCTTTGCAGGCGATCCCGAATGCTGCTACTTTTTTGATGCCTCTGGCTCGTAGTTCTTGAGCATATTCTTTGTGTTCAATCTGCTCAAGAGCCCTTTTAGCAGCCTCAGGCATAGTTTCCTTCGCTGAAACTTTTTTAAATTCTAGAACAATGCCCCACTTTTTCTTATCATGAGGAATAAGGAGAATATCATATCTTCCATAACCGCTTTCATGATTAGATTTTACTTCATAGATATCGCTAAACGTAACCAAAAGCCCAAGCACAAACAGATGATAGCTCTTTTCTGGCTCACTTTGGGGTATATCAAAGGCGCTCATGCTTTTAAGAACAAAGTCCTGCATCATTTCCTCAAACCGCTCACCATCGGCTGTAAGCAATGATTCTTTTAAATTCTCTATTCTAGAACGGCCAAGCGACTCTTCAAAAATACTCGAAATCAAATCTCGATAAAGCAGCTTAATTTCAGTATTTGGAAGAACTAGTGAGCAGAAAGTCTTTCCTAATTTTTTTTGTATACGAGTAAATGTTGCATAGCCTGCAAAAAGCAAAAGGCTCCAGATTGCTTTTTCGTTGTTCTCAATTCCTGGAAATATGAGGCCGCTATCAATTTCTTTGACTACCGGCTTATCATTCAATAGAAGCTCTAATTCTGATTTTACCGCTTCATCGGCTTGCGCAATGAGCCTTCTAATTAATTCATTATCGCTCGTATTAACCCAGTAGGGGTGAACCTCTCCTTTATGATCAATACATTCCAACAATGACCAGGGGTTATAAATAGTTGTTTTGCCGCATCGATAGCCATTATACCAGTCTTTAATGAGAGCACTTTTTTTAGTGAGATGCGTATTTGCCAGAAGCTCATCAACCTCAGAGACGGTAAAACCGAACTTATCGGAGAATTTTTCATCAAGAAGGGTGCAAACACGCAAGTTATTAAGACCAGAAAAGATCCCCTCTTTCGCCGCTTTTAAAATACCGGTTAGTACAGCGCGCTCCAAGTGGCTATTGTCTTTCAGAACAGAAGTTAACAATGACCGCATAAAATCAATCATATCTTTATAATAACCGTTATTATAGGCGGCATGAATTGGCGCATCATATTCGTCAATGAAGACAATCACTTTTTTTCTGTAATGCTTTCGCAGAAGCTGCGTCAAAAAAAATAGGCTTTCTTCAAACTCAGCCTGATTTGCCTTACCTGTCAAAATGGCTTTATAGCGTTTTGACTCATATACATCAAGTGTGTCTAACAAGTATGAATGCCTATTAAATTCTTCAGTTATCAGCAATTGCATGCGCTCAAAAGCGTTTGGCCAGTTGCGTACTTTTACATTTTTAAAAGTGAGAAAAATAACCGGGTACTTACCTTGGAATTTTCGATAGGGCTCATTCTTCCAAATGTTTGTTTTATAAAAAAGTTGGGCATTGCTCACTTCACTTTTTTCAAAGAAGTAACGCAACATGGAAAGATTAAGAGTTTTTACCAAAACGACGAGGACGGGGGATAAGTATCACCTCGCCATTTGTTCGCTTTAATTCTTCAATTAAAAGCGTTTTATCAACATACTGATAACCTTCTTCAATGATTTTTTTAAAATCACTGATCCCTATGGGAAGTTTTGCCATGCTATTTCGCCTTCGCATTGGACAGTCGAGTGAGAAACCTTTTCCTTCCCTCAAATACTAACAAACTGAGATCATAAGATCAATCGAATGCGTCATTAATACGATTCTGTTCAACAGAAAGGGTCTGTCTTTCTACCAAGGGGTACATTATAGCCTAAAGCCATCCAAACCTTCGATGCTTTTGAAATAAATTGCATAAATCCCCAATTAAAACAATGCTTCCCGCTCGACAATTTTGTTGCAATTTGAATTCTCAAAATGCTACCCTGATACTAAAGAATACTAAATTTAAGCATTTAAAAGAGAAGGATAAGTATGAAGATAAAACTACTTTTATTAGTGGTTCTGGGAGTCTTTTGCTATACAGAACTCACTGCACTGCGAGGTGGTGCCCGAGGCGGAAGCCGTGGTGGTAGATCTCGGGGTGGCGCGAGTCGAGGCGGTACGGTAGGCCGAGGACAACATGCGGGCGGCTTTAGGCCTAGTCAACGCCCAGGAGGCGGACAGTTCGGTGGTCGAAGACCAGGAATGGGTGGCCAGCGTCCGGGGGCAGGATCAAGATTTGCAGGACAGCGGCCTGGAATGGGTGCTGGTCAAAGGCCTGGATTAGGGCAACCCGGAATAGGGCAAAGACCCGGAGCTGGATTTCGACCAGGTGCTGGACGACCTGGCATAGGTCAGAGACCTGGTATAGGCCAACGACCTGGAGTGGGCCTAAGACCCGGACAATTACCAGCACAAGGATTTCGACCAGGGATCGGTGCTGGACGACCTGGCGTAGGTCAGAGACCTGGTATAGGCCAACGACCTGGAACGGGGCTAAGGCCCGGACAATTGCCCTCAGATGGGCGACTTGGACAGTTAAAGAATAAGCTAAATCCAAATAGACCGTTGAGAAGCGATGCCAACAGAAATCCACAAAGAATGGCACAGCAACAGGCTTTCATGGGGCGCCGATTTGATGGACGCCATTCATGGTATGATCTTTATAGAGGCAATTTTCCTTTATTTGTCTCACTCTTTCCCGCGGCCTTTCGTAGTGCGTATGGGTATCTTCCTCCCATTGCTTTTGATTATCAAGATGAAATGGGGGAACTGCCAGAACAGAATCCTGATTTCAATGCAATCGCTACAGGCGCGATGCCGTTAGATTTTGGTCCTGAACCAGTATATGGCCCAAAGCCAGCTGCTTGGGTTGATTATGCAGGTCCTGAAATGGCCCCAGAAGAACCATTCTATGGTCCTCAACAGGGATATGGCCCGCCACCTTATGGTCCGGCAGACTATGGTCCACCGGGTTATCCCCCGGCCTATGGTCCCGATCAAACCGGCCAAGTGCCTTACGGGCCAGAGCCCTATCCACAAGGCGCATACGGTCCTCAAGCTGTTGGCCAGGAGGCCGGATTTGTAGTGGGCCAACCGTCATCTGGGCCCGATCAATCACAACAGCCATATAATCCCGAGCCAACGAATCAAAGTGGGTTATCATATGCCTTTGGCGGTAAGCCACCATCCGAGCAAGGAAAGGGTTATATCCGGATAATAACACCGCAGGGCAAAGGAATCATCCAAACACAACCAAGAGAACTTGGAACTCAGGAGGACATAAGTTAAACACTTTGCAACAAAACTGTGAGCATTTAAAAACAGAATCACCCGAGCGCAGAGCGGCAGTAACTACTCTCGCATTAATCAGCTGCGTAGGGGGTGTATCAGTGGGATTAATTGAAATGCTGTAATTTGAGAATTATTTGCATAATCGAATGCAACAATTTTAAAGGTTCCTGGTTTTAAGGTATACTACCTTAACATCAGGAACTTTTGTTTTTGGAAACAATTGGCGACGTATTTAAATAAAAAGGTCTTAAAAACCCGATATCATATGCAAAAAATAAAAGTGACTATGCTTTTTCTGCTTTCTCTTAGCAGCAGCACTGCCCAGGCTATGGAGCAAGCTGCAGTACGATTAAGCGTTGAAGAAGAAGCAATTTTAAAAGCAATTGAGTCTGAAGATCATAATCGTTTTGATACGACAATTCTGTTGTTGTCTAGACATTTTAAGGAAGACTTAAAAAAAATTGCCCTAGCAGATAATCCAAGCGCTGAGTTTTTACCTTATGAAGACCGTATACCCTTCGTAGATGTGGTACGATTTTATAGGGACCAAATTTTGAATGAACCCATAGAAGCCGCTCATAACGCCGGAAGCTCCTATGGTTACGGTACCTTTCGTGCCCGCTGGAATATAAGCCGTGTGGGGGCACAAGCATTAGCTGAGCATTGCAGTGCCTTGGTAGAAAAATTTGAATTTCTTGCAGCTCGAGCTCGTACACATGCCAAGTTATGGGTAGCACTTCACTATTTGCATCTCTATGTTCTTCCCGCGCTCGCCGTGGTTATGGCAATTTTGCTTATTGTCGAATCTCCGTTTACAACGAGCAGTGAAATTTTGATTAATAAGCTTAGATCGATCGAAGCGATTCCTTTCTACACATGCTTCATCCTTTATCTGGGCTGGGGGATTTTTAAACTGGCTATTCTAAAAAACTTTTGCGGCACCCATCGCAAGAAGGCCATTGATATCTCTCGTACTTTAACTACCGCAACAAATTCCTTAAACCAATTGATTGATACGCTTCAACATTTTGAGCCGCTCCAACCTGACATTCATATTATTGCTATATAAATCACCAGCCTAAAAAAAGTTTGCACGAATGAGAGCTATGATCCGAACAGCAGCTTTGCATATTCGGCGGCGGGGTGTATACTATTTTTCAGAAAATGAAATAGAATTGTGAAGTCTGCGGAAATTGTTAAAAAAGAAGACCTTGAATATGAAACGACAAGATCTCAATTTGTTCTAGAACTCAATGGTATTACGCCATAGGGTCAGCATGCTTTGTAATCGGTCTGACGGTGCGCACGGCTGTTGCATGCACTATAATTCACTGGTATGCTAGGCTTCTATAAAAGTAACACTTGAGTTAAGGAGAAACGATGACTTCAAAAAATCTTTTTTTTCACGGCATTATGTCGTTTATAATTGCTTTACCTATGATCAATGCAACGGGAACAAAAATTAATACAATTACCGCACCGAAAATTACCGCTATCTCATGGGGCTCTGTAACAGTTACCGATGCACAAGGCGCCGAGCACAAATATAAAGATTGCCTCGTATATCCCACAGGTTCAAAAAACTGGGACTGGCGCTTAACAGGAACTGAGCATGTCCCTGGGATTCAAATTGCTGATCTTAATACACCCATTGGTCGCAAAAAATTTATTGATGCCGTTGATATAGTTATTCTTTCAAGAGGTATGCATAAGATATTGCAGGTACAAGGTGAAACACTAGCTTTTATAGAATCACTCGGTAAGGAATATCATGTTGAAGAAACAGAAAAAGCAGTCAAGCTTTATAATACCTTAGTGGAAGAAGGCAAGAAAGTTGGAGCGCTTATTCACTCAACGTGCTAATTATTTTTATATGTATAAAAAAGCCACGAGCTCGTAACCAGCTCGTGGCTTTTTGCTTGTCTGAATCAATGCTATATGCCGCCACAAAAGCTCTCGAACTGGGCTTCATATGGATTCTCTTGACAAAAGTATTCAGATTTTCTAGAATAGCTGTATATTCTAAGAAAGGGATACCATGAAATTGAATATGTATAGCTCTTTTTCAACATTATCAATTCTTTTAATTAGTTCTTCTAATATCGAAACACGCACTCCAAAAAAAACAATTACACCAGCCACCGAAGAATCAAGCAATCATTGGCAAAACTATGGGGACAATTGGTCTCAATGGGCTAACAATTGGTCCTCTGGGTGGTCGCAAGACGATAAGCACGCAACGACTCATGATGCTACAAACAATTCGAAACCAGTCACACGACCAAGTGACAAAAGTAAAATTGTAGACAGTGATAGCATAACGCTGTTTGGCTCAAAGGAAATGAGCAGTAAGCAGATCAAAAAAAATCTTACCATATATGGAGCAGCGCTTTTAACTGATGTCCATGTGGGAGATGTTTTTACCGATTACGGTCGATTAAAAGCATCCAGCAGTAGCTTTAATCAGCTTGATGCCTATGGATGTACCGTACTCGATAAGTGCACCATTCATGGCGATACAAAAATCTATGGATTGCTTGACGCTCGTAGCTGTACTTTTGAATCTTCTCTTACGGCCTGGGCAACAGCCATGACGCTTACTCATTCAAAGGTGCTGGGCGATGTTTTTATCAAGCGTGATAAAGGTACAAAAAAGCAACGAATAGAATTAGTCGATACCACCATTGAAGGCTCGATAACATTTGAGAAAAACAAAGGGACCGTGATTTTAATAGGCACGTCTTGTATTAAGGGCGAAGTCATCGGTGGAAAAGTTATACATAAATAACGCTCGATTGTAGCTGATACAACTATAACTTTTATAACACTAATTTGGTCCGCGCAGAAGCGGCATGTACGAGGATTCACAAAGAGCTGCATTTCAATATGCAGCTCTTTTGCTTGCGAGCTATTAAAAAATTAGCCGTCATTCCTTCATTAGGCAAAATTGTTTTGTAAATGGTAAGCATAAAAAAAGCGATACGGGAAAAACGAGAGAAAAAAGTATATCGCGAAAAGGCACTCACCCGCTACAGAGCCGTGCTATCCGCAAAAAGTTTGATTTTTATCATTATGCTTAATATACTAATGAACGATTTCAAAAAAAGCTGTAATGCTTTAGTTGAAATGTATATAGCTATCTCAGCCCAAAAAAGCTCCCGTTTCAGCGCTTATAGAGGAGATTCAAATGAAAATTGCACAATTAAAAACTCTAGTAAAGCAGGGCGAATCTGAGTCACTAGAGTTTAAGAATTCGACGGGGAGTATCGTTTCTGCAATGCAGACTGTTTGTGCATTTTTGAATAGCGATCGTGGCGGCACGCTCATTTTTGGCGTTCAAGATAATGGCCAAATCATAGGCCAGCATGTTACCGATAAGACGCGCAAAGAAATCGCTTTAGAATTGCAGAAGATAGAGCCGCATGCAAACATACCCGTCGAATATGTAAAAGTTGACGGCGAGCGATATGCTATTATTTTCATCGCTAATCCAGGAGAAAAGGCACCTTATACCTACGATGCCCGAGCATTTATACGTAATCAATCGACAACCATGCGTATGGCTAAAGAAGATTACGTATTTCTGCATAACAAAGTCAATCCAACATTATGGGAAAGCTTTACTCACAACACCGCCAAGATAAGCGATCTTGATCGCAATAGAATTAAAGAGGTTATCCAAATGGCTGTAGCGGAAAAAAGATTGCCTGCATCAGCCATGACTGCACCTATCCCAGACATATTAGAAAAATTGGGATTGCTGGTGAATGGGCAACTCACCAATGCCGCTATGATTTTGTTTTGCAAAGATGAATACAAGCAGTTCCTGCATTGCAATGTGCAGCTCGCCAGATTTAAAGGAACCGATAAAAGCGAGTTTATGGATATTAAATTATATCGGGCCAATGCTTTTGATTTATATGACAAAGCAATCGACTTTTTACACTTTCATTTACCTGTCGCAGCACGCATAGAGGAAGGCAAATCAGATCGGGTCGAGATTCCAGCTATTCCGCATAAAGTGCTACGTGAGGCAGTGATCAATGCTTTAGTACATCGCGCATATAGCTCGACTGGGGGAACAATACACATCGCTGTCTATGATGATCGTGTTAACATCACCAACATTGGTAGCCTGCCCATGGGCATTCAGCTAAGCCAACTCACGAAAGCACATCCATCTGTTCCACGAAATCCAGTTATTGCGCATGTATTTTATTTGTGCCGAAAAATTGAAAGATGGGGCCGAGGCACACTTGATATGATTCAAGAAAGCAAGAAACTCGGTAATCCATTGCCACAATATGAGGACCTCGGAGGCTGCTTCTCAGTAACATTGCCGCTTAAAGAATCATTTTACAGTAGTATCAATAAGCTGCTTCAGCAAATTGATCAAAGCGCATTAACTAATCGCCAAAAAGAAATCCTTGATACTTTGGTTCTGGAACCTCTTACTCGGTCACAACTGATGGCTAAGATGAAAGTAAGCCTAACAAATAGAACAATACAACTAGAGCTTGCTAAACTCAAATCCAAGGGATTAGTAATATCAGAAGGCAAAGGGAAAGCCACCGTTTGGCGAGTGGCAATATAATCGCGAAATGAATCGCGAACAATCGCGAAATAATCACGAAATGAATCGCGCAATAATTCGCGCGATGGCTTATTCGGTCGATATTATGGTTCTACCCAATAACTTTCACACAATCCGCGGTAATTCGAATACGAGGCCCTTGAATTGTTGTTAATTCATACCCGGTAAATGTTTGTTCCGTTATGGTGCAGGCATGATCTTGCAGGAGCTTAATGGCCACCTGTTCACCAAGCAACATTCCTTCATCCCCATCGCAACGATAATGGATGCCTGCAAAGTTTCTCCCGTTGCATACATTAGCAGCCATCTTATCAAGCTCAGATGCCACCGTAAGTTCATTCGCTCCCTCGGCTACAGAGAGATTAATCAGCTGCGTTGGATTAGTTGGGTCCACTTTTTTTGGCTGAAGAATTGAGCTAATAAGTACGGTATCGTCAAAGATTGCTTTAATAACTGTTACGCAAGCGCCTGCAACAACTGCATGGGCAGCAGGATAGCTTGGATGAGATGGAGATCCTTCAGGGTATACCTGGCTTAACAAATAGGTAGAATAGCCTTGCAGCTGATTCTTTGCTTGTATTAAGGCGAGTACATCAAGGCCCGCGTGAGATGCAAAGAGTGAGCCATCTAAATTAAATCGATTGGTTCCACTCGTTTTTGTATAGTTTACAAGACCGGCAAACGCTTCCGGCCTTAGTGCCCGATAAGCACGCCATTTTTGGGCCCACGCTGCTTTACCGGCTTCCCACATAGAGGTGCCAAGAAGAGCATAGACATCAAAGAATCCAAACGTCACATAAGGTCCTTCATTCTTAATGCTGCCATTTGAGTAAGGGCTGCTCTTTGAAAGAGGAAAATGGTTTGCAAACAAGATAGTTACCGCATTAAAACCTGCTTCACAAGGTGAATCAAAGTGCACGTAACTTGCAATGTCTCTGCCATCAATCATATAGCGCTTGTTGGCAGCATCATAATCAGAAGCTTGATAAGGTTGTGGAACAGTACCGTTTTCGATAGCTACAAAATCGTCCAGAGAGACCCCAAATTCCCTTGGTACTGGTGCATTTGCTCCGGCGATTGGCTTCTGTTGATCGTCGATAATAAAGGGAGTTATGTTAAAATTTTGAGTTCCATTGCCGGCGGTAAATACCGCCGTTACGGGGAAAAGAAAAAATTGCGAAAGATAAGGTCCTTTAAGATTGCCATAAGATACTCCTCTAAAAAGAACCGATGCATCGACAGCTCCGAATGAATTGCGTGGCCCTTTATATGCGGGCCCTAAGTCCTGAAGAACTGCCGCTGCATTATTGGTTAGTGAGCCTGTACCAACCATAGTTGCATCAGTACGCTGTCCCGTGCCGTAATCACTAAACCAAACGTCTCTGCATAAAGCCATGAGATAATCTTCAAGCATGATAGCTGCAGCTTCGGGGCTAGAAAGTTCGGGAAAGGGCTCAAGACAAAAGAGAGAAGAATCACAGCCCTCTAAGCCAAAGGTCAGGCCACCCTGAGGATTTACAAAAGTACCGGCTCCTGGCGATCTTTGAATGCTATTAAATATTTCCTGCTTGCCTGTCTTCATAGCTTCTACCAGAAGCCTATAATTTTGCTGACCGAAAGGGGTGAGCAGGCCGGTTGACGGATCATGCTCAAGCGTTTTTGAAAACTGAGCTGCAAAGAAAGGGACGCGCGTTTCATCACCATTGCCCTCGCCTTCAATATTGTGTTTTTTCTGCATCATAGCGCGCAAACAACATGCTGCATTTCTTCTATTAGCAGCAACTTGTCTTTCATCCTTGTTTGAAAAACGAGATTGATCGAATTTTTTCCATATGGTTGAGCAATTATTAACTGCGTGCGCCCATGGATGGATTGAGGTCAATAACGTCAAAGTTAACGAAATTTTTCTTATGGTCACCGTAGATCTCCATTTTTAAAATGTATTCATTTTTTATAACAGTCCAACTCTAGCAAACTATAGTAGGCCTCCGTCAAGAGTTATGAGCGCAACTATCGCTTTGCATGAGACAGCAAGATCTGTGGGCCTTTTACAATTGAAAATGCATGATTTAAACTAGGACAGTATAGTTAGCTCAGGATGCAATTAAATGGCTCACATTGAAAGCAGCTTCATCATGAAACGATCTTTTATAAAACTTAGTATTTGTCTGCTTGTAAGCATAACTTTTGCCCTTTCATGTGAGGGCCCCACTCTTTACGAAATCATTGCCGCCGAAAATCTTAAATCTTTTCCTTTTGAGGACGAACGGGAATCGAGAAGTTTTAATACCTATTCACAATTTTTAGCCTGGAGCTTTGAAAAGCAGGCAAGTCTCAGTCCTTATGAAAAAAGGCGCTCGGTCTTTTCGCTTTTTCAAAACTATGAGAAAAAAAATCCCTTTAATTCATGTAATATCCTTGATTTTACGACTTGGCAGGATCTCAACCTCTTGTGCGGTCCCCGCTCAAATAATGGGATGTATGCGGCAGACAGAGTAACAAGAACAAGTACAGAATTTGGCAGAGCAACTCTGTATCGAATGCTCGTGGAACCAGTTGCAGATATAAAAGAACTTCACAACCGACAAGCACTAGTACGAGAGTTTATTTCTAATACCGAGCTCTTTGAGCAGCTTACGAGCGCCTTTGATGATCTAAAAAATGCTGAGAGGCTGTTGCTCTCATTTTGGCAGGAAGATGGCTTTAGAGAATGTGCACAACGAAAGGAAATCCGCTTTCCCAAGCAGCCTGCCTTTATTGATGAGCTCAACAAAAATAGTTTAGTAGTTGAATGTAACGAACGATTGGACGAAGCCCGTGAACTGCTGCTTCTTGGATGTCATGCGGCGGGAACCATAATTCTTCCCACCATTGGATATTTTCTTGTTACCGACGATAAAGAAAAAGCTTCGTCGCTTAAACATTTCGCTCAGAAACATTTGGGAATTTCCACCCTTGCAGCAGCCCTGTCTGCATGGGGCATATCCAGCTTACTCTTGAAAAAAATTATCGGGAAAAATAAGTGGACAAAAGCGATAAACAATGCAGCAGTATCGGTAAATTATGGGACCGGCCTGTATTTTTCTTTTGATGGCATTAAGTCGAATGCAATTCTCCTTAGATCTATACAAGCAAAACTGATGGCAGTAGCACATTACGTGCGTGCTCTGCAAAACTTTGAGAAACTCTTTAATCTCAATGATCTTTTGAGGGAAAAACTCCCTGCCGTAAAAAATATAGGCCTTGTACTCAATGAAATCCCAGCACTTTCAAGTGATTTCAAAAAGCTTCTAAATCAGCTCTCAACGGATACTTTCAAAGGCGAACCATCATTATTTTCATTTGCAGGAAGAATTCTTACTACCTTTAAACTTATGCATGAACAAAAAGATCAATTGAGCGCAGCATTAATTGCTTTGGGAGAAGTAGATGCGTATATGTCCATTGCACGGCTCTATAAAGAGGGAGCAGACAAGCCACGCGGCTGGTGCTTTGCAGAATTTATCGCCGATGCGCACGAGCCAAGTATTGAAATTGATGATTTTTGGAATCCATTTCTGGACGCTGAAAAAGCAATAGCAAATTCTGTGGCATTTGGCATTTGCGGTAATCCGCGCACACTCATAATTACCGGCCCTAATGCAGGCGGAAAATCAACCATCATGATGAAAGGCGTCCCTCTTTGCTTAATTCTTGCTCAAAGCTTTGGTATTGCGCCCGCAAAAAAGCTTCGATTTACTCCGCTCACCAAAATTATGACCTACTTAAATATTACCGATGATATAGCCGCCGGTAATTCCCATTTTAAAGCGGGTGTATTAAGGGCTCAAAAAATGGTTGAAATGGCTAAAGGCCTGAAGGCTGGTGAGTTTGGATTTGTAGCAATAGATGAAGTATTTAATGGTACTACGTACAAAGAAGGGCAAGCCGCAGCATTTAGTCTTATCGAATTCTTGGGCAAGCATCCAAATATTTTGTGTGCTACAGCAACCCATTTTCCGCTGATTTCGAGCTTAGAGAAAAGGAATAAAGGGATCTTTAAAAATTATAAAGTCTCTGTTTCCTATGATGAAAAAGGCCATATCCGTTATCCATTCAAGCTTGAGCCTGGCATATCACATCAAAGCGTAGCTTTTGATATCTTGCGCGAAGAAGGCTTTGAAAATGATTTTCTTGCTAGGGCGCATGAGGTGCTTCAAGAAAGCGGAGCTGCCGCTGCTGCTGCGGCTTAATGGGCTTTTTTATAATATTTATTTAATTAGTTCGAACTCTTAGGCGCCTACGGTGAAAATAATTAATTCAGAATCCTGGGCGCTTCCAACGAGAACATTTAATTTATACCACTTAGCGCCTACGGCGAATTTATTTGCTGCGCTAGCAACTGCCTAGCGGCTATGCGCCGGGCAGCAGGACTTTGCGTCCTGCACCTGCATCAGGTGGCTGCGCCCCTGAGACCCGCCCAGGGGTCCCTATTCCGGGACGCCCCTAGAACCCCCCAAACTCACCAATGCCTTACCACCCTCGCGGATGTTGCGTATTCTAATACCGCATCACATTGCTGACCATCCAGTCACGAGGGCTTTGTAGCTTGGAATGCCATGTCGCTTTAGTTTCAGCCCCCATATTCTTCCCAACTCTCGCGGACGTTCAGCTGGTGAGTTTGAATGTATCAATGCTCCCATGCAAATTTCTTATATATGGTGCGACTTATATATGGTGCAAAAAGCTTAGCGAGCATTATGCAAGGGAATGAGTACGAATAGCCACTCGATCCTATTTTTTGTGATTCTCGTTGCTGAAACCGGCTCACATGAAATTTCTATGCACAATTACGTTGAAGCAGCGGCATCAATAAATGTATTCTATAAAAACATGCGAATTGGAAGCTGAACGTCCGCCCTTCCCTTGGGGCAGTCCAGAGCGCAGCATCTGGCGCCCGGCGCGTAGCCGCCAGCATGTTGCTGATATAAAAAATAAATTCGCCATAGGCGCTAATAAGCTCGAGTTAATTATTTTCAGCGTAGGCGCTAAATAGCCAGAATTAATCGGCTCATTCGCTTAAGAATATGAACTAAATTTGAATATTAGCTGATGAATTCGAACTAAGCCCGCGCATTAGCCAAAGAGCATGAATTAAATCTCTCTATTAATTGAAAAAATTATTCACACGAAGTATCTTCTATTAACTATTAACCCGGAGTCGCTATATAAATTACTAAGATCATTCAAAAAAAAGGGGGAAACGCACCATGACGTTACAAAAAAATTATTTGATTTATCAAGTCTTATTCTGCTTACTTTTATTCCCATCATTCACGAAGGCTCTTGATCCTAAAAAAGCACTCTCCCAAATGACATTAGAAGAAAAAGCTGCACAGCTTGTTTTCATTGCTATTGTTTCTCATGAAGAAAAGAATCAGGGTCTTATGGCCGCTTTTCAAAAATGGGCCGACTATGATCTGAGTCATGCCCATGCAAAAGAGCTCATAGTAAAACATAAAGTTGGCGGAATTATTTATTATGGCAATGATACTTTTGCTTCTGAGCAAGTTGCGCTTACAAAAGAGCTACAAGCACTAAGTTCTACACCTCTTTTTGTAACGCTTGATGCTGAAACTGGGTTACATAATAGGCTTGCTGAAAAGAGTGTTATGACATTCCCTCGCGCTATGACATTAGGAGCAATTGTAGATATGCAGCTTATTTACAAACATGGCTATGAGCTTGGACAGCAGCTTAAAAAAATCGGCGTGCACTGGGCTTTTTCACCGGTTGCTGATGTAAATTGCAATCCGGCAAACCCGGTCATCGGCTATCGTTCATTTGGCTCTGATCAAGAATCGGTGGCTGAGCACGCCATCGCCTTCATGCAAGGATTGCAGGATGCAGGAATAATCGCATGTGCAAAACATTTTCCTGGTCATGGCGATACCACTGAAGATTCCCATGAACTCTTGCCAAAAATTACTCACAATCGCCATCGCCTTGAGTATGTTGAGCTTTATCCCTTTCAAAAGTTAATTGACGCGGGTATTAAATCAATTATGCTCGCTCACTTAGAAATTCCTGCTTTTGAGAAGAAAAAAAATGTACCATCATCTTTGTCATATGCCATTGCTACAACATTATTGCAAGGAAAAATGGGATTCAAGGGACTGGTTGTCACCGATTGCATGGGCATGAAAGGAGTAACCGATAAAGTAGAACCCGAAGAAGCCGGGATAAGAGCACTTGAGGCGGGCAATCATATTGTTCTTTGTCCGCCCAAACCGGTAGCCGCAATTAAAGGTATAGTAAATGCAGTAAAAACAGGGCGTATGAGTCAGGAAAAATTAGATGAGATAGTCCTGAAAGTCCTGGAAGCAAAAGCGTGGGCGATCGATCAACAGAAACCTGATTACAGATCTCTTGATAGCGTACTGCACTCGCGACAGGCCTATGAATTGAAACAAGAGCTCTATGCAAAAGCAGTTACGCTTATAAAAGCTGATTATCGATCTACGCTTTCATTTGAGAAGGATAAAAAAATAGTTATTATCGTAGGCGATAAAACAAGCACTTTTGAAGCAACCCTCGATCGTTTTGGTATCGCCTACCATCATCTTAAAGACAATCTTCTGGAAGACACAACGCTTACAGAAGATTCACTAAAGCAAGAACAGGATGATGCAGTGTTATCAAGCATAACTAAGTATGACCACGTTGTAGTAAGCATTCACCATCTTAATCATCTCACCGCTAAGCAACGTCATGATTTTTGCACAAACATAGGGGCGCTGATAACACAATTAAAGAAGCAAAATAAGCGAATAACAGTAGTATCCTTTGCATCGCCTTATTCAATTGCGCTCTTTAAAAAGGGAGCTACGCTCATGGTAGATAATCTCATCATCGCCTATGAAAATGAGCCCGAGGCTCAGGTGGCTGTCGCCGAAATACTCTATGGGAGGCGCAACGCTGAAGGAAGATTGCCTATTTAATTAATTCATCGCCGCTTGAGCTGTGTAGTTCGCCAGGGGGTACAGGGGCGTCGTCCACTCTGGGTGATTGAGCGTTGGATCTGGGTGTTTCATTGTTTGAATCTACCAAAAACTTTTTAACAGGAAATGTGTAGGCAAGAGTGGTCGGTTTGCTTACTGCATTTTCAAGTTCTTTATGCAATTTTTCTAAACTTTTAACGACATCACTCAGTATTTGATCAATAACGCAACCATTGTGATTAAAGCGACCACAACAATTTCCGTTAATGCCATATTTAATCCCATACAAAGAGCAATATACAAATATACCAACATAGAGTGGTATAGCTTCATATTTCAGTTCTTGTAAGAGGGAATTAATATCAGAATTGATTATTGGCGGATAGAGAAGATAAACTACATAAGCGACCATAAGCAACGGCAGACCAAACGTATGCGCATAGTAGATGACGCTCCATGCGGCATGCTGATGTGCTAAGTCTTTGCAGGCTGAAAAAAACATGTGGAGCTCGCCGGTTTTACTATAGAGAGTCCCCGCTAATATTTCCGCCAAATCACGATTCTCCAGAATCCGCTTGCTCAGCTCATTTTTATCTGCATTGTGCAGTGAATCTAATTCTATTATGTGACTGACAGACTCTGGACTATGGGCTTTGCAAGCATATACTAGATATTCAACCAAATCTTTCAAAGAGGCTTGCATCTCGATTTGGGATGTAATGATTTCTGCCTCGGACACATTTTTTCGTACCAAATCTGCTATATATCTTTTAAAACTCTGAAACCAGAAATTGAGCGCTGTCTTAAATTGTGCCTTATCACGATTTATAATCGCTTTTTCCAGAAAGGTTCTCTTAGTCAAAGGATCTTTTTCTGTTGGAACGGAAGCCGCCATCTTTTTTATGGGCAATGTAGGCCTTTGTGGTTCCTGCTTGCCAAATGAATATTCGCCGCTCTGATCTATTGCTTGATCTGCAGTTTTAACTCGCTCCATTGCTTGCACGGATCCAAAACCAATTATTATAAGAAAAACGGGCAGTCGTGATAGCATGGGAAGTTCCGCCTTAGTTCATTAAGAGTTAAAGATTTCTTTGTAAGCAGGTACGCTCAGAATAAGTGTAGCAAACAAGCAAAAAAATGATCCGAGGATGTAGCGATCACTACTTTTACTCAAGCTTACAAGTCTCTGAGCAAGCTCGGGATTTTTCGGTTTAATATCTCTTTCTATAAAGCGATCCCAGTCGGCATAATAACTTATTCTAGAACCCGCTGACTCTCTATTACGACGATTAACCTCTGCATACATTTTGGTAGAAATCGATTCAAAATTCGGTACCTCGGTCTTAAGGGTTTGCATTTTTTCTCTTGATTTCCTGTTTCCTTCCATAAAGGTTTTTACTGTTGCTGCAGCCAGAGCAGCAGCACAAAGCGTATATTTATAATCACTTAAAGAAAACGCTATCAGCGGGCTACTGGCGCAAGAAGCCATCAAGCACCCCGCAAAAAGAAAATTAATTTTCATCGTTATCATGACTGGTGCCTCAGTAACAAATCGTTAAATTAATTTGCTCTATCCTTAATGTTTTATTTATCGTCCGGATTCAAAAATAGAAATGTCTGAGCAGCTGCAGCAGCACCTAAGAAGTTAGCAACAAGATAAATCCATAAATTAGACCATGCAGAGAGCCCCATAAACGCAACGCCTATCGCTACTGCCGGATTAAAAGCTGCGCCGGAAACACTTCCTACAGCAAATGCTCCAGCAAGTACCGTAAAGCCAATTGCAAGACCATAAAACGAATTGCCTGCTGTGGCTCGCGCCGTTGCTACATTAAGTACTACGTAGACGAGTGCAAAGGTAAATAAACATTCCGCAAGGAGTGCATGCGTGGGAATTAAATGAGATTCTGATACAGGAATACCACTTTTTAAAAAGTGAACCACAAATGCTGCCAAAAGAGAACCAAGAACTTGAAACATCATATATGGACCTACATCAGCGGTTGCACAGCGTCCGCGCATCCAGACACCAAGTGTTACCGCTGGGTTATAATGGCCACCCGAAATATGCCCGCCGGCATAGATCATGACCATAAGAACAGATCCTATTGCAAGAGGTGCAATGATACCGGTTCCTCCTGGAATGACGCAACAGCCGATGGTCAACACAAGAAAAAATGTTCCTATTAATTCGGTAATGTATTTATTAATTGCTAGGTGATTCATGAGTGCTTCTCTCCTTAATTGATTGAACAGATGTGAACAGCCATCACTCTATCACCTTTTTTTTGAAAAATCTAACTCTGTCACGTAAGGGTTGGGGGTGTACCGGCACGAATATTTGCTACGGCATGAACAGGGCTTTTTCCTTTATCTAAAAGCTGTAGCAGTGCAGGAAGTTGCAAAAGAAAGTGCTCATTGAGCAGAAAATCATTATGCCCTGGCCTTTTCCCATTAAGCAAAATTTTTGCTTGCATAAGGTTGGGTGAAGGTGCAAAAACACGCTCTGACAGAACAGGAATACAAAAATTATAATGCTGCACATCACAAATTTGCGCGATGTCCCCATCCGAATAAAGGCTATAGACTTTTTTAAAAACTGGTGAGTTAACCAGGTGACAAGTCACCTTTTGCACAGGACAAGCAATCAGTATAAGCCGATCAACAACAAATGTTGAATTTTTCTCCTGAGCTGCAAGCTGCGCGAGCAAAAGGGCGATAGTCGCGCCATGGCTATGGCCTATAAGAGTAAGTGATGCGCAGGGATGTTCTTTAAACCAGTTATAGAGATCTTGAGCCGCTTTTTGACGCACTGCCGCGTTTAAATGCCCGGGCCAACCAAGCAGATAAAAGCTGTCTAGCGGAAATTCATTCGGAGCAGCCTGCGATAAAACACGTCCGAGTTTTCCTAAAGTATTTGAGGTAGGCTGTGAGGCAGCCAGGGTCACGCCACGCGGAGCGCTTACTCCATGATAATAATAGGAGATAATGGGGAAAAGGGTGCCGTGAATAAAAATAGTAGTGGACTGGCCATCAGCTCCTTCCGCAGAAAGAGATGAGCAGACAAGGAGAGTAAAAAAAAGAGACGATCTGCTTAATTCCATGTGCAACAACCCGTTTATACAAATATTACCTCTTTAAAAGGATAGCAAAAAATCATCAAAACAATACAGAGCTTTACAGACTAATAAGCTAGAAGCTACTAGATCACATCTTCTGTAATACGTCACTCATCGAAAGAAAAGCTCTTTTTTCTTTCATGCTTTTTAGCCTTATGCTTGTGCTTCGAATACAAGCGGGCTATTTTCGATGAAAAAGTTGGAGCAGTTTTAAAGCGCTTCTTTTTTGGTTTTAAGGCATCAGCAATAAGCCTAACAAATTTTTCTTCGGCCTTCCGTCTGTTAGCATGCTGCAACCGCTCCGAGCTGGCGGTAATCCTGATATGTCCTTCATGATCTATTTTATTCTTTAATACATCCATCAAGATTGCCTTAGTGGCATCGTCAAGCACTTTGGATTCATTGATGTTAAATACCAACTCCACACGTGTTTCAACCTTATTAACATTTTGTCCGCCCTTGCCGCTACTGCGAGAAAAGTGAACTGTTGCTTCTTTTAATAAGTGCTCATAATCGATGGGCTGCATAATAGGCTCTGGTTATAATGTAAAGGTTCCTATGATAGAATAGCGCGATTTCTGCTTGTAAATCAATAGTAAGACTAAGATGCCGAAAGAATTGGCGGTATTCATCACCACCAGATGCAGCCAGCTGCAATGAAGACAGTTGGAGCTTGGATTTGCAACAAAGAATCGGTTGAATTGATTCATACGAAGAATATTCACCATAGTTAAAAAAGACCCAGCAAAAGTCGAATTTTCACTTTGCTGGGTCTTTTTTACTTCTTAGGCTGCTATTTGCTGCGCTACATATGAGATCTGGATACAACTATTTATTTTTCATTAAATATAGGGGCCCGCGAAACGAACTTCTTGTTCAGCCTTCTTGATACCTTGCTGTGCAGCTGTTTGTTGTTTTTGTTCCGCAAGTTTTGTCTTAAGCCAGCCTAGAGCTGCTAAGTACTTATCTTCACTCACATTATCATCTTTAGCCGTGTTAAATACACCATGACCATGGCCGTTTGCATGCTCTATGTTTGCGCCACGTTCTACAAGCTCGACCGCGACATCCTTGTGCCCGCCACGCGCGGCCCTTAATAATGGGGTATTACCAATATAATCAAGAATATCGACAGGAACGCCTAATCCCAGAAGCTTACGAACAGCGGCAATTTGGCCACATGCCGAGGCACCGTGCAAGGGGGTCGTTCCCCACACATTGCGACAGAGGAGTAAATCAACATCCTTAAGTGACATACTCTGCAAATTAAGAGGCTTAACTCCCTCTAGAAGAAACTCCATAAATTCAGGATTATTCATCGCAGCTATGTGCAGGGGCGTATTATGCGGCCTGCAGTGATCTTGACGAGTCAGCTGAGCTCCTTTTTCTTTCCATAGCCAAAGAGCCAACCCATTTTTTTGGAGCTCAATCGCATCTCTAAATAATTGATTTACATCAACAGTAGGATCATTTGCTAAAAAGAAGGAAAGAACTTCTTGACTCGCGTTTACCAGTGCAGCTTTTAACGCATTATTTTTTTCCTTTGGAATAAAACGAAACCCATGTGACCATAGAATTTCAGCAATATCTTTATAGTCATTAATACAGGTAATTGCTAAAAGATCGTGCTTGTTTTGATCGCTCAATGGAGGAAGCTTACTTTTTAATAGTTCCGTAAGCTCTTGAGCTGCTCCTTGAGAACAAAGCACTGTTAACAATCCAACCGCACCTATGCCTGCTTGATAAGCGCGACTAGCCAATTCTAGCGGTAACATTAGAGTACGGGCGGCAGGTTTTTGTACCACCTGCTTTGAAGCTTTTTGCACAGCAAGCTCTTGAGCTTCGCTGGCCAGGGATGACAGCGGAACACTGCAAAGAAGCGAGAGTTGAAAAATGAACTGTAATTTCACGATACTACCTCCAGGTTTGAAAATGTATGATATAACTGCCTCACAGTATACATAATAATTCATAGGACACAATTATTATTTTGATATCATCATTCGATTGTGAAGGGCAGGGCTGCACTATTCCTCTGTAATAGTAGCTAAAAAACCCGCCCGCAAAATGAGCCCAATCATTCGATAACTTGGAGGCTCTTGATTTCACGAATATCTTTGATTATTCTGAATATAGAGGCTTGTTCTCGATATAGAATGTGGACTTAAATCGATCACCATCGTAGCCGAAAAGCTGCAGCTTGCAAAATCCGGCCAGGAGATGCGTATGAAGTATAATAAACTTTTGATGGGTCTGACACTTTTAGGGTGCGTGCCAGAAACCACTGTACTTGCGGAAAACTATGAAACTGCCTCATCTGAAACAAAGCAGGCGGGCGTAAAGCATACATATCTGCATTGGCTCCAACATGCTGAAATTGATTTAAAAGCCGCCAAGAAATTATCTGAATCGCATGAACTTGCAGGGCCGGTTGTTTATCATATACAACAATGTGTTGAAAAAGCTCTCAAAGCATATTTAGTATATAATCACAAACCTGTGGCAAAAACGCACAATTTGACCGAATTGCTCAATCTGTGCTCCCGCGTTGATGGCGAATTCATGTCTGTGCAGGAAGCTGCTGCAGAACTAACCCCTTATGCGACTATCAGTCGCTATCCAAATAGCCGATTTTCTTTGCCAGATGGTGCTGCTATCGAGAAAGTGATAGGTCAGGCATTACACATACTTAGGCTCGTAAAAAACAAAATGGAATTCTGAGCTTTTCACTCTTTAAATTTAGCGCTATCATGGAAAGATGTCCGTCATCTTTCATCTTTTTTACTAAAGGAGCGTGTGTGCAAAAGAACATAGGAACGCAAGATCGCCTTATCAGAGCAGCATCTGGCTTCATTTTTCTCGGCCTCGCTTGGTGGTTTCAAAGTTTAATTTTGCTAGCCATATCAATCTTTTCTTTCTATGAGGCAGCGGCAGGCTGGTGTCTTTTTTATCAGATAATTGGTAAGAACACGTGCCGGTTTGATTAATACTTAAACTTAGTGGTGCCTCTATAGCAGTTAAATTCCCATTAAAAAATTTTCAAAATAGCGACATCATCGAGCACACAAAACTATACAGTCAAGATTGCAGCTAAATGTTTTTCATCTTTAAACATAATTTAGCGATTCACTTAAAAAAAAATCATATAAAATAAAAAATTAATCTTGACATTGACGCCGCGTCATACCTTATTGTTTTCATAATGAGACATATAGGCACCTTTTTATAGGGAATGTCATGGAAAAATGGTACGTAAAAGAGTTTAGCAAGTTAACAAACGTAACTGTAAGGACTCTGCATCACTATGATCAAATTGGTTTATTAAAACCATCTTTACGTTTTCCTAATGGATATCGCGTATATTCCGAATCCGACTTAATGAAGCTCCAGCAAATCATTGCTTTGAGATTTTTTGGGTTTTCTTTATCCGTTATCAAAGATATTATGAAAAAAAATGTAAATGTAATTGAACATCTAAAGGCGCAACGTGAATATATGCAGAATCAGATTGTGCATCTGCAAGAAGCCAGCCAAACGCTCAATTCAATTATAGATGACATTGTAAATAATAAAGAACAAATGTACTCCCCCGAGCACCTCAAGCACTTTGCTCAACTGCAGCAGAGTTATGTAAAGCGTGAAATTGCCGATTATAAGAAACGATGGGAAATGCTTCTAGCAGAAATTCAGAGCAATATTGAGGAACATCCAAGTGGCCCAGTAGGGAAGCGTCTTGCACGACGTTGGGTTAATTTGTTGAAAGAAATAGAAAGCAAAGATCCCGAGTTTAAAGCAGCAATTCCTACAGATCTGGTAGAAGAACGGGTTCCGAACATTAAACCAGTAAAGCAAGAAATTTTAGATTGGATTGAAAAAGCTCTCAATTCATAATAAGAGAAATACTAAATCAGAAGAAAAAGACTGTAGATCACCTCTCACGACTGAAAAGTTTCAACCGCAAGATCATAATATTTTTGTGCGCATTCTAAGCAAAGAATCCTTGGTAGAGCTGTGACATTGTCCGAAGCCCGATATTCTCCATGGTAATTCCGGGCAGCATCTTTTCTTACCAAAACAACTCCGCCATAAAGTGTATCTCCTTTGTAAGCAGGAAGATTAAGCCATTCTACACGCGTCCACCAAGCAATAGGGATGAGACCTGCTTGGATATAATAAGAGGGTTGCTGAACCGCTTTTTTTGATCCAGCCGGGGTATATAAATCTGCTTCACTATAAAAAGCATGCAGAGCAAAAGGCATACAACTGAACAAAAGAGTACACAGCAACATGAGTATAAGTATGCTATTTTTCATACAGGGGTTTTCGGTAAACTACATTCCGAACATTTATATCTTATTAGAAATATTATCACAGTGAGCGCTAGAAAATCAATAATTTTTTATGCGAGCAGAAAGCTGCAATCTGGACCTTCCAAAACTGTGCAAAAATCTCCTTGATGAAAATTCCTATGCGCGGCATTATAGTAGGGAGCGTCAGCGTATTCCATTTAATGCCTTCGGAGAATAATCATGAACTTAAAATGTATTGCCTACCTTTTACCCGTAGTTTTGCTCGCCGGATGTGGTCGAACTAAAGAGCATGGTCCTGTAACAACAACACATCAACAGCTTACTGGAATTACCAATATTTCCCTTCAAGGTTTTGGAACTCTAGAGCTTATGCAGGCAGACGAGGAATCCCTTGATATAAAAACAACTAAAGACGCCCTTGAGCACATAGAAACAACTACCCAAGGATCTCATCTTACAATTAAAGTCGATGAAGAAAAAATAGCAAAACCTCATCCAGAGATTACCTTCCGAGTTAATGTAAAGAACATTGATTCAGTAAACTGTGCGGGATTTTTTAGCGCTCTCTTGCAAGTACACAGAGCAGATAAGCTACGTATGAACCTTACAGGATCAATCGATGCTTCTATACGGCTAAACGGTTCAGAACTTGATTTAGGCCTGAGTGGGGCAACCCAGGCCAAGATTACAGGAGAAGTTTCTAAACAAACGATAAACATTACAGGATCAAGCTCCTATGATGCTCTGCAGCTCAAAAGTGCCGAATGTGCCATTGAAGCTTCAGGTGCGGTGGAAGCAAAACTGAATTGTTCAAAAAAAATTGAAGGAACGGTAAGCGGATCATCAGCCTTATCATATGCCGGCAAGCCAGCCATGCAGGTTCAAGCATATGGCGCAAGCACCATTAAGGCACTAGATTAATATGTATCATATAACTACCTCACAGTACAAATCTTGGAGTGCAATTATTTTTATGCTTCTTTTCTGCTCTAGCGCGCCAATGCTCGTTGCAATGGAAGCTGAGCAGATAGCTGTAAAACTGCAAGAAACTTCACTTGCGCAGCTCATTGCTGCCTGGCACAAAGAAAAAGATATTAAAAGTGCTGCCAGTATCATTATAAAGTATCTCGACGGGTCGCCTGAAGAAGGGATAAATGGATCATTCGAAGATGCTTTTCATTGGTGCCGGTTGGCCATGGCGGAAAAAAGCTTTGCAGAAAATGGCATCCGAATTTTTAAAGAAAACGGGATCTACGATTCCATAAAAAAACTTGCGGATGAGGGCGATGCGCATGCTTGCTACGTAATGGGCGGGTTACTGTATGTGCAAGCTGGTCAAGACAAAGCCATAACGCTTTCTCCTGTGATTAAATATTTACAAAAAGCCCGTCATGCCGAACCATTGGCTTATTCCGTTTTACTGAGCCTCATTTCCCCCGCAGATGCGCTCACACTTGGCAACGAAATTCAGCAAAGACTTGAAACATTCCCCTTACCCCTTAGAGAACACCTTACTAAAGAAATGAAAGCACGATGCGAGGCGATCTGGGCTCAAAATAAACAACCGGTACTTGAGCAGCTGCTGACCTGGTACATCGCAGCCGGGGAACCAAGAATGGCATTTGAAAGAGTATTTACTCAGATAGCAGAAAGAAAACTGCTGCAGGAATTCTCACAGACAAGAAAAGAAGTACATGATTTTCTGAAAAAGCTAACTCAGCAAGACGCTCTTTGCGCTTATCAAATAGGGATGATGTATTTGAATGCCGTAAGCACGGGCAAAGATCAAAGTCAAACGAACAGAGAAAGAGCGCTTGCCTGTTTGCGCACTGCTCAGAAGAAAAATCATCTTCCTTCTGCATGGATGCTCATCGCATGCGATCCTGCGAGTGGCTATGAACAGTTTAATGCCATTCTTGCAATTACTCGTCAATCAGCAGAGAAAAAAACTCTGAGTGATCTCGATATGGCTGCAGCGGCTCGAGGGATTGAGTCGTATGCGCAGCGAGCTCAAACTTTTGAAGAATTGCAGGCACTTGGCGATCTTTATTCAACTGGAATCCCCACGGTTATTAACTGCAAGCCGGCCGAGGCTGTTACTTTTTATAAGGCCGCCTATGAAAAAGCCTTTGCTGAAGATCTTCGTAAAGAAAAAGGATCTGCCAATTTGAAAAAACAAAGTAACTCAACAGCAGAAAAGCCCGATTGCGCAATAGAAAAAAGCAATTCCACATCCAGGGCTCGTTTAATTAAAAACACCTTGATAATGCTGGGAGGAGCCAAGAAAAAAGAGCAAGCGAGAACAGCCCTAATAAAAATGCTTGATGAATGCGGCCTTGAGGATATCAGCATGGGTGATGCAATTGATTTAACAACTCTTTATGCGGATGGAATACCAGGCGTCTTACAGCCTTCCACAGCAAAACTTATTCATGTTCTCGAAGCAGTGCATAAAAAGTTTACTGATAAAGAAACTCTCAAAAAGTTTCTCGCGGAGACAAAATTAGAAAAGAGCATTCAAACTCATAAGCATCATGCTGCTCACTATTTTCTCGTAGCCTGCAAATTGGCAGGCGAGCTTTCCGAAAAAGAACTAGAAGTCGTCATTCAACAACTGGGGGGACTCGAGGTAACATTTCGGAAAAGCAAACCGAATCTTATTCGTTCCTTAGGAGTCTTGCATCATGGTATTAATTTTACTTTACGGAGCGAGCTATCACGGCAAGAATTAGAACATAATGTTCAACGAATAGCAGATCAGGAGGCAGAATTTTGGAAAAGCAATTCGGCTCTTATCCGTTCTTTGGGACACCCAACTCGCAGTATTAATTTTGTGCCGATTAAAAGGGACGATATGCCTCACACGGCATTCTTTGCACAATGCTTACTCGAACGATTGCAGGACAATCATGCTGACTTTGCAAAAGAGGCCGTATCATTTCTTGAGCGCTTATCAAAATTATTGGAGGCCCGGATTGTGGATAGCGACCCGCCATCTTTTTTCGAAGGGGGAAAACATATCGCAAGCTTAAAACAATGTATGAAATTATTTTCAGGTGCTGCAAAAAACGTTCCTAAATCGTTAGAGAGACCTTTAAAAAGGGCCAGTGGCTTATTACATCTTTTAGCGGATGCGGATTTCATGAATCCCTCATTTTTAGAAGGTGTTAAGCTTTTACATTCCTTGGCTCCTCAAAGCGATAAAGATCAGCATTTACTTTTGAATTTCTTTTTATTGAACAGACCTATTGCGGATGCTGTAAAAGATAAACGCAAAAAATTAGCTACCTATTTGGGTCTTGCTCTTACAGGGCTTTACGGAGGGGATATAGGCGGCGCGCAGTCTATGCTAAGGGGCCTTGTGCAGTTTGCGCGAGAACAAAATGTAACCGAGTATAAAGAATTTAGTGCTTCCTATGATATTGCAAACCATTTAGATTTGTTCTTTAATAATGGGCAAGCAATGGCCATTAATTCAAAAGTGTGGGAGCATATTGCCTTTTTTGCGCATTATACCCTCATGGCAGAATTAAGCGAAGGGGAGGAAAAACAACAGCATCAGGCACAAGCGCAAGCGCATCTTAAAAAGGGCCGCGCGATTAATTCCGCATCAATGAATATTGCTTTGGGCGCAGAATATATCGCTGGAAGGCTTTTTGCCCAAGATACCGAAAACGGAAAAAAATATATTTTCGATGCAATAAGATCAATCAATGTCGCTTCAGTGCGCTTAGAAGAATTTATAGAACTTGCAAGCGCGTTAGAAGCAGCTCTAAAAGTCATCCGTTATGGACAAAAAATACCCGACATGGATCAGCTCATGAACACGCTGATTACTATGAAAGAGGAACTAGAAATTGCAAAAAGCTTCCTCATTAACCCAACTTAAATTTTTTCTTGGTAGTATAGGTGCGCTTTTTTGCAGGATGATTCGACCACAAGAGCTCAAATCGCTTCACGGGGAACAGCGGGAAATTAATTCGTTTTGCATCAAAAGAAGTTACTATGCCGTCAAGGGTATTTTGAAGATCTTTATATTTTTTCCCACCAAATTTAATCTTGCCAAGCGTAATATGCGCATTGTTTGGAAAATCATAGCGCTTCATTAAACCAGGAAATATGCCTTGTTTTTTGGCCTTTTTTAAAGCCTTATTATTTTTTAAGGCATCCTTAACTGCATCTGCCAGCTTTGTAAGCTTGGGAGAGTTAGCAAGACGAAGAGTCACAAGGCCGTCTTGGCCAATAGCAAGCGTTGAATAATTAAAAGCACCGTGTAGCTTGAAAGGAGGTATATGTGCAGCAACGTTGTTTAAGTCAGGGACAAAGCCAGCTCGCACTGAATCATCATTTCCATCGGAACCGCCTATATCACCAATCTCTTTTAATGTAATATGCATGTTTGCTGCAGGAGTTGGTTTGAAGGTAGCACCACTGCCTGCAAGTCTGTTACCTACGTATGTTTGCACATTTTGCAGAGCAGCTTTTAGTTCTTTGCTGAGCTTAACTGCAGTAAAATCTGATCCGGAATTAATGTATGCGCTCATTAAGCACACAATGACGAGAATATAATTTTTAAAATTCATAAGAAACCTCTTTTTCGATAGCGCGAAAGACTATTAATCTTATTTGTAATTATATCAAAAAACTGAGCATAAAGCAACGGCTTGCAAATAATACTATAGTTGTATGTTCCTATTCTTTAGGTATATGTTCCTATTCTCTCACGTCCGTATTGCGAATAATAAGATCAATATTTTCCACATTTATGGTCTCTTCCACCGGATAGCCAACGGCATGTTTAATATAATTAAATGCATCAAAAGGAGAACCAAGCTGGTCAATAAGGCCAAGTGAAAGCGCGTCAGCTCCAATGTATCGCTGCGCTTCGCACCATTTTTCTTCATTGTGAGCAAGAGCAGGCCGTGCTTTTTTGATCATTCCTTTACTTTGCTCGTAGTCCGTATCAACCATTTTTTGTAATATTTCTCTTTTTTGTGGAGTCAGTGGTTCATCAGCTGAGAAAGGATACAAGTCTTCTGCTGATTTGAGCGTTGTATACGCCACATGCTCCTTTGCATTTTTTTTCGTATTATCAAACTGTTCAAGGCAAACGCCTATATAGCCCACTTGGGAGCTCGAAGTGGCTATGATATGATCTGCAGCAGATGCAATTAAATAGGTTCCTGATAAAGCCATATGCTCAATATAGGCTACAACTGGCTTCTTGTACAAAGATTTAAACATTAAAATATCATTGTGCAGAGCAGTTCCCAATGCTACACAGCAACCGTCCCCATCTATCGCAAGTGCGACGCCTTTAACCTGGTTATCTGAAAAAAGGGCCTCGAGGCTTTGGGTATAATCCCAGCTCGATTTTTTTTCTAAATCACTTATTCTCAAAAGGCCGATGCCTATTTTTTGGTCCAATGATTCACCCACAACTTTTTTATAGTAGGGCAACGGCGCCGGCATAGTTATAATTGGCTCAAGCCTTTTTGGATCGAATGTACTATCCAACCGTTCAAAAAGATCTTTAAATAGTCCACTCTTGTCACAAACCTTATCAACAAGATGAAGACCCAAAGCCTCATCGGCAGCAACAAACTTCCCACTAGCCCAAGTCTTTGTATCTTGAGGGAGGACTGGTCTGAGCGTACTCAATTGCGCGATAATATGCTTATAGAGGCTATCACAATACTCTTGCGCGGCATCACGATATTCTTGCGTTTGTTGCACACCGGGTACGCCAAGCGCTTTGAATCGTCCCTTGTGTATGAAATGATACTCTATTCCATCTTCTTGATTCTTCTCATGAATCTCTTTTAAATTCCAAAATGCATCAATGCCACCAACCCAGGTTGCAGATGAAACCATAATATTATCTGCCACACAAGCAAGGAAATATTGGCTACCCATTAAATAAGAATCATCGCAGTAGGCAATAACCGGTTTTGGATAGGCTTTTTTAAGTTGATGCATCATCTGAACGATCGCCTGTGAGATGCCGTAGGAGGAATCGCTACCCTGAATAATGAGTACAACCGCCTTAATAGTTTTATCACCCATCAAATATTCAAGCGGAATAATACAATCCCAAGCAGTATGCTTGTTGAGATCTATGGTGATGAATCCTATGCAAACTTTCTCTTGTTCCTTCTTGCTTACTGAAAACAAGTAATTTTTGAGAGACGATACTTTATCCATAATCACGTTTGACGGCCAAATGTGGTTGTGTAAGTAAAGCCCTACACCTAAGCTAACAACCGTTATCTTTGCAATATCTAACGCCGTGTCCAGTTTCGTCCCGCATTGAATAGCCGGTGTAGAAATCAGGAGAAAGAGAAGAATAATCGATTTAAAAGACTTATGCATGGGATTCCTTATTAGTTTGCAAGCCAAGCTTTACAGGTCATAAACCCACCAACAACAGAGAGAATGCCTAATGGCAAGCATGCAAGCTTTCTTCTGTCTGCAGAGCTATAACGCTCATGAAATTTTTGCAGCTGATTCTGATCTTTAATCTCTTTTCGAGCTAGGCTCTCCCAATCGAGATAATAATGCACCCTTTTTCCTATTGTTATCATCGGATAGGTGGGGTGCTTGATGAGAGTAGTCGACTTCTGTATAAAGGGGGAACTTGGCTTGCCGTTATTGCGATTAAGCTCAGCTACCTGCTTATATAAACCATCAACTCTTGCTAGCCCGACCTCATTAATTAAAATCTTGAAAGCTGCCTGCTCATGAGCATCGGCAGATAGTAATGCTCTATATAAACCTGTAATGCAGCCTGCCGTGAAGGCCGCGGAAGCTATAAACGCCTTGTTATTGTTGATAGCATGCAAACAATTGCTTAAAAAGGTTGCTTGAATTGATGTACTAACACAGAAGAGGAGCAAGAGAATACTAGTTTGGTTTTTCACGTAAAAATCCCGTTTTAAAATTTGTGATACTCTGACTGTATTTATCTTATATTTTTTTGTGCAGGCGTCAAAGCCTCCATCGTTAGCCCATGAGGAGAACGTTTTACGACTCATACACACGATCGAGGATGTCCAAATAGCTTTTGAACTTAAATAATTTGCTTCGTTTTTTATGCTGCTCTTTTACGACAAAACCAAACTTCATGAAGTTTTTAATGATGCGATTTGCGGTGTTGTATGAAACTGACAACTGCCGACTCATTTCACCAACGCTGATAACCGGGTATGAAAATAAGATGGATAAAGCGTGAAAGCGCATATCGCGCATGTTCAGCGTAAATTTTTTCTCATGTATGATCAGATTGTTCAAATCATGCTCTAAGGCTTCTATGTCTTTTGCTCGCCTGTGCGCATCAATACAGCTACATTTAATTGCTTTTAAATAGAAAGTGACCCATCCTTCAAAATCTCCGTGGGTTCTTACACGATCAAGCCGCTGATAATATTCCATATGATGCTTCTTAAAGTAATAACTGATGTAAAGTATTGGCTCCGAAAGAATGGCCCCCTCAACTAAGAGTAAGACTATTAAAAGACGACCAATACGGCCATTGCCATCCAAAAATGGATGTATTGTCTCAAACTGTACGTGCGCAAGTCCGGCTTTAATAAGCGGTGGAAGTACATCAAGCTCATTCATGAACTTTTCAAGATCCGCCATAAGCTCAGGCACACGTCCGGGCGGCGGTGGAATGAGGTTGCCAACCTTAACTGCAAGCCTTCTAAAATTACCCGGATCATATTTGTCCCCATCTCCCATCTGCATGAGCATTTCATGGGCCCTGAGAATAACTCTTGAGGTAAGCGGCATACCTTCCTTGCGAATCATAGTAAGAGCAACCGAAAGCGCTTTTGTATAATTCATCACTACTTGCGTATCTTTGCTTACCCTAAATTCAATCGGCTGCGTAAAAACGTCCATCAGCGTGGTATTAATACCCTCAATGGCGGAAGATAAAAGTGCTTCCTTTATAACGTAGGCTTTAATAAAACGCTCTACGTTGGGCAATCGATTGGCCATTTCATTGAGCTTGCCCAGTTCAAGCATTGCCTCGCCATACAAAAGCATCGTCTCTTCATTGATTTCCAGAGGCGGATAAGAAGGTGGCAAGGGAGCTGGAACAAAATATTTGGTGCCACCCAGAGTTTCATAATGGCCCGTACTGCGCATAAGTGCTTCCTTCTATTTCAGATTACCGCTTTGAATGAAACAATCATACTCAGTATCGGCAGTTATTTCAATAGAAACACACAAAATGAAATAAGAAAAAAGTTGCATCGTTAAGAAATATGTGGCAAAGTATTCGAAACTAATCTAAACCCTATAATGGAGATATTCGCATGCACATGTTTAAAACGTTGATTGCCACTGCAGCCTTAACAAGCATCCTGTCTGTACAAGCATTCCCGGTGCTCATTGTGAACGAAACGGGCGAAGAACTCAAAGCAAGCTTCATGATAATCGAAGGTTTTTTCACAATTAATGAAAAGATTAAGGAGAAAAAAGAGTTCAAAGTAGCAGCTAATTCAAGAATAACTGTGGATATCGATGGCTGTTATTATGTGGGCGGATCGGTAGAATCAGCAGATAAAAATCAAAGGCATATTAGTGGCTGCCATTATTTTAATCAACCAAAAACGGTTACTTTCACTCTCGGACAAATATACGGCGGAATAATTGTAGTAAAAACAGCGGTAACTCAGTAGGTCTGTTTTCTTGATTCTTGCAAGGGATTCATTAAACCCAATTATTATTCGATGATATTTGAATACACGATTTTTTCAAAATAAGGGTTTATATCTGTATGCACTAGCCGTACAGATATAAACCTAATTATGTAAGCGAAACAAAAAGCTTGTCAAAAATCGAAAGCCCTAAAGCCTTATTTAACTTTATCCAGTTTTATGGTCGAAGACTTTTGTAAAATTTTCATTATTTCACTATTACCCCGTGCTAACCCTATGGGGCTTAATCCATGATCAGCCGCAATTGTCGGGTCCGCATTACGTTTCATGAGTGATCTAATGAGATCTGGATTTTGTATTTCAACGGCCAGATGAAGGGGCGTAAGATTTCTTTTATCGCCTTTATTAACATCAATACCATTAAAACTTAAAAAAACGTAAATTACGGCCAAAAAATCTTGATCAACAATAATTTCAGCTTGCGCAGGTTCATCTTTACCCTGCGGTGAAATACCTTTTTCCTTTTTGATGACGACTGTTGCACTGTCACAGCAGTACTTAAAGGCAAGGCTTAGCGGAGTCATCCCATCATTATCAATCGCATTGAGAGATGCCGATGCTTCAGCGTATCTCTGGCAAAGCATGCGCACCAAATCCCTACTTTTTGCACAGACAGCCAAATGAAGCGGGTTCATGCGATTGAAGAGAATATCACTCAAACAATCGGGATCATGGTCAATTAAAGCCTCCGCAATTTTTAGATTTCCGTTATAAACGGCCATTAAAAATGGCGTCCAAACGAAATTTTTGCTATAGAGATGAAAGCGTTCCTGAGCCGCTTTTATTAATGAAGGTTCTTGCGCTTTATGGGAGCTCAATTTTTCCTCATAATAATTTTTAGGCAGGTCTACCGCTATTCTTGCCTTAGCTCCAGCCTTAAGAAGGCTCATAACAAGTTCCGTATTATCTGTAAAAGTTGCAAGGAGCAGCGGGGTCATCCCCTCACAATTCGCGTCATCTATACCTGCTTTAATTTCAACAAGCTGGAGAGCTATCGCTGTATGCCGATTGCGTGTGGCCATTAAAAGCGGTGTCCACCGATCATCATCTTTGGCAGTAATGTCTGCGCCAGCAGCTATAAGGGCATGGATAACTTCTTCCAAGTTGTTTTTTTGATCATAGCCCTGTGCAAGTGCTACTAAAAGGGGCGTGTGTCCACCGATCGACCGAGCATTTACGTCTGCCTTTCGACGTATGAGAATAAACGCCAGCTCGGCATTGCCGGCAGTCAGGGCATTTAAAAGGGGGGTGAAATTACCAGGGCCGTTGGCATCTATGGCAGCATTATGCTCTAGTAACAGCATAGCAAGTGCATTGTTGCCTTTGGCTGCCTCCAAAAGAGGTGTATTACCATCGACGGTGGCAACATCTGCACGCGCCCCTTTTGACAAGAGAAGGGCGCATAAGGCCAAATTTTTGTTTTTAGCTCCAAGAAAAAGTGGTGTATACCCCTGAGGATCTGTTACTTCGAGATTTGGATTTTTTCTAAGAGCCGGCAGCGCCTTTTCAATGCTATCATCCCTGCAAGCTACTAAGAGTTGAGCTTCAGCGTCACCTTGCCTAGCGGACCCGCCTTTGGGCGACCCGGGTGCAGGACTCCTTGGTGAATAGGGTGCTTTAGGCGAAAGTTGAGCTGGCGGTTGTCCAGAGAATGAGGCCCTTCTTACAGGAGAAGATGCGGGAGAAGATGAACGCGCAAGCGCATGCAATGGCAGCGGGATCGCTCTTAATGATGAGATACGTTCGGCCTGTGGCTGTGTTTCATCTTCCTGCGGCAGAGTCTTTTCCATGGAAAATAACAAATTCATGCTGCATACACCGGAGACAAACGCGCTTACCATTACCTTGCTTAACACACTGCACCTCTTACGCTCATTTAGAAAAACTGCCTTTTATTTTATAATAGCTTTCTTGAGCATTTATGCAATGATGATTATTTGGTGCTTTACCACCCGACAGGGCGCTTTAGCGAATTTTAGCGGCCTATTGAGGCTTAACCGAAAGCACTAAAACCTTCGGCGAGAATAGTTATTCGTTAATTCGAACTCTCTAGCGCCTACGGCGAGTTTATTTTTTATATCAGCAGCATGCTGGCGACTACGCGTCGAGCGGCAGGCGCTGCGCCCTGCACCGCCCCAAGGGTGCCTTCCCTTGGAGAACCCCGGTTTATTAATTGTTTCCAACTCTCACAGACTTTGATGCACCCAATTAGAAGGTAGATATGCGAGATAAGCCTTTTTGATACTTGGCAAAAAAATTTTTCTCATATGACTAAGCTGCGTCCCGATGGCAAAATGCGTTATATCATATTCAAAATTAACGCAAAACAGTGCGCTTTAAGATGTAGCTTAAAAAAACGGAGATCGCCTTTTCTAGACAAATCAAATTGCGATTAAGCCTCAATAGCCCGACGTTTTTGACACCTACAAGAACGCTTAGCGCGCGGAACATAGGCATGCGCTAGCTCCATCTTATTGATCAATTGAGGAGCCTGACTCGCAGGAATATTTATGCAAAAATGGCGATTATGAGTCGCTTGATGAGATTTTTCTAACAAGGCCACAAGAGCGGGCAGGCGCTTTAAGAACCGCGAAGTCATAAAATCATTGTGACCGGGACTTTGTTTATTAAATAGAATACGCGCTTGCAATAACGTAGAGGATTCATCAAAGGTCCTCTTTGAGAAAAATGGCACATCCCCATCTTTTGATACTCTTGCTGTCTCATTATAAAGTCTCTGTGGATCAACAACCTGCATAATATCTGCCGTAGAGTAAAATGAGAATACCTGCTTAAAGAGGGGTGACTCCACGCATTCTTCAGTTGCTCGTTGGACAGGGGGGGCTAGGAGTATGAGCTTACTAACAATGCAGTTATTTTTTGTCTGTGACTTAGCAATATTCGCAAGATTAAGGGCCACATTGCAGCCATGGCTATGTGCAATAATAATTATTTCACCATTATGGTTACAAAGAATATTAAAGAGCTCTTGCGCAGCCTTCTTGCGAGACTCAAAATCTAAATGGCCGGACCATCTATATACATAGAAAGACTCTTCCGGAAACAGCACGGAATCAGCTTCATGCAAGACCTTTCCAATCTCCTTAACTATCGTGGGACAACTCTTCATCGGAATAAGGTTATCTGCCGGACCAAGCGCCATATGAACAAACGGGCGCACAAAATTGGGAATAAGAGTGCCGTGAATACAAATTATCGCTTTGCCTGGCTTGAGAATGGATTGTTTCGCTTGTGGCTTAATTATACGACTTTTTCTGCAGGTAAGAGGATTGAAAACACCCAGTGCTAGGATGAAAAGAGTTTTGATCTTTGTCATGAGGCTCCATGCATAAGCTTAGAAAACTTAGATTGATTTATGCACATAAGTCTAATTGCAGACTAACCATCTTGCAAATGGGTTCCTTTGAGAATTAAAAAACAGTCTAATGCAACGCGGCATTGACAAATTGAATCAATGTGATAATATTCATGATATAAATAAGTCAAAATAGAAATGTTTAAATGCGGATCTATTTTTTATTGTGCTGAACGAGATTGCGAACAATGCACATACCTTAACAATACTGAACATAAACAATTAAACGGTGGGTGGATTCATGACTATAAATAAAAAAAAGGCTTGTATAGCTTTAATACTAATCGTAAGCACACAATGTATGGGCATGAAGATGGAAACAAGCAAGCCTTACAGGACAAAAGCGGATGCGATATTTCAAAAAGCTTTAGATTATGCCCAGCAAGGCGAGCAGGCCATCAATGCACAAGTCAAAGAAACTTTATATAAAAAATTTATGAAGTGTCTTACAGAAGCTGCAGAAGCAAATCATAACGAAGCTCAAGAGAGACTTGCTACTGAATACCTTAAAAAAAGCAGGCAAACAAGCGATAGTGCAGAAAAGATCAAACATTTAGATGCAGCACTCCAGTGGGGACGCAAAGCGGCTGCTTTAGAAGAACCGAAAATGCTCTGCGCGTTGGCATGCCTTTATGAAGAAAAAAGAAATTCTACGCAAAATTGTGAGCAGCAAAAATTTTGTTGGGACGAATCCTTAAAATACTTCACCGCTGCAGCTGAAAAAGGCTATGTGGATGCCCAAACGCTCTTAGGCTTAGCACTTATAAAAAGTGCTAAAGATAGAGATGATTCCGAGGTACAAGCAGCTTTGTGCCCTGGACTCAATTGGCTTGTAAAAGCAGCAGCCCAAGGCGATCCTATTGCGCAAGATGAACTAGGAGTTGACTGTCTTAAAAGAAGCATCTCAATCGATGATCCACAGGCAAAAGAAACCGAATTACTTAAGGCGCTGAGTCTATTTGAACAAGCAGCACAGAGTGGTCTTGTTTCCCCTCATTACCATTTAAGCAACGTCTATCTGACGAAAAGCTCCAATACGAGCGAGGCTTCGAAAAAAGAAGAATTTTTAGATAAAGCCTTAGTATCTGCCCTAAGATATAATGAATTGTGCGCCGCGAATAAATCTAATTGCTCCCTATTGCAGATAGCACTCATCTATGAACTGATGTACGAAATAACCGTCGATCAGCAAAAAAAGGATGAATGTTTAGATCAAGCAATAAGTTGGACAGAGAAGGAAAAGTCGAATGCTGATATAGATGATGATACTAGACTCAAATTAGCCCACCACTATTGGCAAAAAAGTAAACGTGTCGATGCCCACGAAAAAGAAAAGCTTTTAAAGCAAGCCGAGCTGGAGCTCCTTCCTCTAGCCGAACAAAAGCCGTCTTCCCCAGTAATTTCCAAAATTTTTAATAACCTAGGCTTTATATACAAAGAACTGAGCGAATGCGCTCATGATCCACGTCAAAAAAAAGAATTATTGAGTAAATCAGTTATGTGGCTCACTAAGTCAGCTAAGAAGAATAATGGCTTATCTCAAAAAACTTTAGGCGAAATTAAGCAGGAAAAAGATAAGAAAAAAATCTGTGCGGCCTGCGACGCTCGGGTTGTCGGACCTGGTTGTTGCGGGGGATGCAAGCTGGTGTATTATTGTTCTAGAGAATGTCAAAAAGCCCATTGGCCAATACATAAAGATACCTGTAAAAACAACGAGCAGAGTTAAGGCAGAGATCTTATTTTTTGTATATACTTCTACAACTAAGCACTAAAGCAAAAAATAACCTTCTCACCTTGAAAGGCATTTCTTTATGAATACCATGATTCGCATTTACGTAAGCAACGTACTATTCCTCGCATTCCCACTATACGGCATGGAGCAGGCTGCAGCAAAGACTGATGCCTTTCTGGAACACCTGCGAACTCAAGCGTTGGGAAAAAATGATTTTCAGGGGATAAGTCATGTGATTCCTAAATATATGAATGCCGCCCAGAAGGGGGATACAGACGCCTTCAACAAGGTACTCGAGTTATGCATCGCTGCTGTATCTATTAGCAGGCAGAAAGCAACACTTTTATTTACCCAGCTAGAACTAGACAAAACTTTTCAGGAAAAAGCTGATGCAGGCAATGGCCAGGCAGCATATCTCTATGCATCCATGCTTAAGGAACAAAATAGAGATGCTGAACTTACGAGAAAATATCTAAGCAGTGCAACCCCAACTGAACCGCGCGCACATATGATGCTCCTTGAAAGCACCGAGAACGTTGACGCCCTAATTGACCATTCTCAGGCCCTTGCAGGGCAGGTGGCCGCGCTTCGACCCGCAGAAAGAACTACTATTACCACAGCACTCATCAAGCAGCTTGATGATGCCTTTACAAAAAAGGGAGAACTACAAACTCTTCCTGCTTTGTTAACCTGGTATGGTATTGCCGAAAAGCCTGTAAGCGAAATAAACCAATTAGTCGAGCAAATCACCAAGAAAAAGCTCTATGAGCAGTTTCGAGATGTATCTTCGCAACTCTTTGAGTGCATGAAAAAATGGAGCACTCAAGATGCGGATTGTGCTTACAAGTTTGGTAATATCCTAGGGGAAGCGCACAAAGTATCTGCGCCGCCTGCTAGTCAGAATCAGGCAGCGGCCGATCAGGGGGCACTTAATAAAGAGCAAGCCTGCATACTCTGGCGTATTGCGCAACAGCAAGGTCATCAACCAGCAACGTGGATGATCATTGCCTACGATCCTCAATTTGAAAAGCGCGGTACTGCTGCAAAGATTTTCGATGCGGCACTAGCCCAAGTGAGAAACGAGAAACGAGGGAATGTTGCGGTTGATATCCAGGCAGTTCAAGATGCCATCAAACGGATGGCCTCATTGGCACGGACAGAGCAAGAACTTATCAACTTTGGTCTCCTTTACTCTCAGGGACTTGGGAAACTCCTGCCGAGAGATTCCGCGCAAGCAATCGATTTTTTCAAAAGAGGCTACCGCTGTATGTTTGACGGCTTGGCAGATGCGGGAAGCATTATAGTACTCGAAGCGTGGGAAAAAAGTATGGATATGCCAAAGGAAATGACATTAAAAGAGAGGGAAAATCGAGTTGCGGCACTTATAGCTATACTTGATGATCATGCTTTTAACAAAAAAAATCTTGGCGCGGCCATACTTCTTACTAAGATCTACGCTTTTGGTCGCTTTGGCATCAAGCCAGATACCACTAAATTGGAAGATTTTTTACATAAAACGATCGCTGCATATGAAGATTTAGCAAAACTGATGGCGTTTTTTGAGGGCGCCCAATTAGAAGCAATCCTCAAAAGCGAAAATCATAGTGAAGCGCATCCGACCATCGTTGGAATCCTGTATTCACTAGCAACTAGCCATAATTCAGCTCTCATACCGTGTCTTCTAGAAAACCTCAATCTTCTGTTTGAAAAAGGCCGGAGGAGAGGCAACGCCAACTTTTATAAGCGTGCCATAAATACGCTCAACCGTACAAATGCAGGATTCAAAACTATAGGAGAGGCCGAAAAAAGAGAAATCATTGCCCTCATTCTTTATCATATCCTTTACGATTGTTGCGAGTTGGTACGTAAGGGCGAGCGATTGTCCGCGCCCATAGAAAAGGCGCTCACTACTTATTTGATCTCTTTATCAAACCTATTTGTGAGTATTCTTACGACAGAAACGCCCCCCTTTGTCAAAGCAGGGCCGCAGCTTTTGCGCCTGACTGATTCTATAAAAACAGTTTTGAATGATGCTGAATGCTTATCTAAAATGCCACCGGCTGTCGGAACTCATCTTAAGCGCATCTACGCAATTATACGTCTACTGAGCAATTCATATTACATGACAGAAGGATTTCTTGAGGGCTGCGCACTCCTTCGCGGCCTAAATGATGCTTATAGTAGTCAAATTCTTGGGGGAATTTTCAATGCAGCGTGTAAGGATTTAAATACCGCAGGAGCCAAATCTCTTAAGCTTAGACACCTTCTTAATTATGCCATCGCGACAGTTGCCTGCCACTTGGGCTATTTTAATACGCTATTAGATAAACTCTATGAAAATCACGAGTTAGCCCGAACAAATAAAGACGCATACTATACTGCAATGAATGCAAAATATGATCCAGTAAGAGATTTCCAGATAGCATTTGCCTCTGCTTCTAATACCATAAAATTCTTGGCTCATTTATTCTTTTTTGCACATTTTATGACGCTTGCAGAAAATGCCAAGGAAGAGAAGACTCAAGTAGAATTACGTGCAAAAGCTGAGCAAGAACGTTCTGCTGCATTCGCTATTGATTCTTTTTATGCCACATTCATCATTGGGACAGAATACATTGTCGCGAAAAGCCTTAAAAGAGATTGTGCCCTAGGGGCTCGACTTCTATTGAGCGTATTAAATGGTAATAAAAAAAGAGAAGAGCTATCTGAAGAGATCTATAGTCATTGTTTCAATGCATTTAATGATGCTGTGCAGACGTTGGCTAGAAACCCGAGCGATGAGAATCACCAATTCTTTACGGAACTAGGAATTGCCTGGATGCAATTTAACAAAAAGAGGTAGGCGTATAGTATAAAAAATTTTCTTTAAGAATTCTCTTCGGCGAGTAAAAACTACCGCATACGCGGTGTTTATAAGCAGGCGCCTATGCGGCGAGCAGTAGGGGGCACTGCAGCCCCCTACTACCTGCATCAAAGGGAACTCGCCCGCCTTGGCGCAAAACGCCGCCGTCGGGCTCAACGTGCGCTAAACGGATATTTACAATAGGACTGGTAAAAACGATGCCGGGTAATTGCAGCCTAAGCGATAATGCCGTAATGATAACCACCATGAGAGCCGGTGCTGGTGGAGAAAGGCAAGTTAACCCTTCAATTCAAAAGTATTGATGCTTAACCTCGTAACACAAGACTCCTTGAGCAAGAGAGTAAAAAGCAGTCTAATCATAGCCCAAATTCATATTGACAAATTGCATAAATTTAATAATATTATAAATATAATAAAATCATAATATAATAAAATCATAATAAAATAAAATTTATGAGATTTAACCAGATTTATGCAGACTTTTTCCTGACTTGAATATCTACGAAACTATGCTGCGAACCTGGGAAATCAAAAAAAGAAGGAAGCCATGATAAAAAATCTACTATTCTCTGTAAGTTTCTTATTACCGATACTTTTAGTTTCTGCAGAAACTTTCGCTCGAGATGTCATTATGACACTGCAAAAACCTAAAGTTGTGGTTACGATTGTACCGAACACCGATGTTAATAATGATATTAATAAGGTAGTTGTGGCCTTGCAGCCTGTCCAAAAAACCCGCACTCCTCAGGCTACAACGATTGCATTGCGAGGTACACAAAAAACCAAGCCTCAAAGTCTGGTTGATCTCATAAGAAAAAGAAAATTAAAGCTAAAACATGTAAAGCCATCCGCTCAAAACCAGTACGCAAAATTCATTTTAGCTCAAAAGTCCCCCTATGATGCCAAACTAGATTTCAATTCATTTATTAAAAAGCTACAGATTGACGATGCTGTAGTCATAGCCAATAGAACTCCTAGACCCGCACGTGTACAGGTTGGGTATGAGGCAAAAGAGGCGTTAGGCACTAGTAAGACCGAAACGGTTACTATTGCTCCTTATGAATTTTATATTTTTGAAAAAGACAAAAGCGTCATTTTTACTGGTATTTCTTTTGCAGATAAAAACAGCACCTCATTTTTGAATCCAAAATTCACTCAAGACGGGCATCTGCAGATAAGTATCGAAACTACTCAAGATCGAAATTTTCTTCATCAGTACCATCACTTTAATTTTACCTCCACAAAATTCACTGATGATTACCTTCATAATCCCAATCTTTCCCAAGAAGAGAAGGATTTTAGAAATGGGTACAATGGCTCCGTTGATTATATGGATTATATTGCTCGGCAAGAAGGCACCAGCCTAGCTGGTATTGATCAACAGAGAAAAACTCTTTACGCAAAAAATAATATAGGAACGCTCCTCAAGTATTATCCAAACTTGCTTGATTCAACAGTACATAGGATCCCGCTCATTACCCATAAAATCTGGGTCACCTCCGACACCAATCCAAAAAATCCTGCAATGTCGTACATTAAATGGCTCGAAAATAGCATCGAACACAATCCAACATCTGCTGGCTGGATTCATTATTTTTGGGTAGAAAGTAAAGCAAAGCTGCCGGAGCTTACAAAACTTCTTGAAAACCATCCACATATCAGATTAAAAGAATTAAAAGATCTCGATACAAAGACCTTCCTAACCGGGGATCTTTACAAGCAATGCATCCAAGAAAAGAAATTCGGTAAAGCGACCGATATTATACGCCTTGAACTGTTAAGACTGTTTGGAGGATTTTATCTCGATACCGATTATGAACTTTTCCAATCACTCATACCTTATAGCAAGGCTTATGATATGATTGTAGGCTTAGAACCGATGTCTGTCTATCTCTGTAACGCTTTTATTGGCGCATGCCCAAATCATAGGGTGATAACTAAAGCACTAGAATTAATCAGTCGAAACCTGAGTGATCAAGCACCAGACTATGTAAAAAATGCGCCAAATAATGGACCTAAAACTATTGTAGAAACGGGACCAATAGCATTCACTCTTGCATTTGCATTAGAAGGGGGCAAAGGGGATAATCAAGATATCGTACTACCTCCTCTGCTTATCTATCCTGCACAAACGGATGAGTATCCCAAAAAACAAGTTATTACTCCGGATGGGAAAAAGCCTGCAAAAGCAATTGGAGGGCATTACTGGCGAACAGCCTGGATGGACCCCGGGTTTGGTAGTGAGGGATAAGAACAGTAATAATGAAAGAAAAGACAGGCACTTGGAAAAGCTTTAATGGGCTTTATTGCCATGTTATAGTAAGGTAAAAAATTAGTTACATTTTAAAGGGATTATTATGAACGATCAGGGAGATCACATGAATAAATCGCATGCTTCAGTAATTCAGCTCTTTCTTATTACAGGACTTAGTTTTGCGGGATTAACCGCGATGGAAAGACCTCCCCAATCAAGAAAGATGGCATCTGCTCAAGAAGTACGAGATCCAGCATCATTGCAGGGCGTATTTCTGGACATAAAGTCTCTCATTGTAGAAAAACTTGCTTCAGGAAGTCTCGAGCTGGCTGTGCGAGGCATAAAGGGTCTGAGCAGAGCCGCGGGCAGAGAATTTTATGCTGTTCTTAATGATCCTCGTGTAACACGTGTCTTAATTCATAGATTGGCAGAAAAGTGCCAGGAACAAAATCCACTTTTAGTTGCAGCAAAAATGGGAACTGCCGGAGCCCTTACCTGGACTCAGACTGCGCTTTTACGGGATCGATCACTCGAGGGCAAAGCTCGTGAGGCATTCACTAGAGCCATAGAAGATGGGGATCGAGAAGCACTTAGATTATTGAGAGCAGCCGGTATAGACATGAACAGCGACGAAGCTTTTAAGGCACGAGCCTTTGCCGCTTTAAATCAAGCAATTGAGGATATTAATGATGAAGGCATCTTATTATATTTAGCTGCTGGAGTAAACATTATGCAGGCATTGGCCTCAGAACCTAAATGGGAGAAAATAATCGAGCGGTTAACAGTATTGAGCCGAATGTCGCTTAAACCGATCCAAGATCGATTAGCCGACCCGGACAAGGCCAAAGAGCTTATTGATCTTCTTCGGAAAACATCTTCAGCAGTATTTACTGCAGCAACATTTCGCACTGAAGGTAGCCAGGCTTGGCTGAAGCAACAAATTGAAACAAGTCCCGAGGTAAAAGAATTAGCCTACAAGGAGCTCTATGCTGCCATAGAAAAAGGAGTTGCATTTACTGATGTTGTAGACTCTTTAGTAGCAGCTGGATTGAATATTAATGAGGATGCTGCACGAGCTTCAACATTTTTTAATAACTCTATTGATCGCGGATATTATGTATGCGTTTTATTATTGCTTAGAGCCGGGCTGGACATGAATCAGGCCTTAGCCAGTGAATCTAGTTGGAAAAAAATTGCAGCCCGTTTAACTCAATTGGGCGAGATACCTCATGAAATTGTTTATATCCCTAAGCGTCTTAAGAAGTTTGTCAGCGGACGTGAGCTTATCAATAAACTGAAAACTCAATTAAATGATCCTGTCAAAGGCAAAAAGCTTATTGATATGCTCATGGCGAAATTCCATGGTAACGCAGTGATTACCGCGGCAACATTTCGCACAGAAGGTGGGATTGCTTGGTTAAAAGAACAAATTCAGACAAACCCCGCAGTAAAGGCATTGGCCTGCCAAGAATTAGAGGATGCCATCCGCTCACGAAATTCTGGAGTTGTGCAAGCGTTGCGGGACGCTGGCTTGGATGTGCCAGATTTACCCTTATAAGGCTTCGTAAAAAAAGCTTTTTTTGAAAAAATTTGAAGAATTGTGGTATGCTTGGTGCATATGAACTCGTATTAACCATTACTTCTAGAAAGATGTCCCCCATGTTTACAAAAAATTTCATTCTCGGTTTAGGAATAATCGCTGCACTCGCATTTTTTGCTTTTAGAATGTTCAACAGACAAAAGGAAGCGAGTAAGCACGTAGAACGAACTTTTGCCATTATTAAACCAGAAGCAGTAGCTGCCGGAAATGCGCCTGCAATATTAAATTTAATTAAAGGAAAAGGATTTACTATCCTGGCAGAAAAAGAAATTTCTTTTGGCCAAGCTGCGGCAGAAAAATTTTATGCTGTTCATAAAGACAAGCCATTTTTTGCAGAGTTGGTGAAGTATATTACCTCAGGTCCTGTCATCGTGCTCGTGCTTGAAAAAGAAAATGCAGTAAAAGCATGGCGCGATCTTATGGGAGCTACCAATCCAGAAAAGGCAGAAGCTGGCACCATCCGCAAGCTCTTTGGAAAAGACATTCAACAGAATGCGGTGCATGGGTCCGATTCCGCAGAGAATGCAAAAATAGAAATCGCACAGTTCTTTCCAGAATTAAAATAAATTACTTATGCATAGATTTTGTATGCTACCAAAGCGAGAATTAAAAAATTTATGATATAAAGCGATGTGCACAGTATGCAGAATGATTTGATTTTGAAATACAGTAAATAGCCAAGAAAAACTGACACGAGGCACGCAGCAATTGCGGCAAAAAAAAGCAGTCTATAAGCGTCAAGAGCAGCAAGTATTGCTACTACAATATAATACGCTGTGCTTGCAAGGGCGTTAGAGAAAAAGAATATATTTGCATACGGGCTTAGCATGGGTTTTGTGCAGGAGATTCGATCTGATATATCACATACTGGCTTATAGGTCGGCATTACCTTAATTTTTCGTTCAAGTAGGTAGGTGTAGACCGAAATGCAAAAACCAATTACGGCTAAAAGAATGATTGCTGGCATCATACTAATCCCTCTATTCTAAATATGTTTCAATAAACTTTTTAAGATCATCGTGAGGTATTTCACCCATTTCTCGTCTCACTTCCTTTTTATCTTTTATAAAAATAAATGTTGGTAATGACATAACGTTTAATTGTTCTGCAAGCTCGGGTGACTCATCGACATCGAACGCAGCAAAAGAAAATCGATCCCCAAACTCTTTTTCCAGCTCCTCAAAAATAGGCCTCATTTTAGTGCAATGAGGGCACCATGAAGCAAATGCATCAATAATAATGGGTTTCGTAGATTGCTCAAGTGTATCTTGTTTTAGCTGTATAACCATAGGAATCTTCCTTTTGAGAAATATTAATTTATTCTATTATAATATAAATTATTGCATTTTCAGAAAAGCATTGTCAATAAATTCTTTAGCTTTTTTTCTAACTTTTTACAGCTTTTTTCCAATTTTAGAAATTTAATTCATTTCATATAGAAAGAAATTCTTGAATTTTTTATACCTCATTTGTTATCCTTTAATTAAGAATACCAATAAAATTTACAGGGAGAAGTATAATGAAAACGTCTAGGATAGTTCTTTCACTTATGTTTATGATCTGGGCGCCTCTGCAAGCTATGGAGCTTCCAATACCTTCAGGCGCAGAATTTTTAGAGGCGGTAAAAAAGAATGACCTGGCTACCGTAGAAAAATATCTTGATAGAAGGGCCGATGTAAACTTCCAAGATGCGCTTGGTAATACGGCCCTCCATTATGCTTTTGGGCTTGGTGCAGCCGGGGAGCAAATGGTTAATCTTCTCAAAACTAAACGCGCCGGTCAGTTACAAGAATTAAAGAATAAAGAAGGTAAATTGCCCCCCGAAATGGCGCCGGCGGGTTACCTTTCGAGTATCGGATCCTACCTTTGGGCACCGGTGTCCGGGGCGCAATGGGGAGCAGGAAAACTGATGGAATACGGCGGTACCGCAGCCCAAGCCGCAGGTGGTGCTGCCCAAGCAGCCGGAGAGTACGCGGTGGCAGGAGCAAAAACGGCTTATGCTTGTGCAGCAACTTCCCTTGAAATGAGGGCTGAGATTAAACGGCCAGATAAACATTCAGAAGAATCTGCATCCTTAGCTGCAACTATTTCTGAGCAAGAAAAAGACTTTATTAAAAATCGTAGTCCACAGAGTAAAGCGGCGCTCGAGAAATTCCTCGGTCGCTCCATTGCCGCAAATCATGTACCTTCCGTCGGTTTTTGCTTTAGTGGTGGAGGCTATCGCGCCATGCTTGAAGCTCTTGGCTGGCTGACTGGCGCTGAAAAGCTCGGTATCATGGATACAGCATCCTATATGACGGGACTTTCAGGGTCCACCTGGGCACTTAACCCTTTGGTTGCTTCAGGCCTTTCCCTGGAAAATTATAAAAAGCAGTTGTTACCACGCCTTACCAAAACTAAGCAAGAGCATTTAAATACCATGAAGGATGAGGATTTTAAGGATATCTTAATTATGCTCGGCAAAAAACTTTATAAGAATGAATCAATTCGCGCGGTTGATCTATTTGGAGCTTTTTTGGCACATATGTTACTCGGCAAGCAGGGCGCAGCGGTGCCAAATAACCTTGTTGAGAACCCTTATATTTATCCACTTTCTTCACTTGCACCCGCTGTAGGGAAGGGTCAGTTTCCTCTACCGCTATCAACTGCTGTTTTGGGCGGGGAAATTCCTGAAGGAACAATAAGACCCACGATTGAATTGTCACCCTTTACTACAGGTGGCCATGAATTCAAAGGCTTTATCCCAACTTGGTCTTTTGGAAGAGTTTTTAATAAGGGCATTTCGCAGCCAATTATTCCAACCGATCCTTTCGTCATTCTAGCTCAAGCCACAACAGGTCTTCTTTCAATGGCATCTACGGCAGTTACAGGTATTTCAGCACTTGGGACTTACTGGTGGAGACAAAAGACGCCAGAAGCACAAAAGGCTCCTGAAGCAGCAGCGGTGCAAAAAAGTCCAGAAGTGCAGAAGATGCCAAAACCCACCACTGCAGTAAAACCAGGGGAGCCTCCATTTTATGGAACGGAATTACCCCTTGGCTATCTTATGGGCATCTTTGGATCTGCATTTGCTGTAGATATGCACAATATTTTGCTTGAGCTTTCTAAAAAATTAGTCCCTGTGGAAGAATGTCCTCAGTCAGCGCTTAGTGCTCTTAAAAAATCTCTTGGCAGCTATTTGACGAAATTAACCGAAGCAGTGTCCCTCGTGAATCCAGAATCATCAAAGGATCTTGAGGAGTATCTAAAAAATCAACATTATGGAGCAGCCTGGACTCATAATTTTCTGTATAACAGCGCGGACAACCCATTTGCAAACAGGGAACAGCTCTCATTTATTGATGGAGGCTTTTCGCTTGTAAATCATAATCGACTTAATATAGCTATCATGCCACTTCTCCACAGAAGACTTGATGTGATAACTATTTGTGATAGTTCATGGGATCTCGCGGGAGCTCCTTCCTTAAAAGCTGCAGAGCGAGCGGCACGAATCTTGAATTTGCCGTTCCCCAAAATTGATTACGCTAACATAGACACAACAATCGCGAGCATTCATTACGATAAGGATAATGATGAGTCGCCTATTATAGTCTATATGCCGGGTATTGCAAATAAGGAATACAATAAGGATTTTGATCCTGTGACTTCTGAATTTACCGATACTTTTAACTTTACGTATACACCTGAGCAGGCTCAGCTACTTATGGGTTTACTCGAAAAGAACGTCGAACAAAGCAAAGAAAAGCTAAAAGAAGCATTTGAACTGGCTATTGAAAGAAAAAAGCGCGTGGCCGCTAAGAGTGCTGGCATGCTTGGTGCTCTTGCAAGCTGGTTTAAATCTACACCAAAATCGATTATCTGATCCTTCCGAGTCTATTGCGACGGAGTCGCAACAGGGCGGTATTTTATGGAGGGGTGGTTTTGAGTACAATCATTGAACCACCCCGTTTACGTGTAGGAGTGGCTTCCCGATCTTTGCTCGGTTGAGTTGAAGTAACTTCATTTTTTGGATCTGAGCTTTGTTCCTCTCTTTGAGGCGTAATTGCCTGCATAAAGGCCAACAATCCTTCTGAATTGGAATTTCCCGCTTCACTACGCGGCGCCTCACTTGCCGACGATCTAGCACTTCCGACTATCATCGAGCCAGAGCCTTTTACTCGCCGAAAAGTAGGTCCTCGCTCTAAGTTTGAGCCAGATTGTAATCTTTCCTGCTTCTTTTTTGAATAAATTCGCTTAATTTCATCTTCAAAACATAGTTTCATAATTTTTGAGTTTTCATCTAAGATGAGAAGCAATGCATCATAATCGGGTTCACCTAGAAACTCAACTTCATCTTCGTTTTGCAGTTGCTGCCGTACCCTTACCTTTTTGAGATAGGCGAGCACGACCTGAATCTTTTTTTCCAAATCTATTTCGGCGCTAACACTCGCCTCTTTCGTATCTTTGAGAATTTTTAATTCATTCTCAAGAGCTGCTATGGATTTTTCTAATGTTGCAGGTACAAAAAGGCTCGCTATATTAAACCATTGACTTTCGGTTTCTTCTTCGACGGCTGGCTTTGCTAACTCCATACATTTAAGTGGAGCCGCGCTTATTAAGAGGCTCAAAATAATAAAAAATGTGTGTTGTGCATTCATGGGGACCAGCCTTTCTGTAGAGGAAATGTATCTACTATACAGCTCCAATGCTACAAGATCAAATTAACAGGTCCCGAAATTTATTCATTCCCAGGGAATAATTTTTAATTTAGGCCAGGCCTGAATCCAGCGGGCTACTTTCTTATCATAGATTTCCCGGGTAATCTGAGTCTTGTTAGCGCGGACCGTCATGCTCAGTAGGTCGGTAAGCCCATAAGGTGCATACATATGCAGCTCTTTCGGATCTGTGTAAGTGAGCGCAACGGAGGTGGCCGTTGTTGGCCATGTGGAAATAGCATGGTCAATAGATGTGTAGGGTTTTATAGAATATCCAAACGATTTTTCATACCATACGTGCACACGCGCTTGATTAACTATATCCATAGTAACGGGCACATCCGCAAAGAGGGTGGCACCGCGCGCAATAAACAACTCTTCTTTTTCTTCAGATAGATCTTCATCAAAATACACAAGATCGCAATCTTTAATATGTTGAGTTGGATTATACTCGTGGTAAAAATTCCAGACAGTTTGCGCGATACAACCTGCGCCTAAATACCAATTAGGGGTGCCTAATTCAGGGGCACGGTTGAGCACCGTTTGAATAAGTGGACTTTGTAAGAGTATTTCAAGAAGCAGTGCTTGTTCATTCTTATTTTGCATAGTTGGCCTCTATTATGGGAATTTATAGCGAAACCAGCTTTAGTATAACATTTTTTTGGTTGGCTTTACCTTTCGTTTCCCTCCACTCGCCCTAAAGGGCTCCATCGGGACGAACGGCCATTTTTTCAATCTCTCAGACATATTTAATGAGACAGCCCTGCTGGTTTAGTTAAAATTAGGTCTATTTCACAAAAAAAGTCATTCAGCTCTCTTATTCAAAGGGCTGAATAAATTTGCGTAACCAATCCTGCAATGACGCATATTCACCCATGAACAGACTTTTCATTTCCCCATCTTTAAAGGCTATAGAGAGCGTACCTCGTGAAAAAGAAAGGTGAGCAACTGGCTTTGAGCACAAAGGTGAAATCACTTTTGAAGAATTTTTAGATACATCTTGCGGAAGTGACTCAAGATCCCACGTTCGCACAACCCCGTTAGCATAACCAATTGCTACAGTCTTTTCATTGAGAGGCACAATACAAAGAGGGATATCATTCTCCATCTGCGTTTCTAATTGAGCGATAAGCGCACCAGTCTCGATGGACCACAAGCCCACGACCCGGTTTGCATAGCCAATTACGACTTTTCTACCATCTATACAGATAGCTGTTTTTATTGGCCCATAGAGCTTTGCTTTTTCTGGAGATATTTGATGAACAATCTTTTCACATTTTTGGCCTACGGACCAAAGCCATAGCGTGCCGTCACTTAAATGTGCACTTATAAAAGGCCCATTAACAGCAACTCCTTCGATGATAGGCTGATGAGGATCATCATTTTCAATATTCTCATACTGAAAGGTCAAATCAGTATTTGCGTGGAGAGAATTGATTAATTTGCCTTTGAGGTCAACTATAATAACACGCTTACGCCCAGCTAAAAGGATCTGGGTACCGCTCACTACACAAAATGCCGTTATTGTGTCTGCGTCATAATTAAACTCTGAAATAATCGTAAAGTCTGGGACCCTGTAGGAAATCACCTTATTCTTGCTGACGACTATAAAAGAGTCTTCATCAAGAGGCGCAGCCCCAACTAACCCACTAGTATCTAAAGCTCTGCCGCCAAGGAAGACTTCCTTTATATTTTTATAGTTTTCAACGCTATACATACTTCTTAGTTGGGCAAGGAGCTCGGTCTCTAATGCCGGCCAGGATTCGGCCATTTTAACGTATTCAGGTCTCATAAACAGTTGAGCCTGAACAATGGAGGAAACGCAAGAATAGAGAGCCTTATCGAGCAAGGGATCATTTGGATATTTATCACTTAGTAGACGCAGCAATCCAAGGAGGTGACGAGCATGCCTTTTGTGTCGAGTAAGCACTTCAAATTCGGCAGGAGATACCCTTTCTGTAAAATCCTTAGCATCAATTTTTTTTCCATCTTGAAGAAATAAGCTCAGAGCCCCGTAAGCAATTGGATGTATTTTCCACAGACACCCTAGGCTTGTAAGTGTGGTGAGCTGAACAGATCCGCAGGCTTCATAATACTGAAGGAGTTTTAGGATTGCCACGTTAAGATCCTCATCATACTCCATCTGCTCATCCCAAAGGAGCTGACCCTTATGCCTCATGTGATTATAAATAAGGTGCAACAATTCTCGCATAACTGAAAGCGTAAAGCTATCAAACTTACCTAAATCAAGTGCATGGATATCTTCTCTTTTTTTTAAGCAAGGAAAAAATTCTACGAGTTGGCTAGGCATTCTCATTTTAATTTGCTGATCTTTAGTCATTAAAGAGAGAGCTGGTTTTGCTATACTTACAAAGAAGCGCTTACGCAAATCCTCAAGCGAGTAATACCATAAATCTTTGTTCATCATAGTCCAATGGATGAGATCTGTTGCCCACATTTTTTTGGTCACTGGCTCACCATTTGCTTCCTGCAGGAATAATTTCAAATGTTCCGCAAGTAATTTTATTACTTCTAAACCCTGTTCTTCAAGGGCAATTTTAACTGGCTGAGTCTGCGTCAAAAAATGCAGCCTCTCTAAATGAGTGTAGAGGTCACGTTTCACAGAAACTTCTTTTGTCATTTCGCACCCATTAGCAACCCATGACAAGCAAATGCGGGATGAAGGTGAATCTTGCGCAGCAGATAAGGTATCTCGAGGAGAAACGGATGGTGCTTTTTGAAGAGATAGCTGCGTAGAAGGTGGTGTGCTGGAAGGCAAGGTTTTGACAAGCGGCTGAGCGGCATGCTGAGGACTTCGAGGTAGCAGAGCTGGTGAGGATGACCATGAGGGTAAACTATTTGGGGGGGTTGCGGCTCCTACCTGAGGCGCTGGCCGTGCCACTATTAAAGGCCTTTGCGAACCGACCTGACGGGCCTGATCAACTCCACGATGTAAACTTAACCCTGGTTGCGATGTATTTGAACGTGCGGACTGCCATGCACGCGGCGATTTCGATGGGGCAGGTTGCTCTTGAGCAGAAGCGAGCTGAACCCCCGGCTGCGATTCAAGTGAAAGCGGTCGTGCTTCACGCGGCGATTTCGATGGGGCAGGTTGCTCTTGAGAAGAAGCGAGCAAAACCCCCGAAGGCTGAGATTCAAGTGAAAGCGGTCGTGCTTCACGCGGTGATTTCGATGGTGCCGGTAGCTCTTGAGCAGCAGTGAGCGGGACCGCCGAAGGCTGAGCCTGTGGTGATATAGGGCGAGCTTCATGCTGCGGTAAATGCGGCGTTATTGATGGAGCACTTAGCACTCGCGTCAAAGTGAGCGCTAACCCCTGTGACTGAGCCTGAGGTATGGGACGAACTTGCGGCGCCTTCGGCTGAGCGGGTTGCTCCCTAGAAGAAGCAAGTTGAACCCCTGCACGTTGAGGTTCGGGGGAAAGCGGCCGGGCTTCACGCGACTGCATCAATGAGGCTGATTGATCTCGAGAAGAAGCAAGCTGAACCCCTGCACGCTGAGGTTCGGGGGAAAGCGGCCGGGCTTCATGCGACTGCATCAATGGGGACGGTTTTTCTCGAGAAAGTGTGGGCTGCACCGCCTGACGAGATTGGGGCGAAAGCGGCCGGGCTTCGCGGTCTTGGCGAGGAGCTGGCTGGGGCAACAAAGAAAGAGGCAGTCCACGTGTTAGCTCCATGCCATTAACCGTAAAGCACCATAGAGTAAGCAATTGAATTCTTTTCATACTGTCCTCTTTATTTTAGAAAATGATTCGTTACAGTACCATCTGCATACATAATATTCAATTTATTTTCATCTGCAGTTAAATTAGCAACGGGCATGGGCTGATCAGGCGTAATCGTTGACAGCTTCTTTTTTAAAATACGATCCCATAAAATTACCACTCCATCGTTATAAGCAAAAGCGAGTAATGGATCTTTCACCAAAAAGAGTGCCTGGGGTTTCATAATCTTTTCACCGGTAATCAGCAAGTGCAGAACCTCCATAAACTGCTCATGAGCCGGAGATTGTTTCACATTTGATACTTTCCGCCTTGTATGGCGAAATTTTTCGATGAGTTGCACTTGCAATTCATCAGTAATGAGCGATGCATGTTTTCCCGCATTGAGCCCCGTTATAAAATAGGGATTCATAGTGAGGGTCTCTTGCGAAAATGATTCTACAAATGCAGGGGTGCATTCGTCAAGCACATTCTTAAGCCCTTGCGATCGTGGTGAGCCGGCCGCAAGCAAGTTCTGCCAAATAAGCGTAAAAAGGAAAGGCTTATTTGCATTGTTCTTTGAAAGAAGCTCCGCTAATTTTGGGGTAAGCGATGCAGAGATATCAAGATAACGAGCCTGTAACTTTTTTGATCTCACATAATAAAGTACAGCATGGGCAACCGGAGGCACATCAAACTCCTGCGCCAAATAAAAGAGCTCCCGAAAAGAGATTTCGCCAAGAGGGGCATAATGCTCAAGCATTTTAGTCAAGGCTTTGATTAATTGCTCCTCATTATCCTTCCACCCGGGGGCGCTCACATTTTCCATAAAATCAATGTTTGCTATAAGATAAAGCAAATCTCTAAAAACAAAGAGCGTGAAAGGAAGAAAAACCTCCTTACACACAAAAGAAACATTTTCTTTTTTGAAGAAACGAATTTCCGCTTTATCAAAACGAATCTCAAAACGGTTATCATGAGTAGCTAACGTTATAGGTCTCTGAAAGCGCAAGTTTTCAAATGCTTGCTTTCTTTGTCCATCATTGGAGAAGGCTGTATTTGTGTTTGCTATGGACCATTGAATTATTTCGGTTGTAAGAGCAGCGGCCTTTATGGGATCACTTTTAAATAGATCGGGCAGATTATATTTTAGCCAAAGCAGATTCATTAAATTGAGTGCACCGCCATTAGATCTAAGAATGCAAAGCACCTCTTGCGATGGGGCCAAACCTAAAAGTTCGCAGTGCTCATAGAGCTTCAGTGGCATTTTAAACTCTTTTTTAGCGGAAAAAACAATAACTTCGGAAGTAGAATCCACACGCACACTCAGGGGCCTGGAAGGTATCGCTGTCGTCCCAAGATTTAAGGAACTATCCTTTGGCCGCGCACACACACGATCAACAAGATCAGCAACAGAAGCATGGTTGGGAAGAAATACCTTGGCTATATGCCCCGTTGAATAACTCACATACAGGATCCCCCCCCGATGCATGGTCAGAGAATGGGGCAAAGCTCTCGCAACAGGAGGGACTATTCTTTTAACTACTTTTTGCTGATACACATCCCATAGGCACACAAGCCCATTTTCATAACCAAGCGCGATGTGAGAATCGTTGAAAGAGGTCCATGCACAAACGGTATGGTTATTTTCTTCTTCCATCAGTTTTTTAAGTAACTGTCCTTCATGGCCTAAAAACCTCACTCCTTTACCTTGCAAACTGACAAGAATTGTCATATCAGGTAATATATCAGCTGCCTGTATGACTGCGTCATTAATTTGTACTGTCGCACATTCACCTTTTTTATTCCAAATAAAAACTGTTCCATCAGCTTGCCAAGCAACTATTACATGGTTCCTTGCAGCAATTCCTTTGATAGGATGACTTTCCTGTACGTAGCGCTGCAGTTGCTGCCCATCAAGGTCAATTCTAGTAATGCCTAAATTATCCGCAACGATGAGCTCACGCTCACCAAACCGAGCACAGGCAGTATCACCATGCACAGGGAAATCTCCGCGGACCTTTAAAACGGAAGCTCCGCCCGATGGATCCACGTGAGGATTTATTTCCAACACAATAATCCGGGTTGCTGTTACTAAAGCACAATGACTGTCATCAAGCAGAAAAGCCTTCTTACAATACTCGGGTAGTTGGTACTCGCCCAAGCAGGTACCATCTTTCATTTGTATAAGCGTAACGGTCTGCGCTTCTGAAAGTGTCGACACTGCCAATTGATAGGCACCTTTAATACAGAAGCTCGCAATAAGTGAACCATGAAGCACCGCTGGTTTGTCAACTATTTCATGCTTTTCGAGCCGATAACTACTGAGCAAGTGCTCCCGCAACCTTTTGCTAAAAGGAGGGTAGCCTAATGCCTCGCTTAAATCCTGCGTGAAGGTAATTTTTTCTGAAAACAAGGATGCAATAATTGAGCTTATACAAGCATCGGTTAATTTTGTAAGAGCTGGATTTTCATCATTCAAGAGCTTCATGCGAATGCATTTAAGAATAAAAAGACTGTTTGCTTTACTATTGGCAAGTTTTGTACAACACTCGATAGGTAATTGTTCAATCCACTTTTCTAAATCTTGTTCGCCATAGTTTTTTTCTATATAAGCAACAACAGCTGACGCCAGAGGCTGCACCTCAAGCTCTATCGCCAATTTTATTAAATCGAGCGTAGGTAAGTTTTCAAATTCCTTATAAAAAGTGAGCATGGCGAGCAGAGCTCTAATAAGCAAAGCATCTTCGTCACTTGTGGCAAGGGATGTTTTGCAATCGGGTTGTTTCAAGTAGTTGTATACTAAGCAGAGGGCCTCACGCATCACAACGAGCGAAAAAATATTCACCTTAAAGGGAAGCTTGTAGCTGTTTTGGGTAAAATGATACGCCTGCTGCCCATCCTTAGTAATCCAATAGCCTTTGCGCGACAAGGGAAAAAATTGATATACCTCATAAGGGACGCCTACGCGGTCCATACTATCCGAAGTAATAATAGTCGGAAATCTAAGTTTTTCCTGAACAAACTGCGCCACCAATGTACCGCTCTTTTTAAATCCACTTATTTTTTCTTGATTTAGAAAGGCCCAATGAGCAATTTCGGTTAAATGAGTATTACGACTGTAAAGGGAGTTTAATGTGGTTTTGCTAAATGCCTGTCGAAGCTCAGGAGATGCATCTAGCTCGCGAATAGCTTCAAGAGCTAAAATATCGCCTGCCGTGCCATTCGCTTTTCGTAGAAATTGCATCAATTCAAGATGTTTTACCATATCCTCTAGGTGGTCAGCATGCTCCAATGCAGGAACATCGTTTTGTAAGTGTAATGTACGTCTGGTGCCAAGCACTACACGGGCAGCAGGCTTGACAACTGGTTTCGTAGTATCGGCCGCATCTGTTTTCTTCTGCGCTAACGCTAATTGATCTCGCTGCAAAGTGGCCTCAGCCTCCATGCACCAACTAGAATGAGTTATAAAAAAACAGATAAGAGCTGATTGGAGTAGAATATATTTCATGGGGTGCCTCCTTACTTAAATTTTCAGCGTGCTTTATAGAGCGGAGCATAGAGTAACCCATGCCTCGCCGTCAAAGAACTCTAATTAAAGTGTAGGCCCGGAAATATATTCAAGCAAATTTTTTTAAATTTTGTTGGACGCAATGGGTAAGTTTTCTCAACAAATCTTTTCCTACTTTTTAGTGCTCTAGAAAGATGAGCTTCATACTTATTTTAAAAGAATTAAGAGCTGCTCAGCACGGCATTATTAAAGTGCAAAAAATGACGGGATCAAATGTTACAAGCAAATCTGTAATCCATAGCGTAGGGCTTTTGATCCCATTCGGTTTTGAGAATATGATGAGGTTATAAACCATTATTAAAGGATCATCATGATAAAACAAAAACTTCTTGTATTTCTTATGTTAATCATAACAGCAGTACCATGCATTGCCTATCCTTCCCGCGTCGATAACGAGAAAATCGATTGTCCCAAAGGAAGATGTCTTTCGAGCACAGAGTATATAGATGCTGGTACTATCGTTGAAAAATTCGAAGGAATACCAGCAACTCACGACTATAAAGCTGGCATGGATCAACCAATTGAAACTCGTCACATAAAATGGATGGGAAGAGATAAAGATGGCAAAGATCTATGGATTTTTGTTACAAGCAATGCTGCATATATAAACCATTCATGCAATCCTAACTGTGTTGTAAATGAAAAATGGGAGATTGTAACTATCCGTCCAGTTAAAAAAGGTGAAGAGCTCACCATTTCATATAACAGCCGTAGCAAAAATAATTTTCCTCGCGATATGGAATGGAAAGAAGAATGGAATTTCACCTGTTATTGCGAAGAGCATAATTGTCTTAAGTTTATCAACAAATTCATTGAGTGAATATTTTGCTAGTGATAGCTTGTCTGAGTAGAGCAGAGCTGAGCTCTGCTCTACTTCATTCTGGTCTAGTCCCTAGGGATAACTAACTCACCGGAAATAACTTACCTGATTATCGCTTAAAATAGCCGCATGGAATACCATTAATAAGCTTCGATTCCAAATGATACTGTTTCATATCAATATCTTTTTTGAATCGAATTTCCCATGAGCCATCAGCTTCTTCTACAAGCACACCATGATAGGGCGTTATTTCGGATGTTGGAGAAAGCCGGAGGCCAAATTTTTTGCTTACATCAGGGCTCAAATGCACCGTCAGTCTAAAGAACTGAGGGCTTGGAAATTCTTTTGCTACATAGCTACGCAAACGCATTTCGCGCGCCAATAATCTAACTACTATGTCTTCCAAACTATGTTTTTTTAAAAGCAATCGCCCTTGAGGGTGATCGAGCTCTAATGCAAAACGTTTAAGGGCCGTTTGCGGAATTGAATTGAGCTGAGCCTTAAATTGTGCGTCACTTGGCTCAAACGTATCAATAAGCTGAATTAATTGATCACTTGATGAGAGTTGATTTGCTTTAAGCATATCTTGAGCAGTAAAAATACTAATATCAGGCAAATCTGCGGCCAATGCTTTCAATGCCTGTTCATACTGAGTAACGGTGTCAGGAGTTATGCCAAAAAATTCAGCAAAAAAGATCCCGTCACAAAAGATGAGAATGCTAGCTCCCGGCTTGTATACAGCTTTGATTTCATTAAGAATGTTTTGTAGATACTCCAATGATTTTCGCTCAGCCATATCGGGCAAAGCTCCAATAACTTTCTTTTCCTGATTGCTGGATTTAAAAGGGAAGCCAACAAGCAGCATGTTCACTGGGCGATTATTAGCAGTAAAATATGCTATATTCTGTAAGCATTTCTCAACTCCCTGCGCTGGAACTGCTTTTGTATCAGCAGCGTGATCGGTACTGCGTGTATCAATATCATAGGGTATGCGATACCGCTCAAGCACAGTATATATTTGTTGAGCAGCATCTTTCTTGCTTTTTTTGAAGTAAGCGACCGCGACCAAAATGGCCGCTCCAATAACAAAACTTACAATCTTTAATGAGGTTCTACGGTACATTAGTCTTTTCCTTTATCCTAGTTTAAGCAACGCAAGCAGAAAAACCTGCGTTGCTTCATTTTCTTATTGCTACTGCCTATCAATATACGCTAATTCATGATTACCCATGCGATAATAGACTATTTTCACAGGCTTTGCATCGTGAGCAAGCTTTTCAAAAGGAACAAGCTCAACTCCTTGTGCACCTACTACTAACACTTTGTGCCACGGAGTTCCTTCAGCTCTATAAATTATAGGAGTTCCAATCTTTTTTTGAATACTCCCAAAATCAGGCCGTACTGATTCGCGAACTTGTTTTTCAAAATCGCAAACTTCACTTTCAATTAATGCTGCCACTCTTTGACTTCCTACAAAAGCTATTTCGGCCAAGCGTCGAGCAACATAGTGAAGGTGCTTGCGCGCACCTAAAACGCTTTTTATTTTTCTATATATCGACTCATTTTTGATTATATCAAAAGATTTGCCTCTTATCTGCGGAAATTTCTTTTCCAAGTCTTCACGATTACGATTAAATAATATCCTTTCCGAGCGATCCATCCATGCATCACTACTAAGATCCTCTTTCCAAAACATCTCATAGTTATGAAGCTTAACTTTTTCAGACTGGTTGAGCACAGTTGGGTCGATTTTTATGGGCGTAACACCATAGCGCCGGTGATATATGTCGCTAAGAGCCTGCGCATCAGGCTTTCCAAGTTGAACGTAAGGCTCTAAGCAATGAACCATTTCTTTAAGCGTTTGCTGATAGGCTGCTATGCGATCTTTTGAATAAAGAGGATACCCAACTTCTTCCTCACAAACTCTATTTATCTCATAGATAAATGGTTCCCAATAAAGAGCCACATAAGAACCGGGCTTATGTATCTTAGCTATCTCCTTGCTTATGTGATTGCGTGTCAATAAACCAACAAAGTCGCCCATGGTGAAGCAGTGCCTATCATCAAAAGGAACTTTATCTGCATTTGCTGTAGCGACAGGGAATGCAGGCATGCACCGGCCTATAGGCTTATTATTGATTATACAATCAAGAATTTTAGCGCGTACCATTTCACGACCAGCAATATCCCTATCAGTATAACCCCCAATCTGCAACAAATAATCCATAATCGCTTCGCTCTTTTCCTCGGCGCTATCGGCCTGAGCGCGAATCTTTGGCAAGTCCTGAAGATACCGCTGCACGCCTACAGGCAACTCTTTAATAATTGCAGGTACATGTTCCATTGCTTCTATAAAATGCGTCGCTATAGACGCGACAATGATTATCCATTTCATGAAAAACTCCAAAATCTTGGTTTTTTTATAATTTTTAATAACGAAATTGGTAATTGCCACTATGTTTGAAAACGGCATGGCCACAGAGCATGCAAAGCAACCTATACACCGATGCAATGGGCACTATGCATGCAAAGTGACTTATGCACTGCAATGCACGCAAAAAATCATTTTGTCGACAGCAAAATTAATTGGCAGACGACATCATTGATGCGGATTCAAAAATATATATAAGTGGTGAGTGTATTAAAGTAGTGCGCAGCCGCGCAGGATCAGAGCAGAAGAAAGGAGTGGTAGAGATACCTGAGTAAAAGAAAAAAAATTGCGAGTGTTACCAGAATGTTTCCGGCATGTGCATATATTTATGGGTTTTGTCTCCATAAGTTCCTTCATGCTTTGAGGTAATTAAATTCAACTATGATAATCATTGTAACAGTATCTTGTTTTAAGTCAAGTGAAGGCGTGATGGACGAACTCCGAGATTTCGCTATTAATCGAATTGCAGCGCTATTCAAGAATAGCGGGCATAAAACTCATTCATGAATAAGAGCGATGGATCATACTTTCTTTTAAGAGCAAAAAATTGATCGATCGTAGGGTATGCTTTGCCTAACTGTTGCTTGGTAAAATAGAGCTGATAGGGCAAGAAGAATGTGCCCTTAAACGAGAGCGTTAAATCTATCAGATCCCTTGTAAGTTGCTTCATTGACTCAAGTGCTTGGAGCGTTGTGCGCTGATTGAGATATAAAACAAGCGCGAACATGTCTTGTGGAGCATAGTTGAGCAGAATATCCTCTTGTTTTACCACGCGCACAGATGCATTTAAAACGACTGCTCTTTTTTTGAGCAGAGCTGCTGCTTTCTGTATATATTCAACAAAATGGCTCCGTGGGACAAAATATTCATGAAGAATATCTGTTTCTCCCCTTATAATATTCTCAAGATATTCAACCGAATCATGCATAACCTGGTTTCGGGAAATGAAAGTATCGTTTGGCCCTGTAAGGTAAGGATCGATATACTTTTCTGCAACCCATTTGACCACCTGCGCATAGCCGCGCACTTTTGATAGGTTAAGAAGGAATCGTCGCGCTTGTATTAAACTTACTTTTTTCAGTGGTGGGAATTTTGCTCCATGGCTGGGAACTTTTTTATAACCATATACAATCAGATCCTTAAAAAAAGAAATCGGTGAAGTTGAAAGGTGTGCGTATAATAACTCAAATTCATACTGATGCTCCTTAAAAAATTGCGGAAACTCTGCCGTCTTCATATGCGTAAGCTCAAACTTATATAACGCGTTGTCCCGTACCTCTAATTCAACTTCTAGAATGACTCCAAAAAGACCGTATCCTCCTATAACAGTATGAAATAGCTCAGGATTGCTCTCTCTTGTCACCGTCTGGATGGAGCCATCGGCCGGCATAAGAGTAAAAGATTTTATCGTTTCTGCAATGCTGCCAACGGTGTGATCCATACCGTGGGCGTTAACTGAGAGAGAACCCCCAACGGTAAATATATCTGAGGACTGCATAGCCTTAACTGCCAATTTTTTAGGATCAAGAAAATTTTGTATGTCGTGCCACGTAGCACCGCTTTCCACCCTGAGCAGTTTATTTTTCTCATCTAACGCTAAAATTTTATTAAAGCCAAGCATATTAAGGACCAGAGCATCTTTATAAAACGCCTGCCCACCCATACTATGCCTTCTTCCGCCAATTGAGACGTAAAGCTTTTTCTCGCGTGCCAGTAGTAGGGCCCTACGAACATCATCAACATGAGTGACGTTAATAATATCGTAGACGCGTGTCCTGTTTAAACAGCTAGCATCATCTATCGCTTTAAACACGTGATGAGGAAATGCTTTATCTTCTAATGCGATCTTTTTTATATGAATAGGACAGTAATCCTCTAAAGTAGGGGTGGCAGAATAATAGATCAGCAAGCCTAGTATATAGACTACAAAAATCGCCAAAGCGCCAAAAAGCAGTTTTTTAAATACATTCATGCATCACATCCCTCCATCAACGAGGTTACTTGATAAGCAAGAAGCTGAGCAATACTCTTGAGTATCTTGATCACATTTGCCAAATAGAGGCAATAAGGAACGAAGGACAAAAAAAGGATATTCCCACTCCCTCGATAACTTGAAAGACTAACGTTTTCTGGGCATATTAATATAAAGATCAATAGAAAATTAACAATTGAACCCTGGATGCATCATGCCTTCTTATAAAAAATCTCTTTGCCGATTCGTTTTTTGCTCACTACTCATACAAGGACATTTCAGCATTTTAGCAATGGAAATACCACTTTCTCAGGAAGAGCAGGAAGAGAAGTTGTTCCAGGTGGGCAAAAAATTGCATGATGCTGGGCGATTGGACGAGGCCTTGATAGAATATGAAAAATTGAGCGAATTCAACCATGTTGGGGCTCTATGCAATATAGGACATATTTATTTACTTAAAAGTGGGAAACTGGCGGATGCCGACCAAAAGGAGATCCTTGTTAACAAGGCGTTGGGGTACTTTTTGAAAGCTGCTGAAGATGGTGACGAAATAGCGCAGTTTAATGTAGGCTGTATTTTTCTGCAAAAAAGCGAGAGAGCTTTTACTATACAGCAGAGGGCGAAAGGGCTTGCCCATGCCCGAAGATGGTTTGAAAAAGCAGTTAAACAAGGTCATAAAGGAGCCCAATCGAATCTTGGCGCTGTTTTGAAAGCAGAAGCGGATCAGCAAGCAGATCCAGAAAAACGAGCTAAGCTTACAAGAAGAGCTCAAGAATGCTTTGAATTAGCCGCCTCTGATGGCACCAAAGAAGCTCAGTTAAATTTACACATGTTTTATGATGAAGCCGGAGAGCTGAGCGCTGAGACAGAGAAATTATTGCTTGCTAAGGGCGCACACGGGGATATGGTAGCGCTCTGCAATTTGGCGGAACTCTACATCAGAAAAAGCAAGGGTGATGCGTCCGAGAAAATCGATTTGCTCGACAAAGCACGCGATTTATGCCAGGAGCCAGCCCGTCGGGGTATTTATCTGGCACAGTACACTATGGCCTCAATGTACGCAGAAAAGTATAGACACGCCATAACAATTGAGGAAAAACTAATCCACTTAAATGAAGGGATCGCTTGGGCAGAAAAAACAATTCTTCAAAAGAGCAGCTCTGGCCCCTTTGTGCTTTTAGGGTACCTGTGTTCTCAAAAAAGCACTCTTGTTTCAAACATGGCAGAAAAAGAACGACTCATGAAACGCTCCAGTGAATGTTTTACTGCTCTAGGTGCGATGGCTAAGGAATCATCTCAGATAAATTCAATATCCAAAATATGCCCGATCTGTATGAAAAAGGGCAAGCAGGCTTGTAGTGGGTGCCTGATGGTCCATTACTGCTCAAAAGAATGTCAGGGGAAAGACTGGCCTGCACATAAGCCCATTTGCCAGGCAAAAAATAATAGTACAACCCCTTAAAGCTAAAGAGCCTATGAGTAAATAATCCTACAAAAAAATTTAAGAAACTGTTGATTTATAAATTTGGAAATTGATACTATGAGTAATAATGGCTCATGTGCGACCTTAAAATCGCACTGAGTTATTTTTGGTAAGTATTGGTTCTATTTATAAAAAGGAGTACGTATGGATATGGTTAGTTTGCTTATCAGCTTGGTAAGTGGCCTCTTGGGTGGCAACATTTCTGGTTCTACCATGAAAGAAAACAATCTCGGAACGGTAGGCAATTCAGTCGCCGGCCTTTTAGGTGGCGGCCTAGGAAACGTTCTTTTGCACGCATTGGGCGTGTTGGGTACGGGTGGGACGGAACTTTCTTTTAGTTCGATCCTGAGCAATATTGGTGCTAGTGGTCTTGCTGGAGCAGTTCTTCCGCTTATTGTCTCTCACATTAAAAGTTATATGCACAAGGAATAAAAGCTAGTTAATAATTTCTTATAGGATTGCCATTCTGTTCAAGTGGAATGCTTCGAATAATGGAAGTATCCCGGGTTTCTGGGATACTTCGTCATTTCAAAATAGTATGCAATGCCAGCTAAGTTCCAGAGTACTCGACCACTCTGAGTTACATCGGACATGTTGGTATAGCCCATTTTTTTCAAAATAAACATCAATTAGATTCGCAATATTCTCAGCCCCAAAGTGAAATTTGTTGACAAATATGCATAATTTGATAACATAAGGATCACAATAAAAATTAAATGTGACATAATGAGATTGATATGAAAAACAAAATCTTGATCGCCTGCTTGATAGTAACCACAAACAGTCTGTGTATGAAGGTAAAAACCTCAAGTAAATCAAAAAAAATCGAGTATCTTTACCAGCAGGCACTAGAGTGTGACAAGCGAAGTAAACAAACAGACAATGTGCAGCAAAAAGAAGAACTAGAGGTTAAATTTATAAAATCTTTGGCGAAAGCTGCAGCTGCAAATCATAAAGAAGCACAATTCCGACTTGCTTGCGAGTACTTTGAAACGAGTAAGAAAGCCGATACAACAGCCAAAAAGATACGGTTGCTTGATCAATCTATCGAGTGGTGCCAGAAAGCGGCTCATAATGGCACATCTAATACGCATTTTTTATTAGGATGCCTCTATGATGAAAAAAGCGAATTAATAGGGGATAACTCCCAACAAAAATTGTACACAGAGCTAGCACAAAAATGGCTCACTGCTTCAGCTAAAAATCAACATGTCGTAGCACAAAGAACTTTAGGATTATTTTTATTAAAAAAAGCGGAACATGCTTCTGATCAAGAGAAGAAAATCCTTGATCACGGAGGATTCTTTTGGCTAACACAAGCAGCACAGAAGGGCGATGGAGCTGCTCTTGCTAACCTAGGTGTCTGCTTTCTAAAAAAAAGTCTTGAAGCTAAAACTCTTCAAGACAGAAATTTGGGATTAGAGATGGCACAAATGCAATTCGAAAAAGCAGTCAAACAAGGCTATATACAAGCTTATGACGATTTGGATCGCCTTTATCGGGCAAGAAGCGACTTTGCTGAGGATGAGAACACAAAACAAAACTTTTTAGATAAAGCCTTAGAATACGCAGTAACCTATGGTGAGCTCTGTTCGCCTAAGGAAAAAGCCTGCTCCCACCTGAATATTGCTGAAATCTATTACAACAAATATAACAAAACATCGGATCCTAAAAAGCAGAATGAATTTCTTGATTTGTCGATACTCTGGGCGGAGAAAGCTCTGCAAGCTCACGAGGCAGCACAGGCAACTAATGAGGCAGCAGAAGTCGCTATCTGTCTTGCACTTCGTTATGACGAAAAAATCAAAAAGACAGTTGATCTTCAAAACAAGGTGGAGCTCCTAGATAAGTCAATACAGCTGCTGATAAAGGCCAAGTCACTTTCCACTATTGCTGCATTTAGATTAGCATACGTGTATTGGCAAAAAAGTATGCTTGTTCTTGATGCTCAAGAAAAAGAAATGCTCTTTAAAAAAGCTGAGCACGAATATCTTCTCTTAGTTGAACATGATGATGCCCATTCCAGTAATAACTTGGGCTTTATGTACAAACAAAGAAGTGAGACGGTGACTGATTCAAGACAAAAAAACGCTTTGCTGTGTGAAGCAGTGCTCTGGTTAACCAGAGCTGCAAAACTAAATAACACATCAGCTCAGAAAACTTTGTATGAAATTAAACAGGAAAAAGATAAAAAGAGGCTATGCTTGACCTGCGGTTTGCACATTGGAACTGGTGATTGCGGTGAGTGCATGCAAGTCTATTCTAAAGAATTACGAAGGATTCATTGGTCTGAACGTAACAAAATAGTATGTAACAATAAAAATCCCCAAGATCATTAATTAATCCATGCAAACAATTAAACCATTACAAGCTTAATTCTCAAATCTGGACTTTTCATTGTTTTCATTGAGAGCCATTGTGGGAATTAAAAATTGCTCCTTCATTATTGCCTGTATAATTTACTTTAACCAAAAAAACAAAACCGGTTAATCTTAGGAATAACGACGTTGAGTAACGATTTCTTTATTAATAAGATCCTTTAGCTCTTCAGGGCTTCTTAAAGCTGTATACGCCGTTTTCAACAGCTCAAGTACCTTGTCCACATACTCAGTATTACTTGGATAATTTTCTTTTTCCTTTTCCCATTGTTTTTTTATATAAAAATATTTTTCATCGATTGAGTCTTTTGAGGCACCTTGAGGAACCTCCAGAAAATGCCGAGCAGAAATTTCATGCCCCTTTTCATGATGAGCAAATTTAACCTGTGGGAATGCACTTATTATCAGGCGATCTTTGGGAACAATACTTTCTTCTCTCTGCCCCTTTTGTTTAGTTTTTAATGGGATTGGAGTATAGGTGAACTCAAAGGGGTAAAAATATTCTTCTGCCTTTTGGGTAACTGGTTTTAATATCCATCCTATAATGGGCCATTTGCTGACCCATTCAGTGAGCTCCTTGGAGGGCAAGATAGTTACCTGCACATGCTGATTAGGATATTTCATTGCTGTTTCTTTAATATCATTTGCAATATTGAGAGGTTCCTTGAATTTTATGTGTTGCGTAATTTCTCCACTGGGTGATACTTTAAGGAGTGAAATAAACCGCGGATCTTTGAAAATAGATTGGCCGTGGCGGGGTAAACCTGTTATGCCTAGCGGTTTTGCACCTTCGATGGCATATTCAATCTTGATTTTATAAGTTGTATCATTTGCGATAATGATATGAGGTTTTTCAGCTTCGGCTTCCAAAAGTGGTTCCATTGAATATGATGTGACAAAAGATAAAAGAAATGCTGTAAATACAAAATAATTATACCGATTCATGAAATATCTCCCTTTTTTATGGTTGCGCATTTATACCATTACTATACCATAAAATATTTCGAATTGTAAATAAATTGAAGGAGGGTTGTTCTAAGCTCGTCTTGCAATCCTGAAATGGAGATTTCGGGGAATCATTCAGAAAGGATAATTGATTGCCCTCCTATTTTTTTGCGATAAGACAACTATTTAAAGCGCCAGAGACTTTTTAGCAGTATTTTTAACTTTTCTATAAAGTCGTCCTCATCAAATCCAACAACCCAGGCCTTCCATGAATTATACCAAAGCACCTGCTCTTCCAAGCCTCCTACGTTTAGAAGGTAAGCCGGTTTACCTAGCAGATCAAAATAATGCATATCAAGTGGCAATGAATGGCCTCGCTTATTTATATCTTCACTTTCCTGCAGTTTATATCCATAGCAATACCTCCCTTCAAAGCCCATCTCACATAACATGTAGGAGACTGCTTGGGTATGTTCTTCGCCGGCAAAAATGACAATTTTTTCGACCTTCGTTCGCTGGAGCATTCGAACTTTACAGTAAATTGCTATTTCAAAAAGGAAAGAAGCGGCTCTGTTTAATGCTTCTGCCAGTGCCGTCTTTTTACCATCATATTTTTCAAAAGATTCTATAGCAAATGGCAGAATTTTTTGGTCCATAGCAATCCCTTGTTCTTTTAAATAAGGAATAAAGCCGGGCTCGTGCGCCGCTGACTCAAATATTCTAAGCCGAGCACTTTCCATGCGTTTTTCTAAATATACTCTTTCCTTCTCGGGTAATTGCCGAATATCATCTGCGATTTTTACGCATTGGGCTTCGAAAGCATCAAGTGCATCCTGAAATGTCAATTCATCTATAAATGTGCAAACTCCATTTTTAAGAAAGGTGCTATGCAGTCCGCAGAGGTAATAAGAGTTTGGAAATTGGCGTAATTCAGGATCTGTTCTGTACATTTCTAGCGTATTTTTGCACGTAGTAGGCGCTTCCAAGAGATCTAAAGCCTCGAGCATAGTATGCCTCATTTCTATATCTTGGATCGTTGTATTTTTTAGATTCAATTTTTGAAGTTCGGGAAGAAGGTGGACTAACATTCGTATGCAACCGTTTTTGGGATCTTCACGATGCTGCTCAACTCCTACATAAAATATCGGACGAGGTTTTTCTCCCGCAGCCGGTTCGGCGGCTTTTAGTAAAGGGATAATTTTTTCTTTGAGCTGTTGGCCCGGTGTATCCGGATCCGCATCATGCACGTCTCCATAAAGCATCGTAGTCTGTTTCCATCCACTTGGAATGACTTCTTGAGAAGTAATCGTCCCTGCAAGATGAAATGAAAAGCCAACAGTTATGATAAATAAGGAGCGTGATACAACGAATTTCATGTAAATCTCCAGATAAGCGTGAAAACTAAGTTCTTTGGGGCGAAACAACCTGATCATTTTTTAATCTTATACCCTTTAGACAAGATGTAAAGTGCCTGTTTTGATTATTATGTCTTTGATCAAAAGCTTCATCACCAGATTGTTCTGCACAAAATATTAATTCATTTTTTTTGATAACATTTGAAGTTGAAGCCGAAATGTTTTTAGGCCTTGGCCGCGGCAATAATGGTCTTAAGAGAGGGGACAACCGATCAGATCAATGTTTATCAAGATTGAAATAGGCTCCAAGTTCATTCTTGCAGCCATCAGGTAGTTTCTCAAGAAAGCCCTCAAACTTTATCTGATCTTCCTCATCAAGCACTTTTTTATCCTGAACAACCCGAGCCATTTTCTCAAATTCAATGATACGTACCAATTGGCTAAGTGTTGCTGTAGGCAGAAAACTTTCAAAACTATAGCTATAAAAATTATTTAAACAATCCCAGATGTAAAATCCTGAACTATTTTTGTAAAAACCGGTGAGAGCAATTGGCTCTTTTTCTAGAAGTACTCGATATTTACCAGTGTTAAGATCGAAGAGAAGTACCTTTGATTCGGCAAAATGCTTTTCTTTGTAAGCTTGTTTTTCTGCTTGGGCGATAAAATCCATATTGATCTGATTTTCATATCGCTGATCTATGCAGACCAGTGCGGTATTGCCATCTGGGCTTATATCAATATGTTCAATATGGCCGGGACTGGCGTATTGAAAGAAACGAATTGCTCCAGGAGTACCAATTTGGGTAAGGTCTATGCGAAAAATGTTATTGTTATACATGCGCCCGTCACGTGTTATCTCTCCGTCATACATCGAATAATCGACGCCAGCAAGAACTCCATACCTGGCATCGGGTGTAATGTCGCTACAATCGGGGTAGAAACGCATCTCCTTTTCTAAATAGCGTAGCAGCACTTTGCATATAAGTGAGTTTGGTCCTGTAAGAAACTGAGGAGGGATTTCGCTGATTTTTAAATTCATGATTTCTTTAATGGTCACCGGCAATGGCCTATTGAAGCCGTATTGCGGTTGTCCACCAAGCAGGGTATCACCAAAAATATAATCATCAGGAGCCAGCGGCTCTAGCTTGCATGAAAGTTCTTCAAGCTCAGCAGCATGTGGATGGCTACCATTAATACTCGGCTTACGCGAATACTTAAGTATATTTTTAACAACCGCGTATGAGCAATTGGCATGAAGAATGAGAAGATCATTCTCCCGGCTGTAAGGAATAGTGATAGATATCGTTTTTAGAGAGGGGAGGTGCAAAAAAAAGGAACCTTTTGGAGAGGAAAAAAGTGCGTATGTACTATCAGAGGTTACGCCAGCAAACTGTGCGTCCGCATCATACACTTTTGAAAAACACTTATCCAAAAAATGAATTGACGTATGTTCGTTGTCGCCTATAAAGAGATATCGGCCCAAAGGGCACTTAAGAGCAAGACGCTTATGTATAATAGTTTCAGGACTTGGCCTAGAGCTATCGGGAAATAAAGTGAAAAAAGTGACGGCATGTTTTTGCTTATAACGATTTCTCACCTCTTTCCTAAGCGTCTCAGGGAGTCGTAGGCTATCAGGCACAGAATAATCTCCAGATTTTAGCGCGTCCGTAAGTATTTTGAGAAGAATCATCTGCTTAAGAGCGGGTGGTTCTTTAAGCTTTACAAGCTCATACATTTTTTTAGCTATAACGGAAAGCTCATCATTTTCAGTGCTCACCTGCACAACCCGGTCCATAGCCTCAAGTGAATAATTTGCGAATAGAAGGGCTAATAAAAATGCTTTATGCATGTCGTCACCGTAATCCAATTGTGCTAAGAAACTTAAACATGAATATCCATTTACTTCTTACAAAGTTTTTCTCAATTGCTCAAGTCTAGCACAACAGAAGCTGCACACCAACATGAATCCACATTGCTTTCCTTGTAAATACGTTAGAATACTATGAACAACATTAAAAATAATTAATGTTGGGGCAGTGGGGGATTCAGTTGCACACTCGTCTATTTCTTCAAGCTTTGCACGTGCAGCCAAGCTGTATCAAAAAATGTATCTCATCTCGCGCTGAATAAATAAACAAGTTTTTTACCTGGGCAAAAAAAGTACACACTATCGAAATAAGCGCCATCAATGCATGCCGACTTGTTACTTCGATTGAATTCTTATTGCATGACACATTGCTTGAAACTGTGAATAGAGTATTATGTGTCTTAATACCATCGAAAGGATAGCAATGGCCAAAATTTTAAGCTCTCTAGTTTTCTTAATTTCATGCGCAATCATACATGCGAGTCAATCAGACATCTTAATCCTCGACAAGCCCGCACAGGAAAAACCTCTTGGAAAAATCGATAGGCTGATGATTGGCGTGGATGTTGGAGGAACTAATACCGATGCAGTGCTTCTAAATCAAGACAAAATTATAGCTCATTTTAAAACAACAACGACAGAGGATATAACGACCGGCGTAGTAAGAGCTATTGCGGCTCTTTTTAAAGGAAATCACGATTTAATGGAGCGCGTAAATAGTATTAATATAGGTACAACTCAACTGCTCAATTCACTGCTTGAAAGGAAGGGTCTTAACAAGCCTCTAGTAGTAAGGCTGGCAGCACCTGCAACTACCGCTGTTCCTCCCGCTATAGATTGGGACCCACAGCTCAAAAAAGAGCTTTTGGCCGACGAGATATATATCATCAATGGAGGATATGAATTCAATGGAACCGAGATTACAGCTTTAGATCTCGAAGCTCTTAATGCCTTGTCACAGCATGCAAAGGAAAAAGGGATTGATTCGATAGCTATCACTGGCGTCTTTTCAAATGTTAATCCTTCTCAGGAAGAAGCAGCGAAGGCCATTTTTAAGCAATTACAGCCGTCTATTGACGTGTCTCTTTCGCACACCATGGGTGAGCTTGGGCTGAGCGCCAGAGAAAATGCGACAATTCTTGATGCTTGTTTAACAGGACAATATCGCCTTATGTCCTCTGCGCTTAAGCAAGCGGTAAGCCAATTAGGAATAAAAGCGCGCGTCTTTCTTACCTATGGTGACGGAACGAAAGATCTGCTAGAAAATGGATCGGGCTCCCCATTACGAACAGCAAACTCCGGTATCATAAATAGCCTCAATGGGGGAGCTCTTCTAGCAGGCGTAGAAGATGCAATTATGGCTGATATTGGAGGAACTTCAAGTGATTTTGTAGCAAGGAAAAAGGGGAAACCTGTAAACGAGAATTCTCATTTTTCTCTTGCTGGAGTGAACTGCAATTTTGGTACAGCACGCCTTTATTCAATCGGGCTGGGAGGTGGCAGCATAATTCGTATAGATGAGAATGGAAACATCCATGTTGGCCCGCATTCGGTGGGTAAGGATCTGATGCATAAGGCACTCGTGTATGCGGGTGATACTCTTACTCCCACTGATATAGCGGTAGCATTGGGCAGGTTAAAGCTCGGCACCTTGGACCTCACTTCCTTGAAAGAAAAAATTTCCCGTTTCGCACCATGGGAGTCGGTTGATAGCTTTTTATTAAGACTTGACAAAGAACTTCATCAGAAGCTTTCAGAAGGGGTTTTGCACATTGTCGGTTCCATGGAAGACATTCCAAAAACACTAGTCCTTGTAGGTGGTGGAGCTTCGCTATTTTCCGTCGATTTCTTGCAGAAACTCTTGCCTTATCGATTCACCGTCAGTGTTCCACCTTTCGCTGATGTAGCTAATGCTGTGGGTGCCGCCAAAAGCTTGATCTGCGGAAAATATGTTAAGGTTTACGATTATACAAAGATACCGCAAGCTGAAGCTATTTTAGAGGCAACACAAAAAGCAAAAATAATCGCTCACGAACGAGGCGCTGATCCCAAAACGAGTAAGGTTGTGACGGTGAGTGAAATTCCCCTTACGTATTTAAAGGGTGATCCCAATCAATTAACCGTAAGCGTAGTTGGCGAAGATACGGGAAATGAATCTCCTGCTTATATGGCGCCAGTAGAACCCGTGAATAGTCTGCCTGCCTCATTAACCGGACTAGCGGGAAGCATGCCTGATGTGAGTGTGGAGAAGTATCGCGTTGTTAGCGAAAAAGTAAATACTTCACACACGACAGAGCAATGCATCTTTCCCGGGGTTGAAACGCTCACTACAACAGATATAGATGACATTGCCTGGGGAGCTGGGCTCTTAGGTTCAGGAGGTGGCGGTAATCCGGAATTGGGGCGCCAGATGGCTCTGTATGCTATGAAGATGGGAGGAAAAATTCAACGTATATCTGTTGACAATCTTCCTGACGATGCTTTTGTAGTAGATTTAGGAGGAATGGGATCGCCTACGGTCTCTGCTGAAAGACCACCATCGCGTGAAGAAGGTATAAAAGCTATTCAAAAACTCGAAGAAAAATTGAACAAAAAAGTTACCGCTTTGGTCCTAGGGGAAGCCGCTGGTGCTAATGCTACCGATCCTCTGTTTGTTGCAGCCGCACTTGGCATCCCGGTGGTTGATTGTGATTGTATGGGAAGGGCATTTCCAAAGCTTAACATGACGACAACTAATATTTATGGAACCTTTAAAGAGTTTTATGCGGGTATCTCAAACGGAGTGAAAAGCGTGCTTATTCAAGCAAAAGACTTTTCATCACTGGAAGATCAAGCAAGAGCTGCAACGATAGAGATGGGTGGTGCAGTTACAGCCACAATCTCTCCCATGACAGGTGCTCAGGTTAAAAAGTGGACTATTAAAGGCACGCTTTCAATTGCACAGGCCATGGGTAAGGCCTTGAGGCTCTCGCAGGGCGAGCCTTTTGGACGAAGACTCGAAGCCCTAAATAAGGTACTTGCAACGACTGATTATGAGAAAGCTGACCGCTTATTTGAGGGTAAAATTGTGCATCTGCGAAGAAAAGAATCAGACGGCTTTAGTATTGGTGGCTTCATAGTTGACAATCAGCAAACCAAAGAAAAACTTACGATAGGCTTTGAGAATGAAAATCTGATTGCCCGCCAACAAAAAACGGGTGAAATTTTGGCGATTGTTCCCGATTTAATCACAATTGTGGATAAAAATACCTTTAGAGTTATTTCTTGCGAAGATTTACGCTATGGTCAAGATGTTGTCGTCCTCAAAATGAGAGCTCCAGCGCTCATGAGGACCGAAGCAGCACTTGCGATTGTAGGTCCACATGCATATCCGATGGAACAAATTTTTGCTCTTCTAGATACTGCGGTTTTATAGTAATAGTCCTTGCGATTAATCCCAGAGCCAAGGCTCGCATACTGCGTTTTTCAATGCTTAGTTATACGGTGGGATGACTTAAACCCTCCAGCGGCAATTAGCTATTTGACAATTTTTTGAAAAAATGCCATGCTTCAAAATAAATTATTAAAGCGTAGCCAAAGAAAGATTGCATGAAGAAATTTATTATTGCATTATGTTGCATACTTGCGTCAAATGGCCTTATTGCCATGAAGCGCGCCGCTGATGAACAGGAACCAAAAACAGTCCCCAAAAAAGCAAAAAACAAAAAAAGCTCAAGTCCGCTTTGCACAGCCATTCAAGATGGCAATATGCAAGCAATTGATGAGCTCCTTGCGGCAAAAGTTGATATCAACAGTCCCGATAACAATGGAATTCTCCCTTTGTGGTATGCAATTGAAATAGGATCGTTACCGATCGTTCAAAAATTAACCACAAACGCCGACAGATCGCAAATTAAGAAGGCAGCAGAAACTAGGTCGGCATCGGAGGCTGTCATTCTGGCAAGCGCTTGTGGACATGCTGACATTATTCGTTTTTTTCTGATAAGGCGTCCTGAACTTGTTGATGCATGTGTAAGGGCTAATTTCTTAGCAAAAATGAGCTCTTTAGAAGAAAAAGTCGATAAAACATTTACCGGCAACACCAAGATTACACCGCTTATTGCGGCAACCTACTTTGGCAGAACTGCCGCCGTCGCTGAATTACTTACGTATCGTCCGAAGCTGCAAGCAGAAGCATTCGGAAGACCCACTGCTTTGTACCTATCCGTAGATAAGGGACATAGAGAAATTTTTCATCTACTTGTTGCAGCCGGCGCTTTCAATGAATCCATGTTTCTGTCCGCTGCCTTGCTGCGCGCAGTGAGCAAAGGGGAGATTGGAACAGTAAAGGTGCTTTTAGAAGCAAACCCAAGGGCTATAACAGAAAACGGTGACAATGATTGCTTCGTTACTGCCTTGGAAAATGGGCATAAAGAATTAGCTCTTTTCCTCATCGAGCGCGAATTAAAATTACCAGACTTTCCCAGACGCCGCGATAAGCTTTTGATCTGGGCCCTTGGTCATAAAGATGACGCCTTGACGGCCTATCTACGAAAGTTGTATGAAGACAAAGGTAAAGAAGATGCAGTGCTTATGGCGGGCGCATTGATTCATTCTCGTTTTGATGTAATTGAAGAGGTGCTTGCCAATGGGCGCAGATCAATTAACGATGTAGTAATTATTACCGGGCTTACCGATACACCCCTAAGATATGCATGTAGCGTCGGCAACGCCCCTCTAGTTACCTTTTTGTGTGGCAAAGGAGCCTCTATTGATAAAGTACCACCCGGTTTTAGCACCCCCTTTGCAACCGCGGTGAACCGCGGGTTCTATGACATAGCTGAATACCTCCTGGCAAGAGGCGCTGATATTGATGCTCACTTGGAAAACGAACCCAGAGCGATCGATTCTATAGCAAAAATCTATAAAGACGAGAAAGCAAGAGATAACAATCTTGAATTTTTGATTGCCCATGGAGCCGATGTACGAGGTGCTCAATTCCGCCATCCTTTAATAGAAAAAGCCCTCAATGAGCGGCGCGCAAAGATGATAGATGCTGCCACGCAGGGCGACCGCGGGGCACTAGCAGCGATGATGAAATACCATGAACCACCAGTTGCAGATAGACTCATCTTTGAAGGAGCTTTGCGTGGTTGCCAAATCCCGTTGCTTCAAGAAGTGCTGGCGCGAGGAACGATTGACCTCAATGAGCGCTTTATAGAATGGCAAACACCATTGGGCTTTGTAAGTACACAGGGAGATGAAAGATTGGCACCTGTCCTGTGCGAAAGTGGTGCAAATGTTGCAACTGAGTCACCTGATAGGATGATTGGTGCTGTTGCGGTGACGCCCTTTGTCAGCGCTCTTATTCGTGAGCGATTTGAATTGGCATCATTTTTTCTGTCAAAAGGAGCTAGCCTTGATGCGCGTGATTCCTCACGGAAAGCACCCATCGAATATGCGATGAACATGAACTGTTTTGGCGCAGTTCAATTTTTGATTGCTCGGGGAGCTTCACTTCATTTCTTAATGCCGCGTCTGCAAGTACCTGGCTATCAAGCACCACAAGATAATCGCATTCTACCAGCAATACGAGGGGCTGTAGCAGCGGATACCACCGCTTATCTTAACGCTTGTGCGCAAGGAGATATACCCCTCATGCAAAAACACCTCGCTCGGGGTGTGCCTGCAGAGAGCAGTGATCCGAAAAAAAGTTCTTTGACCTATGCCATAGAGAGCGGCAATGCACTAGCCGTAACGCTTCTTCTACAAAACGGAGCTCGGTGGACATTGGGATTTGAGGGTGATCTGCTCGACAATAAAGAGATTTTTGAAAGTTTTGTTACTACCCTGTCAAAGGTTATAGCAAAGGGTTCGGCTTATGCATCTGAGCTGCTCGCCGACCAGGGCTTTTTAGGAGTCCTGCTGCTAAAGTCCGCTCAAAAAGGAAGAACAGGTTGCATTACTAGATTGCTTAACGCAGCTGTATCCATAAACTATGCCGACATGACTGGATTGACCGCTTTGATGGCGGCAGCTCAAGAAGGTCAGAAGGAGTGTGTAGAATTTTTGATACGAAATAATGCTGACCTCAGCTTGAAAAATCGCGGGGGCAAAACTGCCCAACAGCTTGCAAAAACAGAGGAGATAGCCGGGATGATTAAAAATGCTGCTGCATTTAAGAGTGCTTTGATGGATGCTTTTTTAAACAGCATTGCCCGAAATGATCCCTATGCAGGCGTTCCCGATGATTTAAATATACAGGACGAGCAAGGGAAAACGCTCCTAAGACGAGCTATTGAACAAAAAAATGCTGCTGCTATTAAGTATCTAATTGATCACGGGGTAAAGGTGGATTTAGCAGATAATAAAGGAGTAACGCCTCTTATGTGCGCGGCCTCTGACGGTAATAAAGCCTTGGTTGAATCACTGTGTACAGCCGGTGCTAATCCTGAATTAAATGATAAGGAAGGGCGGACGTCCATTTGCCGCGCGGCAAGGTATGGGTTTAGAGAAGTGGTAAACTACCTTCTTGAACACGTTACCCCTGGGCCGAAAGGGTTACTGGCGTTAAAAGCTCTCAAAGAAGCAATCCTTGGTGATAGACAGGCCTATGTTAAGGAACTTTTCGAATTGTGGAAGGGAGCGCCGACACATGGTGAATACCATGGCCCAGCCATAAAACTGGCACTCGCAACAGCATGTGCTACAAAAAACAAACAAATGATTGAAATAGTGCTCGCATTTAATCCAGGTCAACATTTGCTGTTGGAGCAATTGCAGATAGCGATAGACAACAGCCATTACTGGCTGCTAGCACCACTTATGCAGAAATTGGCACCGGCAATGCCAAAAGAACATGCTCTTGCGTATGGGCTAAAGATAAAAGCTACGATAGGACACTATACTCTTGGACCCCAGTTTGCGCAACCTATAGATTCGATCATACCTCTCAATTGTGCAAGTGAGTGCTGGAAATTGTTTTCACAAGTCGGCATCGAAGACATCAATGAATACCTGACTAATCCAACAGACTGGTGTGCACAATTCGCTCAGGAATGCTTAAAATTTAAAGGCGCTTTTGCAAGCAAAGAAAACACCCCTGCCCGTCTGGACGAATGGGAAAAGTTGTATCCAGAATTTAAAAAATGGGCATCTTTATCAAATTCAAACCAATCAACCGTTCTTATGTGGGCATGTATGTTTGGCCACCGCGATGTTGTTGAAAAAATAGTTTCTCTGGGGCTACCAAGAAAGTTTATTAATGAACAGGATGTATGGGGCAGAACCGCGCTTATGTATGCTCTTATCTATGGTAACTTCGATTGCGCCCTGGCATTGATTTATTCTGAAAGAAAAGACGCAGTTACCGGCCATACGATCTATGTTAACCATTGTGGTAAAGGCGTTAACCTACTGGATGGAGAAAAAAAGAATGCACTCTTTTATGCTATACAAGCGAGCCAGTATGATGAGCCTAAAGTACTGGTAAAAGAGGATGGCTCTAAAGAGCCGGTTTCTGCATTAGCCGTTTCTTTGGAAGGTGGGTCCCTAAAGATGTTTAATATTCTAGTCAGTTCAGGTGCCAAACTGACCGCAAACAAATTGACTACTGCTCTTGCTTTGAAAATGATTGCAGAATCTGGTAATAACGAACTACTTAGAAGAGTAACAAGCTTATGTATTTATAAAGAGACGACAACCAATCAAGCAATCTGCATCTTTGCTTGATAATAGAGTATTTTTATATAATTTTTCACAGCTAATTTTTTTGCTCCGGAAGTCTGAGTCGTTCTTAAGAGCATTTCAGGCATGAGATCTCAAGAAAATGCAACACAAGTTCTCGATAAGCTCGGTTAAACAATCAATCAATAAGGGAGTGTAAACTCCCTTATTGATTGATTGTTTGTTTTTCTCGACTTTAACGTCGGCTTTAATTGCATCCGGCACATTTTGAACTATATATCAGCCTTCAAATATCTTCGCCAAGCATTCTATCAAGCTCGAAATTTCTGCAAATAGGCTTTTCTGCCAGCGCAGTAACTTTGGTTAAAAAATCTCGAAAGCTTGTTATAGTCTGGAATATTTCAAGGTACGCCGTCAATGCGCGATTCACACGGAATTGTTCTGTCCCTTCTTCACAAAGCCCCCGGCTTTCGCGGACGGTTTGCAAATGTTTGCCGCTCAGTTCTTTTATACGCGTAAGAAGATCTGAAGTTTTACGAATATCCGGTTCATCACGCAGTTCAGCCATGAGCTTCTTAACTGCAGGCAGAGGTGCCAGTCTCAGAGTTATTGTGTCCATGCCATAGGCTGGAAGCACCATTAATAAGGAAACGGTCCCAAGAAGCAAAATTCGTTTCATAAAAATGTCCTTTCAAAAATAAATTAAAATTCGCCTATAATGGCTACATTTGATACTATCCTTTTCTAGTGCCGCGTCAAACGGCGTGTCATGCACATGCCTTTTTCTCGCTGAAATATGGGGCGAATGCAATTCTTCCCGCGCGGATAAATCAGCCGATTATAATCTGCGGTTAGCTGGGCCATGAGTTATGTAGGGTGGTATAAGTCTTGCGGAGCAGCTATAAGCCCAGACCTAGAACATCTGCGAGAAATATATCTTTTATAGAGAAAATGTATATACTTATAATTAGTATTATAAGAATAGAAATTTTTTTAAGAAGTAGAGAGTACATGTCAGAAACAAGAACTTATCGACCAGCAGGGAATAAAACCTCATTTCAGAAAAGACGCCCACAACAAAATAATCACCGCAGAGGTGGTGGTCCGGCGAAAAGAGCCGTTAAAAAATTTGATCCTTCGGCATTTATCAAAGTTGTTGAGCCTCACACCACCGTTGCCTATCAACCAAAAAACCAATTTGCCGATTTTCTCATTGAAGATCAAATTAAGAAAAATATTATCGAAAAAGGGTACATTACACCTACGCCCATCCAAGATCAGGTAATTCCCGTCTTATTGCAAGGTAGAGATGTCATAGCTACTGCAAATACGGGAACCGGAAAGACTGCCGCCTTTCTCATACCCTTAGTAAGTAATGTATTAGCCAAAAAAACTAATCGCGTGCTGATTATTGCTCCTACAAGAGAATTGGCAGGACAGATTCAACAAGAGCTCAATTTTTTTAAAACCAAAACCCACATCCACTCGGTCTTGTGCATAGGTGGAGTCAGCTTATATGTACAAATGAAAGCTCTACGAAGCGATCCTGAATTTATAATTGGGACACCCGGCAGGCTCAAGGATCTGGAAAATAATAGATGTATAAACTTCTCTCAGTACGATGCTATTGTTCTCGATGAAGTCGACACTATGCTTGATATGGGCTTTCTCAATGATATAACCTATATTATTAATAAATTGCCCAAGAATCGCCATTCGCTCTTCTTTTCAGCAACGGTGCCAGCAAGTCTTAAAACATTAATGAACAACTTTCTCTCAAATCCAGTTTCAATCAGTGTAAAAACTCGACAAGCAGCTGAAAATGTAAATCAGCAGGTTGTTCAAGTCACAGCACACAATAAAATTGACGTATTGCATGATTTATTGATTAAACCAGAATGTAAAAAAAGTATCCTGTTTTTAAGGACACGAAGATCTGCCGACAAACTATCAAAAATACTCATAGGGCGTGGATTTAAAATCGCTACCATTCATGGTGATAAAACCCAATCGCAAAGAAACCTTGCTTTATCCGGATTTAAATCCAATAAGGTGCAGATACTCTTAGCCACAGACGTTGTAGCAAGGGGGATTGATATTGATGATGTGTCCCATGTCATTAATTTTGATTTACCACAAACATATGAAGATTATATCCACAGAATCGGCAGAACTGGCCGTGCAGATAAACTAGGGCAAGCGATAACCTTCATCGAGCAGCCGAGTTATTAAGACTCTGCTACTCGTCGTCTTTTAAAATGAAATCTTGTTAAGAAACGGTACAGCATAGAGGCGAAATAGAGCCGCTCAGATCCTGATAGGCGTGATCGGCAAGATACCCGTCTTTGTAAATGAAGAGCGACCCATCTTCATACCCAATCAGGAGGCGTTTATGGTGTGAGTCGACACATAAGGCGCTAACTCTGCAAGTGTGCGCTTTAAGAAGATGAATAACATTCAAATCCAAGTCCCATGCGTACACTTCGTTAGAATTACTAAAGATAATTTTACCAAATTCTCTATCAAGAGCTAACAGGTCGGCTTTGCGAGCAAAGTTCTCAGGGGGCCTCCTTATAAAATCCGTTTGCAGTTTACCTAAGTCTACAAGTGAAGAGCTGTAGAGCTCATTTCCGCTTGGGCCAAAACAAAATGCTTTACTTGGCGACTCATCAATACATGCCAGGCACTCCCCATTCAGTGCATTCCATATTTTTATTGCACCACTCGAAGACCCACCAGCAATTTGTAGAGACGTGGGATCGTAACACATTTTTTCAAGCATAAATTTAGCAGTGCGCTCTAATTTACAAATACACTCACCCGTTGTGGCGTCCATTATGCAATGTTCGCTTATAATACGATTTAAATTCGGGTCATAGAAAACATACTGTGATGATGCCTTTTCAAATTTTATACGTAAGGGGGCACAGGTTTTCCTGTCCCAAGCACAAATCACGCCCCCCGCGCAAGCCACAATTCTATCGTTTCGTGAATCATAGCATAGAGAATTTGCAATTGCTTCTTTTAAATCGATTGTCATTAGGCAATCAAAAGTAAGCGCATCCCATAATTTTATAGTTCTATCTCGCGAAGAAGAAATGAGCAGATTCTGATCAACCGCAAGGCACAATGTAACGATCTCACTCGTATGATATTTAATAAAAACATTCTCTAAATCTTTACGGCTCACATTTTCGCCCAACAAGCGCGCAAGCGTGAAATGCGCTTTTCCCTTCGCTAGCTGGGCTGGTGTTTCACCGGCATTATTAGGTCTTTTAGGATCAGCACCTCTTGCAAGCAAAATTTTAGCGCTTTCTAGGTCACCACGCATTGCGGCGTAATGCAGGGGTGTATTACCAAGAACGGTTTGTGCATCTGCATACGCTAGATGATCAAGAAGGAATTGAACAAGTGAGCTTTTTCCCGCAGCAACTGCACTATGCAAAGGGGTTTCTTTGCTCGCGGCCTGGCTATTTACAAAAGCACCAAATTCTTCAAGCAAGCGTGCCATTTCGTCATGGCCTTGCCCGCAGGCAAATGCTAATGGTGTTAGATCTCCCGCACTCAGACTGTCCACTTTGGCCTTTTTCATAATCAAGAGTAGAGCAGCGGTATGATTACCAAGAAGGGCGGCCATGTGGAGCGGCGTAAGAGAAAGCGCCGGAATTGGAAGTTCGTGTTGTGCCCCGTGCTTAAGCAATAAGCGCAAAAGTTCCGTAAAGTTAGGGTCAATCGTACATTTTTCAATTTGTTTTAGGGCTGCTAAGGAGAATTCTGGTCCTTGCTGCTGAGCGCCGATTCGGCTTTCTAAATCTTTCAAAGCATTAAGCACTATATGGAAATTTTTGAGGCCCCCAGCAGCTGCTATGTGTACCAAGGTAGCAACTCTCTTACTACCCACGAGACTCACGAGCCTTCCCTCATATCTACTACAGCTTTCAAGCAAAATCTTTGCTATTTCCGCATTTCCACTAAACACCGCCATTTCCAATGGGAGCAGATCTCCTTCTACTTCCCAGTGCTTATTAAGATTAAGTAGATAAAGAATAACCTCCGGTGATTGGTGGGAACCCGCAGCGAGACTTAATGGATTTATGCCGCGTGGTGCAGCTCCTAAAGGATCTATGCTCGCTCTTTCCATTGTCCACTGCGCGTATAATTGATTAAAACAAGGAGCATCCTCAGGTAGATACGGGGTTATACAAAAAATCAAGAAATTTATGCCGTGCGGTGCAGCTCCTAGAGAATCTATATGCACTCCTTTACGAACGAGCTGCTCGAGGACCGATCGAGTGCAGGCAACGGATGCATTAAAGAATAATAGGTCAATTATTTTAGCGGGAATATAGTATCTGGATACCCTTGTTTGCAACGATTCATCAAACTGTATGAGTAAGCTTAATGTAGAAGAGTACATGGTTCTTTGTTCTTGCGTAACAGCAATGCTCGGGCTACAGGGATTATTAAAAATATGCCTCAATGGACAAGCCCAGGCACTGTATAGTGAACTTATCTCAAGATCATTTAATGATTTTAAAGTTCCTTTTTCAAGTAAGAAGCGCAGTATCTTTGCTCGCGACTTGATAATCGATTCATTTAAAAGTTTTTTGCCCCTTTCACCACTAGAGAGTTCAGCGTCGTTTTGCAAGAGTGATAGAGCTACGTCTTCATTCCCATTTTTTAATGCTTTCTCTAAAAGTTTCACCCTTTCCTGCGCACCTATATAGGTACTCATACGCTCCATAGCGTAAGTATACTGAAAAAAGAGTAGTATCACCAAAAATTTCTTCACGGGAAACTCCTTTTATTATGCGATCTAGCTGGCGATCCAGAAAGTGCTCAAATTCTTTTGCGATTTTATCAGCAAAGCTGCTCATAATTCATAGGTAGTATATAAATTGAATATCCAAATAACAACTCTTTTTCTAATCGTTCGATGTTCTGCGTATAAATAAATTCAACGCATTCTTTCTGCAACTCCGAGCTCCTCACTCTTCATTGCTGAAAGCTACATCCCATATGATAAGAATATTAATGCCAAAGCTGACAAATGTGGACTAGGCGATAGAAGCTCCTTGAGTAAATTAAATACTGGGTGAAAAGTATCGAAAGCCGGGCCATTACTGATAAAAATTAAAACTTGACAAAATCTCAACAAAACATATAATTGCAAATATAAATAATATCACAGAAGCCTGTAAACTGTCATTATATAATGACGCAAAAAATCGGTGAGATCAGGAGTTTTTATGAACACATTATTAAAAATTGTGTCACTTTTTACCTTATCGCTCTTTTGCTATGCACTTTCTGGAATGCAAATGAAAGTAGCGGCCGATGTGCAGTTATTTGACGCTATAATACACGGAGATATCCCAGGCATTGATGCTGCATTAGCAGCAGAAGCGAATATTCGCGCTCTGCAGCTCGGCATACAAGGCGTAAAACCAAGATCTGCACTGCTCTTAGCATATGAGTGTGCATGGTACAATAAATTCGCTGTGATGGATCATCTAATTAAAAGAGGTGCACAAATTTCCGATCTGGGAGATATTCAACGGTTGTTAAGGAACGCTGTAAGAAGTCATTTGGTTGATACAATACAGTGGTTACTCGCGCATGGTGTCATAGATTGCGATCAACTGGACATAATACAGTGGTTACAAACGCAGTGTGCCACGGATAGCGATCAGAACGCAGGCAACTACTGAGCATTGATCGAATATCCTCTTACTGATACAGTGCAGAGTGTTTAGAAGAATACAGTTTTGCCTTAAAAATTTAAGGTGTCATTTTACGTTGTGGCAAATGCAGATCCGTATATTATTGCAATGCAGCATGTCAAAAATCACACTGGCCCAAGCATGGTAATGAATGTAAAAAAATTGAAACAGAAATTGAAAGGTAATGAATTATGATAATAAAATTAGCACTTTTGTGCATAGGACTGGCCTCTGGCATCTCAATTAATGGTATGGAAAGACCTTCACAAGCAACCATAGAAGTCACATTGAGAGACGAGCCCGTAACCCTGGTGCTTGAAGCTTTAATTCGTAATCAGGCCGAAAAAGGCAACGTAAGCTGCCAAGCGAAATTGGGAGCTTTATATCTTGATAAGAGCCTTGAGGCAACTGATGCCAGACAAAGAGAGCATTTAGAAGATGAAGCTCTTAAATGGAACCTGATGGCCGCAGACCATGGCCATCGTGAAGCTGCAAACAATGCTGGAGGTATCTATAAAATAAAACTTGACCGGGCAACCGATCCAAGGGGAAAAGAGGATTTATGCAATAAAGCTATTGCCAATTTTCTTCAAGCCGCCGAGCTGAAACATCAACTAGCTCCCTATAATTTGGGCCTTTTGTATGCTCAAAAAAGTAAGATCGTCTCTGATGCTAAACAGATGGAAGAAGCCTCAAACAATTCGATAAAATGGTTTCGCGTCGTTGCAAAAAAGGGAGACGTAGACGCTCAAACTAATTTGGGAGTAGCATTCAGGGCAAAAAGTATGAGCTCCATGGACGGACAAGAGGCAGAAAAATTTATGCGAAAGGCTTTAAAATGGCTACGCAGAGCAGCAAGCTCTGGTAGGCCTGAAGCTCAATGCAATCTAGCTATAATTCTAGAACAACTAAGTCGAAAAAATTCTGATCCCGTACAGAAAAATGCACTATCAACCGAATCTGAAGAATGGTACTTAAAGGCGGCAGAGCAAGGTAATAGCAACGCAGCTTACGATGTGGGCGAGCTCTACCGAGAAAAAAATGAGCGTACTGATTCGCCACAAGAAAAAAAAGCCTTTCTTAAAAAAGCTCTAAACTGGTACAACAGGGCGCTTAATTTGGGATCCCCCGGAGCAATGACTCAAGCACGCATAGATGAAATGCAAAAAAAACTGAATGACATTGTGGCTCTACAGATCTGTGGGTCCTGTCAGGCTGGCAATGCGCCTAAGCTCTGTGGCCAGTGTATGACTATTCGCTATTGCAATGCAAACTGTCAAAGAGCCCACTGGAAAGCGCATAAGCCCCACTGTAAATCTCTGCAAAATCAGAACCCCTAATTAGGATTCAGATACGAAAACACTTTTACATATGGCAGTTTACAAGCTATTTACTATCGGTTAAACCGGCAGGATGTGCTTAAAATACAACAAAAAAGAAAATACAATATTTACACCAACGAGAAATCATGAAAAAAAAACCTATTTTACCTATTTTATTCTTCACCTTACTGTTTCTTTCTAATCCTTCAATATTCGCCTGTACAGGTATCCGACTCAAGGCAAAAGATGGCGCCGTACTGTATGGCCGCACGCTGGAATGGAGTGCTTTTGATTTAAAATCTCGCATAATGGTCATTCCGCGCGAGCATACTTTTGCCGCGTCTACCCCGGATGGAAAGTCAGGCTTATCATGGAAGGCCAAGTTTGGGGCGGTAGGAATCGATGTCCTTGAAGAAGGAAAATTAGTTGATGGTATAAACGAAAAAGGACTGGCTGTAGGAGCCTTTTATCATCCGGGTTTTGCGCAGTATCAGAAGTATAATTCTAAAGAAGCAGCCGCCACTCTGGGACAAACCGATCTTTGCCCCTATCTGCTAACCACCTGCGCGACGATAGAAGATGCAAAAAAAGCACTTCGAGCTGTGCGTGTTGTACCGGTTACCGAACCGGCGCTTGGCTTTGCTGCTCCTTTGCATTACATTGTAACAGAGCCGAGTGGCAAATCCATTGTAATCGAATTCCTCAAAGGCAAACGGCATATTTTTAATGCACCGCTTGGCGTAATCACCAACGCACCAAGCTATGATTGGCATAAAACCAATCTACGCAATTATATTCATCTTATGCCCGGTACCTACAAGCCCTTTCACAGATTCGATATTACTCCCTTAGGTCATGGAAGTAACTTGGTTGGATTACCCGGCGATTTCACGCCACCATCTCGGTTTGTAAGAGCAACAGTTTTTACAAAGTCCGCCCGGCAAACAAGCACAGGTGAGGAAACCATGTATGAGATGTTTCGCATTCTTGATAATTTTAATATACCTCTTGCAAAGTATGGCGGATCAAAGAAAGCTGTTGGGATGAGAAGCTCAACTCTGTGGACTAGCGCCTATGATTTAAAAAACAAAGTTATGTATTATCATACGCAGCATAACCGGCGTGTAAGACGTATGGATATCTTAAAAATCAACTTTATAAAACAAACAGATCTAGCTTTTTTCCCTCTTGATAAAGAGAAGAAGCAAGATATCGAAGATGTTACGCCAAAAATATAGTGCAGAGAAAGTAAACAATCGAACCTTCAAATCAGAGACGGGCGACGAAAAAAAGCAAAAAAGATTGTCTTGTTGCCTCAGGCCTGTTAGATTATCAGAAATCTGGCAACCTACTTCTTTGAGGAGAGCACTGATGAATAATCGCTTTTGTTTTGTAGTTCTATTTTCTCTTGTTTGTTTTTCTCTTTACTCAATGGAACGAGACAAAAATAAATCAAAGTACACACGTCCCAATGCCAAAAATCCGACATTACTTCAATCGGCCAGTTTGGCGTTAGCTGAAGGATTAGAAAGAAACGGACTCAAGGGGCCGGCTAAGCTTTCTGCATCGTTGGCTGCTAAAGCGGGAAACGACTATCCGACTGCAAATTACGTTCTTGCAAGACTTTCAAGTAAAAGAGCAAAAAAACAGGAATTGACAGAAAAGGCCGCTGATATGAACCCTGGCAGACCATCAGAGGCGGTTAAAGAATCAAACAAATCTCTTTATGAGGATCACCTAAAGCTGGCACGCCAAAGTTGGATGAGTATACCCCAATTTTATGCTTCTGATAATGATCCCAGGTCAATTAACGAAGAAGCAACCGCTGCTTATAAAACGTATGAAGCACAAATAAAAGAAGCGCAAAAACGGTATCTCAATTATTTGCGCTCGGAGCTTTATATAGACAATAAGCTTATTGATGAGCCGACTTTAAAAAAAGAAGTGGACGTTCATTTCCTGGAATTATATGTACAATTAGGTTGGGATGTTGCTATTGAGTATTGGCTTGTACTCAAAGAACAATCCTTTTTAAAATGCCCAGTACCTAAAAGCGATTTTCTTGATGCACTTCTTGAAAAAGTTACAACAGTAAATACCGAAAAGTATGAAGAATTTACTCGACTATCAAGCCCAGGCAGAGCCCAAGAAAAATTTGAGGCTTTAGCCGAACAATTTTTAAAGCATGTAGCTTTAGCTAAGAGCCACTTGAAAGAATTATATAAATACATAAAATCGGACCTCACTCCCGAACAACGTGATGAGAAAATAGCGGCCGAATTTGAAATAATAAAGGCAACCCTTGAGGAAAAAAATCCATGAAAAAAGAGTTTTTGTTCGCTCTTACTCTCTCGTTTTTGTTACCTCTGTACTTGAGACCGCAGGAAAAGAGGGCCGATCTGATTGACCAGGAACAAGTTTCTCCCGATCAGGCCCATCATGAGAATACTAAAAAATGCCCGGAAGAAACTCGGAACTATTCACGTCTGCTTTGGTTATTCATGGGAAGCTGCGTAGGAGCTTTTACTCATTACCTTTTTAGCAAGGACGATGATTCTAATCAACAAGTAGGAATTGTGACCGTAGAGAAAGTTGATGAAAAGCAGAAAACTAGAGGTTCAAAGATAGTCCGCATAGACGAATCAACAGAAAAAAAAATATCGGGATTTAACGAAAAAAGAAAATCGCTAACTAAAAAAGATTTTGGTATACAAATTCTTCAAACAATCATCGAGTCTTTTCAAAAGGACGATGATATTGAGTTCTTACTACAGCTTGAAGAAGTAAAAAAAGATGGAAAACTAAAAAGATTATTGGAAAGCTATCTGGAGAGTGCCCATAATCTTCAAGGTCTGGCCTTTCAAAAGCTTGAAAAACATATACACCAAAACTTTGAAGAACCACAGATAGATCAACCAAGCAAAGAGAAAGACAAAAGAAAACTACCGGATGAGGGGGGTAGCTTCTTTCTACGTCCGCCGCTCCCGAGATAAAGGTCGCTCAATCCCTGGCCATTCATTTCCCTCTAATCGGGCACTTTGTGCGCTCCATCGGCACGAACGGTCATTTGAAAGCAATTTAGTTTTTTGCCGCACCAATTGCAGGGCTAAGTAGCTACCATTTTACTTAGATTTTTTTTATAAGACACCCCCGACCAAATATATAAATTTTTCACCCCATGCTTTTTTATATATAAAAAATAATTTTGTCGACAAAATAAAAAATTGTCGATATAATAAAAAAATATATGATACATTGGTATGGAGAAACCGCTATGCAAAAAAGAGAAAAATTCGCGACTGATACGTTAGTTCAGAACTGTTACGACCAGCTTCAAAGCGATATTATAACCGGAACATTAAAGCCTGGCCAAAAACTCAAGATTGAGACCCTTAAAGAGCTCTTTAAGGTAGGACAAAGCCCCCTACGTGAAGCTTTATCACGATTAGTAGCTGGCGGGTTGGTTGAAACCCAGAGCAATAAAGGCTTCTATGTAGCTACTTTATCAGAATCAGACATTCGAGACATTTATAGGACATTTACCCAAATTGAAAATGTAGCTTTGGCTCAAGCCATTGAGCGTGGAGATGAGAAGTGGGAATCTTCAGTTGTGGCGGCCTTATATCAGTTGTCGCTTATAGAAAGGAAGAAGCAACCAGTCCCTTATTCTATTTGGGCTGAAAAAAACTACGCTTTCCATGTGGCGCTCATCAGCGGTTGTAACTCGCCAACATTGCTCAAAATTCGTCATGACTTATATGTAAAGTTCGATAGGTACTGTCGAATAGCCTATAACCTGGCAAAGGAGGAGCTCGCGTTAAATAACGAAGAACATACAAAATTAGCACATGCTGTTTTACAACGAAATGCAAAAGAAGCGCATGCCCTCATGAACCACCATATTAATGGAGCGTTGGAGGGCGTTATAATAACACTCAAAGAAAATGAAATAATTTAGAAACTCTAAAGGAAAAACGTGAACTCACTGAACGCTTTAAAGCGCTTATTACACTTTACCGTGCCGTATAAGGGCAAAATGATACTCGCAACTCTCTGTTCTGCTGCAAATAAACTGTGCGATATCGTTCCAGAAATTCTTATAGGTATCTCAATTGACGTGATTGTAAATCAACAACATTCAATCGTTGCTCGTTTGGGCATAAGCAATCCTTTTCATCAGTTATATATAATTGGTGGTATTACCGCAATTTTGTGGATCTTAGAATCAGTTTTTGAATATCTCTATTCGATTTTATGGAGAGGCATCGCGCAAGATATCCAACAGGACCTACGCGTACACGCCTATGCAAACCTCCAAAGGCTTGATATGTCTTATTTTGAGAATAAAACAACGGGTGGCTTGCTCTCAATCTTACATGATGATATTAATCAACTAGAGCTTTTTCTAAGCGAAACTCCTAATGCGGTTATTCAGCTTTTGGTCAATATTATTGCGATGGGTGCTATTTTTATTTTCCTTTCACCAACGCTGGCTTTCTTTGCTGCACTTCCTATTCCTTTTGTGATAGCAATCGCCTACTACTTTCAAGATCGCTTAGCAGCTCTTTACGGGGCCCTGCGAGAAAGATCGGGCCTATTATCTAGTCACCTAGCGCATCGACTGCAAGGCATTTCTACGATTAAAAGCTATGCCACAGAAAACTACGAGGAAGCGCTTCTGCTGCACGAAGGAAAGCTTTTTCAAAAAGCCCAATTTAAAGCATACAAAATTAATGCTGCCTATATCCCTACAGTGCGCATGGCGATTATGATCGGTTTTATAGCAACTTTAATTGCGGGAGGCTATTTTGCCCTCCAAGGAATACTTCCTATAAATTGGTACGCAGCGTTGGTCTTTTTAACTCAGAGATTTTTATGGCCATTTACCAGCGTAACAACAATAACTACTATGTATGAGCAATCAATGGCTTCAGCCCGCCGCATTTTTGGCCTACTTGACGCTTCGCCTTCAATTACTGATGGGGCTGAATGTCCCTCTTTAGAAGAGATTAAAGGAACAATTAAGTTTGATAACGTATCATTTGCTTACGCAATAGGACGGCCTGTTTTACGGCAAATCTCATTTACTATTCCAGCCAAAAACACGATAGCATTCGTAGGAACAACCGGATCAGGAAAAAGTACCATTATAAAGTTACTCCTGCGTTTCTATGATGCAAGCAGCGGTAACGTAAGCATTGATTGCTATGATATCAAGGCACTGAAACTAAGTGCATTGCGCAAGGCTATTGCACTAGTAAGCCAAGAGACGTACCTTGTCGATGGTACCGTAGCAGAAAATATAGCCTATGGCACATTTACGGCTACACGCGCTGATATAGTTACTGCTGCCCGGTTGGCCGAGGCGCATTCATTTATTGAACAATTACCGGATGGCTATGAAACAATAGTAGGCGAGAATGGCAAGAATTTGTCCGGCGGACAACGCCAGAGGGTTGCAATAGCCCGCGCAATTTTAAAAAAAGCGCCCATTTTAATTTTTGATGAGGCTACTTCCGCTGTTGATAATGAAACAGAGGCAGCCATCCAAGCTTCTTTTGCTCATTTGGCCCACCAGCATACCATTATTCTCATAGCTCATCGCCTCTCAACGGTACGGCATGCGGATACCATCTACGTACTCGATAAGGGCATCATTATTGAATCTGGTAACCATGCAGAATTGCTACAAAAGCAGGGTGCGTATGCTAAGCTTTGGCACTTGCAAACAGGTGAAGCGTGAAATGTAAACCGTTGTCCCGCTTTAAGAGACTCTTAGGAATTTAATTTAATACAGGCTCTTGCACGCCTACGGCGAGTTTATTTTTTATATCAGCAGCTTGCTGGCGACTACGCGTCGAGCGCCAGATGCTGCGCTCTGGACTGCCCAAAGGGATAGCCCTTTGGAAACCCCACTTTCCAGGTCTATCACTTCGTTCAGACGCATCTCACTTCATTATTCAAGATAGGACATCTAATGGGCCAAGTGTAGCTTAATCATTAAATCAGTGCGTAACATCTTCTTCTTTTCCTTATCAAGAGGGAAAAAAGCTAGATCTGTTTGCCGCCAAAAATGGGACAGGCTGTTTGAAAGAGTGCAACTTAACCATTATTTATGGATGGACAAAAAATGTATCTGGGCAAAAAGGGCTTAATTGACACATATTAATAAATTTGATAGAATATCAAATTGAATTATTATCCAAACGTTCGCTCGGAAATCTCTTTAAAAATTTAATAATTCGCAGTATAAACACATTTATTTTTCCCAAATCTCAGTAGTTTGGCGCTACTTATAAAATTAAAGTGATTGATGCAGTATCATGGTTAAAAAAATAGTTCTAATCCTTTGCCTTAGTGTAAGTGCATGCAGTGTATGCATGGAGAAAGAAGACGAAAATATTGGCACTCCAGCCCAAAATCAAGCCGAAACCCTGTATGCAAAAGCCTTGGATTATTCCAAGAGAAGTAATTGTGCATTTGATCAGCAGGAAAAAACCAAATTATATAAAAAGTATCTCTACTGGATGAAAGAAGCTGCTCAACACGACCACAAAGAAGCCCAACAAGATCTTGGTGCAGAATTCTTTGCAAAAGCACTTCAAACCAATGACGTAAAAAAAAAGATAGAATTATTAGATCAGGCCATAGAATGGTCAACTAAACTGGCTCGCACTGACTCTTCTGGTGCACAATACATATTAGCTGGCATTTACGATGAAAAAAGAAAGTGGCTACTGGATCCTAAAAAACAAGAAACATGCTTAATGCAAGCACAACGCTGGTACACGAAAGCTGCTGAAAAGCATCATAGCGATGCGCAGTTCAATTTAGTAAGCATCCTCAAAGAAAGGGCCAATCAGGCAACTAATGCTGATATACAGAAAGATTTTTTAGCTCAAAGTTTTCACTGGCTTATAAAAGCTGCAGAAGCGGGCAATGCATTTGCTCAAAATAATTTAGGGCACTACTATAGTCAAAAAGCTTCCGGCATTTCCTCAGGTCAAGAAAAAGAAGCTGCTATAAATGAGGCACATATTCATTTTCAAAAAGCCGCCCTCAATGGTTATATACTTGCCCACTACAACTTAGGCCATGTCTATATCACTAAAAGCGAGATCACGAGTGATAATAATAAAAAAGCAGACTTTTTAAATAAAGCCTTAGAAGCTGGCTTGAAATATTATGAGCTCTGTCCCATCGATAAAAAGAGTCAGGCAAAAATGCTTCTAGCAAGGGTCTACGAAAAAAAATACATCATCGCAGCCGACCCACAAGAACAAGATGCGTTCTTAGATACAGCAATACACTGGGCAGAACAAGCAGACCTGCAAGTTTTTGATAACCAATACTCTCTTGCCTCTCTTTACGATTTAAAAATTGACAAGACAGCCGAATCTGAGAAAAAATTATATCTGCTAGATAAATCAATAACATTACTTATAAAGGCGAAGGTGCATCGCAATGCCGATGTACAAGTAAGATTAGCGGTAAATTTATGGCAAAAAAGTACTTTCGTTTCTGATCTTCAAGAAAAAGAAATGCTCTTACAGCAAGCAAAAGATGAACTTCTTATCGTTGCTGAGCAAAATAACGCCAGTGCACAAAATAACCTAGGCTATATATTCAAACAGCAAAGTGATAACACAACTGATCCAAAGCAAAAAAGGATATTACAACGTGAAGCAATAGCATGGTTATCCAGAGCAGCTGAACAGAATAACATAAGAGCACAAAAAACATTAGATGAAATTAAGCAAGAAAAGGAAAAGAAAAGAGTATGCGCACTCTGTGAAACTCAGGTTGGTTCCACAAATAGCTGCGGCAGGTGCAGGGGGGTATACTATTGTTGTAAACAATGCCAAACGGCCGACTGGCCAAAACATAAAAACTCATGCACTAAATTCTTCGAATAGAGGTCTTCAATGATTATACATCGCAAATACATTGTACTAGGTCTGATTGCTGCAGCAACGTCACAGTACATAAGAGCCCAAGAGTCAGCTCAAGCAACGCTGGTAGAGCGCTGTTTTTCTAAGCTAAGCGAAAAAGGGCAACTGATTGCACTAGGAGAAAAGATTTCCCAAGTGCCCAAACATCTTTTTTTGCCTCTTCTTAAAAACTGTCTATTAAGACGGCCATATCTTGAGAACACTGAGGTAATTCAGGCTATTGCTCAAATGTATCATTCTAAGAATGAAGGGCAAGCCCTATTGGACAGGATTCAAGCACTAGTCCGTGTGGTCACTGACCCGGGATTAAGCAAAGAAGGTAAATGCGATTTCTTAAAGTTTCTGCAGGACCAGATTAGTGCCGCAAATGAAAGTATCTGTTCGCCAGAACAAAAGCACTTGCTTGAAGAAATAAAAAAATATGAGGATCCCCTTTGGAAAAAATTCCATAAACTTCTGCAAAAAGAAAATGTTATCAATTGCGAATCTTTTAAAGTAAGACATCGTGTGTACAAAGTTAATTCAATGGGTCATGGCATTTCGCTTTCATTAAAATCATCGAGTCTTCCAACCGAGCTCACAAATATCATATATGATATTTCACTCTTATGGTACGCAATTGAATGGAAGAGCATTCCTCTCATTCAAGCCCTGCGATTAATGGGTGCGGATTTTAGTGAACCCGATATATATAATCTCGATTATATAGGTGAAGCAGACCACCGGAAGGGCGATTGCTTTTTATCTAAGGAGACAACTCCTTTGGAGCATGCAATTGATTCGTTAGATCCTGTGATCGTGGCTGAGGTTTTAAAGGGCACAAAGCATTTTGGCTCAAGCATACTTGCTGCCGCTGGATCTAGGCAAACAGATTTTATCGAAGCACCGAGATCTCCTTTTCATAGATTAATTCGCGCATTACGATCAGCACATTATCCCTGGAGGCTGAATGAGCATGAGAAACATAAACACAAAGAACGCCTAGATAAATGTAAGCAAATTTGTCTTCTCCTTAGAGCGAAAGGACTTTCGATAAACTGCTTAGCCCATTATCCAGAATCAACCCCTTCAACCATGCTTGATGAGCTTTGCTATCTTCTCCATGACTTTCCTGAAGATCATAAAGAATTTATGAATTGGCTTGTAGATCAAGGAGCTGAATTTACCGGCCATGCCCTTGAAATAGTGCTGGACCCTGAAGAGTGGCCCACTGAAAGTATCATACAGTTCTTAGCAAACCTTATCAGCAAGAAATCCGGATCCTTTTCAGGCATTGCAGCTCCCGAAGATATAAAAATTCATTGCGCCATCATAGCTAATGATACCAGTTATTTACAGTCAATCGGTCCTCGCATTGCAGCGATTACTCTGAATCATAAGAGCGACATGCAAGCTATACATCTAGCCGCAGCCTACGGCAGACTTGAAATATTCGCCTACTTAGCTGAGCTCGATCCAGGATCCTTGCTCAAAAAATGTAAAGATGGAGGAATCGCTCTGCATTATGCTTGTGGAAAAAAGCAGACAAAAGTGGTAAAACACATTCTAGGCTTGAGTAAAAAAGGTGTCGAAGTGGGCATTAACATGCAAGATGTCGATAGAGACACACCTCTTGATATAGTCTTTGAATCTAAAAAACCAGAAGCTCTAGCCATCAAGAAACTTCTTATTGAGCATGGTGCACGCTGTAACCAGTGGCATTCAAAGGCGGAACGAGAAGAACCCTAAAATAGGCTTCGCCTGCCAAAAAATCATCCTGTATAAGAGTCAAAGGGGCCCAGATTAATCTGGGCCCCTTTGTGCTAACAAAATTATGGACAGATGGTTGTGCTGTTAATGCATGTAGCTGGCGTAAGCTTGATGCAGCACGATGCAGTCACCGGTTGCGTAACCGTTTGTTGACTGATAGCAGTTGCGTTTACCACCACTTTCTTCTTTGACAAGCAGCAACAGTTAGCTTTTGCCGCAAGGCTAAATGATGCCGTTTGGCCTGGCAGTAAAGCGCTATTGTAGGTAGCTATAACGTTGTTGCCTGATTGAACAAAGCTCCAGCCATCGCCTGTTCCGCCTAAGAAAGTGAAGCAGAATGGTAATTCTTCAGTAACGGTAACACCTGTTGCTGGCGAACCGCCAATATTTTTCACGTCGGCTGCTAATGAAGTTATCCCATCACAAGCAACCTTCGCATTACAGCGTTGGAAGAGTGAGAGTCCCGTCCCTGAGCATGACGGAACAATTACTGATCCACTAAAACTTGTGCTGCATGGTGGGGTCACCGTATTATTCGTAGCGGTAACCGTATAGGGATAGGTATTAGCAGGAAGGACTCCCGTGACTACTACCGTGAAATTACCGGTAACACCATCAGCAGAACCTATTCCTGTGTGGCCTCCCACAGTTACCGTTATAGTATCATTAGGAACCGCTGCATCTGCTGTGCCTATTACGGTAACATTGCCTAGACAGTCAGCACTTGCCTGGACATTGCTCAAATGAGCGCTACCAACAGTCACTGGAATTGTTTGTTGTACAGTACATGGAGGGGTTACGATATCATTGTTATCGGTTGCCACCACGGTGAATGTATACGTTCCATTAGTTGATGCATGTATCGGCGAAATGGTAAATGACCCGTTTGGTAGGGCAGTTGTTGAACCACTTAGCACGCCGCTGGTAGCAACTATGCTGTTTCCTGAGCTTGCTGTCCCTGTAATGGTAATATCACCTTGGCATGTTGCTGAAGTCGCAAGGCCCGTTAGAAAAGCCTCAGCTACAATTATAGATGCGGTTGCGCTACATTCTGGTTGTGTGAGATCTGATATATTTACTGTATACACTCCTGGAACAGAAGCAGTTATCGGATTGCCCGTCACCGTACCACCGCCGTGTGGAATGGTCCAGACATACTGGTAGGTACCCGCTTGCGCAACGCTTGCTAACAATGATACTGAGCCACCCTGAGTGGCAATACATGCAGAAGGAGTAGCCGTAATTCCTGCGGTAAGAGTTTCATTGACGGTAATGCTTGCGCTTCCCGAGCACGCTGGCACTGTACTATGATCAGTTACCGTTACCGTGTAGGTATCTGGCGTCGTTGGACTATAGGTTGATGATGTACTGACCGTGACGTTTAAACTGTTCGTCCAGACATAGGTGAACATGTCACCAGCAGGGCTTGGAATTGCCGTCAGGACGAGTGGATTTTGGCCACATATATCTGAGGCGCCCAATATGGTGACTGTTGGAGCGGGAGTAGATCCTACCACAACACCAGGTACAAATATAGTACAGAAAGTACTATCTTCAGCCGAAACAGTATACGTTCCTGGCGCTTCACTCATAAACGTAAACGTATTGAAGGGCGAGCTAAAGGTATTTATTCCATCAGAATAAAAATACGGCGACACTCCGCCCGATATGGTAATCGTTATAGTACCATTGCTGCCATTGGAGCATGATGGTGTACTAGAGGTACCCACCAACGCAAAGTCTCCTAGTGCTACAGTAGCGGTTCCTGTGACTGTACAGGCAGGTACACTGCTATCAGTAACGGTTAGCATATAGGTACCTGCTGAAAGTCCCGTAAAATTATAGGTCGGAAAAAAACTCATAATAGGCGTAAATGCATCGAGCTGGAAGAAGTAGGGTGGAGTTCCGCCCGTAACCGATGCGCTAATAGCGCCGGTGCCCTCTGCCCCACAGGTTGGGGAGCCTACCGGAAACCCTGTAACCCAAGCAAGCGTACAGCAACTTTGCCCACATACCGTGACATGAACGGTATTAGAGGTAAGCGTACTTCCATCACCACAAGGAATGGTCACGTAGTAATCGCCTGTTTGAGTCACTGAAAAAGTATTTCCTCCCGTAATGGTGCCGCTTGGACCGTGCCATGAATAGCAACCCGTCGCGAGATTGTCCGGTGTGGCAGTAAGCGTCAAGGGTGTTCCCTGACAGGTAGTAAGACACGTAGTCGTAATAACAGGTGTCGGAGTATAGGGATAAATAATAAAAGACGCAGAGCATCCATTACCCACACTTCTACTGCTTGAAAGAAGAGAATACGTGTCTGGAGCTAAATTAGTAAATGAAGCGGTATCGCCGCCTGACGCTACCTGCGTCCCAGACATGGTGCTACTTAATGTAAAATCATAATCATTTTCTGGGCCGGCAGTAACGAGGATGCTCCCTGTCGTATTGACACCGCATGGCTGCGTTACCGCAATTGACATTGTTTCATTAGGAGCACAACTATAGTTTATCGTCTGATTACTGGGACATGCCATACCGCTTAGAAACTGCACATAGAAAAGTTGAATAAGCCATAAAAAAGCTAAGCTTCTTTTTGATAGCGGCTTTATGTAGTTGTTGAACATAGAAAATCCCCCTTATAAAGATAATTGTGGAGTGCACAGTGCACTGCTTTAGTATTAGCGTACCGAAATTATTTTAAAATAGGCAAGAGTTGCCGTGGTGGAAATGAGCAGAATAGTGCTAATTGATATTGTTGGCGTCATTTGTATAAAAATGTTTTTGTATAGAGCTCTTATTTTTTTTAAGATAGTTTAGCTGGCTATGCAACATCCCAAGAATTATCAGTTTCATACCCAAGTCTCATAAGAAGGTCGCCTCCTCGTTCTTTAAAAAGGGCAACGTGTTCTTTGGTAAAATGATCTTTCCATGATCCTATTTTGCCTTCTCTAAATGTAGAAGTTCCACCAAATAAATTCGCTTGTATGTGTGTAATCTCGACATCCGTAAGGGATATTTCTAGAAAACGAGCGATACGTAGAATCTCATTTTTCTGCATGTGCCCGTTGCCACCTCCGCGCGATCCTATCAATTTTTCGAACGTGGTAATCATAGCTCCTGGATAGTGTTGCCAATTTAAATATGAGTCATAGTTATTTAACATGGCAAGGCGACCGTTTGACGAATTTTGAGCTGCAGGGGTTCCAGCCGCATACCAATATTTTATAATGTTGCTGATTATGGTATCTCGTTCTTCAAAAGGTATCCCAAGCTCCTTTGCATAGCCCTTCCCAAAATAATAATACATGGAAACCACTACATCACGAGGATCTCTAATAATGAGAATAACCTTTAATCCTCTTTCTTGGCACATTTTCAATGTAGAACCTGCCGGCGTGTAGTGGGCAAGAAGAAATTGGCCTTGTTCTAGCCGAGGGAATGATTCGCCAGAATAGGCGGTTACAGGAGGTAAGCTGTACGACAAACTAGACAGTAATTTCCTAAGAAGACCAGTGCCACTTTTTGGGATGGAAGCGGCGAGGCATGGCCTGCCATTTTTAGGTGTTAAAAGACTCGCTGCTTGTACCTGTGACGGAATGCCGAACAGGAGGCCATATATGGCCGCATAAGTAACCGCTGTTTTTAGATGACTTTTTATATAAACCGAATACGTTTTAAATGTGCTTAGCATAGCCAGTTCCTTATGTGGCAAAAAGTGGGCAATAATTTCTCTAGTGTCATATAAAAAAATACTCTATGAGCGAGAGAGAAAGCAATACTATGATACTATTATGATACGCGTTCAGCGTAGTGCAGTATACGGGTTTCTTCAATTTGCCGCAGATCTTTGCGCAAATTCAGCGAAAACAATTAGTTCCGAGAATAATTAGTTCCAAGAATATCCAATCCATACTCACACACGCCCTCGGCGACTTCCTTTTTTATATCAGCAACTGCCTGGCGGCTACGCGCCGGGCGCCAGTGGCTGCGCCCTGGACGGCCCAAAGGGTGCCTTCCCTTTGGAAACCCCGGTTTATTCAACTTTTCCAACTCTCGGGGAAACCGATGCTTCGAGATGCACTATCAGTGCAGCTCCTCACAACTTATCATTTTTTGTATATGAGGAGAAATATGATAGCCGGCTTTTTCATGGCAATTATTGTTGACGCTCAGCATTAAGATACACTATCAGAAGTGCTGCTCATCACTTTTTTCATAGAGGGAAAAAGGTGATTGCAAGCCCAGTGCTAAATACATATACTATCCAAAGAAGAAGATTTTTTGCTGGCCGCTTCAAAAAAAGAACGCTCGTGCATGCCAATAAAAGTAAACAAATCAAAGATTTTTTTAAACGGGGGTAACTATGCTTTCTGCCAAAACATTACTCGGCTGTTCATTAGCATTTATTACATTTTCTCTCATCTGCAAAGATAAAGCTGATGCTGGAAAAAATGAACCTGCTCGCACATCTGAGTACCCAATTGAGCCGCTTTTTCTCAAACGACAATCAAACTACGATCTGCATCGAACTCTTTCTGAAAGCGAAATGCGAGAAAAGCTCAATCAGCTCTTCGCAGCCTTTATTTGGGCTCCCTCTTCATTTAACAACCAGCCTGGAAGATTGGTATATGCACTTTATGGCACAAAAGATTGGGATACTTTTTATGATCTTCTTGGTCCTTTTAACAAGGAATGGGCAAAGAATGCGGGAGCGCTTATTCTTGTACTATCACGCAAAAATTATGAGCGCAATGAAAAATTCTGTAAAACACATTCATTTGATACGGGAGCTGCGGTAGAGAATCTGCTTTTGCAAACGGCAGCGATGGGTTTAGTGGGGCATGTAATGGAAGGTTTTGATTATGAAAAGGCGCGAAAAAAGATTAAGGTTCCTAAAGGGTATGCTGTTGAAGTCATGATAGCAATCGGTGAGCGTGCATCTAAAAAATACTCAACAAAAGAATTTGCCCAACGGGATTCGAGCAAAGCTCAGCGAAAGAAAATAGCTGAATTTGTTTGTGAAGGTACGTTCAAACTGTAACATCCCACGGGCGTACATGCGCGTTTAATAGTGACCAAAAACCCTCACTTTTCATCATGCTATATCTTTGAAGTAGTCTCATGATGAAGGGCGCCACCATCGCTCAGATTACGTGTCTCACGCCACAATACTTTTAACTTTTAATAATAATTGCTCAAAGCCTAGCTAGCTGGAGGAATTTAGGAAGTTTGCAAAACAGTGCTTGCAACTGTGTGCTCAGCCAGACGGCCCAGTTAAGAGAGTATCGCAACAGGGATATCACGGAATAAGTTTTGGAAATGGGAACAAAAAGAGGTGACAGGCCTTGGCAGGCCCCAGCATAACTGGAGCCTTCCAAAATAGATGAGTTAACCAACCCGTGCACAAGCGGTAGCCGTTACAGGCGCAACCAGTGTTGCTGCAACGGTTGCTTGATTTGTTACAGTTTTTGTACCTACTACTTTAAGCGTAATCGTTGAAGACGCTCCAGGAGCAAGTGAGGTTGGTAAAGTCGCAGTGACCGTTTGCCCCTCCGCGGTAAACGTCCACGGCTCGCAGCTTTTACCTGCTACGAAGGCAACGTTAGAAGGTAAAATGTCGGTAACTGTCACACCAGTAGCCGAATTTGTTGTACCGGTATTGGTAACAACAATCTTAAATGTAGCTTCCTTCCCTGGCTTAATTTTGCCATTCTTTTTGGAGACACATTTTTTTATGTCAAGAGTGGTTGTCGGTGTAAGTCCGCTGGTAAGGGGGATGGAAATAAAGATCTGGGTGGGCACTACTTCACTCGCATCAGCAAGCTTCCCAGTTGATCCGCAAGGCAAGGTAGGGTCGCTAATACAAACGTCATTAATACCACTTCCTCCCGAAGTGCTCCCACCCAAACTACCGTTATAGGTCACAACCGTCGAACTTCCCGTTGTTGTATTCGTTATTGTTGCACTGGATCCCTGCGTAAAGCCTGTTGTGGTAAAGCTTATTGTGCCAGCGCATCCTACTGGGTCAGGCGTTGCAGTTACAGTAGCGCTAGCGGTACAGGCATTTGGTCCGGTTGGCGTAGTGAGGGTAACGGGCTGTGAATGACTTACGCTACACCCTGTTGCTTGAACTTGAATATGATGTGTGCCAGGAGCTACCGGACTGAACGTCGGTGAGCTTTGTGGTACACCGAAATCCAAGATATATGAAAAAGTTGGGGTTCCCGTTGCACCTTGGATTTTAGGATTTTGAATCTGGATAAATCCATGATTTCCCATGCAGTCGGGGCTGCCAACCTGAACACCGTAGCTGTAAGTGCATGTGCTAAATAAGCTTAATGGAACAGTAGCGATTGACAGGAGAATTCCATTATCCGCAGTAACAGTGTAGGTGCCGACAGGAAGTTGTGTAAAAATACCTGTAGTATTGCTCTGAATTATCGTTCCCCCTGTTAGAAGATAGCTAACGCCGGCAGCTGGTAAAGCACTTACTAGTATCTGACCATCGCAAAGCCCTGTTGGCTTGTTAAGTTGAATATCAACTATTTGAACGGCATTAGGGTTGACAGAAGGAGCTGGTGATATATTAAAATCCACTGTAATACTATTTGGGGTTGGGGTTGCAGAGTCCTGAATGACAAGACTGTAGTCACCTTCGGCAAGATTAAAATTGCTATAAGAATTGGAGGGCTGAACTATGAACGGCCCTTCATTGAGAGAAGTCGAATAAGGGGGAACCCCTCCGCTTATAGGTATCTCTGCAACTCCTGGCACACTAGGCGACCAGGGCGCCAGTGTAACCTCTTCAATGCTGAGTTGTTGCGCCTTGCTAACTGCAACGTGACCCGCTGCTAACAAAACCGCAATCAGCGAAGTGCTGACGGTGGATTTGAGCATGCTGGCAGCCGCTGTTTTAAAATTGTGTAACATAGGATCTTCTCCTTTTTTTGGTGTTGTGGTAAATACTACATAATTAGCATACGAAACCATCCCAATAATTATCAAGAGAATTTTTTTATTTTTTTAATTTTTTCAAAAGAGCGGATCTGTATTTTTGATGAAAAGCTACTTTTCTGCAAGAATTACTCAATAAAAATCTTGTTTATGTAAGCGATTATTTTATTTAAACTGCATGACAAATGTATTTTAGCACATTCAAGTCTTCATCGTGTACAACAAAAAAGTATATGTTATCGTTCTTGGTTGCACATACATTCGATGCCGCATCATACGTAATAAAAAGCGATGCAGGGTTACAAGCGCTGAAAAACTATTAAACTCTTGACAGCCTAAAGAGCAAAATGTGAATCTCATCTCCAAGAGTTTCACATGTAACGAGAGCAACTGTTAAAAAAGGAGTAACATGAATAGTTACGCGGCCATAAAAGGCACAAAAGGTCTTTTTTCTCTATATAAATTGCATGCAATGTATTTCATCTTGTGCGCTGCAATTCCTAGTTATGCTTCACAGCTGGCACTAACAGTCGATCCTTTATCGGTTAATATTGTTGCTGGTCAGCCAGTTACCTATGCAATCACGGTTGGCAATACTTCATCGACTAACGTACCGGCCGGTATCCGGATAGATGTGCTTCTTAACACCCCTGTGGCTGCAGGTTCGATTGTGGCTGCTAATGACCCTAGTATCCCTAATTTTTTTAGTTTTACCATTGCAAGCCAATCGGTCACTGCTGTTTCTCAGGCACCTCTTGTACCGGGAGAGTTTCTTACCTTTACAGTCAAATTTACCGTGAATTGTACGGCGCCTGCAGGGTCAACTCTTAATACTGTTACTTTAATACCGCCTACTGGGGGACCAAATATAACCGTCGATTCTTCAGTTACCGCACAAGCAGGTGTTGGCATCTCTGTTTCCTCGGTAACGCAAATTAATTGTTTTGACCAAAGTACGGGAGCAATTACGGTACAAGTAACAGGAGGATCAACTCCCTATAACGTTACGCTTACTCCTAATGCTCAGCCTCCTCAATCTGGAAACGGTCCATTCTTTTCGTTCTCTAATTTGCCAGCTAATACTTATAGCATTTCAGCAGTAGACCAAAACATGTGTAGTGCGAGTACAGTAGCAACTGTAACCCAACCTGGAAGCGCACTCCTCATTGTTTCTGCCGAGGTACAAGATGTAACTTGTTTCGGCGTAAATGATGGCAGCATCTCAGTACATGCAGCTGGCGGTACCGGAACTATTACTTATACTTTGCTTGAACCAGATGGTAATACTCAAACAAACCAAGAAGGATCCTTTACCGGTTTGGCAGCATCTACCCTTCCCTACTCCGTGGTAGCTACCGATGCGAATAATTGCACAGCAACAGCATCGCAGCTTATAATACGAAATCAGACACCACTTACAATAAGCGTTACTTCATCCGCTGTCAGCTGCAACAGTGCATCGGATGGATCAATCATCGCTACGGCCCAAGGGGGTTCAGGATCCTATGAATTTACTGTTGCAGGTCCGATAACCGTGGGGCCCCAACCAACAGGCGATTTTATCAAAATACTTCCCGCTGGCCCTTACACCGTTACGGCTGCAGATCAGCTTAATCCTACTGGTTGCAAGGTCAGCCAACAGGAAACGGTTGCCAATGTTGGCGCAATAGAGCCATCAATCACGGCAACTCCCGTGAGTTGTTTTGGTGGTTCAGACGGTAAATTAGCCGTATCAGCAACAGGAGGTTCCGGATCCTATGTATTTACCTTAAAAGGACCCGTTGGAGAAGAACAACAGACAGGTTCTACTGCAGAGTTTACTAATCTTGCAGCTGGGAATTATACCCTCAGCGTAGTTGATGCCAATAATCCGAATTGCTCAGCCGCCGCTCTCATGCCCGTTGTCATTGGGCAACCAACTCAGATCATAGTACAAGATCCAGTACTAATCCCCGCAAGTTGTTTTGGTGGGTCAGACGGCAAAGTAATTATACTAGCATCAGGAGGCACAGCGCCCTTGAAATATGCACTGGATGGCGGAACTTTTCAAACATCCAATGTTTTTGAAGGTTTGAGCGCAGGCCAACATACTGTTGCAGTAAGCGATGCTAATAACTGTGGACCTGTTCAAGTCAACTTTACCATTTCACAACCTTCTGCAATAACAATCACCACGGTTACTCTCGTAGCTCCAAGCTGTAAAGGGTCAAGCGATGGCAAGATTATTATCTCAGCAACAGGGGGAACAAGCCCACTTACTTATTCAATCGATGGTGGAAATTTCTTCCAAGGATCCAATACCTTCACAGGACTAAGCAGTGGCACGTATAACGTAGTTGTCCAAGATGCAAATGTTTGCAGGCAATCAGGAGGATCATTTACCTTGTCAGATCCAAGTGCAGTTAGTATTGTCAGTACTCTATTTACACAGCCAAGCTGCAATGGTGGCAGTGATGGGACGATTACTGTGCTTGCATCGGGCGGAACTGGTTCGTTGAGCTATTCACTCAACGGTGGACCATTCCAAAGTTCTCCCAAATTTATTGGGCTCACTGCAGGAAATTATTTAATCATAGTGAGTGATACAAATGGTTGTTCCGCAACAACAACGGTACAGTTGACGCAGCCTGCTCCTATTATTGTTCAAAATACCACGAGTATCCCTGTAAGCTGTTTTGGTAACTCAGATGGATCGATTACTATTATAGCAACGGGAGGAACAGGCCAACTCACTTTTAGTATAAATGGTTCGCCTTTTGTAGGTTCTGGTATCTTTACTGGCTTAAAAGCGGGAATGTATACAATCACGGTAAGAGATGCAAATGGCTGTTCAGCCTTAGCAACTGCTACCGTAGGATCGCCTGCAGAACTTGTCATTAACTCCGTTTCTACAACACCGGTCAAATGCTGTGGTGGATCTGACGGCGTTATTATCATCCTGGCAAATGGTGGGGTAGCACCATTACAGTATTCAATAAATGGCGGTGCGACATTCCAAGGCTCAAACCAATTTAAAGGATTAAAGGCAGGGACCTATAGCATCATCGTAAGAGATGCAAACGGATGTACCGCTAGCACAACGGCTACCATCCATACAAAAGGAGGCCGCGGAAACGCTTTAGGAAATTTTCTAGCGCGTTCATGCGAGACCTGCTGCAGTAGATAAAAAATAACGAGCTCGGCTGAGGAGACATCATGAAACTACAATGGCCAAAAAAACTAATCATACTCTGCTTGATAGCTTGTACTACTGCAGAGCACTACATGTTTAGTGCGGGACAACCCATTACGATTAACGGTCAACCCGTTTCGACAGCAGTCTCCTGCCATGGAGGAGCTGATGGCACGCTTACGGTCAATGCAACAAGTAATCTTGGCGTGCCACTTAGCTACTCGCTCGATGGCGGTGACTTCACGCTACAAAATACTTTCTCAGGCTTATCAGCGGGAACTTATGGTATCGTGGTACTCGACACTTTGGGCAACAGCGTATCAGTTGTGGGGGTAGTACCTCAACCTGATCAGCTTATTATTTTTTCAGCGCTGAGCACGCCGGTTAGCTGCAATGGATTTGCAGACGGTACTATTAGCATAATTGCCCAAGGAGGCACTGGTACTATCTCCTATTCGTTTAATGGCGCAGCTGGTCCATTTGGCACCAGTAATGTGAAGAATGGACTTGCAGTCGGAACATACTCAATTGCAATTATAGATAGCAACAATTGCATAACAACAGGTTTGGCGACGGTAAATGGCCCAAATGGTCTTGTAATCCAGCAATTAGTGCCAACCCGCGTAAGCTGCAATGGAGGGTCTGATGGCTCTCTTATTGTTGTACAAAGTGGGGGAACGTCACCGGTGAACTATACCTTGACTAAGGGAACAACAACTATTAAACAAAATTCTCCTTTATTTCAGAATTTAGTAGCTGGAAGCTATGCGGTGAGCGTAACCGATGCGAGTGGATGTACAGCAACGGCCAGTACGGTGATACAAGAGCCGACAGCGATTCTTGCTCAGGCAACAGGTTTGCCAACAAGCTGCAGTACAAGCTCCGATGGCGCTATAATTATAGCAGCCCAAGGAGGTACTCCGCCGCTTACTTTCTCAATTGATGGTGGTGCAACCTTTCAAGCATCGAACCTCTTTACCCGCTTAGCACCTACTACCTATGCCATCGTAGTACAAGATGCATTAGGATGTCGGCAGTTTTTACAAGCTACGGTCCAGCAAGCCGCTCCTTTAATTATAACGTCAATATCAACAACTCCCGTGAAAAACCAAGGTTTGCATAAAGGCATAATTATGATTAATGCGACTGGCGGAACACCTCCTCTAGTATATTCGATAGATGGCGGTAGCACCTTCTTTGGATCAAACACCTTTATGGGCCTCGCCATCGGTACCTATGCCATTGTGGTAAAAGATACCAATGGCTGTCAAGTAACTGCAATTGCAGAAGTTGAAGGCCCATGTCCCTCAGGAACTTGCTCTCGCAAGAGCTATTGCGCCCGGATTTAGCGTCAAGCAGTCCGGTCAATCGATTGTTGCAATACGTTAATTATTACGCTGCACAAATGCTCTTCATGCTGCAGTTCATCATCTCTGAACAAAGTTATTGTGAGTACCACCACCGCGGACACAAAAACTGTAACAAAAAAAAGTAGTGTGCAACTGCCAATAAAGCGGTTCTTGCTATGACAAATTGGCTGGCGCTTCAGGATAACCGCTTTTCGCGCTTTCTTGACAAATCCAAGATGCCCTATAGAATCTGTCAAGAATGGATCCTGAAACATATTTCTTACTAATGAAAAAAATACTTTTGCTATTCGTTCTTGTAAGCGTATCTCTTTGTACATCGCTTGATGGCATGCAAAAAGAGCTTCAACTAACTCGCACACTTTCCCCCGAAATATGGTCTCATGTTGCTCAGTATTTGCCAGCAAACAACAATTTTTTAAATCGTCTGTGCAGACTCATAGTCTTACCAAAAAAAGAATATGAAAGAATATGCAAGGCATTAATTGAAACCGAATTTTATCCTCTGCCTGACGAGAAGCAGTATGTTATGGACAAATATTTTAAAACCTGCGCTCATACTATTAAGATGCACATTCAAAAGGCATTACAAGATGTGATTCAACGTCATCCTATAACAAAACAAGGTCAGCTCAGTACGCTTATACACATTTGGCCCTTGCTTTCCCCTACAGGAAGAGAAATTCTGCAACTCGATCCTCCTAATGAGGCGCAAGAAAAGCTTCAAAAAAAGATAGAAAATTTGAAGGCAGATTGTGCAGGTTTAGCCGCTGGATTGCGCGTTTTAAATCGCTTGCTCAGTTTTATGCCTTTCTATGAAACAGTCAGAAGAATTACTCACCGGCCTCAGATTAACAAACATAATTATATTATACATACGGCAATGGCCATCTCATTTCTTATTGTTATCCATCTTATCCTTAATGAAACTATCCTTCGCTCCCTCTGGTATGACCGTCCTTTTTATTTTAATCCTAAGTATTATTCTCTCCTAGCCTGGATCGTTCCAGGCATATGTATGGAAATGGCGGCTGTTCGAACAAACTTTCAGGAACCCGGTGCAGTTCATACTTGGATGGTTAATAGCTGTTTCTTAAGTATTGCTATGTACACTTTCTTAATCGCATACATCATTAATATCCCCACGACGCTTAAATTGAATGCCTATCGCTCTCAAAATGCTGCATCGGCAAGGGATTGTGAGATTCTTGAACAGCGCACGGGAAGCGCAAATATAAACATAGTAGAGCTAGCCAATAGGTACAAAACGGAAATTAACGCATTACAAAACGCGTTAATAACTCTGCAGCAAAATCAAAATGAGCAGCATAGTACAAAGTGACGTACTCCCTCAATTGCTTAATCACCTTAAGGCTCATCCTACTTTAGAGAATTTTAAGGCTATCGCAGATTGGTGCACTTCAAAAAGTATTATTTTTTAACTACCTTTAAAGGATCCTACGCGCCACACCTTGCTGCAGCAGTGCTCGCGTATCAGCTCTATACCGAACTAACGCCTTTATTGCCAAAAGAGGATTTTAGGTCGCAGATCTTAGAAAACTTAATAACAATGAATTCTGAAAATAAGATCATCGATCCGAACCTGACCAAAGAATTTATTTATGCGACCGGCTTTGAGCCCTTCGATAAAAATGACAAAACAATACAACTGCTTAAATCGATATCTCAGTGCTTTTTCGAGGCGCCTAACCGCGGGATCAAAACAAAAGATTAATTAGTGCAATAACGTAAGCATAGGCACATCACCTATAGCTTAACGCTAAAAGCTCTTAGAATCGGCAAGCCATTTTCTAAATCAAAGAGGGTGCATGGGTCATCGCTAAGCGCGTGATATCTTGCACATATGCTACTCGCGATAATTGTACAGTGGAAAAAATTAAAAGTATAAATGATGCAATAAGAACACCCATAATCCATCGGTTATTTGTTAGGCCTGCCCAAAGGCCTGTGAGTAGGATTAGAGAGTACCATGGCAGAACAAAGAGCGCAGGGGTAATCGTTATCATATATATTTTTTCTCCCCATATAGAACCAACAGCCAGGCCAATATTTACAAGAAAAAAAGCAGTTTTTGATGCAGTTAAAGCAAGGTCACGAAAGCGATTATCAAGGCACTTCGATAGCATATATGCGGCAATCGCGAACGTACTAAAGAAGGCAATTGTCTCGATCGGTTTCCCCAAGCTTCTCTTATAAATGGCTGGCAAACCGCTTCCTAAGGAGAGCGCAAGAACTGAAAGGGCGATGAACATGTTATTTTGAAAGCCTATCCCTACTGCGGCATATATCAAAGAAATAAGCAAAAATGCTCTAGGAGTGCCGCCTCCTTGCCAAAAAATTATTGCACCTCCTAAAAGAATGGCGGCTAGAAGTGATAGTGTATACCGGCCGAGTTTCTCAGCGAATTTCTGGATTCGGTTGCTCATTTTGTTTTCTTGCTTCAAAGTGTCCTTCCTTCATCACCTGGTCTAGGGTGTTTCCGAGCAGCGCTTGATTCCATTATTGATTATAAAGCAATGCTTAAAGATGATACAAGAAAATGAATAGATGGTTTACTGAAGACCATGGGCAGGCGCCCCAAGTGGTTCACGAATTCGAGATGCTATGTAGAATGCAATTTTCATTGATAGCAGATTTCAGCAAAAAATTCTTTGAAATATGACAATCTCGACCCAAGTGCCCAGCTTTATCAAATGATAGGCTATGCGTTTGAAAATTCTCAATAGGCTGTTTAGCAATAATAATGACACGGCGGACCATCAATAAATGCATATTTAGCAACGACATTAAAAGGATTTATCAGAAGATCGCGTTAACAATCCTGAATAATCAAGACTGCTAACGCGATACATACAATTCAGACCAATAGAGTATTAGGCAGCCCGCTGTTTAGGCTTTCTTTGGAGTCTGCCTCCAAGCCTTCCTTCGTGACGGTTCTTAATTGCCACTTTTTTTGCCTCACTCACTTCAAGTTTAGATGACACTTGTGAAGGTGCTACCGCAGCCGATCCTAGCTTATATAAAGGATTAGAAAGCGGTATCGCCACAACTAATGCATCCAATTCTTTGGCCGGCAATAGAGCGCCGAAATATTGCACCGACTTATATGTTGGATCATTACGGCCATCATACCAACCAAAAACAAGATTACCGGTGATAGGATCCAAGGCCATTGACTGAAAGCCGCGATTTGCAAAATCAGTTGTTGAAATATCAATTGGATTTGACCATGTTTGTCCATTATCGCGCGAGATAATAAAGTACAATCTGGTATTTTGAGAATAATCCGGGTATTGTGCAGAAAAAAGAGCATAGAGTGCTTGGCGTGAATCATCATAGATAATGGATTGCGGTTGAGCGGGCAAATATCCAGCATAAAATGGTTGTGATTCTTGCAATGGAATTCCCGCTTCGAATCCTCTGCCATTCCAGATAATATATTGCCAGGGTCCGGCATAGTTCCGATCAATAGCTCCGGGAGATTTGAAGATTACTCCGGCTTCTTGAATATAGCTACTAGCGCCAATTTTGAAATCTATCGTTGGCGCAACTCCTTGTGTCCAGATCCTTCCATCGGCAGAAGCGGTAATATCAGCAATTACGTTGACATTCAAAAGGCTTGTTAATTGTGCAGGGAGAGGATTTGACGTGTCATAAACTCCAGGGCCGGTAATAGAAATAAAGCCAACAACAGGATAGGAGTCTTCAGTGGTCCCATTGATATAATCAACCACGAAGTTAAGGCCGTAATTGAGTCCATCTCCGCCAAAGCAGAACTGAGGAAAATCATAAGAAAAGCCTGCTGCAGGAGCAGGTGCCGTATAGGCAACAGAAAAAGTATCGCCTCCGTCAGTGCTAATCCAGAAAGTCGGTTGGTCGATTGAAGCGCCGTAATTCGTAGTCCCATACCAAATGTTTCCATATTTATCAGCTCGAACACCGGGATTATCGCCGCCGCCACCTTGTGGTTGAATTTTAGTTGGGCCATTTTCGGTAACTACCCATGTTACCCCATTATCTGGAGATCGCAAAACAGCCCGATACGTCATGGTAGCCCCATTGTGAACGCCATATGAGACTACAATATTATCTTTGTCCTTACGATTGATAGCCACGGCAGTATCGAAAACCAAAAATCCTGGCGCAAGATCAGACAATTGAATAGGCGATCCAATTGAAAGCGTCCCATCATTGTTAATCTTTCCAATGGCAACAAAAACGTTGGTGGTATTATTCGTTTTATCGTGTATATTTGCATTGCTGGCCCATGCCCAAGCAACAACATTATCAAAAGCATCATTAACATGGCTATCTCGAAGACCAATCTCAGCCGGGGTGCCGGTAAACTCAGTAGTATTGGTAAATCCAGGATCAATGATATAGTTCTTACAAAGTGTCACTTTGGGTTTTACGACGTACGTAATATCGGAAGGCATAAGGATCTGTGGTCCTGGCGGAATAATATTTCCAAAGGTTCCAGCGCATTGAACAACTATGGCGCCGGCATTGGTGATTGAAAGTATGTATCCTGAAGGAATATTTTCGTATGGAGGTTCTGGTGGCGTTACAAATGTAAATGGTTGGCTTGCCCCATTGTTTGATGCTGCTAAAATAGAGCGATACACTAAATCATTGGGACGAAGATTTTCCGGCAAGAAACCATCGGCTGTATACAAATAGCCGCCGGGCACAAGTGGCACAAAAGAATCATCACGGCTCACTGGGCCGGTTTGAAAATTAATTACGGGAAATTGAATTGTTACCTTGGGACCTTCTTTTATGATATCCAGGGTAATCCAGAATTCTGTTCCCTCCACAGGAAATCCAAGAGAATCAGAAAGTTGCAGCTGAATGTTATGTTTAAAGCATTCTCTTTTATGCTTGGGTTTTTTCTTGTGTTCTTTGCATAGAAATAGGTCCTCATCATTTTTATGCTTGTTTCCCTTGGTATGGCTAGAAACGGGAATTAGGACGCCAATGGCAAAAAAGCCTATCCATAGTAAATGCTTGTAAAAATTCTTCATTATAGTTCCTCAAGTTAGCAAATTTTCAATTTAACGATCGTTACATTACATACCACTGTCTATCTTGTATATCGGACCCTTCTGTTGAAACAAACATTCGAAAAAAATTATGCATTGCTTTTTCGGCAATAATTGCTTATAAGAAATCATATAAACTTTGTTTTATGAAACACAACAATTTTTAACCCTTCTTTTATCCTGACTGCCTGACGGGAGTTTATTGGAAAATTATTTAGCTCACCATGAGCGCACTCATGGGCTTTCCCGTTCGCTTTTCGTAAAACTGTAGGCTGATGTTCTTTAGTTTTTCTGGCTCCGACCAAGCCGTCGCCGCCTGTTTCAAACTTGAACATTCGCCTGTTTCTGCCCACTATTTTAACAGGTAAAAGAAGAGGGAAATTTTGCTCAGCTAAATTCCCCTCAAAAAATGAAGTACATGATGTATTTGAGAGGGGCCCTACCGGTGAGTAGGGCCTTTTATGAACATTATTTTGGTAATGATGGAGGTAGTAGTTGAACGACTTGTACCGCCCATTCATCTTGCCTTTTTACCCATTCTGCAGAAGCCCAAATGGTTTGATTATCACAAGGATCAACGACAACTCCTGTTGATTCACCAAATCTTTGGCCGCCATAAGAGGGATTTGGTCCCGCGTTTAATGGCCCCTGTGAGTTGGTTACTAGGAGCGGGTTGCTCATTTGACCAAGCGGATCAGATGCAAAACGACCAACGACCATCATATTTATATACTCATCCACGGCGCTTACTGAGCTTGCAAGCACGACATCTCCTCGCTTATTAACTGTGATTCCAGGCCAATAGAAGGAACGCGGATTTACCGCGGCGGAATCGAAGATGTTACCAGATTGCACTAAGGTAGATACCGCTTGTGACACATCATATTGAAACCATAGAGAGCCAGTTCTATCCGCTACTGCGACATTAGTGTTACCGGTAGCATCCATGCCCGCATCAAAACAGGTATATAATTGGTTATTACGAATAACAGCACAAGTAATTGAGCCCAAGCCTGTCTCTATCAATCCAGTTTCGTTATATAAATTACCTAATTGTGGCGCAAATAAAAAATTTATAATTGGATTAATCGGCAAAGACTCCACTGGCAAAATTGTAGGATGAGTACTTCCCGGATTAGCAATACGATAGAGATTTAAACCTATAACATCGAAACTGGAATTTAACTGAAATCCGATAACAAACCCATATTGAGGATGTGGGCAATAATTATTAACGCCGCATGGATCATAAGTTCCGTCATTAACAAATAAATCTCTGAATGCATTAATAACCGCAGGCCCACCATTAAGAACTGATGATTTTTGTATAACAAGTACGGTGCTGTTGAAATAACTCGTATCTGCTAAGTCAAATTCATCGTAACCGATATAGATTGCCTCGGTATCAACACCCATTTGAGGAAAGTCAGCGTCTAAATAAGGTCTGCTCGGGACTGCTGGCGGAATGTCCGAAACTACGAAGGTATAATATGTCCATTCGGTATTGTTTGTAATTATTGGGCCATCGCTTACAGCCAAAAAGAGACGTGGTTGAATTGTGTTTTCTCCAAAGGGCAAATCGGTATTACCTAACACGAACCATCGCTCTGATAAGCTATCGTAGTGTGAAGTAAGATCGCCAGTAAAATCTGTCGGTAATTGAAAACCAGTTGGAGCAAAAAACTGAGCGCTGTCTAAATCTAAGACAAAATCGGGATTGCCCGCTTTATCAAAGCTTCTCATCGCGGTATAAGCCAGTGAAAGCACCTGAGTTGGCCCAACGCCAAATGATCCGGGCTCGGGAAAACCTTGTTCAGGAACTGGAACTGCAGCATCCCAACGCGTGCTTGGCGTAAAGTTAACGCCTATTTGCGGGACATAGGCAACTGAAGAAGCGCCTGTTTTGCTCAGTCCATTTTTTTTACATGATGAATCATAGAAATGATGGGGAGCTTTTGGATAGAATCCATTTGTGTTTTTAATAGAAGTCGGAAGTGGCTTAAGAGTGTTTCCTCTCTTAAAAGGTTTTTTACGTATAACTCGCTCATGCCGTTCTAATGACTGAGCTTCCAGTGAAGAGAAAGCCATTCTGTTTTTCAGCTCTGTAGTGGTAATTTTTACCGGCATGACGTGCTCGGCAATTAATGGTAGAGTGTAGAGCCCAAGTAATAATCTGTACGTTAAAATGTGCATTTTCATAATTTTCCTCTTAGCCTATTGTGTTTTGTGAAGAAGGTTTTTGTGCGCCGCCAATTGCAATGCCATTATGTGCATTAGGCAATGAAATGGTGCCACTCTTATCAGTGCCAATAAAGTTGCCAGAAACAGTCGTGTTAGTCGCTTGTGACGAGATGCTAATGCCATCCAACCCGTTGGCCGATACAACATTGCCGCCAATCGTGTTACCAATGGTAGTATTGGTAGTCGCTTGATGAATTTCTATGCCATACCGCCCATTGCCAAGTGGTTTAATTCCGCTGCTATCAACCCCGATGAGATTGTTAACAATGGTGGTTGGTCCCTGTACCGGTATATTAGGCCCAAAATAAATATTTGCTAAGTGTGTACCAACCTGGACGCCGGTCAATTCATTACCAGATATAGTGTTGCTAGATATTGTCGTATTTGTCGCATTGTTAAGAATGGTGATGCCAAAACCATTAGGGACTTTAAGGAGGCCCGTAAGATCAGTACCGATTAAATTATTTTGGATCACTGTACTATCTAGTACAAACCCTGAGGGTTGTCCAAATCTATCTGCAGTTCCAAGTACAATACCTGCAAAGGTATTGCCTGATATGAGATTTGAAATGATTAGATTATTACTTCCAGTATAAATATATACCCCGACTTCGGAAAGGCCCAAACCTTGTGTTAATGCTTGTTTTCCAGCTGGATTTGTCCCCAGATAGTTACCGATGATAATATTATTATTACCGCTTGCAATTGAAATATCAGCGCCTGCTCCAATAGTCCCGGGAGTCGGTGGCAGCGGGTAAGACAAATATGCCAAAGAATTTAAAGATTGATTAACACTCGCTATCACATTGCGATCTGTAGATGTGGTGCCTCCGATAATATTACCATCGCTAGTAATAATTATACCTGCCAGATTTGGTAATGCCTGTGTACCAGCAGCATTCATACCAATATAGTTGCCAGTAATGGCATTGTTAGCATCATCAATCTCGATTGCCGGTGTAAATGTGCATGAGTTAATAGCAAGCCCTAGAATTGTTGAGCCGGCAGATCCTGCCGCTAAATGAAGACCGGCTATGGATGTGTTCGTTCCTTGAATTTCAATGAGAATATTGGCTGGTGATGATCCAAATGCCGGGAAAGATCCTGGCTGAGTATAGCCATTAATAGTAACTGGTTCTATGATATCGGGCAAATCCGTTGTAGGTATGATGACAAAAGGCCCCGTCCCGCTAAAAGCAAATGTAATAGTTGATCCTGGATTGAGATTTGCTTGCTCAATTGCATATCTGAGCGTCCCAGGTACTGATGTATCTGCTGTGCTGTTAACGGGGGGTATGGGTATCGCGTGTATGAGGCTCCATGCAAAGGCACAAAGCGCTATAAGCGCCAATCCCTTGTGCTTGCTATTACAATAATCCCTATTCTTCATAAACTTCTCCTTTTTAAAAATGGTAAAACATCATTTCAAGTGTTCAGTGCGCTTGCACCAGGCCCCGCCTCTCCAGTGGTAGGCGAGGCCTATTTAAAAATTAATGAGCTGGTATTAATTTCGTGGTTAAAAGACCCCATCCATCTTGGAATGGCACATACTGGCTCGTTGCCCATATATCACGGTCATTGCATGGATCAGGGCTCAGGGAGCAATAATCACCCCAGCGCTGGCCAGTGGCATCATTATAAAATAGTGTGCCGAAATTATATGATGCGGTATTGTTTGTTAATAAAACATTATCGCGCAATTTGCCAAGTGGATCACATGCTTTACGGCCAGTGTAAAATGCTTGGACATAACTATCTGCCCCAGCAACATTACCTATAATTACTATATTATTATCTTTATCCGTCATAATTGCAGGATTCCAATAATTGAGCGGCGTTGCCGTTATAGTAGGGTCAAAGATCGCTCCTGATTCAATGAGCACCGGCACCGTGCTTTCGGTTTCAATTCCCTTGCCTTCACCAGTTGGGTCACCGGTAAGATCATAGTGATACCAAAGAATTGCATTGCGATCGCCTGAAAGCGTTCCTGTTCCGGTATTATCAACAAGGCCAGTGGCTACAAAATAGAGCTGGTGATTTCGGATATGACATCCTCCGGTATCCAGAGAGTTAGATGCGGTATTCTGCAAGAGTCCATTTGATCCATATAAATTACCCTTATGTGGTATTAATGTTCCATCAGTAAAGATAGGTGCAGCTAAACTAATAGGATTTGCTGGTGATGGAAATAAACTCGGCGAGCTGCTGCCAGGGTTAATAATCCTCAGCATATAATAATTAGTATAGGTAAAATATCCAGGGGCCTCTATGGCAGGAGAAACAACGATATATCCAAACTGTGGGTGAGGATCAAAGTTATTCGGTGATGGAGCAAAAAAAAGTCCACCAACTGCTGGAAACTCTGTAGGATTGAACAGAAATGGAAATACCGTAAAATTAAACGGGTTTCCTGCTATAAATGAGCTTTGAGGAACAACAACCACAGAGACACCCAAGCCCATTGAAAAAGATGGAGTGCCCATATCGACACTGAAATAAACCGCATTTTGATCCGACGCTATTTTAGGAGAGTCGGTGCTCGATGGAACCGATGGCGTAAGCACTGTCATATCAAAAAAGAAGGTGTTCCATTTTGTGTTTTTTGTAATAATAGGTCCATCAGTCCATGCAATAGCAAAAAATGGATCAAATCCATTATCAAAAGTGTTAACTGTGGCACTCATGATCCACCGTTGTCCCCAACGATCAAACGAGAGAAGAGCATCAGCTGCACCTGTGACACCTAGCAGAGTCGCGCTATCAATATCCAAAACCCCATCAGGTTGACCTGTGAATTTGTTAAAGCTACGAATATTCTGGTTTGTAATCTCCACGTATTGCTCTGGTCCTACCCAGCCGCTGCAGTTAGGTTGTGCCCGGTAATAGACACTTACATCTTCGATAGTTGCTGCAGTAAATTGCAAGCCAATCTTTTGAGCAGGTGAAGTTGGCTTTGCAGCCATGTGCACACAATGTGCGATAATTAATAGAACACTCAGTGTAAAAATTCTCATGTTAGTATTCATTACAATTCTCCTTTAAAGTACTATTATGAACCAATTGTGTTAGTTGTCGCTGCGCAGAACGAGGTTCCATTCGACCCAAGTTCTATTCCATTTCCACCGTTTGGTAGAGCCTTAATACTCGTAAAATCAGTACCTATGAGATTGCCTGCTAGAACGTCATTGTTAGCGCCATAGATAAAGATACCGCCCTTACCATTTGCCGATACGACGTTAGCCTGACCTGGTAATGAGCCACCGATAGTATTTTGATTATCATTTACAATAATACCAAAATTGCTGTTACCCAATGGTTGTGTTCCTTTGGCATCGGTGCCTATGTAATTACCTTGAACAACATTATTGAAACTGCTATTCAAACTAAACTGTCCAAGACGGAGACCCACACGATTACCTGAAATAAGGTTATCAAGAATCATATTACTGGTTGCGCCCTCTTCAATATTGATACCAGCATTTCGGTTAGCAAGAGACTGAGTACCCGTCACATCGGTACCTATGTAATTGCCTTGAATCGTGCAATTCTGGCACTGAGGGGGGAAGAAAACAAAAGTAACGAATGCAATTCCCGAAAAACTGACACCGAATAATGTATGACCAGAAATCAGGTTACCGGTAAACTCGCTATTTCCACCGATAGTAGAACCGGTTTCTTGCATAAATGATATACCAGTATGCGAAAGACCAAGCGCCACCATACCAGATGTATCGGTACCAATGTAGTTATTTTGGACAATGGTTCCGCTGTTACCGTAACTACATATGCCAGCGCCGCGAACATTGTACGCATCAAGGAACATATAACCAAAACTGCCGGCAATTATATTACGGTCAGCAGGAGCCGGTGTTCCAATAATCGTATTGGTGATGGGGTTTATAATACCTGAGCTATTTAACCCGGAAATGCCAATCCCCGTTCTGTTAGAATCAACTGCTCTGCCAGTTACATTTGTACCTATAAAGTTACCCACGATTTGTATGCCATTAATAGGGCCGTTCGACCCATCAATTAAAATACCATTTAGTAACCACTCATTAATAACTAATCCCTTAACAATAGAACCATCAGATCCGGCAACAAAATGAAGACCGTTGCCAGTAAATTGACCATCGCCAACGGTATAATTGCTTCCATTGAGCACAATTTTGAGTATCGCATTATCACCACTCGATTGGCCATTCTTTGATGTTCCAGGTTGTGTATATCCATCAATGGTAACCGGCACAGAAATTGGATCTAGGCCAGCGTTTATCGTCGGTTGGATGATAAATGGTCCTGCTCCTGAGATGTTGAAACTAATGGTATTAGCCGGCTGCAGTTGAGCATTAAGGTACTGAATTGCAGATCGGAGAGTTACTATGCCTGACCCCGGGGAAAATACATCTGGTGCGTTACTTGCATCGAAAGCAGGTGCATCCAGGATGCTATTGACCTGAGCCGTTGCGGCGAAAATACTCTCATGAGCACTAGAACAAAGCAATACAAGCGTTAACCCTAAGCGCTTACTGCTGCAAGTAAGAATGTGATTTATGAGCTTCATAAACTTCCTTTTGTTTTTTATATAAATTAATACGGAATAAACGTTGATTCTGAACAATAGCCCTTCGCTACCCCCTTTCAAAAAAACGACTCTTGCTTTTGATCACTAATGATCGCTTACAAGAAATCATATAAACTTTGTTTTATGAAACACAACAATTTTTAACCCTTCTTTTATTTGGAGCGTAGGATCAGTTCTGCCATCATACCAACCAAAAATCAGATTAGAGGTTATGAGAGCCTTTGGCGAATAATGCCAAAGGCTCTCATAATATGCTCCTTATTTTGTCTCACTCAAATGTATTAGAGTTTTGTTTACGTCTATTATTAGCTCACTATACAAATATTATCCAATTTTTCTCCTGCCACACAGTTGCTATTAAGCTGACAAGGAGCACCAAGAAGATTCCATACTCTTATTGGAGTGCCCTGCGCAGCTGGTGTACAGGTGATAGCGCTAGCACAAGCCAGGCTGAGTTTTGGGAAATAATCGCCCAAATAGTTTGTTGCTAATGGATTTGGACCATTGAGCTCTGCGCTATTACCATAGTAAGCATTTGCATGCCTGGCGCTCACACTGAAATTATCAAAAATTCCTGCCTCAGTGTTGCCAACAAGAGTATTGTTCGCAATGGCATTTGATGTGCAATTATGTGGATTACCGATGTCTTGGGTGACACGGATACCAATGGTATTGCCATCAGCAAGACAGTTGAGAACTTTCGAATTTTGGCACGTTCTAATATCAAAGCCGCCACCTAAACCGAGTGATGCTGTATTAGCCTCTGCAACGCAAGAATCGAAAACGTACTGTAAGTTGAGGTTTAGCCAGGGGCTTAATGGCTCAGTTGTGCTAAAACCAAAAGCTAAGCCCTTGTTCGTGTCGGTGTTGTTTGTAGCAACATCTCTTCTAAATACGATATTCTTTGAAATAGAAGCTTTAAATCCAGCCACCAATGAGAATTGAGTGAGGGATGCAGAGATCAGAACCGCAGGCGATACTGTGTGCGATTTGCTTACGTCGTATGTGTTCGGAGAAGTCCCGGTACTTAGAATTACTGTGCCTGGCATGACACCAGTCCCGCTAAGAGATTGGCCAACTACAATGGTGCCAGAGAGTAGAGAACTTACCGTTAGCATGGTGCCGGAGATAGACCCCATAAAAGTAGCTGTTGTAATAGGGTTGGTACCGGCTTGCGTGTGCCCACTGGCCGTAGAATCTTCAACCGTAATATCACTACAGCTACCAAGATCGATACCTTCTGTTATGAAAGTAGAGGTGGTTGGGAAAACGCCTGAAGCCGTCTTTACTGTATTGTTATTTAATTGACAATTGCTCACAGATCCTGTGCTTGCTTGAGAAGCAGTTATACTTTGAGTTACCACGCTCGTTGGAAATTCACTTGCTGACAGTGTGCTTACGTCAGAAAGTAAGTTCCCTAACTGACAATCGCTTATTTTAAAATTCGATGTACCGGGACCTATTTTTAATCCGGCATTTAAGGTGGAATTTCCTGTTTGCGGCGTAGTAATCATTAGTGTATTATTTGTTGATTGGCAGTTCGTCATTTCTGTATTGCTATTGCCGGATATATCAAATCCTGTAAACTCTATGTCGAAGAGGCCAGTACTATTTATGATGCTACTATTTCTACATGTCTGAACGTTATTCAAAACTACATTATTAGCTGTCGTTATTACTACTCCTTGTACAATAGCTATTCCAGTCGCGCTAGGACCCGTAAAAATACCCTGGTTATCATTAGCTTCAACGCCTTCAACAACTATATTTGCAATTATATCTCCCGCTTGGCTTTGGGTAATCGATAATCCTCCGCCAACAAATGATGTAGGCGCATTTCGATTAAATGTGCTATTTCGAATAACAACATCAGTTAATACACCTGGGGTGGTATTCACTGCTGCAGTACCAATGTTTGCACCGAATGCAAGGTCGATTGCAAAAGTGCCGAAGGTAGCAAAATTACCGGTGATATTCTCATCACAATGGCAGTTGTTCATATCCAACCCTGCGCCATTAAGAAACTCAAGACCTGCTACGACATTTTTTAATAAGTCACAATCGTATATTTTAGCATCGTGAGGATTAAACATAACAATGCCGCCCATGCCATTTGTACCACCATTTGCAACACCCACTTTACCATTATTCAGTGCTTTCACTTGGAATATTTCAATAAGGTTTACGCCACCTCCAAGAAGACTCCCATTGGCAAAAATCCCAGCCTGACTAAAGCCCGTAACGGTTCCTCTTCTAATCGTAATATTACTTTGATTTGCATCGATCAATATGCCATTAACGTTTATAAATGTTTTTGAAAGGTCACCATTTGATAACGTTTTATCATTCAAATCAAGAGTTACATTAGAAGCACTAATTTGGATTGCCTGTGTCCCATTATTTGTTGTAGGGGTAAAGACCGAATCTTCAACCAAACAATATTGGCCAGGCTTTGTGATATGGTAAGGGATGTCTTTTTGAAAGATCGGTATCACAAACTTTGAGCAGTCCAACTTTCTCTCAATTGCTTGAAGCAGGCATCGAATATCTTTCTCTTTTTTCGCATCGATTGTGCTGCTTAATGCTCCGATAGCAAAAGCAGTTGCCAAAAAACCGGTATTCTTTAAAAATGTAATAATGTTCATACTTTCTCCTTTTTGATGTAACGGTACTTTTCTTACAATAATTTCTTTTAACGATTTGCATAAAGTGCCCGTGGGCTCCCTAGAGGGGTTTATACGAATCATTGTATTTTATGGTTGGCTTGTAAATATCACCAAAAACTCAATAGATTATTTGTAGCTCATCCTCACCCCCCCATTAAAATGTGCTGCTGGCAGTCGAAATGAGCTTTTATGGTCCCTAAACCGTGCTCACTTTCATACATGTTTTAGTTGCTTACTACGTTTTTTTCCATTCGTTATTCAAGCTTATTCTTAAATGAGTATAAAATTTGCATTGAATTGTTTGCAAGAGTAGCGTGAATTGTTCTCATTTTTCTTGTTTCCGCTTAGTCATTTACGCTAAGATAAATTTGATGGGGGAATTTTCTGTTTTAAAAAAAGAAGAAGGGGGATAGTGTGAAAAACACCAAAATAATTTTACTTTTAATATTTGCAAATTTTTTCATAACGGGCGGGCTTAAACCAGCAAACCCCTAACGAAAGTAGTGGTACCCAAAAATCCATCGACAGCATGCGCATGTGATGGTTTGTATTATTATTTTGGTCCGAAAGATGCCAAAAAACTCGGACTCGACCATGAAGCTGATAAAGATAAGATTATCATGTTGTATATTGCCAAATGGTATTTAATGGCGGATGATGAATCACCTTGCGGTCCTTATTTGGCGGGAGATTATCAAAAGAAATTCTAGCAATAGCTCATTTCCTTGGCATTACCCTTGGTGAAGAAGAAATTCTAAACATAACTACCCGTCTCTATGGAGGCACGGCCACATTTAGAAATGGCAGCATTGGTTCCTGGAGAAATCATTTTACCAATGAACATGTATTACTATTCAAAGAGTATGCCGGTGATTTACTTATCGAACTTGGGTATGAGAAAGATCATAACTGGGGAGTTTGACTTCATTATTTTTTTTGAGCCTGCAGTTTTTTTAAAATCCACTAAACCAGTAAATTAAAACCGACTCTAGGCGCGCTTCTTTGGCTCTAGGGTTTGACATCTCTCTTCAAATGATATAGAGTTTCAAATAGCATTATTATGATTGATTTGTATGAAATCCCAAAAAATTTGGAAGAAATTGTATGTTTAAAAAACAACTACTCGTTTTTATAACCATGACAGCAAGCTTATCTTTGTACAGCATGGAAAAGGTGGCAAAAGAAGAGTATGATAAAGCCGCATTTTTATGGCAGCGAAGTCAGAGTGAAGTAGATGAAACACGAAGAAGAATTATACTTAATACGGCAATCGCTCTTTATCGTAAGGCAGCAGAGCAGGGAAATAACGGTGCTAAGAACGATTTGGGTGTAGCATGCCTACAAAGAAGCCAAGAAGCAAAAACAGACCAGGAGAGAAATCTTTTCCTCGAAGAAGCTCACCTATGGCTGAGTAAAGCATCGCAAGAGGCAGAAACACTTTATTATTTAGGCTGGGTTCACATAAAAAAGAGTAAATGCTGTCTTGATGCTAAGCAAACAATTCACTTGCTCAAGGAGGGGTGCCAATTTCTTGAGAAATCAGCCGCTCAAGGGCATCAAGATGCTAAAGACGCGTTAATCGATCAATCTAGAGAACTCGCTAGAAATTATTTCAATCAAGCACTCACTTCAAAAGATCTTCAAGAAAAGCTCAGATACCTCGACGAGGCTCTTACCGCATATAAAACAGCTGTTTTGAAAGATGATGCTATCGCTCTTTATAACATTGGCATAGTCCTTACAGAAAAAAGCAAATGCTATCAAGAGAATGAACAAAAAAACCTCTTAATTGGTGAGGCGAAGAAATATTTTGAACGAGCAGCAGACCAAGATTTTCCAGACGCGCATTGTATTCTAGCTAACAATTTGTTAAAAAGGTGTAAAGGCCTTTCAGATCGGGCCGAGAAAAAAAAGCTTATGGAACAAGCAGAAGAATTCTATAAAAAAGCCGTCGCGAAAAAACATGCAAACTCATTCTATTGTTATGCTCTCTTTCATCAAGAAAAAAGCATGGATCTGCCAGAAGAACAAAAGAGTGAATGCTTGTCGCAATCAGTAGAGCTTTACATACGAGCTGCGCATCTTGAACATCCTCAAGCTCAGTGCAACTTAGGTTGCATCTGTACTGTCTATGCAGGGCGAAGTGAGGATGTCAATGAAAAGGCTTTCTATGAAAAACAAGCAGTTTATTGGTTTGATAGAGCTGCCAAAAGCGACCTCTCTATAGCCCAGTACAACTTGGGAGTTTTAGCTGAAGAAGAAAGTGAGCATGCACTCAATGAAAACGAACGGGAAAGGCTTCTTCTCAAAGCGAAAAGCTGGTATGGTAAAGCTAAACAACAAGATATGTCTCAGGCGTGCGAAGCAATCGAAAAAATAAATGTTCTCTTAAATCAGTGCTCTCTTAATCTACTTTAACCTTCGTAACAAGAAGTTACAGGATAGACATTAACCTTGTCTCCAGCACTGATAGCAAAGCAATCGTTAGTCGGACTAAATGCGCCTGCTAACACTTCCGCATCTATTGAAAAAACCTTTAAACACCGACCCGATTTAATATCCCAAGCCCTTGCGGTGCAATCACTTGAGCCTGTGAGCACAAGCGTGCCAGGCGGATTAAAAAATACAAAATGTATAATTCCTGTATGCCCAATCAACACACGCATAGAATTATCAGTATCGTTAAGATCTAATACTAACGGATCAGCAGTACTGTTTTTACGATACAACAGAACAAGCTGCTCGACTTTACCGGTAGGCCCCCATTCAAATATATAAGGACTCGCGTCGTCAACAAACTGAAGCAGCAGAGGTTTTATTTTCTTAAATGAGGAAGTTTCGGCCGCTTTGCTTTCATCAAAAATTATTGACATTTTTTGGGTCAGCACATCATATGAAACCCCCAGCTCTAAAGTCTTAGTGCTAGCAATTAAGGCGGTGTTTGCGCTATTCATGGCAATTCTTTCTAATAGGTCGCTCTTGTGTTTTTTCTCATCGCAGGTGAATTCTATTTTTTCTAATTTTTCGGATGAGGAATTATAGGAATAAGCATTGAGTAGCTTAGGACCTGACATAAATGCGATGATCATAGTGCGATCACTGGACGACCGAACAAGGTTTGGGCCTCTACATGAATTCGTCAATTCAGCAGGTGTACGTATCCAGAAATGCTCTTCGTCTGATGGCACCATACCCAGTATAAAAGTATAAACTTTAGATGGTGTTGCAACCGCAATAAACCTTCTTCGAGTATCGCAAGCTCCCATCGAAAAATCATAAGTAAAATCCGCGAGGCAGTCAGGCCCTATTCTTTGTGCTAATTGCCCCGTTTTGGTATCCCATAGCGAGAATGAATCATTAGCCGTCGTTATAATGTACCTGCCATCATTACTAAAGGTAACGGACTTTGCAAAAAAAGTTGGCGATAATTGCTTTTCTGGCTTGGTATTAACAACAGGAACCTGTGGCTCGGTTATAACTCTTTCTTTTTCATGAATTATTGTTTTATCCATTGCATGGGTATGCTGAAACAAAACCATCATAAATCCCCAAAAGATGCAATTTATTGGACTATTTTTCATACTGTTGCTCGATTCTGATTAAAGAGGTTAAGATATGTCAGGCTCAACGATTCTACATAGACAACGTATCTGCATTAAAAAAGTTATCAGAAAAAACAAAGAGGGGAAAGAAACTTTCGAAATTTGGGAAGTGCAGATAGCAGAGTTCCCTCTATAGATTGCCAACTCTTGCATTCCCCTTTGCCTTTATTTTACGCTTAATGATGACTTTTTGAACAACAAAAAATCTTTTTTTGCATGAAATTAAAAAGGGGGGATAACATAGCGAGAAATAAAGATCATTACCAAACAACAAACATTTTTAGGATTTCAAATTAAATTAATGGAACATTTACTGAGAAAGAGTAGTCAATGTATAAAAATAATCTTTGGATAACGGCTTTTGCCTTGTCCAGCATATTTTTTTCTTGTTTTGCCAAGGAAGAAAAAATACGAGGGTCTAAACATAAACATAGCCATCGCAGTGAGCAAAAATGCCAGGGCGTGAAAATTCGTTGCCAGGATATCAACAGGAATGGTTATGTTATCTGCAAACCGGGGGAATATTATCTTTGTGAAGATGTTACCTACAATCCTTGTGATTCAAATCCTGCAATCAGAATTAGCGCCGGAGCAGTCGGTAATGTAACGATTGATCTCAATGGAAAGACTCTTTCACTCAAATCAAAAACAGCAGCAAATATAGCTGGTGTCCTGATTGAACCAGGTTTGACAAACGTGATCGTCAAGAATGGTACCATCAGAGATTTTTCAGATGCAGGTATACGCGCAGGAAAAGTAGTTAAGAGTGGATCTGTCCCAGTGATAACAGAATTAAGTTTTAGCGATATCAGAGCATTTAATAACGGAACTGCCGGTGTTCTTGTCGACCCAAACTCTATAGGTGACGGTGCTGGAGGTATTGTAATTCTTAATGCACAAGATGTCGATGTCACTGACTGCGTTCTTAATGAGAATATTTTTGCCGGTTTGAGAGGATACAATATAACAAAATTTACCATGGAAAATTGCCATTGTGATGATGCTGTCGCAACAGATTGGCAGATACCTGGCCAGCCTACGAGTTTGGGGGCCAACTTTGATGGCGATCTAAACGATATGGTCTTTAATAAGTCCACGTTTAACCGAAATATTAGTGGCAGCTTATCGGGTGGATTGGGTCTAGGATTTCTCATCCCGGAAGTAACTGCTACTGCTAATGTGGTAGTTGACTCATGCCAGATTAATGACAACAGCGTAACTTTGAGTGATCCAGTGGTTGCAGCTGCTCTCAATATAGCATATGTAAGTGGATGTGAGATTGTTCGTGCCACGAATGTTGTAATCAATAACACCCAAATTAGCGGCACCTCGGTCGTCCTTGATACCCCATTGACAGTAGGAGGTAGTGTGTACTGTGACGGAATAGTGGTAAACCGTAATACCAATCTCTCGATCACTAACTGTGAAGTTTCCGGAATGACAGCTACTCTTAAAGCGGCCGCAGCACCATTTTTCCCGGCGATAATTAATGTCTTTCTTCAGGGAATATCCGGGGCTCATGACGTGAACTGCACGATGTCTAATTGCTTAGTTTCTAATAGTACATTCAATAATATGAGTAATGTAGCTGTTGGCCTTGGAAATCAGAGCTTCGCATTTTACATAGCAAATGGATTTACTATAAGCAATTGTCATTCCTTTGGTAATATGAGCGTGGATAACAGTACCGGATTTAACAATACCCCACTACTCATTACCGAAGGTTTTGATTTTGCTATTTGTGAAAATATTTTACTAGAGGATTGTTCATCCAGTGGGCACACACAAGCTGCTTCCAATCCAACAACAACAGCCTCTGTTATCGGATCTATCGCATCTACGTCGAACGGCCCAGTGCTAACGGTATCTAAGGTGCTATCTGGCACCCTCGTAGTTGGCCAAACTCTTTCCGGAGATAGCATCCTTCCTGATACAACCATTACAGGCTACGACACGGGTATGGGTGGAACCGGGACATATTTCGTAAGCGTGTCTCAAACGATACCTTCTACTACGATATCTGCATCAGTAAGTCAATTCTCACAGGTTGGAGGGCTTAAAGCAGATTGCTCGACGACGACTGCTTGCGGACCAGTTGTATTTAGAAGATGCGTAGCTAGTGGCAATGTGGATACCGGTACTGGGATAGCTTTCGGGTTTTCCACTCGCGAACCTGTAGCTCCAATGTATAGCGGTGTCAGTGGGCCATATGTTTTTGACTCATGCATAGCAGAGAGTAATACTAATAGCTCAGGTACAGGAACTGGATTTGACCTCTGGAATATTGTCAACTCTAAAGTTATTAACTGCTTTGCTGAAAGCAATAATATTGGTATTAACGTAACGGATTTTTCATCATTTGCGAGCAATAACAATATCATAAGCAATAACGTCATTTCAGCAAATACCAATTATGGAATCCAAGATTCAAGTGCTGGTGCATCTAACGCTTATTATAGCAATCAGGCTAAGAATAACGGTCCTACACCTGCAACAACGAATTATTCAGGTGCTACTATATTCCCGCCATCATCCTGTCCTCCTTCACCGGCGGCAAGTACAACACCAATTCTTTTCTGGCAACTGCCAAAAGCCCCTTGCAATGTGAACAGTAACGGTGTTCCGCCAACGAATTTGGATAACCTGAGCATCATAAACTAATTACGGTGAAGTAAGCTTTTGCTCATTGCAACCGACTTGTCTATTTTAAGCAAGGCAGATTAAAAGTCTGCCTTGCTTTCTCTAATATATTTTTAATTTATTTTTTTTTGAGGCACGTAAAAGTCTGTTGAAAAACTTACGCAATTTGAACTTAAGTAATTTGAGGTTGGAGTGTCAAAAACACTTACACCTCTCACATCACTTAACCATGCCCATGATTGACTTTGCTGAAAATTTTCAAATGGGGGTTTTGCTTTATTTAGACAAACCACTATGTCAAAAAAACCAGCTCCTTGTGGGGTTTTAACCTCTACTGAGCTTTTTGGACTAAGTGTTTTACTTTCCCAGTAGCCGCGATCTATAGAAACTTTTTCGATTTTTCCATAGAAATTCGCGCGTTCCTCTCCTACTTTTCTCCAGCCGACTGTTACTTCATGGGAGGAATTATTCTGTATGCCAAATCCAAATACAGTAGTTGTGGTAAAAAGTAAACCGAGCGTAATTATGTTAAAAGATTTTTTCACAGCCATCCTTTCTTGTTGATTACTGAAACAATTATCTATTTTATATTAATCTACCATCGGACGAAGTTATTTACAATAGCCCCAATCTCAGTGGGCGACCAATGATCTACAGATTGCAAGGTAGTACACTACGGTCAAACTATAAGCGCTCCATGTATGCGAGATAAAATTTTAAAAAAAAGAAATCGGAGCTAAAGTCGTAAAAAACTCTAGAAAAACTCGCTCTTCATGCAGTACTCTAAATGGGTAGCATTCATGTATACGATTTCTATTACAAAAAAGAGAGGATGATGAAAATGTTCGATGGAGCAAACAAGTATATATTTCTAGCGGTAGGTCTTGTAATGGCGCAGATGCAAAACAGCTGGGCCCGCCCGTTAATTAGAATACCCATGCCATCTCAAAGTGATGTCGCTCACTATGTGCAAGATCATGCAATCTCTGCGCATAAAAAACATAAAAAGAATCGCTGTTGTTCGTCTAAGTTCATTAACAAGGTTCCTGTTGTTATTGATGAGCCTGGTAAGTATTGTGTACCAAGAAAACTTGTTTATGATGGCAATGACAAAGCAATCATAGTCACAGCAGACAATGTTACAATCAATTTCTTTAATCATGATTTGATACTTAATGATACTAGTGCGATAGGAATTTATGCTAATGGTGTTTCAGAATTAACGATATTAAATGATAAAATTCAATGTGCTACTCAAGCAAATAATCCTAGAAGCATAGCCATTCAGCTAATTAATACTTCAAAGGTGACCATTGACAATGTATTTACCGCTAATACCAACTTTGGGATATCTGCCACAGATGTGCATGATGTGAAAGTGGCAAACTCGCACTTTGAGCACCATAATGGTTTAGGAGTAACACCGGGCACAGTCGGCAGTGCTCCCTTAAATCTGGGCGGCTGTGAAAATTTTGAAATAGAAAGTTGCATTTTTGAAGAAAACAATTCAAGCAATGCTTTTTTTGCCGGCGTTTTCCTTTTTGCGAGTAACGCGTTTCAGACGCCATGCCGAAACTTCAGGATAAGTAACTGCCAATTTCTTGATACATTCCTGTTTATTGAGCAGGTTGATGGCATCCTGATGGAAAATTGTACAGTTACCGTAACAGACCCTACTTTTGGCGTCTCATTTGCACAAATAGGGTTAGCAGTCCCTGGTTCTACCTTTGCTGTGAATGATATGCTTACAAGAAACTGCACATTTACCAATTTAAACGCGAATCCCGGCTTTGATGGAATTAACGTTTACGTTGCTAATGGGGTCCTTATGGAAAATACCATTATTGATATGAATGCAGTTGGGGTACTGGGTTATAACACCGCAGGGCTACGAATCGGCGGTAGTACCACTTTGGGCTCACCATCAGTTGTCAATGATTTAATCTTCCGTAACTCAATCATTAGAAATTCGCCAAATCAAGGAATTTTCTTTGATACAGGTAATAGCAAAATTGTGAGTGATAATTGTCTTATTTCAGGAGCAGTAACAGCAAATATTTTCAATAATGGTACAATAAATAGCACCATCAAAAATTGCCAAATCACCCAAGGAGTCGCTGATGGCATAGTATTTGCCGCTGGCTCTAATAACAATGCCTTGCTTACAAACGTGGTAACGGGCAATGCTGGCAGTGGGATTGTTATCAACTCAGGTGCTCTTAACAATCATCTGGAAGGCAATAAAGTATTTGCTAATACAGGTGACGGCATCAACAATGGTGAAGCTTCAACCGAAACGTATTTTAACTCATCATGCAATAATGGTGGAGTAAATTGCATTGGGGTTACCCCGGCTCAAGCGATTGGTGTACCACCCCTTACCGGATCGAACATCTGTTGCTCAAAAATATAAGAATCTATCGAGTGAGGCGGGTAACTCCGCCTCTTTCTTATGCCCAGGGCTAACATAAAGCATCGCTTCATGAAATATGTTTTTTCTTGATTTTGTGAGGAATTGCAGATTTTTTGCCCATAGTATCGATTTTGATCAAATGCTTAATGCTCATCTTACCCCAGTAAACTATCATTTATGACCTTTTTCAGCTATTTTTTAATGCAAGCTTTGCAAGCCCAGGACTGGGGTTCTCCGTCGGCAAGGTAAGATCCAAGAAATATCCTGCTATGACTGATTGCTCCATTCCTTGACTATTAAGATATAATTGATAGAATTTAATTATAATACCAATATAAATAAATCACTAACTCGCGCAGCCAGGGTAAAAAGATGTTAACTAGAATTTCAAAATTAGCTTGTATCTCTCTCGTGCTTTTTGGTGCAACAAGTCTCTGCATGGAAAAAGAAGATACAAGCCCTCTAAACCTTCTGGGACAGTCCTATGTGTCAGATACTTATCTAAAGAGGGCTATGAAGGTTGCGTTAACAGATTTAGTAAGCAGCTATATCGCACGATTGGGTCTTGATTCATTGCAATTAGCAGGGCTAGCCTCGCGTGAAGTCAATGCAGACAAATCTGGCCATAGAGATAAACGGCGCTTATTAATTAGCTACGCGGATCACTGCCTCTATGGCTTTGGGAAAAAGCAAAACCGACTTCATGCAAAAGAATATTATGAACGAGCCCTCAAAGAGTGCGGGATGTGTCATGATGATGACTTAGCATATGTGAGGCGTGTGCTGGAAGAATTAAAAGATCTGGTGCCCAAATACACGCCACAAGAAGTAAGTACATTGCTTGAAACAGGAGTTAATCATTTAGAACATGAAAAACCTGATTATCTTGCAGCAGTAAAATGTTTTGAAGCTGTAGCTCAACAGGATCAGTTTAAAGAAAAACAGGCTTGGGCTTTTATCAGACTGGGTAAATTATACTTGCAGGGATATCCTGGAATAGCAAAGGACTTACAAAGAGCAAATATGTTCTTACAGCTTGCTTACCAACAACAAGTATGCCAAGCAGCGAGAGCGTGTGCCTTGATACTTTTAGGAAATAGCTGCTATGCACAAGAGGATTTCAGCGGGGCTGCTAAACATTTTCTTGAGATTATAAAAATGAAAGGAACAGGCCTCGTGGAGGGCCCTCCGCTCCACAGGGCCTATGGCATTGTGGGACTTATGTATAGCAAGGGGCAATTTTTTGACTTTAATTTTGCAACTGCAAGGGATTATCTTGAGTTAGCACTAAACCAAGGTGATTTTGATTTCTCTCTTGACCGTAAGGTTATTGCTACTCCGCAACCATTGTGCACGGTCTTAGATAAACAGCGATCCTTAATCCGAGAGGGCGATCGCCATTACTACGGCTTTGGCGCAAAGCAAAATCGAAGCCTCGCAAAAGAGCACTTTTTAAGTGCCTTGCATGAATGTGCCGATGGTGAAAATGATGCCTATGCGTATGCGAAGCGTAAACTAGAAGAACTGAAAAATCCGATGCCACCATGCACCCAGGAGCAACTGAGTGCCTTGCTTGAAAAAGGGCTCAATTATTTAGAAGATGAGAAACCCCATTATCTCGATGCTCTCAAGTGCTTTGAAGCAGTAGCTGAGCAAAATTATTTTAAAGGAAAACAAGCCTGGGCTTTAACTAATCTTGGAAAAATGTACATGCAAGACTATCCTGGAATCGCGACTGACTTTGAAAAGGCTCGTATGTTTTTACAGCTTGCCAAGCAGCAGCAAGCATCAAAATTAGCGAGTGCACGTGCCCTGATCCTTTTAGCCGACCTCTGTTATATGCAACGCGATTTTAAAAATGCCGGTAATTATTTCGCAGAGATTTTAAAGTTGCAATCAACCGGCCTCATTGATAACCGCGCGCTTGCTCGAGCCTATGCGGTCTTGGGCATTATGCTTAAAAGGGGGCAGCTTTTTAATCCTGATTTAGAGTTAGCAAAACAACATTTTGAGTTGGCCCTTAAACATAGTGCTTCAGAGCCTTGTGATGAAGAGGCAAAGGCGCTCGCGCAAGCCAATCTTGGCGAAATCTATCTAGAGGGCGTAAAAATGGAGACTATTCCAATGGTGCGCAACCTTTTAGTAAGCGCTTTATTACAAGGGCATTCTCGCGAAGCTCGTTTGCAAGCCGGTCCTTTACTCTTGAAATTAGAAGAAATGATTGCCTATGAAATGCAGGGGCAACAGCCTCAAAGGCGCGATCAACAGCCTCAAGAGCAAAAACACGTACCCGAAGAGCAAAAACAGATACTCAAAAAAACATCGAGCTGCATGCTGCAATGATTTCCCGTTGTTTTAGCGCTTTCTTTCAATAAGGCTTATCCAGAAAAATACTGGATCAACATTTTTTTAAACAATATCTCCCAGAATTCATTTTTTCTTTATTCTGGGAGATATTTCTAGCAGCTTTTTCAAGGTATTTCCCATTTAATCGATATTTTCGTTTTTAAAAATATGCAGATTTCTCACGAAATATGCTTTTTCTTGATTTCGTGAGGAGTTATCTTAATCTTTAGGCCAAGCCTTGGTAGAGTCAAACTTTAGAACTCTTCCCCATTGGTCAACTATTATGGGCTTGCAGTTCGAGAACCTTGTAGCTCATAATTTTCATACACTTTTTTCGATGCTCGGTATTAACTCAGATGAAGTTATTTATGATAGCCCGTATTTTCAGCGCGCAACAACCAATGATCGAGCTGGTTGCCAGATAGACTACCTCATTCAGTCTAAATATAAGACACTCTACGTATGCGAGATAAAATTTTCAAAAAAAGAAATCGGGGCTAGCGTTATCCACGATATTAAGCAAAAAATAAAACGTCTCCCTAAGGCAAACAAGTACTCTATAAGACCGGTTCTCATTCACGTTAACGGCGTAACAGATGAATTAAGAGAAGCAGATTTTTTTGCCCACATTATCGATTTTGGTCAAATGCTTAATGCTCGTCGAAACTAATTTTTCCGGCTTAAATAATCTCGATGAGCTTTGTAATGAGCCTGAAGGTGCAGAGCTAGAAGGCCGCAACGTATTGCTTTCTTTGTATGAAGTTTTTTAAGCTCTAACTTGGTACCAAAAAGATGAACACATTACACAACAAAAAGGAAGGGTTTTTATGTTCAAATTTACCAAGCTTTTAGCACATGCAGCCATGGTGGTTTCGTGTGTGCTGACCAATCATAGTGCTTATTGTTGGCCTGGGAGTGCGCACAATAGTGCATCCTTCGCCAAAGCAGTTCGCCAGTCTGCTTACTCTGCAAAGGAGTTAGATGACACCCAAGTTGGGATTACTATTGTCTTTAAATCTGGTGCAGCGATTCCTTCAGATGCTGAACTGAATGCTTTCCTTCCTCTAGAAGGACATCGTGGGCCATTTGGCAGAAGATTTGTAGCATCAGCTCGTAAGATAAAAGAAGCGTTAAAACTAGATGGCTTTGATCATTGGGTTACAGCAAAAGGGTTGCCTTTTTATGCCTCAGCAGGAACGGTTACATTGCCTGCTGCCTGGGCTCAACAGGTGCGTGTTGTCTTAGGGTTAAACGATAAACCTGTGGCTAAGCCTCATTATAGACGCGCTCAACCGCACATACGTACTTCCCAAAAGGTGCATGATACTTCATTACCTGCAGGGTGGCCTCCTTATGGGTTCTTTCCTCCTCAGTTAGCAGAGATTTATGAGTTTCCACGCGGAGGTTTGGGTGAAGGTCAAACAATTGGCCTGGTAGAATTAACTTCACCAGGTAATCCTGCAGGCTATTATCCTGCTGATGTCGCGTTGTATTTCACCATGATTGGCATTACGCCTCCCGTTATAGAAGATGTATCTGTAGATGGTGCAGTGAATAGTCCAACAAATCCATCTAGCAATGATGTGGAAGTGTGCTTAGATATAGAAACAAGTGGCTCTGTAGCCCCTAATGCAAAGATACTCGTGTTCTTTGCGCCTGATACAGATGCTGGTTTGTATGATTGCTTTGCCGAGATGCTAGAGACCTATGCTGTTCCTGTGATATCCTGTTCTTGGAGTGACGCGGAAGTTTTTTATGATCCTGGCTACATGCTAGCACTTGAAGAGTTATTTGCGGCTTATGCCTCTCAATCGACCGTCTGCTGCTCAACCGGTGATTCCGGATCAACAGACGATGAAGACTTTGCAGGTATTATAGCTCCTCCAGGAACCGCTCAACCTACATTTCCGTCTTCTTGTCCCCATGTGCTTGCAGTGGGAGGAACCTCGCTCTTGCCTAATGGTGATCATACAAAACGATTAAAGGGAGGAGAGGTTGTTTGGAACTGGCAAGGTGGAACTGTAGCGGGTGGTGGAGGAGTAAGCACTATCTTTGGTGTACCTGATTATCAATCAAATAACGGCATTCATTTGGCATCTATCAACAATGGCAAGACAGGACGTGCCAAACCCGATGTGGCTCTTATGGCTGATTTTTTCCAGGGATACAACATCAGGATTGATGGTTATAATAGCAATCTTTATGGTGGCACCAGTGCTTCAACGCCAATGTGGGCAGGGTTAATCGCCAGACTTAATTACATTAATGGTGGCAAACCTTTAGGATTTATTAATCCCTTGCTCTATGCTAATCCGCATGTTTTGACAAAAATCAAGCATGGTTCAGTTGGACAATATTTTGCGCATTGTCATTATGATGCGTGTACTGGATTAGGAGTGCCAAGCAAATGCATTATAGATCTGCTAAAACCGCAGTGCCCTCAAGAGGAATTGAAACCCTATCATTATGAACTGCCCAAAAATCTTTTGAGTGGTGGTGTGCAGGATAAGCAGCTTTCTTACCATGTCCTTCTTGGTAACAGATATCAAGCTCCTCAAGGTGCGACCAAATTGGGTTCCTATTGCGAGCACGAGCTTGAGAATGAGTCCATAGCGATCACCATTATTTTTAAAGAGAAAGTGGGCAGTGATATCGATGCAAGTTTGAAGCCCTGGGCACACAAGCAAGGTCTTAGCTGGGAGGGTGATAGAGGACCGTTTGCTCGTCGTTTGAGTGGCACTGCTAAAGCTCTGTGTAAAGCATTAGGAATTACTGGTTTTGATCATTGGCAAGTTGGTGACATCACCTATCGAGTTCATGCAAGTGATGTGCATCTTCCTGCAGATGAACTATGGGTTTCAAATCTCTTGACCATCACGGGTTTAGAAACGCAGCCATTAAGGTATTCTTCCGCGAAACCAAAACAGGAAGTTTTGCGAAGCCGTAAAGAAAAAAGAAGTCACCAAAATGAGGAATTTCCATTTCCTTTTCCAGGAGTACCTCCTGGAGATTGGAGTCTTGGATATTTCCCTTTTGAGTTAGCACGAATATATGATTACCCTAAAAAGGCTTTTGGTGCTGGACAATCAGTGGCCGTTATAGAACTTTCTGACGGATTGTGGGGATATTCCGATAATGATCTGTCATATTATTGGGCATACATGGGTATTGCTAATCCACCCGTAGTTACTTGGGTTGGTGTCGATGGTGTTGTGAACAATTATACGGGAGATATCTTCAGTGATGATTGGATTGTCACAGCCGATATCGAAATTATCGGAACAATTGCGCCTGATAGTTCTATCCAGGTTGTCTTTGCTCCTAATACCACTGATGGATTATATAATGCCTTAGTAGAAGCATTTGCATCGAGCAACACCATTGTTTCAACAGTCTGGGGACAACCGGAAGCACAATGGCCTCTTTCAACGATGCTTGCTATTGATAATCTGGTAGCTGATGCCACAAATGACGGCGTCACGGTTATTGCATCCTCAGGATCCCATGGTTCAAGTGATGGTATCTCAGATGGATTAGCACACGTAGACTTCCCTGCTTCTTCGCCTCATGTGCTCGCCGTTGGTACGACGACTCTTTTGAGCGATACCTATCATAAGGAACGCGTACTTGAGACGGCCTGGAATGAAGGATATGGATTGAATGCAACGGGCGGAGGAGTAAGCGACGTATTTGCTGTTCCTGAGTACCAAAAGCAATCGGGCATCAATCCAAAATCGGCTAACCCAGGGCATCATACGGGTCGAGGTGTACCAGATGTGTCCAGTGTGGGTGATCCTCTTGGATATTATGCAATCCCGATTTATGTCGATGGATTTAACTTTTATACGTACCCAGCCCCTCCTGGCCCCTATGCTTCATTGACTTTTCTCGATCTGCCTTGCGGTACTGTGGCAACTCCAACATGGGCTGGCCTCGTGGCAAGACTTAAGAGTATAGCTAGTCCAGAAAAAGCACTTGGCTTGCTTCAACCAGAGCTCTATAAAAATAGATGCAAATGGTTTGTAGATATAATCCAGGGAAGTAATGGTGCTTACTGTGCACATAAGGGCTATGATTTGACAACGGGACTTGGTGTACCTAATGGGAAAATAGTTGAAATAACCAAATAAAAAGGAACAAAGAACGAGCAATAAAAATTAATGGGCCTCCAAAACTCCTTCTGGGATTTGGCGGTCCATTTACTATTTAACTCAAGTTGTGACCAATAAAAAACTTATTAGGTACTCCATATAAAGCGGTCGAGGTCTCTTAATAGACTCATGCCTGCTTCTTGTACAACATCATCACAGCAAGCTTATTCTTTCCATTGCTCTTGCGGTCCCTTGCGAAAGTGCATATACTAAGCAGATATGAGAGAGATTGCGCTATCCAAACACGCAAGCAGAAGCCTCATGAAAGCATCCCTTGAGTATAAGCAGTTAAATAAGCATCAGCGCAAAAAATTTGGGCTTACTGTGATAAAAAAAATTGTATTTCTAATGTAAAAAGCTGAGTCCTTAGAGGTGCAGGATGAAAAAAAGTGTTGTATGGCTCACATTTTTATTGAGTGGCACATTTCTTTGTGCTATGGATAAATCTATCGCCGTCCTTCCTGTTGGAAAGGCACCAAGCAAGGAGCATCAGTTAAACTATGCTCTGCTGTTAGCAGCGCAAAAAGGTAATTGTGTGCAGATTGCGCAGCTACTAACATTAGGTGCTGATGTAAATACACGTCACATAGATGGCGTAACGCCTCTCTTTTTGGCTGCTCAAAATAATCACTGTGATGCCATGCAAATGCTCATCAACGCCGGTGCCGACCTGAACCTCAAACATGTAAACGGGGTATCAATTTTTAGAAATGTGGCTATAAAAGGGTTGCAAGGTCCCGTTGATGTTTTACTTAAAGCTGGCATCCCGCCAAAAGGGGAGGAGGCTCTCTTTGCTTTGAGAGCTGCAGCAGCAAAAAATCATGTACATGTTGCGGAGCTGCTCATAAAAGCAGGAACACCGGTCAATAGGTCAAATGACAGGGAAATTCCTCCGCTCACGTTTGCGGTTCGCGAAGGTAACAAAGAAATAGTCAGATTGCTTGTGCAAGCGAAAGCTGATGTTTCTGCAAAAAATGAAGAAGGGCTTGATGCTCTTTTCTATGCTTGCGTGGCTGGCCATGTAGAAATAGCTGCGTTGTTACTGCAGGCTGGAGCAACCCCGAAGACAAAAGACCCTGTTACAAAAGGCAGCCTGCTCCATTTTGTTGCTTCCCTCAGCGATAAGCCTTCATTAATGCGGCTCTTAATTAATGCTGGCTGCGATATTAATGAGGCAGATCCTAATACAGGAGCAACACCCCTTATGGTTGCAGCGCATGCGGGTAATTACTGCTGCGTAGAGACTCTCCTGAATCTGAAAGCTGAAGTGAACGCGCGATCATATGCTGGAGGTAGTGCTCTGCAAGCAGCTGTCCAAGCAGGACATGATCTCATTGTTGAACTCCTTCTTAAAAATGGAGCCGACATTCATGCTGTTGATCAATTAAATACAGGTTTAGTTTCTTTGGCTGCCGCGCGCGGGCATATGCACATTGTAAGACGCCTTCTAAATGCTGGGGCTTCGATCAAAGAGAAGAACTGTTTTGGCGGCAATGCATTGTGGTCTGCGGCAGCAAGAGATGATGATGCTATGATAAAAAGTTTGCTTAAAGCAGGAGCCCGGCCAGAAGAACTTCCCGCTGCATTAACTGACGATGAGATGCGTCAAAAGGTAGCTGAACAGGAACAAAAGCTAAAGTGCGCACGATGCGGCATAACAAAGGACACGAAGTACTGTAGCCGATGTAAGGGAATACGTTACTGTTCAAAAAAATGCCAAGAAGCTCATTGGGCTCAGCATAAGAAAGAATGCAAAATACCAAGTCCTTGAGCAAGTATATGTGAGATAAAATTTTCAAAAAAAGAAATCGGAACAAGCGTTATCTTTAATATAAGTCTGCCGTGCAACCGCTTTAATTGCTTTCACTGCAAAGGAACTATAAGTGGGAAAGCAAAAATCACCTATATTGGCAACCCTGCGCTCAAGGTAGACACTTGGCAATCAAGTTCAATCAAACCTTTTCAGGCATAAATCTTGTTCAGGACCTTATACGACCGCTATCTATTATTTTAACGATACTCAAAAAGAGCATTTGATTCTGGCACGAAATGGCCAAGTTTTTCCAAGCCGCTTGAGCCAGCAAATGTTATCAAAAAATAGATACTTCGCATGGTATGGAACGTATCGAAATTCGCAGTCGAAAGGCATCTGGGACATATTTTTCATGATGGCCCGCCACCAACGAAGCATACGCTACTGCATGAATTCTGCCGCCGTGAGATTCATACCCAAAAACGATTTAGAAAAAGAAGGGTATGGAGAATACACGAAACTCTTTGAATGATCGCGATTAACCTTTGTTTGTTGAAATCAAATTAAGAAAGATTTATTCGGTGGTTTAGCATGCATATCTCACGAAGTTTGATTTTATTGCATTTCATGAGGAGTTTTTTTATAACATATCTATTTAATCGATATATTCTTTTAAATATCTTGTAAATTTCTCACGAAATGTATTTTTTATTGATTTCGTGAGGAGTTGATGGTATTCTTCATAGAGACGATACAACTCATAATCAGAGGTGTTCTATGAAAAGTCCATTTTACGGAAGAATAGACGAATTGGAGAGGCTACGTTTTTTATTACAAAAACGGACTGCCAGTCTGGTGGTTATAAAAGGACGCCGCAGAATTGGTAAAAGTAGACTCATACAAGAATTTAGTAATGATTTTAAAACGATTTTCTTTACCGGGTTGCCGCCCGAAAAAGAAACGACCGCTCAGGATCAGCGAGATTATTTTGCTGAACAAATGAAAGTGAACTTATCTATTAATTCTATTGATGCTGCAGATTGGACAAACTTGCTCTGGACGCTTGCTCAGCAGGTCAAAGAAGGGCGTACGATAGTTGTATTTGATGAAATTAATTGGATCGGGTCATTGGATCATACATTTTTGGGTAAGCTCAAGTCTGCTTGGGATGTTCATTTTAAGGAGAATCCTCAGTTGTTATTGTTTTTGAGTGGTTCTATGTCGGCGTGGATTGATAAAAATATCTTGAGAAGCACCGGTTTTATGGGCCGTAATTCTTTAGAATTAACCTTGGATGAGCTTTCCTTACCAACCTGCAATCTCTTTTGGGGAAAAAAGGCTAAGTTGGTGTCCCCATATGAGAAATTCAAAATTCTCTCAGTTATGGGCGGCGTTCCGCGGTATTTGGAGGAGATAGATCCTAATAAATCAGCAGAGGAAAATATTTTTCATCTTGCCTTTAGACGTGGTGGCTTATTACTTGAAGAATTTGATCGCATTTTTTCTGATCTTTTTTTAAAAAGATCGCCGCGGTATAAAGAAATAGTTGAAAGACTTGCCGATGGCAGTGCATCACTTGAGCAGATTGCCATTTCTGTTGGTATCGAAAAAGGAGGGACCCTGTGCGAGTATCTTGATGATCTTGTTGAAACGGGGTATGTCGCAAAAGATTATGCTTGGAATTTTAATACAGGTAAGCGTTCGCCAATGTTCAGATATCGACTGAAAGATAATTATCTGCGCTTCTATCTTAAATTTATAGCACCTTATAAAGAACAAATCGAGAAAAACCAAATTAGAGTGCTTCCTCATTGGTCAACCATTATGGGCCTGCAATTTGAGAATCTTGTAGCTAATAATTTTCATACGCTTTTTTCGGTACTCGGTATTAACTCGGATGAGGTTATTTATGATAGTCCGTATTTTCAACGCGCAACTACAGATCGGTCAGGTTGTCAGATTGATTACCTCATCCAGTCGAAATATAAGACACTCTATGTATGCGAGATAAAGTTTTCAAAAAAAGAAATAGGAGCAAACGTTATCTACGATGTTAAGCAAAAAATAAAACGTTTACCTAAGGCAAATAAATACTCTATAAGGCCAGTTCTTATTCACGTTAACGGTGTAACAGATGAATTAAGAGAAGCAGATTTTTTTGCCCACATAATCGATTTTGGCCACATGCTTAAAGGTCGTCGCAATTGAAGCTGCCTTGCATTCTTATTCTTAATGCTTGACCCGGCAATCAGAAATTGTGACAGCTTGCAGAATTCCCAACATTTGTTACAATTAAAATTAATATAAATTAAATATCAGGAGAATTATGTATCGCTTGTTAATATTTTCACTTCTCATCTGACAGTTCGGTTACTTTAACGGCGTTTGTAACAGGTCCAATAAATGCAAGTTCCCTTACCTTTACATGGTTTTCTGCCGCTAATCCTTCTGTCCCATTGGGTACCGGCAATCCATTTGTTTTTTCAGGCGTTCCATTATGTCCACAAGATGATGCCTATATAGTTGTAGTTCAAGATCCGCTTACAGGATGTTCGGTTAGCGCTAGATCAGGTCTGATATGTAAAGTTCTCTGTGCTGATCTTGCAATCGCTAAAACAGCCAGCCTTTTAGCGGGTGATCAAATAACTTATAAAGTTACCGTGACCAATACAAGTAAGACCGCCGGAAGTAGCGGAATTTCTGTAACAGATTGCTTACCACAATGCCTTACTCTGCTTGCCGTTAATGGCGATACCATAAACCCATGGCAGTTTGTGATGCATACAAATGGCTGTCTTGAAGCAAGCTTAAACGATTTTGTTTTGCCAGCTGGGGCATCAGCATTTTTTGAAATTGTTACTAAGGTAACCGGATGCTGCGGTAAAAATATTTGCAATACTGCGACAGTTTCCAGTTTCTTTGATCCGAATGTATCGAATAACAGCGCGACTGTTGTAGTTAAAAGAAAAAAGCATTGATTAATATTTTTCATTGATAGAGATGTTTTTTCACCCCTTTCATGTCCGAAAAGCGCACATTGCAGACATGGGTTTTTTGGCTAAAAAAAGTATAGCGCTTTGAAGTGGCCACTTATTGTCTCTACTTTTGGAATTATAAGCGCGCTTTAAAAGGCCCCTTCTGATCCTATTTATTTGTGCCGGGCTCTTCAAGAGCTGCTCTTATTGCATCTGCCAAAGCAAATTGTTCACATATTGTTGCATGTTCCAGTATGCTTCTACCTTCGAAATCTGTTGCCGTCAATGAAATACCCAAACTTTCACGATTGTTAAAAAGATACCAGGCTATCTTTGGTACTTCATTTGCTAACGCAGCTGATAACCATGTATAACCTTTACTCGTTTTTGTGCTAAATGAAAGGCCTATCTCTTGCAGAAAGTGCATGAAAGGAACGAAATCGGTCAGCAAAAGGTGGGGAAATTCCTCATCTTCAATCTGTCCTTTTATCTTAGGATTAGAATCCAGATAGTTTTTTGCCCACTCAGTTGCAGCTTTAGAACGTAACGCATAACAAATTTTTAATTTATAGGTCGCTCTTTGCGATTGATAACAATCCTTTGCTAGGAGTTCCACAACCGTTTCTAAACCTCCGCCACTCAACCATACACGCCATTTGTCATCTGCATTAGCAAGGGCTTGAAGAGCCTTTATGCATGGTTGAAGTCGAAACTCCGACGTTACCTTTTGAAGCGCTATGCGCAATAAATCAATCTTTTCAGATTTTTCGGCTATCTCAATTTTATCGATTACATGACTCAACAATTCGACATGGGGGAGGCCCTCCCTTATTTTGCCATTTGATACACTTTCAAGACTGTGCGCCCCATTTGTTTTATCATGCAAGCAATGCACGCCGCAATCCATGGCTCCTAAAAATGCACAAAAACTCCAAATTATTGCTAAAACATAGTAATACATATTTTTTCCTTTCTGTTTTGCTCAACTTATAAAAAAGCATATCAAATAAAACTTTCAAGTCCACCTTTTCGTTTGTATGAAAACACTTCTATGAGCTTGCTATTGATTTAGTTCATCGGGGAAATATTGATCGCGCAGTTCTTTTAGGAGATCATGCGCACCAATACCCATCTTATTTTGAAGGCTATCATCTGAACCTCTTTGACTGAGAAATTCTACCATTGCTGAGTTTCTAGATCTAACAGCCACGATAAGTGGTGTATCTCCACGCTGATTTTCTCGCCCATTGATGTTGGCACCATGGTTTAACATAAGCCCTACAAGTTCCTTTTGTATATAAAAAGGGGGAGGTAATCTTATTACCGAAATTAAGCCACTATCTGGAGCATTTACATCCGCATTATGTATTATTAGCAGACGAGCAGCAATAAGATTGTTTCTCAATTGATCATCAAACCGGGCGGCACGACTTAATCTTAGTAAATGCAAAACAATTGACAGTGGGGTTCTGTTTTTAAGGTGCCTTATCTCTTCCGAACCAGCAATCTCAGATAATTCGGCATCTTCTAGAGAGTATCGTGGAGAAACTCCTGCTTTCAATAGAAATCTAAGCTCATTGATTCGCCCATGCAATAAGGATTCACATAATAAATGCTGTGCTGCTTTTTTATTAGCCAGATTATTAATACATTGATTTTTCACCCATCTACAAGCTTCTTCACTTCCAAGTTCTAGCGCAATCCTGATCCGTCCCTTGACATACTGGCCTGCATCAAAAAACTTTTCTGCACAGGCATTGATAAACGAATCAAACAGCAATTTATTTACCACATTTTCTATGCTTGCCTCATTTAAATACGATGACTTCAAAACAATGTCATGCAGTTGTTCATCAGCTACCAAGCAAAGAATTTCATGAACGGTGGCATGAAAGCGTGCAATAGACTCCCCGAACGAGTGGGCAGGCGGCCTCAAATAAAGCATCGCTTGACTAGCTACGTCCTGCGGCAATAATTTGAGATATGTATCTCCTTGCTGCATGGCACTGCTCGTACTTACAAACAAGCAAAAAGAGTCAAAACTTTTATCATCTTAATTTCCTATTCTATATCATCTGCAATGTACTATAACAATGAATTCAGAGCCAGACAAGTCCTCTGAAAGAAAAAAAGCCTCCAACCCTATTCATCAAAACTTCGCCCTTACCTGGCAATTCCCCAAAATAAGCGGCCATAAGAAGCGCAGTCCTACCTTCATAAGTTTTTGCATTTACCTCAGCCCCCGCTTCAAGAAGCTGCTTTGCTATTTCACGAAGCGCGGTTTGATCCTGTTCACCAAAGTAGCCTTTCGCCATCACATCTGCCCCCTGCCAAAATAAGAAGCTTTACCACTGCACCTTGGTTCCTGTGCGCAGCATGAAAAAGTGCGGTGAGGCGATGCTTATCCCCTTCATCCACTTCCGCCCCTGCTGCAAGAAGCAATCTCACTGTTAATGCGATAATGAAAAGAGTGGAAAAGAAGAAAAAAAGAATAACTACATTAAAAGAGAAAGCAGAAAAAAAAGATTAATCCTTAATCTTGTGTAATTTGCCTTCGTGATTTTGTTATATCCACTGAGCAATTGTTTTAACATGTTACCAGCATCTATGAAAATTAAAATAGTGGCCGCTTATAAAGAGTCTATATATGGCCACTATTTTAACTTGACTTCAATTTAGTGGCCACTTATAATAAGTCTATATGCGGCCACTATTTTTTTAGGAGCAAAAAACCATGATTGTAGGCAGAAAAAGAGAGCAAAAATTATTAGAACGTGCCTATGAATCAAAAGAAGCGGAGTTTATTACTATCTACGGCCGACGTCGTGTGGGTAAAACGTTCTTGATACGCGAGTTTTTTTCGACTAAAAAATGTACATTTTTTCATGCAACTGGTGTGCAAAAAGGAACTCTTGAGGTGCAGCTAGCAAAATTTGCCGATGCTCTTTCGCTTGCCTTCTTTGAGGGAACTACAATAGAGACTCCAAAAAAATGGAGCGATGCATTTGGGATTTTACAAAAACATATGGCAAAAACAAAAGGGAAAATCATCATTTTCCTTGATGAATTGCCTTGGATGGCAACGCGAAAATCCGGGCTGCTTGAAGAGCTTGACTATTTTTGGAATCGGCATTGGGCCGGCATGAGAAATGTCATACTAGTAGCCTGTGGCTCATCCGCATCATGGCTTATTCAGAAAATTATTTATAATAAAGGGGGGCTGTACAACCGGACTACTTTTCAAATAAAACTTCTTCCATTCACACTCGCCGAAACGGACCAATTTTTAAAAAGCAAAAATATCAAACTGAACCATGAACATGTATTGAAGCTCTACATGACATTTGGTGGAATCCCCTATTATTTACGAGCTGTTGAGCCAGGATTAAGCGCGGAACAAAACATACAGCGTCTCATTTTTGATGAAAATGCACCTTTAACGAGCGAATATGACCGGTTATTCGAATCACTCTTTGACAATGCAGAAGCTTACCGCCAAATCATCTCATGCATTGCGCAACGAAAGGAAGGCGTTGAGCGTACTGAAATTGATAAACTATCGAGTGGTGGACGTTTAACTGAAAAGCTTCAAGGCCTTATTGATACAGGTTTTATAGAAGAATTTATGCCATGGGGACGAAAACGGGGAGAATATTATAAGGTAATTGATGAATTTTGTCTGTTTTATCTTCATTGGGTTGAGCCAAATAAGGATGAGAAGTTTTTGAATGATTTTTGGATCAAACAAAGTCAGCGGCCTGCATATTATGCGTGGTCTGGGTATGCTTTTGAGGCAGTATGCTTAAAACATATTCATCAGATTGTGCGAGCCCTTAATATTCCAACGAGTACAACAGTAGGATCATGGCGCTACATTCCTCCAAAAAAATCAGCGGAAAATGGTGCACAAGTTGATTTAGTAATCGACAGAACAGATGATGCACTTACTTTATGCGAAATTAAATACACCGAACAGCCATTTGCTATCGATAAGCGTGAGGCAGAAAGATTAAGGTATATTGTGGATCTTTTTAAAAAGAAAACGGATACTCATAAGCAAATTTTTATATCGTTAGTTTCAGCTCACGGACTAAAAAAAACAGTTTATTCTGAAGATATGATCGCGAGCGTTGCTACTTTAAAAGACTTGTTCCTGATATCTCCCGAGTCATGAGTAGAGAAAGCCCGGAGTTAGTATATGCACAAACATATCCATCGTTACTCATTAACACGATCGTGCACGCTCGGATTCCACCGCGCTCTGAACTCGGGCCCAGTTAGCGGACTGTACGTTCTAATTCTTGTTCAGTTCTATAAGCAAGTTGTAAAAGAAATATTGTTTCCTTGCGAAGATTCTCTTTTACCCAAACTTTCTGTTTTGCCGTAAGCAGCTCACCCAATCCAGAAAGCATAGATTTGTCAGCCATTGTTTCAAGACGTTCGATACAAGTTTTTAAAAAGACCATATAGCTCATGCCTGTTCTATTCTCGATTATTTCTTTATTAACAGGCCAGCGATGCTTAAAAAAAAACCAGACATCGTAAATATCGCGACTTGTTTTCGTCAAACGCTCATACATCGCAACTAATTTATGGGCAGCCATGTCTTCTTGAATCATGACCTTCATTGCTATACCCATATAAAGTTTGACTTCATAGCGAGAACCAAAACTTCTTCTGTTAACCTCCACTTTAATATTTTGATCTTTCTCACGTTTTCCACTATAAGAAAGCAAAAAAAAGAGACAGAAGCGCTTTCTTTCACTTTTTACGATACCGTATGTTGCAAGTATATGCCCAATTTTTTCACATACAAAATCTTCATTTTCATTGAGTAAGTCGAAATCTAAGTCTACTGAAAAACGATCAAGACCATAAAAAAGCATAGCTGCAGTACCACCTTTAAATCCCACAAAACGCGCAAGGGTGTTATCTGCAAAAATATCTTTGAGTATTGCTATAAGAATTTCTTGATGTACTAAGCTATTAAGGGCCATGATATTATTGCCGTTTAAATGTTAAATAATGTGCATTTACAGTTTTGTTCATTTTTTTACTAAAGTAAATAGGCAAAATTTGAAATACCAGGTCCCAATTTAATCCACTGGGATTATCAAGATAGTAGTCGCTATTCAAATAAAGCAGATCTAAGAATGCCCTCTCCGGAGTAGCGATACTATATATGTCAAGTATATCGACGCCTTTCGCATTTGTTAGAATCGATTCTTTAATTCTTCTAAATACATATTCTTGACCATCGCATGCTATTATTCTCGAGTGAGTTGATGCAACAAAAATGCTTTCATAGTATTGAAAAATGATGCCCGCCTGTTGTAATACGGTTTCAAAACTTATATATGATGGAGTAATAATTTTTGTGCCTAATTCTAGGCGATTGTACTCATTATCTTTAGCATATAATCCCCGGCGTATGTGATGGAGGTAACCTTTTTTAATGTAATAACTAATTATCCGCTTAAGGTTTTTAGCCTCAATATCGGTACAGAGCAAAATAAGCTCTTTAAAAGAGAAGACGGTTTTTTTAGAACGAAGTATTTTCTGCAACACGTTGTTTTGCATCGTTTTATGACCTAAAGGTGAAAAAAATTGTTACCTTTAGGTCATGATAAATGATTGCAAAAAAATTATCAAGAGATTAGCTAACGGGGCCCTTTAATGAGAGTGGCTATTATGCTTCAAAAAAAATAACTCTTTATTTGAAACTCTTATTGAAGAACTTGCTGCAGAAAATGGTATAACTTCTTCATATTAGTTTTTGTTTGTAATTTCGCTGTAGCTTTAAAGCTCGCACAACCTCAGGATCGCGTACATCATATTCAGCCCCTGCGTCAATCAGATCCCTAACTATTTCGACATGGCGATAAGCGCAAGCCTGATGAATTGGTTTCCTACCAGCTTGCTGAGCTTCTAGGTTAGCCCCTGCTGCAATAAGCAACTGAACCACCTGCCTATGCCCAGCTTCTGCAGCCCTAAAAAGTGGTGTCACCCCGTATCTTACAGTAGTATTTACCTCAGCTCCTGCTTTAAGCAGCAATTGTACTACTTCACTCTGCCCCTCTTCTGCGGCCATAAGAAGCGCAGTCTTACCTTCATAAGTTTTTGCATTTACCTCAGCCCCCGCTTCAAGAAGCTGCTTTGCTATTTCACTATGCCCCATAACCGCCGCGGTATGAAGCGCGGTTTCATCCTGTTCAGCAAAGTAGCCTTTCGCCATCACATCTGCCCCTGCCAAAATAAGAAGCTTTACCACTGCACCTTGGTTCCTGTGCGCAGCATGAAAAAGCGCCGTGAGGCGATGCTTATCCCCTTCATCCACTTCAGCCCCTGCTGCAAGAAGCAATCTCACTGTTTCTGTACGCCCTTCTGCAGCGGCCCTATGAAGGACTGTAAAGCCGTATTTATCCTTTTCCTTTAAGTTAAGTTTACCTTCATTGAGTAATCGCTTTATCGCGTCAATATCTTCTTTAGAGAATGTGTCTTCAACTCCTACGCTTGCACCGGCCTTCTCCACAATAACAGGTTGAACTAGTTCGATGTGCCCGGCATATGCATTCTTTGCCTGTGCTTTTGGTTTTGGAGGACCTGCTTTGAGCATGCCTTTAACAAAAGCTGCAATGAGCTGCTGATCTGGCAATGAATGCTCAATGTCTTTATCCATTGAATAGACGGATGCTACAGCCATACTGGCCAATAATAGATATAAGTATTTCATGATGTTTCTGCGTATTGGTGCTACTTTAGCGTTAATTAGAAATATGCCAGCATAAAATTAATCATACCAAATTAATTCATTTTGTCAATTTTAGAAGTTTCTTCCGTGATTTCTCTCTTTTTTTGGTCGAAATACAGGCGTAGTTTATAACGTTTGGGTCAAAAAGCACAAATAACTTTCACAAGCACCGTTGCCTAAGAGAAAAGAAGAAAAAAATTGCATCTGTTCTCTTATGCTTGCCGAAGTGACCATTTCTAAATTTGCGACTGCTTTTATAGGTTCTAAAAAAACGTCCCCTCTTTCAAATTAAATGAACAGGCTCGCTTTGCTTGCCACGTAAAGTGCATCTTTTGTATTATTTGATATGCTTAGCATGCACAAAAAATATACAAAGGAGTTTAATCGTGAAAAGATTTTTTTCAGTTTTATACACAGTGCTCATAATCTCATTGTCATGTACACATGCACATGACAATACCCACAAGTCTGCACAACCAAATGAAGTTTCTGAGAAGCAAATAAAACAAATACATACTTTTGCTCAGCTTGTGAAAGCATTAGAATGTGCTGATCAGGATACCCTTGTCCTTTTTGATGTCGATTACACAATTTGGGTTCCAGAAAATAACGTGTGTTGGTATAAAACTAAAGACTGGCAGAGAAATAAGCATCGCTATCCCGAGTGGCTTGATCCTTTTCTTAATGAGATTTTTAACGCAATGAAAAAACCAGAACTCCATTATAAAACATTATGGCACCTTGGTGAGAATCCACTTTTAATCGACCCAAACATTGTATCAGTTATACAATTATTACAGCAAAATAGAATTCCAGTATTTGCTTTAACGCTGATACCAACTGGCTCTTATGCCAACATAAAACACGTTCCTGAGTGGCGATTCAAAAAATTAAAAGAATTGGATATTGATTTTAGGAGCTTAGATTTTGAGGACATTGTTTTTCATGAACTTGCTCAAAAAGATGGTACATATCCTTTGTTTTATAAAGGAATTCTATGCACCGCAGAATCAAAAGGAAAACTATTAGGGGCATTCTTAGATCGTCTTATTTGGAAGCCTAAACGTATCATTTTCTTTGATGATACATCTTCTCATGTTCAAGATGTTATGCATGAAATTGAAAAACGAGCAATCTTATGCACAGGATATGAATATCTTGCCGCGTATTCGATGCCAATCGCATTGGATAAAGCCCTAGTAGCATTGCAATTTCAACATCTTGTTGAACATGAAGAATGGCTATCGGAGCAAAAAGCGAGAAAATCCAAAAAATAGTGAGATGAAACGGCTATCTCTTCTTTATGGTCCTCAAGGCTAAACAAACATTGCAATGCGCCTATTCGCCCTAATGCACGAGAATTCATACTCAAATCTTTAAGATATATGCCGGCTCCCATATATACACAACCCCATTCTGGCTACCAGTGGCCAAATACTGTGCGCCCGGACTCCATGCAAGGCAGTTGATGCGGTCAATGTCTAGTCGTTTGCTCTGCGTAGTGTTAAAAGCTGATACATGCGGAACTCCATAAAATGAATACGCTTACTGTTGGATGAAACAAGATCACCATCGGAGCTCCAATCAAAACTGCTCACAACTTCTTTTTTTCAAAAGCTTTATCTAGCGGAACGTCAGGCTGAAGTGCTTTAAGAAACTCTTCACAGGGCAGGCACAGCACATTTTTTTTAAGCATGCGATGTTTGCCACTATAAAGCAGTATCGTTCGCGCTTGAGGGTAATCCTCTTGAAATGCGCTCAGTGAACGAAGATCTGCAGAATGTATGGTTTTTGAATTCTTAACTTCAATTGCCCAGAAGCCCAATGGCCCAAGGACAACAAAATCCACCTCTAAACCCGATCGTGTCCGCCAAAACGCCAATGGTGTGCGTTTGTGAAGAATAATCTTTCCAGGCCATTAAATGTTGGGCAACCAGCCCTTCTAAAGCCGCGCCATCTAATTCGCTCACCGTATCCATTACAGAGCACGGTCGCAATGCACGATACACACCAGCATCAAAAAAATAAAATTTGGGATGAGAGCTTAGCTCCCGTTTTGCACGATGCTCGAAAATGGGGATTTGATAACCAATAAGCAATTCTTCTAAGATAGCCACCCAGCTCGCCACGGTAGTACGCTTAACCGAACACTCCCTTCCAATATTCGTGATATTCAAAAGTGAACCATGTGAAAAACTCATAACGCTTAAAAACCGAGCAAAAGGTTCAATATTTCGAACGATGCCTTCCGAGGCCACCTCCTCTTCCAGATAGATACTGATGTAAGCCTGCAATGTAGCGAACGCATCCGCTACTCCAAATCTAAGAGGTAGAAGACCAAATAAGAGTGCATCCTCTAAATTAAAATTATCCTCAAGCTCCACAGCCATAAAGGGATGCAGTACTTTATTTAATGCCCGTCCACCCAAAAGGTCGACTCCTTGACGTTGTAATTTACGCGCGCTGGAGCCCGTGAGAATAAATTTCCATTTTTTCTTTTCTTCTATCAAGACATGCACAATCGACAATAACTCCGGCACTTTCTGAATCTCATCGATAATTATTGTTTTACCCATCAGGCAGCGAACGCACGATATCGGCCAAGAGATCAGGATTTGATAAAAAAGGCAAACGTGTTTCTGAAAGGCGTAAATCTATTACATAAGCATCTGGATGGCGATGCACAACCATGGTTGATTTACCCGTTCCGCGAGGACCAAAAAGAAAATAACTTGTTTTTGGTTCAATAAAAGCTCGCTCTACATAGTGTATTGGCATATATTGCCCCCTAATTTTTAATCAGCTAATGTCATTTTGAGTCTCATTATGACATTTCCATTGTCATTTTGCAAGTTTTTGTTCGGAATGACTATTCATTGCTATTTTCAAAAAGACCAGCACCCAATCCCTCGGCAAATGTCAATCTGAAAGCAAGCATATCAAAACAACTGCCAAATGGGTCATATTAATAAATTTCTGCAAAATGACATTGACTTTGTCATTTTGCGCCTCATTTTGACATTGTGATGTCATTTTGCGGTTTTTTTAAATAAAAATCGCCATCATTTCTGATAAGCGATTTGCTCAATTGAACTTACCTTTATTTACGATAATGCCATTCACTGCCAATCGACCTCATTAGATTCCGATCGCTCACTTTCATTATCGGAGTCAGAATCGGCGCTTTGAGCTTGAACGACAGGATTGACAAACTGATTACGGGCAGTCTTTATCTGGATAATAAATTTCGCCATCTATTGTATCGGACAAGTTTATATTTAGGCATTTAGGTCTTGAACTATTTAAGCGAGTCTCACAGACTGGATGAGCAACAAATTGAACTTTCACACTCTCCACATACTGTATGATGTCGCTGGCGCACAAAGGCCCGTTAAGAGTCAAGGCTCATTAGTACTATCAGAACCAACCTATCAATTTTTTTACTGCATACCAGAAAGCCATCGTGCTTTAGCACGTGGATGAATTGTGTAATAAAGTGCAAAAGCGTCTAGCTTTTGTAGCTTATTCATGGTAAAATACTGCTTATATTTATATTTGTAACAAGCAGGTATTGAATGTTGTTAACGCATAAAGTAAGGCATTATCAAGATTATACTCAAGAACTGCGAAAAGCGAATCTTATTGCTCAGTATGCTGTTATAACCAAAAGTAGGTCATCAAAGGATGTTAAGGAATTTGGTCTTAAATCTGCTATTGCTAATCAAATACTCAAGAAATACTCTAATAACAAAAGAATAAAGAAAGTAAGTAGAGTTAAGCTTACCCTTCCTGCCCAATCAATCAAAGTGAACAAAGAAAAACGCATTATCACTCTAGTACAGCCAAGACTCACGCTTAACTATTATTTTCCCAATACTTTTATCAAGGTTAACCAAATAGAGCTTGATCATGAATATGCTTATGTCACAGTGACCGTACCAGAACAGCCAATGAAAGAAGTAACAAGTTTCATAGGCGTAGACAGCAACACGACCGGTCATTGTGCAGTTGCAGCTTATCCGCTAACTGGAGAGGTACGCAAGTTAGGCAAGAAAGCATCACATACTCATAAAAAGTATAGTCAACAGCGACGCCATTACCAGCGCAAGGGAAAGCTTAAAAAGCTAAAAGCCAGTAAGAAGCGTGAAAAAAGAATAATCAGAGATATGTTACATAAAGCGAGCAGAGCTATTGTAAGCTTTGCTCAAGAGCACAATGCAGGCATTAAGCTAGAGGATTTGAAAGGAATAAGAGACAGAGCAAAAGTAACGCATTCATTTAAACATTCTTTGCACAGTTGGTCATATTATCAGCTTACGCAGTTGATTAGCTATAAGGCCAAGCTGCTTGGAATACCCGTTATTTATGTTAACCCAGCTTACACCAGCAAAGATTGTAGTCGCTGTAATAAGCTGGGCAGTAGAAACGGTAAATCATTTAAGTGCCATGAGTGCGGGCACGTTGATCATGCCGATGTCAATGCTGCATTTAATATAGCATTGCGTCAAGAAGGCATAGGTCGATTGAGCGTAGACAGAGTTGCGTTCAATAGGAGAGCTGATACCCTTGGAGAGGCAACGCTGTAGATGCCAGCGACCTTAGAACCTCCGGCATTTATGCCGGGCGTAATTCAGTATGGCCAGCAAATCATTAGAAATGATACCCTCAATAGCCGAGGACCGATCCTTGATAGCTGTCTATAATAAGTATCTTCGAGTAAGATGCGCGACATTTAGTTGTTATTATTTCAAGAATGCCTTACAATCGATATTTCATGCTCTGATTGTGTGAGATAAAATTCAGCTTCTGAAGTTATCAAGCCGCTACGGATAAATTGCTCTTTAAAATTTCCAATCCAAATAAAAAATTCAACAGAGTGAGGAAATCGAATTTTTATGGCATTAAACGGCTCTATATAATCGGGATCATGTAAAAAATCGCCAGATTCATCTTTGAAAGCGATATTTATCCTTTTATTTGTGTAATTATGGATTAAGCAAGCAAGCGCATATGATGAGTCTATGTAATCAGATAAAGGTGGACGCGGAATGAAAATAGTTCTTACCGCTAGGCTTTCCCAGCTAACAGAACTCATTATGAGCAGACTAAGAGCTATTTGTTTCTTCATGGAATTCCCTTTAACAATTAAGCTTTCATGTGTGTCTCTATAATATATTTATTTATTTCGGCATGACCGTCAATCTTAGAACGATATAATTGTGTAAAATTGGGCACCAAAAAATTTGAGAAGAGTGGCTTATGATGGTTTATGGAGAACGTCTACTTTTAAGTATCAGACAACTTTGAGATTAGCAGTTTAACAATATCTTTATGACCCTCGTCAGCGGCTTAATTAAGTGACGTCATACCGCCTTTATTTCGAGCCGCTACCGCAGCATCTTTCTCAAGAAGTAAGGTGACGACTTTTAAATGGCCTCGTGCAGCGGCTAGATGCAAAGCTGTCATATCTTGAGTATCCCGACCGTTAACTTTGGCTCCGCTTTCTAACAATAATTTAACAAACTTCTCATGACCATTGCCAGCAGCTAAATGGAGCGGGGTTATATTACCTTTAGATTCTGCATCAACCTCGGCGCCATTTTGTAAAAGCAATTTTGCTACTTCACAATGACCGCGAGCTGCGGCGGAGTGAAGCGGCGTTAAACTAATATCAGTTCGAGCGCTTACATCCGCATTTTTTTGGAGAAGGAACGCAACTACGTCAGAATGCCCTCTATCAGCAGCTATATAAAGAGCTGTAGATTTTTTGGGGCCTTCAGCATTAACATCAGCTCCTTTTGCAACGAGCAATGTAACCATTTCTAGATTTCCGTCATACGCTGCACAATATAAGGGTGTTAAATTTCTTACATCCTGATATTAGGAGTGTGGCCTTTTACTAGAAGCAAGTCAGCAATCCTTATATGGCCAAGACTAGCAGCTGCATGAAGCGGTGTCTGATTGTCTACATTGCATGCTTCAATAGAGGCACCTTTTGCAATAAGCAATGAGACAATTTCTATATGACCGGCAATAGCAGCATGAAAAAGAGCTGTTTGATTATTTTCATCTTTTGCATCAACCTGGGCACCTGCCCTCAAAAGTAATGCCTCTACCTCACAATGACCTCTAATAGCCGCTGAATGTAACGAAGTCTTTTTATCTTTCATTTTAAGGTTTTTAGCCTCAATATCGGTACAGAGCAAAATAAGCTCTTTAAAAGAGAAGACGGTTTTTTTAGAACGAAGTATTTTCTGCAACACGTTGTTTTGCATCGTTTTATGACCTAAAGGTGAAAAAAATTGTTACCTCTAGGTCATGATAAATGATTGCAAAAAAAATTATCATGGGAATATATTATGAGCAGGAAATTATCCTTCTCTTGCTGGATACACGTTTATATGAAAGATCTTCTTATAGCAATGGTAAATTTGCTCATTGCGCGGAGTTAAAAAAACTGCAAGCTGCTCCAACTCTATCTTGTAACGACGAAACAAGGCTATAAGATTTCTAAAATCATCATTTTTGATCCGCTTGCTAATAACATACAAATGTATCGCATCTCCAAACCCCTTTACATCACCTATATTACTAATTTTTTTTATTCCTTCGAAAAACAAATCCTCGTCCAAAAGAGAATAAAATTTAACTTTTTTACACTTTAAAATTATTTGCTGTTTTGCCATTTTTGACCTAATTATTTTTTTTGTAGGCACTTTGCCGGATAAAAATTAGCATACTCCTAGTTTCTGGTTCCAGCTCTTACCTTTCCCCCGGGATGAAGATTATCATGTTTTCCATCGGCATAAATACGGTCCCAGTGAAACCCGCCGTGGTCATTTACAGGGACCCATAAAACACCTTTACTATCTTCCCATCCGTATTGTCCTGTTTTTTGATGTCTCTTCTTTTTGCCATCAAATTTTTTCGGTTTCTTAAAACCATCCTCTTCAGTTGGCATACTCGGAGCTTGTGGTTCCAAGTTTCGTGGCCCTTTCTTCTCTTCTTTTGCTTCACCAGCTTTTTCACCCTTACCATCACCCGCTTTGGGCTTTTTAGTCTTCTTATCCCCTCTTTCAAAAATATTTTCTAGCTGAGCACCAAGGCTATACTCATAGCCTCCGGAAACAAGATTCTGTACAGTGTAAACTGTAAATATCGCACCCCCTACTGCAAAGGTTACGAGCGCCCCTCCAATTGGCCCGCTTACCACTGTTGCACCACCGCCCGCAGCAGCTGATAGAGCAAGCCCCTCTCCGAAACCAATTGATAACCCAACTTCAATAAGCATATTGTGAGTTAGAACCTCCTCATTTCCTATATAGAAATTATGAGGCTGTTCTATCGAGATGGCGTAAACATCAATTGGTTCTTTAACAAACTCTAGTGTCGTAATGATTTTTTCCTGGCCATCTCTGCTTAGTAAACGATCACCAACATTTAAGGCTATTGCTGGCCGCCACTTATTGTCTTGAGAAACAATTTTAAACTCTTGCGACGGCAAACATTGAATATCAGCACTTTTATTATTAATGCCAATCCGCATGTAACAGTCTGCACGGAAACAGGCTGTTTTATCTACCATGCTCACGCAATTAGCGTTGTAGTCATTTACACTCTTAAGAAAGTGCGGTCCTTCTGCGTGCTCATGCAAATCAACAATACTTTGTCGCCCATGCTCATGCGTTAAAACAGGTGTCGTTCCAACAAGTGCACAAAACTTTTTATTCCCTAAAAGATCCTCCAAAAGGGTCGCTTTTTTTTGTGAAAGCCTATCCTTTACTGCCGGCAAAGTCCTAAGACGTTCTTCAATAACCTTGCCATTTTTGCGAAGAGCAGAATAAAACTCCTTTTCACTCATAGCGTTTACATACGCCGAAACAAGCGATTCATGGCGAGGATCAAGAAGAAAACCGCTGAGCCGGTGGGTCATATTTAAAATTCTTTTACGGACGTCTTCCTTTTCAAATAAATGAGGTAATTGCTCGCAAACATTAAGAAACGGTGTCGCAGGCGCATTCTTACAAAAGGCTGTAACTCCTTCAGGGCTCAAATGACGAATAAGGGCTAATAGATGTTTTTGATCCATTTCGTCAATACGGGCCTGCAACGCTTCCTTCCGACCAGATGCTATACATTTTTCAAAATCCCTTGCCTCCTGAGTCAGCCGAGCCTGGACTGCCGGTAGGCCACTAAGACGTAATTCTGTTTTTAGATCAGAGGAGTGTATAACTTCTTGAAACTTTTTTTGGTCCAAAGCGTTTACTAAATATTTTTGAGCAAATGATTCATGAGCATCAAGCAGGAATTCTCTTATATCCTTGGCATCCGTATGCTCAATTCTTTCTCCTACATCTTTTCTTTCATACAAATGCTGCTCAAATTCGGCAACGTGCAAAAGAGTTTTTAGAGGCGCAAGTTCGCAAAAAGTTTTCACGTGCTGCTCATCCGATCGTCGAATAAGCGCTACAACATCCTGCTCATCCATTGATGCAATAAAATCTTGATATTCCTGGGCAGCATCTTGGAATAAGGGAAGTGCATGCTCCGCCACTGGCGCCATAAAACTTACATTTTGCATGCTAGCAACGAGATCATTTTCAGCCTGGGCTGCCCCATCAGACATTGACCGTAGAGCTAGGTCATTCTGCAGTTGCATGCTAGCAACGAGCTCATTTTCAGCCTGGGCTGCTCCATCAGACATTGACCGTAGGGCTACGTCATTCTGCAGTTGTAAATGCAAAAAAGTATCGCATGCCAATTCTTCTTCTATTACCCGAGAAGTCTTCGAGTGGTACATGCCAAATAACAACGAATTAAACGAGACTGCCAAGCATAGTAAGAAACGAGCTTGCTTAGATAGCATATGATCTCCTTTTACACAAGATCCAAAGGGAATAAGACTTCACAACCTCCCCAGTGATACAAAATACTACGGCATTGTCAAGCAAAAAGTTCAATAAGCTTGCATTTATCAATTATCCTTATATATTCATAACAATTGTATCAGGCTTTATTTGTTCAAAAATGCACAGAATCGCTCAGCAAAAATAAAAGAGGAGCCTGTTATGCTACACCAAATGCTCATTGTACTTCTGCTCTCTTGCCAAACGCTTATTGCAATGGAGAGGGATGCTGTACTCCAGCCACCTACTCCTGCACAGGCAAAAGGAATGCAACAGCTCCCTGTAGTAGCGATAGATGTTGTTCGCGAGCAAGAAGAGACCCCTCTTAGTGAAATTCAAATTGAACGTATAATTCTCGATATCTTTAGAAGCAATAATTACAACATTGGCGCAGAAATTCTTCGTGAACTAGTCAATCACTTTAAAAAAAGTGGCTCAAACTCCAGTATTATAGAGGAAAAAACATTAGAGATTCTTGCACGCCAACAAGAAAGCGATGATATTGATGAACATCAGGAAGGAAAGCGGAGTCATGGCATTATTGAGCATGAGCGCGTAAGAAATTATGTACTTAAGGACCTAAAGAAGCCAGTACAGCTAGCTCTTCCTAATCCGGGGAACAATTCACAAATGCCGGGTGCACAGGCAGCATATAGTCCCTTGGTTTCAACCGTTGAACGTCAACTTGCAGCAGAGTGCGAATTTATCCGCACCGCTATCTTCCGAGATCATATTTCTAGGCCGCTCGATCAGGAAATCGATGACTTCATAGCAATGCTTCAACAAGCTCGACCCGATAACGCAAATATGCCTCCAATTTCATCACGCGTTCTTATACTCAATGGTCCTCCTGGCGTGGGCAAAACAACTTTGGCCAAAGTTATTGCAACCGAAAGTGGGTCTGCTTTAGGACACCTAAACTATAAGACCATTAAATCATGGAAAGATATAGGATCGAAATCTATCGCTCAAATGTTTGAGCGGGCTATCGGATTACGTGTTCCATGCATCATTTTAATCCATGAGACCGCAGATATGGCTAAAAGCAGTAAGGGCATTGATATAAAACGTGTATCAGACACACTTTATGAGCATATCTTATCACTTAACGCACGGGGGAATCGTCTCATCTCTGTAATACTTACCACAAGTCGCTATAATGAATTATCTCATAACTTAAAGGCTTGGTCTAAGAAATATACTATCCACTTACCAGATAGAGCTGAAATCGAGCTGATGATGCGATGCTACAGAGAGGCAAAAGAATGTCCATCGGATGTCCTTAAGCCTTTGATTGATCATTTCGCCATCGATAATGCTTCGCGTTGTGACATCATTCGAAAATTGCAGGAAATTATTGTATTTCAAAAGGAGCACGACGTTAACCTTGCAAGGCAGGGAATTGTGCGGCCTCATCAAGGCTCAATTGAGGCGTCAATCATTGCCCGCTATTTACGCAGAAACGCTCCTCAGTTACAAGCAACTAGAGCCGCTTCAGAAAATAACTCGCGGGAACCGCAGGCCCTGACTGAGGGAATGGTGCCCGCAGCGGGTAGGCGTGAGCAGGAAGGACCCCCACCGCTCGAGTGTAGCTTTAAGGAGTGTAAAATTACGCGAGCAGATCTTCCAGGCGGCGTCCACCCCGTTATTGACTCCATCATTGAGAAGCTCCGCTATAAGGTGGGATCTTCCAATGCTGGCACCGAACTCATGAGCCGTGTTCTTATTCTTGATGGGCCCCCTGGCAGCGGTAAAACGACCTTAGCGCGAGTTATGGCCGCGGAAACTGGTTGCCTCTTGGGAGAAATCATCTGCTCAAAGCTCATGAATGAATGGAAATATTCAGGACCACGCTATGTTGCTGAGCTTTTTAAGCAAGCCATCAAAATATCAGAAACAGATCCTTGCATTATTTTAATAAACGAAATTGACGCAATAACCAGCAGAAATAGTGATAACCACGAAATACGGGGAATAGCGACGACGATGCTTCAAGCCATTGATGATCTTCCTGCTAACCAGCCTATTTATGTAATTCTCACAACCAATCATTATGATGAACTTCCTCAACCGCTCACTGACCGTGCAGAACGCGTAACAGTCGATCTTCCCGAGAGAACAGAAATTAAAGAGATGATTCTATTCTACATGCGCAAATCAAACTGCGAATTTCTGCCGGGCATTTTAAATGTATTACTAGATCATTTTGAAGAAAAAAAGGCAAGTCGTCGCAATATTCATGTCACACTAAATGATGATCTCATTTTAGCTCAACAAGCGCGAGACCATCGGATTTCCAGGACAGCTGGAGTAAGTCAACAGCCTTCTCGAGTAATTGGGGAAGCAAGCCTTGACTTCTTTTTAAAAAAACATGGCCATAAGCCCAATCCAGTTCGGCGCAAGCAATGGTTGCTTCAATTACTAAAAGAAGAGGCAAGGGTTGAAAATGTGAGCCGCACGGCAGCACCGCAGTTATGGCGAGCACATATACCACAAAAATTTTTTGGGACCAACTCAAAACCCGACCCGCGTGATTTAGCGATTCTTGACACCTGTCTTTTTGAGGCAAATAACTTAACAGAGGTGACAGAAAAAATACTCGATGATCTTCTTATCCTAACGGAAGGCCTCTCCTACTTTCAGATGTTAGAAATTATGAGAAAAGCGAAGAGTTATGCGGGTAAATATGGAAATGCCAGCGGAAATGTGGCTGATATCTTTTTACTTATGGGGGCCTATGATTTTTTGTTAGCTCATGAAAATAATCCTGAGCCAGGTGGTCATTCGTTCACAAGAGTCAAAAATAATCCTCAGATCAGAAGTAGAATCTTTACTAGATTCCTTCGTGCGGATTCCACCTTTTATGACAATGAAGCAGAACTTCTAGAGGCCGCCTGGGCACTTGGCAAAGCAGCCCATGGCTTTACAATTAAGAATATGGAAAAAGTTTTAGCAAAAGCGCACGGATCTAAAGCAAATGGGTCCTACGGATGGCAGACCGTATCAAAAAAACTGCATCTGCTCGTGGGGCTTTATGGCGTCAGAAGGGAGCTGATTATTGAAAAAAAAGAAAAAAAACGAGCATCCCCTAACGCACGTGAACAGTTTGATAAAAATGCAGATCGTAGGTCAATCGAAGAGCAGCTTCTTAATGAAATCGTTGACCGGGTTGATGAGGATAATGCCGCGGCATGCTTCTTGTTAGCCCTACAAAACATTCAGCATTCAGTAAGCGCGGAGTTTATTCGTAAATTTGCGCGGGGATACTCCCAACTTAGTGATCTGAGAAAATGCCGAGTATCATTACATATACTTAACGAAATACTCATTATGGCAATACAGACTGCTCAATATAAGTTTGGAACTCTTACAGAAAATGATATCGCCACTGCTGCCGAAGAGACAATTGGATTCAGGGTAGGCGAGACATTTCGAACATTGCCCTGCACCTATAAGAAAGAATTGAGCGACATTGAACATTACGGCACATTGCTTAAGATGTTTACCCATTGATAGACAGCAGTGAGTATCTTGACAACTCTGGCAAGTTTGACGATGGGCATGACTGTTCCACTGCGTCTGACAGCGTCTCAATCACTGAAATCCCAGGGCCATCCCTTATGGTAACAGCTTGCGCACAGCATTTGGCCCAGGTGGCAGCGTGATGCTCACCGCATAAATCAATGCTCAAAAACCAACATTTAATTGGAGCAATGGCGACACAAAAAATCCGCTCTCCGCTCATTGTTACCAAACCAGGCACCTACTCTGCAAGCGTGACCGACGGCGTTACCGGCTGCTCAAACACATCCGGCGCTATCATAATCACCAAAAAGCCAAGGCCTGCAGTAACAGTGACTGCTTCGTCAACAAAGATGATTCACCTGCAACTAGCAGCTTGATTTACAGACTTGTTTATGTTCCGGCCAATGAGTTCCTTGACATTTTGCCGAGCAATAACGAACATTTCCACATCTTCCACACTTTTTATCAGCCGGCTTGAGGCAATGAGCGCACTGCATCTGTTGGCTTATGGTTGCGAGAGTGACGGTTTCTACATTTGCGGCAACTTTATAAACCCTTTAAAACTTTTATGCAGCTTGCCCCTCTCTTTATGCGCGCTCTCTTTAATTGCTTAATATTCAACTTGTTTCAAAAGCTTTATCTAGCAGAAGGTCAGGATGAAGCGCTTTCAGAAAATCTTCACAGGGCTGGCACAGCACATTTTTTTTAAGCATGCGATGTTTGCCACGATAAAGCAGTATCGTTCGCGCTTGTCGGATAATCTTCCTGGAATGCACTCAGAGAACGAAGATCTGCAGAATGTATGGTTTTTGAATTCTTAACTTCGATTCCCCAGAAACCCAATGGGCTAGGACAACGAAATCCACCTCTAAACGTGTCCGCCCGAAAGCGATGGTGTGCTTTGGGAAGAATCATTTGAATATCCAATATACCACTCGATGTTACTGATAATTGCACTAATGCTATGATCAGCGCCTGTACCGAGCATACCTAATGTTTGCAAAATTACATTTATTTCGTACAGAGGGTTATCGTGCAAATAAGCGCATATAGTCTTTCTGGGTTTCTTTTACCATCTGGGCAATAAAGGTGATAAATTCAGTATCGTCAGTATGTGCTTTCTCTAGAAAAGCAATATAGTCTCTTCTTGTAATTGGCGGAATAAGCGCAACGGTAAACCCAGTTTGTAAAAGTGCAAGATTCATGAGCAAACGCCCTATCCGTCCATTACCATCTACAAAGGGATGTACAAAAACAAACCGTTTGTGTATAAGCGCTGCAGCTATCACAGGATGCTGCTCTTTTCGTATCCGATGAGAATCAATAATAAAATCTTTCATAAGCCCCGGAAGCTCATCGGGCAGTGGCAACGGATATTTGGAACCCGTAATAAAAGCGGGCACGGATCTATAAACTCCAGCTTGAGATTCATCAATACGATAATAAAAAAGATGATGAAGTTTTTTTATATCTTCTTCAGAAAAATCATTTTTTGTAACAAGCACATACATCTCATTAAAAGCATCACTATGGCCTACAGCTTCTAGATGCTCGACAAGAGGCTTGCCTCCAATAGTAATCCCTTCTTCAAGCACAATCTTCGTTTCCGTTTCAGTTAATGAATTGCCTTCGAGAGCATTGCTTGAGTACGTCAGACCAATTCGAAAATATTCTTTGATCTGCTTTAACAAATAAGCATCTAGGGGACGGTGTTTATCAATTTCGATTTGCAGATTATCAATCTCTATAAGGAGCGATTTTAATGAACTATTCATCTGACTCTTTGGTTGAAATTTTCTCTTACCAGCCCATTTCCACTGTTCAACACTTGATTTTAGTATAACCCATGTAGCACTAACATAAAAGAATCTGACTGAATTACGCCCGGCATAAATGCCGGAGGTTCTAAGGTCGCTGGCATCTACAGCGTTGCCTCTCCACAGCGTTGCCTCTCCAAGGGTATCAGCTCTCCTATTGAACGCAACTCTGTCTACGCTCAATCGACCTATGCCTTCTTGACGCAATGCTATATTAAATGCAGCATTCACATCAGCATGATCAACGTGCCCGCACTCATGGCACTTAAATGATTTACCGTTTCTACTGCCCAACTTATTACAGCGACTGCAATCTTTGCTGGTGTAAGCTGGGTTAACATAGATAACGGGTATTCCAAGCAGCTTGGCCTTATAGCTAATCAACTGCGTAAGCTGATAGTATGACCAACTGTGCAAAGAATGTTTAAATGAATGCGTTACTTTTGCTCTGTCTCTTATTCCTTTCAAATCCTCTAGCTTAATGCCTGCATTGTGCTCTTGAGCAAAGCTTACAATAGCTCTGCTCGCTTTATGTAACATATCTCTGATTATTCTTCTTTCACGATTCTTGCTTGCTTTTAGCTTTCCAAACTTACCATTGCTCTGGTAACGACGTCGTTAAGGAATTGCAGAGCCTTGATCGAGTCTCTTTCCGCAGCCTTGTGCAGGGCCGTTGCCTCAAATTCTTTACTGCGTGCATGGACAGGCAATCCCCATTCTCGTAATAAACGTAGCGTCTTCATGTACCGGTCGTTAGCAGCATTCTCTATGATAGCCGCAGCTGCTTGCTCATCTTGCAATAACTTGTCCCACAAACCTTCATTTTCGGCGCTTTCTTTAGCCAACCTGAGCTCATCAAGCGAATTATGTAAAGTGGCTTTCTTAAAAATCTCGACACACCCGCCCACTTCTTTGAGCTTTTGCATACCCGTAAGGGAAGAAATAAGGAAGCCACTCACCATCATGGAACCAAAAAGAGCTTTTTTCATAGCTACCCTTTCGATTTTTGTGTTAAACCGACACAATGACATAATTCAATACTTTTTAGGTCCATGATAACTGATTCGAAATCTAGGGCGATGTCGCATCTTCACACGAGCATACCTCAATCTCTTTCCAAAGCAAGCCAAAAAATTAATTTTTTGGCTTGATCCTTCAGTTACGCAATGCCTTATAATAGTCGAGTTGGGAAGCAAAGAAGGGTATGGTGTATCCAAAAAGCTTTTTGGATAATACCATTGACAAGAGCTGCTGCTTAATCAAGAAAACAATGGCTAAGCCTAGATTAGATATGTAAAAAGGCAGAGGCCCTGAAAATAATTGAAGGTGGTTTTTTAAGCCACCCCCATGCTGCCGATTTATCGCACTACAAGATTTTTTTCTCCCAATGAGCACACATTTTTTCTAATACATTCTGATTGCCTGAACGATCGTTGACAAATGCCTTACCATCAGCCTCACTAGACATTGTGCAACAGATATTTTCGCCGAGAGTGACTGGCGACCAGGCTGCGTTCGAGTGCAGAATTCTTGGGTCGCTAAGTTGTGCAAAAAAGGCTGGGCTCCCGGGCACACTGGTAACTCTGGTGCGATGATCTTGGCATAATAATCTGCTACTCGCCTTCTAAATCTAGTAAAACTACTATAAATCTTGTTGGTTTACTTAGTAAGCACTACAAATTTTTTCCGTTTGTCTTTGCTTTTGTTGATCTCATATATGCAATCCGAATTTCTGACTTCTTGTCCTTCAACATTATCAACCCTCATGTTGATGTATTCAGGAAATTCCACGGACTTATGATCACGCGGACCCAGATGAAAGCTATACAGACTCTTTTCTCTTAATCTCGTATACAATTACCTAGCACTTTCTATCCGATTTTTGCGGGGTTGAGCCGCTTGGTAGGCCGCAGAAATTGTGATCTTCCGCTAGAGGGCCTGAGCCACATGAGAGTGAGCCACAGATGCCGGTTGCGTGCGGATTGCAAGAGTAATTGGCAATGTGTTGCTATCGCAACTCACATCAAGGATGCCAAAAAAGCTGTTGTTAAGAGCTTTGTTATGTTGAACGAGGTTGTTCGTTGTGCCAACACCAGCAACCACGATACCTATGTTATTACATTTTGCAGTATTATTTAGCGGCGAAGAATTGGTAACCGTTACTGAGGGGTCAGCATTGCCTGCAATCAAAGAATTAAGGCTTGTTGTATGTTCTCTACTACAATAGACACCCTTGCCTTAGGCCAGCCTTAGTTTCCATTCGCCAGTCGGGTTTTCACCCTATCGTTAACGCTCATGCCGGGCACAATCGCGCTTACAATCTTGATTGTTCAAGGTTGTAAGCGCGATGAATAGAATTCAGACCAATAGCAAGACTTAGGCAGCTGGACTGTTTAATGATTCATTTAGAAGTCTGCCTTTTAATCTCCTCTCGAAACGGTTCTTGATTGCCGCCTTTTTCGCTTCACTCGCTCCAACTTTAGCTGACAATTGTAAAGGTGCTACCGCAGGTGAGGGAATTGAATAGACAGGGTTGGAAAGCAGGATGCTATTCACTAATTTATCCAATTCTTCAGCTGGTATTACTGCACCAAAATATTGAACTGATTTATATGTTGGATCATTCCGGCCATCATACCAACCAAAAACGAGATTGCCAGTCACAGGATCTAAAGCCATTGTTTCAAACCCACGATTTGCAAAATCAGTAGTTGCTATATCAATTGGACTTGACCAAGTTTGACCGTTATCCCGAGAGATTACAAAGTAGATACGCATATTTTGAGAATAATCAGGAGTTTGGGCTTGTAGCATGGCGTATAATGCTTGACGTTGATCATCATAAATCAGCGATTTTACTGAACCAACAGTAAGATAACCACGAGTCGGTTGTGATTCCTCATTGGAAATGTCGTATTGGAAGATAGAGCTAGAAATTACGTAATTCCAAGGACCAGCATAATTTTGATCGAGAGGTCCAGGAGACTTATAGATGATGTTTCCAGGCGCAATGTAACTTGAAGAACTTACGGTATTGTACGCGTTGTCGATATTTGGTGAACCTTGTAACCACACTCTTCCATCCAATGATGCCGTAATGTTCGAAATCGAGTTCGAGTTAATTAAACTCGTGAGCGGAGTAACGGTAGCGGAACCCCATACGCCCGGGCCCTTAATGGGAATGAAACCTACAGATTGAACGAGGTCATAGGCCGGAGGAGAACCAATGTAATCCCACACAAACCAGAGCCCATAATTGCCTTGTCCATCCTCGCCAAAACAATACTGTGGATAATCGTAGCCGTAATCATTCGGACTTACAACCGGAGGCGCGATATAGACAAATTGGAAATCAACTCCTTTATTGACACTAACAAAGAACGTCGGATTATTAGTGCTATGAGGTTGTCCATAACAGCACCAAATATTACCAAATTTATCCGATTGAACCCCAGGAAAATCTCCAAAATTTTTTGTTGGTTGAATATTTATTAGTCCATTAAATGGTACAGAATTCGTTCCATCAAAAGGAGCAGGCCAGGTTTTACCTCCATCAAAAGATACTGCACGACATACATAATTGATATAAGTATTAGCGTTTAGAACTCCATATGAAACAACAATATTATTTTTGTTTGTTCGATTAATGGCTACTGCGGTATCAAAAATTCCAACTTCTGCAGGAAAATCAGTTAGTTGAACTGGCGCCCCAACCGAAAGCGTGCCATCATTATTAATGGTTCCAACGGCAACAAAAAGATTGGTGATGCCATTTGTTTTATCCGCAACGTTAGCATTACTTTGCCAAGACCAGGTAACAATATTATCAAAAGCATCATTTGGATGGCTATCACGAATACCAGCATCGGCGAGACCTCCGTTAGTAAATTGTGTTGTATTGGTAAAACCGGGATCAATGATATAATTATTACAGAGTTGCACTTTGGGTTTTACAATATAGGTAATATCAGTCGGCATCAGAATCTGAGGACCGGGTGGAATGATGTTGCCAAATGTTCCTGCACATTGAACCACTATGGCGCCGGCATTGGTTACTGAAAGTATGTACGCGGCAGGAATGTTTGCATAGGGAGGTTCTGGTGGCATTGCGAATGAAAACGGTTGACTGGCCCCATTATTCGATGCTGCTAAAATAGAGCGATACACCAAATCATTGGGCCGGGTACACTCGGGCAAGAAGCCATCAGAGGTATAGAGATAACCGCCAGGCAAAAGTGGAGGAGGCTCAACAGGATTTTTAGCGGATGGCCCCGTTTGAAAATTAATCACGGGAAATTGAATGGTAACTAAGTTACCTTGCTTTATAATATCCAGCGTGACCCAGAATTCTGTTCCTGGAACTGGAAACCCAAGAGAATCGGAAAGTTGCAGTTGAATGTTATGTTTAAAACATTCTCTTTTATGTTTGGTTTTTTTCTTGTGTTCTTTGCATAGAACTAGGTCTATGTCCTCATCATTTTTACGCTTGTTTCCCTGGGCATCGCTAGAAACGGGAACTAGGATGCCGATGGCAAAAAAGCCTATCCATAGTAAATGCTTGCAAAAATTCTTCATTACACTTCCTCAAGTAAGCAAATTCTCATTTTAACGATCGTTACATTAATACCAATTATTTATACTGTCTATTTATGCATACCTTATTAACATCCCTCCCCATTTTGAAGCAAAGTCCATAGTTTTGTGTACATTTTTGCTATCTCACATTCCAGTTCGGTTTGGCGACCGCATGATTAGTGCTTGTTGTAGGCCAATTTAAACGTAAGATATTGCTTACAGATAAATCAAGAATCTTGCAAAATTTTAATGGCGCAGCGTTCCTTTTTTATGCTCAAAAATGATTGCAGCCCTTTTAGAGTTCCCAAGCAAAAGAGCCTGTTCTGAGGTTTAACTCAAAACAGACTCTTTTCTCTTAATCTCGTATACAATTACCTAGCACTTTCTGCCAGATTTTTGAGGCGGTGTGCCGCTAGGCAGGCCGCAGAAATTGTGATCTCCCGCTAGAGGGCCTGAGCCACATGAGAGTGAACCACAGATACCGGTTGCGTGCGGATTGCAAGAGTAATTGGCAATGTAGGTGTTGCTATCGCAACTCGTATCAAGGATGCCAAAAAAGCTGTTGTTAAGAGCTTTGTTATGCTGAACGAGGTTGTTCGTTGTGCCAACACCAGCAACGCCAATACCTATGTTATTACATTTTGCGGTATTATTTAGCAGCGAAGAATTAGTAACCGTTACTGAGGGGGCACCTAAGGGATTACCTAAGAGTATACCAAAACCATTTGCTGGATTGATACTGTTGCTGCTATTGCTGGCAAGACAGCATTCTAGAGTAATTCCTGATAGATCCGAAGGAGAAAGCAATCCAACAAAAAAACCTGCTGCAATCGCATAATTAAGGTCTGTTGTATGATCTCTACTGTTACATTTTTTGTAAATAATATTGCTACAGAGGCCACCCACACCAAACCCGCTTACACTGTATGCAGCAACGCCTGGGCTCACGAAATTTTCTTCCGACTGACAATTGATGGTAAGAATGTTAGTGCCACTGTCAATGAAATTACCTGAAGCGAATATCTCAGGAACCAGTGTAGGTATGGCGCTGGCAGTAAGACTATTTCTTTTCGTTTCCAAATTTTTAACAATTACCCCTGCGTTTAAAGGACCATTATATATTCCCCGTACGTTGGCATAGGGTTGTGTTGGATCAGTGTTTGCCGTACTGTTATCATTTGCTTCACAATCAATGACAAGAACATTTGTGCAGACTTCAGGTGATATTCCAGCGGTTATAAGTGTTCCGCTATTGTGATGCCCTTTGCAATTACGTATGATAGCGGTATCCCCCACATACACTATGACACCGATTGGGAAGTATGAGCTTATTTCTGTTCCTGTACAGCCTTCAATAACAACATTGCTAAAAAATCCTACAATGACGCCATTAGCGTCGCCGCCGGGCTGAAGCGTAGTTGCACCATTTGAGGCATGACTGTCTTTAATAAGAATATTCTCTACGAAGTAGGAGGATATTACATCTGTCTCTATCTGGGAAATAATATTTGATGCACAACAATCTTGAATGATTACATCCGTAGCCCCATCAACAGCAATGCCTGAGCGGGAATTGAAGACTCGCACTTGTTGGTATGTTGTTGGCTTTCCGCAATTGGTTGCTTGCAGATGGCTAATAACAATTCCCTCATGATCCGTGGCAACAGAATTAGTGCTTGCAACCCAAATACCATTATCGGAAAAACCAGTTACCTTACCATTTTTGATGGTGACGAAATTAAAGCCTGATTGAACGATAATACCTGTGGTATTGTCAAAACTGGCAAATCCAGCAGAAGATTCAGACAATGTTTTGCCATTTAAATCAAGTATAACGTTATCCGATTGAATGCTTATTGCAGGGATAAAGTCTGCGCTTGGATCAAATACAATGTTTTCTTTTAAGCGATAATAACCGGGCTTAGAAATAATAAGACCTGTTGTCCCAACATCCTTTTGGCTGATGCAAATTGGGTGACCTGTGGCAATATTCTTATTTAACCCCTTGAGATGGGCTTTAAGATCACACTCTGCATTATTAAGCTGTCTTTCAAGTTGGCAAAAATCGAATTGCTCTTGCGAAGCTTGCTCTGGTCTAGAGGCTTCAGTAACTCGGCTATAGAATTTCATGAGGCGATCAGATACAGGACGGCCTTTGGCAATTTCTTGCGTGATCCAGTCAGCGTGTTTTGTAAAACGATGAAAGCCCTGGGAGGATGAGCTGAGAGCCGCTGCATCCATACTACTGACGAGTGGTATAATCAGCAAGCTAAGCTTTAGCATTGTGGTTGTTACCTTATTATGTTTCATACAATCTCCTTTTTTGAGAAATAGTGTGTATATATGTGACTCTTCTATAAGCAGAATACTCTTTAAGAATATCCATTTATCAAATTATATTGCAATATAATGCAAACTAATCTTAGTAGGCTAGTGCCTCGTATGCTAGTACCTACGTTGCCATTCGGTAGTCGGGATTTTCACCCTATCGTTAACGCTCATACCGGGCACAATCGCGCTTACAACTTGAACAATCAAGGTTGTAAGCGCGATGAATAGAATTCAGACCAATAGCAAGACTTAGGCAGCTGGACTGTTTAATGATTCATTTAGAAGTCTGCCTTTTAATCTCCTCTCGAAACGGTTCTTGATTGCCGCCTTTTTCGCTTCACTCGCTCCAACTTTAGCTGACAATTGTAAAGGTGCTACCGCAGGTGAGGGAATTGAATAGACTGGGTTGGAAAGCGGGATACCATTCACTAATTTATCCAATTCTTCAGCCGGTATTACTGCACCGAAATATTGAACTGATTTATATGTTGGATCATTCCGGCCATCATACCAACCAAAAACGAGATTGCCAGTCATAGTGTCTAAAGCCATTGTTTCAAACCCTCGGTTTGCAAAATCAGTTGTTGCTATATCAATTGGGCTTGACCAAGTTTGACCATTATCCCGGGAGATTACAAAGTAAATACGCATATTTTGAGAATAATCCGGGAATTGGGCCTGGTACATCGCATATAATGCTTGACGTTGATCATCATAAATAAGCGATTTTACAGAACCAAGAGGAATATAACCGTGAATCGGTTGTGAATCCTGAATGGAAATGTCATATTGGAGATTAATTTGGTTAGCAATTGCGTAATTCCAAGGACCGGCGTAATTTTGATCGAGTGGGCCAGGAGACTTATAAACAATGCCTCCGGGGGCGATGTAACTTAAAGCACCACCTATACTTGGTACGCCTTGGAGCCACACTCTTCCATCCAATGATGCCGTAATGTTCGACAGTGAGTTCGTGTTAATTAAACTCGTGAGCGGAGTAACAGTAGCGGAACCCCATACACCCGGACCCGTAATGGGAATGAACCCTACAGATTGAACGAGGTCAAAGGCGGGAGGTGAACCAATGTAGTCCCACACAAACCAGAGCCCATAATGGCGTTCTCCATCCTCGCCAAAACAAAACTGTGGATAATCGTAACCGTAATCATTCGGATTCGCAACTGGAGGCGCCATATAAACAAATTGGAAATCGAGTCCTTTATTGGAACTAACCACAAATGTCGGATTATCGTATATAAAAGGTTGTCCATAACAGAGCCAGATGTTACCAAATTTATCTGATTGAACTCCGGGACAATCTCCGATATTATTATACCCAGGTATATCAGTTACTGCGCTATTGACGGGCCATGTTGCTCCACCGTCATTGGAAATCGCTCGATAAAACTGTGGTGCATTCGGATTGTTTTCATCAAAGAGATTGTAGCCCACAATGATGTTATTTTTGTTGCTTCTGTTGATGGCAACTGAAGTATCATAAGTGAATATACCATCAGTCAAATTAGTAGTTAACGAAATCGGGGCCTTGACCTCTAATGTGCCATTGCTGAGAACTTGACCAATAGCTACGAAGGTATTGAGTACGCTCGTCGTTTTATCAGAAACGTTAGAATTGCTCGACCATTGCCACGCTAAAACATTATCAAAAGCATCATTGGGATGCGAATCGCGCAGATCTGCTTGGTTTCCTCTACTAGCGAGTGTGGTATTGGTAAATTCTGCCTGAATGACAGTATTTTTACAGAGTTGCACTTTAGATTTTACAATATAGGTAATATCAGTCGGCATCAGAATCTGAGGACCGGGTGGAATGATGTTGCCAAATGTTCCCGCACATTGAACCACTATGGCGCCAGCATTCGTTACTGAAAGTATATACCCGGCAGGAATATTTGCATAAGGAGGTTCTGGTGGCGTTACAAACGAAAATGGCTGACTGGCCCCATTATTCGATGCTGCTAAAATAGAGCGATACACCAAATCATTAGGCCGGGTACACTCGGGTAAGAAGCCATCAGAGGTATACAGATAACCGCCGAACAAAAGTGGAGCAGGCTCAACAGGATTATTAGCGGATGGCCCCGTTTGAAAATTAATCACGGGAAATTGGATGATGACTTTATTATCTTCTTTTATAATATCAAGCGTGACCCAGAATTCTGTTCCTGGAACTGGAAATCCAAGAGAATCGGAAAGTTGCAGTTGAATGTTATGTTTAAAACATTCTCTCTTATGTTTGGTTTTTTTCTTGTGTTCTTTGCATAGAACTAGGTCTATGTCGTCATCATTTTTACGCTTGTTTCCCTGGGCATCACTAGAAGCGGGAATTAGGACGCCAATGGCAAAAAAGCCTATCCATAGTAAATGCTTCAAATAATTCTTCATTACACTTCCTCAAGTAAGCAAATTCTCATTTTAACGATCGTTTCATTAATACAGTTCTTTATATTGTCTATTTATGCATATCTTATTAACATCCTTTCCATTTTGAAGCAAAGTCCATAGTTTGGGGTACATTGCCTTCGTAATTTTTGCTATCTCACATTCCGCAGTTCAGTTTAGCAACCGCATAATTAGCGCTTATTGTAGGCCAATTTAAACATAAGATATTGCTTACAGATAAATCAAGAATCGTGCACTAATTTTAATTTTCGATGATGTCCGTATAATGAGCTTACCAGTGAGTTAGACGTAAGCTACAGAATAAAAAGAGCGCCCGCGAATATACATATGTAGGCTTTGATGCCGGTAGAGAAAGTCCGTGAAAATGGAAGCTAGTGAGCAAAGCCTTTGTTTCAGGCATAGGTATTACCAGTGAGGGCATCAGAGAAATTATTGGCTGCAGCAAGCCTCAAGGAAAGAGTACTATATTTCCCATAATTGATTGATTGGCAGTGCCCGCAGATGAGGCGGGTTCAAGACATGACTAATGTATTAAAAGCAGGCTTCAATTCGATTACTGTTTATAAGTTCTTTAAAGATGATTCACCAGCAACTAGCAGCTTGATTTAAGGCCGCAGCTTTGGTTGACAGACTTTCTTATGTTTAGGCCAATGAGTTCTTTGACATTCTGTCGAGCAATAACGAACATTTTCACATTTTCCGCACTTTTGATCAGCCGGCTTGAGGCAATGAGCACACCGTGTAAGTTGGACTAAGTTTGCGGAAGTGATCGTTTCTAAATTTACGGCTGCCCTATAAACCCTTTTTGCGGCTTTTTCGATATTGATTTTTCTTTCGGGTGATTCTGCTGAGAGTGCCTGCTCGATAGCATTCTTATCCCACTGAAGGATTGCAAGCATGAGTGCATTGTCTTGAGCATACTGGATCGCTGTTCTTCCAGAATTGTTTCTTTTCTCGCAGTTTGCTCCCTGCTTAACAAGATGTGCAGCTGTCCTTACGGCGTTCTTCTTGGCTGCAATTATTAACGCTGTTGTACCTTCATTATTAGTTTCATCAATAGCGGCTCCCCGATCTAACAACAACTTAACAGTATTAAGATGATCTTCCGCTGTCGCATGCATGAGAGCAGTCGTGCCACGGGAATTTTTGCCATCAATAGGCGCACCTGCACTTAAAAGAACATCTATAGATTTAGATGCCCCATTGATAGATGCGTGCCCCAAGGCTGTTATGCCACTTAGGCACACAGCATTGAGCTGTGCGCCACTTTTTAGAAGAATATGCACTCCGATAGCATGGTCAAGTTGGGCTGCTTTCATAAGGGGAGTAAAGCCAAGTGAGTCAACCGAATTAACATCTGCTCCATGGTTAATAAGCAGATCTATACAATTATCAGGCTGGTTATTAGACGAGCCGTTTGCCGCCCAGCTAAGTGCAGTACATCCCGCCTTATCCATACCATTAATTTTTGCTCCCTTTTCTAAAAGCCTCACTATCGCCTTTTTTTGATTGGAAAATGCAGCATACATAAGTGCTGTTTTTCCTGCGGAATTATGCTCCTCGATAGGTGCGCCTTGCGCTAAAAGCAAGTCGATAATTTCTACATGCCCAAGGGCAGCAGCTCTATTTAAAGCAGTTCCGCCAAATTTATCTTCGATGCAAAGCAAGGTTTTAAGAAGATTATGTTTTGCCGCCCACCCAAGAAGTTGCCGTACTACTTTTGTCCGGCCTAAATTTGAGGCGTGAATCAAGGCTGTATGGCCTGTATTATCTGTATGCATAATATTTGCCCCAGCTTCAAGAAGTGTAAAGACAATGACTGCATTACCTTTACTTGCTGCAAGTAACAGCGGTGTCATATTTTGGTCGTCTTCTGCATCAACATCAGCATTTTGAGCAAGTAATTTTTTAACCGATGGCAATGAACCTTCAAACGATGCCCTTAGCAACGCCACATTTAACTGTTCTTTTTTTTCTATGGCTTGTGCTGATAATGGTCGTTCCATAGCATACATGGGTGTTGCTGCGAAGCAAATAAATATTAATAATGCTTTTTTCATAAGATAACCTTTGCTTAATTTTAGATCTTAATCATCGTCATCAATTTTTTGCGCATAATTTACAGATTTCCTTGTGCAGCCTCCAATCATCTCGTTGACATTGTTTGCTGTAGTACCATATCTCATTGCATGCCCCACAGGCCGAAAATTGAACATCTTTCTTATTACAAGCGGCACATGCGATCATCGACGAAGGAGAAAAAGGCAGCCGAGCCCGCTCCATGAAATCGTTTGTCGAGCGCTTATCAGCTTCTGTGCAGCCATTCATAGTAAGAAAAGTCATGACGCTAGCCTGATTATCGATGCTCTTTAAAAGAACTAACAGATGTTTCCGGCGCATTCGCAGGCATCTACAAATAAGCTCATTAAGAAGTGTGCATTTTATTTTACCAAATGTTGAATAAATATAGAAATGTTTAGCTTGTTTCAAAAGCTTCATCTAGTGGAACGTCAGGCTGAAGCGCTTTAAGAAACTCTTCACACGGCAAGCACAGCACATTTTTTTAAGCATGCGATGTTTGCCACAATAAAAGCAGTATGGTTCGTGCTTGAGGATAATCCTCTTGAAATGCACTAAGAGAACGAAGATCTGCAGAAATGTATCGTTTTTGAATTCTTCACTTCAATTGCCCAGAAACCCAATGGCCCAAGGACAACGAAATCTACCTCTAAGCCTGATCGTGTTCGCCAGAAAGCGATGGTGTACTTTGGGAAGAATAGTACGCCAAATAAAGCATATTGATAAATTTTCTGCAAAATGACATCGCATTTGTCATTTTGCGTCTCATTTTGAAATTAGCGATGTCATTTTGCGGTTTTTTTAAATAGAAGCCTCTTAAAAGGAATAGGAAAGGACTGGAGCTTTGCCCCAGGAGATTCTGTAGTTGCTGAGCTTCGCCTACAATTACGTTGCAAATGCACCATTCAATCAGGTTTTAATTGATTCTGCAATTAAGCAGAAGCAAGCAATTGATTTTTGTTACTTGGACAAGGTCCAGAGCCAATTCCTTTGAGTCGATTCACTAAACATAGCAGTCTGCGCAAATAATTGTGCATCAGCTTCCACACAGGATTTTGTCCAGCAGGACCACCAAGCACCTCATAATTGTTATTTGCAAATCTAAAGCCATTATCGGTAGCGTGTTGAGAATGTTTTTTAAGATATACAATAACAGCGTTTTTTTGAGCAGGACTCAATACCGATCCATCATCATTGCGTAAATCATTATAGTCAACCCAAAACGAATCTACCCAGTTGGAATCTGGGCTCATATAAAGGTTTTCAAAATCGCCAGTAATAGATGAAGACTCAGCATGTGTCAGCTGTCGTGGATGATCATCCAAAATAAAATCAGCCAGACTTGTATAAACCTGGGTTTCTGGTTTCCTAACCACTGGAGCAGGGGCCCGGCTAACCGCTGGCGATAATAATGGCAAAGATGGCCGAGTTCCAGGCGCGGCTCTTTTTGGAGTAGCAGCCTTTGTTGAAACCAACTCAATAAAGCCATTGGGGCGGATAACGATCTTAGAATTTTTATAAAGCGCAAAACTCAAAGGAACTACTCCCGAAGAGGATATCAACGTTAGATTAGTGCCTACCAGCTCCAATCTAACTTGCCCAAGGCGACTTGTAATGGTAAGATCAGGCCTTTTCTCATTCAGAGAGATATCAACGGGCCTTACAAACGGCCTATCTTTATCGCCAGGCGGTATATCCCAAGTACGCATAGTGCGAGATCCCACTATGGAGACATTTTTATTTGATTGATTTTCAATTTCATTAATATGCACGCCTATTTGGGGAATCTGTGGTTCCTCCATGCAAAAAAGAGGTACCGATAAAATTGCTGACAAAAACAACACCATGACATAGTTCATACAATCCTCACATCAAAATTAATCACATTGCAACAACCCTAATTGAAATTATAAATAATTTTTTCCCAAAAAATCAATGATTTCCGAGATTTATAATTGATACATTTGCTAAAACTAGTAGTTACTCTGAGTTTTTTGAACAAGCTCAAAATGAATCAAGATACTATAAAATCGCTGTTATGAGCCCATCTTTCTCTGAACCATGTATCCCCACCTTAAGAATAAACTCGTCAGCGTCGCAAAAAAGGCGATGCTACGATCATATTACGTCAATGAGGCCTCACCGCATTGACTGCAGTGAGGCCCATTAAAGTTCGGAAAGAAAATCTTACCTCATCGGTTTTAATTGTGTGGTTAAGATTGACCACAGATCCTTATGACCTACAATTTGGTTAGTTAACCATATATCAAGATCATTGCACGGATCCGGGCAGATACCACAATAATCACCCCAGCGCTGTCCAAGTTGATAATCATAATTCAATGTGCCATAATTATAGGAATTAGTATTATTGGTTAAAGGAACAATATCGCGCAGTGTCCCAAGAGGATCGCATGCTTTGCGACCAGCATAAAATGCTTGAATATAATCATTGACCCCGGCATAATTCCCCGTTACTACAAGATCACCATTTTTATTTGTCATAATTGCTGGATTCCAATAGAAAATTGGTGTATCGGTTACCGTTGGATCATAAATTGTACCTGATTGAATCAATACGGGCACTGTTGATTCTGTTTCAACATAGGAACCCTCGCCGCTTGGATCACCGGTTAAATCATATTGATACCAAAGTATTGCTACGCGATCGCCATTAACATCAGGAGCTCCAGTCTGATTAACTAAGCCTACGGTAACCAGGTACAATTGATGATTACGAATGTGAATACCACTTACATCAAAGCTTGTCCCATAGCCACCCCCGACTTGTAATAACCCATTACTGCCATAGAGATTTCCTTTATGAGGAACAACATTGGTATCTGGAATAATATTAATATTGGCTGCATTTGCATAATTAGGGATTGCAGTGAGTGAGATGGGTGGGACTGGTGGTACCGGTTGGATCACGGTCGGGCCTGGAGGATACAAACTTGGTAAGCTGCTGGCTGGATTCAGAATGCGATACATCAGAAAACTGTCACTTAAAAGGACAGGGTAATTTTGAAGGGCAATGGCCTGCACAATATAGCCAAATTGGGGGTTAGGATCGTAATTATTAGGGGATGGCGCCGGCGGATCGGATATATAAAAGTCAACAAAATTAAAAAGCCCATAAAAGGCAGTGAAAACAAAAGGATTACCAGTAATAAACGAACTTTGTGGGATAACGAGCGCGGTAACAGACTGCCCACCCCATACGGGAGTGGCACTCAGAGCGTCGTAAATGGTCATATTTACATACACTGCATTTTGATCCGTGGCAATATTAGGAGAATCAGGATAAGATGGTGGCGTTTCCGGTACTGCAATTTCATCAATGGAAAAAAATCGCAAGGTCCAATTGGTTTGGGGAGTAATGATTGGCCCATCACTCCAAGCAAGAACAATAGAGGTTTCATGTTCACTACCACTTGAAATATAAGAACCAAGCACAAACCATCGCTGGCCCCAACGATCGAAGGTGCCGCGAGTATCCCCTATTGCCTGGGCGGGGTTGAACAATGCACCTAAAAAGCTGTCGATATCCGTATCAATGATGCCATCAGGTTGACCGGTAAACTTATTATAACTGATAATATCCATTTGCGAAGTTAGTAAATATTGTGTGGGCCCCACAAAACCGTTGCAACTGGGTTCCGCGCTAAAAAGAACATGCGCTTTAGGAACTTCCGTTGCGACAAATTGGGTGCCGATCTTTTGCGCAGACGAACCATTTCCAGTGCATGATCCATTAGAGGTAACAGTCTTTCTATTTGGAATCGCTGCAGTGGTAAATGTGCGTAAATTTGACTCTTCATGGGCTGGCTTGTTAAGAGCAATTCCCGTATGAGGTGTAGCAATGAGCAGTAAAACTAGTGCTCTTATTTGTATTTTATTCATTTTATTCTCCTTAATTGAGTTATTAACCAATGATGTTATTGAGAGCAGCACAAGCAAGGGTTCCATTTACTCCCACCTGCACTCCATTGCCACCATTCGGTATCTTTTTGGTTCCGGAAATATCAGTGCCGATATAGTTATCCGTTACAAGAGCATTAATTGTACCGTAAATAAGAACACCGCCACCCTTATTTCCCGAAATAATATTGCCTTCTACAGTATTTTGAACATCATTCACTATGATGCCAAACCCGGTATTTGGCAGCGCTTTAGTACCCGAAACATCAACGCCAATATAATTACCTTGTACAATGTTATTGCTACTGGGGGCCAAATCATTTTGTCCAAGCCTGATCCCTACTCCGCTGCCGGGTATAAGTCCGTTGCCATTGCCGGAAATAAGATTGCCCGCGCCGGGTACAGATCCCCCAATAATGTTATTAGTCGAAAGAGAATCGAGGTCAATACCGGCGTTGCTATTACCAAGCGCAACAGTACCGGTAACATCCGTGCCAATATAATTTCCTTGAACTTGGCAACCAGTGTTTCCCAGATTGCTAAATGTAGCTCGAGGGGAGGTCCAATTATTGGTAAGATTTACACCGTAGATAGCGTGCCCTGATATAATATTTCTTTGATTTGCGGAAAGCCCACCAATGGTTGAATTTGTTTCAACAACAAAAATTACACCGGCCAGCGATCCTCCTAATGCAACGGTGCCGGAGGTATCAGTACCAATATAATTATTTTGAATGAGAGTACCCGTTCCGGCCGCGCTCGTAATGCAGCCGCCTCGAACGTAATACCCATCAAAAATCGTGTAACCAAAGCTACCGGCAATAATATTGCGATCGGCATTAGCAGGAGTTCCAATAACGGTATTAGTAATTGTGTTAACTGCGCCGGAAATTCCGATGCCGGTTCTATTCGCATCAACAGCATTACCACCTACAGTGGTTCCAATAAAGTTGCCAACAATTTGGATCCCATTAATTGATCCAAATTGGCCATCAATTAAAATTCCGTTCAGTAACCACTCATTAATGACTAACCCTTTCACCACAGAACCATCAGATCCAGCAACAAAGTGAAGGCCATTGCCGGTAAACTGACCATCGCCCACGGTATAATTACTGCCATTAAGAATAATTTGTAGAACTGCACTATCCCCTTGCCCACGTTTATTAGGACTCGAAGTATTATACACTGCACCTACAAAGGTATATGCATTGATGGTAATTGGTACAGCAATGCTATCCAATTCCAAGCCACCAATAAAAGGATCGCTTAAAGGAATTCCTGGAGTAAGCGTCCAGGCATTTGCCGAGGCACTATAACCAGGATCTGTGGTGGGAATGTCAAACTGTATCAGATTTGAACCGGGATTGACAGTATTAAAATATTGAATTGCTGAACGCAAAGTAATCAAGCCCCCACCCAGCGTAGAAACGGGGGATGTGCTCGCATCTAATGCATCTGCATCCCGTGAACTATTTACGGTAACAGTAGTTGCTTGCAGACTTCCTACTGCATAGAGTGAAAAAAGCAATACAAGCGCTAATCCTGTGCGCTTATTGCTAATAAGAATACGATGTATGAGCTTCATAAACTTCCTTTTGTTTTTTGATATAAAATTTAGTGGCATAGATTTTCATTATAATCAGCAATATCGGTATCTCCCCCTAAAAAAAATTGTATGACTTTTGACACAATTGCTTATAAGAAATCATATAAACTATACATTATGTATCGCAATGGTTTTTGTATAAATTTTCAGGAACTTTTTTTAGCAATTGTGCTTAAATTCAACCTTATACCTGCCTGCTAAGTTAATGCGCTCTCTAAACTCTTCCACGGCCGTCGTTTTGCCACTCCGCGAGGAACGTAAAGCACAAAATACTCCCAATCTTCTATAAATGCTCGCAAGAGTTTCCAATCAATAATTTATGATAGATCTCTAGCTCTTTAAGTTTTTTGAATGGCAGTTCCAGCAGCTTCCCAACCAAGGATATTCCCCATTCGCCGTTTTTGATTGACAGTTCCCACATAAATCAGATATCCCTTAATGCGTTGCACGAAAGCCTAGATACCTATCCTTCTTCATGCTCGTAGCACGATAAGTTAGCAAAAGAGCGATAGCATTTACTCCAATCCAGCAGCAAGCACATCGACTACAAAGAAAACAATACCTATATATCATAGTTGAGCTAGAGCACCAGCAGATGCTACTGATGCTCTAACGGCCCCTTTCTATACAAAATCCAGTCGTTTTTTTAACAACAAAATAGCGTGACTTCCAAAAATAAGAATGAAGACCCAGAGCATGACAAAACAAGTCCAAAAGTCCAGTAAGTCATGGCGCCCCAATATTACAGTTCTCATACCTTCAAAGGTATACAAGAGTGGATTGAGTAAGCTCAGCCACCCAAACAGTGGATATGCCCCTTTGAGCGTTGCCCATGAAAATTGGTACCCACCGAAACTCCATAAAGGGAGAATAAGCCGCATCCATACATGAGCAAAACGAGAAGGCTTTGCTACCCATGAAGCCAGCCACAGCCCAAAACAACCAAAAAAGAGATTAATGGTTATAAAAAGAAGGATGGCCTTGCTCCATGAAACAGATGCTAGGGGAAAGGAGCACCCCAATAGCAGCTTACCAAGGGGAAAACCAAGTATGTTTATGACACCTGCCTGAACAGCAATACTTATCACAAAAACAAGAAATACTATCCATGACGGCATAGGTAAAAGCATATCATACTCTATGCTTTTTTTGCCTTCAAAATCAATGACCAACTCCTGACCCTTATTAACGGCATAGAACAAACACATGCTTACGGCTGAACCAATAAGCATGAAACTGCCATAGGCCTCATCCAATCCTAACAAAGGCAGGAGGTAGCCTGCAATAAGGACATTTGAGCCAGTCCAAAAAAGTGCATCGGTAACAAAATCATACCATGCTGATTTGAGTATCCTCAAATCCCTTATTAATAATAATGTGCCAATATGTAAGGCTCTTTGCATATTCATACGGACTCCTTAGTGTACATCAGTTCTATAAAGACATCTTCTAGACAGCTTTTGTTATAGGTTGCATTTAAGCCGGCAGGAGTATCTTCCACCAAAATCTGCCCTTTATCTAAAAAGAAGACTCTATCTGAGAGATATTCAGCCTCATCAAGATAATGAGTCGTGAGAAGGACGGTTACACGCTTCTGCTTAAGCTGCTTAATGACCTCCCATAATTGCCGACGCACATGTGGGTCCAAAGCAACCGTAGGCTCATCTAAGATAACCATATCGGGTTGATGCACCAATGCCCGCGCTATAAGCAACCGTTGCTTATAGCCGCCTGAAAGTATTTCTGGATTATCATCGGCATAACACTCAAGACCAAATTCATGAAGCAGATACGCTACCCGCTCATGCAGCTCTGCTGCAGGAACCTGAAAATACCTCCCTGCAAAAAGAAGATTTTCACGAACCGTGAGCGTTGATTCAAAATTAGGCTTTTGCGGGCAGAACCCGATATGCATCCGATAATCAGCAACGTGACTGTATATGGACTTTCCCTTAAACAATATGTCGCCGCTTGAAACAGGATGTAAACTCGCAATAAGCGATGACAACGTCGTTTTGCCCGCTCCATTGGTACCTAATAACCCGATAATTTCACCAGGGTATATGGTTAGAGAGATGCTTCGCAAAGCTTGTACGGGGCGACCCTTGGAACGATATGTTTTACCTACGTTCTTGATCTCAATAAGTGGTATTTTCATAGAAATCCTTCAAAGTAAAATAATGCCCACGAAGGGCTGCATTATGTTTCAAAAACTTTAAAGGGAAAAAGAAAGAATAAAGACAGGATCGTTATGCATAAAGAATGCATAAACGGAGCACTCAGTATTCTCATGCTCATAATAAAGGCAAGTCTTCTTTATTTTCCCAGCGCGTGGTTTACGCTGGGCTTAGAAGCTTGGGGTGATAACCAGGGAAATGGAATTGCAAATAATCATTTGGCAACTTTCGTACAGGTTTTGTTCATCTATTTTTCAGCTTAATGGATTGAGCCGTCAAAGTCAATATTACCACGCTCTTACTTGCTTGACTCTCACAATTATTGATTGTGACAGCCAAGAGAATTTTGCTGTCGTGCATGCATCGTAACTCCGCACTCATGCTGACAGTTTTTATTATCATGCATTTTTTCAAATTAGAGTTTGCAAGCAAAAGAGCCTGTTCTGAGGTTTAACTCAAAACAGGCTCTTTTCTCTTAATCTCGTATACAATTACCTAGCACTTTTTGCCCGATTTTTGCGGGGTTGAGCCGCTTGGTAGGCCGCAGAAATTGTGATCTCCGGCAAGAGGGCCCGAGCCACATGAGAGGGAGCTACATACGCCCGTTGCGTGCGGATTGCAAGAGTAATTGGCAATGTAGATGTTGCTATCGCAACTCGTATCAAGGATGCCAAAAAAGCTGTTGTTAAGAGCTTTGTTATGTTGAACAAGGTTGTTCGTTGCGCCAACACCAGCAACGCCAATACCTATGTTATTACATTTTGCGATATTGTTTAGCAGCGAAGAATTAGTAACCGTTACTGAGGGAGCACCTAAGGGATTACCTAAGAGTATACCAAAACCATTTGCTGGATTGCTACTGTTGCTGTTATTGCTGGCAAGACAGCATTCTAGGGTAATTCCCGATAGAATCGAAGGAGAAAGTAATCCAACAAAAAAACCTGCTGCAATCGCATAATTAAGGTCTGTTGTATGATCTCTACTGTTACATTTTTTGTAAATAACATTGCTGCAGAGGCCACCCACACTAAATCCGCTTACACTGTATGCAGCAACGCCTGGGCTCACGAAATTTTCTTCCGACTGACAATTAATGGTGAGAATGTTAGTGCCACTGTCAATGACATTACCAGAAGCGAATATCTCAGCAACTAGTGTAGGTATAGCGCTGGCAGTAAGACGATTTCTTTTCGTTTCCAAATTTTTAACAATTACCCCTGCGTTTCCGGGACCATTAAATAATCCTCGTGCGTTGGCATAGGGTTGTGTTGGGTCTGTGTTTGCCGTACTGTTATCATGTGCTTCACTATCAATGATAAGAACATTTGTGCAGATTTGAGGTGCTATTCCAGCGGTTATAAGTGTTCCCATATTGTGATGCCCTTTGCAATTACGTATGATAGCGGTATCCCCCACATATGTTATGATACCGATTGGGAAGTATGAGCTTATTTCTTTTCCTGTACAGCCTTCAATGACAACCTTGCTAAAATATCCTACAATTACGCCATTAGCGTCGCCGCCCGGCTGAAGCGTAGTTGCACCATTTGAGGCATGACTGTCTTTAATAAGAATATTTTCTACGAAGTAGGAGGATATTACATCTGTCTCTATCTGGGAAATAATATTTGATGAACAACAATCTTGAATGATTACATCCGTAGCCCCATCAACAGCAATGCCTGAGCGGGAATTGAAGACTCGCACTTGTTGGTATGTTGTTGGCTTTCCGCAATTGGTTGCTTGCAGATGGCTAATAACAATTCCCTCATGATCTGTGGCAACAGAATTAGTGCTTGCAACCCAAATACCATTATCGGAAAAACCAGTCACCTTACCATTTTTGATGGTAACGAAATTAAAGCCTGATTGAACGATAATACCTGTGGTATTGTCAAAGCTTGCAAACCCAGCGGAAGATTCTGAGAGCGTTTTGCCATTTAAATCAAGTATTACGTTATCTGATTGAATGCTTATTGCAGGGATAAAGTCTGCGCTTGGATCAAATACAATGTTTTCTTTTAAGCGATAATAACCGGGCTTAGAAATAATAAGACCTGTTGTCCCAACATCCTTTTGGCTAATGCAAATTGGGTGACCTGTGGCAATATTCTTATTTAACCCCTTGAGATGAGCTTTAAGATCACACTCTGCGTTATTAAGCTGTCTTTCAAGTTGGCAAAAATCGAATTGCTCTTGCGAAGCTTGTTCTGGTCCAGAGGCTTCATTAACTCGGCTATAGAATTTCATGAGGCGATCTGATACAGGACGGCCTTTGGCAATTTCTTGCGTGATCCAGTCAGCGTGTTTTACAAAACGATGAAAGCCGTGGGAGGATGAGCTGAGAGCAGCTGCATCCATACTACTGATGAGCGGTATAATCAGCAAGCTAAGTTTTAGCATTGTGGTTGTTACCTTATTATGTTTCATACAATCTCCTTTTTTGAGAAATAGTGTGTGTATATATGTGACTCTTCTATAAGCAGAATACTCTTTAAGAATATCCATTTATCAAATTATATTGCAATATAATGCAAACTAATCTTAGTAGGCTAGTGCCTCGTATGCTAGTACCTACGTTGCCATTCGGTAATCGGGATTTTCACCCTATCGTTAACGCTCATGCTGGGCACAATCGCGCTTACAACTTGAACAATCAAAGTTGTAAGCGCGATAGAATTCAGACCAATAGCAAGACTTAGGCAGCTGGACTGCTTAATGATTGACTTAGAAGTCTACCTTTTTTTCTCCTCTCGTAACGGTTCTTCCTGGCCGCCTTTTTCGCTTCACTCGCTCCAACTTTAGCTGCCAATTGTAAAGGTGCTACCGCAGGTGAGGGAATTGAATAGACTGGGTTGGAAAGCGGGATACCATTCACTAATTTATCCAATTCTTCAGCTGGTATTACTGCACCGAAATATTGAACTGATTTATATGTTGGATCATTCCGGCCATCATACCAACCAAAAACGAGATTGCCAGTCATAGTATCTAAAGCCATTGTTTCGAACCCTCGGTTTGCAAAATCAGTTGTTGCTATATCAATTGGGCTTGACCAAGTTTGACCATTATCCCGAGAGATTACAAAGTAAATACGCATATTTTGAGAATAATCAGGGAATTGGGCTTGGTACATCGCATATAATGCTTGACGTTGATCATCATAAATAAGCGATTTTACAGAACCAAGAGGAATATAACCACGAATCGGTTGTGAATCCTCATTGGAAGTGCCGTATTGGAGACCATATTGGCTAGCAATTGCGTAATTCCAAGGACCAGCATAATTTTGATCGAGTGGCCCAGGAGACTTATAAATAATGCCTCCGGGGGCGATGTAACTATAAGCACCACCAGCAATTGGGACGCCTTGGAGCCACACTCTTCCATCCAATGATGCCGTAATGTTCGACACTGCGTTTGTGTTGATTAAACTCGTGAGCGGAGTAACAGTAGCGGAACCCCATGCACCCGGACCCGTGATGGGAATAAACCCTACAGATTGAACGAGGTCAAAGGCAGGAGCTGAACCAATATAATCCCATACAAACCAGAGCCCATAATGGTGCTCTCCATCCTCGCCAAAACAAAACTGTGGATAATCGTAACCGTAATCATTCGGATTCGCAACAGGAGGCGCCATATAAACAAATTGGAAATCAACTCCTTTATTGGAACTAACCACAAATGTCGGATTATCGTATATAAAAGGTTGTCCATAACAGAGCCAGATGTTACCAAATTTATCTGATTGAACTCCGGGAGTATCTCCGATATTATTATACCCAGGTATATCAGTTACTGCGCTATTGACGGGCCATGTTGCCCCACCGTCATTGGAAATCGCTCGATAAAACTGTGGTGCATTCCGATTGTTTTCATCAAAGAGATTGTAGCCCACAATGATGTTATTTTTGTTGCTTCTGTTGATGGCAACTGAACTATCAAAAGCGAATATACCATCAGTCAAATTAGTAGTTAACGAAATCGGAGTGTTTACCTCTAATGTGCCATCTTGGAGGACGCTACCAATAGCTACGAAGGTATTGAGTACACTCGTCGTTTTATCGGGAACATTAGAATTGCTCGACCATTGCCACGCTAAAATATTATCAAAAGCATCATTGGGATGCGAATCGCGCAGATCTGCTTGGTTTCCTCTACTAGCGAGTGTGGTATTGGTAAATTCTGCCTGAATGACAGTATTTTTACAGAGGGTGACCTTCGGCTTTACGATATAGGTAATATCAGCCGGCATCAGAATCTGAGGACCGGGTGGGATGATGTTGCCAAATGTTCCTGCACATTGAACCACTAGGGCGCCGGCATTCGTTACTGAAAGTATATACCCAGCAGGAATATTTTCGTATGGGGGCTGTGGCGCAGTTTCAAACGAAAATGGCTGACTCGCTCCATTATTCGATGCTGCTAAAATAGAGCGATACACCAAATCATTAGGGCGGAGACACTCGGGTAAGAAACCATCAGAGGTATAAAGATAACCGCCAGGCAAAAGTGGAGCAGGCTCAACAGGATTATTAGCGGATGGACCAGTTTGAAAATTAATCACGGGAAATTGAATGATGACTTTATTATCTTCTTTTATAATATCAAGCGTGACCCAGAATTCGGTTCCCGGAACTGGAAATCCAAGAGAATCGGAAAGTTGCAGTTGAATGTTATGTTTAAAACATTCTCTTTTATGTTTGGTTTTTTTCTTGTGTTGTTTGCACAGAACTAGGTCTATGTCCTCATCATTTTTACGCTTGTTTCCCTGGGCATCGCTAGAAGCGGGAATTAGGACGCCAATGGCAAAAAAGCCTATCCATAGTAAATGCTTCAAATAATTCTTCATTACACTCCTCAAGTAAGCAAATTCTCATTTTAACGATCGTTACATCAATACAATTCTTTATACTGTCTATTTATGCATATCTTATTAACATCCTTTCCATTTTGAAGCAAAGTCCATCGTTTTGGGTACGTTGCCTTCGTAATTTTTGCTATCTCACATTCCGCAGTTCGGTTTAGCAACCGCATGATTAGTGTAGTGAACCCCAAAAGTTGGACCACTTACGTAAGCAAGTCTATAACACTTTTTTATATTAAATCAATACTTTTTTAAACTCTCTATAAATTTAACATAGTTTGCCTTTCGAATTCTGTTGGTGGGCGGTATCCAATCGATGAATGCAGACGCTCATCATTATAGTCTTTAACAAAAGAATCAATAAGCGATCTAAGTTCACCGAACATATCAATTTCGTTGAAGTAGAGCGATTCATACTTAAACGTCTTGAAGAACCTTTCTGCCATTGGGTTATCATAAGGATTGCCCTTGCGACTCATGCTTATTATTGCATTGTTAGCTTTTAAAAGCTCAACATACTCTGTGCTTGCATATTGAACGCCTCTGTCAGAATGGTGAATGAGCTTGCTCACGTCGGTCCCCTCCCGATTTTTAAGTGCCATGTTCAAAGCATTTAAGCAAAGCTGGCTATCTATGCGCACATCAACGTCCCATCCGATGCATTTCCTGCTAAACGTGTCCATTATATGAGCAAAGTAAGCAAAGCCCTTTTCCAGCTTTATGTAGGTGATATCGCTTACCCACAATTGATTGATATTTGTTACCTTCACCTTCGGTGTGAGATTTGGATAAATATGTTTTGCATGGTTTGAATCCGTCGTCTTAATTGTTTTGCGCTTTCTTCTGCATAACAAGCCTTCTTTGCGCATTATCGAATATACATATTTATGATTCACGTTGAAACCTTGCCTTTTGAGCTGGTGAGTTATTCTTCTATAACCATAGTAGGGCCGTTTTAATGCAATTGCTTTAAGTGCATCTATAACCTCTACATCGCTTTTTTTCTCAGCAGCATCCACTCTTTTCTTATGATCATAAAATGAGCTGCGATTAAAATTTAAAGTTCGACATAAAAGTCGCTTAGAATGATGGGACAGCAGACATTCGATTATGCCAATCATTGTGTTTCGTTCTTTCTCTTGCGATATTGATGCAAGTTCTCTTCTAAGAGAGTCATTGCTTGTTTTAAAATATCGTTCTCAATATGGAGCCTCCCAATTATTCTTTCAAGCTCGGCCGCTTTTGCAGTGGCATCTTTTTGCTTCTTTTTTTTCGTAAATGCATCTTGCGAGTCCTTCAAGTAGTCCCGCTGCCATCTACAAATTACAGATGCATGAACCTCGTGCTCTCGTGCAACTTGAGTCAAAGTCCTGCCACCCTCTATTTCCCGCAATACTTTGATCTTGTAATCCTTTGTAAAATTTCTTCGCTTTCTTACAAGCTGGTTCATGAGTTACCCCCTATCATTTTTGGACCTTCAACAACTAGCTTAACTTGCTTAGCTTTTTGGTCCAGTAAATGGGGGTCAGTACATAGCGCTTGTTGTAGACCAATTTAAACATAAGATATTGCTTACAGATAAATCAAGAATCTTGCAAAATTTTAATTTTCAATGATGTCCATATAATGAGCTTACCGGTGAGTTAGACGTAAGCTACAGAATGGAGAGAGCGTACATATATAAGCTTTGATGCCAGGTATGAGAAAGTCCGTGAAAATGGAAGTGCAAACCCCTACTGCTCTCATCGCAGCTGATTGGTTAGCAATGCCACAGATGTAAGCCAAAGAAACAGCTTTAAACCTTAAACACATCTGATGCTCTTTAAATAACCGCCACCTATAATTTCGTTATAAGTGGCGGTTATTTAACAAATTGACAAGTAGTGCAGTCGAATCTAGTCATCACCCCGCACCAGAGAGTACGTGAGTGCTCCTGCTCCTACTTGATGCCTTATTTGGATTCGGCACAAGGAGGGCATGAAGGAATACCTGCTATAGCTGGCTTGCCCGTGATGATCTGGTAAGCCATCTGACCGATGACCAGAGCAAGATCCTGCGTATTAGCATCAACAACGAGTGGAATAACCGAGTTATCGGCTACCATCAGATTCTTGAAACCAAAGACATGCAAGTTCCCATCGACAACACCAGTAGCATCGGAAGTGGCTATGCGGCATGTACCTACCTCATGATCAGCTTTCAAATATGAGTTTATCAAGTATGGATTGAGGTTAGTCGAAGGCCCAACAAAAGCGCTGGCAGGCGGATAAGCCATGCTCCATCCGGCAACCTGGTCTACGCAGCTCTTAATATACTTCATTCCAATCTCACCGAGGAAGAGGTCTTGGGATCCTGGAGCAACAAATGTTGTCGAAACCTGGATCTGCCCTGCTTTATTTTGCGTTGCCACGTGCGTACTACCCTCTGAAGCCGAAGCAATAGCAAGGGTAAGTTGCTTAGTCAAGCTCGTAAATCCGGGATAAATCGTGGAAATCCAGGCTTGGAAAGCTGCTCCCGGTATGATCAAGAATGGCGGATAGTCGAACGTTAACGGTGCCGTATTCAAATAGAATCGCCCGCCGCTCTGCAGGCTAAGAGCTGGATCAGTCACGTTAATAGCCACGTTGTAGTAGATCTGGTCAAGCATGTGATTACCTACGTTTGTATTAGCCGCTAATACAGGGATATTTGCTTTGTCAAGGACGGCTGGATCACCGATCCCCGATTGCTCGAGAACGATAGGTGAGCGCAGAGTTCCCCCAGCAACGATAACTTTTTTCTTGGCAAATACTCGTTGCAGTTTGCCATCTCTTACAAACTCAACGCCAAATGCAACATTACCATCGCGGAAAAGGATCTTACCTACATATGCTGCTGTAAGAACGCGCAGCTTTCGGCCATTAAGCCCGAATCCGTTGGCATCGGTAATCTGGGCCATGATATCTTGGCCTGCGATGCTGCGAAGAAAACCGAGAGACCCTGCATTAGCCTTGTAAAAATTCTGGCTGCCGGCAATCTCAGAGATGTATGTGTTAAGACCATTTGCATTGTAGTCCGTAGGATTGAAAAGCTGCGGCGTGAATCCATCGGTAACCAACTGGTTGTACATGATTTGCGCAAACGCCTTATTTTCAGTCTGTTGTGTACCGCCTGGATTGAAGAAGTTCACTGGATACTGGGCAATAGTCATCGGACCGCTATTTCCCCGAGTTGCTTCGATGATCGGTGTATACGGCCCCGACGGCTGCCACGCCACATATGACTCGAGTGCCTCCATGAGCGGCAGTACATTGGCGAAGGACCATTGCGGACCCGCAATTGTGGCAAGCGTGTCGAAGTACTCTTGTGTGCCCCGCCGTGCTGCCGTTGCGTGTGGAGAGGAACCGCCTACAGCACGTCCAAACCCATAGAGTGTTTGCACCGTGCTCGAGCGGAAGAGAGTGCCGTTGTAGTTTTCAGAGTAGTGCGAGTTTCTAATCGCTGTATTTTGATTTGCTGTAAAGAGAAGGTTCGGATCATCGCGAAGGTCCTGACCCCATTCGAGCCCAATCACCGATGTCTTGCAGTCGTTTGTCAGGTTCAGTATCATGATTGAGCTTGCAGTACCCACACCAACAACGACATAGTCGGCTATGCAGGGATTGTGCTCACCATACATGCATTTTATGGTCTCGCGTAGTTTTTTTTTCGAAATCTGATTATCAGCATGTTCTTTTGCTTGCGCAGCTAGAGCGCTCAATAAGAGCAAAAGAAGGAGATTAAATTTTTTCATAGTTGTTTTTCTCTATTTAAACTTTACGTATTACCAAATGGTAAAGTCAAGTCCATAATTGTGTATCACTGTCTATACATTTGCCTTCGTGATTTTGTTATATCCACTGAGCAATTATTTTACTTGTTGTGCAGCTTGTTAAGCGAACACATTGTTCTTTGCAATATAGCGAAACAAAGCATTATCTCATACAACCTCCAGCTTAAGTACCTTACTCACTCGTTGCCATTTCAGGCCTTACCAATAAGCGAAATGCACAGACATCATTCTTTTTTTGATAGTACAAAGTGCATTGTGCAAAATGCAAGATTTTATCAAAATTGATTTCATTCCTCTTGATGACCGCGAACATCGGTAAAACCGGACATTTCTAAAAAGTTTCCTACAGCTATCTACAAAACACTTGTTTAATTTTCAGTAAATCCACTAAAGTTAAACTATGTGCATACTTCGTAAGCAGGCTGAGACACGAGCTCAAGACCGGTCTTTGCCAAGAAATACCGAAGAGTGCTTAACCATGGAGGCCTTTATGAAATAGCAAAATACATTGGACATTTTGGGGGAGTATTGCTCACTAAAGAAACGCTCACCAGCTTAAAATAATTGTAGCTGTCTAGCAAAATCAAATTACACAAATTGAGAAATTTGACTACGCAAAATCACAGCTATTTAATATGAGTTACTAAAAATCAATTTTCACTTTTCACTGATACGGAGGAATTTTATGAAACGCTTTCTCAATGTACTTTTTTTAAGCATCATTGCCCTGTCTTGTTTTTTGCCAGCAACCAGCGTTGCAAAAAAAAACAACGGCACTGAGCAGTGCTTCAAAGGAGGACCTCGAATTCATAAAAGCAGCATAAGCCCATGGATCTCTCGCAAAGATAATACCTTTGTATATAAATTCAATGTATTTAACCTTGATCCACTAGGCACTGATCAAGCTACCTTGCAATCTATTTTGTGCGCAATAAAAAAAGATGTTCATGAAAATTATAGAAAAGATTGGGGTGTAGATATAGATATAAAATTATACACAGGTGATCAGATTACAAATCCAGACTTATTCAACGGAGATCGCATTCCTGTCTTTATTCAAGCAACAAACAATATAGGAAGTTCAGTTTTGAACCAAGCTTCTGAGCCAGCAAATAGCGACTCTTTTCTTTGGGCTGGAAATAGTATTACTGATACAACGGATCTTACCGTACCAAGTAATTTTCCATTCTGGACCCCCTATATACCACTTTCCACCTCAGTTTTGAAAAATTCAGCTGTCTTTCACGCAGTTCATAATAATTTTTATGGTATTCAGGATTTCTATCAATATCTCAGTTGGGAGCTCAATCATGAAATGAAACAATTAATGACTAATGACAGCTTTCAAATCTGGGATGTATTTGATAACTTTGCGCCGACGGTGGCAACCTGGCACTATGGTGTATTTAATAATCTTGGTGTATGCACGAATAGCATAATAGGACCTGATGGTTTTGCTCATTTACCATTCTTTCTTGATGTTTTTCCAGCAGGTGGTCTATTCACCGTTGCTGTATATAATTGTGCGCAGGTTACATCGGGGCTTACAAGTCAACTAACAAGCTATCCTGTTGATGGTTGGCTGATGTCCAATTATGCTACATCTAATAACTGGAAAAGCTATTATGAGAGTAATTGCATCAAATGGGATAAGAGAGGTTTTGTTGAAATGCCAATGCAGCCCTATGCAGGTGAAATAGTGACATTGTTCTTCCTGGATTTCAATACAGGTGAGACATCTGTAGGCGTCGTAAATAATTTTGGGCCAGTAACTGCCTCGCAAAGAAATCAGCCTCCGGCCAATAATTTCCCACCTGATTATACCTTTGTACAATTTTTTGAGAATCTCGGGTGTACAGCAACCGCAGAGCAAAGAAAAAATGCCTTAAAACGTGCCCGCTCTTTGTTCCGACAAAAAACCGCGCACAAAGCGTAGGTGCTCTTATAGAGTATATTTTAAGTATCTCTAGTTTTAACAGTATGGGCAGCATTTTAAAATGCTGCTCATACTGTTATTTCACATTAATATCATTTGGACGCCTACATAAACTTGTCAGAATTAAAAAAATTCAATGCACGCACTTTCCCTCTTTTGGTATTGTCAAATCCTTTCATGGGTGGCGCCTGGGACGCCTCTATTGCGACCATTTTAAAAGAAATGATAGATTGCATAATGCGATATCAGCGCGTATACTGCTAAGCATAGATAATGAATGCCGCAGCACAATAAGTTAGAAAAATTATGATTGGCAGTTAATCCAGTACCATTTTTAGGGAAGACATCATGAATAATAAAACGTTACTAGTTACTTGGTTAGCATTGTGTATTAGTTTCAGATCATTAGCAATAATGCTTGATGATGCCATAATACTAAAAAATGTTACTTTATCTGATCATGATTTCATTGCTCTTATCAATGATGCGTATCCAGAAATGGCGCGGCTCACAGAGCCTGTCAAAGCCAGTCCCGAATCTAAGATGATTTCTAATGAACATTCTCCTTCCATGAAATTATTTAGCAAACAGCATATAGAATATGACCGCACCGCCGTTGGAATTCTTGCTTTAAAATGGGTACTTTCTAATGATTATGACCAATTTGTAAAGTGCCAGCCGGAGCAACGCAGGCTTAAAAGAGAAAGCTTTGATGCATTACGCACTGCAACTTTTAAGTTGGTAGAAAAAGGGTTGTTGGCTACTTTGGTCACCTCTTTAGCAATTAATGACCTAGGCAAGGTGATATCTTTTGTTACATCAGTTGAGAATCTGGTTGGCGCCAAGGAAGTTGATCATGACAATGTTTTGCTTACTGCTCTGCAGAAGTTTCCCGAATTAGTCCCCAGCTTTGGCAAACTCAAAGTTACCGACCAAGAGATGATTATCAAGGGAATGAGTGCTCAATTTAATTTGGGGCAATTCGTGCAGGCCGAAAATCTTCCCGCTAATTTGAAAGGGTTGCGCAATCTCAATCCTGATGAGTTACATTTTCACACTCTCCATATACTCTTATGATGTTGCTGGCGCGCAAGGCCACGTTAAAAGTCAAGGCTCATTAGTATTGTCCGAACCAACCTATCAATTTTTTACCATGGCAGGTAAATCATTGGAGATGATACCCTCACTAGTAGACGATCAATCCTTGATAGCCATTTATAATAAATATCTTCGGGTAAGATGCGCCACATTATACGCTAATTTTCCTATAATCACGTCAAGAGATCATGCCATTGCTCGGCTCGCTTGCATGAGCGCGTTGCGAAACTCTGGATCAATTTAAGCAAGTACAAGAGGTATTTGCTCGCTTGCCCGAGGAAATACAAGAATTATTCATTAGCGAGCTTAATAAAACTGGTATTACCGATCACGGTATTCTTTTATACTACGCGCCCGCAGTATTGGCAAATGCCTGTGCAGCTTTCAAACAAAACCCATCTGAGGGGTTAACACTAGGCTTACTCTCTTTAGCAGACATTTTATATCAAGCAAGAGCAAATCTAACAGCCGACCAAAACAGGCGTTTGCACCATTGATTGTGCTGTGCTTGCTGAAAGGATAAAGAAGTCCAGAAGAATTTAAGAAGTATATGATTAGAATTAGTTATGGTCGGCAGCGATGCGCGAGTGGTGTTCCATCCCGCTGCACCATGCCTAGCACAATAAATATGATGCATTTCTAATACTGAATCTGAAAAAATAATTAGGTTTAGCTTGACGAAAGTAAATTATGGAACGTTATGTTTTGAAATGGATTCTTATCCTCAGCTTTGTGTGGACCACTCTTGCGATGGAATTGCCACAAAGCAAAGAACAGGTAAGTCGGTCGGAAGAAAAACAATTTCAGGAATTGCTCACTCTGTTTACCCACATACGACTCAATGGGCAGGAACTTTCTAGCGAACAATTGAACCAATTCACACCTACTGTTTGAACATCTTGCAAGGCTTAAAATGAGCACTTCATGCAAGGATTGGCTAGAACTTGCAAAAATTCTCATAGTATCTAGACATGATGAAGAAGCAACGGCAATCGCGATGAGCCAGCTTGCGCGAGTTATTCGTTATACAAATGACGATGAGCTAAAAGCGGAAGCCTGGATTTCTTTGGCAAGGATGCATCATCATGGTCTTGCAATTGAGCCTGATTCCGATCCAAGCAGCTACGTATTTCATTCGTGCAGCCGACCAATGCCGTAATAAACAGGCACAAGCACTTGCATGGCGCTATCTGGGTGAAAAAGAATGCTTAGACGCTCATAATCAAATGACAATGAATTCGCGGCGCCTGACAAATGCCTTAAAATTTTTTAAAAATGCGCTGAATCAAACAACCTTTAAGAGTGAAAAAGCACGACTTTACTTGAGAATAGGTCAAATCCACCAAATTGGTTTAAAAACGCGTACAATACTTCCTTATGGAGCAGCTATTCGAGTTCCCGAAATGCTTCAGGCAAACAGCTTTTTGCAGAAAGCGTATCTTCAAGTGGATTGTAAATGGTCTCAAGCAGAAGCGGCCTGTTGCCTGGGGCAAAACAGAGCACAAGGCAAGGGGCAGGTTAAGGACTTAAACGAAGCAATTTCCTATCTTACGGTAGCCACTAGTCAGATAGAACATGCATTTGCAAAATGGGAAGCTACTTGCTGGCTGGGGAAAATATATTATGAACAAAAATTGTTCTGTAAAGCTCGGGATTGCTTTGAAGACTGTGCAGATCAAGCAATCCACAGGAGGGCTCAAGCTGAAGCATGGCTTTGTTTGGGAGAGCTTTCATATCATGGCCACGGCGAACCGCAAGAGTTAGAAAAGGCCAAAGAATATTTTTTAAAAGCCGAAAAACAGTTGGTTGATGGTTGGGTGAGGGCAAAAGCGGCTTTATATCTGGGCAAAATCGCTCTTGATGCATATGAAGAAGGAGAAGCCGCTCTTTATTTTTCTCGTGCACTTTTACAGCGAGCCAACAAGGGGGTACATGCAAGTGCTATGCAAGGACTTCGTGCCATTGCAATGTCTGAAAAAGGAGTATCATTCCTCATTCAAAAACTCCGTAACACTCCCGATGATTCATTTCGCACTCGCTTCGCTCAGGTGAACTTTGAATTGGCACTGTTATTTTACGAAAATGATGCCACAAGATTATAAAAAAGCACGGCTCTTTTTTTGAAAAGGTATCACAGCAAACAGCCAATCGAATTCTTCAAGCGAGGGCTTGGTACTTTTTAGGAGAGATTCATTTTCTGGGCGAAGGAGTTGAGGAAGACAATGCAAGAGCGCTCGAATATTATCGTGACGCCGCCAACCAGGATCATGACGCATATGCCAATGCACAGGCCTGCTCACGCTTGGCAGAGATTTATTATAATGGTTATGTAGGACCGAATGATTATCATAGTGCTGCCACCTGGTGTGAGAAAGCGCTGAGGCAGAGAGTGTCAAAGGTCGCACGGGTAGAAGCTGCTTTTTATTTGGCGGTAATCTCTTATTGTGGCCATACCGGTTTTAAAGATTTTCACAGAGCACTAGAGTTATTTATGATTGTTAAGAATGAGGATACTGACAACTTTCGTTGCTTTGATGCATGCAGTTACCTTGGAGAAATTTATTTGCATGGACTTGGCGTTCCGGCAGATTGCCAAAAAGCTCGTGAACTCTTCATTCTTGCTGCAGAACAAGACGAAAATCCGCGAGCTCAGGAATATGCGTGGCAATATCTGGGCAAATTAGCTTATAAGCCTGGTGATTATAACGGGGCGAAGAAATATATGTTTTATTACGGCCACGGCTTGCCTGAAAAAGACCTGGTACAAGCAGCAATTTACTTTAAAAGAGCAGCCGATCTACCGGGAGAAGCGAAGATTCGTGAACAAGCTAACCACTATTTACAGAGCATAACCGAAAATAACGAAGTTCAGAGTGAATCTGGAGAATGTAAATAAGCGAGATGCTACTGCCTATTTAATATTCCTGATATATCCCACTGATATATTTTTCCATTAACCTCGGTGATTACCAATTCTTTTGAATCCTTACTAACTACATGCAGTTTCGTGGTAAGCGTATTTTGTACGTTAGGTAAAGCCAAGATCGCCTTAAGCTCACCCGTAAGAGCAGCCCAAATACCAATAAAAGAATTCTTTGCATGAGATGCACTAATGAAATTTTCTGATCCTATTGTGAGCGCACATACTCCTCTATGTACATCATTTAAAAAAGGAAACTCCCTCAGCACTTTTCCTGTTTCGTCACACACCTTCATTCCATCACGGGATTGCGAGAGAATAATTAATTTCCCTCCAGCATCATTAAAAGCCTCTACCCATGAAATAGCATTTCCTGAATGCGCTTCGAATTTGCAAATAGATTGCTGCGCTTTTGATGCGTCTCGTATACGTATCTCTCCATCGTGAGACCCAGCGATGATGAAACGCTTTTCGCCAACTTTATGCACAGTAATCGCCAACACCGATGAAAATGCAGCAAGAGTGTTTTCACCGGTCTCACAGACAAGAGCACCTTGAGCGTTGTACAAAGCCACTGTTCCATCTTTACGTACCGCAGCAATAAACACTTTGCCTTCTTGGTTAAATAGGCGAACAATGCTGGCAGTTTTTTCAAGCGGTATAGCCAGCGTTTCTGTTGATTTCCACAAATGAATGGTATTATTATGAATAATAGTTACAAATAAATCATTTTCAGTCGCGCAAGCGTCAATACACCCCAAGATCCCTTGAGGAAGCAAAAACATCCCGATAGCCCTGCCATCTTGATTAAAAACACGGATAATTCGGTGGGGACTGTGCTGCCCTCCTACTACTTCTACAATTAAATAGCACTCGGAAGCTGATTTATATGTGCATAAAAGACGATAATTTTCTCTCATCTGCCACAAAAGCGTGGGACTAATTGCGGGAACTTTAGGCTGATCGCTTACTTGAGAAACAACCTGAGACTCAGTCGAGCCTTCCTGTTCACTTGCCATAATAGCTGCCATTAGCTCTTTCTGTTTTGCCCTCAGGGCAGCACCTTTTTGATTTAGTTTTTCTTCTATATGCTGCTCTGCTACTTTTTGCGGTGATTTTTGGGGTGATTTTTGGGGAGATTGGGCTAAAAGACGGGCAAGCGGCACTATCTCAACTTTCTTTTCCTGACCGCCTTCTATGCGAGCTTTTTTGTTCTTTTCATCTAAACTTGCTGGCGAAAGTGAGACTCTTTTTTCTCGATTCTCCATAGCAAAAGTCGCAGGGCAAGCTACGATTACCAATAACATTATAAAGAAATTTTTTGTGCACATAGCTTCCTCCTCTTTGTGCAGAAACACATAAAACAAGGATAAGTGTCACATACTTTTAAGAAAAATCAAAGGATAAAAAAGCAAAGATACGCTTGCAAGTTCGGTTAGCTCGAAAAGTTTATGTTATATGAATCGGCTGATTTTTTCGTACAAACGATTTAGCTTCCTGATTGATGTCCTGCTCTTCCACCTTTTTTAGATAAGCTGATCCCAATTGCTCATTCTTTTCTACTCCATAGCCGTTGAGATACATTACACCCACATACGCCCAGGCGAAAATTTGTGCCCAGCTATCATAACATTGGTTCAACGCTGGATAAAAAAGTTCATAGGCTCGTCCATAATCTTGCTCAACCCCATGGCCGTGATAATATAATCGACCAAGAAGGACTGACGCACTTATCAGTAGAGGGTTATATTGTTTCGGATCAAGAAATACTGAAAATTTCATTGATAACGCTAAACGAAAATATTGTCGCGCTTGACCATAGTGCTCCCACAGGTAGTGAATTTGTCCCTTATAAATGTATGCTTTGGCTTTTGCTAATACATTATCGTTTTGCAATTCTACTTTGGAAAAATACTTATATGCTTTACCTAAATTTCGTGGCCGCCCCTGACCCAAGTAATACATTTGTCCCAAATACATGCGTGCGCATGCAACCGCCCAGGGATTGTCTTCTCGTTTTTTTGCTCGTTTAAAGCAATCCCATGCACGGCCAAAATCTTTTTTCACCTGTTGTCCAAAATAATAGCGCTCGCCATGTTCTACGAGATCCACGGTTGAGCAAGATAGCGGTAGAAATGTGATCTTTTCTTGATTGCTCGCTTTCGGCTGCAATTGGTCTCGAGAATCTTCTTTTTTTTGTAATTTTGCTGCTGGAGATTGACGACTCGCTGAGGGATGGTAGTCATGCTTTCTTTTAGTTTTATACATGCTTATTACAGGCTGAATGGGGACAATGCAGATCAATACGAGCGTAGCGTAAAAGCCTTTCAGGGAAAGCCATTCAAGCTGATTTTTCATGATAGCCAGCTCCTGAACAAATGTGAATCTTTTCATATTTTCAACTTTAGATAATCGATCATCGCATGGTAAATAATCACAAAAACTTGTTGCCTATAACTGTCGTGCTTTGACCATTGTCAAACCGCTTTGCTTTTATATACGCGCACAAGACCGTAGAGCGAAATGCCAGCAAGAACCGTTATCAAAACAAAGCCCATAACAACCGCCCCATCGCTAAATCTTCCTAAAAATAACGCTCTACTTCCATCAACTACATGGGAAAGAGGATTTACACGCGCTGCCGTTTTAAGCCAAAAGGGAGCTAATGTCAAAGGAAGCGTAACTCCCGACAGAAGCTGAATAGGAACAAGAAAAAAATTAATTGAAGCAGCTAGGGCCTCTTCCTCTTTAAATAAAAGCGCAAGCATATAAGAACATGCGGAAAGCGTTGTCCCTACAAGAACTACCAACGCTAATGAAAGCACCACACCTGTCATATTTGCCTCAAGTCCAGCCACAAAAGCAAGAGCTATAAGGACAAACGCCTGCACAAGAAGAATTGTTAAATCTCTCAATTGCCTACCTAAAATAAGAGCAAGCCTACTTATTGGCGAGACCCATACTCTTTCAAGAAAACCTGTGCGTACCTCGTCAATGAGCTTAAACCCTGCATATGAAGTTGCATACATCCCCATCATAATAAGAAGGCCAGGCAAAAAAATGGCGAGCGTATTGACACCAGAAAAATATGAAGTCTGAGAAAGATCACGTAAGAGCGGTGCGTAGAGGTAAAGATAGCACAAGGGATTAAAAAGACCTATGATGACAAATATGGGATTACGAAGCGTCGCTCGCATAGTATAAGTATACATAAGCCAGGTATCAGCAAGTAATTTCATGGGGATTCCTTTATAGATTATTCTCTCGTAATGATCTGCCCGTCTGCTTTAAAAATACATCGTCCAACGTGGGACGAGAAAGCGTAATACGCTGCAACGGGATCTGAGTGGTATCAAAGAGCCGTACTAAGTGAGTAAGCGCATGCTCTCCTTGATCTACCTGAATGCGCAAACCTTCTTTATTTTCGCTCATCTCCCGTACGAAGGGTTGTGATTGAATGAGGTTTTTGAGCGATTCCGGGTAACTCTCTAAGCCCAGCATGACTATATCGCCGCTTATCTCACTTTTAAGCAAAGATGGCGGTCCTTGCGCAACAATAGTACCGTAATCAATGATAGCAATCCTATTACATAGGGTATCAGCTTCATCTAGGTAATGGGTTGTGAGGAAAATGGTTGTGCCCGCCTCTTGTATTTTAAGCAATTCGCTCCATAAATGAGCCCTGGTTTGGGGATCTAACCCCGTTGTAGGCTCGTCTAAAAAAAGCAGCTCGGGCTTATGTACCAACGCTAAAGCAACGTCGACACGCCTTTTCTGGCCTCCAGAGTAAGTATTAACAGGCCTGTCAGCAAATGAATCTAACAAAAATGTTTGAATAAGCTCCTGGGCTCGAGCTTGTGAGTCAAAAGATGAATAGCCATATAGTTGAGCTTGAAAGATCAAATTCTCGCGTGCAGTGCATGCAGGATCAAGGCCACCAGTTTGGCTTACATACCCGATTTTCTTTCTTATTTTCACCGGCTCTTTTGCAAGATCAAGACCGGCAATGAGCGCCCTACCAGATGTTGGCGCTAAAAGTGTGGTAAGCATACGCATAGTAGTAGTTTTTCCGGCGCCATTAGGCCCTATAAACCCAAATATTTCGCCCCTTGCGACGCTAATAGTTACGTCTTTCACACTTTCCACCGTTGCATTCCGGCTTTGGAAAGTCTTTCGAAGCTTTATTGCATCAATAATCATAGAATAATCCTTTTATTATCTTTTGGATGCATTTTTCATAGTAGACATGGCAGAGTGATGGACTATTTTCGCTATTGTTTTAAGCGTAGGATTTCCTTTTTTTGACAAGACAGCCTGGACCGTTGATCTTCCAATGTGAGCGCTTCTAGCAACCTGGCTACGATTTACCTTTAGGTATTGATCTAATATTTCAATGAATGCTTCGGTATCATTGGCTATAAGCGACTCTAAAAGAGCGGATCCTATTTTAGCATGATTTTTAAAAAAAGCCTCAGTATCAATTGTTTTCAAATTTCGTATCTTATTTACATCGACATCAGCTTCTTCTATATCGTTCCATAATAAGGCGTGCTTTTTTGATATCTTTTTCTTGACCATTCTTCTTTCCTCCTGTTAGCAGAATCATAATGCTTTGATGTTTTATAAAATAAATCCGCCAACCATTCTTCCATCTTAATTCATAAAGTTTTTCACCAAGAAAGTTTATATCGCCCAAATAATCGTGCTTCTCAACACTATTTAAGCGCTTTATAATTTGCGCTTGTTCCTTATCTGTTAGCTCGACAAACCACTTTTCATAGTCTTTTGTTGCTTTAATTTTCATATAAACCTAACCTAAACATGTCTATTATATCAGACAGCTTGTAAATCATCAAGCACTTTTTATTTTTCACATGAGAAAATATATCGTTTATTTTTTTCAAATGCAACCCTAAATATCGTTTGCGGGGTTTAATTTTACGGCCAGTTTTGCAGAATCTATTGCTTTTACGGGCTCAGGAACAGTAAAATTAATAACATAAGCCGAGCTTGAACACCTTGCTTATACATACGAGATAAAAAATTATTTTAAGGGGGAAACCGTGGGCACAACACTTAGAAAAATACTGATCTATTCGCTTTATTTAATTCACTTCTTTAGCTATGCCGAAAATAAAAATCCTTGCACCCTCAACATAACAGAGGTACTCCCTAATTGCGGCGGCCAGGGAGGAATCATAAAGGGAAACGTATCTCCTGCTAATGAATATACCGTCACTTTGGAATCAGGTGGCTCGATAGTAGACAGTATCTCGGGAGTAGCGGAGCAGTTTACCTTTGGGCCAACCATTTCTGGAAATCCCCTTGTAGGTGGTAACTACACCATAAATGCGGCTGGCGATTCTCATTGTTCTGCTGGTGCGATTGTGGAGAATATTGCAGCTCTAACTTTCAGCACTCCTTTTATACAACAAGTTTCGGGACCTTGTGTTTGCGATGGAGCTATCACTGTTGAGGTGGCTCAAGGCTCTGGTTATACGTATACATTGAGTGGATCTCATGGTGTAATTAAATCTGAATTTAGCACGGGAGCTGTCACATTTACAGGACTGTGCCCTGATACGTATACTATTACGGCGCAAAATGGTCCTTGCAGCGGAACAACTACCATAACCCTGCCAACATTTAGCGGCGGCCAGCCCGGCAGCACAAATAGTGCTTTTACTGCCGGAGTTACACCCCATAATCCACATATATGCCAGGGACAAACAATTCAATTGAGCGCAAACATCGTCGCCGGAGTTGCAACCCCAGCGGGCTATTCATGGACAGGCCCAGGTGGCTTTACCTCGACTGCACAGGCTATAATCGTTGGTACTCCGGGAACTTATACGGTAACAATTACAAGCACTAACGGATGCACAGCCAGCGCTGGCAGTTTAGTATCATTAAATGCACTGAGCGTTGCTATTACACCTTCATCCGCATGTGCAGGAAATACCTTATCCGCTCAGGTAACTGGTGGCGTTGCCCCAATCAGCTATCAATGGTATTTTAATGGCAGTACAGCGCTTGGCACTGGTTCAACTCAACTCGCCACTAATCCTGGTGCATATAGCGTCGAAGTTATCGATGGGTCTCCATGCATAAGCAACTCAACATCCGTAACAGTTTACCCCTCCCCTACGGTAACGGTAACCGCTCCAGTCACACAATTCTGTCCAGGTGGCAGTGTTACATTAACTGCTCAGACCAATGCACAAAACCCTTCTTTTGTCTGGAGCAACGGCTCAACAGCAAATCCATTAATCGTTACTCAAGGTGGAAGTTACTCTGTTACCGTCACCAATGGAAGTACTGGTTGTTCCACCACCTCGGGCAGCGTGACCATTACTGAAAACTCGAATCCTTCGATAACAATAGTTCCCTCCGCCACACAATTCTGTCCAGGTGGCAGTGTCACATTAACTGCTCAGACTAACGCACAAAATCCTTCTTTTGTCTGGAGCAATGGCTCAACAGCAAATTCAATAACCGTTACTCAAGGAGGAAGTTACTCTGTTACCGTCACCGATGGAAGTACTGGTTGTTCAACCACCTCGGGCAGCGTAACCGTTACTGCAAACCCGAATCCTTCGATAACAATAGTTCCTTCTGCCACACAATTCTGTCCAGGTGGCAGTGTCACATTAACTGCTCAGACTAACGCACAAAATCCTTCTTTTGTCTGGAGCAATGGCTCAACAGCAAATTCAATAACCGTTACTCAAGGAGGAAGTTACTCTGTTACCGTCACCGATGGAAGTACTGGTTGTTCAACCACCTCGGGCAGCGTAACCGTTACTGCAAACCCGAATCCTTCGATAACAATAGTTCCTTCTGCCACACAATTCTGTCCAGGTGGCAGTGTTACACTGACTGCTCAGACTAATGCAAACAATCCTTCTTTTGTCTGGAGCAATGGCTCAACAGCAAATCCTTTAACGGTAACTCAAGGTGGAAGTTACTCCGTTACCGTAACCGATGGCAGTACTGGCTGTTCCACCACCTCGGGCAGTGTGACCATTACTGCAAACCCGAATCCTTCTATTACCATCATCCCCTCTGCCACACAATTCTGTCCAGGTGGCAGTGTTACATTAACTGCTCAGACTAATGCAAACAATCCTTCTTTTGTCTGGAGTAATGGCTCAACAGCAAGTTCAATAACCGTTACTCAAGGAGGAAGTTACTCTGTTACCGTCACCGATGGCAGTACTGGTTGTTCCACCACCTCAGGTAGTGTTACTATCACCGCAAACCCGAGTCCTTCTATAACACTTGTGCCTTCTGCCACACAATTCTGTCAGGGCGACAGTGTTACGTTAACTGCTCAGACAAATGCAAGTAATCCTTCTTTTGTCTGGAGCAATGGCTCAACAGCAAATCCGTTAATCGTTACTCAAGGTGGAAGTTACGCTGTTACCGTAACCGATGGCATTACCGGTTGCTCTGCAACCTCAGGAAGAGTAACCATCAGTGAAATAGGTTGTGACCCAAAATTGTCACTCGTTCAATGTTGTCCTCGTAAAATATTTGATGAAAACAGTCATCGGTTGAGCATAAAGGTAACCAATAGTGGGCCTAGTTCAGCCGTTGGCATCGTCGTCACAGAAGAATTGCCGTGTTGCCTTGATCTGGCAAAATTACCTTCGGACCCTAAATGGGTCTTGGTGCAAGCAGGAAAAACACTACAAGCGTGGTACCAAGGTGAATTGGCAGCAGGTCAGATTGCATGTCTCAATCTTTGGGTCAGGTCTAATAATTGTTGCTTCTCAAAGAAAAAAGCTGCTTTAAGGACAACGGTCACCTGTGGTCAGTACTGCACACCGATAACAGAAGTCTGCTGCATAGAAGTCAGATAACTTTAGGCTTCTTCGAATAAGCACTTGATAAAATCAGCATACCGATTTTCCTGTCGAGACGATAGGCCTCGCAAAAAAATCAACTCTACGAGTAAAGTTTTCCAGGAAAATTGGCTATACTTCGTCAAAAAAAATCTTTATAATGATGTACGAGATTAAAAGACAGCAAATGTAAAATTCTAGCAAGAGTCATCTCATGAAAATTTTTTTACCTCTTATTGCTTTGTTCATCTTCACAACAAATTATTCAATCGCCGCTCGGAAACCTGTAAGTAAAAAACCTAAACAGTCGCTGTCATCAGCTAAAGCTTCCAAGCCAGAACTACTTATTGAGAGTCGCACAAGCAATCAAAACATCATTATTAACATAAGGCAGCCAAAAGATGTGGTCTCATTCTTGGGGAACACACTGCCTGATTGCGGTTTTAAAGGCTATAATGGACTCACGGATGAAAGGCGACTGCAGAGTTTGGTTGATGAGCAGAATTATATCGAAGTTCTTAAACATCTATGGACCGAAACAAACCAAATGAAGCGAATAAATTGGCTCACCAAGCAATCGGAAGCCGGGCATGTTATTTGCATGTTTGAATTGAGTAAAGAAATGGCGCAAGTCAATAATGTCAGCGAAAGCTTGCTCTGGTACAAAACAGGAATCCTTCGAATTGTTCAAGATTACCTTTGCTGTAACGATAGTTCAGTAGGAGCCGCTATAGATTGCTTGAAGATGTATTATTCGCCCTATGTTTTTATCGCTTCTCTACTCAAATACCTAGACACTGGCATTTCAACAAGTGATATAACAAAAATAGAAAAAGAATGCTTCAGTTCCGCCTTGACTAAATTGAGGGCGTTGAAGACCTATCCCTCTCCTCGATGGATAACCTATCATGGACTTTATGCTTTCAGCCCGGAGATGCACCCTGACGCTCTTAAGCCTTCAAGCGAGTGGGCCGAATTGCGAAAAAAATACATTGAAGAGTGTGAAGAATCAAAAAATACCATGATGGGCAGTGACTGGGACCAATTATTGGAAAAGACCCGCAAAAAAAATGAATCTCAGTTAGACAAACTGCGAATTAGTATGAAGAATTTTCTGAAAACCAAAAATTCTTGGTTGAGGTCTAGCTATTGGTTTGAAATACAACAGTGCTTGCCTGATTGTGCTTCGAATTCATCCAATTAAACGAACAATGGAAGATGAGCGCCATTTAATATATTTTTTCAGTGCAATGCAATTTATGGGCAGGGCAATGAGCAGATAGCCATTTTCAGAACAATAGCGCTTGTTTATTGAGTGGACAGATTTTGTTTGCATAATTTTTTTAACTAAACTTGCCCAAGATCACGCCATCTTGTTCAATCAAGCTAGAGCTGATTGGATTTGTGCCTGATAATTCATTAAAGCAGTTTTACCTCTCTCGCTCATTTGCCTTAGAAGACGGGCTACATCGCGCGGGTTTGCCTCATATATCATTTGAGCATTTTCATGCATCAACATATAATCTGAATACATATACTCTATAAACGATTTTACAATCGGATGAAAATCTTTTTTCTGCAAAATAGCCGCGTGATCGCGCATCTGTTGAGCACCTTGTATCGCCAAAAAACCCTGGCAAAATGATTTATACAAGGGAAAGGCGGTGATGAAAAATTCGCTCTCCGGCCCCTCGACCATGAGTTTTTCTGCAAAATCACTTATGGATAAACCATATTTTTTTCGTATGGCATGAAAGCTATCAAGCCCTTTTTTATCTAATGACCGTCCGGCAGCGGTACCAGAGTTTTTGAACAGGATCACGAAAGATTGCGCAGCACTCACACCAAGCTCAAAGTAGTGGCCTTGCAACGCCTCATCTCTTGTTTTTTTGCACGCCGCTCTTTGCTCGCGAAACGTTGCTAGACACCTGTCTACGGCCGTTTGCTCGCCCAGGGTACATAATGCACGGGCCTGATCATGATGAATTCGGTACATCTGCTTCATATAAGTGATTTCAATGGTACTGCATTCATCCTCTACTTCTAAGGATTTCCCCCTTTTTGCTCCTTTAAATAGCTTATTAACAGAAGTATCTAGCGAGTCAGCAAGACCTTTTGCGTACTGAATCAAAAGCTGAAGGATCGCTTGTCTGTCGCTTTCAGAAATCTTCGGCCGGCTTCGCAGCTCTTTTATCTCATTGAATACTTGCGTATACGCCAACTCACGCTTAATTACATCAGCTATCTCTGGCTCTATTGAGGTGTTTATCAGCGAGTCCTTATACATGGCTCCAATTTCTATACCCCTTTTATAATAGTAATCAGCTCTTTCTTTATACGCATTCGATGTTTCCTCCGCAAGATAGACATCCTCTAAAACCTCATCTGATAGTAACTCCATTTCACTTGCAAAGGCACAATGCACTCCTTGCAAAGCTATAACTATCAAAAAAAATTTATTTATAATTCCTTGCTGCATGTCATACCCTTCATTTATTATAAGCAATGAGGATTATTTTATAGCAGCACAGACAAATTGACAAGTAGCAAGATTCCCGATAGCGAATAAGAACCAAAAACAGGTACCAAAAGCCGCTAGTCGATCAAGAGCTTAAATTTACAAATGATTTCATTAAAAACATCCAGATCACATTTGGCTATGAAAGTGGTATTTCTTGCCTGCCAATCGAGAGAACGAATCTGATCACTCAGTATAGATCCTGTTATTAATTTTTCATTAATGATCACCTCAAAGGGATAATCCTTAATTTTGCTGGTTATTGGCATGCATAAAGCAAGTTTCGCTTTTTCATTATACTCTCGCGGCGAGAGAATAAGCGCAGGTCGCGTTTTTTGTATTTCTCTTCCTTTTTGTGGATCAAATTCGATCCAAACTATGTCTCTACGATCTGGCACAAATTTTACCATTCTTCGCCGCCTCTGGTGTCGTTCTCGTTCCATTCAAGGTGATGCCTATTCTCTTCTGTTATCTGATTTACCATAGCAGATAAGGAATATTGCTTTGGATACATAACCATGCGATCATTTTCTATTTTAATTTCGATAATAATTCCTGGGTGCAATGATAATTTCTTTGCAATAGCACTAGGAATCCTAATTCCTAGACTATTGCCCCACCGTTGAATGTTTGTTTTCATAAAGCCACTCCTAATAAAAGTTTGATATACATAGTATATACAATATGAAGGCTAAGTTCAAGGGTTTCGGTGAACCAAAATAGTATCTCTTGAAATTGAAAACTAAAGGATGCTATCTTCGCAGGGAACATGGTTAAGATTGTAAACAATTGGTATTCATTCAGTAAAAAAATATTTTTTCAAAAAGGAAACAGTATGGTGCACAAAAGAATACAGCGATTTACCACCCAAGCTATCTGGCTTTCTTTGCTCATGACCAGCTCTATTGAGTCAAATCAGCAAGTAGTCCAGAATGTTTTGGTCCCCGGAGTAACGGTTCCATTAGATCAATTACAATTCATTACGCCGTTGCCTACCTTTTATGGCAATAGAGCTGATGGAACCAAAAAACTTAAGGTGATGGTAGAAGAGTTTCAACAAAGCATTCTGCCAGACTCATTTTACGAGGCATTACCGTCATATGTAGACTACAAAAGTACGCAAACGGGCAAAACCGTTGCTGTTATTAATCCCCGCAAAGGAACATATGTGTGGGGTTATAAAGTCTGTGATGGCGAAAGAACGTTAGGCCCCTCTTTCCCAGCGCCGACAATTGAAGCTCAGGTGGGAATCAAAACTAGAGTGGAATATCGTAATAACCTTTTACCTTTTGATGATAAAAACGGACACAAATTACCTGGACCTCTCCTTCAAAAGTTTCTTACAGTAGACTTGAGCCTGGGCTGGGCAAACCCTTTATGTTACCCTAACTATCTTCAATGCACCGACACTGCGGTTTCTGCTTGCCCGCCTGCCCCGAGTACTGAAAATCTATTACCTACGTTTTTGCCTTACGGCAATCCAGGTTTTTATGCTGGTCCGCAACCAATCGTCACCCATTTGCACGGGTCAGAAACACCTTCAGCATTTGATGGTGACCCGGACTCATGGTTTACGCCAGATCGAAAAATTACGGGCCCGACTTTTGTTAGTAATAAGTATGTTTATCCTAATACACAGCCCGCAACTACTCTGTGGTATCATGACCACGTTCTAGGAGAGACGCGCTTAAATGTCTTTGCGGGCCTAGCAGGCTTCTATTTTCTCAGGGGTGAACCAGAGTCATCGGTTAATCCGCCATTGCCGACAGGACCTTATGAGATAGAAATGGCCATCCAAGACCGACAATTTGATACGAATGGCCAGTTATTTTTCCCCGATGGAAATCCCTGTGGTGCAGGCCTGAATGGTAACCCAGGCAATCCAACGCTTCACCCTTACCACATTGCTGAGTTCTTCGGTGACGTTATATGTGTCAATGGCAAGAGCTGGCCAGTTCTTGAAGTAGAACCTCGGCGATATCGATTCCGCTTATTAGATGGCAGCAATGCAAGGATGTATGGTTTATATCTGACTAATATGAATGCTAACGGTGTTGTACCAACCATGTACCAAATTGGCTCGGATGGTGGCTTATTTGACGTGCCAGTGCCATTAACCTTTCTGCCATTTTCTTGGGATCCTACCTTAATAACCCCAACAACCCCTTACGGCGGACCGGCAACGATAGACAACTTTCCCAATAGCCGCTTATTCCTTGCTCCTGGAGAGCGGGCGGATATTATAATAGATTTTGCAAACAATGCAGGCGACACCTTGATATTTAATAATGGTTCTCCAGCACCCTTCCCAGGCAATGGCACACAGTATGATCCCGCTATAGAGGGTGTGGTCATGCAATTCAAGGTTAGCAGGACACCCGTGTCAGATTCTAGCTATAACCCAGCTACCGGCGCACCTCTGCGCCCAGATTATCCTATTGTTCAATTCACGAATGGCAAGGGTCAATTGAATGCAGATGTAAAACCAGATCTCACGAGGTCTTTCATCCTGATCGAGCAAGAAGATCCTGTTTCAGGAGCTCCGGTCACCGTGCTGCTCAATAACACTCATTATAATGGCATAAATCCGTTCACCAACAAGCCGGTTCCTGATTCAGTTTGCTACAATAATGGGACTATTTATGTAACAGAACTACCTCAAGTAGGTTCAACAGAAATATGGGAATTTATAAATATGACCCCGGACGCCCACCCGATGCATATCCATCTCATTCAATTCCAGATTCTTAACAGGCAAGTATTTAATGTAGGAAATGTGGTTCCACCATTTGGCCCTCCTTTTGGTCCCGAATTTACGCCTGCCCCTAGCTACCGGTATGATGCCTATGAAACAGCCTGGTTTGGACAAGAAAATCCTCCTTACAGCCCAGGCTCAATGGCGGGAACCGTTTACGGCGCTGGAGCTCCCAATTCATACTTAACACCATTTCCGCTCCCATTAGGAGGGAATCCGCTTGTAACGAGTTACCTTGTGGGCCCAGTTATAGCACCTGATCCAAATGAAGCTTCATGCTGGAAGGACACAATTAAGGCATTTCCTGGAACAGTGACACGCCTCATCGTCCGTTGGGCGCCGCAGACGATCCCCGTTGATCAAGTAAGCGCAGGCGAAAATAAATTTGCCTTTGATCCAACAGCTAAGCTTGGCGTCAAAAAAGATTGTTTTGGCTATCCAGGAGGTGGCGGATACGTTTGGCACTGCCATATTATAGATCATGAAGACAATGATATGATGCGTCCTTTTGAAGTAAGCAATTACTCACAACAGCCGCATTAAGAAAAGATCTTTCTATTACTATTCTTGCCATCATTATTTGATGCTTCAAGGACTTTTGGCCAGTTGTCACTGCACAGGCTTAGAATCTTTATAAAGATTCCTACATTGTCGGGCTGCTTTGCAGGCTTTAAAAAATGCTTCTTTTCTCTCCTGCCATGCGTTGGCAATTACTTGATTTGTCTCGGCAGAAAATCCAAATAGGTTAGGCGCAGAAATGTCAGGATTAGGCTTAGACAGGCGTATTCCATGGTCAATCAAAAACTTAATTCTCTGTGCTTCTGTAGTATCATACATTGGCACAAGCGCAGAGTTACCCTGCTGCTCAAGGGCAATGGGTACATTACCTTGGATCTGGACTATTTTCGCCCTTGCATTGATATCCGCTCCCCTTTCTAATAATAGTTCTGCTACATCAAATTTCTTCTGCGACCATGCTCGTAGAAAGGGAGTAGTTAAAGAAATTACAGAACTAGCATCGGGAATGAAAGACGGCGTATCTACCGCAGCTCCCAACGAAAGCAATAACCTTACTAGCTGAATATCTCCTTCCCCGCTTGCATACCAGAGCGGTGTACTTCGTATCACACAACCTTTTTCATCCAATTGCACTGAGTCTTGCACAGCTAGTGTACGCACAACCTCATAATGCTTTCCTGCGCATGCGCCTTCAAAAACGATACGAGCCGCGCGTTCTCGAGTAGGACAGAATGCTGCGACTTTTTCAACAAGAGCGGTATCATTTTTCTTTGCAAGTTCAAAAAGCAGCGGATCTTTCTTGGCAAGAATCCGCATACAACACTGAAATAGTACCTCATTTTTATGCTCAAGTGCCGCCAGAGTATCTGAATAGTCGCTGGTCTCAACCAATTTATGCGCATCTAATAACGCTTTAAATGCTGCCGTTACTTGCGGACTGTTTACAGCCCGAGCCCCGAGGCATTTTTGCTCATTGTGCGTCAACGCAGGAGCCCCAGCCTTAATGAGCACGTCAATAATACTCAATTTTCCCGCGATAGCAGCAAGGAATAGCGGACTCACATCTAAGGGCAAACTTTTACTTAATTCTTTCAAGGAGGTAAATTTTTTCAAATAATAAGCTTTAGCAGGCGCACTAACTTTACAAAACCGAAGCAAAAAACGCACGATCTCTTCATGGCCGCAACCAGCTGCTATAACCAACGCGCGAGATTTCATTTCTGCCGTCGCGCGTTCTAAATCTTTAGCAAACCGTTCAAGCAAGGCCCGATCGCCTTTTTCAATCGCATAAAGAGCGGCTAGCATACGTTGAGCACCAGTTTCAGCATTCCACACTGCTGGGGCAACTTAACAGCTATTTTAAACCTGCACAAACCTGCTTATAGAAAGCGCATGGACTTAAATTGTGAAAAATCTTGAAATTTAAAATTTGTGTAGTATTCTATTGTGGAATATGCAAGCAACCGAGAACTTATTAAGGTATTCGCATATTTAGCAAGATGCTGAGGGATCAGGGCTGTAAGCGCTGCCCAAAGATCGAAGAAGTTCTACGGAACTTACAAAAAAAGCCGAAGATATGTTTCGGCAGTGCCTAGCTCGGGCCGCGTCCTTATTAGGGAACGTTGGGCTTGGAAGGTTTTATCTAGTGGCACAATTCTGCGCCGCGGGGATAAAACAGCAGCTTAATAACCTGCGCTTCCAAGAAATTAAAACTGATGGCGTGGTGCCATTAGACCATGATTTGTATAGGTTTGTATAAGTTTTGGAGAGCGGCTAGCGAAGCTTCTATTTGAGCCTGATTGCCTGATTGAATGGCCTCACATAAAGGGCTCTGCTTCTTTGCCTTTTTTTTCGTTTTTTCACTATTCTCTTCGCTTGATTCGTCCTCCCGATTATGCTTCATACAAAAGGCACAGTCGTATGGCAAAACAAGGATACTTAAAAACGTCAGATGGATCAGCGATCGGATTTTCATAGGTTTTCTTTCTTTGGAATCTCGGCTGAAATGGTGATCAACAGTGTAAGGCAAATTTTGCTAGCATTTTAATATATAGGATAAAGGTTATCCTTTTTGAAAAAATAATCAATTAGGCAATTGAAAGCGCGGGCTTCAATTATTTTTTAGCGAGGATAATAAGTTTTTTCCAGAATTTCAATAAGTTATTTTGACTCATATTTGAGTCAATACAATCTTGACTTAAATTCATGTCACTTGTATAATTAAAATCAAAAACGATACTCATGAATCAATGTTATAAATGCCATCTATCAGTTAAAGAAGGTGACGTCTGGTACGGTTTGCATCAGCAATGTTTCTTAAGCAGCTTCGCTCTTTCTTCTTTAGATCGTTTCCAAGATATTGCTTCACAGCACCTGTATCAATCAGATCCCCCTTGTGCAGAGTTGGATTCCACTTTTTTTCACGGAAAATTTCGCAAATATTCATCAACCTTAGGGGGTAAGAAATACCTTTTAAAAGTAAGAGAAGCAGAGTTTCCTGAATTACCAAGTGTAGAATATGTATGCAATCAAATTTTCCAATCTTTGGGTATTAACGTTCCACCTTATTGCTTGATCATATTTGAAGAAGGTCATACAAGTTTTGTTACCGAGAACTTTATGGCGCATTATTCGCAAGCAAGCCTTCTACATCTTTATCATTTTTTTAAAAAAGATTTGGCCTATAATTGCGAGAATATACTTCAGATTATCAGCGAGAAAACTGGCCGTTTGAAAGCTCAAGAACAATTCGTATATCTCACTCTTGCTGATAGCTTAATTGGCAATAATGATCGCCATGGAAGAAACTTAGCCTTTATTCATTCGTCGCGCGGTTATGAGCTCTCCCCATTTTACGATAATACCTCTTATTTAGGAATCGAGCTTGATTCGTTACTAGAAGCTGACCACCAACCAAAAGGGACGATTAAAACCGCACAATCTGATGAGCCAACTATGAAGGATTATGTCCTTGAGTGGCAAAGATTAGGTTTTGATTACGTAGTAAAACAATTTCGTGATGCGGTGTCTCTGAGCAAAATTAAATCAATAATCGATGCAAGCGATATATCTCAAAAACGTAAGCAGGCTTTATTTACGCTTATTAGTAAAAGGAGCATTGAGCTATGACACCACTCTATAAAATTGAGGCAGTAACTATTTTTTTAGAACGTCGAAAGACGAGAATGACTGTTGGTCGCTTAACTAGAGAAGGTCAGACATACATTTTCACTTACGATGAGAAGTATTTCAGTGCTCGGAATGCCTTTTCTTTAGGTCCCGAATTTCCACTCACTCAAAGGGAGTTTAGATCCAGCCTACTTTTTCCTTCACTAGAAGATCGCATACCCTCACGCGCAAATCCCGCTTATCCAGAGTACTGTCACTCCATGGGAATCAGTGTGGAAGAACGTGATCCCCTTGTTCTCCTATCAACCATTGGCAGACGAGGCCCTTCTTCTTTCGTGTTTGCACCCGTTTTTGAACGCTCTTTTTCCGGACATGATGTAAAGGAATTTCGGAAAACTCTCGGTCTAACTACGCGAGAATTCGCACATATCTTTGAAATCTCCCAGTCTTCACTAACTGCTTTAGAGCAAGGAAAGTTGCGAGGCAAAGATTTATTAAAGCGACTTGAATTCATTGTGCTCTTTCCAGATACTGCTCTTTACATGCTTACCTTGCATGGAGGGATTTTGCTCAATGCCAAACTACGGCATGCAATTTCAGCTATAAAAAGCAATAAAAGCGTCAACTAAAATCTTCGCGATCCAGAAGTTGTGCTAGAAGAGCGCATTGAACCAGTAATAAAATTTAATATCTATATTTCAACAAGATGACTATCGCACTTAGCCTGATAGCATATGTGGTCTGCTAAAAAAATCAAGTAGCTTTTAAAAAAATAATATATTGCCTATTCATATATTTTGAGTTATGATGGCGCCGAGAAATAGTTCATCGATATACACAGAGGATCAACGAAAGGATACAGCATGGCACAACCAGAACGCTTGGAAGATTTAGGGAGAATCAGGGAAAAATTCGACGGACTAATACTTATTCTGAATTATGCCCAATTGAGCAACAGGCACACGTTTTACTAACCTTGCTAAACTTATAACAGCATCAACTTGACAAAATAAAGTTATCAATATATAATATAACAATATAAATGAAAAAATAGGGTTTGCATGATTCAATCATTTGGAGATGATGCTACCAAAGATATTTTCAATGGTATAAATTCGAAGCGGGGAAGAAAAAAGCTTCATCCTTCGTTGCATGAGATAGCCTATAGAAAACTAGATATGCTTAACGCGGCACTCTGCTTAAATGATTTGAAAATGCCACCAGGTAATCGGCTAGAACCTCTTAAGGGCGATCTGAAGGGAAGTCATAGCATCCGCATTAATGACCAACATAGGATCATATTCGTTTGGGGAGAGAATGGGCCAGAGCATGTTGAAATTATTGATTATCATTAATAAAAGGAAATAAAATGGTGCCCACTCAAAGAGCCCCAACCCATCCAGGAGAGATTCTTCTTGAAGAATTTCTCAAACCATTAAAGCTTTCTCAAGAGCAATTGGTTAAACATTTAGGCGGAGCCTGGACTCAACCTAAGTTAAGTGAAATTATCAATAAAAAAAGACGAGTCACAGAATCTATAGCCTTAGATTTTGCGGATGTCTTTGGAACAACGGCTGAGTTTTGGCTTAATCTTCAGTATCGATTTGATTTGTGGATTGCTCAACAAAAGCATAAATCAATTCCTCTTTTACCAGCATTACAAAAGGTTGACCCAGTCGCCGACAGAAAAAAATCGACTCGAAAATGAGAACTATCTATTAAAATTAGTCACTGTACTAATGGAAAGCGTGCCTGATAGTCAACTACCACGGCCTAAAGGCCGTAGCTTGTAAGAGTTCAGGTTGACCAGCTTCAGCTAGGGCCTGCGTAAGCAGGCTATCGGGCTACGTTATAGGGAGCGGTAAAAGACACACCTTAGGATGCTTGCCAGTCCTAAGCTCTGGGACTTATAGGTTAAACAGATCAAAGGGTATAAGATCAGTGCCTATGAGATATACGGCCCTAGAACATTAGCGAGGCACACTTTACCCCAGCAATGGGAGATTTTATATATAAGAGGATGACTAATGTCATACGCATTTGTGTTAGATAAAGATAAAAAACCCCTTAACCCTTGCCATCCAGCAGAAGCTCGGATACTGCTTAAGCAAGGCAAAGCTGCCGTATTTAGACGCTATCCTTTTGTTATTATTTTACAAGGACCAAGCTTTCTTGATGTGCAGATTCTTCGGATAAAAATAGATCCAGGAAGCAAAGTCACAGGACTTGCTCTTGTAGATGATAGTTCGGGCAGAGTGTTATTTGCTGCTGAAATTCATCACAGCGGACCCCATGTCCATGAAAGATTATCAGGAAGAAGAGCATTCCGTCGATCGAGAAGATCACGTAAAACCCGCTATCGCCCACCGCGTTTTGCAAATAGGACAAGGCCTTCCGGCTGGCTGCCTCCTTCATTAGAAAGTAGAATTGCCAACCTCCTTACATGGGTAGAAAGGCTGATGCGCTATTGCCCTGTTGGCGCAATCAGTCTAGAATTAGTCCGTTTTGATATGCAGATTATGCAAAATCCCGAAATTAGTGGAATTGAATACCAACAAGGAACCTTAGCTGGCTTTGAATTGCGAGAATATCTTTTGGAAAAATTCGGTCGTACTTGCATCTATTGCAAAATCCAAAATGTTCCACTTGAGATAGAGCATATTGTTCCACTAAGCAGAGGAGGTAGTAACCGTGCATCCAATCTTACTCTTGCTTGTAGACCATGCAATCAACGCAAGGGAAATCGAACAGCGGAAGAATTCGGACATGGTCTTGTACAAATGCTCGCTCAAAAACCATTGAGAGATGCAGCCGCAGTTAATGCTACACGGTTGAAAATCTATGGATTGCTCACTTCTTTAGGGTTGCCTGTTGAAACAGGCACAGGCGGTAGAACAAAGTTTAATCGTACGCAACAAGGATTACCAAAAGCCCATTATATAGATGCTGCTTGTGTGGGGGCGAGCACTCCGGTAACATTACTTATAAGCAAAGTTAATCCACTAATTATCACGGCCACTGGTCATGGAAACAGACAAATGTGTAAGCCGGATAAATTTGGCTTTCCTCGTACAAATGCCAAGCAAGGTAAGAAATTTTTTGGTTATCAAACGGGCGATACCGTAAAAGCAGTAGTAACAAAAGGCAAGAAAAATGGGTCTTATGTTGGCAAGGTTGCTATACGGGCTAGCGGGTCTTTTAACATCGCCTTGCCGGACAAAACAGTGCAAGGTATCAGTTATAAGTACTGCAAGCGTCTACACGCAAGCGATGGTTATAGTTATAGTTTTAACGAGCGCTTCCTCTGCGCCCTAAAGGGCCCAGTTTCCGCGCTTATTTAGGAGTCTTCAAAATGATAAAAAAAAGTGAAACACAAACAAGCAAGAAAAACTATTTGAGCATAAAGATTCATGGTTCCATCTTTCAACTAGATCAGCGGCATGAGTTGATTGTCGATTTAATACCTGCTTCTTTTGCAAAACAAGCAGAGCAAATAGAAAGGCTCTTTGGTCATAATGATAAAAAAGTACGTGCACTTGTTGAACAAGCAATACAAGAAGGATACGCAAAAGATCCAGCAACGGCCTATTTTCTTTCTATGGTTTTATTAAATTTTGGAGAGCTTGAAAGAGCACATAAACTTACCTTAGAGGTTTACCAAGCCAATCCCGATAGTTTGTTAGCCCGTTGTGCTTATGCTAACAATCTTTTATTCCACAGAAAGGTCGATGAGATTCCGGCTGTATTTAATAACACTTTTGATCTTAGCATCGTGACGAAACAGAGGGAATTATCACTTATTGAAGTCGTAAAGTTTTTGGATATAGCTGCATTCTATTATTCCATAAAAAACGATCCTCGCTTTAAAGATTTTGTAGCACTGTTGGTGAAAGTAGCGCCCCATCATCTTGATACGAAAAGACATATGGCCGAGTTGCTTGCGAGCGATTTAAGCAATCTTTTGATGATGCAGAATGAGGGTGCAATAAGCTAGGGCTACAAAACTCTTGAAATCTGACTTTCGACAATGGTATAATTACAAATAGAATGCAATTAACTTATATAATACAACAAGGAGAGAACCATGAAATCAAAACTTTTTCTTGCTGCAATCTGTTTTGCAGCCTTACTGTCAAAAAACATACAGGGCATGGAAGCTCCTGCGGCTGCCCCGGCTAAGGCATCTCTTCAAAAGGTCCTTGAGACGCTTCCTCCGGATTTGCAAAGAATACTAGGGTCCTATATCTTCTCAGGGACTGCTTGGGAAGCAGGTGCGGTGATAAGACAAGAGGCCAAGCGCGATTTGGAGACGTCCCGCCGAATGAATTCGGAAGAACAGACATTCGCGTTAATACAATTTCTCGGTAGGATAAAAAATTTATCACTTGAAGATGCGGCTGTTGCTTTAGGAACTATAGGAGCAGAAAAATGGCTTGCGACACAAATAGAATCCCTAAAGGGCGCGACCGAAGAATTAAGTCGTCTTGCTCGAAAATTACTTGAAGAAAAAGAAAAAATAGGTCCGGGCTCACGCTATGTCGAACTTGCCGCTCGAGCATTAAGAGCTTATGATTCTAAGGATGAGTATCCTAATGACTTATTGCGTATCACAAAGCTGGCTGTTAAAATAAAAGCACATGAGTTATACCCAGTCATACTTGATAAAATTCAGCACATGAAGAGGGCTTTCAGCATAACGGAAAATTCAATGGTAACGTGTATGGCCCTGGTTATATTGGGTGATCTAGAAACAGCAGTACCTTCTGGCGATCCACTCGCTCAAAAACTAGCTGCTTATTTTCAAGAGCTAAAGCCACGTCTCCGGCTTTTGGCAAGGAATGCGAAAAACTTTAGTGAGGCTGCGAAAGAATGTAGCGAACCTGAAGAAGAAGTTGCACCTTAGGAATGCGCCCATTGCTCATTATCTAGAGTAAAAAATTGAGGAGTGTAAATTGCGGTTTACACTCTCTTTTTCCTTAAAAAATAGCCAGTTATTATTTCGGTTGAAGCGTAATTCCTGCCTTAGGCCCTCCCTGATTAGCAGAAGTATCAGAGATCTAGGGAGCTGTGCTTACACACCCTTTTTCTTTGTTTCGCTGGCTCTTTATCTCTGCCAACGTTTTTGCAGCAGACTTGTTACCTTGGTTTGCAGATTGCAGTAACCACTTAACGGCGACAGCTAGTCGCTGCTTCTTCTGGCTGGGATCAGTTTTGCAATCACTGATTTGTTTGCAAATATAGCCCAGATTATTTTGAAACCGGGAATCATGCATTCTTTGAGGAGCTAATTTAAAATAGGTTTCTTCGGCTTTAAGAAGCAACTTTTCTTTTTCTTGGCTATCGTTTATCAGGAGGCTTTTTTGCCAATAGCAGATAGCCAACTTATCAAGGGCTTCAGCAGATTTTGGCGCTTCTATGAGTAGCGCTATTTCTTTGTCTAAGGTCTGAAGTTTTTGATGAGGATCGGATAATCCTGCTATCTTTTTTTCATAGAGGTGGGCAAGGGCCAATCGCTTTTTAAGATCTGTTATATGCTTTTCTCCCCAAAAAAGCGCTCGGTCTAAGAATTCATCTTGCTTTTCTGGCGAGGCTGCCACGACATATTTTTTTTCATAGACGTCTGCCAGCATATCGTAAATGTCATTCTTCTGCTCTTCTAAGCAGTGTTCGCTCGCCTTAAGAAAGCATTCCAAAGCCTTATCTAAATAAACTTCTTGCTGATCAGCATCAACATGTATACTTTTAAATCGATAAACAAGGCCTAGGTTGTAAAGAGTGCGATTAGATAGATTCGGATCATTTAAGACTTTCTGGTAGCATATTTCTGCGTTTCTCAAGGCCGCATCCCTCTCCTTGGCATCAGTAGTGCTGGTGGCTACAGCATAAAAACGTGTCCCTAAGTTATTTTCTGCCTGTAAATCACCCTGCTCAGCTGCTCTGCGAAGCCAGTAAAGCCCGTCATCTAGCAATTTTTTCTTATCTTTCTGACCATTTACCTCGTCACTTTGAGTACATAGCAAAATGCCTAGATTGCTCTGCGCAGCGGCATGCCCATCTTGTGCTGCTTTAGTGAGCCATTTTTTCATTTGAATTGCGCAAGATTCACTGAGACTTTTCTTAAAAATCCATTTGGTTTTTTCTTCATAAATGCAGGCTATAATGAACTGTTCCTGCTTACAGCCAAGGTCCGCTAATGTAAGACCATAGGTGAGTGCTTCATCAAGGAGTTTAATTTTTGCCTCTATGTCCACTGTTTGTACGCTTTTGTTAAAGCATAGAGAAAGCAGTAGTTTTAAAGCGACGATATGATTATCTCGTGCCGCCGCATTGAGGCATGCTCTATATTTATCGAGCAAAACATGTTTTTGTTGAGGATCTTGTTCGCTCTCGCTCTGTCCTAAATGAGATAATGCTTGCTCATAGCTTAGTTCAGCCTGGTTCTTACCTTTTTCAGCTGCTTGTGTCTTTTCCATGCATATGCTCGTTGAGCTCGTAAGGATGCACGTGATGAACATACATTTTTTAATCATGGGCATAGTAGTCTGCGCAATTTATTTTTTTTCAAACTTTTATTTCTTCTATAGAGAATCTACTCTTGCTTTGGAGTTTCACGACATACAAGCTTATGAATTTGCCAGTGCTTTCCTTGGCATCCGCGTGAACAATACCACTGCATTTTGCATCGGGAACATTTATTTGCAGCATCTGCCTTGCATACGGGGCATTGCTTTTTTTGAGCGTCCTTATCTGAGCTGACTGTCTCAGCCGGCCCTTTGCTAGCAGATATCCCTTGCAAAAGGGCACCTGCTAGTTGTTGCTCTACATTTTTTACTAAATTACCGCCTTCCTTTGCTCGCATTGAGCTTGTTTCAACTTCTTTCAATAGCTCAAGAATGGCCTCTTTTAGAGGGCTTGTGGCCTTAAGGCCATCTAATAAAGTTTTAAGAACAGCCAGATTGGCTCTCGCCGGCTCGTATCCCTGTCTAGCCGCTTGGATATGATACTCTCCACCCTTTTGCTTATACTCCTCTCTTCTTTCATTATCAGCGGGAGTAGCGTATTTTTCAAGGTCAGTCATAGCTTGATATTTTTCAAGATAATGAGTCGAAACATGATATTGCGCCCGCGCACTCCCCAGCCGTGCAGCTTCAAGATAATGACTAAAAGATTTTTCCTTCAGAACTCTTTTTTGCTTTACATCTGATGCTTGCTCACTTTCTTCCTGCAAGTAACTTGCAAGATTGACAAAAGCTGACGGTATACCATGGTGAGTTGCCCTAAGATAATAGTCTTTCGCCTTGTTGCGCCATTCTTTTTTTCGGTTCTGGTCTGTTTCCTGCTCACTCAGCTCATCGCAAACCACTCCTGCATTATAGAGGGCATCAGGGTTCCCTAGAGAGAGCGCCCTTTCGAAGCAATCTAAAGCTTTGGTTTTTTCACCCTTCTCCTTGTAAATTATTCCAAACAAGTTATACGCAGCTAGCAAACGGCTTATGGAACCGCTGTTCAGATCGGCTTTCTTTAGAAGGTCTTCTGCGTGCACAAAAAGAGCGGCCGCTGCGCTAACATCTTGTGCGCCACGACTTTTTTCAGCATAAAGAAGAGCTAGATCAATCTGGGCATCTGTCTCATCTTGTTCAGCAGCTTTAGTCAACCATTCCACCGCTTTTTGCATAAATTCTGCTTTTTTTTCATACTGCGTAGCAGTCTGCATAGCCTGGGTGCAAAATCTTCCCAAATTGTATTGAGCCGTCCTATTACCTTTTTTGGCCGCTTTTGTATACAGTTCCTCTGCTTTACGCGCATAAATTTCTTTTTCTTGGCTATCAACGCTCTTTTGACTTTTTTCAGCAAAGAGAACTGCAAGGTTGTTTTGAGAATCTAAATGGCCCCTTGCCGCTGAAATGCGATACCACCTAGTAGCATTTTGCACAAGCTCCGCCTTCTTTTTAAGATCGGCTGTTTGCTCGCTTTGCTTCTGATAGAGGAGTGCTATATTATGTTGAGAAATGAGATGGCCACCCTGCGCTGCTTTTAAAAACCATTTTTCTGCATCACTTAAAAAGTCTGCATTACCACTTTGCTGATACTTTTTTATATAAAAAGAACCGAGGATGTGGCATGATGCAGTATCCCCTCGATCAGCTGCTCTCTGACAAGCTTTTAGATCATCTTCCGTAAGAGCATGCAAATCGAGCTTTTCCATCGAATAAGTAACGCAATGAACAATTAAGCAGAGTAAAAATATGGTTACTTTGTTAAACACTTGCATTCCTTTAATTTAAATACTGACTTTAATTATTTTTAGTGAGGATAACAAGCTTTTTCTATAATTTCAATTGGTCCCAGTCTAACTTGCGCATTCAGGTTTATAAAGGCGGCTTGGAAAGGTATTATAGATCATGCATCCAAGAATCTGTGAAGCTCGTTTATTGGATGGAAAGGCAAAGCCGTTTGTACTGAACAATGATAAAAACAAACAAAGTCAACAAAACAGGGGGATGTTTCCGTTAGCTGCTCAATGAAACAGGGGGGTGTTTTGCTGAGTATAAGAAAAAAGGGCCCCAAGACCGAGACGAATCGCTCAGAGTGTGATTATTTGTAAATTTATTAATCTTCTATTGACTTATTCGTTTCGATATTTGTATTCTAATAGAAAAGAGTAGTCGGCAAAAAATTGCACTCATAGAATCTAATTAAACTAACGGAGGTTTGTTATGAATCATGTATTAAAGATATTCAGTCTAACGTTTATGTGCATCGGATGCCTACAAGCTATGGAAAGGCGGAAAGCAGTCCCGTCGAAGCTTGAATCAGAAGATATAAAGATGATCAGACTTAGTGAAGAGGAACAAAAGGAGCTCACTCAATTTTTCAAGGAACATCCCGGAGAAATCAGATTGCATGAAGAAGATATAAGAATGCTCAGACTTAGTCCAGAAGAAGAGCGGGAAGTATCAAAATTTCATCAGCTGAATCTTCTAAAAGAAGCAATTAAAGGTGCCAATGTATCACAATTTTCCTCCATTCTTTCTGGACTGAACATAGCTCAATTAACTAAAGAAGAATCTAAAGAGATTTTCACGAGCATTATAGCCGCTTCCAAAAACCGACCTGCAGACCATCAAGCCTTTAAGCAAATGGTATCTGCATTAGATTTGAGAGGTTTGAGCTTCCCTCTTACTCCTGAAGAAAAACAGGAACTCGCGGAAAGAGTTAAAGTGGATGAAGCTGCAATGCGGTCACTCGGCTTAAATCCTATGAAAATTGACGATGTAATCGAGTTCCTTCATCGTGTGGGTGAATCACAAGAACAACACAAGATAACCCAAGAAAAAGGAGCCAAAGAAAGGCTAAAATAAAATAGCTTCCTATTTACATCATGCGCTAGATTAGTATATCCTCGCTTATACTTTACCTATTTAAACATTTATGAGGATGACAGCATGATTGTAATAAGCCCATTTAAAAAAGAGATCCGTAGCATTCTGACGGTGTTATGTGTTCTTTTTAATACCATCAACATCCAATCTATTCATTCGCAAGTTTTTCCGTTAATCGAGGTAACAAGCTTTGCTCGCTGTCCCCCAGGAACCGATGCTTTGCGGCTTGGACCACTTCCCTTAAAACTCGCGCCCGTTTTTGAAAATGCTGTATTCAATCCCATGGTGATTGCAAATCAAAATAACAGTAACAATTTATTTATCGTATGCAGCCAAGGCCTTAATTTACACTATTTAGCTGATCTGACCATCTTCTCTACCGATGGTGGAATAACCTGGAATCAATCTGATCTTATTACAGGCCGAGCACAGGGCCCCACCCTATCTGGTGCGCCCAATGATTTTGTCAGTCCCACTGATCCATACGCAGCCTCTGATACCAACGGCAATTTGTATTTTGGATACAGCGCACTTCAACTCATTAATCCGGATGGATCTCCAAATTTTGCAAACGCACTCAATTTCACTAAATCGAACAATTTAGGCATAGGTTGGAATGCGACTGCATCAATTGAAAATAACTTGAATCCTCCCCAACAAGCCTTCGTTAACCGCCCTACTATTACCGTTAATCCCTTTAACCCGAACATACTCTACGCCGTCTGGGGTAACCTTGCATTTGTTTTGAATCCTGCATTGCCACAAACTTTTGAGTTGCAGATTTCCCGTGACGGAGGAAATACGTGGTCTGCACCGCGTACGATCGCAACTTTAGATGGTGGAGTCTTTGGCTTTAACGCGATTTTACATATACTGCCAGACCATAGCCCCATCGTTATCTATCAAAGCAATAATCCAGATGGCACATTCAATATCATTGCGCTTAAATCAAAAGATTTTGTGAATTGGACGCCTCACCTTGCCTACAAAAATGGCGTTATAGCACATGTTTCAGACCCAAATAATTCGAGCCTTTCTTTTGCCACTTATACGTTTGGAACTGATAGCAAAATTAATCAAAGGACGGGAGAACTTTACATCACCTGGGCTGATGCAAAAGCAAATCCTCATTCAACCCCTTGGCTTCCTGCTGCCGGCGTATTTATTTCACGCAGCAAAGATGGGGGTAAAACGTGGTCTTCGCCCATTGTCGCCAACCCGAAAACTGTCGGCGTTCAAACATTTTCTCCGGCCATAGCAATCGCAGCAAATGGAACCATTGGCGTCAGCTTTTATGATTTTCGCGGGTATAAAAATACAGGCGATATTAATGCGGATCTAAAAACAAACCTCTGGTTAGCTTTGTTCGATCATAAACTAGAATGCCGCTTAGAGGAACTGAGACTCACGCCAGAGAGCTTTGATGCAAGAAAATTCACCTTTGTTCCCGGTGAAGGTTTTATAATTTCCCGTTTTGGCACAATAGGTTCTGTAGCAAACGATTTCTTGATTGCTTATCCCACGACTAATCCCCCTTATGGCGGTGGCCCAATCGTAGTTCAGCCTGGACAGATTTATGATGGCCTTCCCGTCAGCCTTAAATTTGTACGAGCTTCAACAAGCTCATGTTATAAAGATAAAATTCCCGTCCAGCCCTTTTTAGAAGAATTTAAACGCATGCCAAGCGAAACGGGGGCTCAAATGCTTAAGAAACATGTATCTAAGCTAGTAAATCGTTACTGAGACACGGAAAGAAAGGGCCTTAATTTGCGGAATATGAGTATTTACCCAAGTAAATATCGTACTTATGAAAGAGTAACAGCAGGCCTTTATTATTCATTTTTAAAGCCTTATTGCGCGCGCACCTGAGTGCCTCAGGGCTCACACCATCATCTAATAATAACATGACTATTTTGACATGACCTTGCTCAGTAGCACCTACCAAAGCTATATCACGCCGCGACTGGTCGACTTTAGCGCTCAGACATCGCGTTATCTGCTCATTTCCATTCTGTGCTGCAATAACTAATGCTGCCCCAAGAGCAGGAGTATTAGGCGGAAATATTAGTATTTGAAGCAATGAAGCATCATTATGCACTGCTGCTTGCAAAATTTTATCGTTAAATACACCTAATTCCATGGCATGCAAAGAGGCAGATCCCTGCAAAAATAAAATCAATATCCATAATCTCTTCATTTTCCCTCCTTTGACGATTTTCCTTCTATTATATATCCATTATATATCCATACTCTATTATACATTAATTAATCTTATCTGCAACTTTTTTTAGGAAAATTGACGGAAAATAGCCTCAACAAAGATAGCCTGGCTAACTCTTTTGGTAATGGGTTAGAATGAGATAGTATTGGCACGGGGTTTCTTTGGATAGCCCGCCACCTTACAGCGGGACCAGTACTGTCTTAGTGAATGAGCTTATGTGTTTGCAATTTTTTTTGCTAATTCGAAGTGTAACAAAACTGTTAGAGCAGTTATTTTAAGTGGCTCAATCTTTTTTAGAAAATCTTCAAGCGCAACTAAGTTGATAGCGGTTAATGATCGACACATTCCCTTGGTTTCTTCTTTACAATGTATATGTTTCAGCCATTTCTTAAGCATCGCAAATTCGCCAGCAGTCAAAGGAATAGCAAGCGGCTTACTATAAATTTTGCCCAATTCTTGATCTGCAAAAGTTCGTTCTTTAAGCCAATCTGAGCTGGCCATCCATTCAGCGGGAACCAGTTCTAAATTGCCATCCGATGTCTTAAAAAGCAGCGTACCTGAGGATTGTCGCGAGGTTTGTGCAATCATTTCATGAAACCCTGCCTCTAACGTTTCTATTTTACAAGCCAGCAGAGTTATCACTATAAGCAGTCTAATTTTTAGCATCGTTTTGTATCCTAGAGAGTGTATGAGAGCGAATTTTTTTCGTTGGGATAAAAAGTAGCAGATGAGCGTAGATTGTCAACATCGTAACGGCTTTTCATTTGTTGTTCTTAAGCCTATACCATAAATTAAAATGAGTTCTTTCAAAGTCAATATATGAGAAAAAAGGAAATACCCTTGTATATAAAATTAACAGTCTTGTACGATTAAAGACGACACATAGAGAGCGCTTATTACGCTAACATTCAACGAATTTGTACTAAGGGAGAGACCATGAAAGCGGTTGTATTTAGAGGGGTTGGCGACATTGCCTTACAAGAAGTGCGAGAACCCGTTTTAATCGATCAGACCGATGCCATCGTACGCTTAACTACAACCACAATTTGTGGCACAGACCTTCATATGGTGCGGGGAAGCATAACGGGAATGGTGGAAGGAACAATATTAGGCCATGAAGGCGTCGGGATTGTTGAGCAGATAGGTAAAGAGGTAAAAAAATTCAAAGTGGGCGATCGGGTTATCATACCTTCAACTATAGCCTGCGGCCATTGCATCTACTGCTCTAGGCAGCTCTACTCCCAATGCAACAATGCCAATCCTAACGGTCCCTTGGCAGGCACAGCCTTTTATGGTGGACCGAAATCAAGCGGTCCTTTTCAGGGATTGCAGGCAGAAAAAGCACGAGTTCCCTTTGCAGATATATCGCTCATTAGCATTCCTGATACCATCCGTGACGAACAAGTTATTCTGCTTTCTGATATTTTGCCAACAGCATACCAAGCTGTAGAATATACTAATCCGCAACCCGGAGATACCATTGCTGTTTTTGGATGCGGTCCCGTTGGGCAGCTGGTTATCACCTGTCTTAAAAAATTAGGAGTAAAAGATATCATTGCGATTGACCGTATTCCATCAAGGCTCGCCATGGCGCAAGCGCAGGGAGCTCATACCATTAATTTCGATAAGCAGAACCCTGTGGAAGCCTTGCTTCCGCTTAACCCCACTAAGATAATAGATGCTGTGGGCATTGATGCTGAACAACCATCATGTTGTATTCCAACATCCTTACAAAATCGTTACAAGGAAGAAGTCAAAGAAATAGCGCCTGTTATCCACCCAAGTGATGGAAATTGGCATCCTGGAAATGCGCCCTCAATTGTATTTGAATGGTCCGTAATGGCGATTGCAAAAGCAGGAATTCTCTCAATAATTGGTGTATATCCAGATACTATGCGATTCTTCCCTATCGGGATGGCTATGCAAAAAAACCTGACCATACGCGCAGGAAATTGCAATCATCGTGCCTATTTTCCAGAGCTCCTTAATTGGGTACAGGAAGGCATCATCGATCCCACGCCAGTGTTGACGCAAAAATTGCCTTTTAATGATGTGATGATTGCTTACAGACATTTTGATAAGCGGGATGAAAGTTGGATCAAGGTCATGCTCTCACTTGAATAAAAAAGAGAGTCTGCCAGACTAATTCTTATGAAGTTAACTTTTATAACGGGTAATCCCGGCAAAATCAAATACCTAAACACCTACTTCCACCTGCCCGTGGAACATCTCAGTTTGGATCTCGTTGAAATTCAGTCTCTTCACCTGAGTGAAATTGTTGAAGATAAGGCACGAAGGGCCTATGAACTCGTTAAAAGCCCGGTCCTTGTAGAAGATGTATCATTGGTATTTCATGCATTAAACACGCTTCCAGGCCCGCTTATCAGATGGTTTCTAGATTCACTAGGCAATGATGGGTTATGCCGATTGCTTAATGGTTTTGATGATCGCCGTGCTTTTGCACAGGTAGCTTATGCCCTCTGCGATGAAACCGGTGTGCACATCTTTACCGGCTCACTTGAAGGTACCATTGCGGAGTATCCCCGAGGCACCATGAGTTTTGGCTGGTCGCCGATTTTTATTCCCAAGGGCTCTACTAAAACTCTGGCCGAGATGACTGAGGATGAGAGGCAAGAAATTTCGATGCGCAAAGAAGCGCTCGAGAAGCTCTCTCAGTTTCTCAAAGAAGCTCGTTAAACCTTAGCTATGTTTTTTGCAGCCTGTGTACAATCGCATCACATTTTTCATCGGTTAGCAGTTGACAGCCAAGAACGAAACGCTTTTCAAGGGATCACGATCGAAGAGAACAAATAGTCATGTATTCAGCAATTAATAATATTCTTGAAAAAATAATCAATTAGGCAATGACCATCCAGGCGTGTAAAAGAGCTTAATCAAAAAGTTTTTTATAGTCTGCATAGCCCTCTTTTTCCAGGTCTTTTTTTGGAATAAAACGTAATGCTGCAGAATTCAAACAATAGCGCAGGCCCGAGGGCGGAGGGCCATCCTGAAAGACATGGCCGAGATGCGAACCTGCATGACAGCTTCGAACCTCAATACGGCTCATGCCGTGAGAAGTATCTTCCTGTTGTATGATATTTTTTTGCTCCAGAGGCTTGGTAAAACTAGGCCAGCCCGTTCCCGAATCAAATTTATCTCGCGAACTAAAAAGAGGTTCGCCCGATACAACATCAACGTAGATACCCTCTTCATGGTTAGCCCAATAATCATTAGCAAACGCAGGTTCTGTACCACCCTTTTGTGTAACCTCAAATTGCAAGGGACTGAGTTGTTCACGCAACTCCTCATCGCTAGGTTTTTTAAAAGTCTTCTGAGCACCAAGAGGCAATGGGCACGAAGGAGGTCTTGTTTTCCAGGTTCTTTCAAGAAAGTCGGCACGTCCCGAGCCCTTACGGTAACGCTTATAATGCTCTGGCTCCTTTCTATAATAATCTTGATGATACTCTTCAGCGGGATAAAACGTTGAAGCTTTTATAATTTGGGTTACAATGGGCTTGTCAAATAATTTACTTTGTTCCAACTGTTTTTTCGAAGCCTCTGCTGCTTTTTTTTGTTCTTCATTCAAATAAAAAATTGCCGTCTGATACTGCGTTCCTCTATCGGCAAATTGACCACCGGTATCGGTTGGATCTATCTGGTGCCAAAAAATATCTAGGAGCTGTTCATAGGTAATTTTCTTGGGATCATACGTAATTTCGACAGCTTCATAATGCCCAGTATCGCCTTCTGTGACCTCGCGATACGTAGGAAAGGCAGTCGCTCCAGCTATATATCCCGAGACGGCACTCTTTACACCCTCTTTTTCAGCAAAGGCTGACTGAATACACCAAAAACATCCTCCAGCGAAAATTGCTTTTTCCAAGAACCCCCCTTAAGTAAAAGTTTCCTACTTTAGAGTATGCCATACTCGCAGCGGCAAAGTGAAGAAAAAAATAAAAAAATCTCTTTTAATTTTATATCAAATTATTCTATTATTAAATTATATAACATTGAGTCACGGCAATTTTGGACAAGGATTTATCAATGCGCATCGCACCATTTCACCGCCTACCAATCAGTGTACTATTAGTGCTTACCGTCACTTTTTTGACCGCTCAGAAGGCTTTAGAAAAGCAAGGCTCACCCTTTGCTACACAATCGATACAGACTCGCTATCTTCCGCATATTCCCTCTAAATTCGCTGGAGTTATCAATTTTAATGCAAGCGAATCAAACCCGTATTGGCAGCCTACGATTGTACCAACACAAGGAGCACCAAATATCCTGTTAATCATAACTGATGACGTTGGTTTTGGTGCTCCTAGTACTTTTGGAGGAACTATTCCTACACCAGCGCTCGATAAAATTGCAAATAAGGGCTTACGCTACACCCAATTTCATTCAACAGCGCTCTGTTCCCCTACACGAGCCGCACTTATTACCGGTCGGAACCACCATTCAGCACATACGGGAGTAATCACAGAGATAGCAAAAGGCTACCCTGGCTATGATTGTATTATTGGAAAAGATACTGCAACTATTGGCGAACTCCTCAAGCAACATGGCTATGCAACCTCATGGTTTGGCAAGAACCACAACACCCCAGATTGGGCAACCAGTCAAATTGGGCCCTTTGATAACTGGCCCGTTGGTTATGGCTTTCAACATTTTTATGGCTTTTTGGGAGGGGATACAAACCAATGGCAAGCAACTGTATTTCGCAATACAACACCCATACAGCCTTACCTAGGAAAGCCTGGATGGAATTTAACGACAGCAATGGCAGATGAGGCTATTCAACATCTCAATCAATTGAATGAAATTAATCCTGACCAACCCTTTTTTGTTTATTATGCACCGGGCGGGACTCATGCACCGCATCACCCAACCCCGGAATGGATTAAGAGGTTTAAAGGAAAATTTGACCATGGCTGGAATGTCCAACGGGAGCTCATTTTTGCTCAACAAAAAAAACTGGGTGTAATACCGCCCCATGCACAATTAACTCCTTGGCCGACAAGTTTGCCTCAATGGGATACACTTTCGGCGCAAGAAAAGAAATTATTTGCCCGCCAGGCGGAGGTGTATGCCGCTTATCTTGCTTACACCGACCATGAAATAGGCCGTGTCATAGACACCGTTGAGCAGCTTGGCAAGCTTGATAATACCCTCATCATTTATATAAGCGGCGATAATGGAAGCAGCCCTGAAGGCTCGCTCGTTGGTACACCCAATGAGATAAGTATGCTCAATGGTGTGGTTACGTCCGTCAAGGATCAAATGAAATTTTATAATGAATGGGGATCAGATAAAACCTACCCACACATGGCCGTCGCTTGGTCGTGGGCATTCGATACCCCCTTTAAATGGACCAAACAAATTGCATCCCATTTTGGCGGCACGCGACAAGGCATGGCTATGTCCTGGCCTAACCGAATCAAAGATGCGGGTGGGATACGTACCCAATTTCATCATGTAATCGATATCGCCCCAACTATTCTTGAAGCAACAAAAATTCAGGAACCTGTGATGGTAAATGGCGTGCCCCAGAAGCCGATCGAAGGTATAAGTATGATCTACACTTGGGATAAAAAGAATGCAGACGTGCCTACTCGACGAAAAACTCAGTATTTTGAGATGATGGGGCATCGTGCAATTTTCCATAACGGATGGATCGCTTCAACTACACCTCCTTTAGCACCCTGGTTGATGGGACTAGGGGCAGTACCGAAAGATGTAATGAATGGTTACAATTGGGAGCTCTACGATCTGCGGAAAGATCCAACACAAAATAATGATCTTGCTGCAAAGATGCCTAAAAAATTACGGGAAATGAAAGAACTTTTCACCTCTGAAGCAACCAAATACAACGTATTCCCTTTAGATAACTCAGTCCTTACCCGACTTGACACATTGCGCCCAAGTCCTACCGCCGGGCGTACGAAATTTACCTATTCTGGCGCTATCTTACAGATTCCTCATGGCGCAGCACCTAATCTGCTTAATAAGTCTTACACCATTACCGCCAACGTAGAAATTCCCAAGCAAGGGGCTGAAGGAATGCTGGTAACGCAGGGCGGCAGATTTGGCGGCTATGGATTCTATCTCTTAAAGGGTGTTCCCGTATTTCTTTGGAATATTCTTAATAATGAGCGCATTCGTTGGGCTGGCCAGGATCCACTAGCCCCAGGCAAGCATACACTTGTATTTGATTTTTCCTATGATGGACCAGGGCTAGGTAAAGGGGGATTAGGTATTTTGAAGGTGGATGGCAAAGAAGTCGCACGAAAACAGATGAAGAAAACCATTCCTTTTCTATTACAGTGGGACGAAACGTTTGATGTCGGAACTGATACCGGTACGCCAGTTGATGATAATGATTATCAAGTACCCTTCTCTTTCACGGGCAAGATACTGAAGCTTACCATTGAGCTCAAGGAGCCTCAATTAACCAAAAAAGAGCAGGAGCTCTTTGCTACAAAGGGCCAGCGGAATAACCAGGTAAGTGAGTAACAGCAACTCCCTGCCCCCAGCGGATGTCTCCAGTTCGCACCTGGCGTCCATTGCTACCAATCCTGCCAAGAGGTGGCGGGCACATCCCGCTAGAAAAAAAAGTCGCCAGTCCTATCACAGCGCAAAAATGTCTGCTTACTCTTCCATTATCTTTAAGCAATATTATATGCTCACTAAGTAATTATCCGCAGATCACCACAATAGACTCTGTGGCAAAATCGGCGAAATAAAGAATATGCTAACACTAGGGTAAAGCTTTCATGCAAAAAAAATTTTTTAAAATTCGTATAAGCAAGAGGCATGCAACACTTGCATTATTCTGCTCTCTTGCAGCACAAATTTCCGGCGGCACATTTACCGTAAGCACCACTAATGATGCGGGCTCCGGCTCATTAAGGGCTGCCATCATAGCGGCAAATGGCTCTCCTGGGTCAACCATTCAATTTAAAATACCGGGCGCTGGTCCACATGTAATTGTACCATTAACTGACGAGCCTGATATTATCGCTCCGGTAACCATCGATGGCTATACCCAACCATTATCACATCCGGCAACAGGATCCGGCCCGGCCAATATACTCATTGAAATACAAGGGCCGAATACGGTGACTGCTGGCCTTCATTTAGCAGCAGGTTCAGCTGGCTCAATAATTCGCGGGCTCGCAATTAATTCATGCACCTATACACCAGGAATACTCGTGGATGATGCAAATAATAGCATCACAGGCAACTACATTGGTATGGATGCTGCAGGCGTGCAACCATTACCAAATATGGCCGGCATTGTTATTAACACGGATAGCAATGTTATTGGTGGGAGCACTCCTGCAGAACGCAATGTAATATCAGGCGTTAATCAATCATTAAATTCATTGTTCGTCAGCACCGGCTTTATTGGATCTGGTGCTAATATAGCTATCACAACAGGTAGTAATAATATCGTTACCGGCAATTATTTGGGAACTAACCCAGCAGGGACACAAGCATTAACACAAGGATTAGGTCTTTCTGAAGTCGGAGTTTATATTCTGAGCGGAAGTAATAATCAAATTACCGCAAATCTTATTTCAGGCAACATCTTCGGTGGCATTGTCTTTGGCCAACTAGCAGTTAGCACAATAGCAGGAATGCCTGATACCACTTTGATACAAAAAAATTTGATTGGCACCGATTTTACTGGCACCTCAAAAATCCCCAATGGCTTTGGCATCAGTGTTATTGGCAATGCAACCAATACAACTATCATTAATAATGTTATTTCAGGTAATGACTTATCGGGAATTCAAATTGGTAACTTTTTAACATATAGCGTATTCGTTCCGCCCATGCCGCCTATTCAAGGGCCCACAACAATCCTGAACAATATTGTCGGCCTTGATATATCAGGAACAATGGCGCTCGGCAATGGCCGCTATGGCATAGAAATTAATCAAGCAACTGCTAACACCACTATTGGTGGTGCATCCAGTGGCAATATTATTTCCGCTAATGGATTGCATGGCATAGACATCTCAGCGCTTGCTACAAATACAACCGTTGTTGGAAATTTTATTGGCACCGATAAAAGTGGTACCATCGCATTCCCAAATGGCCATGATGGAATATCCATTGGCGGCGCTCTAAAACCTTCTTCAAACAATATAATTGGAGATGTAAGCGGTGGTAATATTGTCTCGGGAAATGCTGGCAATGGCGTAAGCATCATAGGCGGCTCTTCAAACAATGTAATTGCTTATAACATTATTGGACTCAATGCACAAAATGAACGGTTGCCCAACCTGAAAAATGGCATTTATATCGATGGTTCATCTAATAACACAGTCGGTAACTAAAAAGGAAAATAATGAAAATAAAGAGTATCGTCTATACCTTATTGTTTTGTTTATATGCAGCAACTGCACTCGCAAGCCCGGATGTACCGGTGAAAGTTACCACAGCTGATCTGAAAAACTCATTGTCTGCGCCAAGTAGGGCGTTTTCTGGATTAAAAACAAAGCATGAGCGGGGCCGAAGAAATTTCAAGAAGTTCAAAGAAAATACCTCAACTCAGCCACTCCCCTCTTTAATCACCAGCGGCTTTTATCCGCAAACACCTGCACATTTCTATGATTCTTCATATGAGAAAAAGAGCCTTGGCGCATGTCCCGTTTCCGATGTATCCTATGTTCCGCACATTGGGGTTACTTTTACTCCAAGCACCCAGTGGAATTCTACAATTCCGCAACCAATTCAAAGTTTTCCCAACCCTGGATCATTCGGCGTAGGGCCAGCTCAGATAATTTCATTTCCCTATGATGCAATCAGAAGCTTTGATAAACAAGGGAATCCTGACTTAGTATTGGATATAGATTCATCCGCATTCTTCAGTTCTACAGGATTACTTTTGCCTATAGATTATTGCGGGGACATTATATCACAATTTGATAGTTTATCGCAGCGCTGGTTTGTATTTACCAATAATCAGATTGAAACTCAACTCTTCTTGGCAGTAAGTGATGGGCCAATAATTACCAATACTACCGTATGGTATTTTTATACGTTCACAGTATCGCAGATCCCGCCGGCGGTGCCAAGTAGGCCTCAATTGGCAGCCGATTTCCCTCATATGGGAATAGATGCAGATGCACTCTACATCGCATATGATGAATTTGATAATGAAGATCCAACGTATGTCAATTGCACTGCGCTTGTTATTCAAAAATCGTCGGTCCTTGATGGCGGACCTGCAGTTATACATGCATTTAGAAATCTGTTTATTAACGACGGCACTCAATTTGCAACGGGTGTTAATAATTATGATGCTCATCCGCAGTATGGTTTTATAATTGGCCCAAGTATCCCCGTTAACACCATTTCAGCACTCAACCTCTATCGCATTAGTGATGCCGGTAGTACGAATCCAACCATTTCTCCTGTAGAGTCTATACCCATAAACCCAATAATAACCTTTCTCCCGGGTGCGCAGCAATTAGGTGATTTGTACCCTGTTTATGGGTTAGTAGAGATGGGAGAATTCGTTCTTACAGGGGCTGTTGTAAGAGACAATCAATTATACGCCTGCAAGGATGCAGCTGTAGATAATACCGGTAATTCCAATACACCCCTAGCTGATAGAGAAGGCGTGTTATGGTGGCAGTATGATGTATCAAAGCCCACATCTGCCTTAGTTCAATCGGGTGTTATCTTTGATTCAACCACGATAAGTCCACCACGGTTTTTTTTCTGGGCGGGCATTATGGTGAATAAGCGAGGGGATGTTACGATTGCAAGCTCGGTAAGCGCAGCCGATGAATATGTAAATATCATGGTTGCTGGCCGCTTTGCATGCGACCCTTTGGGCCAAATGTGTAATCCCCTCCTAGTGACCAATGCACAAGGGCCGCTCAATCAGGGGCCCAATCCAGCTTTTGGCTCTCAACGCTTTGGGGAACAAACTTCAGTGGTACTTGATCCATGCGACAATCTTACCATGTGGGCAGGCGCAGAATGGGTCCGTCGACAAGATGAATGGGCAGTGCAATTTGTGCAATTATTGCCACCGTCGCATTAAACTCACCAAGATTTCTTTCTTGGCCGGAGTATGTTCCGAGAAAAGTTTCACACTTTTTTCTATGAGCACACGCAACGGAATCCAAGATGGTTTAAGCTTGTATCTTGCGACGTTCTCATGCGTGCTGAAATACGATAGCCTTTGCAGTACTGCTTACTGCATAAAAAGGATCCGCCTTTTATAACTCTTTTTTGTGCAAAAGGTTCTTTAGGGTCCCAGCTTTTAGCCGGTCCCTGAGGGTTATAGGATACTTTCTTTTTTGCTTCTTCTTTATAATAACCTGCATGGTAATAATCGGAACACCACTCCCACACATTTCCGGCCATATCATAAAGTCCGTAACCATTCGGCTTATAGTTCTTCACGGGTGTTGTTCCAAAATAGCCGCCTGGCCTGGTACTTTTGTAAGGAAAATCCCCCTGCCAAATATTAGCTTGTGGATTCTTTTCTGAAAATTCTTCATTACCCCAAACATAGTTATTTTTCTTTTTTCCCCCATGCGCAGCATATTCCCATTCCGCCTCTGTCGGCAGACGCTTTCCTGCCCACCGTGCATAAGCTTTGGCATCTTCCCATGAAATGTGAACTACTGGATGATGGTCTTTACCCTTAAGAGAACTTTCAGGGCCAAGCGGATGCTGCCAATTGGCGCCTGGCGTCCATTGCCACCAATCTTGCCAGGAACTGGTAGGCTCAGAAGGCCTTTTAAAAACAAGTGAGCCAGGTACCAATGATTCTGCCGGTGGATCTGGGGTGCCAGGAGGAATTTGCTTGCGGAGTTCTTCAAGCGTGGGAGCTTTTTCCGCCGTTGTAACGTAGCCTGTTTTATCGATAAACTTTTTAAACTGCTGATTGGTAACGGGCGTTTCATCCATCCAAAAGCTAGTTACTTTAACCCGGTGAGCGGGTTTTTCTTCTTCTAAGGTGTCAGCATCACCATTACCGCCCATAGTAAATTCTCCACCCTTAATCCACACCATACCCGCATGGGTTTTATTTTTTTTATTTGAAGCTTCAAGCGCAACTAAGCAAGCACTGGTGAATAAAAATATAAGAAAGACTAAATACAGTTTCATAATAACCTCAGGCAATAATTGGGGATGGACTTCATGATTTTTTAATAAGTAGCGCTCGTGCCGGAGCTGCATTTTTTCTTTACCATTGCTAGTCGGCATCACTAAAATAGGGCATTATTTTTTTCTGTTTTTTGTATTTCGAACTTCCACCCGCTTCCTATAAAAAATGGCATAGGGAAACTCCGATTGCAATAGATTTTTAGAAAAAGTGATTTAGAGCCAGCCGTCGGAAGTAAGCGGTTTGACATGTGTAAAATAAAAAATCAGGAGGTTACAAAATTGACGTCAACATCGGTAAAAAAACCAGACATTTCTAAAAAGTTCTACAAAAAAATTTCTAACTCCTTGTGTTATCACTAAGCAATGTTCTACGCTGACTAAGTAATACTCAAATCATACACGCTAACACTCAATATGTAGCGTTAGCAATGATGGAGAATAAAATATGGCAACGCAAAAAAAGGACCGCCATGAGGCATTCCATGGAAATAATCAAAAAGGAGAAACTTGTGAAATTCATACATCAAATATGCAAAAATAAGCGCATAGGGTTAACGCTTTTATTGCTTTGTTCTGCTAGCGTGACACCTCTATTTGCTGCAACTTTTACCGTGACAACAACAGCTGATAATGGTGACAATATATCACCAATCACTGGGTCATTAAGGAAAGCAATATTAGATAGCAATAGCCACCTGGGATCAAACACTATTATTTTTAATTTTGGTAGCGCACTACCTCCTTTTATAATCCAGCCAATAATAAATGAGCTACCCCCCATTTCAAATACGGTAACCATAGATGGTTATTATGGTGCTCCTGGGGGCGCCAGGCGCAATACACTCTCTCAGGGTGATAACGCCATACTTACCGTTGTGCTCAATGGCAGTAACTACACCGTGGGCGATGGCCTAACTTTTGGAAATGGACTCCATTTTGTTGCTGGTTCCGATAATTCTGTCGTGACAGGACTGGTAATAAATCAATGGATCGATAGCGGTATTTTAGTGGATACAACCAATGCTTTTATAAGTGGCATCAGCATTGTTGGAAATTTCATTGGAACTGATGACAGCGGTACTGTGGAAATGGCGAACCGCACAGGAATTGGACTTTCTGGTTTGGGCTTTGGATGCGTAAATACCAATATTGGATCGACTGCCGTTGGCGATCGTAATATCATCGCGGGAAGTTTCGCCTTTGGGGATATAGATATCTATGCAATTCAGGGTTCATGCATATTTTCATACTTTAATTTAGGCACGCAGATAATTAACAATTACATAGGTACCGACAAAAATGGAACAGTTGCATTAGGCAACTCTCAAATAGGCGCATATATCCGCTACGAATTTGATTCAACTACAAGAAGACCGATAATTGGGGGTAGCACTCCCGATGCACGTAATATAATATCGGGACATCTTCTCTGGGGAATTCGGCTTAGAGCTTCAAGTGATTGCTTGGTGCAAGGTAATTATATCGGAACAGATCGATTTGGCACACACGCCCTTGGCAATAGCAACCTAGGCATAGGCTTTGACGATAATTTTGACATAACTGGTGGAACAGTTGGTTCCACAATTCTAGGCAACTTAATATCGGGCAATGGAACGGGTATTCGCATTGGGGATAACGCAGTGCCTGGAGCAACACTCAATACGATTCAGAATAATTTAATTGGCACCGATTTTACTGGTAGTGGGCCATTACCTAATACTCGCTTTGGTATTGTAGTAGACGATCAGCAAAATACTATCACCGGGAATACCATATCAGGCAATTTAGGCGGTGGTGTTTTAATCTATAGCATCATTGGTACCCAAAATATTTTTTCAGATAACTTTATTGGCCTTGATAGTACCGGAACGATGGGGCTGAGCAATGGCGGCAATGGTGCACAAATAGGCCTGTATAGTGCAGTTGCCGGCCCTTCAAGCAATACCATTGGTAGCTAAAAAAGTAACTTAGGGAAAATTTGAAATTCAAAAATTAGGAAAACTCATGAATAGAATACAGTATAAATCATTAACATTAATTGCACTCATTTTCGCGGTTTCAGCCATAGATGGCACAAAAAAGGCCATTCAGGGATTTAATTTTACTGCGGTAACGGCAACAGATTGTCCTGGCATACAAATAGTTCCACAAAATCCAACAGGTGCCGTGGGTAAAACTCAATTCATTACAAGCTGCTATCAGGCGTTAAGAAGCTTCAATAAGTTTACTGGAACACCTGATGGTGTCTTAAATATTGATGCAGCCGCATTTACGGGAATTGCTGCTATTCCTTCCACTGCGGGAGGGACTGCTAATGGTGTTGATGATGCTTGGCTTTTGTATGATCCTTTTATAGAGCGTTACTTTTTTTCTTATGAATCTAATTGGAATGCAGCTTCTTTCCCCACTCAATTGGAATTCATCGTTAGTGATAGCGGAATAGTAACACCTGCAACACAGTGGACCACCTATACAATACCAGCATCGCAAATTAATCCTTTAGGATTCACAAGCCCTGATGGCTTTATTGATTATAATCAGCCAGCGGTGGATCAAAATGCATATTATATAGGAATTTCTACTAACGGTGCAAGTGGTTTTATAGGGGCATCATTAGCTGTTATTTCAAAAAAATCAATTCTAGCAGGCTCACCAAATGTTACCGTTTTCCCTGGCCTTTTTCCTGAAATAATTGCGAATTTTGAGGAAGGAAGTGCAGCCCCTGCGTTTAATTTTGATAAAGATCCTCTGTATGGATATTTTGTAAGCCCTATTTTCGAGGCTCCTGCTGGGGTATCAGGAAATACCATTCAAATGTATCGTATTCTTGATGCAGGAAGTAACACGCCAATACTTGGACCTCTGGTGACCATGAACGTTTCTCCATTTGCGTACGCTTTTAACTTTTTTTCAGCTCATAAAGGGAATCTCTTTGGTGCAGGTGGAAGACTGCAAACGGGTGAAGGTGAATTCGGCCCTTATGTTGTTGTAAGAAACCATCAAATGTATATGTGTCAGGATATTCAAGTTGATAGTAATGGTAATTCAAGCACAACCGGTGATCGAGTAGGCATACGCTGGTACCAATTTGATTTGACAGGAGACCCGACTGGCCGTGGAAGGGGTACCGAAACGCCAGGGACTACGCCTTTTCTTATTCAATCGGGAACTCTTTATGATCCCACTGTCACAGCAAGTCCATTGTTTTACTATATAGGAGCGCTTATGGTCAATAAGGAAGCGGATCTCTGTATTTCCTTCTCTGTATCGGGAGATAATGCATTTGTAAATACCGGCTATGCCTTCCGAGCGGCATCAGATCCCTTAGGAACTCTGCGAACACCTGTTGTAGTTACTGACAGTCAATTTCCCTACAACTTTGCTCCAAATACTTCAGGAGAACCCGGCCCCACGCAGCAACGTTTTGGCGATCAATCTACGGTGGCAATAGACCCATGTAACGACCGCACATTCTGGCTAAATCAGCCATGGGCCGCTCTGCAAAACGCTTGGGGAATTCAAGCAACACAATTAATTCCCTCACGCGTCTAACAGTCTCTTCTTGAAAAACAGGCCCCGCCGATAAATGGCAGCGGGGCCTTTCATCTTTTCGGAAAATTTTTGCAACAAATGATTAAAGCGTTTTATCTTACTGGCATACGTATGCTAGATACAATACAACTGTATTGTTTTGGTATGCCTCAAAGCAAGTGTTTCACTCGCTAGGAACTCTTTAGAAAAATGACCAGTCGTTAGATCTTCAAAGAATAATTTCTTCTTTGATCTCACTTCTCACCTACACACAATAGAAGCTTTTTCTGTAATGGAAATTTCTCTTCGGGTGATTTTACTTGATTTTCCTTGAGCACAGCCTCGTCAATTGGCTTTTTAATTACCCTGCCTCGTGCATCTTCTTCACCGGTCGCATTCCGGATAATTCGCATATTTGCAGCCACGTATTCTGAAAATACCTTTTCATGGCTGGCGGGTGTGAGTGGCGATGCATTAAATGCCAAAAAATTGCCTTGGGTTGTAGGAGGCGCAAATTCGTGCGGCGCAGTGGTAAAACCCCAAATATCTGGAACCGTGTCGCTGCATAGTGCTATGCGGCTCCGAGAATGAAAGAACTCTCCCATGGCAAAAAGGCCAACTACCGTTGACAAGGGAGCTATGAAGAAAAGTCTGCGCTCTTTGCTTTCAGCAGTAAGATACTGTGCCTTATCAACAAGGAGCCCATAACCAATGAATGACTTGCTCATAATGTATTGAAATGCCATGGCTCCTGCTTTTCCTATATCCCGTCTGCCCGCAAATAGGCTGTTTCCATATGAATTTGCATAATAATGCCCCTTGACCAAAAACTCACCAGCTGATTCCTCCAGTGCCTCTCGAATCGTTGAGTCGATAAAATTTTGGCGTTCCTTTTCATCAGCCCTAGCTTCAAATTCTTCCATTGTATAGCTGGTTTTTCTAAAAAGTGAGCTAGCATAAGCTTTTGTTCCACGCCATAAAATGGCCTTGTTATTTTGATGAGCCTCATATTCGAGTGCAATAGCTTTATTTAATGCATCAAATGCCTGCGGATCAAAGTCACGACTACTTACTTCGCTAAATTCTTGTACCTGCCGAAAAACAAAGTGGCTTTCGTAAAAGAGTGTTTTGACGAGCTTCTGCTTCTCCGCACCATTAAGATCCTCCACGCGAAAGTTGAATCTTTTTAAAATATCTTTATTAATCATAAAAGAACGCTGCCGTATGTTTGGAAGATAATTTTGGCAAAGATAACTTTGCCAGAAGAGCTGGAGGTCACCATTTTTTGAGCTCAGATGGGTTAGGTCACGCAGCGTATCAAGATCGTTAATAATAGCCGATTCTTCCCCGGACGGCTTCTTAAAAGGCGCAAGACTTGCAAGCTCATACACGGTTGTTGGTATAAAGGCGATATCAAAATCAGGATTCAGTTCTTTAATCTTTTGTCGAATAAATTTTTCTTCGCCAGCTCCTAGTTGCTCAATTTCTTTCACGGATAAGGGAGTTATAATTCCCACGCTCTGTGAAATGGAGGCAAGAAGAGACGCTCCTCTTTTTACGTCGGTTTTGAACCGAGTCTGTTTATAACCCTGTAATTTTTGCACAAGTTCATCACCATTTTGCACCGGATGCACATAAGGATTAGTATTCATCGGAAACTGGTAGCGCATTAACACAGCATATAGTTGATTGAATTCTTCTTCTGATACTTCTTGCCTGCCTTGAGGGGTGTTTTTAAAGGCAACGTATTCAGCGTAGGATTGGTTAAAGCTTAATACAAACAATGCGGGGAGGATCATGAACCGACAATCAGATAATATGGAGGGTTATTCATCTTTTTTCCTATAATTACACAGATTATATTAATTTTCTAATTGTAATTATACCGTGATACCAAAGCAAAAATCAAGAGTAGAGTTATCGCTCTTTTGTGAAATGGGACAAAATGAGATCTATTATTGACAAATCGAAAATAAACAAGCTAGACTTACTAATAATAACTCATTGTCAAAAAGGAGGCTTGCTTGAAAATAACTCGTCTTATTCTATCTTGTATCTTTTTACTCATGCCTAAAAGCAGCACGGCCGAATGGAATCCTATTTCGCTACCCAATCTATTTATGGAACCTTGCATAGACAAGCCTTGCGGCAATAGAGGAACACACGTCTATTCGCTTCAATTTCCCACAGCGCCTCTTAAATGGTTTCCCCCAGAAGCAGACTGCCCCAAGAAAGATGCCATGGGAAAAGATATTTATCGTATGACAAGCACCCGCTGGAGGAGCAATTACATCGAGAAAGTTAATGGTCTTTCTTTTAAGGGCCTCATTTATAAAGGCAAAGAGAGCGACACAAATAAGAATGAGTTTGCCGTCTTTTTCCATGAAGAAAAGTGCTACAATGGAGGTGCAGAATACGGCTGGGTAATCTATGAAAATAATAAACAAGCATTTTTTTATCTCTGCGGCGACTGCAATATAAAAGATAAACCGCCTTTCTGGCGACCTCAGCAGACCTGGTACACATGGCCTGGTGACTTAGATTGCATAGCTGGTGACTGTGCTGGAGTCCTTGAAAAACTGAAAAATCCTGCAGTATACCGCTATTCAAATATAGACATATTAGCCAATGGTGATTTCGCTCTATCTCTGATAAATCCTGTGGATTGGTCCAAACATGAATGTATAATTAAAAAACCCGGCCTGTTCCCAAATTTGCGCGGAAAAGGCGGCTATATAACTATTAACGCACAAAAAGGAGCAGAGACGACTGTAAGACCGGCGCCTTTTATGCATATCGATGAGGTTAAAGTTAACCAATAATGAGCTTGGTCTCACCTTTCTAAGGGCATCTTGACTATGCCTCGATAATTAGTTTGAGCTGCAACCATGAGCGCTGTGGCGTTGTTATTCATTATTTCATGCACGAGTTATTCAACTTGGGCTTCTTGACGTCGCGATCTGACCTCGCCCCCACTCATTATAAAATGACATGTAAATTTCCTCGCTGGTTTTGGCTTTTTCATTAAGCAACGGTCCTTTTTCAAGAAGCACTTTTACCACCGCCTCATGCCCTTTGGCATATGCGCTCAAAAGAGCAGTTGCTCCATCGTCTGTTTTTTCGTTTATATCTGAACCCATTTGAAGAAGTAAGGTGATAATTGCGACATGACCCGATGCCGCCGCAAGAATAAGTGGTGTGTTATTACTAGTATCCCTTGCATCCACGTCAGCGCCCTTTTGAATGAGCAATGCTATTATGTCGAATAAGCCTGTGCACGCAGCCCAATGAAGCGCCGTCATGCCGTCACGGTCCCTTGTATCCACAACAGCACCCTTTTCAAGAAGCAATGCAACCATCTCCTTATGACCTTTACATGCAGCTAGGTAGAGAGGAGTGACACGATAGACATCTTTTGCATCAATAAGAGCACCGTTTTCAATGAGCGCTGTGGCAACCTCGTTATGACCCTCGTCAGCGGCCCGATGAAGTGGCGTTCTATTATCACAATCTCTTGCATCCACAATAGCACCTCTTGCTAGAAGCAACACTGTAACGCCTTTATGCATAGCGTAATGAAGTGGTATCCTGCTCTTCCGATCTCTGCCATTTACGCCAGCGCCCCGCTCGATTAAGTTGGCAACTGCGCGAGTATTGCCAGCAGCGACTGCTTTAAAGAGTTGAGGATTTAGTTTGGGGCATACATTATTTTGAGCGATTGCTTGAGCTTTTTCCATCGCCTTAATGCAGGGACCAAAATGAACAAGCGACAAGAATAACAGGTATTTGTACACGAGTAGTCTCCATATGGTTATTTCAAAACGTAAAACTAGTCACAGGATTTGCTTTAAGAGTTTGGTCGCTTTTTCTTTCGCAGATTGATTCACACTCTGTCCTGCTGCCTTCACAAGATAGTCACGCGCCTTTTCACGATCCTGCATTATCCCCTGGCCCTTAAAATGCATCTCGCTCAAAAACATCCACGCTTCTGCTTGTGCCTCTTTATTGTCATTTTGTTCCGCTGCCTTTAAGAAATTTTCAAGAGCTTTAGGATAATTAACCGTTGTTTCTAGGCCATGATAATGCAGGCCACCCAAGCGCGCCCATGCCTCTCCTAGGGTCCATTTGGCAAGAGCATCAGTAAAAGAGCCACTAGGCGCTTCGCCTTTAAGATACATCTCAGCCATACGGATCATTGCATGGGTCTCAACATATTGGTTCTCTTCCTGTGCTGCGGCCTTTTGAAAACATTGAAAAGCAAGAGGATGATTGACTGCCGTTCCTTGGCCATGATAGTACATAATACCCAAACTCATAGTTGCCACGGCTTGAATACTTTTATTATGATTTAACTCTTCATTTGAGCCTTCCTGAAGTAATGTAAACGCTTTTCCAAAATCCCGTTGTACTCCTCGGGCCCCATAATACATTACGCCTAAATACGAAGCCGCCTCGGCTTTTTGCGATTGATGGTTAGCTTTTTTATAAACGTTATCAAATAATTCATGGGCGCGGATATAATCACCACGCTCATAAGCGCGCCCGCCCTCTTTCAAATTCTCCTGTAAATCAACACTTGCGCTAGGCTTTGATCTTATTAGTCCGGTCCCACCCGAGGTCTCTTCAGAACCCATCAAGATATAGTATATCTCAGGCGAGCGATCTTTACCTTCCCGAGCATAAAAGAAAGAATTATTTCCTCTGCTATCTTTTACTTCAGGATCAAGGTCTAGATTTTCAAATAAATAAATAACAATTTCAGTTTGACCAGCATGTATTGCAGCAGAAAATGCAGTTGTATGCCATGGAACGCCCTCTGAGGCGTATGGTAAGAGACTATTTACATTGATCCCTTTTTTCTCGAGCACCCACTTTACTGCATGCAATGACCCAGCTCCACAGCCAATTGCTAAAAGTGATTTCAACTCATCCAGCGAAAAATCGATAGATTCCTTTACAAGCTCATTAAATAAGTCAGATTTTCCAGCAAAGTGAGTTGCAACTGAGACCAATTTTTTAGCATTCAAGATATCCGGTCTCATTCGGCAAAATCGAATAATATCACTTGGTGACATTCTATGGCTTATTATATAATGCACATCTGCTGCAAGATGAGCGCTCTTTTTATATACTAACTCCTTTTTAGCTAATAAAAACTCACAGGCATGGACAAAATTATGATCACATGCTTTCACAAATACAGGCAAAAGGCCTACTAATCGGTTAGGATCAATATCTTTTCTATCCCGTAGCAGCTGCATAATCTCTTGATTACCGTGATACGAGTTAACAAGATACATCCACATAAGCAGATTATCCGATGTAAGCGCTTGAAGGTCAAACTCGGGTCGTTTGAGGCAACACTTAATTACGTCGCGTCTATCGAGTAACCAAGCCCACAAAAGAGGGCTTATAACCATTTTTGTAGCCTGGGCTTCTTTTGGTTTTTCCTTTAAAAAGGCTATATACCATGCTTTGCTTTTATCTTTGCATAATGAGAGCACGGAGGTAAAGCCCTTATATTCCTCAGGAAGCTGACAATCCTTAAGATAATCATAATTTTTTGTAGTAGAACCCTTGATCGAAGATTTTGCATCCTGAGCGAGGTACTCAAGTGAGGATGTAACTAAATGCTGGTGTTCCTGAATGCTCTGCACAAGTTCCGTGTTGTTAACAGCTATTGCTGCAAAAATAAGATTTTCAGGCTCAATAAACGTAAAAAGTAACGATCCACTTTCGATATCTAGTGCTGTAAGCAAGTCATAACCGTTTGGACAGCTCGTTTTTAAGGCATGTAACGGTTCACGGGCAGCTGCCTTACATAATGATGCGCATACTTCATTGAGCATCTTCCTCAATTGCAGAGCTGAATCAGGATGGTCGCTTAATATAAACGTAAAAACAGAAGTTGCCCGTAAAACAGCTTTCTTTTTTAAAAGGTTAATATAAAGGTTCATCAACTGCAGCTCGCTTAAATTCACCGTTTTTAAAAACGCCTCAATATCTCGATTTGCCTTAGCATCAGCATGTTCTTCATCCAACTGTTCTACTAATGCATCCTTAAGCATTGATTTAATTCTTTGATTGCTGCTAACTTCGAAAACAGACGCATCAAGTGCACAAACACTGGCCCCATGAGCAAGCAGCAATTTCACCGAATCTTCGTCATTTTGCTTAACTGCATGCCACAATGCCGGTTTACCGTCATCATCTGTTGCTTCAATCTGAATATCAGGATGATTTAAAAGAGCTTCAAAAGCTTTTCTTCTGTGGCAACGAAGAGCCAGCATAAGGGGCGTTTCCCCCTTAATGCACATATTATTCGCCACACCATTCACCTCATCAGCAGAAAATGCAGCAATAGCAGCCCCATCTTCCATGTGTATTTTTGCAAGCACACTGGTCCCAAGTGAGAGTTTTAACATCACACGTTCTTGTAGACTGTTTTTCATCTCAGATTTTTTTCTGCACTGCATTTTATGCTCGGGCCAGTCAGATAGTTGACATTCTTGAGAACAATAACGAGCGTTCCTGCAGCCTCCACACGCTTTTGAGGCTTCAGCACTGCAAACAACACATACTTTTTTTAACGCTTTTTGCTCATCCGGTTCATCAAGGCTCTTTTGAGCTTTAGAATCATCCTGCTTTGCGGCCGCACGCCGTAGCTTTAAAGATTTGATTCCTCTAAGCTTTATTCCTTCAGAATGCTGACTGCGCAATTTTTTTTGCGCCACAAGAGTATCTAAATTAGCCTTCGCACTTTCAAGTCCCTGTTCAGCGGCTTTGCTATACCACTGTTGAGCTTCATTAAAAAGATCTTCCCTTTCTTGAGGGTCGTCCGTGTTTCTGCTTTTTTTCGCACAGATAACGCCTAAGTTACATTGAGCCACAGCATAGCCTAGTTCAGAGGCTTTTCGGTACCATTTTTCTGATTTATCTAAAAAATCTTTCTGTTCTTGAGGATCATTTGTTTTGTAGCTTTCCTCACCATAGATATTACCTAGATGACATTGAGCAGAAATGTGACCCTGTTCAGCAGCTTTACAGAACCATTGTTCAGCTTTATTGAAACATTCCTGCTTTTCTTTAGCATCAACCGCATTACCGCTTTTCTCGTCATAGATAAGGCCTAATTTATTTTGCGCATCGGCATTTCCTTGCATAGCTAATTCAACGTAGAGTGCTAAAGCAGCGTTTAAAAGGTTTTGCTTTTCTTGAGGATCACTACCGCTCTCAGCTATGTTATAAAGCGTGTTAGCGACTTTCAATCGTGATGCAGCGCTCTCATCAGCTGGCATTTCCATACCACTGACAGCCGTGCATGCCGATAGCCCTAGGCAGATTAAAATTATTTTTTGTAGCATTGTTGCCTCGTTCTATAAATTAATTTTTACACATTTATTTTTATGCCCAGGCCAGTTGCTTATTTAATATTCTCGAAAACAATAGTGCAGCAAACAAGCTTAACAGCGCCCTCATGCAGCTCAAGCAACAACAATGCACATAGCACCTATCCTCCACTTTTTGGTCCATTGCATGCGAGACGGCCCTTTTTATGGCATTTTCCAATTGCCACCAAATGGAAATTCTCTTTGTATGGCATAATTCTAATTAAGACTAGCAAAAGCATGTTTTTTGTCAAATAGAAATTATCGGCTCTAAGCTTATTTACTGCTTGCCGCGTTAATCATGCTGATGTCAATACTGCATTTAATAGAGCATTGCGTCAAGAAGGCATAGGTCGACATTTATGCCGGCCATAATTCAGCCTGTGCCTCCGCTCACGCTTTAATCTAGACAGGTATTTCCGATCCAATTTCTCATTTTTCAAAAAAGAAGGACCGTTGCTATTTGTTGGGACATTAAGAATAACATGCTGCTTATTCTCGGGTATTGGTTGTTCAAGAAAAGTGATAACAGATGGCAATTTTCGTAGAAAACAACAACAAAAATCTAAATGACTGGGATTTTCATGATTGATTAAGACACGAGCTTGGATCAGGTTTGATGATCTCGGGAATACCCGTTGAGATCCACAAAGCACCTTACGCCGTTTTTTTCCAAACCTTCTTTCAACCCGTTGAGGCGCAATAATTTGCAAAAAATCAGAACTTGAATAAAAAGAAAACACTCGTTTAAATATCTTAGATTTCACGAGTGGAGCTGTTGCATCCTGCACGGGTGGCGCCAGTAAAATAAGTTTATCAACTTTGAAAGATGTATTCTTATGCATTTGACAGAGCTCGGCAAGATACAATGCTATGCTACAGCCGTGACTATGTCCTATTATCGTAAGCGCCCCCTTATGGTTACAAATTGCATTATATAAGTGCTGTGCCGCCTTCTTTCGTACATTAATATTAAAATCTCCTGGCCATCTGTACATATAAAATGAATCACGAGTAAACTCTAATGGCCATGCGTCGCAGAGAATCTTTGCTTTATCTAGCAGCCATTCATCCACAAATCTGCCCAATAGTGGCTCAATTATGGGAACAATATTGGTTGTGCCATGAATAAATATGCAGGCCTTGCCATTTTTAATTGTGTGGTGAGATCCTAAAGAATAGAGTTTATAGGGACGCAGACACTGAGCATGCGGCAAGCTGATACTTGGGGCCAGTAGCAGAAGCAAAAGCAGTAGATTTCTTTTATAAACCATTTAATTCCTTATTATAGTAATATAACAAGCATAGCAAGAAAAAATAACTCGTAAAATGGCCAGCTTTCTGCAAAATTTTGCAAAATATGATTAAAAATTCGGCCTCTTATCTTATGCCGACCAAAACCAGCTGCAGTAGGCCCTCCTTTCAAATATCGGCTAAGCAAACGCTGCTTGAAGAGAAGCGCCTAAGCTTGGCTGCTGCAGCTTTAAAGATCCATATGATGGCTCTAAGAAAACATTTAATCGAACCTCGATGTGAACTACTGCGAGCTGTGGAGGCCGCAGCTTCTTGTGAACTCATAGCAAGCTCCATAAATTGAAGTGGGGGAATTCTTGCCTTTTTTTGTTAAACTAAAAGGACTTGAATTTACGATTAAAAAGCGAGTAGCATATGAAGCCAAAATTAATCCCATTTATTTTAGCCCTATCCTGTTGTGCATCAACCTATGCAATGGATTTGACTCTTTCTTTAACCCGATTGTTTGATTCCGATCTCAAGTTATTACAAGCGAGCAAAGACAACAATATTGACGATGTAGTAGAGGTATTGAAAAAAAAGCCTAAGCTTGAGACAACTGATGCTGAAGGATGCACGCCGCTTTTTTTTGCTGCTGCAAATAATAATGCTCCCATCGCGGCGCTCTTGCTCCAGAAGGGCGCGCGAGCAGACGTGCCTACAAAAGATGGAAGAACCCCTCTCCTTGAAGCTATTCGCCATCATAACAATAGCCTGGCCTTCCTACTTATTGAATCGCATGCCGCTTTAAATGCACAAGGCTCGTTCCAAAAAGCTCCACTCATAGAAGCCATTAGACGTAATAATGCAGAATTAGCATTATATTTGCTTTGGAAACAAGTTAATGTCTGCATTCATGATGCTACCGGCAAGACACCTCTTTTATTGGCGTTAAATCATATAAAAGAAAGACCCGAGTTTGTTAAGGTCGCTCTTGAACTTATGAGCGCTGGTGATGACGTAAATGCTATGGATGAAAATCAATGGACGCCGCTTTTGCTTGCAGCTCGCTACAATCATTCTGCACTGGCAATGACTCTCTTGGAAAAAAAAGCTCTCGTCAATGTAAAAAATAAAGCAGGCTGGACCCCCCTTTTATACGCTGCATACAACGATAACAAAGTGCTTGCACTAAAACTTTTAGATGCCGGTGCTCACCATTTAGTAAGCGCTGATCTCTTGCCAGAAGCGAATGATGCCGATTTAGAAAATCAACTTGTAAAGGTAGATGCCCCAGAAAATCAACCCAGAAAACAAGAAGTATGGACTCCTTTTTTACTTGCTGCTCGCAATAGTGACACAGACTTTGTTTTAGCTCTGGTTGCCAAGGGAGGAGTCCTCGCCGATAAACTTTCTACAGGGGTAACCGCTTTGCATCTTGTAGTGGCTGCTAATAATGGCAAACTCGTTCGCCGGCTCGCCGATGTTATGGATGCCAAGGTTGCAGATAACGATGGATTAACCCCACTTCACTATGCGTGCCGCTATGGTTTAGAAGCGTTAATAAATCCACTCGTCAAACGAGGGGCGGATATAAATGCAATGGACAAAAAGGGACAAACTCCACTCCATACAGCAGTGGATTGTGAACATGTTGACACTGTTAAGACGCTTTTAAGGGTTCAAGGTATTGATATAGATAGAAAAGATATTTTTGGTTGTACGCCCCTGCAGAATGCGGTTGAACTTCCGCATAGAAAATTGACCAGGCTACTTTTAAGTGAAGGCGCCAATCCGGGACAAATAACCAAACGTGGGTTACCACTGAGCGAAGTTGCAAAGGCACATGGCTACATGGATATTTGGCAGCTCATTGTCGAGTTCAGCCGTATCGACGAAATCATGAATCTCCCAGCGTCATCTAGAGAGCCTTCATCTGTAGCAAAATAGCGGATCAAACGGTATGCGTGACAAATCGGATTATTCAGCTTAGTGTTTCTTCAAAGATAGCTCTTCGTTGTGCTTATTGCCTACCAATCAACTTTTGGTGCACAGATACAATGCGCCTTATGTGATCTATTGCAAAAGACATCACGGTGTGGGTGCACACTGCCCTTTGTGCAGTGGCCAGTCTTTCTTCTGGCATTCTGGCGAGCAATAGCGCACAGCCATACAGCGACTGCAAAGCTGGAGATGTGTACCATTATTGCAAACGGCACACTTGATTTGCCTTTTTACAAGATCATCGTTATAGGAGTCTAACGGTGCCGCGGCTTTATAGAGTCTCTTTTGAAGTTTACGGTGCTCAAAAAAGTCAACTTGACTCTCTGCCGGCAAAACCAGAGCTTGCTCCAAAATCCCCTCGCTAGCCATTAATAGAGCCGTCATCAGATCATTACCTTTTGCATGGTATGTAAGCGTTCGACCTACCTTGTCTTTAACATCGAGCCGAGCCCCGTGCTTAATAAGCACTGCCGCAGCTCTGACTGAGTCTGTCATAACTGCGCGCATGAGTGCTGTTTCGCCATCATTGTTTGTCTCTTCAAGTAACGCACCTTTTTTAAGCAACCACTCTAGTGCGGCAGCTCTGTCACCGCTTGCAGCACACATAAGAGCAGTCCACCCACAGTTGTTTTTTTTATTAAGCTCAAAGCCTTCTTTCAGTAAAAAATCTAAAGACTCACAAGCCCCATGGGATGCAGCAGCCATAAAAGCTGTTCCTCCGTTAGGCAATAGCGCATCTCGCTGAGCACCGTTTTCCAGGAGAATTTTTACCGATGCAACGTTATTGCCGCCTGCAGCAATCATCAAAGGGGTATATCCATCATTATCTACCGTGTTATATTGGGCTCCATTTTTTAAAAGCAGCGTTACCGCGCTCTCTGGCGTGTTGCAATTCAAAGTAGCATAAAAGAGAGCGCTCCATCCCCTTTTATCCCTTTTATCAATGTCTGCCCCTTTTTTAAGAAGAATACTGATAGATTGCTTTTGGTTACGCATGGCAGCGCACATAAGGGCAGTCCAGCCAAGCCTATTGCACACGTCAACCGGAACACCGCATTCCATGAGAAGGCTTAGAACATCTATGGCGCCTTGAGAAGCGGCGATACTAAACGCAGTTTCTCCTGTTGGGCTTGCATTATCTATAAGTGGTATATTACTTTGTTTGGCATGCTCAAGAAAAAGCCGTACGAGCTTAGTATTATTCTCACTAGCCGCACTCATCAAAGCAGTCCAGCCCATCTTATCTATCGCGTCAACCCGGGCTCCTCCATTAAGAAGAGCCTTGGATATTGCCACATGATTTTTGGTTGCAGCTGCAATGAGTGGTGTAAATCCAAGCTTACCATGCGCGTTTACATCAGCACCAGCTTGTAAAAGCAGACGCACAAGCCCCACATTACCGCTTGCCGCAGCTGCGAGTAAGCGCTCATTTAATTGGTCTGAAGAAGAGTTTTTTCCCTTGGACAAAGGAGCTTCCATCCCTAAAAGTGAACCAAGTACCGTTAGCCCTAAACACATTATAATTATTTTTTGTAACATCTTTACTCCGTTTTAAAATTAAGGGCTTTGTTAGCGCCCGATCTATTAATTCAATTTAGCATTTATTTTTACACGAATCAAAATGGAAACAATGCTTTTGACGGCCGATGGTTTAGGTCAAAGGATTTCTTTCAAGAGTTTTACCGCTTGTTCTTTTGCAAGCACATTTTTATCCTGTCCTGCTGCCCTTACTAGATAGCTTCGTGCTTTGGCAGGATCTCTCGTAACTCCTTGTCCCAAATAATACATTTGGCCTAAAAATGCGCACGCTGTTGCTTGTGCCTCTTTATTGTCATCTTGTTCTGCTCCTTTTAAGAAATACTCCAGAGCGGCCTCATAATTGACCGGCGTTTCTTTGCCACTGGCATGCAATTCTCCCAAGCGTACCCAGCCTTCTGCTAAGGTCCATTTGGCATAAGGAACAGTGAATAAGGAACTAGGCGCTTGGCCTTTAAGAAACATCTCAGCCATGCGTATCATCGCATGAGTTCCATTAATTTCGCTCTCCCCCCGAGCTGCGGCTTGCTTATAACATTGAAATGCAAGATCATAATTGACGGGTGTACCCTGGCCATTACAGTGCATATCCCCTAATCGCACATTTGCGTGAGCGTAAAAAACTTTATTATTTACATCATGAGAGCCTTCTTGCAATAATATAAACGCTTTTGCAAAATCCTGTTGAACGCCTCGGCCAATGTAATAAAGCAAGCCCAAATAGAAAGCCGCCGTGGTTTTTTGCGATTTCAAGGTAGCTTTTCTGTAAACGTTATCAAATAACTCAAAAGCCCGCACACAATTACCGCTCTCATAAGCGCGCTTTCCAATATCTAAATCATTGCCTAAATCAGCAGTAGCAAGAGGCTTTACCCTCAGTAATTCAGTCCCGCCAGATGTCTCTTGCGAACCCATCAAGATGTAAAATATCTCAGGCGAGCGATCCTTACATTCTCGAGCATAAAAAAAAGAATCGTTTCCTTTGCTATCTTTTACTTCAGGATTAAGGTCTAGATTTTCTAATAAATAAATAACAATTTCAGTTTGTCCCGCATGTATTGCTACAGAGAATGCGGTTGTATCCAATGGAACGCCCTTTGAGGCATACGGTAAGAGGCTATTTACACTGACCCCTTTTTTCTCGAGCACCCACTTTACTGCATACAATGACCCTGCTCCACAGCCAATTGCTAAAATTGATTTCAACTCATCCAGCGTAAAATCGATAGATTCCTTTACCAATTCATTAAAAAGCTCAGATTTTTCAGCAACGCGAGTCGCAACCCCGACCAATTTTTTAACATTCAAGACATCCGGTCTCATTCGGCAAAATCGAATAATATCGCTTGGTGACATTTTATGACTTATAATAGAATGCACATCTGCTGCAAGATAAGCGCTCTTTTTATATACTAACTCCTTTTTAGCTAATAAAAATTCACAGGCATGGACAAAATTATAATCACATGCTCTCACCAATACAGGTGAGTAATCCACCAATCGGTTAGGATCAATATAGCCTCTATCCCGTAGTAGCTGCATAATCTCTTGATTGCCATGATATGAGTTAACAAGATACATCCACACAGGCAAATTATCCGATGTAAGCGCTTGAAGGTCAAATCCAGGCCATCCGACGCAACACTTAATTACGTCGGGTCTATCGAGTAACCAAGCCCACAAAAGAGGGCTTATGATCATTTTTGTAGCCTGGGCTTCTTTTGGTTTTTCCTTTAAAAAGGCTATATACCATGCTTTGCTTTTATCTTTGCATAATGTGAGCACGGAGGCAAAACCCTTATATTCCTCTGGCATCTGCCAATCCTTAAGATAATTATTATTTTTTGTAGTAGACCCATTGATCTGAGATTTTGCCTCATCGGCGAGGTACTCAAGAATGCTCTGCACAAGTTCTGTGTTGTTAACAGCGATTGCTGCAAAAATAAGATTTTCAGGCCGAATAAACGTAAAAAGCAAACTTCCACTTTCGCTATCTAGTGTGGTAAGCAGGTCATATCCGTTTGGGCAGCTCGTTTTTAAGGCATGTAACGGTTCACGTGCAGCTGCTTTACATAATGATGCGCATACTTCATTGAGCATCTTCTTCAATTGCAGAGCTGAATCAGGGTGGTCGCTTAATATAAACGTAAAAACAGAAGTTGCCCGTAAAACAGCTTTCTTTTTTAAAAGGTTAATAAAAAGGCTCATCAACTGTAGCTGGCTTAAATTCACCGTTTTTAAAAATGCCTCGAGATCACGATTTGCCTTAGCATGAGCATGTTCTTCATCCAACTGTTCTACTAATGCATCCTTAAGCATTGATTTAATTCTTTGATTGCTGCTGACTTCGAAAACGGACGCATCAAGTGCGCAAACACTGGCCTCATGAGCTAGAAGCAACTTCACCGAATCTTCGTCATTTTGCTCAACTGCGTGCCACAATGCCGTTTCACCGTCAGGATCTGTTGATTCAATCTTGATGTCTGGATGTTTTAAAAGAGCTTCAAAAGCTTTTCTTCTTTGGAAACGAAGAGCCAGCATAAGGTACGTTTCTCCCTTATTCACCACGCCATTCACCTCATCAGCAGAAAAAGCAGCAACAGCCGCAGCGTCGTCCATATGTATTTTTGCAAGCACAATGGCCTCGCTTGGGATTTCTAACATTCCCCGTTCTTGTAGACTGTTTTTCTTCTCAGAATTTTTTCTGCACTGCATTTTATGCTCAGGCCAGTCAGATATTTGACATTCTTGAGAACAATAAAGGGCGCTCCTGCAGCCCCCGCATGTCTTTGAGGCTTTAGCACTGCAAACGTGACATACTTTTTTTAACGCTTTTTGCTCATCCGGTTCATCAAGGCTCTTTTGAGCTTTAGAATCATCCTGCTTTGCGGCCGCGCGCCGCTGCTTTAAAGATTTGATTCCTCTAAGCTTTAGTCCTTTAGAATGTTGACTGCGCAATTTTTTTTGCGCCACAAGAGTATCTAAATTGGCCTTCGCCCTTTCAAATCCCTGTTCAGCGGCTTTGCTATACCACTGTTGAGCTTCATTAAAAAGACTTTCGCTTTCTTGAGGGTCTACCGCGTTTCTGCTTTTTTTCGCACAGATAACGCCTAAGTTACACTGAGCCACAGGATAACCTAGTTCAGAGGCTTTGCGATACCACTTTTCTGATTTATCTAAAAAATCTTTCTGTTCTTGAGGATCATTTGTTTTGTAGCTTTCCTCACCATAGATATTACCTAGATGGCATTGAGCAGAAACGTGACCCTGCGCAGCGGCTTTGCAAAACCATTTTTCAGCTTCATTGAAACATTTCTGCTTTTCTTTAGGATCAGCCGCGTTGCTGCTTTTCTCGTCATAGATAAGGCCTAATTTATTTTGCGCATCGGCATTTCCCTGCCAGGCTAATTCAAAGTAGATTCCTAAAGCTACGTTTAAAAATTCTTCCTTTTCTTGAGGATCAACAGCGCTCTCAGCTTTATCATAAAACACGTGAGCTACTTTCAATGATGCCTCTGCAGCGCTCTTATCAGCTGAGGTTTCCATGCCATGCGACGGCGCATAAGCGAGCAGGCCGAGCATTAATAAACCCATTATTTGTAATTTCATGTAATGACCTCTTTATGATTATATCCCAGCGCACCAGACTTTTTTTATGGAAATTCTCTCCGCATGAAACAGATGTATTCCAGCCTAACAAAATTGCATTTTTTGTCAAATAGAAATTATCAACTTGGGGCATAATTAAAGCTTAAAAATGACCTGCTGGAGCTTTTCTTTCTTGTAAGGCCTAGTGATCAATGAGCGCTTACAGGAGGCTTGTTCAACGAATATGCGCAGAGGGCCGATATATCCTTAGGGCGCAGAGTTTTTGTTACACTGTGGCTTATGCTCAGGCCAGTTGATTGCTTGACATGCTCGTGAACAATAATGGACAAGCTTACAGCCTCCACATGTCTGTGGGGCAGCTTCACCACACACAGCACACACCCTTTCTAACTCTTTTTGCTTACTAAGTTCATCTAGGCTCTCTTTAGCCCTAGAGTCACCTCGATCGGCCGCCTTGCGCAACAGTTTTAATGACTTAGTACCTAATGCCTTTTTTTGTCGGAGATCATGAGTGCTCAATCTTTTTTTTATAAAGAAAGCACCTAAGTCAGCCTGGGCTGCTACGGAACCTAGCTCAACTGCTCTTTCATACCACTTTTGAGCTTGATTTAGAAATTCTTCCTTTTGCTGAGGATCGATAGCATTAGAGCTTTTTTGTTCATAGATAGCGCCTAAGCAATTCTGGGCCTCAGCCTCACCTTGCTCCGCGGCTCTCAGATACCATTCTAAGGCTTTATTTAAAAGAGATTCCTTTATTTGAGGATCGACAGCATTGTCACTTTGCTCATGATATATTCTACCTAGGTCATTTTGAGCTGGTATATAATTTTCATGAGCTGCCTTAACCCATAATTCTACAGCTTGCTTTAAAAGCTCTTCCTTTTGTTGAGCATTCGTTGTTTTTTTGCTTTTTTCTTCATAGATAAGAGCTAATTCATCTTGGGCCACTGCATCATCTTGCTGAGCAGCTTTATGGTACCATCTCTGAGCTTTCTTTAACAAAGCTTCCTTTTGCTGAGGATTAACAGCGCTCGCTCTTTGCACATTATAAATACTACCAATGCCACACTGAGCTTCGGCTGAACCCTGATCAGCAGCCTTATGGTACCATTCTAGAGCTTTCTTTAATAAAGCTTCCTTTTGTTTGGAATCAACAGCGCTCTCTCTTTGCTCCCAATAGAGTTCTCCAAGGCCACATTGTGCTTTGACAGAACCATTCTGAGCAGCTTTTAGCCACCATTCTCGAGTTTTCTTTAATAAATCTTCCTTTTGTTGAGGATCAACTGCGCTCTCTCGTTGCTCATAATATGTTAAGCCTAAACCGTACTGAGCATCGGAATCATCCTGATCGGCGGCTTTACCATACCATTGTCGAGCTTTTGTTAACAAATCTTCTTTTTTTGAAAGATCGGCAGCGCTCACACTTTGCTCATGATACATACCACCAAGATGGTATTGCGCGTAAGCAAAACCTTGCAAGGCAGCTTTACAAGTCCATGCGAGAGCCTGATTAAAAAAATCTTTCTTGTCTTGAGGAGTAGTTGCTTCTCGACTTTTCTGTATATAGATCGCGCCTAAACTATTCTGAGCCTCGGCCTCTCCTTGCGCAGCAGACTTGAGGTACCAACCTATACCTTTATTTAAAAGAATCTCCTTTTGCTGGAGATCGGCAGCAGCTAAGCTTTGGTCAATATAGAGGTCACCAAGGTTCCATTGAGCCTCAGCATGACCTTGCTCGGCAGCTTTTTGATACCTCTCTAAAGCCAGCTTTAAAAGAGCTTCTTTTTCTTGTGGATTAGTAGCTTCATCACCTTTCAAATGAAATGTGCTCGCTAATTCAAATGATTGCTTCGCGGTCTTAACATCTGCGGTTTCCATACCTTTGATGGCCACGTTTGCCATTAGCCCTAAACTTAGTAATATTATTTTTCTAAACATAGTTGTCTCGTTTATTAGGGATTATTATTCTTACACTGCGGTTTATGCTCAGGCCAGTTGCTTGCTTGACATTCTCGTGAACAATAATGGACAACCATACAGCTGCCACATGTTTTTGGGGCAGCAGCACCACAAACAGCACATACCCTTTCTAACTCTTTTTGATTTTTAAGTATTTCCAGGTTTTCTTGAGCTTTTGCATCTCCTTGCCGAGCGGCCAAGCGCAGCAACTTTTTTGTTCTTGTGCCCAGTGTCTTTTTTTGCTTGGGATCTTGAGTGCTGAACCTTTTTTGTCCCAAGAGAGCACCTAAATCACCTTGGGCTTGTACCAAACCTTGCTGCGCAGCTCTTTCGTGCCATTCTATAGCTTGATTTAATAAAACTGCCTTTTGTTGAGGATCAACCGTGCTCTCACTTTGTTTATGATATATCGTACCAAGGTTATATTGAGCTCCAGAAAGACCTTGCTCAGCAGCTTTCTGGTACCATCCTAGAGCTTGACTTAACAAATCCTTCTTTTCTTGAGGATCAGCAGCGCTTTCACTCTTATTATAATAAATGCTACCTAGGTTACTTTGAGCTTGCTTATCCCCTTGCTGGGCAGCTTTAAAGAGCCATTCTCTAGCTTGACTTAACAAATCTTGCTTTACTAAAAGATCAACAGCGTTTTGGCTTTGCTTATTATATAAGTTGCCTAAGTTAAATTGTGCATCAGCATCATCTTGCACTGCAGCTTTGCGATACAATTCTATTGCTTGATTTAATAATTCTTTCTTTTTTTGAGGATCGTCAGCGCTCTCACTTTGCTCTTCATAAATGAGAGCTAAATTAAATTGAGCTCTCGCTAAACCTTGTTCAGCAGCTTTACAAAACCATTCTAAAGCTTTTTTTAGGGAATCTTTCTTTTGTTGAGCATCAGCAGTACTTTCACTTTTGAATCTGAATTGACGAGCTAGGTTACATTGAGCTGCGGCATCTCCTTTTTCAGCGGCTGTGCGATACCATTCTTGAGCTTGATTTAATAATTTTTCTTTTTGTTGTAGATCTGTAGCATTAGCGCTCTTTTGTCTGAATATATTGCCTAAATTATTTTGAGCTTTAGTATGCCCCTGCAACGAAGCTTTTTGAAACCATTCTTCAGCTTGGTTTAAGAGGTCCTCCTCTTGCTCAGGATCTATTGCCCCCTCACTCTTTTGTCTACGTAATTCGCCTAAGACATATTGAGCATCGGCAAGACCTCGTTCAGCTGCCTTAAGGAGCCATTTTTCCGCATTATTTAACAACCCTTCCTTTTGCCCAGCATCAGCAGCACAATTACTTTGCTTATAATATAATATTCCTAGGTTGTATTGTGCATCAAGATGGCTCTGCGAGGCGGCTTTGAGATACCATTCTAAAGCTTGATTTAACATATCTTGCTTTACTAAAGGATCAACAGCAGAATTACTAATCTCGCAATAGATAAGGCCTAGGTTATATTGCCTTTGAGCATCTCCTTGTTCAGCCGCTTTGCTAAGCCATTCTAGAGCTTGAATCAATAAGGCTCCCTTTTGTTCTGCGGCTTTCTCACTTTTTTGCATTAATATGCCACCTAAGTTATGTTGAGCATCAGCAAGACCTTGTGCAGCTGCCTTAAGGAACCATTTTTCAGCATTATTTAACAAGACTTCCTTTTGCCCAGCATCAGCAGTGCAATTGCTTTGCTTATAATATATAATGGCTAGGTTGAATTGTGCCTTAAGATGGCCCCGCTCGGCCGCATCGAGATACATTTTTTCGGCTTTATTTAAAAAATTCTTCTTTTGTACAGGATCGACTGTTTTCTCGGCACGCTCGTAAATGGCGTGTGCTAATTTAAATACTTGATCAGCAGTCATAGTAACCGAGATCTCCATACCATTAACGGCCACACTTACCATTACCCCAAAGCATAGTAAAATTATTTTTTTTAACATCTTTGCCTCGTTTTAGTATTAAGGATCATTATTACATCTCGGCTTATGCACGGCCCAATCATGTGCTTGACACGCTCGTGAACAATAACGTACAAGCTTACAGTCCCCACACATCTTTCCAGCAGGATCGCCACACACATTACATGCCTTCTCTAAGTTTTTTTGGGTAGTAAGCGAAGACCGCGCATACAACTTTTTTTGCGCCACAAGAGCGTCTAAATTGGCCTGTGCCCTTTCAAATCCCTGTTCAGCTGATCTTGCATACCACTGTTGAGCTTCATTAAAAAGATCTTCCTTCTGTTGAAGGTCTGTCGCTACTTTTATTTTTATACTACAGATAACACCTAAATTACATTGAGCAATAGCATCACCTAGCTCAGCGGCCTTGCGATACCATTTTTCTGATGCATCCAAAAAATCTTTCTTTTCTTGAGGGTCTTCAGCTCTTATGTTTCGCTCACCATACATATTACCAAGCCGACATAGAGAAGAAACATGACCTCGCTCGGCGGCTTTGCGGTACCATTCTAGGGCTTGAATTGCTAATTCTTTCTTTTTTTGACAATCAGCCATGCTCTCACTTTGGTCCTCTAATAAGCAGCCAAGATTATACTGAGCATTGACATGACCTTGCTCTGCAGCTTTGGCAAACCATTTTTCGGTTTTTTCGTAAAAATCTTTTTTTTCTTGAGGATCAGTGGTTTTGCTCTTTTTCTCATCATAGATAAGACCTAAGGTGTTTTGAGCATTGGTATCACCCTGCTGAGCCGCCTTAAAGAACCATGCGAGGGCTTGATTTGATAGTTCTTTCTTTGTTGAAGGATCTAAAGCGGACATGCTTTGCTCATAGTATAATCTACCCGCATTGCTTTGAGCCTCCACCAAACCTTGCTGAGCAGCTTTAAGGCACCAATTTAACGATTGCTTATAAAATTCCTCTTTTTCTCGAGGGTCTTCAGTGGCTACGCCATAGTCATAATATATGTTGCCCAGGTTATTTTGAGCTTCGGCATCTCCCTGCTGAGCGGCTTTCAGGCCCCATTCTAAAGATTTTTTTAATAATCGTTTTTTTTCCTTAGATTCAGAAATACTTACACTTTCTTCATAATACACGGTTGCAAGGGCATATTGAGCATCGGCATACCCTTCCTTGGCGGATTTTTGTAACCAGGCTTTAGCGTGATTTGAGAAATCTTTCTTTTCTTGAGGATCCATAGCCTTTTCACTTTTCTCCATAAATATATCGCCCAAATGATATTGAGCAATAGCATGGCCCTGCTCGCCGGCTTTGTTATACCAACCGATAGCTTGCTTTAATAAAGCTTCTTTTTCTTGCGGATCAGTTGCAATGTTACTTTGCCTATGAAATATACTGCCCAAACCATATTGAGCAAGATCATGACCTCGCTGTGCAGCTTTCAGGTACCATTCTATTGCCTGGCTTAAACAGTCTTTCTTTTGTTCGGGATCAGTAGCCAAACTACTTTTTTGTTCATAGATAGGACCTAAGTTATAAAGTGCCGATACAAAGCCCTGCTCGGCTGCTTTCAGACACCAATTAAGAGATTCATTCAAAAATGCTTCCTTGTCTCGATGCTCGCTCGCAGATTCGCACTTTTCATTAAATATGCCGGCTAATTTAAATTGGGCTTGAGAATGACCTTGCTGAGCAGCTTTTAGGCACCAAGCTTGAGCCCGATTTAAAAAATCTTCTTTTTGAGGTGAATTAGCAGCGTTTTTACTTTTTTGTTCATAAATAACCGCCAAGGTAAATTGAGCCTTAATATTGCCTAGCAGACCACTTTGTTCGTATCGCGTTATTGCCAAATCCATCTTGCCTATCGCCTCAAAGTGGAAACCCTCTCGCAAGAGTTGCTCATCAGTTTTATGAGCTGAGTTCTCCATAGCGTTAATTGTAAAGCTAATCGTTAACACTGCAACCGCTAATAGCATCTTATGAAACATAATTGCCTCGTTTTATTATTAAGGACTAGTATCACACTCCGGCTTATGCTCAGCCCAGTTCTTTATTTGACATTCTTGTGAACAATAACGAGCAAGCTTACAGTCTCCACACGTCTTTGACGCAGCAGCACCACAAACAATGCATACCTTTTCTAAGTCTTTTTGCGCAGCAATTTCATCCAGGCCCTTTTGAGCCTGAGAATCGCCTTGCCTAGCTGCTGTATGCTGTTGCTTTAAAGATTTGGCGTTTCTATGCTTTATTGACCCAGAATGTAGAGTGCGCAACTTTTTTTGTGCTACATTTAAATTAGCCTGTGCCCTTTCAAATCCCTGTTCAGCAGCTTTGGCATACCACTGTTGAGCTTCATTTAATAGATCTTCCCCTTCCTTAGGGTCAGCCACTATTCTGCTTTTTCTCGCACAGAAAACACCTAAGTTACATTGAGCAACACCATAACCTTGCTCAGCGGCTTTGCGATACCACTTTTCTGCCTTATCAAGAAAATCTTTCTTTTCTTGAGTATCATCTGTTTTGCTACTTTCCTGATCATAGATAGTACCAAGCCGACATAGTGCAGAAGCGTAACCTTGTTCAGCTGCTTTGCAAAACCATTTTTCTGCTTTCTCAAAAAGGTCTTTCTTTTCTTTAGCGTCGGTCGCATTACTACTTTTTTCATCGTAGATGAGACCTAACTTATTTTGAGCTGCAGCATCGCCTTGCTGCGCAGCTTTAACGAGCGATGCGAGAGCCTTATTTAATAACTCAGTCTTTTTTTCAGGAAGGGTAGCAGTCTCGCTCTGCGCGCAATATATTTTGCCGATCATATAGTGAGCTGGCACAAAACCTTGCTGGGCTGATTGCGTGAGCCAATTTAGAGCTGTTTCTTGTCTAGAATCAAAAACAGGCCCCGATCCCATACTTACGCAAGGGAGCCCCTCACTTTGCTCATAATAGGTTCTACCAAGGTTATACTGAGCTTTATCAAGACCTCGCAGGGCGGCGTCTTGATAGAATCCCATAGCTTCATTCAAAAGCTCCTTCTTTTGTTTAGGATCCGTCGTCTCTTTACTTCTTTTTTCATACATACGGCCTAAATCATTTTTGGAAACGGGACAACCTTGTGCACAAGCATTTGAGTACCATCTTAAAGCTTTATTAAATAATTCTTCTCTTTGCTGAGGATCGGTAGCTTCATCACTCTGTTCTTCATATATTTTACCTAGATAGACTGCACCACCAATATCGGATTTCTGGTGAGCTGCAAGAAACCATTCTATAGCCTTATCTAAAAAATCCTTCTTTTGTTGAGAATCAACTGCTATCTGACTTTTTTCATAATACGCCACACCTAAATTATAGGGAGCCTGGCAGTTGTTTTGTACGGCGGCCTTAAGAAACCATTTTATAGCTTTATTTAAAAAAGCCTCCCGTTCTTGAGGGTCACTCGTTTTCATAGCTTTAGCATTGTAGAGTAATCCTAAGGGAACTTGTGCCCCCATAATATCCTGCTCAGCGGCTTTAAGAAACCATTCTATGGCTTTATCCGCAAGAGCCTCTTTTTCCTGCAAATTAGTTGCCGTAGTTTGCCTCCAGAAATACATATCAGCGGCTTTGCATTGAGCCAAACCATATCCCATGAGAGCGCTTTGTTCGTATCGCTCTAGGGCTGCTTCAATCAAGCCAGCTTTTTCCAAGGCTTGTGCCTGTTTAAATAAGAGCGCAGCCTTCTTCCTGGGATTGCCGTTAATGGCTACACTTACCGTTAAGCCTATGCATAGTAATAGTATATTTTTAAACATCTTTGCCCCTTAAAATTAAGAATTTTTATTTCATTGTATTAGGCTTTGACCAATCGCTCTTTTGACTTCTTGAGAGCACTAGTAGACAAGCTGACCAAACTCTTAGTCCAAAAAGAGCACTTAGATTAGCTTTTGTTTATCATATGCGGCTAGGTGGCATTGAGCCTCCTCATGCCCCTGTACGGCGGCTTTGTTGCATTTAACCTTATACCACTGCTCGCCGGCTTATGAAATTTTAGCCAACTCGTAGAGAAAGCCCAAAAAACCAATTTTTACAGATTTAATAATTTCAATTTAGCATTTATTTAGAAATAAGTCAAAAAGGCAATAATGGAAATTCCAATGAGCTGTTGCTATGAAAAACTCAGCTAGCTTTTTTGCATGCCAATTTATGGACTGCCCAATGAGACCTCTGACACTCCCTTGAGCAATAGTGCACGCTATGGCAGCTGCCACATATCTGCCTGGCTGGCTTGCTGCACATACCACAAGCAGTTTTTTGTTGCATCCGCTGCACCTTCTCCTTATCCTCAGGTTTGTCAATATCATCTGGCGATGCTCCGGCCTGTAATAGAGCTTTGATAGTCGAGTTCTGCTCGCGTTCTTTGCAACTGAGCACTTCGTCTGTGACTTTCACTAGTGTTTCAGTAATTTTCTGCGCAACTTGTACCTGTCCTCGTGCAGCAAAATATAACGGCGTTGCACCTACACGGGTTTGTAAATGCAAATCGGCTCGTGCTTCTATAAGAGCCCTTACTATCGCCTTAAAGCCCTGCCCGGAGGCAATATGCAGCGGTGTTTGACCTATTGTATCTTGAGTATTAGGATCAGCGCCAGCTTTTAGCAAACTACGAACAATGGATAGATGGCCATTTTGAGCGGCATACCAGAGCGCAGTCGATCCAAACTGATTTTTCTTATTAACCAGTGCTCCCGCTTCTATAAGCATATCAGCTATTGTTGCCCTTCCATGGGCAGCTGCAAGCATAAGCGGCGTAAGGCCCTTTCTATCCATTTCTTCAAGAGGCACCTTCATTTGAATCATCACAGCAACTACTTTCTCGTATCCTAATTGCACAGCTGCCATAAGAGGGGTCTTTCCACAGGGCTGCCCACCACAATCAGCTCCCGCGTCAAGCAAAATCTGCACAGCCTCAGCATGGTCAAACCGTGCTGCTAAAGAGAGTGCCGTATACCCATCCTTATCTTTACTCTCAAGATGTGCCCCAGCCTTAATAAGTGCGCGCAATGATTTGCACTTTCCATTAACTGCAGCGTAGATAAGTGCCGTTCCATCAAGCGCCTGTTTATTGACATGAGCACCATTAGCCACAAGGAACTCAATCATTGCCGACTCATCAGCTTCGGCTGCATCAAAAAGAGCAGTAGTGCCTTCATCACCTTCTGCGTCAATTTGTGCCTTATGCGCCAACAAAATCGAAGCCATCTCTTTGTGACCCATTGCGGCTGCAAACATAAGCGGCGTAGTCCCTTGTTTTCTTTTTGCATCGACTGGCGCACCTTTTTCTAATAGAAGTTTTGCTGCATTTTTTTGGTTATTCGCAGCAGCAACATGCAATGCTTGCGTGCCGTCGGCTCTGCTCAAATCAACCCTTATTCCCAGTTTAAGTAAAGCATTAATTACATCTATTTGCCCACCAATTACTGCACTAAAAAGAGCAGCCTCGGGGTTTTCAATGCGTATCGTTGCACTCATCATCGCCATAAGGGGACTTGGTAGCGCGGTGCACAGTATCATAACGAGCTTTTTTATTATCATAGATTGTACCTTTTATAGTTATGGCTCACGCTTGAAATCATTTGCATTTATTACATATAATACAAATATTTAAAATATTTTTCAAATGGCATCAACGACAGACCCTCTTTCATTCTTATCTGTTTTCGTATAAAGAGCATGTTTTTTGTTATTTAAAACTTCAAACCATTGACATGCAATCAGCCGATTTGCCATACTTAAAATTAATACAAATATAAAATAAGGATTAGCGATGAACTACCTCAAAACCTTGGGGATTTTAAGCATCTCTTTCGGCTTATTGCAGGCAAATGAGGCACAGCTTAAACAACAAAAGATGGTGCCCACGGCCGATGCAGCAACCCATAATATGCATTTTATTCCGCCGCTAGAGGATTGGAAAGGCTTTCAAATTTCCCTTACTGACCAACCTCTTGATCTTGCACATAGTGGTCTACTCTTCGGGTTTCCCCTCATAGGCAATTATAACCCAGGTGGTTATAATTTTAGAAAACGTCTCGCTCTTATTCAAGCACACCCTTCAAGCTTGAAACACGTAATTCCAAAGGCGGTGCAAAAGGCAATTGAAGAGAAAATTAAATTAGAGGATATTAAAGATGTCCGCTTTTCTTTTATGGCTCTTGGTACAGTACTCGACGCGGCCCAAGATTCTCCAGATAACACGTATAATCTTGTTTATCACCCATGGGCTGGCATCAAGCATCGCGATGGTTTTACTATGAATTTTTTTGATGATCTGATTCCAATGGGTCTTTTTGAACCTGATGGCATTGCTGCTGTAGGAAACCCCGAAGCAAACGATGCTGGTGGTCCGATTGCTTTGCAAAGACTGTTCCCCAGATCCGTCAATTGGCATGCACCAGAACATCTATCACCCAATAATGCTCGCTTTGCGGTCGCGCGGAACCGCTCTTTTTCTTCATTCTGGGCAGTTGCAATCACGCCCGATAAAACAGCTCTTAGTATTACCTACTTCCTATTGGCTAATAATCATGAAGCAGAGCACTTTTTGGCCAAACACCTCAATGAAGCTACCTCCATTTTAGCGCTGGATAATAGCTTGATGGGTGCACTCATGGAAGCGCCATTCTCGGAGGCTGATAAAATAACAGTCAATAATTGGATGAGTAGCCTTTACAGCTCAGTCGCTTATTGACCCTCACCGGCTTAAAAGCCGGCGATTCCTGCTTCACTGGGAGAACCAATGTTCAACCCTCCACAGGCAAGAACGGCAAGCCCTGCCGCTCGTATATTTATTGCTGCATTGAAGTCTCTATCTAAATCAAGACCACATGCTTCACATAGGTATCTGCGTATAGATAAGGGCATATCCTTTTTATCACCGCACGATGAGCAAGCTTTTGACGTAGGCGCAAATCTATCAATTACCACGAACGGCTTTCCTTGCCAGTCAGCTTTATATTTAAGACATGATATAAGTTTATACCAGCCTGCATCGGCAATGGACCGTGCCAAATACCTATTTTTTATCATGCCCTTAATATTAAGATTCTCAACTATGACGCCGTCTTGGTTTTCGACTATGGCAGTTGAGACCTTATTAATATAGTCCTGTCGTTTATCAGCTATTTTTATATGTTGTTTACCCACTTTCTTTGCTGCTTTTTTTTGATTTTTACTCCCTTTCTGCTTACGTGAGTAAGCCCTTTGTAGGAATTGTAAGCGCCCAAGATCACTTTTTAGATGTTTGGGATTTTCATAGACTTGGCCATTTGAGAGATGAGCCAAATGAGTAAGCCCTAAGTCGATTCCTACTATGTTATCAGTCGAAACAATTCTTGAGGAAATTTCCACCTCTACATCACATACTATATGCACAAACCAGCGATCTCCACGACGCTTTACCACAGCTTGTTTAATTATACCCTCTAGCGGCCTCGAATCACGATACCCGACCCAGCCAATCTTTGGCAAATATACCTTACCATCCAAATATTCAACGTACTGAGGATAGCGGAATGAATCTTTTATACCCTTGCATTTAAAACGAGGAAACCCTATGTTCTGTTTTGATTTAATGCCGCGAAAAAAATGTTTTAATGCATTCTCTAAATCTTTGAGCGCCTGCTGAAGAACTTGGGAATGAACTTTTTTAAGCCACGCTGTTTCGGTTGCTCTTTTTAGTGAAGGCAGGAGATTAGCTATGTCTGTATAAGTAGGAATTTTGGTTTTTGAATCAAACGCCTTCTTGATTAAGCTAAGTCCATAGTTAAATACAAACCTTACACATCCCGCATATTGTGCAAAAAGCATTCTTTGTAATCTTGTAGGCTCCAGGCGATAGCTGAAGGTCTTTTGTATAGTTCTCTTCATGCAGAGAAATTTAGCATTTATTTTTTTTGAAGGCAACCATATTTGTATTTCAATCAAAACTATTTCTCTAAACCAGCTGAAAATGGTATCCACCGCTCCTAAAGGCTTTTCGCCTTTGAAAGCTCTACAATGATGCCCATTCATCCCCAGGCTTGACAAGCCGTGGGGTTTTCTGGGCATATAAATAAAAAATTACGATTTATTCGGATTTTTTTGTCGCCTCAAACTTAGCTGCTTTCTTTTCCTCGGCCTTTTTAGCCCGTTTTGCAGCTCTCAGCTCAGAGTCTTTTTTCTTTGAATTGTTCTTAAGCCTTGTAACCGAAGCTTTTGCATACATATTTTTTTTTCTCAGCTCTGCTAATTCTTCTTCAAGCTCTCTCACGCGTTCCTGCTCTTTAATCAATTTCGTTTTGCAAGGCTGATGCGAGACCTCAGCATTTTCTTCATGAGGACGTTTCTTACCCTGCGCGTCTTCAAGTTGCTTTTTAAGCAGGTCTATGGTTGCCTGCAGCTGACTTATTTCTTTATTGTTGTTCATCGCAGCACATTGAGCAATAGCTTCTCTTCTTTTGATCAGAACTCTTTTTTCTTCTTTAAGTTCGCAAACACGCATACGCATTTGCACAAATTCAGCATTTTCCTGATCGACCTTCTTTTGCAATTGATCGATCTTGTCCAATAGAGCTCCTTTATGCAATCGGCTTGCAGAATGGTCCTTCACAAGCAATCCAAGCAAAGACATTAAAGCCTCTTCATTGCTCGTGCTCCCGACATCATCTAAGAGCATTTTAAGCACGTCAAGATTGGTTTCTCCGCTAATCATATTAAATAAAAGCGTAGCATCAGCATCATGAACACGAGTTATTACTTCAGTCATTTGGCTCGCTTGAGAGAGAGAGCAAGCTAACAGCAAAAAAAGTATACACCATTTATTCATGGCTCAATTCCTTATAAATAAATTTTTTCAAATCGGTATCAATGCATGTTTGTTGCTCGGCAATCTGCCTTTGCTCTTCCAAAAGAGCCGCTTTCATTTTTTCTTTTGCAAGCATCTCGTTTGCCGCTCGCTGCTCCAAAGCATCACATGTATCTTGAGCTTGAGCTATTTCCTGTTTTTGCTGCAAACGTCTTTTAAAGCCCTCCAATATGAGGCTTTTTACTAACGGCAAAGTTGTGGCAATGGGACGCACAAGAGATAGCAATCTTCTATCCAGTTCTTGCTCGGTTACACTAACAAGTAATGTATTGAAAACTTCTTCTGGATTTTGTTCATTACTGCTAACACCTGCTACTTTTTGCTGCAAAGCGGCGGCGCCTTCATGCATTTGTGTGTCGGGCTCATTTTTCATTTTTTTTGATGAGCGTTCGCCGGGCAATGCATCATTTCCAGCAGGCTGCTTATTACTCGGCAGCCGCGCACCAGCAACAATTTTGTCTTCCCGCTCTAACATCCCAAAGCACACGATATGGAATGCTACGGATAGCGCTAATATAAGAAGCTTAGTCATGTAGTTCCCTTGGTTATTGCATCTCCATTAATAGGAGTAGATAGTTTTGGTTTACAGCCAATTATGGACAGCTTCGGATATAATTATTGGTTTTATATCTCCTCTTACCTGGGTGCATGAAGGTACATTATTTGACTCCACAAGCTTCTTGTTTGCTTCTGCCAAAAGCCTTACTTCTTCTTTTAAAGCTTTTATTACTTCAGCCTCAGAAGAAGGTGGAGGACTTTGGGTAGTATCTCTTTTAAGTTCTGCTGCAAGTAATTGAACAGCAGCCTGAAGTTGATCCCGCTCAGCGCTCAAAATGGGCAACATTGCTTTGCCCTGTTTTTCCTTAAGCTCCAGTGCAGCATTTTCTGCTGTTAAAAGCTTACGCTGATTTTGTGTCTCTAATAATTTCCTCCAAAAGACCATGAAAATTTCTTCGCGCGACTTTGGATTGAGGAGATTTACTACGGAAGCAGTTTGAGGTTTTAGTAACTCTGGATTAGATTGTTCCAAAAGCGCGGTGGTGTATCTTTGCATAAGGGGTACTACCCTGGGAGATTTAATCTCTTGAGGAGCCGTCGCCTCAGATGATGCATCCGCAGCACGCTTTTCTTCAGAGCTCGAACCTTCAGAAGGTACTTTTGAACTTGAGCCCTCACCGGAAGCTTTTAAGCCAGAATCCTCGCTCAGCGCTTTTCTTTTTTTTAGAGGAAATGTCTTGCTTTCATATGTCGCTTCACTCGTTGATTGCATCCCAATGAGAGGCATCGTTATCAGCACTAAAAGCAGAACAATTGTTTTATTCATGATGTATGTCCTTTGTTTCAGGCACCTGACTTTTTTGCAAAAGCAGCGTAAGGTGACAGAGTTGTTTTTGTAACTCATTTTGAGAAGCTTGTACGTCAGCTCGTAAACTCTCGTAGCTTAATCTACTGTTCATCACCTGAGCTGCAAGCTCATTACAAGCATTTGATACTTTTTCTGCCCTTTGTGTTAGCTCAGATTGCTTAGCTTCATGCAGAGGAATTGTTTTATTTTCCTCTTGGAGCCTTACAATACATTGAAAAAGCAGCTCTTGAAATTGAGGCAGCCTCGTAGCATCTTTTAGCAACTCGCGAATCTTTTCTTGAACACTAGGTTCGTCACAAGCACTCAGATCATCGAAGCAGAGCGGCTTTGATTCTGTTTTTATTTTTTTAGCCGGTTCACCTTCTGGTTGCGGCTTAGCCCCGTTATCTGGCATGGTCTCGTTATCAGCGTACACACGCTTTGTAACAACGGGCCTTATGGCATGTAAGAATGCCTCAAGCCTTTCTCTTCTTTCCTTTGGTAGCGCAGAAAAGTCTTTATGACTCGACAAATAGGGACATAATGTATCTCGCAGTGCATTCACATGTTCACCGAGGAGGTCAAAAAGCATACGTACAAGTTCTGGGTCATTTTTTTCCGATGCTTTTTTTACACCATGGAAGTATACCCTAAAAAAGAAATTGTAGGACATAAGCTCATGGTAAAGAGATGGACGCGAGAGCAAGAAAATGCAATATTTTAGCTCACGATCACTCAGACAAAAAACAAGATCATATAGGCGAGCACTAACTTCATCTTTAGGCTTTTTTTCTGCTATTTTCTCATCAGCGCTAATCTTTTCTAAACGAGTTTTAATATTCTTAACTGATCGATTTTGTTGATCGGGAGTAATAACTACATGAAGCGATTTGCACAATTTCTTCACAACGGAAAACATCTGATTATCAATATCAGTTGATAGAGCAAAGCGTAGTTCTAACGTCCAGATAAGCGCTGCATCCTCGGCGCACAATGCGTAGGTATTATAACGGGGTATATCTTGTTGCCAATCATAATGAAATGCTTCAGCAAAGAAAGAGAGCGTATCTGAAACAGAGAGATTTTTCCCACTTTTCAAAAGATCATCAAGTTTTTGGTACACAGGATCAAGATAGGTTGCTGCAAGACGCGCTTCCAGAGCTTGTGGCGAATAGTCTTCTTTTTTTTTCGCCATTACAAATAGGCAGTGTTTCAAGAACATCAGATTCTTTTCAAAATAAGCACGGTTTACCTGTTGAAATAAATCATCGTTAAGCACTGCAAGAATCTGATGAGCGTCCTCTTTTGTCAGCATAACAATAAGGCTTTTTTGAACACTTTTCAATGATGCCTGTTCCGCGCACTTTTCAGCTAAGTGAGCATTTTTTTGTGGAGATCTCATCTGCTCCATAGCCTGCCCAAGAAATGGGAAGCATGCTACCATGAGAAAAAAGACCAAGCGTATTTTCATAAAGCACCAATCTGAGTTAATGAAGAACAATTTTTTATCCAAGAAATATATCATTCTCTGTGAAATATAACACAATTAGAAAAAAAATCAAGGCGGGCCAAAAAATTATGCTTGATTTTCTAATCGGCATTTAAGGTATGCTCAAAACTGACGGTTAGCTCGCTAAGGCGCAAAAAATAGTAGTAAACTTCTGCAAAAAAAATGATCACTAGTAAGCAGCATAATTGGGGACGCTTAAACCTTGCTTAATTTGCAATCGTTTTACTATGTTATTTAAAACACTCTACGAAATTGATAGTAACGTGTATTAGTAACCTTTAGAAATCACTAAGGAGCCGTCTGATGAAATTTTTTCGCATAAAACCAGTTTTGATTTTGGCATTTTTGCCATTAATGGCAGCATTTGAAGCGGCGGCTAAGGATCCGCTTTGTAAGCGGACATTTTTGCCTATTAAAGCGAATTTTATTGCGATGACTGCTTTTGACGCTCCGTCACCGGACACTTTTCCTTCAGAGACTTCAGGAGCGATCGGCACAAAACAATTCGTTGTTGCTGCCGGTCCCGTGGGTATTATAACTTTTGATAGGTGTGGAAAGAAAGACCAAGCGCTCGATACTTCATTGGATTCATTTTTTGGAATACTTACCAGCTCGGGAGTTGATGCATATGATGCACAAGTCCGCTTTGATCCATTCTCAAAGCGCTGGTTTATATTGGCAACCAGTTCTAATTTTAGTCTAGCAGCGACCACTTCATTTATCTATCTTGCCGTAAGCGATTGCGATGTAATTACTCCATGCACGCAATGGAACATTGTTCAAGTTCCTCAAGATCAAATTCCGCCGATCGGAAATATTGGGGAAGGTATACCGGAAACAGACCTCGACTTTGTTACTTTTGGTATCGATCAAACTAAAGTCTACGCGGGAATGAATCTTTATCTAAATGGTACCTCTACCTTTGATACTGGTGCAGCATTTGTTTTTGATAAACAATCACTCCTGAACGGTGGCAATGGTGATCCTATTGCATATCGTAATTTGACGGTAGCAAGTAATATTTTTGCGCCAATGGCAGTCGATAATTTTGATACAGAGCCTCCTTTTGGTTATATAGTTGGTATCAACCCTGCCAACGGGGCTGAGCTCATCCTTTATAAGATTGATAATTCAACTAATACTATCGCCGCGCCGATTTTTCTTTCCGTGGAGCCTACAGTACCGCCTACACCTATTCCTTATAAGAATTTATTCGGTCCAACAGTAACGGTTCTTGGCATTGACAGTCGCGTGCTTGCAGCACACGTGAGAAATCAGCAACTCTTTGTGGTAAGACACATAGGCGTTGATCAGAATGGCATTGGAAATGGCAGCGCTGACCGAACCGGCGTGCGCTGGACGCAGATTGATCTTAGTACCACAACCCCAACCGTTGTTAAGGAGGGAACCTTATATGATGCAGGGCCGCTTACCAACGATACTCGCTCATTCTACTTTCCTTCTACTATGACCAATATCAATGGAACAATGGTAATTGCTGGATCAGTTTCATCTGCTAATACATTTATAAGCGGATTTGCAGCGCACCGCTGTACCGCTGATTCGTTAGATGATACAGAATTACGTGATTCGGTTCAAACTGTGGCCAAAGGTGTTGCATTCTATAATCTCAGTGGTGGCCCCTACGGAACCGTGGAACCTTGGGGCATCTATACAGCAACAAGTCTCGATCCAGTGGATCAAACTACTTTGTGGACAGTTATACCATATGTTCCTTCATACTGTACTTGGGGAGAACAAGTAGTTGCATTGCAAGGATAATAAATTAAAAAGTTTTGAAATGAGGAGATTTTATGAAGTTTATTAGAAATGTATTATTATTTTTTATTTGCATAGGGATTAATTCTCAGTTATCTGCTATCACAACAATTACCGTAACATCAACAGCAGATACCGCTGCTCCATTTCCTAATACAAGTCCTGAAGTTTCGCCGGGGGTTGTCACATTACGTTCTGCGGTACAATTTTCTCAAGGGCTCTCGGGTGATCCAATAATGAATATTATCCAGTTCGATATCCCTATCACTGATCTAGGATTTCAATCAGCAACTGACACATGGCGTATTCAGCCAACGGCAACTATGGGAAGTGGGGCAGCGTATTTGATTGATACTAACCCAGTTACGGTTGACGGTTATGCTGCTAATACAGCATTTCCTGCATCTGCCAACACTAATGCCTTTGAAGACGGCAGTAATGCCGTACTGCGCATAGAAATTAGAGGTCCCGGCGCGGCACTGCCGGGGATTGCCTTCAGAGCAATTGGCATTGCTGGTTGTGTATTTAAGGGCTTATGTATAAATAGCTTTTTAGGTGATTTTGGTGTGACTGCAATGGGCACTGGCATATGGTTAGATGATAGTGATAATGCACTAATAGCTGGTAATTTCTTTGGCACTGATATTATTGGAACAAGTGTACATGATCCGAGCTCGGGGGATTTCTTAGGTATTGTACAATGTATGGAGATTTCAGGAAACAATAGTACTATTGGTGGAATAAATCCTGCAGACAGCAACGTAATTGCTACATCAATAGGTGATATCGGATGTATAGATATGTCTACCGGCACAGTTAACAATTTCTTGATCACTCGTAATTATATCGGTACCGATAAGACAGGTCAACGAGCATTACATTTTTCTACGCATGGAATCACTTTTGAATATGTATCTGGAAATGGCGCTATTGATAACAATGTTATTTCCGTTGAGCAAATTGGCATTTGGGCTATCCCGATTGATTCAATTTCTCATAACAAAATCGGAACTGATGCAAAGGGGATGGTTGCACTAGGTAACAATGCCGTTGGTATATTTAGCGATACCCAATTTGGTGGAACACAAGTTTCTGCACTCCCTCGTATACAAGACAATACAATTTCCGGAAAAGCAAAAGGGATACAGGTTGGGCGAAATTCATATCAATCTATTCCACCTTTAAATATGCACATCCAAGGTAATAAGATTGGAACAGATAGTACCGGCTCTCAAGTCCTGGGCAATCGTTTGAGTGGTGTATTTGTACAATTTGCAAATGAGACGCAAGTTGGGATTGATCCATCGTCTCCCGATGCAGCGCAACGTAATATTATTTCAGGCAATGAAGAAGATGGCGTACGTGTAACTGAGCTTGCGGTTGATACGCTTATTAAAGGAAATATCATCGGTGCTGACATTTCTGGCATGCTGGCTAAAGATAGTAACGGTAACTCATTTGGTAACAAGCTCAGCGGTGTACGTATTGGTATTAATCAGGGAGGGACCACCAGCCCTACAACTGTTGGCGGTACAACGCCACTTGAAACAAATTATATCGTTAATAACGGCAAAGATGGGATAACTATTCAATCATTCTCAGATGGCAACATTGTTGAAGGAAATTCACTAGGTGTTGGCATAGGCAATAAAGAATTAGGCAATCAAGCTAATGGAGTAACTATCATTTGCTCTTCAAGCAACCAGATAGGCTCTTAGCTAATCCTTTAGATTCCCTCCTGCACGAAAGTCTTCAGCATGGAGCTCAGTTAGATGGTTATAACAAATTCTTAATACCTCCGGAAAATCTGAGAGTTCACACAAGCCATCTAAATCGAAGAGGCGCAAACTAGAAAGATCAAGCCACTTACCTCCACAATTACGACGCTGGGCAATTACTGATGGTCGATATTCCAGATAGTCTCTTAGCGAAAAGCCATATGACTGCTCATCCAAACCGCGAATATTTTCTTCCCTCATTAAATAATAATAGCGGGCAATTTCGGGAAAAAGGTCTTCAAGACCTCTCACACGTTCTTTCGATTGAGCGTATGCCCTTTGACCTTCTGGAGAGAAATTGCTGCGAGGTAAGATAGATGTGGCAATAGAATCTAAATATTCTAAGCGAGAGGCAACGAAGCGCGCTAGGAGTTGGATGCCCGGCCTACATTTAAAATGTTTCATTTTTAAATCTCCTAAATAAGCGCGGAAACTGGGTCCTTTAGGGCGCAGAGGAAGTGCTCGCCACAAAATTATACTTATATCCATCGCAAGCTTGGATACGCTTACAGTACTTATAGCTAATTCCTTGTATCGTCCTAGCCTGCATAACGATATTAAAGAAGCCGCTCTTTCTTACGGCAACTTTGCCTGTATATATTCCAACTTTTTTCCCCTTTGTTACTATAGCTTTAACAATGTCACCCGTTTGGTAACCAAAATTTTTCTTGGTTCCTTTAGCGCTGGTGCGAGAAAAGCCAAATGTATCTACTCTGCACATTTGTCTGCTTCCATGACCCGTGGCAGTGATAATTAATGGCAGAACGGATTTGATATGCAAATCTGCGGGCGTACTTCCCCCAACACAAGCAGCATCTATCCAATGTTCTTTGCGTAAATTGCATTGTGTACGATTAAATTTTGTTCTTCCGCCTGATCCTGTCTCCACAGGTAATCTCAAAGCTTCTAAACTGTCAAGGAGTTTCCAGCGCATAGCATTAACCGCTGCGGCATCTTTTAAAGGAACGAGAGCCTGTTTTTGTATTTCAGGATAGCCAAATTCTTTTGCTGACTGATTACCTTTTTGTTGATTGCATGGCCTGCAGGCAAGAGCAAGATTAGACACTCTGTTACTGCCGCCTCTACTCACCGGTACAATATGTTCTATTTCTAGGGGCACATTCTGCGCTTTACAATAAGCACAAGTATGCCTGAATTTCTCAAGCAGATATTCTCGTGTTTCATAGCCAGCCAAAGTTCCTTGTTGGTATTGAATGCCACTAATTTCTGGATTTTGCATAAGCTGCATATCAAAGCGTACCAGTTCTAAGCTCATTGCTCCGATAGGACAATAACCCATAATTCGTTTAGCTATGGTTATTACGTTTGCTATCCTGCTCTCCAAAGATGGTGGAAGCCAACCCGGCCTTCTTGTTCTGTTATCAAAGCGAGGTGGTCGATAGCGAGTTTTTCGGTGCCTTCTGAATCTGCGGCAAGCTCTTCTTGAAAGCTGTTGCTCATGTACATATTGCCCTCTATGATGAATCTCAGCGGCAAAGAGTACTTTACCTGTTCTATCATTGACGATAGCAAGTCCAGTAACTTTGCTCCCCGGATCGATCTTTAATCTTAGAAGCTGCACCTCTAAGAAGTTTGGCTGACGCATTATAATGACAAAGGGATAGCGTCTAAATACGGCAGCCTTGCCTTGCTTGAGCAGTTTGCGAGCAGCTGCTGGGTGGCAAGGGTTAAGAGGTTGTTTGTTTGCATCTATCACAAATGCGTATGACATTTTTGTCATCCCTTATTTAAAAAAATCTCCCATTTCTGGGGTAAAGTGTGCCTCGCCAAAGTTATGGGGCGGCATATTTTAAGAGCACTGATCTATACCCTCGATCTGTTTAACCCTTAACTTACAGAGCCTGGAACTGGCAAGCATCCCAGGGTGTGATCTTGAGCGCTCTCCCATAACGTAGCCCGATAACTTGTATATACAAGCCCTGGCTGAAGCTGGTCAACGCGAGCTCTTACAAGCTGCGGCCTTTAGGCCGCGGTAGTTGACAATCGCGAGCATAGCAGCACGCTCCTCTTCGCTATGAAACACGAAGGTAGAACCGCTAGAAATCGCTTGTCAAATCCTCCAGTTTAATGCCTGCATTGTGCTTCTGGGCAAAGCTTACAATAGCTCTGCTTGCTTTATGTAACATATCTCTGATTATTCTTTTTTCACGCTTCTTACTGGCTTTTAGCTTTTTAAGCTTTCCCTTGCGCTGGTAATGGCGTCGCTGTTGACTATACTTTTTATGAGTATGTGATGCTTTCTTGCCTAACTTGCGTACCTCCAGTTAGCGGATAAGCTGCAACTGCACAATGACCGGTCGTATTGCTGTCTACGCCTATGAAACTTGTTACTTCTTTCATTGGCTGTTCTGGTACGGTCACTGTGACATAAGCATATTCATGATCAAGCTCTATTTGGTTAACCTTGATAAAAGTATTTGGGAAAATAATAGTTAAGCGTGAGTCTTAGTGGTACTAGAGTGATAATGCGTTTTTCTTTGTTCACTTTGATTGATTGGGCAGGAAGGGTAAGCTTAACTCTACTTACTTTCTTTATTCTTTTGTTATTAGCGTATTTCTTGAGTATTTGATTAGCAATAGCAGATTTAAGACCAAATTCCTTAACATCCTTTGATGACCTACTTTTGGTGACAACAGCAAACTGAGCAATAAGATTCGCTTTTCGCAGCTCTTGAGTATAATCTTGATAATGCCTTACTTTATGCGTTAACAACATTCAATACCTGCTTGTTACAAATATAAATATAAGCAGCATTTTAACATGAATAAGCTACAAAAGCTAGTCGCTTTTGCACTTTATTGCACCATTCATCCACGTGCTAAAGCACGATGGCTTTCTGGTATGCAGTAAAGCTCATTCTAAAAAACCGTCTTGATATGTGGAGATTTTTCATGAAACATCATGCCCTTTGTTTACTTTTGTTAGGCAATCTGCTCTTTTCTGCTTTGTATGCAATGGAGCGGAGTTTGAGCGATAATAGTGCCATGCCGCCATCTCTTGTAAAAACCATAGATGCACCCGAGCTGGAAAGCTGGGATGATGAAGGTTTTGTCCCGCCACCGATTGTAAAAACTGAACAGCCTGCTAAAGAGGTACAGCTGGCTAAAAAAATCCCACTATCTCCTGCAAAAAAAGGGCCCCAGCTCGTAAATGCTGGTGCCGGTCAAACAAAAAGCTATCCTCGTCAACTTTTAGAAAAGGCTCAAGATTTGAGGCACAAAGAAGGCGTGCCTGTAGAAGAAGCACGCATTGTATTCCATAATGCCATGAAATGGAGCAAAAGCCCTTTTGTACACGCCAAGGCATATCAAGGTCTGGCAAAAACATATGCAGCCAGCGATACCAAAGAAGCTCTTAAAAAATTAGATGAAGCCATTAAATTATCACCAGATACTCCTGATTATTACTTCACCGCTGGCGACAGAGCAGGCTTTTCGCTCAGAGACATACCACGAGCTCTAGATTATTTCAGAAAAGGATACCAAAAGTGCCGTGGATTGAATGAGCACAAAAAGACGATGTATTTTAATTCAGTAGGCGCACTTTATTACGATATTGCAAACGATCCGCAAAAGGCGTTAGAATTTTATGAAATGGGGCTCGAGTATTGTTTGAAAAGTTACCCAAAAGAAGCGGGTAAATTTTACCGTCTGGTGGGCTCAACTTGTCTGGAATTAGGCGTGAGGGAAAAGGCTCCTCGGAAACTTCTCAATAAATCTCGACAGAATCTTGAAAATGCAGTGACACGGCTTGATTTTACGAATTATGATGAAACCTTAATTACCTATGCCTCACTGGGAAAAACATTAAATGCGGCAGGAAATTATGAAGATGCTGAACAAATTTTTGAAACTGGGCTGGCATATTTAAAAGAACATACGCGCTCGCGAGATCGCACTCAACTACCAATTTTCTATGATGTGTATGCTTCTTTTAGGTATTCACGATCTCAAAAAGGGCATGCCCAGCAATTGCTTGAAGAAGGTATTGCCGCGTGCAAAGATGTCTATGCCTACGAAACAAGTCAGCTTTATAGGCATTATGGCTTTTTGCTAAAGGAAGCTGATAAGCTTGATGATGCACTCCGTGCCTATGAACAAGGTTTTGAACATGCTCAAGCAAAAAAACCATATTATGCTATTGATCTTGCTTTTGATATAGCGCATATTTGGAAATTACAAGGAAATAGCGAGAAAGCTGATGAGTATCAAGCCAAAGCCATTGAATTAATTCATAAAATCGCGCCCGATAGAAAAGATGAAATTGTTGCAATTTCCTAATTCTTCCGGCATTTTTATAGCACTAGGCTGCAACTGCATAACTGCGAAGGATTTAGATGAAACATCTTTCTAACAATTTCTTTCTCCTTCTTGCCCTCACTCTTTTTACCTCCCTCCAAGGGATGATCAAAGATTATGAGAAGCCTGAGTCAATCAAAACAGCCGATGTAAAATCCCTTATTAGAAATCACGCTGACCTTGATAAACCTGATTCCCGCAAGAGAACGGTACTAATGCAATGCGCGGCGAATGGCAAACACAGGGCTGTACAAGCCCTCATTGCTGCACAAGCAAACCTTGATAATAAAGATCAAGAAGGCTTGCTCGCATTTAACCATGCTCAGCTTGCATACACGCGAAGCTCGTCTGAAAAGGAACAAGCGATATATATGTCAATCATGCTCGATCTCATTAACTCTGGTTCACCATGCAACTCTAACGACCAGATTTGCTTACTCACCCTCTTTTTTCAAGCCGCTCAGGAGGGCAAATTGCCAGCAGTAAAGCGACTCTTGGAACAGAATGTTCCCGTAAATGGCGTTGATGCGACCGGAAATAACGCATTACATTACGCAGTCAGAAAATTATCCATGGGTAAGAAATGTTCTAGCAAATTACTTGCAGATAAACGTGAGGTAATAATGGAACTTTCTGCACGAGGGATAAACGTTAATCACGCGAACACTATTCAAGAAACCCCCCTCATAGCCGCTGTTGAAGAGGCTAACCCTGATGCTGTCAATGCATTGCTTAAAAATGAAGCAATAGATATAAATGCAAAGGGAGACTGCGGATTCACAGCGACTCATTTAGCTCTTGCCGATGGCAGCGGGGAGATTGCAGAAATGCTTATAAACGACCCGCGCTTTAATCCGACTATACGCAATGATCTGTTGATGACGCCTCTTCATGTAGCAGCATTTTCTTCTGACGAAAAAATTGTGGAGATGCTCTTAAAACTGAAAGATAGTGATCCCGATGCACAGGATGTTGACGAAAATACCCCATTGCATTTAGCAATACTGGCAGGATCTTCGCTCATTGATAAATTATTGAATGCTAGAGAGCGTGAACCAATAGTTAAGTTGCTAAAAAAGCAAACATCCCTTGATATAACAAATAAAAAGGGGCTAACAGCCCCGCAATTAGCAAAGAAGAAGGCCAGCTTCCTAGATAGCCTGATCCATCCGGATCGAAAAAAAATCTGGGAACGACTTTCTGAGAAAGAAGATTCTCGCGAAAGAAGAAGAACCCGCTCTTACAGACAAAGCCAAGCGCTTTCTTCCGAACAAAGCCAAAATAGAAAAAGAGGCCCTTCTCTTCTCGTTCTATAGCAATTTAAACACCCAGAATTTGATGGCAATGAATGGCTAACTGCCCCGTAATTAGCAGAGCAGAAGGCAAAGCCTTTTTTTATGGAACTTTTAATCTTGCAGTACGGCATTCAACGGCTTTGACGGGGTTGCGAGGTACGCCAAGGCCTTGCGTATATATCCTCTCAAGCTCTGCCCACGCTTTTGCCTGGAAACCCCTATGAGCGGTCTTCATGTCTGTAACGGCCTCGTAATGTCTTTTCATTTTCGCAAAATCTGTGGGTAACCCGCCCCATCCGTATTCGCATGCTTCTGCTAAGTGCATGTTTGCCTCTGCTCGAGTATCAATACAAACTTCCTGCTGAGCTGCTTTTTCGTAAAATGCCCGCATTTTCTGTGCAATGTGCTTTTCTGACACATCAAATAATTCCCGATAACAATCGCCAAGTCCAAGCCATGCTTGGGCCTGAAGCTTACGCTCAATTACTTGGTCCGCTGTATATCCGTAATATTCTATGGCTCTTTCTTTCAATTCGCAAGAGCGGCTCTGGGCAAAAAGATAGCGAAACAGTTTGCCCAAATAGAACCGTGCTCTAATTTGTGCATGCAAACTCATTCCTTGATCAGCAGCTTTTTGCAAATACTTTTCTGCCAGGACTAGATCCTGTTTTACGCCTTGACCTAAAAAAAGCAGACGACCAAGTGCAAAATAGCCCATGGCCTGTGAGGCAAGGCTATCTTGCTGCTCTATTACCATTTCAAAGTATTCTCTGGCCTTAATCTCATTGACGGGAACCCCTTGGCCTGCCGCAAATATCTCCCCTAAAACAAGTCGTGCTTGCGCTTGAACATGTCGGTCAAGAGTTTGGTCAGCAGCCTGCTTGTAAAATTGGCGGCCCTTTTCGTAATTGCGTAAAGCCTCGGGCCCGTAGGTAAAAATGTACCCAAGGCGGCACCAGACGGCGGGCTGGCCAGGAATGATTTCTGTACGGGGTCGAGCAGCCCGCTCCAGGTAATGGAGCGATTTTTGATAGTCTTGTGTTACGTCGCCCCAAGCATACCAGAGTTCCGCAAGGAGCTTACATGCTTGAACCTGAGCACTCATATCATGTTCTTGTTCAGCCGCTTTTTCATAATTACCGCTCGCGATGTCGAGATTACAGGGAACTCCTCGAGCACACTGGTAGAGCTTGCCCAACGCCAAGCAAGCTTGAGCTTGTGCTCTTGGTTCTACATCTTGACTCGCAGCTTCCTCAAAGCACTCTCGAGCCTTCTCAAACTGTTTTTTTTGGCAGTGTTTCTCCCCTTCATCAACGAGAGCCTGATAACGCGTATTCGTTTCAACTACTGCGGGTAATTCAGCTTGTATCGGCAACGTAACTCTCGGTAGCACTCGCCTGTTGTTAATTTTCTTTAACCGTTCTCGAGCCAGCTCAGTGGCCTTTGATCCTTGCCTTTGATCGATTATAAGCTCATAATATTTTCGCGCCCTGTTAACGTCCTTTGGCACGACTCGCCCCTCTACATAAAGGTCGCCTAGCTCTAAGCAAGCAAGATCCTTAATATCCATCTCTTCGTTCTGTTCGGCAGCACGCTCAAAATATGATAAGCCTGTTGCTGAGTTCTTACTCATTTCATCAAGCACAGGTCGCTCGCCATACCTGCGTATTTTGCCGGACCATTGCCCCTGGACGTAGATTTTTCCGAGCCAGTACATGGCCCATACCTGTGCTCGCTTGTACGTTAATTGCCTAACAATTTTTTCGTAGAGGATTCTGGCCTTTTCATGATTTGATTGAACGCCATCACCCTGATAATATTTTTCTGCTAAGAGCACACATCCACGTATGTGGTTCTCGAAGTTTTGAGTATCTTCTACCAGCTTTTCCAAATCTTCAATTGATTCGCGGACAATAACTTTTTCAAGAAAGTTGTTGGAGACGGTTGCATGCACAGCCGGCAATTCGGCACATGATAGAGTTCCAACGCAGAAAAGTGTACATAATGCTATTATTGGTACTGACATAATGATGTTCCTAATGAGTTTTTGCGATTATTGTACCTGACCTTTTACCATAGATCCACGTATTCCCTTCGGAACCTTATTTAGTGTACCTTCTTTCATGCCAGAAACAAATGACCTGAGCAACGAAAAACAGGAACTTCTGGCATCGCAATAACCGGGCACACGGCGGAAGGGCTTTATTTTCACTTTCCTCGGTTTTCGAAAATAAGGCAGTTTCTTATTTTCATTCTCGCAAATAGTTGGAAAATGCTATTAATCGGCGTGATTGAAGTTTAAATAATATAATATCACGCACTCAAAGTCGTTAAACTAGAATAAAAACAAGCTTTGTCACGATACAATGGCTATTTTTGCCGCAGCATTGATACAAATAAAAAACTTTTAAAAAAACACATCGCGCAGTTGACTATTTCAAGGCAACCTGTTATTTTCGTTTCATAGGGTTTTCGAAAATAAGGCAGTTTCTTATTTTCACTCACGCATATAAGGATAAATTATGACAACTTATTGGGGTAGATATATCCCCCTCATGGAAGGCTATCAAGCTTATGTTCCGAACCATCTGCCTCCGCCGTTTGAATGGGATCTAACTCTTATCAGAGCTTTATCAGAAGCCGATAGGCTATTGGGCCAATTGAATGGCTTGGGAGCGCGGCTCCCGAACCCTCATTTATTCGCACGCCCATTCATCATTAGGGAAGCAGTACTATCAAGCAGAATTGAAGGCACAGTGTCAACAATCGATGATATCCTCATTGCCAATGTAGGCGGTAATGTCAACGCAAATATTGATGATCTGAAGGAAGTTAACAATTACATCACAGCGCTCAATTATGGCATTGAGCGACTTAAAACTTTGCCTTTAAGCTGTCGTTTACTTAAGGAAATTCATGAAAAGCTTATGACTGGCGTACGGGGACACAATGCAACACCGGGCGAATATAGACGCTCTCAAAATTGGCTAGGCCCATCGGGCTGCACACTTCATACCGCTAAGTACATTCCCGCTCCGCCGGAGTATCTCTTAGAAATTTTGGCAGAACTGGATAAATTTTTGCATGATGAAACTATACCTCCTCTCATACAAATTGCCCTAGCCCACTATCAATTTGAAGCTATCCATCCCTTTTTAGATGGAAATGGACGCATTGGTCGCTTACTCATTACTTTGTTTTTGGTTGATCGAAAGGTTTTACCAACCCCTTTGCTCTATTTAAGCGCTTTTTTAGAAGCAAGCAGGCAGGAATACTATGATCATCTTCGCAATGTCACCGAAAAAGGAGATTGGCAAAGCTGGCTTATTTATTTTTTAAATGGCGTAGCAAGGCAGTCTGAAGATAGCCTTTCACGAGCATCACGCATAAATGATCTGCTCGATAGCTGGCGCGAACAATTAGCTGATTCTCGTGCTGGAGTTCCTACCCGGTTGATAAAAGGTTTAGCAGCAAATCCATATCTCACGATCAGACATGCCTCAGATTCTTTAAATATATCCTTTACGACGGTTCAACGGGCTGTCTCAAAGCTAGAGTCTCTAGGAATTTTGCAAGAAGTAAGTGGCAATCAAAGAAACAGGTTGTACTGCGCAAAAGAGATACTCATGATTTTGGAAGAACCGCCAATAATGAAAGCCTAGCATGACACCAATAATCCTAATAGAAGCTACTCAAAAAGCTTAACCTTGCTAATTGCCCCTTCACTGCACACGTTTAGGACTTTCAATGCAATCACGGTATTGCCTGCTTCAGCAACCATTTTAATCGCAAGTGGGGCCGTCTGAGCCGACAATTTAGCACCGAGCCCTCGCAAGGTTTTAATAACATATAATGCTCCACACTCAAGCGAATTGGTTATGGCACTCACTTTGTTCCTTTTGCCTTCTTCAGTTATGCGTACTGATGCACGATCGTAAAGCCCGGCCTGTGCCGCATAAAAAAGAGCATTCTTTCCCTCTTTATCAATCAGATTAACCCCGCGCAGGCCACAGTGGTTTACACTATTTTCGTTGCCCGCTGCATCTTTCTGCTTGTGCTGTATAAGTGCCAAAGCACAATCAAGATTACCATAGAGTAGCGCATACATCAGCGCGGTCCTGCCATATTCATCCTGATGATTAATATACTTACGTGGCAAGCCAAGAGCTCGTATTTTTTCAACCAGAGCGCGGTCACCAAATATACATGCCCACATGAGAAGCGTTTGCTTATGAGCTCCGCATGCAAAGCTCAGAAGTTCCGGGTAGCGTGACTCCCATTCCTTATCACGAGCATCCCCGCCCTCGCTGCTAGCAAAAGTAGCCTTCAATTGCCTACACTTTTCGGTAAATTCATTAAAACAGCTTGCAGGATCAGCTAGATAGCGCACAATATCTTTATCAATACAGTAGTGCAGTAGCTTCCAAAATTCGGCACAATTTCTTGCGCTAATAAGCGCATTGGAAACCGCTTGGGCTGAGTTTGGCTCCATATCGTGATTAAGCCCATAACGACCATGAAACAAAGCTAAAGCATTTGTATAATTCATAAATTCCCGAACTGGTATGTTTCCCTGCAGACGTTTCAAAATAACCGCAGCTAAATGGAAATCAACTTTCTTAACAAGATCTTTTAATTGCGCTGCGAGCAGGTCATTTGCTAAGCGTATCGCTAGAACCTCTTCCAAAAGCTTTCGGTTCTGTAAGCCGCATGCGGTCTCAAGCGCTAACGCGAGCGGTGGACTATTATGAAAGCCGTCAACCGGCTGTCCTTTACTCCTTTCAAGCATATCTTTCACTGTAACTGATTGTTCAGCCGCCATTGCTGCCGTAAGCGCTTCTTTAAACAAGGGATATCGCTGTTCCTGCGGGCATTGTGGATAAAGAAAAGTTACAATTTCAGCAAACCCATTTTTGCCAGCGTGGCCGACAGCCGTCATTCCTGTCTTGTCTTTGAGCACTATGGTAGCTCCTACCGAGCATAAAAGCTCAACATGCTCCCTATCGCCCTGAGAAGCTACATACATGAGAGGAGTCATGCCGTCTTTATCTGCAAGATTTACATCTGCTTTCTGCTGCAGAAGACAGCTCACGGCATTTTTGATTTTCTGTTCAAGAGCACGCCTTAATAGCGATTTTCCCTGCGCATCCTGCATATTTACGTTATCACACAGTTCCAAGGAATGGCTATTAGAGTCTGCCATGCGTTGCAAAATTCTATTCATCTGATCAATTTTATAAGAATCAGAATCCTTTAAAAGCTGCTCGATTTCAGGCGTTTTTGCATACTGCAGGGCAGTTTTTCCAGATTTATCCATGATTGCCACCTGTGCATTGTGCCTTAATAAAAATTCAACGCACTCCCGGTGTCCTCCAGCCGCAGCCAACATAATGGCCGTAACACGATCGCTCGCACGATAACAATCTACTGGGACACCAGCCTTTAGTAATCGTTCCAACCGACCTTTTAGACCAATTTTCGCAGCGCTTAAAAAAAGTGGCATAAACCCATTTGTATCTTTAAAACAGGTTACGAACAGTTCAAAAATGGGGTCGCCCAGTCCTAAAACAAACTTCAGGGGACTCTCTGGTCCTTCGAATGAAATAGCCCCTTTTTCGAGGAGCAAGCGGATGGCCTCTAGGTTGCCACTTTCAAGTACTCGAACGAGCGGGCTTTTTTTACTGTCGTAATGTTCGTCTACACACATGCCAAGTCTAAGATAGTTCTCAATCTGCACCGCATTACCCCTGCTGCATTCATCAAGATATGCTTTAATGTGGGCCGCTCGTACGCGTTGAGCTGTAGGATTTTGGGCAATCATAGGCACTAAATGCATTAAATGCTCAAAAGGCGCATTATGAGTAATTAAAAATTCTTGGGCAGGTACATTTCCCACTTGAACCGCATAATGAAGGGGAGGAAATCCAAGCCCGTCATTTTCATCAACAGTAGCACCTTTCGTTAACAAGCACTGTGCGAGGTCATTGTGCCCATGAAGGAGAGCGGTCACAAAAGGCACAACCGGAGTAGCGCTCATCTCATCGGGCGATCCAACGGAAACCCGGGCTCCCTGAGCAATCAAAAAGCTTGCTAAATTTACCTGTCCACGAGCACAAACAAATCCCAAAGGCGTTTTTAGTAAGCCAGCATCACTTACAAAATGCTTATTAAGAAGTATATGGCCTCGGTTAAGCGCGTCTAACATAAGTGCCTCGTGCCCACCTTTCAACGCTCCTATAAAAATTATGAAATCTGATTCAGGCTGGTCCAAACAGCGAGCGAGGTTATCAACTGAGGGTCCTGTCGTATCATTCCTGAAAGCCGCCTGCGAAAGCTTTTGCCTTGCCTCTAAGTGCAATCGGGCTCTTGCCGCTTGCGCATTGCGCATTTCTCCTATAAAAGCTCCATGATCTAGTAAGAAAGAACACTGTTCTGCTCGTCCTAGCTGAGCGAACAAATCGAGAGCCCTTTGGCCATCCTGGCTTCCCCTATTAACATCAGCTCCTTTTGCTAATAAATAGCCCGCACAAACTGTATATCCCCGCAATAACGCCGTTACTACTGGGGTAACAAGACGATATTCCAACAGCTCATCAGGCGACATTTGATCCTTATTAGCGCCTGCTTTGCAGAGAAAAATCACCAAATTTGAACTTCCTTTTGCACATGCATAACTTAGGGGTGTTTGCATGCGTTCATCAATGGGCTGATCAATTTTTTCAGGATAGGTAGTAAGAATAGACTGCAGGATATATTGATTCGCCGCTTTAAGTGCTGCTTTAAAAAGTGCATTGGTATAACGTTTTGCTTCTTTGTAATAGCCCCTGATTTTATGTAAGAGCTCGTTATCATAATGGCAAACCACCCAATCTAGTATGGCATCAAGCCGTTGGGGAGTTACAGAATTCAGTTCACGTTCAATTAAAAACTCAGCCAATTTGCCATAGCCTTTCTCAGGCGATTCCAAGCTCTTCTCAAGCGAGGCAATAATAAGATCTTGCGATTGATCTGCAGTTTTTGCAGCAGGTTTTGCTTTTAAAAGTAGCTGCGTAACAGGTAAATTGCCTGCTAAAATGGCAAGCTGCAAGGGACGAGATATAGTGGTAGCAGGAATCTCAAATGCTCCTGCCCTTATTAACTTTTCAACTATTTCAAGATAGCCCCTTTGTGCAGCGATGCATAAGGCGGTGTTTTTATTATAGCCTTCATCGCGCAGATTAGGGTTATAGCTCAGCAGTAATTCTACGAGTTGTATGTTATTAAGAGAAGTGGCAGCTATGAGGGGCGTTATTTTGGCAGCATTAAAAGTATCATCTACATACACCTGTAGCCTAGGAATTTTTTTTAAAAATGCAGCTTTGATGTTTGAATCGACCAAATCACGTGTTTCCTGACATATAAATTTGACAATGTCTGCATATCCACAAGCGCAGGCTAGGATAATTGCCTGTTGGCAGGGAAGCAGATCATTTTTTATCAGAGGCCAGAGTTTTTTCACAACGGGAAGAGCGCCTTTTTCAACAGCATACCACAGTGCGCACATATCAAGAGTATCAAATTCATGAATATTGACCTTTTCAGCCAAAAGCTTATCAATTGAAGCCATGTCAGGTGCTGCCATATCAAGATCTTGAATGGCTTGACAAAGCGGAAGTGAACTTCTTATAACTTTAGGCTTTTTTGCTTCTCGCTTCTCTTCCACACCTCCCTCATCACCTCTTTTCATACCATTTATCTCAGGTGTAATAAAAAAAAGGGATATCAAACAAAAAAGTAATGATGAAGAAAATTTCATAGCAGGTCCTTTCTCAATTTTAACTGATTTGGCTTATTCCCACTCTATCATTTTTTAAAAAAATGATCAAATTGAAATTGCAGTGACAGAAGAGCAATCACACCAGATCTTTGCCTACTTTTCATCTCATCTGCTAAGCTCGAAATTGCGTAGATTTTTTGATCACCCCCCTTCGCATCAGTATACTTTTTCAAAGATCTTGTTGAATAGTAGCCAAACGAATGCATTGACTATTATGCAATTATAGATTATGCTGTAATCACAATTTAATTAACAAAAATAAAGGAGATCCTATGATTTGTTCAAACTATAAAAAAGCATTATTTGGCCTCATTGTATTGGCATTTGGATTTGCGCATGCAATGGAGCAAAGAGATCCAGCAAAAAAAGGACAACCTCGTAAGGGAAGCGTTCGCGTTAGATTTTTCATCGCAAATACCTCAGGTATCGATTATGCCTTAGAAGGAACGAAAGTTGGCAAGAATGGCGTTAAATCTATTCTTGGCGCAGCAAAGGCCAATTTGCAAGTCCCTGTCGGCGCAAAGCATGATGATACAAAGTTTCATCTTGCCCTTGGAAAAGAAACCGATGGAGCTGATTATCAGGAAAAACAAGAACTCTGCATAAAGCTTAAGGATTCTTCACGGCAAGTTTTTACGTTTGTTAATGAAGCTAGGCCGGTTCCTGGAAAGACTGGGGAATATGTATTTACCGGTACTTTATCTGATGGGCAAAATACCAAGACAGTTACCCGGATAGTTACCAAGCGCGCTCATAATGATGCCGGTGAAGTAAGAATTCAGTTAACATTAGGCGCAACGATTGAAGATTCTTTAGTAGAATTGCGATTACGATAAGTTATTTTGTATCTGAGCTTTGAGAGTAAGATTTAATCTTACTCTCTTTTTATATCACGAACTAACATTGCTTTTTCACGTTATTTTTAAATTAACGAATAATTATTATTAAAATCAACGCGTATTCTTGCCACGAAAAAGTTGTGGTAGAATAACTGTTGAAGAGATAATCAAGAACACAATGTCACATTGCTCTTGACTCCTATATCACGAACACATAGACTTTAAGGTGATATTAGTTTACAGAACAACTAAAAACAAAGTGAGTGAAAAACATGGCATACAGTGTTAAATCAAAAAAGAGCGGCAAGACGTACTATTTACACTCAAAAGAAGTTACACTTGCTGGTGGACGCAAGCAGAATATTTTTTATTTTGCAGGAGAAGCTGCCGCAAATGCTCTCAATGCTCTTCCAGCTGGATATGAAGTTATGGAAAATGAGCGTACTGGACTCCCTATGTTACGCAAGAAAAAGTAGGAGTTAAGTTCTCGCATTTGCAGCAAAAAATACAAACTCTGGCCTTTGCAAACCTATGGTGATCCCATGTGTTCCCGCAAAGGCCAGAGTTTTTTGTTATTCAATTTTGCATCAATAAGCCAAATCATTTCAGCCGATTGACGTAGTATAAAAAAATAAATATTGACTATTGGATATATTATGTGTGAAAATAACATAAGAAGAGATTAACTTCAAAAAAATGTAATTTTCAAGGAGAATATATGAAAATCGAAGTAAAAAACAATTATTTAGGGCTATTGCTCGTTGTTATGGGTCAGATTAGTGCTACTTATGCACAAGACCTCTTTCGCGCAGCTGAAACTGGTAATGTTGTGGCTGCACAATCAGCTCTAAATCGAGGAGTCTCAGCAAAAAAGAGGGGAGCATTTAGAAGCACACCGCTTCACCAGGCTGCAGCAGAAGGGCATAGCGCAATAGTACAGATGTTACTAGCTGCAGGAGCTGACGTGAATGCAACGGATTCTGATGGCATTACACCACTTCATGAAGCGGCTTCCCAAGGACGTCATGCTGTAGTCATTCAACTTATTGAGGCAAAAGCTGCCGTGAATGCAAAAGACAAACGGAATAGAACACCACTTTATTTGGCTGCAGAGTTCGGACATAGTAATGTTATCGAACCACTACTTGCTGCAGGAGCCATGGTAAACCAACCAGATGTATTTGGCCATACACCACTTTATGCGGCTCAACATCCCTATTTTTTAGTATCTGACCCTACGGCAAATAAACAAGAGACTATAAGCTTACTTAAAGCTGCCGGAGGGCGCTGATTCGGCCAAAATGCTTTACTCCCAGGTCACTTTAAGCACTTGCTGCAACAGAAAGGGCTTCTTTGATTTCGGTTGCTCTTTTTAAACGAGCATATGGACCATACCATCCTCTTGCGGCGATCAATCCAAACAACGAAATTACCAGGAGCGCCAGGGGATAAATGTGTTGGGGTGTAAGGTTATGGGCCTTGAACATTTGCTCTTGTAAGTAGCCGCTAAACGTATACGCAATCAAGTTCAAAGTGTACAAGGCTGAAATAGTTCCACCAAGATACAGCATTATTTTTTCGCCAGTCGTTCGCTTCAAGTGCGATTTCTCTTGCTCACTCTCTTGGGCCAGTCTAATCATTTTTTGTAAATCTTCCTGGCTGAACTGATCTCGTTCTTTTAGAAGTCGATTAATTGAATTAAGGTCTGATTTTATGAGTGCAGCTTCAAATTCTTCGCGAAAAGTTTCCATGGCATTCTCCATGCAGGGGGGTTAATCTTGTATATAAATATGCCCAGAAAACGCCAATCTTTCAAGGACTGTGATGAATGGGTATCTTTGGCTTTGCCACAATTTTACGATGGGCCTGCGCCCATTTTCCATATGAGAAAGGTTCGCTTGCGTCACCGCAATCTTTTTTGCAAATGCAATTTGCGTTAAGCCCTCTCATGTACGCAGCCCTTTTAATAGAGCTCCGGCTTTAGTTAATTTTTTTTCTAACTTTGCAAAAATAACATTTTTGGATTGAGTATTGCATTAGGTCCACCGGTAGGTAATGGAAGGCAAACTCCAGCTACCCAAGCCTATCGAGCTCTGACAAAAAAATCAATTTTTTTTCGACACAAAATCCAAGGGGGGTATATGATCGAGCTTGTAGCCTAGAATCAAATGTCTCGCAACGAAAGAAAATTATTTATAATAAAGATCTCTGCAGAAAATAAAAAAAATGGTACTATTACACCTCTATTGTATTACTATCGTTCAAAAAATATTGGAATTCTTTATGGCACATCTCGAGAAAATTCGCAGTTATTTAGAAAAAATCGACAAAAAAAAGCCTGCTCTTACTAAAGAGCTCAATGATTGGTATCGAGTAGAATTAGCTTATTCATCTAACGCTCTTGAAGGAAATAACCTAACAAAAAGTGAGACTGCTCTGGTAATCGAAAAAGGTGTTACGAGCGGCGGCAAAACGCTTAAAGAGCATCTCGAGGCTACAAACCATGCATATGCTTTTAATTACGCATTAACCGTCGCAAAAAATCAGAACCACAAAATAACTTTCGAAGACATTCATACCATCCACAATCTCATCGTACGTGATATCGATACTAACACCTCTGGCCCAATGAGAACGGTAAATATACGAATAAGCGGTGTGAATAGCGAATTTCCAGATCCTGTTAGAGTGCCAGAACTAATGGATGATTTTTTTGTATGGCTACATTCAACCAAAGAACACCCAATTATCAGAGCTGCCCAAGCACATCTAAAACTGCTTACCATACATCCATTTAGTCACCAGAACGGAAAAACAGCCCGTTTATTTATGAATCTGTTGCTTATACAAGTAGGATATCCCCCTGTACTTATACTGCCAGAACAGCGCACTCGCTATTTTGATGTAGTAGCACTAGCTCAACAAGGGGATTTTGCACCCTACTACGAGTTTATTATACTATGCTTAGAAAAGAGCTTAGAATCGTTCACTCAAACGTATATTTTGCCAATTAGCGAGCACAGCGTCGAACTTTAAAATCTAAGCCCAATCAAGCGGCCGTTGTTCTACATCAGCCGCTCTTTGTTCTCTATCCGACTCCTGATGTACTGGCTTAGGTGCATCTTCCCGTCCCCAATCAACCTCAGGCAATGAGACAGCCTCATCTGAACTTTCCGATCCAGATTCTTCAGAACTTTGCATATCGTTTCGCTCAGCATGACGATACCATTAAAAAATAAGCTGTGCATACCAGAACGGTTTTAAATTTCACGATCTTCCTTTGCTATTATTAATTTCAATTCACGAAAATAATTCTTTTCGAGTAATCCATTTGTACAAGGCTTATCTCATAAACAAGCGCATATAATCCTTTTGAGTCTCCTTGACCATTCGAGCAATCAAAAGCAGAAAATCGCTATCATCGGTATGAGCTCTTTCTAGAAAAGCTATATACTCTCTTGCCCTACTCTTCCATTGCCATCAATAAAGAAATGTATAAAAACAAATTGTAATCCCTTCTTCAAGCACAATTTTCGTCTCTGTCTCAGTCAACGAATTTCCTTCAAGAGCATTGCTTGAATACGTAAGACCTATGCGAAAATACTCTTTAATCTGTTGCAAGAGATAAGCATCAAATGGGCGATGTTTGTCGATTTGGAGTTGTAGGTTATCAATATCGATTAACAAATCTTTTAATTGCAAATTCATGAAGCGCTTTCTCGTAAGATGGTATCCATAGGCATTTTGGCATATTTTCTTGTATAAAACAACGAAAGTTTTGCTTGCAGGCAGTAAAATGTCTCTCGCAAGCTTTTAGGAAAAACGCACTGCACTATGAGTTTCAAACCACTTTTCAACTGACACAAAATTGTCCATACTTTAATCAGCTTCCCGCTTGCCATTTTTTGTAGACTTCGCTTGCGGCGCCGCGGTAACTATTAATCACTTGACCAAGAGGCTTTATGCGAAAAAAATTATCTTATAACGCTATAATTAAAAATTTCAAATCAGGCATTACCATTTCTTTGATTTCCATACCTTTATCCGTATCACTAGCTGTAGCTTCCGGAGTGCAGCCAGTTGTAGGTATCATTACTGCATGCTGGGCAGGGTTAGTAGCCTCTATCTTTGGTGGTAGCAATTATAATATTATAGGGCCTACGGGGGCACTTTCTGGCATTATAGCGGCAAACGCTCTGCAGTATGGAGTAGGATCGATAAGCGCACTTGCCGTGATGGCCGGATTTTTTATTTTAGCAGCATATGCCTTACGACTTGAACGCTTTCTTATCTTCATACCGTCGAGTGTAATCCATGGATTCACGCTTGGCGTTGCATTGATTATTAGTAGTAGCCAGATTACAAGTGCTTTAGGCCTGCGTGCCTCGCAACACCCTAGTCTTTTTGAGCACCTTATCGCGTTATCTAAGCGGTCCGAGCACATATCGGTATATTCTTTTATGGTCTTTCTTATTTTTCTTGCATGGCTCTTCATATTGCGGCATCTCGTGCCCCAAGTGCCAGGAGCTCTTGTGCTAACTCCGATCGGCATCATGCTGGGCTACTGCTCGCATAATGGTCTTATTGCACTACCACTTGAAACGCTTGGCAGCACCTATGGCGAACTTACTGCTCAATTAATTCTTTTCCCCACACAATTATTTAATGTTCATCTTATTGTTCCGGCCATAACTGTCGCATGCGTTGCATTATTAGAAACGATGCTTTCAGCAAAAATTGCTGATGGCATGACCGCAACACGATACAATGGCCGAAAAGAGATGCGCGGCCTTGGTTTAGCTAATATTGTATCCGGCTTAATGGGAGGTATGCCTGCCACCGCCGCTTTAGCACGCACAGCATTGAATATAAAGATAGGTGCAACGAGCACGCTATCAGCATTCATAAGCAGCATATTTGTAGCATTTTGGGCAGTTCTCTGCCTAAAGTACTTTACGTATATCCCCCTGGCAGTCATAGCTGCAATTTTGGTGTATGTCGCCATTAATATGATTGAACGAGAACATTTTGAGCGACTCTGGCTCCATGATAAAACTAATTTATGCATTGCGCTGCTTGTTGCAGCAACAACCGTGTATAAAGACCCAATCATTGGTATTTTTCTGGGCACGGGACTATCCCTTCTTGTGTTTGTTGAGAAACTATCGCATGGGCATTACGAGCTGCTCGCCACCGATAAGCAAAAAGCAGAAGAGCCTGCTACCGATGCGCACCTAAAAGAGGTGCTCAAGGCAAAGAATGCAATCGTATACACCATAAAGGGGCCTCTTACCTACATCAATAGCCAAGCGCATATAACGCGCTTTGAAACGAAGTTTTCTAATGCGAGATCCATTATCGTCTCTCTTAGTGAGGTAACCTTTATCGATATAGATGGCATCGATGCTCTTGACGATCTTGTGGATATTTGCGCAAAGAGGAATCAACACTTGTTACTTATGGGCGCTAGCAAGCAGCTGGAAGATTTTTTACGTGCAAGCTCAAAGCATTTTAAAGCACTTGAAAACAAGGGATTCATTCTTAATAATCTTGATGATGCACTACGTGCGCTCAAAGAACTCTGATCGGAGACGCCTCCTTTGGCCGCGTCTTCTTTCTATTGTATTTTTTAACAATTTTTAATATTTTTGTTTTTGTAACGCCTACACGGCGAGTGGCAGGGGGCGCTCGGTCTGCGCACCCCTACAACCCCCCAGACCTAAGGAGACCTTAGGGATCCCCAGCGGCGCTCAACTCGGCCTTCCGCGTCGGCCCTGCCTCCGCTAGGCCTCAAACACTCGCGCCTACAGAAGGATGAATAATAGGGACCTCCGTTGAGGCGGGTTTTACCATTACGGGAGCTATCATGCACATTTTGAACTATTGTTTTAAAGTTATTTGTATGAGCACAACCATCGCGGCGCCTTGCATGGCAGCACAGACAGCCGTCAAAAAAGCCTTGAATGGTGCGTATAAAGATATTGAGCACTACCTAGCTAAAGCGTGTCATCGCGATAAAACAAATTTAGCAGAATATCTAAAATACTACCGATCCGAAGGACATTACCAAGCAGTAACGCCAGCGCCCAATGCATTACGCGATTCCTTATCGCCCGATGCTCAAGCTTTATTTAAAAAACTGGTAAAACGGGCCCGCCCATTCACGCGCAAACCGAAACCCGTTCCTGGCGCAAGTCGCCTGACTGCAGAGGGAGAAGAATTTTATGAGAGCATTATCGCGTTTATCAATGAGTCCATTAAGAAGTATGAAGAGTGTAAATCAGCTACGCCGGCATCAAATTTGAAGACATAACCAAAGTATCAATGCTCTCATTTAATTACTGTGGAGTATAGATCTCTTTGCTATTCCGCTTTAGCCAGTAAGCTCCAAGGGAGCCTGCTGGGATTTCTTGAAACCGAGCGTTAGAAAAATTAACAATTAGACGCAGTGTATCTCCAAAAACAATTTGTTGAACTTTGCGATCTTGAGTAAGCCATGTAAATGAAGTAATAGGCTCTGTTGCTATTGCCTTATGCAGCGGAGAAAAAAAACTAAAAAGTTTTTTCAGATTAGCCTCATATTTTCCCGCATCCTGTAAATCTAAAGCCCAGATAGACGGTATACCATAAAATAGCTCTAAAAGTTCTCGCACCTTGGCAATATTGGCAAATTTCATATGAGAAATATCCCAGCGGTCAGTAGTTACGATTGCTTCATGAAAAACGGCCTGAAACAATGGAAGCCGATAGCATGGGTCATATTTACTTGTTATATAATCATCCGGCACATTAATAGTTTTAAAAAAGAAATCTGGCCTATTTTGAGGATATCTTACCCCATAAAACTCAGCATCCTTTCTTAAATTCCAATGCTCAGTATTGTTTACCGAAAAATTTCCATGGGCAAATGACAGTGCTGGTACAGCCCATGCCACTGCTGATTCCGAACCTAGAACTAGCCGCTTATTGGCAATGTATGCCATTCTTATTAATCTATTTTCTCGATCCTTTATTTTGTCCATCGAATGATCCTGGGCAAAATCATCAAACAACTCTCCAAATGCATCGCAATCTAAAAAATAACTATTGATACCTGTTTTTAAAAAATTTTCTACCCTATCGTATATGACCTTATTGTCTTGTAATGCTAAAGCCTCAGAACTAATGCAATACCCTCTTCCATCAAACCCCTTCCTTCTTTCTCCATTACTGTCAACTATCGCGGCAGCTGGATACATGCCTTTAAAAATTACATTTGGGCAATCAGCAACATCAGGATGCATCATTGTATAAAATTCATCGTAAGGTCCAACCAAATATCCTAATGCTTTGGCCTCATGAATAAACACACTATTTATAGGGAACGCATTTTTATCAGTAAGCTCTTCCTCTAATTCAGTTGTATAACCAAGCCAAAGACGATCGATCCCCAGTTTGTTTATATACGTTAAAAATTCACTGGTCCGACCATCTCCCCACAGATAGACATGAAGAGCTCCAAATAGTTTTCTAATATCAGGATTCTCTTTCTCCTTTTCAGCCAAACTTTTATACTTACCTTGCGCAATCAAATAATTTTTATAGTTCCAAGCTGGTCCCAGGGGAGAGTTGCCACATAACGCTAGACTAATCTCGTAGTCATGCTTTTTCTCAAAGGCACCGGAATGGTGAATTAAAATAGTGTTTAATCTATCATGATTCACTAAAAACTTGAGTTCATTGCCTACGGCAGAATGCAGAATATAGCCTATTGTTTCTCCCTCTGTCTCATATCCATAAAATGGCATAGAGAGGCCGTTCCCTTCGGTATCCATTGAAGAATCGTTAAGTCTTTCTTTCCAAAAGCTATCATTAACAGGGACATACAATCCTTCACCATCAGGATAGATAATAGCTTTATTATGAGGATCAACACCACTAACTGGCCAAGCAATATCACAAGACTTTTCCAACTCGAAATGAAAATGAACCCTATCTTCTTTGCTGGAAATTCTTACTTTCATATGCGGGTACAGAATTTCCATCGAATTTTCTGTATCATGCACGTGTATGGGATCGTTAAACTCATTTTCCTTCGCTGATCCGATTAAAATAAGTGGACCATTATCTTTCTGGCCATAAATTTTTAAAGAAAGGGGATAAATGATTGCTTTCCATGATTTCAAATGAAACGTCTTTGGAAAAACAAGATCTTCTACTGCGCTTTCTCTTTGAGCAACTAGCCCACCAAAGAATATGCTGCCATACAAAATTAGTTCAAAAAAGGCGAAAAGATTTTTCATAAGGCACTCCTAAAAACACTAATGTCGCTTCAATTTTACCAGAAATCGATGCAAAAATCCGTACTTTTTTGGGACCAACCCCTCTAGGTGCCCTTTTTACCGCTGATCCTGATCACCACACCCAGGTTGATTATTACAAATCGCAAGTGGATAAGCCGAACATCAAGAATGGTTGCAGGCAAGAAGGTAATCACCATGACAAAAACGTTTTGTATATATCTTTAAAAGTTAGAGCACATCGGCAAAAACCAGCATTGTTTCTTTATCGTCCATGAGGACAGCATAATGAAGCGCTGATTTGCCATTGGCATCGCGCATTGTGATGCGCTTAAGCGCGGCGGGTTCAAGAAGTGCCTTGATGCATCCTTTGAGTTTAAAGAGCACGGCCCATCGCAAGCAGGTCCCTCGATCATCCTCAGTTAGATTTTCATTTTTTATATAAGCAAGCGGATCAGCAAAAAATGCACAAAATCCTGGCTGCTCATAGAGTTCGCCAAGATTTGGCAGATCCGGATGACGTTTTTTTCTATACGCTTGAATGAGCTCATTGCCTCGACAGAAAGCCGCAAACTCTCGAGTTTTTGGGCTCACCCCAGATCCGTCAATAAAAGGCGTTCCAGCTTCCAAAAAGGCTTCAACTATACAAAGGGGACTCGTCCCACCCAGCATGTGACTAGGGCCTACGGAATTTGCTAAACCTTGTGCCTTTCCCCAGTCGCTCGGTCCAGCTCTTAAAAGCGCCTCTATTACTTTCAGATGTTTCTGCCGAGCATCAATGCGGAGTGCATGATCTAGACACTCTGTGGGTACACCTTCACGCAGAAGAAGCGTTATGAGGGCCAAATTATTTACCACTGCCGCAGGATAAAGTGCTTCCCCTCTGCCTTGCGCGGTAACACCTGCTTTAAAAAGAACTGCAGCGATTTCCAACCCGTTTTTTTCATTCCATGCAGCCGCAGAAAGAGCTCGATCACAAGAGCTTTGCCTAACGCCCCGCGCAAGCATAAAGAGCAAAATGTCGAGATGCCCTCGAATAGCTGAATCTACAAGCGCAGATCCGCGCAAAACTTCTTTCTCTCGATCTTTGGCTTGTATATACTCCTTATACTCAGTCGCAAGAAAATTTTGTACCTTGCTCACATCGCCCGTGGCTATCACCCGATGATATTCATTATAAGCCACCAAATCCATAGCCGAGCTTTCACGCATAGTAAAAGAAAGAATCAGTGCTAAATAGCAATAATAGCAAGTCATGGACGAATATCCTGGCCTAAAATATTTAATAAACGGAAAAGCCTTTCTAGGGAAAAACCAGACAGCTTTCCCTTACTAAGAGCGGATATTTTTGATTGATCTATATCAAGAAGCTTTGCTGCTTCGATGTGATTAAATTCTCTTTGTTCAATAAGCTCATTAATCTGACGAGCAAGTTCTGCCTTAGCCAATCTTTCTTCAGGATTGGGTAATCCAAGATCAGCAAAAAGATTGTCTGAACTTATGGTATAATCATCCTTTTTTTTCATTTAATCTCCTCTTAAATAAGCGCAGAAACTGGGCCCTTTAGGCGCCTAAAGGCCGTGGTAGTTGACGACTTAAATCTCTCTTTATAATCTCTTATGCCTGTTTAATCCTATATGATCAACGTAAATAATTCAACATATTATTTTAATCTGTCAAAAAAATCAAATTTATTTATTGAAAATTTTATATCGAATTCAATCAAATTTGTTACCTTCGCAGCAAAAATGCCATTTGACAAATTTGCTGTAAAATATATTCTATATAAGAAGCCTAAAAATAGAGAAAATTAGTCAATAGGAGAAGCATATGAATCATAAGGTAAAAATCATACTAGGCTGCCTGCCGCTCTTGTTAGTATATGCCGCTCAAGCCATGGAAGCACCGCTTAGCAGGGCCATTGCGCCGCAAGTTCAACAACTTTCATTATCAAGCAATCACCTTCTTGCCGCCCGGCTGGCTCATATAACCTATTACACGCCAGAAGAGGATGCGGCAAAAGCGAAAAATAATGCTGAGATTGATACCAATAAAGAAATTCTACTTAAATATCCTCTTTTAAATTCCATGCTGCAAGCCCATAAGATTGATTATTTGGGAAGCATCACTGCAGGGAAGAATAAACAGGTCTGCGTCTTAGCATTTTATGCACCAGCAGAAAAGAGAATACTCTACGTTGTACGTGGTACGGTTCCTTCAAATATAAAAAACCTTTTTGCTGATCTGGGAATCGGACGTCATAAGTCTAATGATGATCTTATTAGATCATTGGATCTGGCTCAAAAAAATTTAAAAGAACAAGGCGTTGCCGACCATGACACTACAAATGGCCTTCTTGAAGGATTACGAGCTCTCATTGCAGCACGTGTAACATCACATAATCCTGCTTATAGAGCAGTAGAGCCCCTCTATAAAGGCGTAGTTGAAGGAGCAAGTGCTACATGGACTAGCCTTCGTGATACCATTACGGCACCACTTTCTAGCAGCGCAAACAAAACTGCTCTAGCTGGTGCAGCATTAGGCCTAGGTGTTGCAACAGTATTCGGAGCACCATTAGCTGTTTCAGCTGCCGGTTATGCCGTGGGTAGTGCAGCAATTAACGTTGCATGGAACGGCGGATCGAGTACTGTTAAGGCAATCTCAATGGGTACTCTAACCCTTAATGATGGTTATGAAGAATTGATGCATCATACACAGCTTTTGTGGGCCTCTAGCCAAAAACTTAAGGCATTCGCACAACAAAAAGGCCTCGCGGTAGATAATGCTCTTTGGATAGGTCATTCATTAGGAGGATGGCTTGCACTCTTTGGAGCAATTTTGAGCGAAAGCGAAGCCATTGGATTCAACCCACCAGGCCTCACTGTGGAAGAAGCCCTGGCTATTGCCTCGCAGGCGGGTATCATTACTGCAGAACAAGTGAAGGACCTTACATGCCGCCGTGCTGAAATTGCCTCAAAACTTCATTCCATTCGTATGTCAACATGTACAATTGGAATGCTAGGAAATCGGGATGGAAAAGTTACTGAGTTTGCAGCGGCCACAAAAGAAACACCGAGCCAAGATCATTTTGTTTCCCATCGCAGAAACTTGCGTAGTGTGCATCGTGAACTCATCGGTAAGATTGAAAAAAAGAAACCCGAATCTGTAACTTTTGGCACTGTCGTTCTTGAGGAACACTCTATGCGCCACCTTATGCTAGCAATTGCAAAGCAACAGGAACATGATCATATAACTCCTGCGACCTGGAATCGCGATGGATTGGGTCAAAGAAGAGCTATGGCACAGATTCGTCCTGATATGCTCCGCACACTCAAAGAACAGGCTTTTGCTGAAGCCATACAACGTGCTCACAAAGCAGAAGGCTTCGCGGAAGCTGCAGAGCCTGATGCACAGGTGCCGGTTGTTGTAAATGATGTTCCTCAAACAGGCTGGCTATCTACGATTTATTGGGGCTCGTATTTTAGTAAAAAATCTTAATTAGTTAAAAGGGGCCCTGAGGCCCCTTATTCCATCCTTATTCACTTTTTTTCAACATCGATCCAGTGGATTCTTCATGTAGACTACCCCGTGCAATGGTTTGTGCAGCGGGTTCTTCTGATAGACCACTGCTTGCAGAGGTTTGCGCAGTAGGCTCTTCTGGCAGACCACCCCACAAATCAATAGCCGGACAGAGTAAAGTCGTTATGCTATTTTTTATCTCCTGAGCCTTGCTATCACCACTTAGATCTTGACCAAGTAACAACCGTACTACCAAGAGCATTTGCAAGGGAGTCAGCGTTCTTAGCGACTTATTAAGATCCCACGCCCAAAGATTTCCATATTTATCACCAGCCAAAGCCAGTGTTCCATCAGCATTTAAGGCAATTTTAGAGGGGCCACCCATAGCGGTTTTTAAGTAGCCAAGCTGAACGGATTTAAAAGGTACTTTGGATATGTCCCACAATTTAACTACACGGTCTATTCCAATTGTTAAAGCCCGCTTTCCATCGGCACTTATCTCCATGTCTTTTATACTATTATCATGCGCCTTAATTCTGTATTTTTCTACCGGCCTCGATCTTAGGTCCCATTTTGATAGAAAGGCTTCGTGCTGCTCACTTGAGGCCATAAAAACAAAATTTCCATCAGCGCTAAATTGCATATCAGACGTTATATAGGGAGTACGTTCCTCCAGTACTTCAGAGCTAATTGGCGCTTTTGTAAAATCCCATAACCTAATCTCATGCAAATACATCTCATCTTGCGTTAGACCAGCGGATAACGCAACCCTGCCGTCAGGACTTAACGTAAAAAAGATAATCTGACCATCCAAAAGAACCTGGGATGTAATTGGCCTTTTTCTTAAATCCCAGTACCTGAAGGTTCCATCAGTGGAAGCTGACAAAGCAAAACTTCCATTAGGGCTTAAGGCCAATTTCCTTATAATATCTGTATGGCCTGGAATATCCTCCGCTACAATGGGCCTTTTCTGGAAATCCCAAAGCTTGATCATACCACTTTGCCCGCCTGTAACTAAAAATCTGCTATCGTTACTCCATGCCATGGCTGTAATATTCTCATGATGCTGTCTTTTAGGTTTGTGGCGTTTTATCGAATCGTCTTCTATTTCCCAGATATGTAAATAGCGTGATGCCACCACAGCAAACCTTCCATCTGGACTAAATCCAACTTGTTGGATCGCAGGTCCACGCTCTCGAAGCGTCGTTTCCACAAAAGGCGTTTGCCGCAAATCATACAATACAATTGCGCCATCAATACTTCCAGAGAGGGCCAAGGTACCCTGGGGGTTCATTGCTACCGATTCAATGCTCCCAACGCCGGCAATACGTCTTTCACCTTCCGGCACTCCGCACTTTTCAAGGGCCAAGAAGCCATATTTCTTTATAAGTTCATTCTGTATTCTATCTTTTACTTCATCGGGTAGGGAACTTAATACGCGCTCAACTTGAGTAAAATTTTGCACCAGCAGCCTCTGCACAATCGCTGAGGCAGCCAGCTGGACGAGTGGAGGCTTCTCCATCGCAAACGCGACATAATTAAATAGAATTGCCGCACCAACTATGCTATACATCTTCATCTTATTCATCATCCATCTCCTACTTTGTTAAACTTGATTATTTAACATAAGTTTAACAGAAAATGTTTTCAGGCTGCAATGATTTATGAAATATGATTTTATTTATTTAATGACGATTTTTTCAAGATATTTTCATAAATCTCTTTACGGTTCTGCCTTCACTATCAGTGAAAGTTTCATAAACCCATTTCATTAGTACGTGTCCAGAGCCGTACCCAATATCCTAATTAATCAAAGGGGCCTGCGGCCCCTATTTATTGCTTCCTATTCACTTTTTTCAGGGACTGGTTCAACCACTTTTGCCGGCTCTAGCCCTATCGTCGGGCAAACTAGCGTCGCTATGCTTTTTTTTATCTCCTGAGCTTTGGCATTGCCGCTAAGATCTTGGCCTAGGAGCAGTCGCACTACGAGAAGCGTTTGTAACGGTGTCAGAGTTTCTAAGGGACTAAGATCCCATGCCCAGAGGCGCCCCTCATTGTCTCCAAAGAGTACCAGCGTTCCATCAGCATTCAGGGCAAGAGGAATATAGCCAAAAGCGTGACTTAAAGCACATTTCATATTATTTGCAAGCGTAACCGGATTTGACAGCTCTTCAGGGGCCATCAGATCCCATAATTTAATGCTAAGATCATGTCCAAAGGTTAAAGCGCGACTTCCATCAGCGTTTATCCTTAAATCGGCAATGCCTTCGAACCGCTTACTCCAAAGCTTTCGTATTGGCCTCCCCTTTAAATCCCACACAGAGAGCAAGATGACACCACTAGCTGGATTAAAAGATATCGCGAAGGCCAATCTCCCATCCTCAGTAATATGAAGATCCATTGTCTGGTTACTCTCTAACCCCAATACTTCATAGCTCATTGGTTCTTTTGTAAGATCCCACAACCTAATCTGATTCTGGAACTCCCCAGTCTGTGCATTTAGCTTTGGAACCACGGTTATTGCGCTCTTGCCATCAGGGCTTAACTTTAATAAAGTAATTTGGCGGTCAAAAAGAACCCTAGAGGTAACTGGCCTTTTTCTTAAATCCCAATACATAAAAGAACCATCGCCATCTGAGAGGGCAAAATCTCCATGAGGACTCAACGCCAATGTTCTAACAAAATTGACATCTCTTGGAAGATTCTCAGCGACGATCGGCCTTTTTTCTAAATCCCAGAGCTGGATGATTCCCAAGTCTGTCCCGGTGATAGCAAATCTGCCATCTCCACTCCACACTACAGCCGTTATATACCCATTGTGTGCCCCCTGTGCTGGAAGCGGCCTGATTGTTGTCGTTCGATCCTGTTTACCGATTTCCCAGAGAAGCAAAGGTTTTTCGGGGAAATTATCTATTGCCAGCGCATACTTTCCGTTAGGACTGAACGAGACATAGCCTGCATCTTCAGTATTTTCCAATGACCCTATTGTATGAAATGGTTTTGCAGTGATATCCCAGAATCCAACTACATATTTACTTGCAGAAAGAGCCAATGTCCCGGCTGGATTTGTTGCCAATGATTCTATTTTGCTCAACCCAATCATATGTTCTTCAGGCTTGGGGACGCCACACTTTTGAAGTGCTAGGAATCCATACTTCTTTATAAGCTCATCTTGTATTCTGACTGCAACATCGGCGGACAGTTTGCTTAACGCATGCGCAGCTTTAGTAAAATCTACATCTATCAATAGGCGTGCTGATGCCGTGACAGCCTGCTGAACGAGTGGAGGCTTTTCCATTGCAAATGCGACATAATTAAAAAGAAACACTACCGCGATTATTCTATAGATCTGTGTATTATTCATTATCCATCTCCTACTTCGTTAAATCCGATTATTTAACATAAGTTTATCAGGAAATGTTTTCAACTTGCAATGATTTATAAAATATGTTTTTATTTATTTAAGGGGATTTTTTCAAGATAATTTCTTAAATCTCTTTACTGTTCTGCCTTCACTATCAGTAAAAGTTTCCATAAACATCTCTTTTGGGCGCGCCCAGAGGGTGCCACTAGGAAGGTGGCTATTATCAGTACTCAATTGACCTGCATAGAGCGCTTTATATATAACAAGCTTTTGATCTGGATCCTCGCTAAAAAGAGCTTCGCCCAGTACTTCATAACGCCCGCCTCTATAGTGTTCATAGATGCCGGGCTCAATGGATTTCTGTTTCTCTTCATGGTGATGGGATAAGCAGGTCATGGTAATCCTTCCTTCGAAATTTTGAATTTCAATCTAATTTTTTTGAATGTATAACAACTCAAACATAGTACTCAAATATGCTTACGCATGCTAGCAAAATTTATACATTTCTTTTAAATATTTCAACTCTGATCTTTTGGGCAGCTGCGCGAGGCAATGGCGCTCTTGCAGATCAATTAAATTGGCTTAGGCGCCAAGGTGATGTGGTAGATGATTCTGGTGATACATGCCGTGAGAAACGGGCAGGTCAAGATGGCAGGAAAGCTGATAAAGCTTGCGCCAGTCGCTGGTACTATCAGAAACAAGAATGGCAGAACTCCGATTGATATTGCCGCTTACTCAAGCAAATCTAAGGAGATGCATGCGGCTTAAATCCCTTGGGATACGTTTTCAAAGGTGTTTTAAAAGCGAGCATACTATCAGCCAAGCGCCATTGCTCTTCGATTTCTTTAAAACTTACGTTATAGCGCAATTTTTCCATAAATACATCCTCGAGCAGAGCTTCATACGCTTCGGTATACTTTAACGAGCTTTCTTTTAACTCAATCGGTTGAGCATTCAAGCCGTTTACATGCAGCAAGATAGATTCTTTTGGCGCAAATTGTATTACAAGCTCGTTTGGCGGCGCTACCTGATTATTACTATGAGTTTTTACTGGCTTAAAGCGTACACTCAGCTGCGTGTTTTTTTCAGCCAGTGCTTTACCTGCTTCTACGAAGAACCGCACGCCCTTCCAGCGCTGATCATTGCTTTCAAGAGTAATTGCAGCATAGGTTTCTGTTGTAGACGTCGGAGAAACATCTTTTTCAGCCTTATATCCCTCATACTGGCCTTTATGTACTTCTTTTACTGAGAGGGAGCTTAAAAATTCAGCTTTTTGATCTGCTCTTTCTTGAGACGTTTTTGCATGTGAAAGATCGGACCCAAAATAGGCCAGCAATTGCAATACATGATTTTGAACAACATCTTTTATTGCGCCAAAGCGATCGTAAAATTGGCCGCGGCTCTCTATATCAATCTTTTCATGAAATAGGATTGAAACTGATGCAATCGATTTTCCGTTCCATATGTCGGTAAGAACTGCATTTGTTTCGGACAAGTAAGGTAAACTTTGAGTAAGCCCCTTTGCAACATAATGGTCCACTCGGTATATCTGCCGTTCTGGCAGCAATGATGTAAGGCATGCATTTATTTCTCGGGCGGAGGATAAATCCCACCCAAAAGGCTTTTCGAATAATATAAAGTGATCTTTATGTGGTACAACAATACCGCTTTCTACAAAGAGGCGGGTCATTGGGCAGAATACATCTGCAGGAAGAGATAAATATATGAGCCTTTTACCAGACAGCTTTTGAACAGCCTCATGCTCAGTTATAATCTGAGCAAGCGCTTTGAAATCTGAAGAGCTCTTTGGATCAAGGCGTTGGTACATAACTCGTTGTGAAAATTCATGCCAAACATGAGCATCAAAATCATCAATAAACTTCTGGGCTTCTGCAAGAATAGCCCGTATATCGGCATCACGGCGTCCCGTTCCAATAATTGTCCCTTGAATACCCTTTTTATACAGCCGATACAGCGCCGGAATCAATTTACGCTTTGCAAGATCTCCGGTAATGCCGGGAATTACCACGAGCCAACCAGCGCGTGGCTGATTACTAGGAGGTACTGGAGATCGTCGGCTATACCAGTAAATACTCCCAGCAATGCATAAGGCAAGAATCGAAAAAAACCACAAGTTTTTCATAGGTAATGCGCATGTAAAAAAGAATAAAAGAGGCTCTGTAACTGTGCTTATTATTATCGCATCAAATTTAGTTTAAGCAAAGGAGAATGATTTACCAGATCCTGTCAAAAATCACATGCCAAGGGGTGCACAACCTGAGCAACAATTGCCCTGGGCTGCTGCAAAAGGCGATGATGGCAACTGGCATGCCTTAAAATAAGAAACTTACTTATAGGGACCTTCCTGCGATGGAGGTGGCTTAATATAACCCTTCACTTTGCTCAATTCAAGCAAACACAGAGTTTCTCCACAACCACAACCCACGCAACCACCTTTTTCATAGAGCTTTCTGGTTGTGCTATAATCACCCCAGCCCTTCATGAGCATATAATGAAGAGCTGGATGTCCATTTTTATCCTTAGCCAAAATATCCAATTGCTCTGCTATATAAACTTCAAGAAGTAATCGTACAAATTCAGAAGTATCACGCTGAGCGGCTAAATGGAGCAAAGTCGATCCACTGTCATTTTTTATAGATGGACTGATTAAGCAAAGCGGCCCAAACAGCTCCAGAAGTTTTTTAAATACAGGCTTCTTACCCCATAAGACAGCATAATGGAGCACCGTATTTCTTGTTTTATCTTGAGATTTTATGTCAGCTCCCCTTATTATGCATTTAATCAAATCATCAATTGTACTGCCATCATTTTCCATAGCACGGGCTCCTGCAAGGAGCTCGGCATTAAGCTCATGTGTTACTTCAGTCCTATATAAACACTGCAAAAAGCACCGGGAAAAAATAAGTAACTCAATTAAGGCGCATAAATCTCCTTGGCAGGCGGCTTCGGGCAGAAGAAGTGTTCCCTCTTTTAATTGTTTTATTGTATCCAAAAGTTCCTTTAGATTTTTTTGTGAGTACAGCAGTAACGGCACGTGGACAAGCTGGCCGCCATGGAAAAGACGGCCCATTTTATCATGGGTGCATCTACTGATGAGAGGGGCTAAATCAGCCAGGATTGACTGAATTCGCTGTTCTTTCGTTTCCATCAGAGCCAATAACCATGCCCAACGAATTCGTTCAGTTATCGTATATACACCTTCTCCAGCATTAAGTACCCGAGCCACCGTTCTAAATCTCAATTTACCATCCTGCTCGTCCATTTTGAGTATTTTTTCTACGCCCCACTTTTGCTTAAACAACAGAAAAGATGCTTTTGCTAATTGATCGCGCGAAAATTCTACCCCGGTAGCACGGGCAAGCCTACGCAGGTATTTAAGATTAATATCTTTAATTTTAAGCTGGGGACCGTGCATCAGCAGTAGTGGCGTTTCATTTTTGTCATTTTCGCGATTCATATCAAAGACATAACCGTGCTTACTCAAGCAACTCATATAAAAAATAAGCAATCGTCCACATGGCTCTTTAAAAGCCAAATGTGCCATTGTATTACCTGCCGCATCTTGGGCATTTACATCTGCACCTTTGATTACAAGGTTAAGAAGCAAGGCCAAGTCAGTGGCCTCACTTTCACCATCAGAATCGCTTTCATACCCCTCCCCTCTGGTCAAGACAATATTTGCAACGACCTCATTAAAAGCCTTATCGAGGGCTGCTTTTCTTTCAATACTACACTCCCTTTTAGGCAGAACTTGAAGAAGTGGCATCTCTGAAAAATCAAGAAATTGCAGTAGAGAGGAAAGCCGGGCAAATTTACCAAATAGTGGGACATCAGCAATTTTGTCCAGCAATTGTGGTGTACCGTTCTTACCAATAAGACCTATTGCAAAATTAAGCTCTTCGCTTACACGGGCCAGGCCTTGTTTTTCAATTTTTCTTCTTACACCATCAATCTGAGCAACAAGAGTATCCTCTAAAAAGCGCGCAGAATACGCTTCTGCAGCACTCGCGCACACCATTAAAATATCGTCAATCTCTTCACCCTTTTTTAAGCGCTGTATAAGTGCGTAAAGGAGGCACAATCTCGCCTTAAAATGCAAGGCATCCTTGCAGCTCTCTGGCACAAAACATTCAGGTAAATCAAATCCATTAAATTCCTGGCGGTGCTGAAGCATAAACAGAGCCAGCTCATCGAAAATTGCTTCTCGCTCAAGTGCTGATTCTGATGCAAGAGCCAGTAGCCAACCAAGCTTAAAGCGCTTAGCGCTCGTCAATTTTGATTCGGGCGAATTCAAGAACCAGCGTAAGAGTTCAAGCTTCACCTTTCCTTGCTGCCCAGGCAAGCTTTGGAGTACTTTTCCAAGAACTTTCCTGCTACCGCTCGTACCCTGCATAAATAAAGCGACTGCGCCTAAGGAGGCATATTGACTAGCCGAAAACTCTGCATAAGCAGTTTGTATCTGTTCATGCGATATTTGATCATTCAAACTCTCAACCCATTCATAAAGCGCGGGGAAGCTCCTGGCAGTAAGCGGTATTTGTTGAAGCACCTCTATTTGCAGATTCGCCCCCAACTTTTTTCTGAGCTCTAAAACAGTATGTCGGGCAAGGAGTGCTTGCGATGCTAATTTGGTCAGCGCTGGTGGTCCAGACTCGGGCGCCCTCTCAATGAGTTTTGTTGTATATAACGCCAAACTCAGGTCCACTAAATCACTTAATTCAAGACTCAATCCTACTTTTAAAAGGGCTACTAATTGATCCGTGCCTAAAGCCAAAATCAGCTTACATTTTTTTTTATGTGCTAGCGCAAACAAGCTCTCGATAAATTCAATAGTCGTTTGATAAAGGCATGACTCTTTGGCGTCAGCGCTGAGTTTGTGTAAATTTTCTGCCGCCTTTTCAAAAATAAGAACTGTTGATTTTTGCTCTTCAGCTATTTTTCTCAAGACTGGTGATGCAAGCACAAGTGCTCTGGAAGCAATTAATTCACGCTCACAGAGCCCCGTTATTAAATAACTCGAAGCAACCTCTTGTGCCCCTTCCATGGCATGCATCCGGGCATGACCCAATGGCAGCAGCAAAACGAGTAAAAGGTATGTCTTAATGTTAATTTTCATCAATCGCTTTCTAGACAAAATCTAATTCTGACAAACTATGATCGTAGTATAGCGGCGGCGCTTTGGCTGTCAATTATAGCGGAGCGCATGGATTTCTTGCTAAGGCTTACGTACTTTGATTATTCTGATAAAGAATTAAGAAAAAGCATTAACCCTCTTTCGTAAGATGCCATACCATGCCATATCATACTATTGATGATTTACCCGAGCCCGTTAAAAATCATCTGCCAAAGGGCGCACAGGAAATTTATTTAAAAGCCTTTAATAGCGCGTGGCATACGTATCATAATTCTGCTGATATAGAAGCTATCTGCGCAAAAGTCGCATGGACTGCAGTAAAGAAAGAATATGAAAAAGGAGCAGATGGCAACTGGCATGCAAAAAAATAGAGCTTATTTTTATAAGCGGTTTAACTTTTTCATTAGGAGCATTCTTCTGTCCAATACACAATGTAAAAGGCTCACCCGTTTGGAAGACGCCTACTTTCGCAGTTAGCGCGCCGCGAAAAGGCAGAAAAGATAGTTATCAGTAACAGAGGAATCTTGTTTAGTGGTCTAAGCGACAAGCAGTGATCAGCTCCTGAGGTTTTTTCCTATAATTGACCACATCATAAAGCGCTGAAAAAAGCGGGGTGTTAAAAAGAGGCACCAAGCCGTCTCGAGCTGATACTGCTGAAATTTCTTTTATAGCACGAAGACAATTAATTCCTTCTGCATAGCTTTCAACAAGTGTCTCATACTGCCCCTTGCCTATCAGCACTCCAAGTGTTCGATTACGGCTCTTATCGCTATATGCAGTAAGCGCAATATCGCCAATACCCGCCAGGCTCAGTACGGTACTTTCTTGACCACCGACAGCCCGAACAATGTGAGCCAACTCAGACAAAGCCTGGGTAAGCACGAGTGCCTGCGCATTTTTGCCATAGCCCGCTCCTTCTAAGATGCCAAGCGCTATCGCAATACTATTCTTGATCATTCCGCAGATTTGTACTCCGATGGTATCCTGAGTAACATGGGCAAAAAACGTATCGTTCTCTACCGCTAATTTAAAACGGTACGCTAAATCAAGTTCATTTGAGGCAAGCATTACAGCCGTAGGCTCTGCCTTAGCAAGCTCATCTGCAAAGCTTGGGCCTGACAAAATAACATACGGTACTTGCATTTCTAATGCATGGTAGAGCATATGCGAGGGAATCCTCATGGTTTCATAATCAATTCCTTTGCTTGCAAGCACCCAAGGAGTTGAATCATTTACAAAAGGCCTACATAAAGCGAGGACTGAATACATAAATTTCACTGGTACAGCCTCAATAATCCACTGCCCATTTTTCAAGGCTTTTTCCATTGAAGTAACAGCGGTAATCCGCTCATGCAGAATAATTGATGGAAGATAGCGCTCGTTGCATCTTTTCTTTTCAATCATAGCAGCAACATCGGCATTGTAGCACCACATGGTCACATCATGCCCATTTCTTGCACACAATTGAGCAAGCGCGGTGCCGAAAGCACCATCCCCTAGAACCGTAATTTTCATTCAAAGCTCCTTTTTGCTTTGTCTACCCTTTTTATAAGCTTTCTCAAAAAGACTAGATCGCTTTATCCAGTTATTAAAAGCTCAAAGGTCCTGTTCCTTCAGACAGAATCGCGAGATATTCAGCATACACGAAACTTCGTGCTTTCTTTTTCTCCCCAAGCTCCTTTAAAATCCCAAAGTCAACAAATTGCATGATTATGCTGGATGCAGTCGGATAACTCACTCCAAGAAACTTTTGAGCATCCTGAACAGTCAGTATGGGTGTGTGCTGCAGAAGCATAAATGATGTGGCAGAAGCCTTCCTTTCAAAAAGAATCTTTTGATGCGAATTTTGAAGTGCCAGTATTTCCTTTGTATTCTCTATTGCTGATTGAGAGGCTTCAATAACCCCCCTTAAGAAAAACTTGATCCATTGGTCATAATCTCCACTATTTCTGGTCATAGTGAGGCGATGAAAGTATTCCTGCCTATTCTTTTTAAAAAAATAGCTTAAATAAAGAAGGGGCCTCTCAACAATACCTTTCCACTGAATTACGCCCGGCATAAATGCCGGAGGTTCTAAGGTCGCTGGCATCCACAGCGTTGCCTCTTCAGGGGTATCAGTCTCCCATTGAGCGCAACTCTGTCTACGCTCAATCGACCTATGCCTTCTTGACGCCATGCTATATGAAATGCAGCATTTACATCGGCATGATCAACGTGCCCGCACTCATGGCACTTAAATGATTTACCATTTCTATTGCCTAGCTTATAACAGCGCTACAATCTTGCTGCTGTAAGCTGGGCTAACATAGATAATGGGTATTCCAAGCAGCTTGGCCTTATAGCTAATGCTGATAATATGACCAACTGTGCAAAGAATGTTTAAATGAATGCGTTAGTTTTTGCTCTATCTCTTATTTCCTTTATGAATATAAGCAGCATTTTAACACAAATAAGCTACAAAAGCTAGTCGCTTTTGCACTTTATTGCACCATTCATCCACGTGCTAAAGCACGATGGCTTTCTGGTATGCAGTAGTAAAAGATTTGCCTGGGATAAATTTTTTGCCATTTCTTCATCAATATGAAGTGGTGGATGTGGCGGCAATGGCGCAGGAATAAAAGCCTTATAGCCTGAAAGTTGTTGGACATACTTACCACTTCTCATGCATACCTCTTCGGATTAAAGAATTCTTTAATATGAACCTTTTTTTCATGCCATATTAAAGTTTTCTTTAATAGATACATAAATTTTGACCGCCCATTAAATTTTTCTTTAATATGAACTCGCGCCCACCATTCCCAACAGAAATATTATGCCCAAAACACACCACAAAACAAAGCTTTGCAAAAAATCGATTGTTTCAACAAATAAATCTCTTGCCAATCTAGATATTTTTTAACCAATACTCTTGAAAAAATAATTCTATTTTAATAAATTTATAAATAGAGGGAGAAATTTTTTTCTGCTATTTATAGGGGGGATTATAATGAAGAGCTTGTTTGCCAAGATCAACTTCGCTTTCATGTTATTAGCAAGTACATGCTTTATGCATACCGATGCGCAAAAAACAATCCTGGGTCATCAACCCGATTGGGATGACCAGCTAGATTTTGAGGAAATTGAAAGACGGTTACAAACCGAGGCGATAGTAGAAAGACGAGACATACGCTCATTTTTAAAAAAAAGTCATAAAGGGGTTCGCGCTCTCCATGCCCCAGATATCGTCGTTCTTGAAAGCGGACTTAAGGCAGTGTTTAAAAAAGCGAATGCGTGTTACGGTGAGATTGCTGCTTATAAAGCTGCTAAAGCATTAGGACTCAGACTAGTACCTCCTACCGTTCTTAGAAAAATAGATGGCAAAGTCGGAAGCTTACAATTCTATGTTGCTTCAAAGATCGATCTGTTGCATCAGAGCCATAGTATATATCACAAATTAAGCGAAAAAGATCTAAGCGATCAAAAAGTCTTTGAGTATATCTTCAATCGATGGGACACTCATTCAGGAAACCAAATAATCTCTGAGAATAAGGGAAAATATACGTTAGCGCTCATCGATAACGCAGGCTTAACCTTCCTATCGCATAAGCCAAAATTTAATATAAAAAGTATCAATGCGGCGACGCTCTTAGCATTGCAAAAAATAAACAGCCAAAAAGCTTTAGAAGATATATGGTCCGAATATTTACCAGTAAGGGATGATCGAGGCCGCACGGTGATTGAACGAACGAAAAAGCGGATAGAGCTTCTTCTTAGCACCGTTCAGAAAAAAAGCCACATGGTCAAACACAAATAAAAGTTTAGCATACTCTATCAAAGTGGTGAGCTCCTAAAAACTTGCTCGCCACTTCTCTATTTACTAAAAAACCCTTGAAACAGCCTTAACGGAATAAAAAGATAACTCCTTCATCTGTAAAGGAAGTCACTACTTGAATTCTAAGAAATTCTGATGGGTCGACCAGTATCATTTTTCCCTTATGAGTGCTGCTTTCAGCAAAGCCAAAATCGGTATACCACTTTTTAAGTTGGTCATCACGCTGGAAAAAACTTTCAGTAGGCGCCAAATCAAACGGATGCCTATCAAGTTCAATCGATCTACCGCCGTCTAAAAGGATATCATTTACAGCGCTGTATAAGAGCATTTTACCGCAACCAATCACCCCTCTAAACTTTTTTTCGACAAAAAGATAGCCGATGAAACTGGGTTTTGTGGCTATCCGAGATACCTTATAATTAACATGGCCCGCAGGTTCACAATTAATAGTAAGTTCCAGCGTTCGATGAACTTCCGCTCCCATTATTTGATTATGAGTCAGATGGACAGAGTAGCCGTATGGCGGTTGCAGTGCAAACAAATCCAAAGAATGAACGCAAGCCAGAATGACTGCTGTCACAGAAATGTTAACTCTTAGCTTTATATTCATAGGCCCCCCGCAGCAATGACACATAGGATTCAAAATACTTAATTAAACTAAAGATACCACAAGTAATGATTACATCAACAGCCCGCTCTCTCGTGTACATTTCGCTCAATGCGACTAGACATAGACCGATAAAGCAAATTTGCTATACTGAAGAAAATTGTATGGCTAAAAAACGAATGTAAGGCCTTACTGCAGAGCATATTAAACAAAAAGGAGAAACTCAATTGAAGACAAGACTTCTTCTTATAATCGCATGCTGTTATATGCCTCTATCCATCTGCATACAACCGAGAGGTGAAAAAACTATGAGTATACTTTTTGTTACAACAAATGCAGGAAAGTTTGAGGAGGTACAGCGCTGGATTAATCAGCTTGACCCCTCAATTGAGCTTGAGCAAGCCCCCATTGAACTTGCTGAATATCAAAGCCTTGATATTTATGAAGTCGCTCTTGGTAAAGCGGAGCAAGCATGGAATATTCTGCATAAGCCACTTTTGATCGATGATGGTGGCATCTACCTTGAACATTATAATAAGTTCCCCGGCACACTCGCCAAATATATTTATGAAGGAATAGGCTTTGATGGGATTTGGAAACTTGCAGCTGAGGATCCAAGAGCGTACTTTTTAAGCTGCATCATTTATAAGCACTCACCTCACTCACACCACATATTTGAGGGAACCTGTCACGGCTTGATGATAAAGCCTGATGCTGCAGCAAAATCACATGCTTCTTTGCCCTATACCAAGATGTTTGTTCCAACAGGCGCCTCAAAAACTCTTGCTCAGTTGCGTGGAACTGAAGAGGAAAAGCTGTACCATCATCGGTATAAATCACTCTCAAAATTCGTAGAATGGCTTAAAAATAACCCTAACTGCGGCGATTAAAAAGGCTATCATGACTGATTCAGAAGTTACCATTGAACAACTTAAACTAGTTTTTAAGAAATTTTGCAAAGAGCGTGGGTGGGATCGGCTTAATAATCCTAAGGATCTCAGTATGGATATTGTTTCAGAGGCTGCCGAACTGATGGATCTATTTTTATATGTTGATAAGCATGAGCTGCCAAAAAAGCTAACAGATGAGCGTAAGGCAATAGAAAACGAAGTAGCAGATATAGCTTTTGCCCTCCTCAACTTTTGCTCCACGTTAGATATAGATCTAAGCAAGGCCATTGAGCATAAATTAGTACTCACTGCGCAAAAACACCCACCAAAATGACCAAATTTCACCAACAAAAATGAAGCATATAATCAGTCGAACAATTTTGCTGGCAATCTGCTCTGTATTTATAACGCAGGCAGAGCAGTATCTTATTGAATCCATCGAAGTAACACAACACAGGATTATTATAACGCCTCACAAAGCTTTTAGTGATACCTTTCTAAAAAGTAACCGCGTGCAATTTGATTATGAAGCCATCGATCTGATCGATATTGATGCATCAATTGCCGCTATTCCCTTTGTACTGTGTGCTGCGCCGGCGGTCTGGATTTCGGGACGCACCTATAAGGTAAAAAGTATGGATAAAGATCTTTTTTATTCATTGCAGCGCATAAAAGCGGTACTCCAACTTTTTTATCCTCAGTTTGGCTGGGATGGAGAAATAAGCGCCGATACTCTCATAAATAATGCGAGGCTCTCAAAAGATGACGAGATAGGCCTGCTTTTTAGTGGAGGCCTTGATTCAGTTTCAGCATCATGGGCACAAAAAACTAAAACACAATTGCTCATAACTAATCATGGTGTAGATATCCCTCTCAATAACGAAACAATGTGGAAAAATGTGCAGCAGAGCTGTAAAACATTTGCCCAGCTCTACGGGCATTCAAACGCTTTTATTACTTTTGATTATTGCGCTTTATTCAATTATGAAAAGCTTATAAGCAATTATGGAATAGTAAGTAAATGGTGGTGGTTAGATAATGTTGTAGATGCTCTTCAACATGCCGGAGTGACCGCTCCCCTTCTTTATAAAAAAGGATGCACAAAGCTCTACATTGCTTCTTCCCATACTGCTGATTTTCCGTATCCTTATGGGAGCCATCCGCTCATTGATAATAACATTCGGTTCGCCGGTATAACCTTTCATCACGATCAAGACATGCTCACTCGATCTGAAAAAATTGAACTGCTTGCATCAATCGCCCGTGACACGCATACCCCACTGCCACGCTTACGCGTTTGTTGGTCTGATAAGGAAGGTGGAAATTGCCTTCAGTGCGAAAAATGCTTACGCACGTTTAATAATATCCTTAGCCAAGACCTTACTCCACAAGATTTTGGGTTTGCTCTAAGCGTTGATGAAGCCATGCAACGCACGAAAATTTTTTTTAAAGAGGGAGCCCAACCCATTAAGGATGGCAGAATCGCCTGGGAATGGACTAACATTCAAAAAAGCACGCAAAAAATGAATCTGCAATCGCATCAGCTGAAAGCCTATGTAGCTTGGCTTCAATCTCTTGAAATTGATAATTTTTATGAAAAAAAGGTTACTTATCCAGAAAGCAATCGAGCCTACTTTACAAGCCTATGGAATTTAGGATCGGGCATGAATGTATCAGCAGCCCTTGATCCAATAGGTTAAACCATTCTCTCGCATTTTAATACTACCATCTTGTTGAATAGTGTCCCATGAGATGGACACGATCATTGATGATTTTTTGAAACCCAGCGCTTGCCATAAGGGATCTTGCGCCTTATAACCCGCAGGTTTTTTGAGGATCGTTATCAGCTCGATTGCTGGTAAGCAATGTAAAAGTTGTATATCCTCGTCCTAGTGCATATTTTTCAAGAGTATCAAAAAGTTTTTTTGAAAGCCCGTGACCTCGATGTTCGGAGATAATAATCAATTCGGGGAAATAATAACATGATTCTGGTTTAAGATTTTTCTTCTTAAAAACTTCAATGCTCGGACAATGCTCATCAAATTTTGTAAGGCATGCCCGTAAGCAACCCCACTGGTTTATCGTCTAAATAAGCAAGAGCAACAGCAGTATCCTTCCAACCGCTATAAAGCACTAGATAAGGGCTTTCAGTCTCCATGGTGCCAAGATAGAGATAAGGATATTCACGAAAAGCGGCTATGCGCTGTTGCGCAATGAAGGGAAGGACCGAAATAATTTCTTGCCCAGTAAGCAGCCGCACAGTGTATGATTTATCTTCCGTTGCTGACATAATTGGAACTATCAAAAGGGTACCTAAAAAAATAATGTATTTTATTTTGGTCATGTTCCTGCCGCTCTCCAAAACTTATACAAACATATACAAATCATGGTCTAATGGCACCACGCCATCAGTTTTAATTTCTTGGAAGCGCAGGTTATTAAGCTGCTGTTTTATCCCCGCGGCGCAGAATTGTGCCACTAGATAAAACCTTCCAAGCCCAACGTTCCCTAATAGGGACGCGGCCCGAGCTAGGCACTGCCGAAACATATCTTCGGCTTTTTTTGTAAGTTCCGTAGAACTTCTTCGATCTTTGGGCGGTGCTTACAGCTCTGATCCCTCAGCATCTTGCTAAATATGCGAATACCTTAATAAGTTCTCGGTTGCTTGCATATTCCACAATAGAATACTACACAACTTTTAAAATTCAAGTTTTTTCACAATTGAAGCCCACGCGCTTTCTATAAGCAGGTTTGTTCAGGTTTAAAATAGCTGTTAAGTAGCCCCGGTTAAAAAGATGATACCACTGAACCTTTTGATAGTACAAAACTAAAAATAAGAGATCAAGCTTGATTTGTATACGCGCTATTTATCTTCAAGGCGCTTTACTTAATAGCAGCCTAGATGGTTTTTTTCGCGCCTATCCCTAGAATGGAAAACCAAGCCCGGTCTTAATAAAAAAACTAGTCAGGCAAGATGTCTTTCTTCGTTGTTTCTTTTGATATAGTCGGCTTTCCAGGCTGCCAATCAGCAGGAGTTGCAACATCTTTTTCATCAGTAGTCTGCAAGGCAATCAGTATGCGTTTTATTTCATTGAAGCTTCGCCCATTAGCTATAGGATAAAAGAAGCTTGCTCTCAGTTTACCATCAGGGCCTATAATAAAAACTGATCGCACAGTTTGTGTCTCGCTTTCATTTGGGTGTATCATGCCATATTGTTTAGCAATCTTTCGTTTTGTATCTGCAACAACGGGAAAGTTAACTTTTCTTTTTTGTTTGCCTTCTTTGCGCATCTCTTTTTCAATACCTTGCAGCCACAGTTTATGCGTAAATTCAGAGTCCACGGAAAGGCCAACCAAGACTGTATTAAATTTCTTTTCTAATTCATCCGCCATACCTGCAAGCCGTTTAAATTCGGTAGTACATACAGGAGTAAAATCTGCTGGATGACTAAAGAAGACAATCCACTTCCCCGCGTAATCACGCGGAAAGTGAACAATCCCTTTTGTACTTCTTGCTGTGAAAGAAGGCACTGCATCGCCAATGCCAGGTGAACACACATGTTCTTTAGCAGTGGTACCTGCAGCAGAAACCTTATGATATTTTGTGCCTTTCGCAGCAAATGAGGGCGCCTGGCCAATGGCGGGCGAGCATACTCGAGTTCCGCTAGCTGTACTGACAAATACCAGGGGCACTAAAAAGAGATACAATGCTTTTTGTGAGATCATCATTTTTCCTTAATTTAAATAGCTTCATTTAAAAACATGGATCATTTCTATCAACATATGCTAAATTTGTGCAAGATCTCAACAATTTAAAAAAATCACAAGACAAATCGTCAGCAGCATATCTAAAAGGGCTCGTTGAAAAAAGTCATTCGCATTTACTGATGAACGTTCCGGCAGCTGATCACTTATATTTCAAAAAAAGATGGAGCAAAAAGTTCTGGATAAGATTTAGCGTGCTGTTCAAGCTCGTTTAGAAGTCGTGATTTGCTTTCAAGAGGCAAAAAACTTGCTTGAAAGCCATTTTGCAAAAATGCATAAATATCAGGTGCGGTAAGGTTCAATGCGTCTGTTAGAGCCAAAAGATTATCATTTAAATAGCCGCCAAAATAAGCGGGGTCATCGGAATTAATCGTTACACACACGCCTTTATCAAGCAAAAATTTTGCGGGATGATCTGCAAGAGAAGCAATGACGTTAAGCCTCAAATTAGAGAGGGGACACATAGTCAAAGCAATCTGATCTCGAATTAGGCGATGAATGAGCGCGGGATCATGCACGCATGCATTGCCATGATCTATGCGCGAGACATGCAGTATATCAAGCGCTTGCCAGATATATTCAGCAGGACCTTCTTCGCCTGCATGGGCAACAGTTAAAAAGCCATGCTCAATTGCTTTTTTGAAAACTGCAGCAAACTTTTCAGGAGGATTGCCTTTCTCTGCAGAAGCCAATCCCACCGCTATGATTTTATCTTTGAAAGGCAGCGCCAGTTGCAAAGTCTGTTCTGCTTCAGATTCGGGAAGCTCACGTAAAAAACACATGATCAAGTGGCAGGAGATTCCCAATGTTTTGCCGTAGTCAAATGCACGCGTAATCCCTGCTATAACAACACTCAGCGGTACACCCCACCTAAGATGGCCTTGCGGGTCAAAAAATAATTCGAGATGCCGAATACTGTTTGCCTGTGCACGATTAAGATAAGCACAGGTAAGATCATAAAAATCTTCTTCTGTCTGCAGCACACAAATCATTTTATTATATAAATCAAGAAAGGCTTGTAAATTTTTAAATGCATAGTGCTCACGCAGCTCTTTAACAGTCGAAAAATCAAGCTTGATGTCATTACGTCGCGCAAGCATAAAAACCATTTCTGGCTCAAGAGTTCCCTCAATATGGACATGCAATTCGGCCTTTGGAGCCTCCTTGATAAAATCACTGATAGTTTTCATGCAAACTTTGTTTTAAACAAGCTTTTTCATAGTAAATGATAACGCTGATGTAAGATGAATATTAATGAGAGTATAATTCTTTGCACAAACGAAATCTACAATCTCAAAACCATCGCTTGCATTCCACATCTCATCGCTACGGCCCTTATTTTTGGGCCCTACCCTAGGAAATCTTCTCACATCATGAGATTTTATTTTCCAGGAACATCATTCGGGAAAAAAAATCTATTTGGTCACATTCTTACTCGATTGAACGGGAAGACGCCGCACGCTTAATAGCTTCTGCAGCACTTTTTTGCAACAAATGCGCTAATTCAGTTTTTGCTTGCCCATCTTTGAGTGAACCAGCTAAACGAATAATCTCAGGCTCTTTTTCTCGATCCCCTTGGTAGATAAGAAAAGCTCCGTGGAGCAAAAGAACTTTTTCAGTTTCATCGGTAATAGTACTAAAAGCGCGACTGAATTCGGCCATTTTGCCTTGCGCTAACGCCTCTTTTACTTCTTGGATACTCCGAACTTGTGCGGCATTTCTATGTAATTCATCGTCCTTATTTTCCGATAAAGCTTCTTTGGCTTCCTTAATACGAACTTGAGCCAGTTTTTGATATAACTCATCATCGTTAACGTGCTCTTCAGGTATAGTAGGTTCCTGAGCAGATTTTTCAGATAACGTATTAGTTTTCAGAAATCCAGCAGGTAGTTCCTCTGAAGATCGAGGGCTCTGGGTTGCCTTTTTATCTTTTTCAAGTGTATCGTGGATAATAAACGTATGGCTATTTCTTGCTGAAAGCCTTTCCCCTTTTGGCGATGCTTCACTTGTGATGGCTGCAGCTTCTGATGCAATCAATGCGGCCAGCAACCCATCAGAATTTGCAAAGGAAGTCCTTTTATTCGCGCTGTCCATCAGCAGGCTGGGACCTGATTCGGGACCTGTCGCAGCTTTTTCTTCACCTACAGCACGGCCCTTTTGTACCTGAGTTGAACGAATTACTTCCTTAGCACGAAGCAGCTCTTTTCTGGGCGAAGAGCCCAAGACAGGCCCATCGGGGCAAGGTTCTGCAAAGTGGATTTGTTTCGGTTGACTTGGTCGTGGATTTCTCGGAGAAGTTACATTTTTCTCTCGCTGTCCGGCTTCTTCCATGCTAAAAAGTGGCATAGATAAGGCAAGAGCGAGAATAATGCCTACATAGTTCATCATACTATCCTATCGTAATTAATTAAAATTTTAGATCCAATTGGCGGCTGATTAAAAGATAAATCTGGGTTTCCAAGCTTTTATCCGCCAAGATATATTATCAGATAGTAATAAAAATGTCAAATTATCGTCCACGAAAACTTCGTCTTCTACACACTGTTGATAATCTTGATCATCTTTGCACAAACCAACAAAAAAGCAAGCAGAGAGCGGTTATTACTGGCTTTTATTTTTCATCTGTGATTTCATCAACTAAATATTTCAGACTATTAATAATTTAAATAATCTTTATTATGCCAATAACAATTTGATACTCTCAAATAGAGATGGCAAACACACCAAGTTTTAACGCGAAAAAAAATGAAAATAGGCATTATAGGGGGCGGCGCTGCTGGTTTAATGGCCGCATGGCTGCTTGAGGCGGATCATGACGTAACTCTTTTTGAATGCGAAGATCGTCTTGGCGGGCATATTAATACGGTACATATACCCATCAAAGATCAGATGGTACCTATTGAATCAGGCTTTGAATTTTTTTCCGAGCCTCTCTTTCCTGTCCTGTGTCATCTTTTAAAGATTTTGGAAATTGAAGTTCGGGAATATCCGCTTACCTATACCTTTTACAGTGAAAAACAAACACTTGTCCTTCCCCCCTTTTCAGAACAAAGGATCTCGTGGGGAGCACTCACTCCAAACTCACTTTGTAAGCTCATACAATTTAACTATTTTCTTACAGCAGGGGAAAAAATAGTTGAAACGGGTGATACCTCAATTACCATGGAAGAATTCGCTCGAAAAACTCGTGTAAGCAGCAAATTTAAAGAGGACTTTTTATACCCGTTCTACGCAGGAGCATGGGGAGCAGAGATTGAAGATCTCAAAGCATTCGCCGCTTACGACGTACTTTACTGGTCTCTCGAGCACAAGCCAGCCCGGATGGTTCCTACTAAGTGGCTCGAAATAGTAGGTGGGGCATGCAGCTACATACATGAATTAGCAAAAAAGCTCAACACCACCCATGTAACTCTGTCTAAAACTATTACTGCTCTCACCTTTGACGGCAATGGTTATGGAATAGTTGGGGATGATAAGATTGTGCATGTAGATTATCTTGTTATCGCAACCAATGCTTTGGAAGCAAAAAAGCTGTTACGTACACTCCCACATACAAGGGAACAACAGGCAGCCTTAGATAACATTGATTATTTTCATACACTCATCGCCGTACATGGTGATGAGCAAAAAATGCCAAAAGATAAGCGAAATTGGTCCATCGCAAATATTTACTATGATGGAGAAAAGAGCTCGCTCACCGTTTGCAAGCCTCGATCTACAGCGCCCATCTTTCGCAGCTGGATCATGCATAAAGAGCCTAAGCATGATCATCATTTACCCAACCCATTATATGCCCTCAGAGAATATTACCATGCAAAAGTGAATGTCAATTACTTTGCTTCTCAAAAAGCACTACAAAAGCTGCAGGGCCGGTCTAATTTGTGGCTTGCGGGAGTGTATATGCATGGCATCGATTCGCATGATAGCGCCCTTATGTCTGCAATCTCTATAGCTCAACAGATCGAGCCGTCATCCAAAAGGCTCCATGCTATGGCAAATAAAGAATAATAATTTTTTCGCTAACGCTTGCAAATTCAACTTCTTAGTAGGCATACTAAGTAATGACGGTAGTATAAAAATCTGAAAAAAAGGTTGCCTCGAGCATGAGAGGACATGGGGGACAGTTTATGGAATAAAAGGAAAGATTTAGTTTAGAATTAGTTTTAATTGACCAGGATACTCTGAGCAGACTTAAAAACCGTTACTATTTTTATTTAAAAAAGGGGGAATACCATGTTATTCAAAAATTCAAAGAAAAATATCTTGTTTCAGGCACTTATAGGCGCATCGATGTTTGTTGGCCTTGCTCAAGCAGTAGGGTTTGCACTATGCAGATTAGAAGTTAGAATTGCACCAGAAGCGTCTGTTACTTATTTAGAATCTCAAGAAAAATTGGGACTTACTTATCTTTATGCTTGCCCAGGTGGAGAAATTAAGCTGAACTCATACGTAGCTCGCGCCTGCAGGGAAGTCAAGTACGCATGGTTTAGAGCATCGTTAATAGGAGATGCCCCTGAATCGGTTACTATTGATGAAAATGGCAAGCCAGGTGGAATATTCGATTGGAAGCTCGTTGGTACAGAGCCAACTTTACATGATACCCTCCCCGTAGAATGCCGCCCTTGCGATGCTACTACCGATGCGAAGTTACTTAATTTGCTACCAACGCTTATCTATGTTCTTGTAATAGAAGATGAATGCACAGGATGTTTTGCTATATCAAATCCTATTCTTGTGGGAATATTACCATGTGCTGATCTTAAAATTGATACTACCCGCTTTACAGATGCAAAGACCAAGGATAATGTTTCACATGACGATGAGACAGCTACGTTTGCTATCACCGTTACCAACAATGGCCCATGCGCTACAGCACCATGTTCTGTGCTCGTGCAAGATTGTTTGCCAAGCGGTCTTAAACTATTAAATGTAAGTGCTGATCCAAAAGATTGGAAGGCGCGCATTATTAATTGTTCAAATGATCAGTGCATCCAGGCATTGTACCAACCTGCTCTTCCAGCGCCAGAAACGCCAAAAGCTGCTGGTACTGATGATAGCAACACAACTTCGCCTATTCTTGTTACCGTTAAGTGCTGCAAAGACTCCAGAACAAATACAGCAGTTGTTTTCAGCATCAACCCTGATCAATTTGATTTCAATCTAGGAAACAACGCATCCTCATTAAAAGTAAAGTGTGAAAAACACAAGTAAATAATACACTCCTTTTAAAGTACAAGTGCCCAGGGATTACCTGGGCACTGTCTTTATAATAAAGTATCTTCTGAAAAAAGTTTCGGGCACAAGAAAGCACATACATCAAATCTTTCCTAATCTACGAGGCTGGTGACATCGTTGCTAGATTTGCTAAGCTTATAGCATAAAAATGCACAAAGTCTGGTTAAATAATGTTAAAATATCTCTCATACTTTCTTTTTGTCAGCAGTTTTCTTTGGTTCCCTCTGCGTTGCGACTTCTTTTTGGCCGAAGAATGGTTTGACCCACAAGATAACGCGTATTATGTATTTTCGGACTACCATACTTCTCACCCTGGGGTAAGTTACAAACAGCGTTATGACTTTATAAAATGGGCCTATGCACTTGATGCGTCCTGTACCATTGAAGACGGCGTTTTCCACTTTTATCTCTACGGTGAGACATTAAGCAAATTGACGTTTAACGGAACGTCGCTTGGAGGGCTCGCTGTCTTTTGCCATGATCTGGGGATTCCCGCACATAATGTGGATTTTCGCGTCATGCGTTCAGTCTTCCTTCAGTTGCCTCAGACTGGCAGCGTGTTTAAGAATATAACTGGCAAACAGATAATCAGCCTAACGCACAGGGCGCTTGCTGAAATTAAAAATTACGATGATGGAGAGATAGCAAATAAAAGATATAAAACTGAAATAGAAGTCTACGAGCGTATTATGAATGAACATGCAGCATTTTTCGCTCATTTTAATCAGGACATTTCATTTTTAACTCTTGCAGATACCGTAGATCCGGCCATTTGTGTTGACTTGGCACGTGCAATCGATAAAACTTATTTTAATTTGGAAAAAAGCACTATAGATCCAGAACAGACGAAAGTAAACGCATTGAACCTGTTCGACTTTCCCTTAATTGAGCTCCTATTATTGCACCATGCTTTACTGCAAAAGAAGAAATATAGGTTTATTGCAACGGGCGCTCTCCACGTTGGCCGTCTCGCATATTTTTTTGAAGAACTCGGTTTTAAAAAAGGACGCAGCTTTGGAACTCCCATGGTAGTAGGTGCTCCAATTCCCGAGCCGATCGATATTGACCAAGTTTTTAGTCAATGGTCGATCACCCCTACCCGGCCCGAACCGTCTAATTATACTTTAAAAGCTCTCGGGCTTAGGAGCGCGCTCGATCAAACTTGTTTAGGCACACTCATAAACCCTGCGACCGAAGTAGCAGTGCTTGGGGGGCACGCAGCAGCATGCTTCTGGACTTCCAAGACAATCACAGAACGCTTCTTTGAAAATCCTTCTAAAATAAAACAGCTTGCAGGTGCACTAGCCCTTTGGGGGGCAAGTGGATGGCTTTTCCTTGCGAAAGCAAAAAAGCATGCATGCAAAGTTCATCTGGTCCAATAATTAGATCAAAATGAGACAATTCTAGTGCTTAGGACTTCAAGTTTGAAAAGAAATCTCTTGTAACTATTCGCAAGCGTTACTACCATTTCACTTCAAGCTCTGGCAGAGCTTCAAGATTAAATCGTGCATAAATGAGGGTATTGCGTAATCTTCCATCGGGCTTTCTCGCGGAAGATCTAAGATTTGCTTCCAAGTTGTATAACAGTCTCTGAGCAACTTTACTACTTTTTAGGTTATCCTCGTCGCAGCGAATTTCAACACGCACTGCGTGTAATTGTTCGAATGCATATCTCGTTAGAGCGTTAACCGCCTCTGTAATATAACCTTGGCCTTCATAGCTAGTACGAACCCAATACCCTATATGAAAGCTGGGTAGATCCCATTCAATGCCATTAAAGCCCGACCCACCGATGATAGCTGTTCCTGTGGGATCAAGAAGCAAAAGATTTAACTCTTTTCTTAATATCCAGTCAGCAGCCGCTTGGCGAGCATACGTCTCCGACACTTCACCAGGAAACTTTTCAGATGCCCAGGGCAGCCATTGATGAAGCTGCTCAAATGATTCTAGTATAGCCTTGTTCAACTCGACACCATCACCTGCCTGCGGCGGCCGCATTAAAAGTCGAGGCGTTTTAATGGGCATTGGTGTATCAATTAAAATAGGGTTCATGTATATCTCCTATGCTCATTCACTTGATCTAAGATTTTAACAGAAATCGCCTAACTGGCAACGAGCGGTGTCACGCAAAAATGGCGCGCGCGCGATAGCATTGTGAAAAAGTACAACAAAATAAGAAAACCATTGCACTCTTCATTTTCATTCCTTAAAATAAGATACAACTTTGGCAAGCATTCGATAGTAATGCTTTTAAAAAGCAAGTACCATATTAACCACAACCAAAAGGAACAATCATGAAAAACCTAAAGTTAATGCTTACGTTGAGCAGCTTACTGAGCATTACAGCGCTTCGTGCCGATGTGGACGTTGTTGCAGACGCTATCAATGACAGCGATCTTGAAACATTGCGAATTTTAGTAACCGTAGGTACGACGCATAACCACTCATTTACGGTAACTAAAGCACAAAAAGAGAAATACAAGGAACTTGCACAAGCACAGGTTCTTATAAAAAAAGATAACTGTTCGAAACAACCTTTTTCAGAACTTGATTGGCTCGCCCTTGCAGGGTTTGCAGCTGGTACGGTAGCTGGAGCAGGCCTCGTATACAAGTCTTTTATTTCAGCAAAACCAGAAGAAAACTTGAAGCAAGGCTTTCTTGGAATAAGTGGTTTTTGTTATGGTTTGAGCAATACGATTCGCTCCGTAAAAGATATACTTAAACATGTAGCTGAGCAACGCAGCAAAGCTAAAAACGCTCTCAAAAAGGCGGAGAAAGTTGCTACTCTTGTGGATTCTATGCCCGTAAGCAAGTAAGCACTACTTAAGATTAAAGATGTATGCGCTCCGCCTGAAAATAAGCGGAGCGCATTTGTGTTTTGCAGTGAGCTTCTTGCTTAAAATTTAAGTATGCTGCTGCAGGCCCTGTTTTCAAATATGGGTAAAGCGGCAAAAATGATTTGCTTAATTTTGCTATTGCATTAATTGGCAATACAAGATATGCTTCCTTCTTGAATTCCTCCAGCCATTGAGCATGGAGCAATTATTAATAAAAGTATCGTGGCGAAGGTCACGTAGTCGGAGCGATGGCGTCTCCCTTCTTAATGAGATCTCATTATCACATTAAGATGTAGCTTGTAGTGATGAAAAGTGAGGAGCTTGGAGCTGCAAGAAAGAGTCCGTTGAATTTATTTATACGGAGAACGTCAATTTAAGATCACCGTAAGGTTCTCATGAAGCAAAAAAGTAGAGATCTATTCGCTGGATTACCTCCCGAAGTGCTAAAAAAGCGCAAGAAAGCCGCTGAGCCATCTTTTATGCCGCCAATGCTTGCAACATTGACCAAAGATTATTTTTCAAGCAAGGACTGGATTTTTGAGCATAAGTTTGACGGCGAACGATGCCTTGCTTTCAAAAAAAAAGGAAAAGTGAGTCTCATGTCTCGCAATAAAAAAGAGATGAATGATGAATATCCAGAGCTTGTGGAAGCCCTCATAGCACAGGATGCAGATAATTTTGTTATTGATGGCGAGATTGTCGCACTAAAAAAAGGACTTTCTAATTTTGAGCTTTTGCAATCCCGCATCAATTTACGTACCTACGAAAGCGTGAAGCAAAAGGAAAAGGAGATTCCTGTAGAATACCGCATTTTCGATCTGCTTTACGTCGATGGCTATGATATACGCGACTTACCCATACTTGCTCGCAAAGCAATCCTAGAAAAGCTCATCAATTTTAACACCATTCTTACTTACAGCGAGCATCGATTTACCGAGGGCCTGAAATTTTTTAAGGAAGCGTGCGCTCTTCATTGGGAAGGGCTTATAGCAAAAAAAATTGATAGTCCCTATGTAGGAATTCGCTCACCCTATTGGCTCAAATTTAAATGCCTCATGGAACAAGAACTTGTCATCGGGGGTTACACAGATCCACAACGGTCTCGTACTAACTTTGGCGCATTGCTTGTGGGCTATTATGAAAAAGGTAAACTCAAGTACGCGGGTAAAGTCGGCACCGGATTTAGCCAAGAAACCCTTGCGATGCTTGGTAAAAAATTAAAGGCGCTCGAAACCGATGCCTGTCCATTTAGCGATTATAACGAGACTACACTAAGAGTACATTGGGTCAAGCCAATCCTTGTAGGAGAGTTTCAGTTTGCTGAGTGGACAAAAGCAGGCCACCTTCGCGTCCCACGTTATAAAGGTTTGCGCAATGATAAAGATGCAAAAGATGTAATTAAAGAAGTTCCAAAAAGTAAGCCGTGAGGTCCCATGCTCTATTATGTTACACAGACCGTCTTAAGAATATGCGCGGTCCTCTTGTGCGCCCTACCCTTACTTGGAAAACCTCAATCGAAAAAAGCTAAACAATTTCCTTGTACCTCGCAGCTGAAAGCCACAACTGATTGCGTACCCTGCGGCCTCAAAGAATGGGCTCAGAAAATTTTTACCTTAAAAGAGCGACCTGTCGAATTTTCTTTATTGCCTGCAAAAAAAGAGTATCAACAAAATATTCTGACACTCGAAGAATTTGTATCAACACTCCAAAAATGCGCAACTGTTATAGCTCGCTCATGTCAAAAAGATGAGCTCTGGCTCTATAAAAAATCCCTTCACTCCGTTGCTCCTGAAATTTTTACTCTTGAAAGATCATACACAAGGCCCCTTGATACCCCTGCCAATTTCCCATTCAAACCCTATACCTGCCGCATACAAGCACAACCAGGAACCGAATTCGCTCTCTTTGGCGACCTTCATGGCTCTGCTCATTCGCTCGTGCGTGATCTGCTCAAATTACAGGAAATGGGATATCTCGATGATACTTTTAAAATCAGAAAAAAAGCCTTCAATCTATTATTTCTAGGCGATTACATCGACCGCGGAATTTATGGAGTTGAGGTAATGTATACCATTGCACGACTTAAAATTGCGAACCCAGCGAGTGTCATTCTCGTGCGAGGTAACCATGAAGATTATATTCTTGCACCCGAGTTTAAAAAGAAGCATTCTAAGGAAGAAGAAAAAGATAATGCACCTAGCCTTATAGATGAACTTTATCGGAAGTTCGATCTTTTAGAAAAGCATGAAGTAGCCATCTTTCGCTTTTATGAACTGTTACCACAAGCATTGTATCTAGGTTGCGGAACCGCACACCACCAGGATTTTATGATGTGCTGCCACGGCGGCTTGGAATTAGGGTACAATCCGTACGCGCTGCTACATGCCAATCCTGTGGTACAGTTTGAGCTCATAGGAACGTTATGGCGAAAAAAACATTTCGATAAAAAGCTTGCCAAGCAATTTCAGAACGATATCAAGGTACAATTTGACCTTGGTACACTCTGTGGCAGATATTCAAGATTTTGTTCCAAAGGCACCTTTTTTTCAGATCACGCCTGATCATCGAGCTTATATTGGATTTATGTGGAATGATTTTTATGTTGACCCACTAAAAACTGTTGGCCAACGAGCAAAAAAGTACACTGGATGGGTATTTGGAAAAGACTTAACTGAAGCAATCCTTGCGTGGGGCTCATCAGAAAAAGTAACGCTCCAGGGAATTTTTAGAGCGCATCAGCATAATAATGAAACAGGAGGACCTATGCTTAATCTGCTCTGCTGCTATAAGGGAATTGTAAATGTGTGGAAAAACAATCGAGTATTTACCCTTGTGTCTGCACCTGATTCTAAGCTTGATGACACTGGCGAAGCATGCTTTACCTATGATTCATTTGTCTTGCTCACGACGGCAAAGGATTTTAAGGATTGGCGTATGGTACATTATAGTCAAGACACTGGCATGGCCGCCAAGGCAATGAGCTGGACTCGAAGAGTAATTAATTTGCAAGACAGTACCAAATGCAAAGTACAGCCGATTTCTAACCTCTTTGATTCTCTTGATAAAGATGGCGTGTGATAGAATCGAGAATATCGCTTATAAAAATTGTTTCAGCACACGTAGATCCAACGGTCTCGATGCTAAAAGATGGCGACATATACGTGCAAAATACTGCATGTTGGTAATGAACGTAAGGCTGGCTTGAGATCACCAAGCAACTACCCGGTATTGGCTTTAATGAAAGCCAATACATTACCCCGTCAGCCGTAGTAGGATTGCGCACCCCTGTTGCTGTTTCTTGCAAGGGTATATCCACAAACACATGGGGGATGGCGGGAAATCTTTCTGCTAAGCCAGCACTTTTATAAAGATTTCTGAGGGCCTCTGACTCGGTGATATCTTTGTAAAAATCGTAGTCCGGCATACCATGAACACCGCTATGAAAAACGAGATTGCCAAAGCGTATGCCCTGCTCCCGCAGCTTTTGCAGGTAACCAAAACGCGGCTCCATTGTGGGCGTTTCACCGCCTAAAATAATCGCATAATCATAGAATGACCCGAGAGGATAAACCTCATCAACATAGCCTAGCTTTTGCGCTAACTCTTTAATGCGTTCTTGTTGATACAAGGGATATGTTGCCCCTTCTTCCTGTAAATGCGGATGTGCAATGAGCCACTGCCTTTGCGTAGCGGCAAGCATACTTTCAAAAGTACCTTCATGCTCAACACCACACACCGCGAGAAGTTCTTGCAGATACTTATTGCTCGCAAAATAATCCATGGCTCTAGCTGTGCTTTTTTATATAATCTAATAAAACCACTGCTTCATTGTGTTCTTGATCTTTTGCACCATAAAGAAGCGTAACTTTTTCATGGTGTGCTTTTTTTATAATGTCGGCTATGAGGTCTTTCTTAGCTTTCAACTCTGCATCATACCGCTTTCGAAACTCTGTCCATTTTTGTGGATCATGGCCAAACCATTTTCTCAACTCAGTACTAGGTGCTAGTTCCTTAAGCCACTCATCGGCCGCTACTCGTTCTTTTGTTAAACCTCGCGGCCATAAACGATCAACCAAGATTCTGTATCCATCATTTTTGGAGGCTTCTTCATATACTCGTTTTATTTGAATCATCTGAAGAAACCTCCCTGTATTTCACTAAAATAATTGCGACACTGAATCACAAGGCAATGTTGTATCGCTGGCCACTGTTGCGGTATTACGCACTTTAGCATCTGGCTTATACATTACACGCGCGCTGATGTCGATAGTTTTTCGTTCATTCACTTCTAGCGAGCGGAGTTTTGCCTGCAGCTCATTGTCTGAAGTTATTATGGTCCACCCAGAACCGTGAGCACTTATGAGTGATAGGCACAGCGGCAAAGTATCAGTAACCGTTACGTTCGTCACTTTTTCTTTGCCCATATTAGTAACATTTACGGTGAAAGAAATGATGTCATCTTGCATTCTAAAGTTGCTTGTCTTGATAAGAAGCAAAGCACCACCGCTCTTTGCCGGTGCACTTTTTGTTTTTGCAGGCTCGACTGGAGAAACCACTTTGATAGCTGCAGGCTGCTTACTGGCAGAATCAGCCCCTAAAACCACTATCTCAGCTTGCGCTGATCTTGTTCCTGCGCGAGATTGTGCTTGCACAGTATATCTACCTGCTGCACCTGTCCTTGCAGCAAGTGAGATTCTAGGACCGGTGGCGGTAAAATTACCTGGACCTGACCATTGGTACGAAAATATTTCAGGCTGTGCTTGCAATTGTATAATCTGTCCACTTTTATAAGTTCTTTCCCCTACGATTGAAAGAGAGGCTAAGAGATTTTCGTCTTCAAGCTGCTCTTCAAGGTAATCCTCTTCTTGACTTGGCTCATCATCAGATTCATCAGATTCTGTAATCACAGATTCATCGCGGGTCGGCCGCTGAGGTACTTGCGCTTCATCAGAATCGTCATCCGATTCGTCAGTAACGAGTGCCGCCGGTTTTTTAACATCATTATCCTCAGAATCGTCGCTCGATTCGTCAGCCCCCGGCTTAACATCATCATCTTCACTATCATCGCTGATTAAAGCATCTGCCCTATCCTTATTGCCCCAGTAAATTATTTTGTCGTTCCCTTTTGCCTCTAAAATCGCTGCAAAAGAGCCGATAAATGCTGCCAAAAGTAATAAATTTTTAAGAGTTTTTTCCATGTGTGCTCCTTTAATGTTGCTTCAGTGTTATTACGTTAAAAAGATCCTAACTCAAAACAATTTGTTCTGTAAAGCATTTTGTGTCTTGCTCAGTGAATTTTTAGAAATGCATCATCAATTCATCCTCAAATCAGCACCCGACTAGTACTAGAATAAGTGCGCAACTGAATCACAAGGAGCAGTTGTATCGCTCACCACTGTTGCGGTATTACGCACTTTAAAATCAGGTTTAAACAAGATACGTGCACTAACATCGATAGTTTTCCGTTCATTCACTGCTAAAGATCGAAGCTTTGCCAGAAGCTCATTACGTGAAGTTTTTATGGTCCACCCGGAACCCTCCGCGCTTATAAATGATAGGCACGGAGGTAGAGCATCAGTAACCGTTACATGCATTGCTTTTTCTTTACCCACATTGGTAACATTCACCGTGAAGGAAATCATATCATCTTTTATTCTACAGTTGTTTGTCTTGATGAGAAGATGAGCCCCCTTGCTCGTTGCTGGTTCATTTACGGCTTTTGCTGGCTCAACTACTACAGAAGCCGATTTCACGACCGCCGGCTGCTTAACAACAGGGGCCGATCCAAGCACGAGTATTTCAGCCCGCGCTGACTTAGTTCCTGTAGCAGATTGTGCTTGCACCCTATATATACCGGCTACACTTGGTTTTGCAACTAATGAGATTCGCGGTGCAGTAGAAGCAAAATTGTTTGGCCCTGACCATTGGTACGCAAACCCCTCAGGATGCGCTTGTAATTGTATGATCTGGCCGTTTCTATAAACTCGCTCTCCCGTGATTGAAAGAGCGGCTAAGAGGCTTTCGTCTTCAAGTCGCTCTTCAAGATAGTCCTGTTCTTGACTTGGCTGTTCATCGGCTACATCAGATTCATAGGTTGCAGATTCATCAAGAGCAGGCTCTTGAGCGGTTGGTTCACGCACGAAATTTTCATTTAATTCTTCATTATCCATCTCCTCATTTTCCAGCTCCTCAGGCTTATCAGCAAGCGCCGCCCGCTCAACATTTAAGGTAAATGGAAATGAGGTCAACTCTACTGCAGGATCAGAACTATCGGTAACAGTTACAGTATACTCAGTAGTCTTTGTAGGAGAGACAGTTATGGCATTCACATCGTGCCCCTGCTGCCCATCGGACCATCGGTAATAAAGGGGTCCATTGCCACCTTCGGCAACCGCCGTGAGCAACGCAGCTGATCCTGCGCTTACTGTTTGCTGTCCACCTATTACCGGTCTTGTTAATGCATGAGCATCTGCCCAACCCTCCTCTTGGTCATACGAGATATGAAGCTCTTCTTCATCGTGAACGGGACTTGCGCCAAGATGGGTAAGCATGAGATCAACAAAAGAAGCTTGTGAAAAGCGCTGCGCCTGCGAACTTTTTAGAAAGTCCTTAATACGCGTCAGATAGGCATCGTACTGTTTCTGCGTAACCGATGTAAGAAACTCATACAGTGCTTGCGAAGAAGCAAACGCGCGCTTATCAATAAAACAATCAACGGGCACATAGTCGGTAATATTTGGAGCACCCCAATATACAGGAATACATCCAGCCTTAAATGCCTCAAAGATTTTCGAAGTAACATATCCCTTGATATCGGTGCTATTTTCAAAACAAATGCAAAATTTATAGTTCTTAAGTAGCTCATTTTTCGGTAGATCAGTTTCTTTAAATGATGGATGCTCATCTTGATTCCATCCAAGCCCATAAAGATCAAAATCTTGTGGAGCATGGGTTTCAAAAAACCGAATTAGGCGAGCACGTTCTGAATAAAGCTGTGGTTCATCTAGAAGTGTTTTTGTAGAAACCAATGTGCACAATTTCCTTTTTGAAAAAGGCACCAATGAATCCTGCATTTCAAGACTCTCAATAGGATAGAAATATTTTACATACTTGCCATCGTTATAATTATCTTGCAGAGTAAAGACTTTACCAAAGTTCTTATAGTACACTTGCTCATAATAAGGAGCCGTCGCTGTGGGCGGCTCTTGAACAAGAAAGATCAGCTTATGCTTTGGATACTTTTTAAGCTTTTTAAGTTTTCCTTCTGGAAGATTGCACGCTATCAACCCAGCAAAATTTGTAAGTTTTCTGTCAAGTGAGGTTGTTACAAGGTCATAACCTGCTTCTTGCAATCTTCCTTTTAAGCCATTTAAAGCACGGGAAAAATCGTCCTGAGCATGGTCACCAACAGTAACTAATTTGTCAATCTTATACTCATATCCCGCTGGAGGCATAAGATAAACGGTAGTAGCACGATCTTGTGCCTCTAAAATCGCTACAAAAGAGCCGATCCATGTTGCCAAAAGTAACAAATTTTCAAAGGTCTTTTCCATTGCTTCTCTCTCACTGTTTCTTCAAGGTATTTCATATTCGAAAGATCCTAACTCAAAACAATTTGTTCTGTAAAGTATTTTATCATTTACACTTTTTGTGTACGAAAGCTTTTCTTGCTAACGGCCAAGATACCATAATCACCAATATGCGTTCCAAACAGGCGGGAGGATTTTTTTAATGTATGCGAAATCATAGCTCATAAACCATATAGTTACCATTGGCTCGGCATTTAAGTTTACAAAAAGTACTCAAGGAAAAGCTGAAAAATATGTGAAATAAAAATTTCATGAGTAATCGCACCTGTTTTGATAAGCCCTGATTTTTTTTAGGATAGCACTTCGCACAAGCATATCTCAAGCAAAGTTAGAGCGGAACTTTTATTAAGTTAGCATTAATATAAATTATGCGACATTGGCGTTTTGATTTTATTGCTTCTCGTCTCGATCGCCTGTGTGCTGATAGCTTGCATTCAGTTATTTTTGAAATCAGTTTAGCTATTAAGCGACAAAGGTTGCAGCAATTGGAAAAATGATGTCTTTTTGGTATACTTATAGTGTCCTCGTGAGCATTCCCACACTGGATTGCTCCGCTTTTGCCCGTGAAGCCCTTAGTTTTGAATTATTAAATAGTTAGTTTAAACAAAAAACGAAAGGTCTCTCCTATGAAAAATCCATTCACCATGATTGTTGCTGCACAACTTATCCTCTTAGATGAGGATAATATATTGCTGCTAAGACGCCAGGGCACTGGTTGGGCAAATGGTTATTATGCCCTTGTAGCCGGCTGTCTAGATGGCAATGAAAGCGTAACCCAGGCCATCATACGTGAAGCGCGCGAAGAGGCTAACATAATCATTAAACCTGAATGGCTCGAGATCGGTTGCGTCATACATTCCAATATTCCAGGAAGAAGAACGGCAGAAACCATTGATTTCTTCTTTACTGCAAGACAATGGGAGGGAACTCTGCATAACAATGAGCCTCACAAGCATGATGATCTGCGTTTTTTCCCTCTTAACCAACTTCCAAATCCCCTGCTACCACTCTCACAAGCAGGTCTGGAAAATGCGCTTAAAGGTATTCGTTTTGCACAGTTAGGCTGGTAAACAGATCTAGTGGATGGACCTTTTTACCTCGGCAATGTTATAATATCTCAATCTTCCCATTATTTTAATTTTTTACCCGCCTCTAAAATCAGGTTATGCACGGGACTTGCCTTATCTCGACTTACGCTTGCAAAAAAGTTATTTCCCAGAGATAAGTAATCGTACGAAAATCTTTTTGCCAATTTACGGTATACCTGCTTAGGCGTCATTTCTGGAGCACCATACAATACTGGATCAAACAATTGCTCGGCCGTTGGAACTTTCTTAAATCCCAACTTGTTATAAATCTCAGCTTCGGTTATATTTCTTGAGCTTTCACTGAAAACAAGCTCCATAATAGCCCCCCATTTGCCTATTTCACCAGCTTTAACTGCAGCAAGTTCTTTTTCTCTAAATTTCTCAAATACCGTCTTTTGTTGCTCTAGCGTTTTTACTTCTCCGGCCTCTCTTTTTTCTTCACGTTCTTTTGTAGCTGGCAATCCTTTCTCGGCAATCACCGTAACTTCCTCAACCTTTTCAAGCTCGCTTAATTGCTTAGGATTAACACGTACTTCAGCAACGAGCTTCATCTGCTTTTGCGGAGGTGGAATAAGACCTCCTATCTTTCTGGGCATCCAACTCTTTGCGTACTCTACACTACTCGCCGGTAAACCAGCCGCGACGGGCTCTAATTTCACATGAATTTCTTTTGTGCCTGGCTGGTCCCAGACAGGGTGGAGTCCCCTACTTATCAAAAGCTCTTCACCACCACTAACCCGCTGTGCGGCAATTTCATCATTGTAAGAAAAGTTCCTTATACCTAACCATCCTGCAGGTTTTATTCTTTGAATAAAATTCGATTCCTTATCCGCATCAATACTTATTTCGCCCTTATTTCCCAGACGACCAGGAAACTTTTTGCTATACTCAGTATAGCGCGCAAGCTTTTGTGGATCTCGAAACTCTATCCTAATTTCTTCGCCTGTATTATTGAGAACAAGCGCCTCAATTTTATTACGCTCCATAGCCCCAGTCTGGCAACTGAATGCTATTACTGAATAAAGCAAAGCTAATTTAAATCTATTCATCACCTTCTCCTTTTTTCAAATTTACAAGCTTTTTTATTTTTAGCCTAACAGAAAATTAGGCCCCAACTCAAGTCTTTTTAATTTTTAAAAAATATACAGATAGGGTTTAATAGAATAAGTTCATGATACTAAACAGCCTCGGCTGTGCTTTTTTTCTCGAATCTTCTCTTTTTTCTTATCTCGTGGCCCAAATCGAGTAAAAAATGAATTACGACTTTCCAAAGAATAGTGTTTAATAAGATAGGCTTTTATTTTGGGTTCCTTTAAGACATCAATGCTAAACTTAAGACAACTGTAGGCATCGCCCACCTCTGCAATTACTTGTTCATCAGTTTTTGAAGCAAGATCGTTTAATAAACTTTCACACCAAAGCAGCACATCGCAAACAGTATAGTCAAGTTCATTCATCTCTGGCACAAAATCGGTCATTGAGTATATAATAAAATTATGATCGGTGCAGATAAAAAAATTATTATTATCACTAAAACCTATATGCCGTACGGGGATCCGCTCACTTAGAATGACCGAAGAGCCATTCGCTACATTATAAAGAAATGTAATACCACATGCGAAGTCATCATAGCTGTCTTCTTCAATACCCCCGGGAACGAGATGACGATTATCAGCAACTGCTAGAACTAATTTACCATCCGGGCTTATTGCAACTTGCGTCCAGATGATAGGACTTAAAGAATCTTCCCAGGTCGGACTCTTCAGGGCAAAAAAACTGTGCTCCATCCCCAGTTTATTCAACTGAGAAATAGTTATTTTAGATCCTGTGCCACTTGCAGCAACCCTTCCATCAGGCGTGATGGCCAATGATCCTATAGTCCAAAGCTGGGGAAGCATAACTTTCTCCCGAGCCCTAAAATCACATAAAGCCAATTCCTCATGGGGGTCCCCTGGCGTATACCCTTTCCCACGATGAAGATAATAATCTGCCTCTGGATGCTCATATTGGAAAAGTGCACAATCATGATTGGCCGTAAATGCAAACCCTCTTGGGAAAATAAGCAGTTGTCTGCCTCCTTCTTCTTTCATCTTGCCGTAGAGAAGATATTTAAACTGAATCCCATGGCCATATATGCTAACATAAGCTTCAGGATTAATTGCCTTTAACTTAGCATAATCTGCTCTATACACAATGCCCCAGCTAAATCCTTGATAGGTATCAATTTCAAATGCATCATGTAGTATGGTACAACCTTTTGTTTCTTCAAATATGAGTAGATCTCTTTCAGAATCATATCGTTCGATGAGCATTGCAACTAATTTAAGATCGGGCAGGCTTAAAACGCAAATTCCGTCTGTTTTTTGCACGAGTAAATACTTACTATCTATTGTTACCGCAATAAATTTTCCTTCGATTTGCTCACCCAGGCGTTCTAGGCCTCTCGATTTTATACGATACATAAATATTTTTTTATCATCAAATTCAAAAAAGTAACTATTATCGTGACTTGTCTTAGTAAAAGGCAACAATAGCTGCTCCTGGAAGGGCTTATAAAGCTCACCAAATATTTTATACAATTCAACCGCATTATTACGATAATAGGTCGGCTTTATATCATCTTTCATGTCAGCAGAAAGGCCTTTTTCAACAGAGTGCAACCCTCCGAAAACTACTCCTCGTGCAGCATTAAGAACATCGTGTCTTGATAACAGCTTATTGATGCATAATGCCCTTAAAGATTGCGGGCTAGTTGGTGCTTTATAAGAAGAGTTCTTAGGACCGGTAATCTCTTTAGGAGGTAGACACAGCTCACGATTTCCATTTTCCATCGCAACAATAGAAATCCCAAAGCCGATAAATAGTATGAGAATCAGGGAACGGTAAATCATGATGCCTCCAGTTAAAAAGCAGCCAAAATCCCTTCTTCTACTTCTTTCAGTATACAGGCTCTTATCTCTTTAGCAAAATGGTAGCGCATCTCTTCTTGCATAAGGCAAATATAAAACTATTGGGCACTGCCCATGGCAGAACCGACTCTTGCATTAGGTTTTACCTGACATGTAGACTTAAATTAAAAAGGAGTTATCATGACATTATTGGCCTTGGTCGTTGTTTTTGCCGTATTAGCAATCGTTGCAGGCGTATTGGGTTTTGGGGGTCTTAAATCCGATTTTGCTGGCATCGCCCGAATACTATTTCTCGTCTTTATAGTATTGTTAATTATTTCGCTCGTTCAACAGGTGCTCTAGGAGTTATTTTCTTTCTGCTACCTTTTCATTCGCCATAGGTAAAATATGAGCACGAAAACGAAGGGATGCGCATCTCTCCTAAAGTTTTTTACCAATGTTTTTTACCAATCTCTATAGATATTGACTACTACTTTATAATATACTACCATATAGAGTAGTAAGGTTTATTTGAGTTAAGAGAACGGAGATATGGTCTGAGGGTTTACTATGGGTTTCATGGTGACATTTTAATCATTTTGCTTGCTGCTGGGGATAAAAAAAGTCAGGCTAGAGACATTAAAACTGCTCGTGAAAGGTTATCAAAATTAGAGGGAAATAATTTATGAAAACTAAAAGCTTCAAAAAATATCTTGAATCGCGGCTCAATAAAGAAGAAATTGCTGAGATAGAAGAACAAGCGCATCGAGAAATCAAAATTTTACGAATTTTACAAAAATGTATCTCAGAAGCATTAGATGAATATATGCAAAAGCAGCGAATTGGTTTCAATGAACTCGTAAGACGCTTGGATTCTTCCCCTAGTCATGTTGCTAAAATACAACGGGGTGAGTCGAATTTGACTGTGTCGAGTCTTGCGCATCTTTTGGCATTACTTGGTAAAGAGCCTCAAGATATTTTTTGCAAAAAGTAGCATCAACCTACATTATCCTGCTGCCATCTTTTGAGCTTTGCTATATCCTTCGTGAAATACGAGCATAAAAACGAAGGAATATGCATCTCTTTTAATTTTGATGTTACTTTTTCAGTCATCTGCTCCAGGGTTAAGTCCGGCTCTCTAAACATACCAAGCTCATAGCAATGGCTGCAGTATTCAACGCTTTTAGTTCCATCTGCTTGCGTACCACCACCTTTTGAATCCCTTGAAAGCGGCATTCCGCAACTCTGGCAATACGGTCCTTTAGGCTTAAACATTTTCGCCTCCTTGTAAGGGCAGCGCCCTGGGGTTATTATGTTATTAATGACTATATCACGGGTCCAGGGAAGTGCCCTGGTTTAACACAACCTAATAAGTATAAACGACTATGCACTACAGGTCCAGCAATCTAAGGGAAATTAATATCCTCTATGTTACTGCTTTTTCAAGATACAATGACATTGCCTGGCAAAGATTTCTTGCAAACAATTGCACTTTTTATCCGCTTGCGCATATGCTCTTTACATAATCGTAGAGAAAACAAATTTAGGAGGCGGACATGCAAACTCAAAAAGGTGCTCACATACACACCATAATCTTATTATGCGCATTATTTATTATACAGTCAATGCGCGCTCAAACCAGTAGCTCATCGGTCCCCACAAGCAACGATCCCACCGTTCTACTCAATTATATTATAGAGAAACTTCCCTGTGATGCACCAACAAGCATCTACCAACAAGATCTGCCCATTACCATAACGCAATCAGGTTATTATTGCATCGCAGAGGATCTTACAGGAACGGGGCCTTTTTTAATTACTATAAATGCACCTAACGTCGAGTTAAATTTATCAGGCCACACCCTCGATCTTTCAAACACGGGTCTTGTTGGCATTGAGATCAATAACAGCACGAATGTTCGTATTATAAATGGCATTATTAAAAGTAGTACAAGTTCCGGAATCCATATCGGTAACAGCTCCCAAAAGGTGACTCTTGATAATGTTACCCTCTTACAATGTGCCACCGGCATCCAGGCAGAAGATTCAAATACCATAGTTATCAAAAATAGCCTTTGCCAGGGCGGGCTGGTAGGAGTCGAATGTTCAGCAACATCCACCAACTGTTACGACTTTGTAATTTCAAAATCGAGCATACTTGCTAATTCAACTGCAGGTATCATGCTTACAGGATCGGAACAAACTATTTTAAGCGAAGTGAAAATTCGAGACTGTCATATTGTTAATCCTACTCAAAATGCCAATGCGACAAATCCAACCTATGGCATTCAAGCGTATCAAACAAGAGGATTGTATATTGACACCGTCACCATCGATATAACGACTCTGGGTCTTTCAATCACTAACTCCTGCGATATCCGATGTAAGAATAGTAAAATACTCAATACAGCTCTTAATGGTATACAGACCTCTGTCACAAATGGCTCATCGCTGCAAAATTCGATGCAAACTTACAGTTTTGAAAATGTCATAGTAGATACCTGTGGGGGCACGAGCATTTCATGTTCAAACACCAATAGGCTTGCTCTCAAAGAATGTCATCTGCTTAATGCTCAACAAAATGCACTCTATGTATCGGGCTGCACCACAATAAGCGTTGATAAATGCACGCTTGCAAATGCGAGCGGCGCAACTATTTTACAAATTGGTGATGGCATCAATTTTGTCGATACCATGCGTGTTACCGATTGCCTCATTCAAAATAATCTTCCCATGCCAAACCTCAATGGCATTCATATTACACAAGCAATGAATGTCGCAATTGAACGATGCACTATTTCAACAGCAGGGGTATCAAATTCAACAACGGGAAGCGGTATTCTGGTTGATGGTACAGTTTTTAATTGCTTGCTCAGCCATTGCATGATAACCAATAGTTCATCCAATGGGATATGCTTCGCCAATGCCACAACGCAGGGAACTAACCTCACTATTGATCACAGCCATATTTTCGGCTCTGCCACAAATGGTATCTTCATTACTGGAGCAAACAATTGTTCGGTAAGAAGCTGTGAAATAGCTTTCTGCCCTACGGGGATAAACCTTGTGAATGCGCAAAACGTAGCCATCCTCAATAACGTGATTTCTAGCTGTTTTACTTCTGGCATCACTGTTGATAATGCCTGTGCGGGTTGCGGCATTCGGGACAACACCTTCTATAATATTACAGATCCAACAGGCCAGCAGGCGGCCGTAACGCTTAATAATCAGGCCAACGGAGAGAGCAAAATCTATCACAATTTTGCTTACGTTTGTGACTCTTATTACCAAGATGTTCCGCTCTGCGTAAGCCCTGCTGCACAAATTGGCACGCTCGAAAATATACAATGTCTATGATACACAAAAAGTCTCAAGGAGGTAGTATGAACAAAAAAATAATTTCCCTTATTATCATAACGATGCTCTCTGCTTCGCATCTAAAAAGCCAAGATTTTCTTGATACGCTCGAGTATGACTCTGCCCTTTCTCCAACTACCATCTATCGCAATGGAGATAAAAAAGGCTACCTTACGCGTGCCTTGCCTGATGGAGAGCAACTACAACTCTTTTACACCTTAAAAGGAACGGGTGAGAAAACGCTCGTTTTTATGCATGGGTTTCCCCTCAGCAGCGCTCAGTGGGATAATCAAGTAAATGAGTTGAGCAAAGAGTATCAAGTACTTACTCTCGATTTACGCGGCATGGGGAGCTCGAGCAGAATAGCCGTTAATTCTTGCCAAGACTATATTGATGATCTTCATTTTGTTTTGTCAGAACTTGGTATTACAAAGTTTGTGTTTATTGGCCACTCAAGTGGTGGCGTATTAGGAATTTTGTACGCTACACAATTCCCAGAAGAAGTCGAAAAACTTGTTTTAGTTGAAACTACGCCACAACTTCTTTCAACTGATACGGTTCAGTGGGGGATTGCCGGTGCACTCATGCAGCAATTCATTACGTTGCTAAGAAGCAAGAAAGAAGCTGACTTTGAAACTTTTGCCAGCCAGTGGAATGAGCTGGCATTGAACGATCCGCTTGATCTTGCCAATCTCAAGCACTCCTGTTTTCAACTCATTGCCTCAAATGAGCCTGAACTCTTAGCCAACATGATAGAGCAGATGAGCGCAACTGCCGTTACAGATCTTTTGCCACGAATCGCGGTGCCTACCTTGATTACCGCTGGAGGAATTGATTTAATTGCACCAGCCGGAGCAAGCTTTGCTATGAAAGCGCTCATTCCTAATTGCCAGCTCTACGTATTTAATGGCAGCGGCCATATGGCGTTTGCAACCCAACCCTATGTTTTTACTAAGGTGCTGAGAAAATTTTTAAGAAATACGTTAAAGGGATAATATATGCCTATGCGGCGGGCAGGAGGACGGCTATGCGCCGGGGCAGCAGGACCCTGCGCGGGTCCGTGCACCTGCGGCAGCGCTGCGCCTGCACCGACCAATGGGGTCTGTCCCAGACACCCCTTGGAAACCCCCCAAGCTCGCCAGTACCATCTCAACTCTCGCGGACGTTGGGTATTCAAATACCCCATCACCATTGCTAATAATGTAATTACGAGGGCTTTCAGCTGTAAAAAACCATACCCCTTACTAATCATCTGATTCCGAAGGCTTTCAGCTGACAATTCCCTATGGCGAGCTTAAAAATGATTCCGAAAGCTTTCAGCTGAATCCCCTATGGCAAGCTTAAAAAAACTTTCAGAACATTCTATTCAACAAAAATGTAAGTTTTGACGCGCTCGTTGATGATCGCATATCGACGCTTCGCTGTCCGCGAGGGTCGGACAGAGCGATTGAGCGACATCTTTTGGCGGTCCAGGTCGCAGCCACCTGGCGCAGGTGCAGGATTGCGCGCAGCGGTCCTGCCGCCGGCCGCGTAGGCCCTGACTTACTCTTTTATATACCCCTGTTTAAGCTCCTCATGATAAAACAGCATGAGGCCTATGCAAACAATGCCAAAAGAAAGGATTAGATGAGGAGATAACGTCTCACCTAAAAAAAGACGGCCCAACAGGGCTGCAAAGAAGGGACACATAAAGCCGGCAAATGAAAGAAATGTTGCCGTGTAGCTTTTAAGCAGATAGCCGTAAAGATTATAAAAGATGATATTTGCTACGACCACTATTAAAATAACCGCCTGAATAAAGGGAATCCACTCGGTAACGGGAAAAGGCTTCCAGGACTCTGTTAAAAATGAAGTCAGCAAGGCGATAATACCACCTAAAAACATGCCTATACTGTTAACCAAAATAGGCGAATAGCCTTTTTTAACCAATGCGCGTAATACTATCCATCCATAGGCACTCGAAACAACTGCCGCCAAGGTTATTAGACGAGGAGTGCTATAGGTAAAAAATGATGCCATCCCTGTGTGATAAAGTTCAGGAAGAAGCGATGCAAAACCCATGCTAAGCCCCAACCATTTTTTTGCGGTCATATATTCACCAAACCAGAAATAGGAAAAAAGAGCCGATACAAACGGTGAAAGATTGTATATAAATGCAGATTCTATACTCGATATATTTTTTAGCGCGCAGAGATCACAAATGTAGGTCAAATAAATATGAAAGATTACAATCTGGGCAAACAATCCCCAATCACGCCAGAGATTCTTAAGATTCCAAGAAGGGTTATGCCACTCTTTAACAAGAAGATAGGCGCCCAATAAAAGTCCTGCAAGAATCATCCGTACAGCTACAAAAAAAATTGGTTCTGTATACGCAAGCCCCCATTTACTGATCGTAAACATACTTGCGCAGATGATATAAAGCAGGACTATAAGGAACATGTAGTACTATACTTATTTCTTCGGCGCTGGTGGCATTTTAGCTCCGGCTTTGCGAGCTTCAGAGAGACCAATTGCCACTGCCTGTTTTGGGTTTGTTACTTTTTTTCCACTTTTGCCACTAACTAATTCACCCTTTTTCATCTTTACCATTGCTTCTTTGACACTTTCTTGTGCCTTTGGACCATACTTTGCCATGAGATATCTCCTTATTTATTGTTTTTATTGCTTTATCTTTTCTATTATAAATAAAAAATGCAAAGAAAATCAATAGATCTTGGAATTTTTTTCATAATTCTTTTAATCAAAGCATCCCTATTTCGGGATTGAAGCTGTAGCCTCATTACTTGGACGAAAAATATCTGGCAAACATGACATTAAGCTCCTTACTGCTTGCAAGCCACTCAGTATAAAGATTTTCAAACGCCTTAATGACCTCCGATTTGGTATGCACCTTATCAAACCTGCCATCCATGAGAGAAATAAACAGCTTCCGGTATGTAGCAAGCTCTGTTTTTATCATTATAAGCTGTTGTTGCGAAAGCTGGGGATACTTGTTCTCTAAGTCCTTCATAGTTTGATCCCTGAGCGGCTTCAAAACTTCGAGTGCATAGATGAGGAGTAAATGCACTATATCCCTAATTGGTAACGTATCACATAATGGAAGTAATGAGGTAAGAAAATCAAAATGAAGATTTTCTGTTTCCGTTAATCGCGCAGAAAGTTTTTTATGTTCCTCCAAAAGCATCTCAGAAGACATATATGCCACTTGTTTCAGTAATGCAGAGCGTTGTGTCAAATTTTTTTGAAGATTTTCTGCTACCTTTACACCCTTCAAAGAGCCCCTATTAGCTAGTTTTTTAGTTGTATCATCATTACCAACTTCTGGTGGGCAATTTTGTCTACTGTTCAGGTATGTTTCTTTATATTGCGCGATTGAATGGCCTGGCGGCAGCTGAGCTTGTTGGAAATCAGCTAATCGGCGTATTTCCTGATCTACCTCCTGCTCAATCGCTACAACCTCAGGAAGAAGAAAAATACTGGCTAAACGCGTATACATGCGCTTATAAACCTCCCGCTCACCTATGAGAAAATTTCTTATGAATTTTAATTCATTAACCGGGATCGGCTCAGCCTTGCAATCATCAAAAAACTTAGCCGTCAGTTCCTGAGTAGGATCAGCATTAAATACTGCAAGTGCAGCGCTAGCATAAGCATGTACTTGGGCAACTGATTGGAAGTGATGCCTTGCAATCAATCCTAAAGAGACATCCTCAAAATGGTCTGTTGGAAACTTTTCTACCATAAGATCATGTTTGCTTGCTAAATGCTTCATGAAATTTTTATGTTCTTTGCCAAATTTTTCTGCGGCCATAATGGTTGGATATAAAGAAGTCAAAACAGCTGAAGGAGACTTATTTTCATTTTTCGGATCGTACAAGCCACCCAAATATTCCCAGCGCAACACCAGGGTATCGATGAACAACTTAGCAATTCTCGTGCCCTCATTAATACCGTGCACCTCAGCAGCGCTTTGAACAGCCACCGCTTCCATACCATGCAGAGGCGAAAAGAAGAAACAGGTTGCAATGATGATAATTTTTTGCGATGCATTCATACAGCCTTCAGCCATGCCTTTTTTCTGCATATTCATCTGCCTCATCAAGATGAATATCCTCATCTATAATCCTAATAGATTCAATGCTCAGAGCTTTTCCTGAATCGGTATCGATCTCAATACAAACACCGGTCATAGATCATGGGAGGCTTTATATCGACTTCAAATTTTACGGGCATTTGAGTAATCAAATTATGAATAATAGATTCCTTTTTCATCCCAATCATAGAATTTAAGGACCCAGCCATTCCCAGATCGGTTATGTATGCCGTTCCCCCCGGCAAAATGCGCTCATCAGCCGTTAAAACATGGGTATGCGTTCCAACCACAGCACTTACCTGGCCATCTAAATAATAGGCCAGTCCCATTTTTTCAGACGATGCTTCGCCATGAAAATCAACTAAAATAATATTTGTTTTGGTCTTAAGATAGGTCAGAAGTGAATCAGCGGTTTTGAAAGGGACAGCTTACAAATTCGCGCATAAAAGTTCGCGCCTGAAGATTTATTACACCCACTGTATATTGACCCACCTCAAATGTAGTCACGCCAACTCCAGGGCATCCCGAAGGAAAATTTGCTGGCCGCAACAGATCTTTATGCTCTTTTAAATAATTATATATCTCACGCTGCGCCCAGATATGGTTACCCGAGGTAACCACATTAACCCCATTATGCTTAAAAAAATGCATAATGCGCGATGTGATACCTTTACCAGTTGATGCACTATTTTCTCCATTAACTATCAGTGCATCTGCCTTATATCGTCTACGCAGCGCTGGCACTGTGCTTTTGAAATACCGCACGGCCAGCTGGTCCACATATATCACCAAGAAGAACTACTCTAGATGTACTCATTGGATTACTTTGCATATTCGATTGAACGTTTTTCTCTAATGACATTCACCTTAATTTGCCCAGGGAATGCCATTTCCTCTTCAATCTTGCGTGCAATATCTCGCGCCAGTTGTGCTGCTCTTTCATCATCCAAGATAATCTTCTTCAACAATGACACGAACTTCACGACCAGCTTGAAGCGCATAGGCTTTTTTAATCCCTTCAAATGAGTAGGAAATTTCTTCAAGCTTTTCAAGACGCTTAATATAAGCAGATAATGTCTCTCTTCGTGCTCCTGGACGGGATGCAGAAATAGTATCTGCTATCATCACAATAGGGCTGTAGATCGAGATAAACGGAACTTCCTCATGGTGAGCTGCAATCGCATTTACAATCATTGGATCTTCACCACATCGTTTTGCAATATCAGCACCGATAAGCGCATGGGGTCCTTCAACTTCTGCCGATACCGCTTTACCAATATCATGCAATAATCCACCTCGCAGTGCAATTTCAGGATTTGGCATTCCCAACTCTTCTGCTATCATGCGGGCAAAGACTGCCACTTCAATGCTATGCATAAGAACATTTTGAGAAAAGCTTGTTCTAAAATGTAATTTACCAAGTAGAGAAATAATTTCTGGCTTAATACCTTGAATATTAAATTGAAGGACCGCATTTTTGCCATACTCTTGAATCATCTCTTCAATTTCAGCTTCACACTGAGCAACTGTTTCTTCAATACGCGTTGGATTAATACGACCATCAGCTATTAATTTTTCAAGTGATCTGCGAGCTACTTCTCTGCGAATCGGATTAAAACCAGATATAGTAATAACCTCAGGAGTATCACCAATAACAAATTCCATACCAGTGGCAAGTTCAAGCGATTTAATATTTCTGCCTTCTTTTCCGATAATACGGCCCTTCATCTCATCATTTGGAAGATGGACAACACCCGAAGAATGGGGAGCTACCTGTTCAGCCGTATAACGCTGCATCGCATTTACCACTATACCAATGGCTCGCTCTTTTGCAAAATTACGTGCATCTTCTTCAACTTTTTGTATATATTTTTGATTTGAAAGCACTATTTCATCTTCAAGTGCATCGAAAAGCGCCTTGCGCGCTTCGTCACGATTCATTCCACTAATCGTTTCTAATTTAGCAATAAGATCTTCATACAGACCCTTTAACTTCGCTTCATGAGCTCGCTGGGCATCGGCTGTTCGAGAAAGTGTTCGTTCCTTTTGCTGCTGTTCTCGTGCAGCTTCTTCTAAGCGCTGTTCCTTCTGCTCTATGCTTTCATATTTAGTATTCAACTTTGTTTGAAAGCGTTCTAGTTCAGCACGCTCTCGCTTAATTTCCATATCAAATTCAGTTCTCTTTTTATAGAGCTCATCCTTGAGCTTGATTATAGGCTTCTCGCTTTTCAGCCTCGATGTCTTTCTTTGCATTTTCCCATTTGCTTGGGCCTCTGAAAGCATTCGTGTCGCCGTATAGCGTATTCTATACGCATATACGAGTAATATTAATCCACCAACAACCGTTGCGGTTGCTAACAGAATGGTTATTAATGGTATCATTGTTATTCCTATTCATTTTTCAATTTCAATTAAACTACTCTGCATTCGCCAAGTGCATTAGCCCAGCGTAAATCCTTTTATAGTATAACAAAAATACATGCACCAAAGAAACTATGAAACAATGAAGAGGCTTAGAACATGAACGCACGAAATGAGCCTTACCGTTAGCTTGACTGCTCACTCGAAGAATAAAATTGAGTCATTTCTTCAGTAATCAAACCAAGCAACTTATCATTATATGCCTGGCATTTCTCAATGAGCTCCGTAGCTGCAAGCATTTTACTCGCACACTGCAAAGCAACGAGAACTGCCACACGCTTGGGATCATCACTATGACCCAGCCTGAGCAATCGCTCTCATCTGACCATCAACTAACCGAGCAACTGCACGAACACGTTCCTCAGGTTCATCACTCACCAAAAAATAGCTTTCACCACCTATGGTAATTTTAAATTTTTTTACCTGCGATGAATGCCCTAACCCAGTCTGATGTGAAACAAGCTGTGCATCTAATCGCTGATTCTCAAGCCTTTGGGTATCATCCGGTCGCTGAGTTTCCGATCGCTGATTAGTAGGTTGTACCGACCCATCAGCATGCACGTCCCCTGAGAAATCCTTGTTCATCGTTCTTGCTCAATCGAATGATCCGCCTGTAAGGGCATTACCTGCACAAGCCGATCAATGCTGCCAATTAATTCATCGACAACTAATTTTGTCATTTCGCGTTCTTGGTTAAGCTCTTCAATACTCTTTGCTTCTTTAAGCAATGAGTTTTCAACCATCTCTAACTGAGCATTCAATGCACTATTCTCTTCCGCTAACTTAGCATTTAATGCTTTCTCAGTTTTAACAAGCTCAATCAATTGAGCTATTTTTTTCTCAAGCAGATTCAAGTTTTCAAGCGGATGGCTTGCTCCATCTTTTTCGCCAGCTCGCCGTTCACTCATAGATGCCATAACATTCCTTTTAACTCTCCAGTGTATTTTTCTTATCCTTGCGTACTTTTATGCGGTGCTCCTATAAAAATCTGAGCTTACTGCCCTTGCACCATAGTCACCATCTGGCCAAACACCTGTGGATCATAGACCGCTATCTGACTAAGCATTTTGCGATTGAGTTGAATATCTGCCTTCTTAAGTCCATGGATGAAAGTATTATACTTCGCACCATTGCGCTCTGCAGCAGCCTTAATACGCATAATGAAAAGAGAACGCATATCTCTTTTTCTCAATTTTCTTCCCGTAAACGCAAATGCCAAGCTCTGAGCAATGTTTCTTTTGCTCGCTTGAAGACATTTTTTCGCTGTCCCCAAAAACCCTTAGTCTGCTTTAATAATTTTTTATGTCTTTTTTTGGTTACTATACCACGTTTAACACGCGTCATCTTAATACCTCATTCTGTAGGTTATGTAAATCTATCTGACTTTCCCAGAGCATTACTGCGCTGGCTCTTAATAAAAGCTTAATAGGGCAACAATGGCGCTATGTGACGACGATCTTGCGTCCCAATATAGAGACCAGATCGCAAATCACGTTTACGCTTCCTGGATTTCTTTGTCAGCAAATGGCGGCGGAAAGGCCTTGCAGCCTTAAATAAGCCACTTTTTAGCTTCTTAAATCTTTTTTTTGCCCCTGAATGGGTTTTTACTTTAGGCATACTAGTTCCTTATTAATACGTTTCTATTTACCCTTTAAATAATACACTCGTGACCAAAACTGCGTCGCTTTCGAATCTTTTTCTTGAGCGATTTTGGTCAAGCCCTGCCTGCAAGAAATGATTCATCTATTTTTTTAAATAGCTCTTCTCCGCGCTCCTCACGCATGGCAGCTTCTCTTCCTTTAAACATCAGCGTCACCTTGAAATGCTTACCCTCTTTTAAAAAATCAATTGCTTGATTAATTTTGGTTTGGTAATCATGTTCACCAATCTTAGGACGCAATTTGATTTCTTTGACCTGGATAACCTTTTGGCTTTTTTTAGCTTCAGCCTGCTGCTTCTTCTTTGCATACAATGCCTTTCCAAAATCCATAATCTTTACCAGTGGAACGCCTTCGCTCCCCTGCTCTGTTAATAACACCAAATCAAGATCGGTTTGCCGTGCAAGCTTAAGCGCTTCATCCCGAGCAAGAATGCCCAAGTTTCTGCCATCATTGGTAATCACTTGCATTTTATCAAAGCGAATCTTCTCATTTACGAGCTGACTTGCTGTCCCTTCATTTCTTGTTTTCAATCTTAAACACCTTATTGTTTATAAAGCTTTTTTAAATCACTACCTCTGAAAGCGGTTCCGCTGGTATCGCAAAATCGCTTCTCATACTATGCGCATCCATCTGCGCATCTTCAACCGTTCTTTTTTCCTTAAGAACTTCTTGAACTTTTCTATATATAGCCTTCGCTACATCTTTATTATCTTTCATAAGCTGTTTTACCTGCTCACGCCCTTGGGCAAGCTTTTCATTGCCAAATGAGAACCATGAACCAGACTGCTTAATCACCCCAAACTCAAGAGCAGCATCTATCAGATCAAGCTCTCTTGAAATTCCTTCACTAAAAATAAGATCTACTTCAACTCGCTTAAATGGAGGTGCCATCTTATTTTTTACGATCTTAACCGCCACACGGTTACCAATATTCACATCATCTCTTTTTAAACTTTCAATACGTCGCAAATCAAGGCGCAAGGATGCATAGAATTTAAGCGCATTACCACCCGAGGTAACTTCTTTATTGCCAAAGGCCATCGCATTAATATTCTGACGAATCTGGTTAATGAAAATAAGCACCGTCTTAGATTTATGCACCACCGGCGTTAACTTTCTCAATGCCTGAGACATTAAACGAGCTTGTAAGACCTACATGCACATCTCCCATATCACCTTCAAGTTCAGCCTTAGGTACCAATGCAGCAACAGAGTCAACCACAATAATATCAACCGCACCTGAACGAATAAGCATTTCAGCTATATCAAGTGCTTGCTCACCATAATCTGGCTGAGAAATAAGCAAATCATTGGTATTGATACCCAATCTACCTGCATATACAGGATCTAAAGCATGCTCAGCATCTATAAATGCACAAATACCACCCTGTTTTGAGCTTGAGCAACAGCTTGCAGAGCCAAGCGTTGTCTTACCTGATGCTTCAGGTCCATAAATTTCAATTATTCTTCCCCGAGGAAACCCATTAATTCCTAGAGCATGATCAATCAGTATTGAACCTGTTGATATAGCATCGGCATGCACTGAAGCAGATTGCCCAAGTCGCATAACCGAGCCTTTACCATACTGCTTATCAATCTGGGCAAGCACTCCTTCAAGCACTTTGTTTTTTGGATTCTCTACCGGCGCTTCTTTGAGCTTTTTTTCATTCATAGAACGCTTTCTTTTTGGACAATTGATGATAGTTGTTACCACAACCAGTGTACCTTCAATTGTAGCAATTTCTACCAAAGAAGCAATAAAGCATGCAAGTATTTCAGGGCTACCCACTTTTGAGGCGCTAACCCTCAAGGACCCATAAAAATTGATCGATTATTCATGTTTTTTTGTTTTTTAACGATAGTGAAAGATGTATCTTTCGTCAAAAAAATTTTCTTAGTGGCCCCAACTAATAAGCTCACACTAATTTTTTTCCGCTCTCTATCTCAGCTAATGCCTGCTTAACCACCGGCATTTCTCCCAGGCCACTAAAATCGGCCCCCGCCAAAATAAGCTGCCTTACTACTCCGCTGTGCCCGAAATATGCAGCGGTACCACACTTATGAGGCGCCAACCCTCATGGACCCATAAAAATTGATCCTCCAGTGTATTTATTTTTAACAATAGTGAAAGATGTATCTTCCGTCAAAAAAATTTCTCTAGTAGCCCCCAACAAAATAAGCTCACACTTATTTTTTTCCGCTCTCTATCTCAGCTGATGACCTCTTAACCGCTGGCATTTCTCCCAGGCCACTAAAATCAGCTCCTGCTAGGATTAGCTGTCTTGCAACCTCACTATGCCCGTAATATGCAGCTGTACAAAGCGGCGTCTCACCGCCAGCCACCTTCGCATTCACATCAGCTCCGCCTGCAGTAAGCCGTTTTACTACCTCAACATGCCCCTCTTTCGCTGCCAAATGAAGCGGGGTCCGACCACTACCATCCATCACATTTACATCAGCTCCTGCAGCTATAAGCAGACTTATCACTTCACTATGCCCAGCCTGCACTGCCAGCTGAAGCGCTGTTGAGCCACCAACAAGAGCAAGCGTTTCACTTATCTTTGCATTTACATTGGAGCCCGCAGCTATAAGCAGCTTTACTATGGCTCCGTGCCCCCGGTAAGCAGCGCCATGGAGTGGACTCGAGCCATTAACATCTTTGGCATTCACATCAGATCCTGCAGCAATAAGCACCTTTACCACACTATAATGCCCGGCATCAGCAGCATAAAGTAGCGCAGTACTGCCAATAGGGCTCTTTGCATTTACGTCTGCTCCTGCAGCTATAAGACGCTCCACTACTTCGCTATGACCTGAACCTGCAGCCCAATGAAGCGGTGTAAAGCCATTAGTATCCTTCGCATTCACATCTGCGCCTGCAGCAATAAGCGCCTTTACTGATGCAATCCACCCTTTACAAGCAGCCCAATGAAGCGGTGTAAAGCCATTAGTATCCTTCGCATTCACATCTGCGCCTGCAGCAATAAGCGCCTTTACTGATGCAATCCGCCCTTTACAAGCAGCGCCATGAAGCGGTGTAAAGCCATCAGCATCCTTCGCATTTACATCGGCCCCCGCAGCAATAAGCGCCGTTTATGACGTGGCTACCCGCTGAGAGCGCTGCCCGACTGAGTGCCGTCCAGCCGCGATTATTTCTTGCATTTACATCAGCTCCCGCAGCAATAAGCACCTTTACCACACTATAATGCCCAGCATCAGCAGCATAAAGCAGCGCAGTACTGCCAATAGAGCTCTTTGCATTTACGTCTGCTCCTGCAGCCAGAAGACGCTCTACTTCTTGACAATGCCCCTTGAACGAAGCCACGTGAGCTCTGTCCAGCCTTCTGGCAATAGCACTGGCTCCGGCTTCGGAATTGAATTCAAACACTTAGCATGAATTGAGTAGCTCGTACTTGCAAGAGCAATCAACGTCAGGCACGAGTAACGATTTATTCCTATTTTTTCCATAGCAGAACTCCTCATACAGGTTTATTAATTTTCTCAACTAATAGTGGGATATTTGTGTTGAATCCTTTCAGCAGATCAAAGCTTAGAAAATCGGCAATTGCCAAAAAAAGAACCCCCGCCATACCCCATTCACTATAACTGCTTTATCAACTGACAGCAAAAGCCATTTTCTGTATCCCTGCAATCGAAATAATTATTTCTTAGTATGCTCGAAAAAGTATTTGCATCATTTTTTGCGATCGAATCCATGGTTTTGCTTACCGGTTCATGGCAACTATATTTTCGGAAATATAATGCGCCCATAAACCTACAATCTGATTCAAGAGAAAACACGAAAATACAATTTAGATAGAAAAATGGTTTTTGCGACAAATAGAATTGCCAAAAACAAGAACCCATGAGTTCTTCTGGCACTTTGGGCATTATCTTATAAATGCATTTTGAAACATTCAAAATATTAATTATAGAAATAGTTTCACAAGCATAAAAGTATGCTATGCTCACTAAAAGTAGAGATTTTTAAGATGCTACTTTGTTTCGAACTACATCCTTGCATTTCCGTAGCTTATAAGATACAATTATGAGTATAATAAAAATAGAGATTTATGAATTACCTAATGGCAAATCACCATATTTGGGGTGGTTGACTGATTTGGACATTAAAATTCAGGCTATCATTGAGAAAAGAATCGCACGCATCGCTTGGGAAACTTCGGAGATTGTGAAACCTATCCAAAATGGCTAGGAATGTGGGAATTGCGCATAGATCATGGCCCTGGTTATCGGATCTATTTCGGCAAGAAGGGATTTAAGAGAGTCATTCTTCTATTAGGTGGCGATAAAGCAAGCCAAAAGCGAGATATTACAAAAGCATTGCACTATTGGCAGAAATGCAAGGAGTCATATGAGTAAAAAAAAATTTATTGATTATCATGAAACTTAATGCTGCGTCTTAAAAATCCAGAACTTGCTCTAGCTTATTTAAACGAAGCAATTACCGACGATGATCAACGGGTGTTTTTACTGGCGCTGAAAGATGTAATCGAGGCACAAGAAGGCAATATGACGGCATTAGCAGAAGAAGCTAAACTTAATAGACCAACACTCTACCGTATGCTTTCGCAACAAGGCAATCCTCGATGGACAAGCATGACTTCTCTTGTAAACGCTCTTGGTTTACAGTTGCACGTATCTGCTCGGAACAAATAATCAGGACTATTTTTTGCCTTTAAAGACATCCAGAATAGTCCCACCAAGAAAACCTCAAACCAGCTTATATTTTATTCCGTTTGCAGCTCAGCTAAAGCTTGCTGGATGACTGGCGATTCCTTCAAATCGCTATAATCGGCTCCTGCACCAGTAAGCAGCATTACTACAGATAGCTCTTCAGCCCTATGAAGCGCTGTCAAGCCATGTGCATTCTTTGCATCCACGTCTGCCCCTGCAGTAAGAAGCAGCTCAACTACTTTCGTATGATCTCCATCTGCAGCCATATGAAGCGGTGTCCAGCCCGCACCATCCCTAGCATCCACATCAGCCCCTGCAGCAAGAAGCAGCTCGACAACGTGAGCATAACCCTCAATTGCTGCTTCATGAAGTGCTGTCCAGCCACAGACATCCCGTGCATCAACATCAGCTCCCGCGTCGATAAGCACCTTTACTACCACATTCTTAGCTTCCCGCGAAGCCCGATGTAGGGGAGTCCTGCCGTTGGCGTCCACAGCATTCACATCAGCGCCTCGCGCCAAGGCAAATCTAACATTATCTGCACTATTAGCTTGAAAGAGCATCTGCTGATAGTCTGTCTTCTCAAGCTCAGCTTGCATCGTGTAGCTAAAGCCTGAATATGTCATAAAAGCTAGCAATAACCACAAATAGTTGTTTATCGTAATTTTCATCTTATTACTCCAACGGGATTTTATTTCATGTTTTCTAACTCAGCTAACGCTTGCTTGACTACTGGCAGTTCCCTCAAATCACTAAAATCAGCTCCTGCTGCAATAAGCAGCTTTACTATTTCACTATGCCTTGCGGAAGCAGCCTTATGAAGCGCGGTCTCTCCATTCGGATCCTTCGCATTTATATCAGCTCCCGCGGCAATAAGCAAGAACGCCACTTCACCATACCCTAACCTTGCAACCCTATGAAGCACTGTCTGCCCACGATGATCCTTCGCATTCACATCAGCTCCTGCTGCAATAAGCAGCTTTACCCCTTCGTCCCATCTTGCATATGAAGCCCAATGAAGCGCTGTCTCACAGCGCGCATCTCTCGCATTCACATCAGCTTTCGCATCAATAAGCAGCTTTACTATTTCGTGATGTCCATGACCTGAAGCAAAATGAAGCGCTGTCAAGCCACGTGCACTCTTTGCATTCACGTCTGCTCCTGCAGCAAGAAGCAGCTCAACTACTTTCGTATGCTCTCCATCTGCAGCCCAATGAAGTGCAGTCACGTCCCCCGGACCCCTTACATTCACATCAGCCCCAGCTGCGATAAGCAGACCCACTACTTCACTGTGCTCGAAATGTATAGCTCGCTTAAGAATTGTCCAGCCCTTTGTATCCTCGGCATTCACATTAGCTCCTGCGGCAATAAGCAGCTGAACTATTTTCTACTAATTCCTGATGCCCTTTATGGATAGCCCAATGAAGCACCGACTTGTCATTGCAATCCTTCGCATTCACATCAGCTCCCGCGGCAATAAGCAACTTTACTACTTCGCTATGCCCCTAAAGGCCGCCTGATGAAGTGCGGTTATGCCATAACGTCCTTTGCATTTACATCGGCTCCTTTAGCAATCAGAACCCTGACTATTTTACTATGCCCTGCGCGTGCCGCACAATGAAGAGCGGTTTCGCCGCTGTCATCCTTGGCATTGATATCTGCTCCAGCAGCAAGAAGCTGCTCGACTACGCCATTCTGCCCTTTCTTTGCCGCCTCATGGAGTGCTGGCTTTTCCCGGCGACGACATGCCTGCCCATAAGTCGAGTACGTTAGATCAATTGAGTAGCCCGTACTTGCAAGGGCAATAAGAACTAGACAGCCGTAACGATTTATTCCAATTTTTTCCATAGCAAAACTCCTTATACCATGAGAAATCAAAAATATATTTCGCCGCCTTATCTATTTCCTTTACTCGCAGTGCCGTATATCCATCGAGCATCTTTCGCTATTAATATCCCGCTCCCGCCGCAATAAGCAGCTTTACCCCTTCTTCACATCTTAGCCATGAAGCCCAATAGAAGCGCTGTTGTCCCGGTCCTAGAATCTTTTGCATTTACGTCGGCCCCAGCTGAAATGAGTTGCCTTATCACATCACTATTGCGTGAGCACGCAGCAGCACAAAGTATTGGCTCATCAGTATCACTTTTTACATATACCTTGACCCCAGCTGCAATAAACAACCTTACTATTTCAGCATGTCCTGCTCGAGCTGCAGCCTTAAGCGCCATCCAACCCTCCTTGCCTTGCACGTCGGCTCCTGAAGCAAGAAGCAAGCTCACCACTCCAGCATCGCCAGCAAATGCAGCCTGACATGAAGTACTGTGTAGCCATAAGAATCCTTTGCGTTCACATCAGCTCCATTATTCAGAAGAAGTCTTACTGCTTCGAGATGCCCCTTATCTACTGCATAATGAAGTGCGGTCCAACCATTAGCGTTCTTTGCATTTACATCGGCGCCAGCTGATATAAGCTGCGTTATCACATCACTGCTGCCTGAGCATGCAGCTGCACAAAGTACTGGCTCACCAGCATCACCCTCTACACGCAACTTTGCCCCGGCCGCAATGAGCACCTTTACTACTTCAGCATGCCCTTCTCGAGCTGCTATCTCAAGCGCCATCCAGCCCTCCTTACCTTGCACGTCCGCTCCAGATGCAATAAGCAAGCTTACCAGCTCAGCATGCCCAACACAGGAAATCCATGAAAGTGGCGTCCAACCAAATCGGTCCTTTGCATTCACATCAGCTCCTGTTGTAATAATCAGCTTTGCTATCATAGTACGGTTTGCTTCATGGAGTGCCATCCGGCCAGAATGACTGGCACTGGTATCGAGCGCACAATGAAGCACTGTTACGCCAAACGCATCCCGTGCATGTATGTCAGCTCCTGCACCGACAAGCAGGCTTACGACTTCACTATTACCATCAAAAATAGCCGCATGAAGCACACTTCGGCCATTAGCGTCTGCAGCATTCACATCAGCTCCTGCAGCAATAAGCAACTTTACTACTTCGCTATGCCCTCTAAAGGCCGCCTGATAGAGCGGGCTTGAGCCATCAACATCCTTTGCATTCACATTGGCTCTTTTAGCAATCAGGGCCCGGACTATTTCACTATGACCTACGCGCGCAGCATAATGAAGAGCCGTTACGCCTCTGTCATCCGTCGCATTGACATCGACTCCAGCCGCAATAAGCTGCTCGACTATGTCACTTTGCCCATTCTTTGCAGCCTCATGAAGTGTTGGGGTTTCCCAACGACGACAGGTTTGCCCATTACCTCGACTCAAGCACTTAGCGTCAACTGAGTAACCCGTACCCGCAAGGGCGATGAGCACTAGGTATGCATAACGATTTATTTCAATTTTTTTCATAGCAGAACTCCTTATAAAGGTTTATTAAATTTTGTTTTTTATTTTCTAACTCAGCTAAAGCTTGTTGGATTACTGGCGATTCCATCAAATCACTAAAATCAGCTCCTGCACTAATAAGAAGCTTTACAACCTCGAAATGCGCCCCTAAAACCGCAAATAGAAGTGGCGCGTCGCCATTCGGATCCTTTGAATTTACATCTGCCTTTGCATCAATAAGCAGCCTCACTACTTCACCAGCCCCTCTATTTGCAGCCATATGAAGCGCTGTCCAGCCATATTTAACATCCTTAGCATTCACCTCAGCGCCTGCAGCAAGAAGCAGTCTAGCCACTTCACTATTGCCAAGAGTTGAAGCTTCTTGAAGTGCTGTCTTCCCATCAGCATTCTTAGAGAAAACATCGGCTCCTCCTGCAATGAGAAGCTTTACAACTTCACTGTGATCCCCGCATACGGCTAGGTCAATTGCCGTCGCCTTAGTGATATTAGCATTCACATCGGCTCCCAAACTAAGCAGCAGCTTAATAGCTTCGCTTTCGCCCTCTTTTGCAGCCCAATGAAGAGCTGTCCAGCCATTGGCATCCGTTGCATTCACATCAGCTCCTACAGTAATAAGCAAACTTACCACCTCATTATGTCCTGCCTCTGCAGCCCAATGAAGCGCGGTACAACCGCATTTATCCTTTGCATTCACATCAGATCCTGCGGCAATAAGCAGCTTTACAACTTCACCATGGCCGCCTACTGAAGCATAAGGAAGTGCTGTAAAACCATCAAAATCCCTTGCATTTACATCAGTGTTTGCAGCGATAAGCAACGCAACTTTTTCACTATCCCCTTTCAGTGAGGCCGCATGAAGTTCTGGCAATGGGCGGTAAAAACATGCATCAATTGGGTAGCTTGTACATGCAATAGCGGCAAATGCAAGGCACGCGTAGCCATTTATTCTAATTTTTTCCATAGCAGAACTCCTTATAAAGGTTTATCAATTCTCTCAGCTCATGGTGGGATATGTATTGGATTACTTTGCAGCACGTGCAAAGCCTTACGGAATCGGCAATTGCCAAAAAAAAGAACCCCGCCATATCTCATTCACTATAACCCCTTTAACAGGTGACCGCAAAAGCCCCCTTGCTAAGGCTGTTATCAGCTATGCCTATGATAATTCAAGAAGACAGAATCAGCTAAAAACCAGTATTTACTTTATAAAATCCCAGAAACATACCCTATGCACGCCAATTTGATTTACCTCACGAAATTTCTTGGCTATAGTATTTACATTCTACAACACGGTTCGTAATCGGAAGGAATTTCATATGATACTCAAAACAGTGCTTCTTATAATTGCAAGTGAAGGCTATCAGCCAATTGAATATGGCCTTACGCGCAAAGTACTTGAAGAAGCTGGTATTAACGTGCTTGTTGCAAGCAATATAGCCGGGACTGCCCATGCCAAACCGAGCAGTGGGCACGCAAAAAATTGCGATGATCCCGAGTGTAGCAAGGTTGCTGAGGAATATGCACGGTATACAAAAGCACCTATCGATAAAACCTTTGCTGATATCAACCCAGATGCGTATGATGGAATTTTTATAATCGGCGGCCCCGGCGCCATGGAGTTTCTTGACAATCAAGCAACATACAAAATCATGCAGCAGATCGCACAAAAGGGGAAGCCATTTGGCGCAATTTGCATCTCCCCACGCATTCTTGCCCACGCGGAGCTCCTAAACGGCAAAAAGGCAACTGGCTGGAATGGTGATAAAAAGCTGGATGCTCTTTTCAAGCAATACAAAGTTATTTACAAAAAACAGCCGGTGATCACTGATGGGGTTATCGTAACAGCCGATGGACCACAAGCCGCTCTAGAATTTGGCAAGGCCATTGTGGCTGTTATGCAAAAGTCTTAAATTTTTTTGCGGGTTGTTCAGCAGATAAAATTGTTCCTTAACCCAAATGATGGTGTAGGTTCATCCAACGAGTAGACTGGAAGTGGGTTTAAAAATTATAGTATTTCGGCTAACAACGATGATAAAAAAGCCGAGTTTTAAACTCGGCTTCAAATGAGATTTCAATCCATTAGGAGGGGCTAGGCCTCCTTGAAAAGCTCTGCCAATCTAGCTTGGGAAATATGGTACTCGAGTGTGCCAGGTAAATCCTGAACGGGATTAAGCTTTTTGCTCTTAAGATCCCACTCAAAAATTTTCATACTTGGCTGCTTTTGCGTCCCCAACGAGAAGTAAAACTCTGCAGCCTGTGGATTATCTTCAACGTCTGAATGATTAAGACCGAATGCCATCCCGGTATCTTTCAAACTGTTCTTACGCAGGTCCTCGAAAACATCCTGAATATCGGTAAAATAATCTACTCCAAGAAGGAGATCTCCCTTTAGCTCAGGCATAACTTTACAATCAGCAAGATAATCACCAGCATCTGCATACACAACCAACTCAAGATTAAGGCCAGTACCATTAAACCATTGGCTAAAGTGGGCAAAGGTATTGTTGTATTCCGTATCGGTCAATATTCCATAAAGAACTTCGAGTGCAACATCAAAGTTTTGAGGTCCCCAAACAGTTTGACCAAAGCCTCTAGAGAGATTAAATATCGCGTCACTGTCTTTATCAGTGAGTTCGAAGGTTCCCGGCTCTATACGAAGCTTGGGCGCAGGGCTTTTTTCAAGCATACTTCTATACCGGTTAATAACGCTCTTGAATTCAAGATCAATAAGATTTAATCGAATGTTAGTATACCCTAGCGCAGCGAGCTTATTCACTATCACAAATATCTGAAAGAGATTTCCTGAAGCAAAATCCGTTATGATAAGTTTTGTCTTTTTATCTGGGTATTTCTCCTGAACAAAATCTATAACTTTTTTCTCAAAATATTCACGAACAAAGGGCATTTCCAATCGTGAAATACCACATCCGATGCATTCGCGCACATTATGTATAAGCTTGAAGAATGGAATATTCTTATAATGCTCTTTCAATTCCAAGTATTGATCGTATGTTAAGCTTAGGTTGTCAATTTCAGCAAAGTTATTAAAAGCGCGGGCCATGTCTCCTTTGGTTGTGTACATTTCTGCTTCTGCAGCTCGCTTTTTAGTGGCTGCATGCTCCCCTTCCTTTTTTTCTTCCTGCCCAAATAACTTTACCAGGTAAGGATTTTTCAGAAGTACATCATGCAAGGCATCAGCCGCTATATAATTTTCATGCACATAGCCGATACCCTGATCGAGCATTCTTTCAATCTTTGCAAGCTTCTTCGTTGTTTTTCTTTTTTTTACCTTTTGCAGTTTTTCCAATAAATTAGTTTCAAGCTCCTTTTTTTTCTGGCGAAGCTTAGCTTCAACGGCAAAATCAATATCGGACATGAGAGCTGCTGGATTAGTAGCCAAAAGACTTGCAATTTTCTTTTGGTCGGCCTTACTTACGAAGCTGCCTTGCGTTTCAATTTCAATTCCTTGCTGCTGATACCCAAATAATGGAGAAAACAGGGAAACACAAAACCACATATACACTGCTAAATTTTTTATACCATATTGACGTGATGAATTCATATACGTACCTTCCTCAAAACCTTACAATAATTTCTAATGGTTAATTTAAGCGTATATAATAGCTGCGGCCATTGTCAATAATTTTCAGACCGAAATATTCGAACATTTTTTGAAACATCGCGCTTTTAGCTTCTTTCCCCATCAGGCTATTGAGCGCTCCCTTCATCGTTAAATTGTTCCAAGCACTTACCATTTCTTCATCCGGGAAGGCGCTCCTGTTTTACCCACTGATTTTTCTGCAGTGGATCCAGCGGATATTGTTGAACGTAGGCGGTTACCTTTTAAAAAAATTCGTGGTTTTGGCTGTCATACGTGCTGGTTAGCTGGAGATGTGCAAAATCAGATGTATGTTCTATTTATGGTCGGAAACAACTAAAGAATTTTGATTTTCGAGCTTTCTGGTTCTGTACAGGGCTCGGTTCATCAGTTTGCGTAGCAATCACTTCGCTATCAGCTTTACCTTCTTTTTTTGCCCTATATTCTGCTAAAACCCTCAAAAGGATACGTGCCTCCTGGGGATGTGAACCAGCTTCATATCCAGTACTATTAGTAAGGAGCAAACCCTCAAAAGTATGGCTTGAATGAAAGCGTTGTTCAGCCCCCTCTTCTAATAAAAAGCGAATCAACTCAGTATTCTTGTGAGACCCAACAAGAAAGCCCATCATTGCCTGTTGCAAAGGGAATTCGTGACCATCCTGCTTGGCACTAATAAGTTCTGGGTATTTTGTAAGAAGCGCCTTATATTCTTCTAATCTGCCATAGCGGCACATTTCCGGCCATTCTGTTCTCTTCATATCGCTCTTACACAGAGCACATATAGGAATAGCAATAGTAGTACTATCTGAAGGGTGCTTACTGCAGAACCAGCAAACCCTAATTGCAGCCTCTTCTTTTGCCTGAGGCACAAGTGCAATTCCTCGCTCTACGCGCTGTTTATCTTTGCCCTGATGCCGTTCTTCATTACTAGTATCAGCAATACTCGATTCCATTGCATGTATCGGCGCATAGATGGCCAGCAAGTTACAAAATATTAGTAACCATGCAGAATTTCTATACAACATTCAATCCTCCTAAGAACAATTATTTCTTAAATTATATAGTTTTATTGCGAAACAAACTCAATAGAATTGATTTCTTTGCGACCTTGCTAGTTCTGTATGCGTCGAGCACTTTCAATAATCGTTCAGCTTCATTGGGATACCTTCCAGCCACACATCCTAAGCAATGGTACATAAGTTCATTTTCAAAGGTACGGCCAGAGCTGAATCGCTTCTCGCCCCCTTTCTCTAAGAGAAACCGAATTAATTCACTATTCGTATGACATCCTTCAAGAAAACCCATAGTTGCTCTTTGTAAGGGAGATGCATCCTCCACTCTTTCACGTATAAGCTGCGGATATCTTTCGAGCAGTTCTTTGTATTCCCTAAGTTTACCATAACGACAGAGCTCCGGCCAATCGTCAAATGTTACCGGAACTATGGTCAAATCCATTGATTGAGCCGGCCTATAATAGCCCAGACAAGAAGCTATGAGCAAAATGCCCAGTACGGGTAACTGAATAAAGCGTTCATGTTTCATAAAAGCTCCAAAAATTATTATTTTTTTAATAAGCAATTAACCCAATAATAACACTAATAGGAAATATCGTCAATCGAACAGAAAAACGAGCTCTCTCCCCTCTAGGATCAAGCTCGTTTAATTTTAGAAATTACAGAAATCGTATTATGAGCGGCCACCAAGACGTATTAAGTCAGTATTTATATCTACCTTTGCGCGTGCCCTTAAAGCATCAATAAAGCTTTTTTGCAGATGTCCAGACTCTTCTTGTCGAGCCTGCAATTCAATCATATCTCTCTTCTTTTCAAAATCATCTTGATTGAATGGCTCAATTTCAAGCAATTCAATAACATACCCAGCTTCCTGAGTTATTTCCTGAGTAGTGCCATGTACGCTATTAAGATTAAACATTTTTTGAACAGGCAGCTTTTTTTCTTCAAGTTTTTTGAGAGAGTCCGCACTTTGAGGATTCACCCAATCAGTCGTTGAAAACTCACCTTTAACTGAGAGCGATTTTGCAGCTTCCTGCAATGACTCTTTCTTATCCTTCACGCGAGTCATTACTAATTGTATGTCTTTTTCAAGGGCATTTCGCGCTTTCTCTTTATAAAGATCTGCTACCACTTTGTCTTTCACAGAATTCAACGCTGGAAGAGCACTTGGAATAATGCTCGTAAGCTCTATCACAAAGCCTTTACCCTCTTCTTCAAAGAATGCTTTATCACCAAGCTTAGAAAGACCAAAGAGCCGTTCTTTTTGCACAGAGCCATCGCGTGTCACATCTTTTAGGGTTGATTCCTTCCCTTTTCTTTCGGTAATAAACTTAGTAAATACCTCAGGAAGATCGCTCGCCTGGCTGATTACTCTTTGTGCAGTAGTATTAAATTCGGTAGCGAACTTCTCCTGCTTGAGCGATTTTATCAACGTATCTTTTACTTTATCAAGCGGCTTATACACAGGCTCCTTTTTGCTTATGAGCTTAATAATCTCAAAGCCTTCGGCTGTTTCAACTACCGGCGAGATTTCTTTCGGAGCGAGCGCAAATACCGCGCGTTCAAACATACCTTCTTTTCCTGAGCGCTTTATAGTTATCGCTGCTCCCTTGTCTTTTGACTGAGAATTCTTATTGGCAAGCGCTTCAAAAGCTTCCGGTTTTTCTTTTGCTTGTTTAAGCAGCTCCTGAGCCTTTTTACGTGCTTCTACTTTTTTCTCGCTATCAGCAGGATCAAAGGTGACTAAAATATGCTGGATCACAAACTCTTCAGGCTTTTCTATAAAGGTCCTCTTACGCTTATTATAAGCATTCTCAAGATCTTTGTCGGTTGTCGTCACACCATAGGTATCCGCATCAAAGCTCCATAAACGAGCTGATCTTTTTTCAGGAATCCTATACTGCTCCTTATGAGTATCAAAGTATTTCTCCAACTCCTCATCAGTATTCTTCTCTTTTTTTATATACTCACTTAATGGCAGACGAAGCGTTGCAAATTTCTTTTTGAGGTATTCACGCCCATATGCTTCCTTAAGAGCCATTTGAGGAATATAGAGCGATCCTTCAATCAAACGCTGAAGAAGGGCACGCTTCATAGTTTCCACCAACATTTCGTCAAATTGCTCTTCAGAAATGCCTTGTTTTTGGAGTGAATATTTTAAAACGGTGATATCTAATGATCCGCCCGATAAAGCCTGCGGCGGTATCAAGTTACCCAAATGCTCTCGCACAAAGAGAGGATCTCGCAGCTTAGCTTGCACATATTCTTTATTAACTTGAATCTTAAGTGCATCAGCGGCAGATTGGATAACCTTCTCCGATACTAATGCTTCCATAGCATATTCATCCGGATTTTTGTTTAATCCCCATAAACCGAGCACCATGTCTGCTTGAGGACCATAAATTCTTCGTACCTCATGAACCACATGCTGAGCCTCAGCAAATTTTCTCTTAAATTCCATAAGGCTGATCTGTTGATCATTCACCCGTGCAACTGAATCAGACTTAAAACGGCGCGAAAAGCGGATTAACGAAAAGAAGGAACCGCCCACTAATGAAAGGAGGGTAAACCACAAAATAATTTTCGCTCCACTTTTTTGCATCTTGCTTCTAATGGTCCCAATCATGTCATTCGCCTTTCTTTCCAAAGAGCATGTTTTTTTGCTCGTTATTAATTGCATTCACCGTTATTTTTACTTTAAGCATACGCTTAATACGGTTGATAGTAGTGGCTAGTTCATTTTTATTCACCGTAGCCTCAGTAACAACTGCATACCATATGCGAACTTCACCTGCACCCGTTTTGCTCAACCGCTCAAGAGGTCTTGCCTGAATGCCTCGAGCTATGAGCTTTTGAGAGCAATTTTGTGCTTCTTGCAAGGTATTAAACCCCCCAAATTGCGCATAATACAGTTCTTCTTTTACTTGATTCTCTTGAATCTCGTTTTCCTGCTCATTTAACTCGTTTATTTGGCTTTCCGAGTCAATCACAGAATCCTTGTCCAATTGAGAACAACTATCAAGTTCTTCCCTACTTTTTTGCTCGGGAACAATTTTTCTTTCCTCTGGCGCCATGTAAAACGTATCATAGATTGTATCAGCAAAAGAATCAGATGTCAGCTGTGCCGGAGAGATTTCTAAAATACTTTTTTTGCCCCAAAAAACACCCGCAATAAAAACAAAAAAGGCGAGCATCAAACAGGTAGCTGCAACCACGCTAACCTGCTGCTGGCTTATCTCCATACGCTTGTTGTTTTCAGGATTATGACTATTATCTGCCATACATCATCTACCTTTTTTTTCGATCTTTATAGGAGCCCTATGAGATCATCAAACTCACACCCCATTTGTTCTATATATAAATCAAGTGGTAATATTGTCAAGTTTACCTCTGATATTTTTTTTAAATAAGCACCTTTTGGATCATTTTCTTCCAATTTTTTTCTCAGCATCCGCCAAAACGTTAGCTGCCGCTTTGCATAAGCGCGCGTCTTGCTCTTTATCTGCGTAGCCACTTCTTTAAGCTCTGCTTCATACCTCGCTGCCGGCAGGCTTTGAGCATGCTCAAGAAACATAATTAGTTCTGGATAACCAATCAATTTCTTTTTAAGCAGAAACTCTTTCCATGATGCATCAAGATTCTTCACTTCATCTATCCATCCAGCCGCAAGCATTGCATCTACCCGCTCATTAATGCGCGCATAGAGTTCATCCCTTTCTCGGGTTAAAAAAAAGAAAGCGCATGTGCCAAGAGGATCAAACTGTGGAACAAGCTGCGATGGCTTACGCCCCTCATACCATACAACCAACGCGCGCTCGATACGATAGCAATCATGCGGATGAATTGACTGAGCACGCTCAGGATCAAGCTCATTCAAATAATGCCAAAGGTCAGCGGCTGACAAGCTCCTCAGTTTAGAGGGTAACTTAGCAATAGTGCTTTCATAGGCAAATGAACCTACAGAAAGCTCGCTGAGCTCCGCGACTGATCCAGATATCGCAGCATCGGGCACATGGGGCGGGAAAAAAAGTGATTGCAGATAAAATCCTGATCCACCAACAACGATCGGTGTAACACCGCGGGCCCACATATCCCGCATAACGGTAGCCAATCGGTCTCGAAACTCCAAAACCGTAAAGTCTCTCGGCTCAGAAATTACATCAAATAAATGCTGTTTAATAGGTGTATTCTTATAGTCAGGCTTTGCAGTGCCTATAGAAAGTGGTTCATAGAATTGCCCCACATCGGCATTGAGAATCTCAACAGGACGAGAAAGACGTGCAGCAAGCTTATCGACAAAATCAGTCTTACCAACGCCAGTAGGCCCAGAAATAATGAAAAAAAAGTTTTTTTGCATACTATGACAGGACGTTATCTATGGCGCTCAGTTACGCTCAATAAATGGTTTTCTCAGCGGCCGGTCCTTTTTGTATATGCGAAGAACACAAGGCACGAAGATGCTCAATTGTTTTTTCCTGACCCAACTCTTCAACAAGTGATATTTCCTCAACGAGCAAAGACTCTATCTGCTGCAAAAGATGTTTTTCGCCGAAGGAGAGCTCTTTATGAGTTGAAATAAAATGCAAGTCACGGTATATCTCAGAAAGCTCTTTCAAGTCGCCAGTTTTCAATTTATGCTGGTACTCTTTATTGCGCTTATTCCAATTACTTGCGGTAAATTCAAAATGATTTATGCGACGTGCGGGAGCAGTGAGTGTTGTGAAAACTGCCTGTATTAGCTCGTGAGAGCTTAATGGTCTTAGGCCAACAGCATCTGCATTCGCAGTAGGCACCAAAACTGTCATATCTTTGTTTAAAAAGATAAGCTCATAAAATGATGCCTCGCTACCACTCACTAATTTAGTGATGATACGCTGAATCTTGGCAACACCATGCCCCGGATAGACCACTTTTTCATTTAAGCAAAACATTACCAACCCCCTTAAAAGGTATATTGGCCTGCAAGGCTTTTACCTGATAACGAGTATATCATGCATTTTCCGTTTATACTAGCGGCAACAGTGATTCGTTTTTTTAGAGAATTTCTCTTTTCTGCTCTCGCTAGAAGAATCTTTAAGAATCACCAAAAAAATGCACAATCTTAAGAAATCATTCGCGTCTATGCGTCTATGGGCTTTGAAATGATTGGAAATGTTCGGCAGATACATAAACAGAATATGAGCGATTTTTTTGTAAAGGCATATCCAAACCAAAAGATTAATCCTTTTGCAAGAAAATGATCAAACTAACATGATAGCAGCTCAGAGGACGGGCCGAACCAGGCAGATTATTCAGCTATCGGTCCAAACAGAGCAGCGCGTTTGCTTGGCTCTTTTTCCTGCCAGTAAGCGGCATAGCGGTCGCCTGAAGAAAAGTGCCAAAATTCGAACACATAGTTTATAAGTCCGGCTCTACATGCAACAAGTAAGCAGTATAATCGATTCCTTTTTTGGGCATCTGTAATTTGCTCAGAAAAAGTAGGTGCATAGGGATTAGAGCCCCAAATCACTCCAAATGAGCCCATATCTAAAAAGTCGCCTTGTTTGTTATCCCAGAGCCGAATATCAATTGCTGCACCTGTTGAATGAACCGGCACATTATTTTTTATGGGAGAAACCCATTTAGATGTTTCTTGTTCAGCTGCTTCTGGCGTCATGTTGGGATTTTGAGCAAGTATTTCCTTTTTTTTGTTATTAAACAGTTGTTCCTGCGTCTTAAGATCGCGCAGCCCTTCAAACACCCTGACGTCAATTTGTCCTGGTTGGTAACCAAAAACGGCGGCGAGGCTATCGATATGTTTTACCATATCAGCAAGTTTTTGTAAGATGCTGTGGCGCATCTTTGAGCCACTGAGTAGTCCTGAATTGAATGTAGGCGCATAAAAGGGGGTTGGGGCATCGGGAAGCATAGCAATGCGTTTGACCGATACCAGTCGAAGATCGATTAATTTTTCTTCACTTCCTATGATTGGAATATTTTTGATTTCGGGTGAAGCAATGATGGGTGCGGCTTTCAATGCAAATGCAGCTTGCTGCCGGATTAGTATATCTTTTTCTTTATCGGTCATTATAAACTTGCATTCATCAAAAATTTGTTGCCACGTTTGTGCAAAAAGAGACTGGCTTGTAATGAGCATGCAAGAAAATAGTATGCGGAAAGTTATTTTATTGTACATCATGGTATCTTTCATGCAAATGGAGAGCGATGCTAGTAATTGCAGTGTTTATCGGACTCATTCTAGTAGATTTATGGCCAAAATTCAAAACCCCTATCGTGGATTCGCTCAGAAATAGTGCGCAAAATATGGCGCAAAATATCTATTTCCTTCGCTATGGAGAGGACAAAATTACCAATTCCAGCTTCAGCACAGTGTTACTTTAACATAGCAGTATCTCTAGCACAGGAAAACATAAACCCGCAAAAGGGTTTATAATTCGTATAATCTAGGTTTTGAGGTATACTGCATTGAAAAGATATTTTACTAGCACGCTTATGCCAAACAAAACAGCACCACCAACCTCGGGCTTACCGCACCTTAAAGATTTCAAACGAAGTCTTTTTTGGAACTTGTATGATTCAGTGGGCACGCAGGGCCTGCTTATTCTGTATCACATCCTTTTTAGGAGCTTTTTTGGGGCCGAGCTCCATGGCAGAGTTGGCTGCACCCTATCGATATTTTATTTATCGCTGATCGTTCTTAACTTTGGTCTTGATTATTCACTGGCCCCATTTCTTGAATATTTTACTCAAAGCAAACGCTCTTTTGCTCGCTTTATAAGTTGGCTCATAGTTCCGCAGCTCATCATTTTAAGCATATCAGCAACTCTTTTTTATTTATTTTTCCCACAGTTACAAAGCTTGCTTCCCATTCTTAAAACATTCGGTCCATCAGTCTCTACAACATTTTTACTCAGCATCTGTATTACTTTCGTCCTGGAAAGTTTAAAAAAAACCGCAAAGTATTTTTTGCAACTCACCTTCTACACGGCTTTAACAGCATGCGTTGAGGTAACCGGTATGGCAGTTTATATTGGATGTATCATGCTCAGACCCTGGCTTGGTTATCCCATGACGCTTGAATACACCTGGCAAGCCCTGAGTGTAATTTCAGCCCTTCAGCTCCTTTCACTCAGCACCGGCGTATTTAGATTTTACTCGAAACTTAAGAATGAGAGTTTGAAAAATGAGAAAGAGTGGGATGATATACCTCATCGAATAGCCAAAACACGCTTATTTGCCTGGTCTAATCAATGCATTAATCAGCTATTTTCCGGAAACTTTTTAGTTCCGATCTGCGCCCTCCACTTTGGTCTAGAACAGGCGAGCTTAATGAAAGTAATTACGAGCATTTCCTATTGGATAACTTATTTAGCAAACAAAGTATTTGGTATTACGGGCAATGCCCTGCTCGCCCATGTAAAAAATCGCTCCTTAGAAACACAACAAAAAGCCTTTGAATATATCAGCTTTTTACTTACCCAGGCCCTCTATTTCTTGGTTATATTTCTGACTATCAATGGGAAAAAAATTGCACTATTGCAAGTCTCCGCTGAGGCTAGCATTCAGTGGCCATTGCTCTATTTTATGCTCCTGATTAGCTTTTTTGAAAGTCTCTTTATTATATACGAAAAATGGTACATCCTTGAGGAAAATGCCAGCACCTTCTTTCTTTTTAATTTTGCAAGCTTCGGAGCACTTTATGCACTCTATCCCTATTCCCGTTCAATAATGGCGCTCCTCACCCTCATTATCGCCCTTCGGCTACTGACCTTCTTTATTCTCACACTATTTTCATTTTATAAGTGGCGCATCTGGCCTGTTCTAGCACCTGATATACGAGCTTTGGGGCTAGCAGCGATGCTTTCGGCTATTTTTTATGCTTTAGTTTAAGAAGAGCGCGCCATTACTGAAAAGCTCGGAGCCGATCAGGCTTTGCATAAGGCCTTTTCGCACATCCATGGTCGAAATTCAGGCTTATTTTACCATCTCCATGGTCGAAAATTTTTTAGATAACCTATGGTTGAAATTGACGGCCTTAGAAATTATTGCTATTATGTAATAAATTCAAGCCATATACTCCTCAAAGGATTTTCCATGAAACAAAAACTTTTAAGCCTCATCTGTTTTTCCTTACTTGGACTGCAGAGCGCTGAGATTCGTAGCATGGATATGGAAAAAACTTCACTAAGCACACAAGACAGAGGCTCCGGAACTGCTCAGCTCATTCCGGAACATATGCGATTGGCCCAAGAACAGCAGGCCTTGGCTTTCAAAGAAATACAGCATTTGCTCGCAGTCCACGCTCAGGGCAAATTAACGGCCACTCAATTTTTTTCACTCCTGCCAAAAGATATCTGGCACCTTATAATGAATTTGCTTTCACCCCATGAATCCGCAACCAAGTATATAGGTCAATACGTACCTATCACTAAAGAACTCACGCAAAAGTTAGCACCCTCTATACTCATGCGATGTAGTAAAGACTGTGACGATATTCCCACCTGGCTTGTAAGTATTGAAGATGTACCCTTATTCAAGCGTTGCAAACCATCACATCGGCTATCTATACAGATACTAACTGAGATTGCTGCGAAAGAACTTGCCAACCATTCCCGCGCTATAAAACTGAATAAAGAATGGCTAAGTCCACGCGGACGTCTCCTGTATAAAGAAATTAAAAAATACTTCGACATTTTTTTAGACGATCCAACGAGTAGTAGCGCGAAAGAAATTCTTGGAAAATTTACGCGGCAAGAAATCAAAGAGGTAGAATGCTACCTTTCTTTAAGCAGTCACATGAACATACGCTGCTTAAAACTCACGGAGCTAAAATTCGCAAGCATGCGCAATATTGCTGCAGCTGGGTCTCTCTTATTCCTGTTAAGCAACCTTTATTCGCTAACCAAATTTGTTACAGAGCCAGGCTTCTTGAACACCGGAATGATCATCTGGCTTGCGCAGGGATGTCTATTTCTGGGGCTTGCAGCTTACATCAAAGCTGCAAATCCTGCTGATTTTGCTAAGCACAAAGCCCTTGCAGCTGCCGTAGATTTTATTCATCGCGGAATCCTTACCAGGCTTCACATAGAGCGAATAAGCCTGCAGCAGAGAAGAATTTCAAACCTGCATTGCATTGTAAAGCAGTATCTTGATTCTCTTAACGCGACCAATCTATAGCGCATCGCACTTAGCTGCAGCTCATAAAAATGAAAACTCCGACCTAGCCGGCAAATTCAATGAGTTTTAATGCCATAGGTATATGAATCTTAACACAAGCCCCAAAAAAATCTGAGTCACTTACACTAAAATAATATGAGCAAAATGGTTGACATATTTTATAAAAAGTTATATAAATTATTACATAGTTTAAAATGACATTTATGTAAGGGGAAAACATGGCAAAAGTTATAGGAATAGATTTAGGAACGACCAACTCGGTTGTGGCTATCATGGAAGCCGGAACCCCGAAGGTTATTCCCAATGAAGAAGGACAAAACACGACCCCATCAGTAGTAGCCTTTACTAAGGATGGCAAGCGCCTGGTTGGCGTACTGGCAAAGCGACAAGCTGTAACCAACCCTGAAAATACCATATTTTCGGCAAAGCGCTTTATTGGTCATAAGTTTGATGAGATCTCGGAAGAAGCGAAGCATATGCCATACAAGCTGGTAAAACGCAGTAATGGCGATGTAGGCATTGTAGCTCAAGGCAAAGAATACTCGCCTCAAGAGATTGCTGCCGCAGTTCTTGCTAAATTAAAGCAATCTGCTGAAAACTACCTTGGTCACCCAGTAAAAGAGGCGGTCATTACCGTACCTGCCTATTTTAACGATTCGCAGCGTCAGGCTACCAAGGATGCAGGCCAAATTGCGGGTCTTGAGGTAAAACGTATTATTAACGAACCAACGGCAGCTGCGCTTGCTTATGGGTTAGATAAAAAGAAAAGCGGTACCATTGCGGTTTTTGACTTTGGTGGCGGGACTTTTGATATATCCATTCTTGAGATTCATGAAGGTGTGATCGAAGTAAAATCTACCAACGGGGATACTCATTTAGGAGGCGATGATATTGATAATAGAATAACCTCCTATTTTATAGACGAATTTAAAAAAGAGACTGGCATCGATCTTAGGAACGATCGCATGGCCTTACAACGTTTAAGAGAAGCGGCGGAGAAGGCAAAGATTGAGCTTTCAAGTATGCATGAAACTGAAATCAACCTTCCTTATATAACCGCTGATGCGTCAGGGCCGAAGCATTTGCAAATGAAACTGTCCCGCGCAAAGCTCGAGTCGCTTTGTAACGATATATTTGAGCGGCTTTTAACGCCGTGTAAGCGTGCAATGCAAGATGCTGCGATCAAAAAAGAGCAAATTGATGAAGTTCTTTTAGTTGGTGGTTCTACGCGTATGCCTAAAGTACAGCAGTTAGTAAAAGATTTCTTTGGCAAAGAGCCAAATAAGTCGGTTAACCCGGATGAAGTGGTAGCTATCGGAGCAGCTGTGCAAGGCGCTATCCTTGCAGGGGAAGTAACCGATGTGCTCTTGCTCGATGTTACACCTCTCTCGCTGGGCATTGAAACACTTGGCGGCGTAGCCACACGGCTTATCGAGCGAAATACAACCATTCCTACACGTAAGTCACAGATATTTAGCACTGCTGAAGATAATCAAACAGCGGTTGATATCAAAGTTGTTCAAGGTGAACGGGAATTTGCAAAAGACAACAAGCTTCTTGGCCAATTTAGGCTTGAAGGAATACCGCCAGCACGACGAGGCGTTCCTCAAATTGAGGTAGCTTTTGACATCGATGCTAACGGTATTGTAAATGTATCTGCAAAGGATATGGCATCAGGTAAAGAACATAAAATTACGATCACCAGCAGTTCAGGACTTTCAAAAGATGAAGTTGAACGCATGGTAAAAGAAGCAGCAGCTCATGAGGCCGAAGATCGTAAGGCACGTGAAGCAGTAGAAAAGAAGAATCGTCTTGATACACTCATTCTTGATATTGAAAAGACACTCAATGAAAATAAAGAGAAGCTTTCTCAAGAGGATGTTGAGTTAACCCAAGCAGCTCTTGAAAAAGCCAAGAGTGCCTTAGCAGAACATGCTAACAATGCTGAAGAGCTGCAAAAAGCAACTGATGAGCTATTAAAAGCATCACATAAAGTAGCTGAGATCCTTTATAAACAAGAAAAAGAGGGAGCAGGCGCTGAGACTGGTCAAGATGACGGGCATGGTCATGGACCAAGCGATCAAGGGCCGGATGACCAAGGACCTATTGACGTTTAATTGATAGCAACTTTAATTCTAAACAGCAAAATCCCGGGTGTTGGTACCCGGGATTTTTTGTAGTCTCTTGCTCATGAGCGTATGTGATCAGTCACATTCACATCGATGAAGCTTGCTTCACTTAAGCTGGTGTGGTGGAGGATTTCTGACATAGCACGTTGGTTATAAAGTTAGTAATAGGATTTGTCGATTGGCCACGTTGACTACCCACAACCACTGATGGTAATGTAACGGTGGCGCCAGTTGAATCGGTTGCTACAACAGTGTAAGTACCTGGCGGCAATTGACCAAACGTAAACACTGTTTGTCCTGGGGCACCTTTTATAGTCGTTCCGGTAGGTAGCAGTTTCACAGTGTATGGACCAGTTCCGCCGGTAACAGTAGCTGTTATTGAACCAGGTATATTATTTACTGGATCAAAAGGAATCGTGACTGCCGAAACCATCAGCGGTGCACCAACAGCAACCGTTGCGCTTGCTGTTCCCAGACAGCCATTCGTTGCAGTAACCGTCAGCAAATATGCTCCCGCATCAGCGCTAGTAGCCTTAGGTAAGGTAAATACCGGGCTCGTTTGAGTTATTGTTCCTCTGGCCGGCGTAACGAGTGAATATGTTGCTATTCCCGTTGCAGGAGCAGCGGTAAGTGTAATAGTACTGCCCAATGTAACAGTCTGCGTTGTTGGGGTAAGCGAGGCAGCTATTGTTGGAGCTGAAAGTGTTGTCGTTGATACTACTTGACAGCCGACACCTGCTTCAACGGTTACCGTATACGTACCCGCACAAAGATTGGTAAAGACGCCAGTGTTATTATACAAGGGAGCATTGGTGCCTTTCTGTATCTGATAATAGATAGGCCCACCGACCGGATTGGTTACCGATGTAGCAGTTATGGTAATGCTGCCATCGCAGTTGCCGCATGATGGATTTACAGGCGTTACGCTTACATTCGTTGGATTTCCCGAGGCCAGTGGCATTTCTCCCGCTGTCGTGCAAGGGCCAGTGCCTACCGTGCCAAGGATATAGTTGCCGAAAGGTATTATACCGGTAAACACGAGATGGGAGCCTGTCATCGGTACACCAACGCGAACGCCATCAACGGTAAGAGCTAGTGTTTCAGATGGGCCGTCATAAATCACGGTACCGTTATTAGTTCCACAAGCTGGAATTACCGTAAATGTGCACGCTGTTGGCGAAACAGTAACCGTTGCCGTTGCTGTTCCCGAACAGCCATTTGCTGCACTAACCGTCAGCATATAGGCGCCGGCATCACTCGTAGTCACATTGGGAAAGGTAAAATCTGGGCTTGTTTGATTAATGGTTCCTCGAGCGGGCGTAACGAGTGAATAAGATGCTGCTCCTGAAGGCGTAGCAGTAAATTGTAGAGTAGACTCCACCCCGATAGTTTGAGCTGCTGGCGTAATCCCAGCAACCGGAACCGGCAAAATTGTTACTGGCGTCGGAATTGATGTCGTAGTACAACCGTTATAGGTTACAGTGACGGTATACGGCCCCGAGTCAGAGACCTGGGCTTCAGGCTTTGAGTAGGATGCGGTGTTACCCGTGTTAACTGTAGATTCGTCAGGAAGCGTCCATATATACGTTGCAGAAGCTGAAGCTGGATCGCAATTCAAAAACAAAAGATCACCCGCGCAACGAGTAACTGAAGTCTGAGCAATTACTGCTTGGGGTGAGCCCGTACCACCTACTGGAACAATTACTGGAGTACAACCCGGTGCACTAGCATTAACGGCATAGTCTTCAGCCGGGCAAAGTCCGGTGAAAACACCAGTCGGACTGGTCACATCGACATCGACAGCAGATGACACAAGACTATAAATTACACCCGGCACGGCATTGGTAACCGTTATTGATCCATTGCACGGTTGTCCGCAGGCGCTGGTCGATGGCGTTGTCATCGTCGTGATGGGGCATTCAGCTCTAGCTGGCACTGCCAGAAATAGTAAAACAAAAAACGAAAATAAAGTGTTTGTTCGCGCGTAATTCATTGCATTTTCTCCGGTAGGTAGTTGTTAATAAAATATTTCTATTAAAATCTTAGCGAAAACGCAAAGCGAAATGCAATGAAAATTCGTGAATTCATATAAAGCTAGCTCATTTATAAGCAAATGATGCCAAAGCGGCTATCAAATGGGCAACTCATCAAATCACTGAAACTCTAAATGACCTGCAGGTTCCCTGAAGCTTATTAGTAAGCAAAAACCTATTTTTCAGATACTCACAAAGTGATGGCCAATCTTCTTTAAGGTTCTTATATAACTCTTTTTCAGGTGCAGCCTTATAAAAGCTTCTATATTCAGTGTCGATAACATAAAATAAGCCATCATCATTTTTGAGTATATTGGGGCCGGTATAATCGCTAAATCCAAAACCAACATCAGGCAGTGCTGGACAACCAAGAATGCGCTGAGCATATATATCCCCATTTACCCGCGATATAATAGGAAAGCACGATGACCAGCAGACAAGAATTTTTAGATTAGCAAGATCATCAACAACAATAATATATGAAGGAACTTTATAGGAAGACTTTTTTTCCCGCTTAAAGCACCCTGCTAGATACTCAGCACCCCAAATTCTTGTCAGGTTACTACCGGGCTTGAAAAACCATTCACGCTTATCAAGCTTCTTAAATTCTTCTCGTGTTACAATCTGACCCTTCTTACGCATTTCTCGAAATTTTTTTTCAATCACTTTGGTAATTTCTGCAAGAGTCATCGTATACTTTAAGTCCCCGGCAACGGGATAGCTCGGAAACTTTAGCTTCCATTCATTAAATTTTCCTTCGTACGATTCATAGAGCGCTCTGTGCCTTTTTAAAAAATCCGGTTCAAAGAGGCCGCCTTCACCAAGGAGCTCTTTTCGCTTCTTTTCAAGTAAGATATCGACTATTTCTTTGGATGGTAAGGAAGATAGTAATTTTTCCACTCGTTGAGGAATCTTATTAATAGCCGAAGGAAGCACGGCATTGAGTAAAAAAGGAAAACCGGGAAATACGATCAAAAGCATACCAAGCAGATGTAAGCGCTTCATAAGTCCCTTCAGTTATACTACTCTCTGTTAAGGCTAGCATAACTGCTTTTCATTATTCAATGGTGAAGTATGTATCTTGTAGGAACGGCCTCCTTTAATAGCAGCATTTCCCCTAAAAAGTAACACAGCTTCCGCTAACCTCGCTAATCTTGGGAAAAGTGCTTCTCTTCGCCAAATAAGGCAAAAGCTTCCATCCTAATTAAAGCTCTAAAGATTTATTGAGCCGACAAAAATAGGCACAAGCTTATAAAAAGAAATTACACAGCAGCATAAAAAATCCCGGGGTTGTTACACCCGGGATCAGGCTGAGATTATGTTCTCTTATTTGCCTTCAAGATCTTTTGGCTCTTTCCAATCAGCCTCAGTTATGTATCCTGCAAAAATTGGATGCGTCAACCCTGGTCTTTCTATCCACAGGTAGAAAGGCTTATCGATAATAACCAGTTGATGCATACGTGGAATGGCGCAGCGTTCCACTCCTATTGCAACAGCACTACGAACGTGAGCACCCTTCTCATTCAGCTTAAGTTTGGTTAGCTGTAAGGCTTGGCTAATTTCGAATTCAGGACGAAGCTGCATCCCAAGCAACCAACCAATATCGACCTGCTGATCGAGGTCAACCATGGGGAATAGTACTTCACCCTGCTTTACGTCAAAAGGATTTGGCTCGTTCTTAAAATCAAGAAGAGGAGAATGCACAATTGAGCGCAAACTTTTAATTTTTTCAATCAAAGCAAATCCTTCTAATGGCGCATCAGCAAGCGTCATCCATACGCTATCTTCTGATTTAGTTGCTATTCTAACGAGCGTATGCTTTCCTGATTGCACAACATCCACACCCTTATTTAAACGTACCGCCGCATACTTTGTACCATCAAAAGTACTAATTTCAGTCCTTTTGCCCTCATGAAGCCATTTAACAAGAACATCAAGAATAGAAACCACTCCGAAGCCACCTTTACCAAATGGCGTTAGCCTGATCGAAAACCCTTCATCAGCTAAAATTTTATTTAATGTTTCGTTATTATCTGATGCCCATGCACGCATCTCGGTGCCCGAAAACTCTTTCAATTCTGTATGCTTAGAAACATACTGTGCAAGGAAAAGTTCTTGTTGCTTATTAACTGGCTGCCACATGCTTGTGTCGGCACCAATAAATACTGCAGCCTTACATACCGCCGAAATAATAGGCCATACCGTTGCTGTAATTGACATAGTAATCCCCCGCTTATTTAAAATTTTAAAGTTGAATTCAAGAACAAGCATACAATTAAAAAAAGCGAGTCTCAAAAGCCTCCTACTAACATGCTTGCTCATTGCATTATCAGAACAAAATAGCAGCTACGCGCCGCTCGGCCGGGGCTTGCGCGTGCAGCCCCAGTACCCCCTCTATCAAGGGAAATGAAGCATAGTTCCTCTGCTAATAAGGGTACTCTATTGGATGATTAGCAATACGGGGGCACTTTAAAACTGAACGTCCTCATAATTATGACTAGCAAATGCGACATCTCTTTTATATGCTGGATGTCCTCGCAATTAGATGATTAGTAATGGGATATGGTATTGGAAGTCGAACGTCCGCGAGAGTTGAGAGAGCAAGATGGAGCTTGGGGTCCAGGGTCTGGGACAGACCTTGGGCGGTGCAGGCCGCAGTGCCTGCCGCGGGTGCATGGGTGCGCGCAGCACCCTGCTGCTCGCCGCAAGGCGTTAAAAAAAATTATTGCTCTGGCATAGTACACCTCCCTAATACGTCAAGGATTATGGCTTAAAAAAATTAATAGCGACTTTTTTTAATTGAAATCCAAAAGCGTTTTAATCGTAAACTCAAGTAATTTTAAAGTTCGATCGCTCACGAAACCAATACGATGATTCGAAAGACGAAGATGCGAGATTGCTCTTATCTGCTCACACAAAGCATAACTTGGCGTTTTTATTCCACCTTCTGGGGGTGTTACCGGAATATGGAGCGGATTTTTTCTATCTCTTGTTGTCAATGGAACTACAATAAGAAGTCCAGCACGTCCTTGATTAAAATCATCAGCGGAAAGCACAATGCACGGCCTTTTTTTTGCTTGCTCCCGCCCCGTTGTAGGATCAAGATCAGCAAACCACACATCCCCACGAACAGGTCTTATAGCATTAGCATTCATTCATCCTCCAAACCATCAAGCAAAGTTACATCCCATTCACCGCGCTCCCTAAGCTCCTCAGCCCATGCTTCAGGATCGCTCCTTAACGCTTCATACGCTTCGTTCGCTTTTTTTAATAAGTTCTCCCGCGCAAGCCTATCGAGAGCCTTTTCGATAATTGATTGTTTAGATGCTCCCATATCTTCCTCAAGCTGATTAAGCCTCTCATAGGCATTCTTGCTAATGCGAATTATTTTACTCATAAAAAACACCTCCCAATTTATCTGAAATAATTCGTAAGTCAACAAACTAATAGTATCATAGGCAAAGCCAGATGTAAACTATTTTGTTACAGTATTGTAACAGCACAAAAGAAACGGTTGCCTCGAACAGTTTGCAAAACTAAAGATAAAGGCAAGTCCACGATCCACGACTAAAATCACTAAAAAGAAGACATTTTTTCAATTATATTGCACACTAATAAAGAGTCATATGAGCTTGCTAAACAATGGAAATAATGAATGAACATAAGCGCCGGCCTTGTTGGCCTTCCCAATGTAGGAAAATCAACTCTTTTTAATGCCTTAACCCGATCATCTGTGCCCGCGGAGAATTATCCCTTTTGCACCATTGATCCGCATCTTGCATGCACCACAGTACCCGATCCACGCATGGATAAACTGCAAGCCGCCTATAAATCTGGGAAGCAAATACCTGCAACGGTGCAGTTTGTGGACATTGCGGGGCTGGTAAAGGGCGCAGCATCCGGAGAGGGCCTGGGAAACCAATTTTTAAGTCACATACGTGAAGTCGATCTTATTCTGCACGTTTTACGTTGTTTTAATGATCCTAAAATAACCTATTCCCGCGCCGAGGACATCGATCCATTGGTTGATTATGAAATTATCTTGCACGAATTAATGCTCAAAGACCTTGATTCAGTTGAAAAGAGGATTGCAAAAGCTACTGCTCTTGCCAAATCAAGCAAAAACAACCCTCAGCAGCAAAAAGATTTGAATGCAGAACTGGTGCTTCTCAACGATTTAACTGCTGCGCTCAATGCATTAGATTTAGCACGTGTTCAAGAACTCCTTAAAAATGCACCGGTGCAAACCGTACCTCTGCTTTCTGCCAAGAATTTTCTTATTATTGCTAATGTAAGCGAAGATGAGCTTGCAAATAATGGCTTTAAGCACAATAAACATTTTCAAAATTTGGTAAAACGGTTTGGAGAAGAACGAGTAATTCCTATCAGCGCTCGCCTTGAATATGAGCTTTCGCAGCTCGAAGGAGCCGATAAAGAAGAAATGCGCTCAATGTTTGGCATTGAGCAAGAAGGCCTTCCTACTATCATTGCTCAATCATACAAGCATCTAGGCTTAATCACCTTTTTCACCTGCGGTCCAAAAGAAATCCACGCCTGGCCTATCAAAAAAGGCATGACTATCCGCCAAGCAGGCGGCGAGATTCACTCAGACTTAGAGCGCGGTTTTATCTGCGCCGACGTATTTAACTGTGAAGATCTTTTCGCACACGGATCAGAAGCGAAGCTCAAGGACATCGGCAAGATCCGCACTGAAGGCCAGGACTATAAAGTCCAAGATGGCGATGTCGTCCACATTAAGTTTAATGTGTAACAGGTCAGTCCTCGTTACTTGGAACACGTCCTGCAAGACTAATTAGTGCATTGGCTGCATCCGATCTTTCTTTATCCTCAGCGCTCGTCGAGGGCTGAATATTCTTGCTCAAATCATGCTGTAGCGACCTAACTCTTTGTAAGGCTTCTAAAGCTCTGGCTAAATTTCTTAATGTCACATCAGATTGGGCAAAATGTGCTCGCGTTTCAGCTTCAAATTGGGACATTTGAAGGTCAATTAAAGTACCAAATCCTGTAATCATGTTTAAAATGGGAGAGTTTCTAATAACAGGCCGCGGCGGAACTTCTGTTTTGTCTTCGTGCGCCATTTCAAGGGTTTGCCGCGCGGAAGCATGGGTAACGGTCTCCCGCTGATTATCGACTCTTTGTCTTTTAGCTGAACCATCGACAAGAGCAGCTAGAGGATCTGCAGCTCTTTTTTCTTTTTCCTTTTCCATACAGCATATCTGGGTGCTTATTGCCCCCACTATGACAATTGCAACCATGCTATTTAGTATTTTATACATTATTAATCCCTTTCACGATTATTTCCCTAACCCTATTACTTACCTTGTTTTAAGGTAACAAACTGCAGGCTCTCGCTCAATGATCAAGATATTTTTATCGTGCCTTTCTTGATGCGTCCGTTACTCATCCCATAAGCCAGAATATACTGGTTATTTTTTGAATCATACCTAACATCGATTGAGCGTATATCACTGCCCTCACTGTTAATAGTCTGCATGAGAGTAAACGCGCCATCAAATTTTAGCTCTATAAGCCAAATCATAATTTTTGAGACAGACCCAGTTACAATTAAGGCATGTGTTTGACCATAGCGGAAACCCTTCACGGAATGCATTCCTTCATTATTAGAGATCTTAATGGGGAAGCCGAAACCAAGTCTTTTGTTCCACAAGAAAACTGTCCCGTCGAACGAGCCCGCCACTATATATTGACCCACCGTTGTTAAACAGGTGACCGGACTTGTAAAATCAGGAAGTTTTCCTACCTGACGACCCTCAATATCCCAAATTCTAGAGGTCTTATCAGCCGAGGCTGAGACAATAAACTTTTCTTTCTCTAGATCTAAAATTGCAAGCGCATTGACCGGTCCCTTATGGCCAGCGATTGTTCGAATGACCGAACCATCCGGATGCCATATCTTAATGGTAGTATCAGATGATCCAGACACTGTGTAGCTTTGCAATCCATCTCCAGAAAGCCAATGGCAAATGGAATTAACTTGACCCGCATGGCCTTTAAATACTCCAAGCTGCGCAGTTTTATTACTCAAATTTCTTATCGTATTATCGGATAACCCTGCCATAAAGAAAATGTCTGTGCCATTAATATGCGTACATTTTACATAATTAACTAAGTTTGGATACTCCACTATTGCCTTGGCATCGCATTCATCATCCCACAGCTTAAGGCAGGTAGTCGAAGCTGATACCATGCAATCTTTGCCCTGGTTCCCGTAACCGTCTGTGGTCTGATAGATGTAATTAACAGGCCCGTCATGGGCTAACAAATCTGTTGTGGGAGTATACGTGCATGATCGAGTCGGCGCAGGATTTTGCTTGGCAATTGCAGCCGGGTAAGAAATCGCTTGAGCATTATTTGCAATCGCGCTACCCTGCGGCGCCAGTCGCATGGGAACCTGCAGCCTATCTTGCTTAGATTGCGCACGAGCTGGCGCTTGCGCATGAGAGGCCCCCACACGCCCTTGAGTAACTCCTTGCATTAGTGCCACAGCAGAATGTAAAGCTCCTAATCTAGTGTCTGTTTCTGTGAACTTAGCCTGTAAAATCGTTGCAAGCTCTTCAAATCTAACATTCACACGTGAGCTCAATCGTCCAAACTCCGCTAGAATTTCGGAGTTTGTTATAACCGGCTGCATAGGAACTTCGGTATCATCTTCTCGCTCCATTTTAATTATTAGTCTCTCAGGAGCATTGGTAACCGCTGCCTGGTCAGCGACTCGTGTTTGCAGCTCATCAGCAACGCGTGGTCTTTTAGCTGCGCCATCGGCAAAGAGAGCAACAGGATCTGCTGCCCTTTTTTCCTGGCCCTTCTCTACTCTTTGTTTTTCTTCCATACCGGATATTTGGGTGCTTATTGCCCCCACGATGACAATTGCAACCATGCTGTTTAGTATTTTATACATCGTTGTTCCTTTTCATTATTATTTCCCAAGCTTTGTTACTTTACATTGCTTTTAAATCTGGACAGCTAGGGCCCTCATCAATGATCAAGATATTTTGATCACCCCTTTTTTAATGCGCCCGCCATGAGTCCCATACGTCAAAATAAATTCGCCCACTGGGCCATTTGCAACGAGATTTATAGCCGATATCTTGACCTTGTCCTCAGAGAGATTATTTTGTCGCATCACATCATTATTGGCATTTATAGTATGCAAATGGCGCACACTTTCTGGATGACCCTGCAGATTTAATTTTATCAACCAAAGCTTAATTCTTGACTGCGATGCAGTAACAATGAGCTGGTGGTCTGGTGCACAATAACAGCATTTTACAGAATGCACAGCGTCCCCATGGAGAATTGTGTTGAGGTTCTGTCCCTCTTGATCCCATAGTCTCACTGTTCCATCAGCAGAGCCAGAAACTATAATTGTTCGGCTGAATCCGGCATCTATAGAATTCAGACAAGTAACTGAACCTTCATGCCCTGAAATGGTTTTTAAAGGCTTGCCATCTCTGTCCCATATTTTAATGCTCATATCGGCCGAAGCAGATACTAAGCATTTCATGCACCATAATGTCGCGACACGAAGCGCATTAACTGATCCCGTATGGCCTGAAATCGTTCTTATAAGTGAGCCATTTTCCAAATCCCATAATTTAATTGTATTATCGGCAGAAGCAGAAAGAATATGTATCTTGCCATCAACAGTAAACCAAGCGATAATGCAATTCACTCGACCGGTATGGCCTGCAAATGTTTTGAAGTCACCAGCGGTAAGCTTTACCTTGACAGTATAGTCTTCTATTGATCCGATACATAGATACATCAAGCCATTAACCGGTTTATAACCTGCTACACAACTAGCCTGGCATGGGTACTGGTCTGTGCCTCGGCTCGCCCCATCCTTATCTGATACCTTAAAAAAATCGCTGGTGCTAGAGAGCGTACAGGGCGTAGTACCATTCACTTGATACACGTAAATAACAGGCCCTTCATGAGCCACAAAATCTTTTACTTCCGTGTAGGTGCATGATTTTTGCCAGGTGGCTGCAGGATTTTGTGGCTGTATTTCAGGCTGCGCCGATTGAGGCGCATGTCTAGCTTGAAGCAATTGAGGCGGAAGTTTGGCCAATGCCGCTTGTTGCGGTGCCGATGTCCCATTCGAAAGCATTTCGGGAGCTGCATTTAACGGTCTAGCCCGCTCTTGTTGAGCTTGAAGCAATTGGGGAGGTAGCATGTGCACTGCTCTTCTATGCAAAGGCATTCCAGCATGCGCCAGCGCGGCGCGTTCTGTGATCGCCTGTAGGTGAGCTTGGAGCGCTTCTTGTTGATCCGCTGGCATCCCATTAGAAGGCATTACTAGTTCAGCATTTGCAAGTCGCGCCTGCCAGTCAACTTGTTTTGGTCGAGCGCGAGCCGGGGCTTTCGCTGCAGGGGGAGGCATTAGCCCTGGTTGAAGGGAGGATCTTTTCATTTCTTCCACGGCTCTCGTTAAAGCTCCCAATTTCATGTCATTTTCAGCAAACTTACCTTCCATTATACCTTGAATATGACTCATTCGAGCGTCAAATAAAGTACCAAGTCCTGTAAGCATCTCTAAAATTTGAGCGTTTGTGATAACCGGCTGCATTGGCACTTCCGTATCATAATCTCGCTCCTCTTTAAATGTTTGTCTCTCAGGAGCATTGGCAACCGCCGCCTGGGCGAATCGTGCTTGCAGCTCTTCAGCAACTCGTTGTCTTTTAGCTGCATCATCGGCAAGAGGAGCAACGAGATCTGCTGCCCTTTTTTCCTGGCCCTTCTCTCTTTGTTTTTCTTCCATACCGATTATCTGGATACTTATTGACCCCAATACGAGAATAGCTAACATTCTATTTACTATTTTATACATCATTGATCCTTCATTATAATTAACACTATCATTTTAAAATCTGAAAAGTGGCAAGCTTACTTATGTTTAATAATCATTTTATTACGACATCCCCTTTTTTAATGCGCCCGCTCTGATTTCCATATATGAGAACATACTTGCCCTCTCCTGCAGCATGAAGATCTATAGAGCGTATCGCATCTCCTTCGCTGTCGACAGTATAGGTGATGACAACATTACCATGCACAAGATCGAGCAAGCAAAGTATGATTTTTGATGAATACCCAGCCGCAATGAGACTCCGGTTTGCATCGAACGAGCAACATTTTATTGTATGCATAACTTCATTGCCAGGAGATAAATAAGGCCCATTAAGCCGCTGATCTTTCTCATTCAATACAGAGAAGGTCCCATTAGCCAAGCCCGTTACTATAAAGTTGCCTAGCGTTGCCAAACAAGTAACCGAGCTAGGCAGTTCGGCAAGTTTTCTAACGGACTTGCCCTCTTCGTCGCATATCTTAACGGTCCTATCAGCTGAACCCGAGACAATGGAGTTGTGCTTCCCTTGATACAAGATAGCAAGTGCATTCACTGGCCCCACGTGAATATGAATCGTGCGAATAAGTGAACCATCCTCTGGGTTCCACATTTTAATAGTATGATCCGCTGAAGCAGAAAGCAAATAACCCTTCTTTCCTGTCGGCGAAGGAAAATATTTAATGCATGTAATGCAATCCTTATGACTCGCACACACTATTTCCTGACTTTTTTGCTTGCCAAGAATTCTAAGGGTATTATCAGCCAATCCTACACACAAGCGGGGCTCCTCAACATCCCCAGAAATTTTTTTAACAACTGCGAGATAATTTACTGTGCCCTCGCAAGGCGTTTCTCCGAGCACGACACCATCTTTGTTCCATATCTTAAAGCCATCCGTTGAGCCTGATAGTATATCGCCATTCTTACAGAGCTGAACGTACTTAACGGGTCCCTTATGAGCTAAAGAATCTTTTGTTTTTATAAAAGTACATGATCTAACTTCCTGGCGGTGATTTTGACTCATCTTTGGTTCCAAAGGCTTAGCTGCACGAGTTGGCTCCGCCCTAATTTCAGCTTGCACCACTATGCTATTATCTAACCCTTCTAGCCCGTGAGCTGTACGTACTGTATTTGGCTCTTCAGGGACATTGATAGGTGCAAGAATGGTCCGACGAAGCATAGCATCATGCTCATCAACAGTCTTTTTTAGTCTGTTCATGTCCGTAGCTATCGATGCCATTCTTGCGTCAGAATCAGCAAATCGAGCCCGCACCTCCAATACAAACTTTTCAAACCTTTCGCCCATTTGAGCAATCGCAGCAAGAATTTGTAGGTTTACCCAAGGCTGTGTTGAAATTACTATTTCAGCCGGCGACGGTACCTGATCGCTTTGTTTCTCTGGAGCATCCATAAATGGTTCTCTAAGATCAGGCTCAGCAACTCGTTGCCGTTTAGGAACAAGGAGGCGCAGAGGAGCTGCTGCCCTTTTTTCTTGGCCATTCTCTAATTCTCGTTCCTGTTCCATACAGGACGCCTGCGTAGTGCCTAACCCAAAAATGACAATCCCTAGAGCTCTGCTTGCTATCCTATTCATAGTATTCCCCTAACCTGGTTACTTACCAGTGCCTTTAACCTAAACCACTCGAGACTCTTGCCCGCAACAATCAAGATATTTTGATTGTGCCTTTCTTAATGTGCCCACCATTGGTCCCATAAGTCAGAATATATTCATCCGATGGTGTTGCAAGGCTGGAAGACTGAAAGAGATCCATCGCGGAAATCTTGAGCTTGTCATCAGAGAGATTGTTTTGTCGAGCCCCATCATTAGTGGCATTTATGGTGTGCAAAAGGCTCACACTTTCTGGATGACCCTCATTTAATTTTACCAGCCAAAGCTTGATTTTTGACTGCGATGCAATAGCAATAAGCTCGTATTGCGGTCCCCAATGACAGCATTTTACAGAATGCACTGCTTCCCCATGGGGAATCGTGCAGAGGCTCTGCCCCTCTTGGCCCCATAGTCTAACAGTTCCATCAGCAGAACCAGAAATGATAAGCTTTCGTTGGAACCCAGCATCTATGACTTCAAGACAATCAACTGAACCTTCATGTCCTGAAATAGTTCGAATAAGCTTGCCATCTAGTATGTCCCATATTTTAATGCTCATATCGGCAGAACCGGAGACTATACATTTTTGGCTCAAGAGTTCTATCCTACAAAGTGCGTTAACGGATCCTGTATGGCCTGAGAACGTTCTGACAAGTAAATCATTTTCCAAATCCCACAGTTTGATTGTATTATCGGCCGAAGCAGAAAGAATATGCGTCGCTTTCCTGCCGTCCATAGTATAGGCACTAACGTAATTTACCCGGCCGGCATGCCCTGCAAATGTTTTAACACTACCATTGCCAATCATCACTTTCACCGTATTATCCAGTAGTGAGCCAATACATAGATGTAACGGACGGACACCTGCACCCGATTCATAAAGTTCTACGCAACTTGCCGCGCATGGATGCCTCTTTATAACCTGACATACCGCATCCTTATTTGATGATTTTAAAGAATCACTGGAGCTTGAGAATGTGGTATTCGCACTCTGTTTCACATAATTAATGGCCTCTTCATGAGCCACAAAATCATTCGTTTCAGTATACGTGCATGATCGTTGCTGGGTAGTTGTAGGATTTTGTGGTGGTAGAGGCCGCGCTGATTGAGGCGCTTGTTGAGCTTGGAGCAGTTGAGGAGGAGGTAGCTTGGCCAATGCTGTTGCTGCGGCAGCATTCGCTTGAAGAAATTGGGGAGGCAGATTGGTCGCAGCTAGCAACCCAAAAGAAAGCGTTCCTGGAGCAGCATTTGACGGTCTAGCCTGCTCTCCCAGCGAATGTTGAGCTTGAAGAAATTGGGGAGGATGAATGGGCAACGGTCCTGGTTGAGAGGCCGGTTTTGGCTGCGCGCGAGCCGGGGCTTTCGCTGCAGGGGCAGGCATAAGCCTTGGTGGGAGGGATCTTTGTATTTCTGCCATGGCTCTCATTAAAACTCCCAATTTCACGTCATTTTCAGCAAACTTTGCTTGCATTATAGCTTCAATATGGTCCATTCGATCGCCAAACAAAGTACGAAATCCTGTAAGCACCTCTAAAATTTGAGAGTTTGTAATAACCGGCTGCAGCGGAACTTCCGTCTCCTCATCGCGCTCTACTTTAAATGTTTGTCGCTCTGGAGCAGTGGTAACAGCCTCGCGCGGATCACGATCAGCTACTCGTTGTCTTTTGGATGCAGCATCACGCTCAGAGATTGCTCTTTGTTCTTCCATACCGGATATCGGCATGCTTATTAACCCCAAAATAGCAATTACTGCCATTCTGCTTACAATGTTATACATCATTGCTCCCTTATCTTTTAAAACGCAATGCCATTCTAAAGCATAGGTTTATGTTTTTATTATGATCTCACCTTGCTTAATATGCCCACTAATAGTCCCGTAGCGACCCTGTGTTTTTTTAAAAAATCGGCTGCTCGTATGACATAAACTTCGCTTTTATAGTATGCATGAGGTTCCAACATGCATCAATTTTTAACTCTTCTAACCAAAGTATGATTTTTGATAAACACCGTTCTCCGTATGAATAAATTCAACGGATTCTTTCTTGCAGCTCCAAGCTCCTCACTCTTCATTGCTACAAGCTACATCTCAATATGAGAAGAAGAATACCGCGGTCATAATCAAGCGATACCCTATCAAGGATTTCATGTTTGCATGGTCATCCGGAGACTGAATCCCGCAAAACTGTGGTCTCTACGGTTTTGCTTAGTGCACGCATAGTTAATCCTTATAACATTGCGCCCATAGTTCCCCGATGATGCTGCATATATCAGCTTATCAATAAATTTCAGATTGTCAAAATGCGGCAAAAGAGATTATGGCCAAACAAGACAAGAAACAGCATTCTCTGCCAAACATCCGCACCCCTGTTCATTTTAATTGTCCCGCCTACGGCAGGCAAAAGCCGCCTATGTTCATCCCATCAAAACTCTTGCTTTTAGCAAAGGAATATATAATATTGAGCTGAGAATTCTTTAAAAAAGGAAAATGCATTTATGATTACCTTGCTGCGCATTGCGCTTATTCTTATTCTTACCGGCACCCTCCACCCTCTTGCTGGGATGACCGTTGGAAGCTGTAAATCCTCAATCTCATGCTCGGACAGATTCATATCTGATGATTGCGGGAACGGCTGCTCAGGTACGGGAGATTGCTCAACCGACTGCACCCAAGTAAGCACATTTTTTAGACCACGTCCCATTCTTACCGATTTGACGTATCGGAATAATATAAGTTTCTACCAGCGCTATCATGACGCGTGCTGCTCATTCTTTTCCTATGATGTAACCTATGCCTACCAGAAAAATAGAAAGGCTGCATGTATTGGTGCTGGATTCTTTGGAAAAAATCCGGTTACTGTCGCCCAATATAATGGTAACATTGAATCGATCAATCTGAGTCTTGGGTCGAGCCAACCAGACGGATTCTTATCAACCTTTACCTTTAGACCAAAAAGAAGTGTCTTTGCGTGGATGCCATCGCTCCATTTCAACCTTGATTGTTTCTGCACAGGATTATGGTCCGATATTACTTTTGCAGTATTGAGCGTAAAGCATGAGTTCTGCATCAATGAAAAAATAACAACCCCAGGTGAAATTTCCGGTATAATCACCGTACAACAAGCCTTTGATAGGTTAAAGGTATTTTCCGATTCAAGAACTCACGCGGGTGTTGACGATATAGAAGTGCGATTGGGATATGATTATCTCTATTGCGATAACGACCATGTAGGCGGCTACTTATCAGGCATTATCCCAACGGGAAAAAACTTTGACAACACCCGCTTCTGGCAACCATTGGTAGGTTCCCGCAATGGAGCTTTCGGCTTTGGCATTACCGCAGATAACACGGTTTGGGATGATGAAGTTGCGCAAACGGCATTTGTTATCATGACTGAGCTTAAATATCTCTATAGATTTAGGCACAAAGAGCCAAGAATATTTGATTTTACCAATGGTCCTCTTTCACGCTTTTTGCTTGTTGCAGAATCTGACAACCGCTTCGACCCTATTTCTGGAACCAACCTACTGCGCAGATGTGTCGATGTAGAGCCCCGCTCTTTACTTGAATGGTGGCTCGGTTTTCATTATCAAAGATGTGCATGGGGCTTTGAAGCAGCCTACAATCTCTTTTTTAGGGATCGAGAACGCATACAAAGCTGTGCATTTGATTTTGACAACTTTGGCATCTTTGATATGACGCGCTGTAACAACCTTACCTCTCATAGCACAGCGAAAATTTTTGATAATTTTGGCGAAGGCGTACCTGACGAAACCTTTGTCAATCTCACCCCGACAGATGTTAACCTTAATTCTGCCAAAGCGGACAAAGCACTTTCAAGCACCATTTCTGCATCCGTTTCTTATAACAATATATGGCGTGGTTGCTATCCTTGGAGTGCAGGATTGAGCGTTTCCTATGAATTTGCAGGCAGAAAGCATCGCCATTCTACGCTTGAAAATTGGGGCGTATTTGGAAAGTGGACCATGAGTATTTAAGCACATATTTCTTTTATCCATAGCAAAAAGGCGCACCATATGATGCGCCTCTTTGTTTGTTTATATATGCTCTTGAGTGAACCAGTAATTAGAATTCAAATCCCCCTTTAACCCACACGCTCCACTGATTGAGCGCACTACGCTCAGTGCATGCGCGAGCATCCAGTTCAAGTTCACCACCAAGCCCAAGATACGGGCAGTAGCACCAGTCCCAATTGTAAAAGTTATAGCCAAGATAGCCAAATACCTTGTGCGTTGCCTGTGCCGGCATTGTACCTGTGTCTTTATGTAAATTGTTTTGGGAAACCAAAATTGGGGGGTTTGAGCTATAGGCCGTTATAACACCCGGGCCTTCGATTATACCTTGCTGGCGACTCAAGGCAGTCACAATAATATCCGAAGGGGATTGAGGCATGAATGATTGCGGATTATCGGTAGGCCCTGGATGCCTAATAGTTGAGGTATTTTCCGTTGCATTAAGAGAGATTTTTTGCACCAAGGGTCCAAATTTTAAGGGCGGATTAGTGCCTTCTGTTGCATATTCAAGAGCACATACTCCTTCAGTGCCCTTAATTCCATAGCTTTTTTCGTTATTACACTTAATAAACTCTACATGCTCTCGCATTATACCATAAAAGTTGTAACCCAGATCAACAATAAAACAGGGCGACCGGTAGGAAAGTTTTGCACTCACGTCCCCCTTGAGCCCAACTGAAACATCAACCGGACGAGTTGCGAAGTTAATACCGTTAATAAGGCTGCCACCATACTCGAATGTGCCATCTGGGGTCTGAACAAGCTCCTTGAGCAACATATACCGACTGAGCAAACCATTAGTGCAGAAGTCAAATGACCTCATCTGCCTGTTTTTAAAAAGGTGAGTCATATTACCTTCTACATACACAGCAAGGGACTGATCAGCATCCCGTTCCCAAAGAATAAGATGGCCACTAAGTCCCAGTCCCAATTCCCAATGACGCGCATTGCCCACCAGTGGCTCAAAAACAGTATGTGCATTAAATTTATTGCCGGTAGGAGCAACCAACTGACCATAAAAACCAAAATGGTAAGAATCACTTTGCCAGCAGTTATATCCCACAATAAGATCTATATCAGCCAGTCCCGTCTTTGTCTGCGTACCACACTTAAAACGACCAAATCTCCAAGGCTCTTGCATATCGCCAAAGGTATAATTACCACTCAATGCCTGCAGTATATCGCAGGATGCTGGAGCCGCGTTGTCACTCATATAACATGCAGGAAATTCCGTACAATCACGCTTGCTACTTTCAATTTTCTGCCTAAGATCCAGGCTCCAACGCGTATGTACAATTGGTGCGTGAATACGTGCATAAAGCCCGCAAAGCCACGGATCAAGTCCTATAAAAAACTGGTTATCCAAAAAAATATTTTCAATCTTTGGGTGTATATGTAATGATCCTCTAAAATGAGTGGATAACCCGAAATTATCTGCCAACAGGGCGCACCGAGATCTATCTGGAACTTGGCTACCCACAAAATGTAAGACTGAATCGCCAAATAGAGCACGCGCTATGCGCTCTGGCCTTAATGAATGGGAGTACCCGAGCACATGGCCCGTCGTTAGATAATATTCACCCACATCATACTGATAGATAAACTCTTCCCATCCAGCGAGCTCCCGGGCAGTATTTGCGCCCACTGAACGAGGAATAAATACAGAATTTGGGGCTTCGCAGCCAATGCAGCACCGTGTTAAGGCACCAGACCTGCAGTCTTTCTTGCCAGACTTCTTCTCTTCAGTAGGACTGACAGTGGCACAAAAGCTGCTTTTATTTGAGCATAAAATGCAGGGCGGACGCTCATCATCACGATTGTCACGCAAACAAGGAGCTGAGCTACATTTACTACAATTACTGCAAGAGGTTGTTTTACATACCTGACATTCGCCATGTATGACGCTTGGTAAAACAGGGGAAGTTCCAAGCTGTTCACGGGGTTGACTCATAAGATAGGGCATAAAAAATAGACTTACAGCAGCTGCAAGTCTACCAACATACAATCGTGACTGGTACATAGAGGCTCCATTTAAATTAATAGTATCCTCATAATTTGTAACAGATGTAGCAACGAAAAGCAATCTGAAAAAAGGAATTTTAAGGAGTTTACGGGTAATTTACTTTTGGAGATCTCTTTAGAAATTGACATAATATTTCAAATAGCATATATTTGTAAATAATAAATCACAATCATAAGGATACTCTCATGCATAACAGAACAAGCTTAGCTTTAATCTCATTTTTTTTGTTGTGTCTATCAGGTTCTCATACCCAGCTCCTTGGCATGGAAGCACCAAGCGCTGATCTACAACACACTAATGCTGAGCCCGATGCAGTCAAGGTAGTAGCAGCGGCTCCCGACATTGAGAAATTGAAAGAAACGATATCTTTCCAAAAAGAAGGAGATATCTGCGTCATCTGCCGGGAGCCTCTTAAAGATATTTTATCACTTGCATGCCGTCATACCTACTGCAAGGGCTGCCTTGAAGATACCTATAAAGCAAATTTAATTGAGGATTTCAATTTTTCCCCTTCATGCCCTCTCTGCCGTACCCCCTTAAATGGTCCAGATTTAGGAAAGCTTGATCTGCAGATTACGCCAGAATATATACGAAGCTGTGCTATCAAAAAATTCCTTTCAAAGTATATAACATACGAGCAATTAGAAACCATTAATACTCTTTTAGCAACAAGGCTCCAGTCACATGACTCCATCGCACTTTTAGCGGAAGCTTTCGCTGTATCTCAAGAGCGCGCAAGACAACTGGCCACAGCTATTATACAACAGGTTCTTCCACTTACCATCGATAAGCTGCTTTCGGGTGAAACTGGTACTCAATTAGCTCACATTCTTTTTCCAGATGTTTCTGAAACACAGATATATGAATATCTTCGTTATGTCATGACGCACGGTGATTCGGGTCCAGCAAGCACACTGGGCTTTCTGAGAGAATTCCTCTCAGAAGAATTTCAAATTATGCTTAATTTGGTAGGTCAGAGCATTATAGAAAAATCGCAAGCACACAGGCTTTCTCAAACCATAGATATAAGCCAAAATCCCCTTAGTGTAAAAATCCCGCGAATAAGCCTCGTTACTCTTAAAATAGTTTTACAGTATTTCCATTGCTAAAATAGTGGCAACAGATTTTTGGCTATCCCATATTCCCTATGCGCAAAAAATAACTCCGCTCATTAATTTTCGAAACAAAAAAATATTCTTGCAAATAATATCTCCCCTTTCTTAAGATAAAAGGGATATTACACAACCACAACACCAAAAAGGGGATCTATGTCACTACATTCATTTACCACCGGCAAACTAAGCATGCTTAGTTTGTTCAGGCGCGCAACCAGCTGCACTATGATGCTTACTATTCTATTAGCTTCAGGCCAAAGTGCGCATGCATCCGAAGTAGCTTTTTCGATTTTAGAGATTACGGGAACGCATGCCACTTCGGGCACGAGCAAAGATGGCTCAATTTCCATAAATTTAACTGGAGGAACGCTACCCTATTATGTCGGAGTGGGGAACGCCACGCCAATTCAACTACCTACCAGTTCTTACCTCAATTTTGATCTCGGCGTCGGATACACATCATATACTATACACGACTCATCATCGCCAACCCCACAAGAACTTACCGTAGTTTGGCAAACAATAGTTTCGGATACTCAGATAACCAATATTCAATTCACACCACCTACTATATGCAATTCTACTAATGGTTCTTTGCTCGTATACGCCAATACATCAGGCGTTAAATATTCAATAGTAGGAGGCTCTATTTCACGAAAAAACACTACTGGTAGTTTTCATAAGCTTCCCCCAGGGCACTATACAGTAACAGCTTCTACAGGGATGGGTGTTTCCTGCTTGGCATATATACCACTGCAATCATACCTACTTGATATTACACCTCAAATTACTGATATAATAGCCACCCCTCCATCATGTGGTGCCACTAATGGGACTATTTACGTGAGCGTTACCGAAGGTGCACCACCCTATACCTATTCGATTACTGGCCCCGTTTCGCAATCTGCAACTTCTATTTTTCAAAATTATTTATTTCAGGGACTTCCTTATGGCGAATATAATGTTTCCGTAGTCGATGGGTGCGGATTAGCAGCGTCATCAGTTACCTCAACCTCCTGCGCCGCTTTCAATGCTAACTACAATATAGCAAATCCAAATTGCACAGACCAAAACGGAACTATTGAGTTCACGAACGTAAGCAGCCCTGGTGGAAAGCTCTTTAGCTATATTTTAAATGGCATAACAGAACAAGCCTCGCCCTTATTTACAGGCTTGGCGGCGGGAACTTATACAATTCAGATCAAAGACATAGACCCTTCAGGGTCATGTTATGGTGAAGTAGGTTCACCGACAACGGTTGTTCTTGCCGCACCCACCGGACCAGATGCTTGTAACTTGAACGCAACTGCAGAAGTATTGAGTAACAACTGCCTTTATACATATACCCTAACAAACCCCTCTGGCCCTGCTGCAAAAGCCTATACATATACCCTGTATAATGTGGCAGCGGGCGTCTTGGAAGTGCAAGGACCGACAACGGCTGCGTCAGTTACATTCTCGAATTTGCCAGAACTTCCAGCAGGTCAGGTATATACTGTTGTTGAAACTGAAGATCCGGGAGCTAGCCGTGTTGCCGATCAACCAACTTCGATCACTTTCGGTGTTGGAACACCTCCAACAACGTCTCCATATCCTTCACTGCAAATTAAGAAATGCCTTAGCAAAAAGGATCGCAAGAAAAAACTTGCTACTGGAGATGAGGCAACATTTAAGATCACCGTAACGAATACCGGTACAGGACCTGCGTCTACTGTACAAGTTACAGATACTTTGCCATCTAATTTAGTATATGTGCCTTGTGAAAGCACCGGCCCGTGGACAATTACTGTTAGCGGACAAACTATCACAGCACTATTAAGCGGATCACTCGATGCTGGAGAATCCTCATCTTTCAAACTGCGAGTAAAAGCAGCAAAGACGGTAACCAATGAAGCCACGGTCACAGCCTTCCAGACTCAGTCTGCAATGGCATCCGCTTGTGTACGACTTCGTTAAATAACTCTTTGGAAGGCTCAGCGTTCTGCTGGGCCTTCCAAGCCCCTTCTACCTTGTCTAATAAATAACATAATGCATCGCTCTCAAATGAGAATTAGCAAAGTTCTAGCTCCGCTTATCTACTTTGCAGTCAAAAGACTGCTTAAAAATTAAGCAGCACGTTCAAAAAATGTGGACTTTTTAAGAAACATCTCTGGGAAATAATTCGCTCATTGTTGATTTTCTATGCGAGCATAGGTTACGCTCAAAAGTGAACAAAAGTGTGCTCATTCTAAAAACTTGAGCCGTACAAAATTTTTACAAGGGGGTTCTATGAACAGTTTTACCAGCAAGATATTCTTATCTTTGCTATCATTCCTCACTTTGGGGAGTTTTTCTATATCTAAGGCGGCATGTACGGGCACATTTACTGTAATTCCGGCTTGCGGAGCAGCGGATGGTGCAGTAATATATGATGGCCCATCTGATACTTTTACTCTTACGATTAATAGCATTCCTATACCCCCCGCAAAGACAGGCACCCATGTAGAATTTAACAATATACCTGGCGCGTCGTCGTATACTATTGCAGGCACCCATTGTTCTACAGCTGGTCAAATGCCGCTAGCAACCGGAAACCCAACAATTGTAAGCGTTACACCTACGCCTGCTACGTGCGGAAGCTGTGATGGCACCATTACAATAACGGCGACATCTGTAACTACGCCGGCTGGTGGACCTATCTATTATCAAATACAGCTTGGCAATAATGCCCCAATTTATAACAATACCGGCATATTTACAAATCTCTGTGGCGGTACGTATACCGTAACAGTTGCTTCAGGGACCGGCTGTCAAGTTGTAACGACTACCCAAGTTCTCGCTGGGACATTTAGCGTGTTCCTAGCCCCTTCGCCAGTATGTGTCGGAAATACTATAAGTTCCTTTCCAATTGGCGGAGCAGGCCCTTTCCTCTACCAATGGACCAATTCAGGCGGGGCTATTCCTACGGCAACAAATCCAACATATATGCCCAAAGCGGCTGATTTGTATTCCTTACAAGTAACTGATCAAAGCAATGGTTGTGTATTCACCGCTGGACCGGTGCAAGCAACACAATGCGAGCTGGGCATCTCAGTAATTTCTCAAACGGCCCAGTTTGGAACCACTGCTGGTGAAATTACATTCACGGTATCGGGTGGGGTTCCCCCATATATAATTAATGGCGGCACTGCTGAAGCTGGCCCAAGTTTCGCCTTTGCACAAGGTGCGGGCAGTTACGCATTTAAAATAGAAGATTCAGCTAAAAATATTATTTATTTTTCTACCCAAATCTCGCTTGCTCCTACGGCCCTTATAGGAAATGTTTTCCTCACGCGTCCTTCAGCATGTGGCGCAAGTGATGGTTCTATGCGTGTGGAAGGCGCGCTTGGCAGTGGAAACTATTCCTATCAATTAGTTGGTGGTACAACTAATACAACTAATCTCACCGGGGTTTTTACAGGTCTTTCTGCCGCCTATTATATTATTACCCTTACTGATACAATATTTAATACGACCTCACAAGTTGTTGTACCATTAGCCTCGCCGGGCGACGACACTCCACCACCACAAATTATTGATCTTATAACCACTGCTCCATCATGCAGTGGCCATAATGGTTCTATTTATGTGGCTGTTACCGGAGGTACACCTCCCTATACTTATTCAATTACTGGCCCTATTTCACAATCTGCAACTTCCATTTTTCAGAATTATCAATTTCAGGGACTTGTTTACGGAGTGTAGTGAACCCCAAAAGTTGGACCACTTACGTAAGCAAGTCTATAACACTTTTTTATATTAAATCAATACTTTTTTAAACTCTCTATAAATTTAACATAGTTTGCCTTTCGAATTCTGTTGGTGGGCGGTATCCAATCGATGAATGCAGACGCTCATCATTATAGTCTTTAACAAAAGAATCAATAAGCGATCTAAGTTCACCGAACATATCAATTTCGTTGAAGTAGAGCGATTCATACTTAAACGTCTTGAAGAACCTTTCTGCCATTGGGTTATCATAAGGATTGCCCTTGCGACTCATGCTTATTATTGCATTGTTAGCTTTTAAAAGCTCAACATACTCTGTGCTTGCATATTGAACGCCTCTGTCAGAATGGTGAATGAGCTTGCTCATGCTTGGCCCCCTCCCGATTTTTAAGTGCCATGTTCAAAGCATTTAAACAAAGCTGGCTATCTATGCGCACATCAACGTCCCATCCGATGCATTTCCTGCTAAACGTGTCCATTATATGAGCAAAGTAAGCAAAGCCCTTTTCCAGCTTTATGTAGGTGATATCGCTTACCCACAATTGATTGATATTTGTTACCTTCACCTTCGGTGTGAGATTTGGATAAATATGTTTTGCATGGTTTGAATCCGTCGTCTTAATTGTTTTGCGCTTTCTTCTGCATAACAAGCCTTCTTTGCGCATTATCGAATATACATATTTATGATTCACGTTGAAACCTTGCCTTTTGAGCTGGTGAGTTATTCTTCTATAACCATAGTAGGGCCGTTTTAATGCAATTGCTTTAAGTGCATCTATAACCTCTACATCGCTTTTTTTCTCAGCAGCATCCACTCTTTTCTTATGATCATAAAATGAGCTGCGATTAAAATTTAAAGTTCGACATAAAAGTCGCTTAGAATAATGGGGCAGCAGATATTCGATTATGCCAATCATTGTGTTTCGTTCTTTCTCTTTGCGATATTGATGCAAGTTCTCTTCTAAGAGAGTCATTGCTTGTTTTAAAATATCGTTCTCAATATGGAGCCTCCCAATTATTCTTTCAAGCTCGGCCGCTTTTGCAGTGGCATCTTTTTGCTTCTTTTTTTTCGTAAATGCATCTTGCGAGTCCTTCAATAGTCCCGCTGCCATCTACAAATTACAGATGCATGAACCTCGTGCTCTCGTGCAACTTGAGTCAAAGTCCTGCCACCCTCTATTTCCCGCAATACTTTGATCTTGTAATCCTTTGTAAAATTTCTTCGCTTTCTTACAAGCTGGTTCATGAGTTACCCCCTATCATTTTTGGACCTTCAACAATTAGCTTAACTTGCTTAGCTTTTTGGTCCAGTAAATGGGGGTCAGTACAGAGACTATAATGTATCCGTAGTTGATGCGTGCGGAGTAGCGGCGTCATTTCTAGCATCTAAAGAAGGAAATGCTTCTTCATTGGCTCAGACAGACCAAGTTACCTCGACCTCCTGCGCTGCCTTCCATGCTGCTCTCTTAGTCGGCAATCCAGATTGCACTGATAAGAATGGTTCTATTGGCTTAACAAATGTAAGCAGCCCCGGTGGCAATGTATTTAGCTATATTTTAAATGGCATCACAGAACAATTATCGCCAACGTTTACCGGCTTGGCGGCGGGAACTTATACAATTCAGATCAAAGACATAGACCCTTCAGGGTCATGTTATGGTGAAGTAGGTTCACCGACAACGGTTGTTCTTGCCGCACCCACCGGCCCAGATGCTTGTGGCGTGAACGCAACTGCAGAAGTATTGAGTAACAACTGTCTTTATACATATACCCTAAAAAACCCCTCTGGCCTTGCTGCAAAAGCCTATACATATACCCTGTATAATGTGGCAGCGGGCGTCTTGGAAGTGCAAGGACCGACAACGGCTGCGTCAGTTACATTCTCGAATTTGCCAGAACTTCCAGCAGGTCAGATATATACTGTTGTTGAGACTGAAGATCCGGGGGCTAACCGTGTTGCCGATCAACCAACTTCGATCACTTTCGGTGTTGGAACGCCTCCAGCAACTGCTGCTTATCCTACACTGCAAATTAGCAAATGTCTTACCAAAAAGAGCCGCAAGAAACTTGCTGCAGGAGATGTAGCAACGTTTAAGATCACCGTAACCAATACTGGTACGGGACTTGCGTCTACGGTTCAAGTTACCGATACCTTGCCCTCCAATCTTATATATGTGCCTTGCGAAAACACAGGGCCATGGGTAATTACTGCTAACGGACAAACTATTACAGCTGACTTAACCGGATCACTCGATGCTGGTGCATCGTCATCCTTCAAACTGAAAGTAAAAGCTGCTGCCACAGTAACAAATGAGGCTACTGTCACAGCTTTTGAGACTAATTCTGCAACGGCATCTGCCTGCGTACGACTTAGTTAAATAACTCTTTGGAAGGCTCAGCGCTCTGCTGGGCCTTCCAAGGCCCGCTTCCACCTTATCTCATGTATAAGCATAATGCATCGCTCTCAGATGAGAATTAGCAAAGTTCCAGCTCCACTCATCTACTTTGCGGTCAAAAGACTGCTTAACAATTAAGCAGCACGCTTAAAAAAACAAAGCACTTTTAAGAAAATACATCTCTGCTTAATTCACTAATTGTTGATTTTTTACGCAAGCATACGTTACGCTCAAAAGTGACAAACAAAAGAGTGCTCATTGATAAAAAATCATGAGCCATACAAAAAACATTTTTACAAGGGGGTTCTATGAACAGTGTTACCGGCAAGATATTTTTATCTTTGCTTGCTCTCCTTACTCTGGGGAGTTTTTCTATATCTGAGGCATGTGGGGGCAGATTTACCGTTATCCCTGCTTGCGGGACATCTGACGGCGCGGTGATATATGATGGTCCACCATCTGATACCTTTGGTCTTACTCTTAATGGCGTTTTTACCCCTCCAACACAGACGGGGAATCACGTAGAATTTAACAATTTACCTGGCGGTTCCGATGTTCTTATTGCAGGCCAATCTACTCCTTGTTCAATAAGCATTATCCCTATGTGGGAAGCAACCGCAAATCCAACGAATATAACTGTTACCCCAACAGCGGCAACATGCGGTCTTTGCGACGGTACTATTACCATAACAGCGAATTCAGTAACCAACCCAGTTGGTGGACCGATTTATTATCAGATCCAACTTGGTAACAACGCTCCACTGTATAATAATACAGGTGTATTTACAAATCTATGCGCCGGTACGTATACCGTAACCGTAGCTGCGGGTGTTGGTTGTCAAGTAGTAACAACAACTCAAATTCTCGCTGGAACGCTCAGCGTGTTCTTGAGCCCTTCGGCAGTCTGTGTCGGAAACACCATAAGCTCCTTTCCACTTGGTGGGACAGCTCCCTATACCTACCAATGGAGCAACTCCAGCGGACCTATTCCTGGGGCAACAAATCCGACATTTACGCCCACATCCTCTGATTTGTATACCGTTAAAGTAACTGATAGCGCAGGTTGTGTATTCATCGCAGGCCCCGTACCAGCTACCCAATGCCAACTGGGCATACAAACGATTTCCCAAACCTCTCAGAATACCTTTAATCTTGGCGAAGTCACATTCATCGTTTCAGGCGGAGTCCCTCCATATTCGGTCAATGGAGGCACTTTTCAAAGCAATCCAAGTTTCGCTTTCCCAGAAGCAGCGGGGAATTACACTTTTACAGTACAGGACGCCGTGGGAACCACGATTTCACTTTCCACGCAAGTCACTTTTTTCCCTACTGCCCTTATTGGAAATGTTTTCGTTACGCGTCCTTCGGCGTGTGGTGTAAATGATGCCAGTTTACGTGCAACTGGTGCTTCTGGCAGTGGTTCTTATTCGTTTCAATTAGTGGGAGGTTCAACGAACACAACCAACCTCACAGGGGTTTTTACAGGCCTTTCTACTGGTACTTATACGCTTACCCTGACTGACACAGTAGCTAATACTACAAATGTCGCAACCTTCCCTATAAGCAATCCAGGTTCTATATTTCCGCTGAGCGTTGAAAACGTGACTACTACACCTCCATCGTCTGGCTTGGCAAATGGAACTTCCACGGTTGAAATATCTGGAGGAACCGCTCCCTATACCTATGCGCTCACTGGTCCGGTTAACCAAACGATAACTAGTTCCTCCACCACCGTTACATTTGTAGGACTCTTGCCTGGAACATATAACGTTTCTATAACGGATGCTTGTAATCAAAGCACAACTACCTCGTTTCTTATCTGCGCATATAGCTGGAGCGCCACACTCACAAGCACTGATAGCGCTAACATGAATGGAAGTATCGAGATAACCAATGTTGCTGTTGCGGGCCTATCAGGAACCCCAACATTGAGCTACAGTCGCAACGGAGGCCCATCTCAAAGCTCTCCAATCTTTTCGGGTCTTTCTGCAGGCCCCTACACCGTTGCAGTTCAAGCTAATGGCTGTGCCGTAAGCCCTGAACAGACGTACGTTATCGGAACGCCAAAGGGCCCAAATGCATCTACCGCTGGTGCACAGATAATGCTAAACACTAATAAAATTACAGGCCTGTCGACAGTAGCGGTCCTTAGTGTTGGTTGCGTGCCGCAATATTGTGCTAGCTTGGTGAATCCAGAGCAAGGCCTAAACGATATGTTCGGTCCTTCTCAAGCTAATAACCTTATCATTGAGAATCTGCCGGCTAGTGGCATGTTCACTGTTACCTCGCAGTGCAATTGCCCACCCATTATGAGCGACGATGCCCCAACTACTACTGTAATGGGGTTCACGCTCACGGGCGGCCTTCCAGCGTTTAGCACACTTGACATCAAAAAATGTGCCCCTAAACATATTGGCCCAGATGAGAAAGGGAAATTTACCATCGTTGTAACCAATACGGGCACTCAGCCTGCGACTAACGTGGTCGTTACGGATGTTTTACCATCTAATTTTGAGTTTGTACCATGCCCAACTCCAGGGTGGGATGTACAGGCTAATGGGCAAACAATCACAGCAACATTGCTTGGGACCTTGGCCGTTGGCGAATCATCACAATTCAAGATTAAGGTAAAAGGAAGAAAAACCGTAATAAATGAAGCTACTGTGAATGCTACCAATGCGACAGCGCCTGCAACGGCGTCTGCCTGCGTACACATTTCATAAATCTTGCTTTAGAAGGCTCAGCTCTCTGCTGGGCCTTCTAAGGCCTCTCTAAAAAACAAATAAGTTGCTTGAAAAATATCTAATAAGAAAACGCCCATTTAAACCAGATGCCCCACTGATTCAGGCCACTTAAAATATCAGAGCGGCCGTCAAATTCTGCTTCTCCGCCGATACCGAATTGCGGTTCCCAACACCTATCAAGAGCTGTATAGCTTATGTGTGCAAACACTTTATGTGTAAGCTGATGTGGCACAGCTCCCGACGTTATATCGAGGTAATCCTCGATGTCCATTTGTGCAGTTGGTATTAGGATTGGAGGATTTGATTGCATAGCTATCTTAAATGGAGGCGTCGTTGGACTATCCCAGGTAATTGCAACATTGTTTGGATTTTCTAACTCGATAGGCGCAGGATTATCAATAGGAGCACCAGCATGTATTGTTGCTCTATTTTGCGTAGAATTCAATATAGGCATTCTATCTTGGATCACGCCAGTTTTTGTATTAATTATGCGATAGCAAACCCCTTGAGTTCCCTTAATACCAAAGTGACGATTATTCAAATCATTAGGATGCAGAGAATCTTCTATACGCAATTTCTCTTTTGTTCGTGCATAAATATTATACCCAAGGTCACAGCCCCAGCGATCATAGTAGTAACTCAATTTAACCGCAGCATCCAGTCGCACGCTTCCGCCAACCTCGGTAGCTCGGGTAGTAAAGTCAATAGCATTAAAGAGCGAATCCTCATAATGATCATTCTTATCAAATTCTTTAAGGAGCATATAACGACTGAGTGGACCATGCCCTACCAAGTCAAAAGAACGTGCCTGGAAAACTTTGAATTGGTGGGTCAAAACGCCCTCAATCCAAATCCCCAATGAATGATAATTATGCCTTAGAAGATCAAAGTGGGCATAAATCCCAGGCCCAAGTTCCCATAGCCGGCCGTTACCAACCAAGGGCTCAAAAATAATCTTAGCATGTGGCACATTACCTGTCGGCACAAGAGTCAAAAGAAAGATCCCAGCATGAGCCGATTCATTCATCAAAAAATTATATCCCAAAATAAGATCAATATTGGAAACAGCTGTTTTCTGCATTCGCCCGCAAGGAAAAGCTCCGTACATCAAGTTCTGTTCCAGGTCACCAAACGATGCCCCTCCAGAAAGAGCTCCCCGTATGCTTAACTGAGTAGGGACCGCAGTTTTTGCCATATAGCAGGCAGGAAACACCGGTGCTTGCTGGCTGCTTATATTATTCACCTCATTGCAGCGAATACCTAAATCCCAACGCGTAACTACAATAGGCGCATTACACATAAAGTAAAGCCCGTAACACCATTCATCCAGACCAAGCTGGTAATTAATATCAAGAATTATGTTATCTATACGGGGATGAAAGCTAATAGCTCCTACAAAATTTGTGGGGAGACCAAAATAATCTGCAAGCAGATCTTTTTCGCCACGATCAACCACCTGGCTACCAGAAAAAGAAAGCTGCGTACTGCCAAATAAATACTGCGCAATACGATCACCCCTAAATGAACGGCTATATTCAAGCGCTAAAGAAAAGTTACCCCATGCTCGGCCATCACAACCGGGAAGATATTCTTTCCATCCAGCGAGCCAACGAGCCATATTTGAGCCCTGTGAACGCGGAATGTACGTAGTACGAAGTCCACAAGGAGATACACGTACTTTTTCAGGGCACAGCTTATTTTTTTTATACGTAATACCAGCACATTGCTCATCTGCAAAAACCGGTACGCTTACAAGCATAAGCATAAGAGCACATAGTAGATTGAACACTATCTTCATGAAAAGCTCCAGAATGTAATCGACTCTTTAAACATAGCGCAGTATAATCTTGAAGAGTATATTTTGTAAAGTACTTTTTTGTATTAACCAGGCGTTTTTTTCAAAGGGGCACGGGCCTCTGGAATCCCAGGGTATCATCAAAAGCACTTTTAGCGCTTCTGATAAGCGCAGTCCTGCGGGCCAAATCGCAAAGAAGTTTTGGCGGCAGTATGGTAAGCAAACAAAAAATAGTGAGCATTTATGGTGAGCGTTTTAAATTGAACTGGATACTGGATATATGATGGATGTAAGCACGACTTTTTACTTTCTGTGGAACCTCCACATTATTCTAGAATCGCTACCGATCAGCAGCTCTGGTCATATAGAACTTATTAATAATTGGATCGCGCGACGATCCAAAAGAGAACCAATTGCTATCAGTTCTAGAACCAACTATCTCACGCATGTTCCCACACTTATAGTAGTCGGAATTTTTCTGACAATGCACAATGCCTGGACCACCGCAACAGAAGGTGAAACCACCGTCGAATGGCTAATTAGTAATATGGCTCTGGTAGCCATCCCCATGCTCATCGCAAATACCATAACTTTTGGTTGTTCTTTGTTACTAAAATTAACAAAAAAGCCGCTATGGCCCTTGTATGTGGGTTTTTTTATAACGGCAGGCTCGCTCTTTTCGCTCTTTCATGCACCACAGGGAACACACTTATTCATTTCTTACTCAGATGCTGCACTTATAGGAATCGCTCAAGGATTTGCCCTGCTTCCCGGCGTTTCGAGGCTTGCACTTACTTTTGTAACCGGGGTATGGCTCGGCCTCATACCAGCAGCTTCATTTTATTTTTCACTTATTATTGAATTCTTCCTTATCCTGGGAGCAGTTATAAAGGCTCTTTTTGAAAGCAGCCAACTTAAAGAAGAGTATCTTTCACACCTCAACTGGCGCTCTTTGGTGTCATTGATATTTTCTTCAGCTATTGCATACGCAACTCTGGAGTTAGTTTTTTATATGGCACAAAATAATACCCTCGCTTATTTTGGTTTTTACCTGCTAGCCCTGGCAATCTATCTCTTTCTATTCTGCTCACAAAATAATGAGTGCTAACGTTTTATTCCCCAATTCCCTCTTTCATTGAATTGATTCGCAAAATATTTTTCGCCTCCGACAGATTTGCATAAACAATATTTTTTTCACGCCTTGCGGCGGGCAACAGGTTAACGCCTTGCGGCGAGCAGCAGGACGCCTTTGCGGCGGGCAGCAGGACCCTGCGCGGGTCCATGCACCTGCGGCAGCGCTTCGCCTGCACCGACCAATGGGGTCTGTCCCAGACACCCCTTGGAACCCCCCCAAGCTCCATAATTCTGTCCAACCCTCGCGGACGTTGAGTATTCAAATACCATATCTCATTGCTAATAAAATAATTACGAGGACACCCAGCTTACAAACAAACAATACCCTTATTGGGAAAAGGAACGGAGGAAATTCCTTATCAGCGCGTTTTGGTTGAGGTGCCGGAAGCCGGAGCGGCGAGCCGCGCAGTGCTGAGGTACCCGAGTTACGCGCCACTTGAGAGGGTTAGTCAAGGGATGCCTTCCTTGACCGTGGGGGTTGTAGGGGCCGTCACGTGAAGGCCCCTGCCGCTGGCCGCGGAGGCCCCTTTGCCGCTCGCCGTGTAGGCGCCGCTAGGCTCCTTGCCATAACTCGTGTATAGTAAGAGTTGAATGTGCAAATCGCAATCACTAACGCAGTAGACAGGCATATATGATACTAAAACAAAAAAATATACAGCAAGCTAAAGCGAACAACAATGCAATTCGTGAGCAAATCCATAACCTAATCACGCTGCTTATTCTTACAGCAAGCGCCGTTATTATGGTTCTTTCATTGTTCAGCTATAATCAGCTTGATCGCTCGCTTTGCTATAGCACAAGCGCTGAACCGCAAACACCCATCAATTGGTTAGGCAGCCTAGGAGCACAGTGCGCGAGCTTACTTCTCTATTTTTTCGGCACTGCTGCATTGCTAATACCGTGTATTCTTTTTTTTGTGCTGAAATTAAAACTAAGCAAAAGCATTGCTCCGGCGCTTAAAGGAACGAGCACAAAAGAAGGCAATAAAGAATCTGCAAAAGATTCTGCGTGGACTGGCAATCTTGATCGCCTTTTAGGTCTCATCTTGCTCGTCCCGCTCTCTTGCGCTATAGCCCACCTCTATTCATGCGAACTTTATACAGGCATTTACCCTGGAGGCCTGTGCGGTCTTTTTATTAATCATATTCTTCTGACACTTCTTGCAGAACCGCATGTTCATTTATTTCTTTTCATGGTCACGTGGGCTACCATGGTCATTATTGCTCGGTTTTCTTTTATTGCTTATTTCTATCCTCTTGCACATCTGTTGAGCAAAATACCTTTAAAATCCGTCCTTATAAACTTATCGCAAAAGATAGCGATTGCGCTAAAACAACTCAAAAGGCAACCTAAGATTCCTGATCTTACTCAGCCAGCATCTGATGTTTCGCAAACGGTATTTCAGGAACCCAAGTGGGAAAAATCTGAAAGCCCTCGGCAACAATGGACAGAGTCGCTTACGCCAGCCTATGAGGATCATCACCCAGAACCCGAGCCCGCTCTTTTAGAGGAACATGCCCTTGAGCAATTAACTATTGCGCCGGGAACGCCCTTTCGCATCCCTACCTATGCACTCTTTCCGGTACAAAAAGAGCACCAAACTGATACCGCAACTCACCACGACGGTGAGCAGCGCGCCGCTACTTTGGAGCATAAGCTTGAGCGCTTTGGCATTAAAGGCAAAGTTGTTTCGATCACCCAGGGGCCTGTTGTTACGCTCTTTGAATACCAGCCTTCTATAGATACCAAAATCAGCACCATAGTTGCTCGTGAAGATGATCTAGCACTCGCATTGCAGGCACTGAGCTTACGCATTATCGCCCCCATTCCCGGGCGTTCGGTTATTGGCTTTGAAGTAGCACATGCAAAAAGAAGAGCGGTGTTATTTTGTCACCTCTTAAAAAGTAGCGCTTTTAGCTCATTTTCCGGCTTATTACCGCTCGTTCTGGGCAAAGATACGCTTGGCAATGACGTGGTTATCGACCTTGCTACCATGCCTCATTTACTTGTTGCAGGGTCTACAGGATCCGGAAAGTCGGTCGGATTACATACTATGATCATGAGTCTGTTATGTAGCAAGACACCGGATGAAATAAAATTTATTTTAATTGACCCCAAAAGACTAGAGTTTGCAGCTTACGCTGATCTACCACACCTTCTGTTTCCCATAGTTACCGATCCTGCGCGTGCAACTGCCGTCCTTAAATGGGCTGTGGCCACAATGGAAGATCGTTACGCAACTATGGCCGAAGCGGGAGTGCGTAATGCAGCGGAATATAACAGCCGGCTTGATCCATCAAATGAAGCTTATTTCCCAGCCATTGTTATTATTATTGATGAGCTTGCCGATCTTATGATGACCGCAGGCAAAGATGTTGAAACCCTCATTGCGCGGCTTGCACAAATGGCTCGTGCTGCAGGCATTCATCTTATTGTTGCTACCCAACGGCCATCGGTAGACGTTATCACAGGACTTATTAAAGTAAACTTTCCAAGTCGCATAGCATATAAAGTAACCTCAAAAGTCGACTCAAGAACCATATTAGACGGCATGGGTGCTGAGAAGCTCTTAGGTAAAGGGGATATGCTTTTCTTGGATACCAAAGGGATGCTCACCCGTGTGCACGGGGCGTATGTAACCGATACGGAAATAAGTCTTACCGTCAACTACATAAAAGCTCAACGGGCGGCTGCCTATACTGAGCTCATCAGCCTAAAAAATGAGGATCCAGGCGAGGATAGCGATGAACTCTTTCAAGATGTTATTGAGTACTTAAAAAGCAAGGATGAAATCTCAATCTCGCTTGTACAGCGCGTTTTTAGAATAGGCTATAACCGCTCGGCTCGCATTATAGATCAGCTTGAATCCTCGGGCTATATTCTGCCCTCAGATGGGGCAAAAATGAGGAAGGTGAATAAAGAGCTTTGAAGCACAGAGATTTTGAGATCAAGCTATTTGTAAAATTATTCATTCAGAGCGTAGCGAGTCCCGCTACCTACCCCTTTTTTTGTAATAATACCTTTGTTTATCAGGTGCTCCAATCTCCGACTGGCCGTAGAGCGTGAAATGAGCAAGGCATCGACGATCTCACCCATGGTCAGCTCATTCGCTTTCTCAAACAAATCCAGAATTAATTTTTCTTCATCAGGCTTGAGCTTTTTTCTCGGCTTAGTGGCTCCAAGACGTGGCAAAATGCATTTAACAAAATTTTCGCCTTCTATAATTTCTGGTTCTCTAAGCCCATACTCTTCGTAGCTTGAGAATATGGTGAAAAATCCCGTTCCAAGCTTTTCACCATAACCCGCTTCTCTAAAAATTTTTGCAATAGCCGTATTGCGTGTATAGGTAAGACCTTTTTTAATATTCTTTAGATTCATGGGGCCGGGAAACCCGCCCGGGCTGAAGATTTCGATACGATTATCATAAATTGATATTTTTATAGTGGCACTAATATGATAATTTCGATGAACTAGCGCATTAATAATTGCTTCCCTAAGAGCCACTTCGGGTATTTCAAGCTTTTCTTCGCGCATAGGGCCTGTTATTGAAAATGAGCGATAAAGCTGACTTACTACAAAAGCATACGCTTCACGAAACTGCTCAAAGAGCGTACCCCCGCAGTCACGGTAAGACAAAGCCTCACGGCCTTCAACGCCAGTATAGCGAGCACATATAATAAAAGCTTCGGGAAAGAATTTTTGGGGATCTTTTGCAAAAAGAAGCGTACCCGCTACTGTTGGATACAAATGGCCATGTTGATCAGTAATAATATGATAAGCGCTCAATGCTTCATTGAACACTGCGGGTAATTCACGCACTCCCTTTCTGTTAAGAAAAAAATGTTCGATTTTCTGATAATCGAGATCCCCGAGCTCAGCATGGTATACAGGCATAAAATCAAATGAACGACCACGTGCAGCCAATTTCAGTTCCTCGATGATATCAGCCGTTGCCCGCAAGGTGCTTCTACCAAGTCTAATGTATGTCCCTCTTGAAAGTTTCTCAGATTTTACATAATAGGGCTTATTCATGCCTGCCGCAACTTCTATTATAAGTACCGTCTTATCAGCAATGGTTTGTGCGTATATCAATGGGATAATCGGGGGCACCGTTTCTTGATAAATATTGTTATCCAAATATTCAAGGGCTTTTTCTATTTCCTCCTCACTGAGGCCTTTTATGGTACCATCATTGTGGATTCCTATAATTATTCTGCCTCCGTGTTGATTACAAAAGCCAACCACAGTTTTAACGATCTGATTACTTTCAGGCATTGATAGCTTAAATTCAAGTGTTGATGATTCCTGTTCTGGGTATTTCATTTAATCTCCTCAATTCTTAGCTCATTTTCCATAAGAGTATAGCTTCGGAGCAAATTTGAGTCAAGTGAGTCAAAAAAAAGAAAAAACTTAACCCACTTAACCCAAAATCAATCTTTGAGTCAAATTTGAATCAAGTGGGTTAAAAAATGGGCCAAATTTTCTTAAATGATTTTGGGCTTGCTACTCTACTATAAGAGTAATAGATCAGAGACCGAAACATGCACTTTCGCTACCATCTGCACCCCAATGCACAAATGCAAGATCATACTCTATAAAAAGCACTTATAGTCGCCATTTTGAAATAATGGCGCCCCACGCTTGGCAGAATTTTGCCCAAAATACAACAAAAATTTGACAAGACCGTAGTGCATGAGCTACGTTAATACACAGAAAGTTTAATACATATTGAAAGAATATTCTATGTTGTAACATTTTTTAACTTCCTTCATCATTTTATTGAACAATAAGCAAAACAGTATTGCAAGAGTAGTAAATAACCGGTATCTTATAACTATATACAGGGCTAAATCAAAATCTGATTTCCTTGACAAATACGAAACATCGCCGTTTTTATAACGCATGAATAAGAGTAACACACAAACAGTAAGGCGTGAGGTTGAACAATGCTTTTTAATCGACAATTTATCTCATCAGTGCTACCCGAAGCTCGATTCTTAGGAACACAGATGCCAGACTTATCTGGAGTAGCAATTGATTCGCGACAAGTTAATAAGGGCGAGTTATTTGTTGCAATAAAAGGAAGTCGCGCAGATGGCCATGAATTTATAGGTGAAGCTGTAGCAAAGGGTGCAACTGCCCTCCTGATAAGTTTAGAGAAAGAAGCTGTTCTTAAATCTCTTGACCCTGCCGCTCTAAAAAAACTTTCCATAATACTCGTACCAGACACCCGCGAAGCTTTAATTGCCCTTGCAACGGCATGGCGCGCTCAATTCTCAATACCGGTAATTGGTATCACCGGTTCAATTGGCAAAACATCCACAAAGGAAATGCTTGCAAATATTTTACGGTTGCATGGCATGAACCTTTTAGCATCCCAAGGAAATCAAAATACGGCACTTGGCCTTTCGATAAATATTTTACAAATGAGGCCAGAGCATCAGGTTGCTATTTATGAAATGGGCGTAAGTAAACGCGGAGAAATGGCCCGCATGGCTGCTCTTGTCCAACCAACAACCGCTATCATCACCGCAATCGGTCATAGCCATATGGAAGGTCTTGGATCGCTTGCAGACATTGCCAGTGAAAAACGGGAAATTTTTAAATATTTTAAAGAAGATAATATTGGTATTATCAATGGTGATCTCCCGATTTTAGCAAATATTTCTTACAATCATCCCATTGTAAAATTCGGGTATAAGACAACCAACCAAGTACAAGCTAGAAAAATACAATCAAATAACACCCATACCCATTTTATCCTTAAGCTCTACAAAGATCGTTATAAAATAATTCTTGATACCAACCATTCCGGACGCGTTATTAACGCACTTGCTTCATCAGCAGCGGCTTATTTATTAAATATTCCAGCCGAAACAATAGTAAAAGGTGTGCAGATACCTCTAACTATTACCGGTCGTTTTGAGCCTACAAAACTTAAGGCTGCTAAAGGCATACTCATTAATGACTGCTACAATGCAAGCCCTGAAAGCATGAAAGCTGCACTCCTTGCTTTTGAAAAACTTGAATCAAAAGGGCAAAAGATTGCCGTACTTGGCGATATGCTTGAGCTAGGGGTAAATAGCCCGTTCTGGCATCGACAATTAGGAAGATTCCTGCGCAAAGTTCCGTCATTAAATCATGTTGTTTTAGTGGGTGAGCTCGTTAAATGGACAAAAGGAACAGTGCCGGTAGGCATAACCTTCGAGCATGTACCGACCTGGAAGGAAGCGACTGATTGCTTGAAAAAAAGACTCGATCGAGAAGCAGTTATTCTCGTAAAAGGCTCTAATGGCATGCAACTTTCTCGCTTAGTAGGCGAACTTACCGATCAACCTTTGTAAAATTAAAATTGAGGGGGCACATGCCCCCTCAAACATTGCTTCCTCGTTCTCCATCAATTTGTTATTTGTTCACAGCATCGCAGTGTCGGTGTACTCAGTAAGATTTATTAACAAGGACCTTTCAATAAAAATTGATACTAAATTTGCCACCCTTTTAAACAAAAAAAGATGCCCATGGAAGAACATAAACCCTATCATAAACCCGTTCTTGTTAATGAAGTCATAGAGTATATGGCTTTAAAGCCCCATGGTACGTATGTTGATGCAACTTTTGGTGGTGGCGGGCATACACGAGCCCTTTTAACCGCGCAACCTAAATGCCATGTTATCGCTTTCGATTGGGATAAGAATGCCATAGAGCTTAACGGCCCCGAATTGCTTATGGAGTTTGAAGAGCGCCTTACTTTGCAATGGGGAAACTTCGCTCAGATTACCCAGCTGCTTAAGAAATTAAAAGTCACCCAAGTAGATGGTATTTTAGCAGACTTTGGAACCTCCCAATACCAAATCTCAGAATCGGCCGGATTTTCCTTTAATACCGATACGCCGCTTGATATGCGCATGTCGCCGGGCCATTTTAAAACAACCGCCTATGATGTAATAAACAGAGCCTCTCAAGAAGAGCTTGCACAGATCTTTTATGAATTCGGCGAAGAGCATAGTTCGCGCAAAATAGCTGCCTACATCGTGAAGCATCGCAAAGAGGTAGGTTTTATAGAGACTACCAAAGAACTTGCCGATGTAATACTCAAAGTTATTCCGCGCTACAGTCGCCCTATTCATCCTGCAACCAAGGTGTTTCAAGCTTTGCGCATTTTTGTAAATGACGAACTCAACAATATAAAATCGCTGCTCACACAATCACTCTCACTACTTAGCCCTGGTGGCCACATCGTCTGTATTAGCTTTCACTCATTAGAAGATCGCATAGTTAAGCAGTTTTTCAAAGCTCATAGCCAAGAACTCACAACACTCACCAAAAAAGTTGTCACTGCATCAGCAGAAGAACTTGCAAGCAATCCATCTTCGCGAAGTGCAAAATTGAGAGCAGCAGAAAAAAAGATTGACTGAATCTGCATATTACGCGCAGACCTTTACAGCATGTATGAACCTGAGCGCAAAAATGCCTTCAATTCATAAGAAACTGCGCTGTCCTTGACAACAATGCACCATTCTCGTACACTAATTCAAGTTACCTAAAATTTCCAAGAAACACTTATCTTGGGGTGTAGCCAAGCGGTAAGGCACCTGGTTTTGGTCCAGGCATGCGGAGGTTCGAATCCTTCCACCCCAGCCAGTCTTCGCTCTTACGAGCTACGCCTGGCACGGCCAGCAAGATGATTTTTATTAATAGAGAAAGTTGCATAGCAAAAAGCGAAGACGGTCCGGCATAGGCGGGCATAGCTGTTTCAGCGACGGCCGGCGACGACGGACCATAAACAAAAAATTTCAGTAGTATCTTCGCTCTTACAAGCTACGCCAGGCACGGCCAGTAGGCTAATGCTGTATTAAATGCGCTCAATCCTAAAAAGACCTGCAATGATCATTTTGCGGCGCGCAAGATCATAATTGAATTACACAACCAGCACCCAGACTTGCCAGTTTGCCCAGCAAGCATCCTAAGATTCAGAAGGATGTTCGCATTAACTCTTAATATCTTTCCGCAGTAATATGCTATACCGTGAATCAAATACGAGATTGTCTATACCGGTTAATTCATAAAATCCCTGTCGCCTATAAAAACCTTGCGCTTGCTTGTTGAGAATACGCGTAGTAAGAACAACGGCAACTATTCCCGGCTTTGATTTTATAGTTGCTTCCAAAAGAATTTTTCCGACACCCTGTCCTTGGCAGATGGGATCAACGGCAAAATGGTCGATATGTATAATTGCTTGATCATGCATATGATAAAGCGTGTATCCAACCAGCTGTTCATCTTTATAAGCCAAAACAAGCGAATAAGAATCTTTGATGGCTATAAGGCGATATTTGTCAAAACGATTCTGTAAATAATCGATAAGAGCTTCCTTACTCGCATCTTTTATGTCGTCATCTACTTGGTCAAAGGGAAGATCTTTATAGGTATTATAAAATGAAGAATGCCACAGATTATTAACTGCTTGCCACTGATGCCCATCCATCTGAGGAGCTTGAATTACGTTTACTGTTATTGAAGACGCTTGAAGCCCAACTGAATAAAAGCTTAATAAAAATAAAGAACTCAGTATTTTTCTGCACATGTTTATCCACTTTCAATAAGCATTGAATAAAATTTCTGGAACAAATATCGCCCGTTACCTTCTAGGGATCCTTTCAAGAAAAGCTTTTGTTTTAATTTTCAAACACCAAACCAACAATCCGCACTGGTGCTTCAGTGGCATTTATTTTGAGTGGGAGTGCGATAACATATGCGCCAATAGCCGGCAATTGATCACAATTGGCAATGTTTTCAATAATATATTTGTTCTTTGAAAGTATGAGTCTGTGAACAGGATCGCCACTGCCCGGGCAATCTGGAGAAAGAGTATCTAAGGCAATTCCTGCTACCTTTCGATCGATAAGTAATTGAACAGCTTCAGCTGAAAAGGACGGAAATTGCATAATTCCCTCTTTATTTTCATTGCGATACTTTTTTGAATCAGGCCAGTATTTACTCCATCCGGTATTTGCGATCACCAGAGTATTCTCTGGAATCCGCCCATATAATTTTTCAAACGAAATAATATCATCAACCGATAGTAAATAATCTGCAGAGGCTTTTGCTGATATATCAATTACACATGCTTTTACGATCAAGCTTTCAAGTGGCAAGTCAGCAACAGGAGCTTGGCCGGCAAAGCAATGCAGTGGCGCATCAATATGCGTGCCGGCACCCGCCTTCTTTAGATGCATTGCATGCAGCTTATATTTAGTTTCGGTAGTACATTCCTGATGCTCCTGCGTCGTTGACAAATCAAATCCGCAGGAACCATCCCATGTAGGATTCTCTGCAGTAAGAGTATGGCTCAGATCAACAATTTTTTTTATTTTAAAATCGTTCATAGTATCCTTTCCATGGTAAATATCGTGATTATAAATAGGAACGGTGCTCTATACATAGTAATCCATCCTCTAAAAATTTCAGCCTTTTTTTACTCCAGCAGAAATACCACAATGACAATTTTGCCAAATTGCATTTTTTGTTGTTTGTGATATACTAAAACACTATATGCACTAGAAACTTTTTGTTTGCGCTTTATAATCACGACAGAGAAGGACTCCCATGTTTACAATCCTCTCAATACTTATTTTTGCCTTTTCCATGCCTGTTTTCGCCATGGAAAAGGCAGAAGAATGGAGCACATCTGCAAAACAAGGCTGGCAACTAGCATATTCGGGGGATTTTGTGCACGCTGAACAAAATTTGGCTCAGGCTGCACGCGCAGGATCTTTAAAAGCTGCCCTTTTCTTAGCTCACAGCTATAATCATGGCACTTGTGTAGCTGGCCAAAACTCTGAAAATGCCGGCATATTTGCTACCTTAGTTGAACAGTTAAAAGAACAGAAAAAAGCAGAGTTTATTAGCAAAGAACAACGAAGCACTCTCTGGAAAAGAACTCCCGAAGAAGCGGCACAAGAAGCAGAACGGAGTTTCGCCTGGCATATGGAAAAAGTTGAACGCAAAACACAAGAAAAGAATAGTCGGATTGAAGCACATAGGTATGTTCGGCAACATCCTTGGTATAGGGAAGTTGTAGATTTCTTAGCTACGCAAAAACATTCACCTTTTCGCTCTTATCGTACTAACTCATTTAAGACACCAACAGTCGAACGTGCCGCAGAAGAATTAGCAAAACAAGTTGCCACTGTAGAAAAACCATCTCCTCAGACGCTAGACATCCTTAAAACAACAGTTGCATCATATCCAAAAGCAGCTGATGCTTATCAAACCATTCTTGATGCATTAGGACGGGATTACAACAGACCATCGGTAGCCGCTCGCAAAGAATTGCTTGGGTTAGTCCATTCGTGGGCATGTGTAAATAAGACAGAAGAGCTGAAAAAGATATATTCAAGCTACATTTGGGATGTGTACAATCGCTATGATTATGGAAACAATCTGACGCAAGAAGAAAAAGATGATTTGTTAAACGAACTTAACGAGAGCTTATTGGCTTATAATACTCTAGATTCAGCTGCTGCCTGCAAATTGGCTGAACATTTTACCAAGCGTTATACCAAACATCTATATAGACATACGAGTAGTTCAGACAAGCCCTTACGTCTGCTAGCCACACTAAAACTGATTAATTACGAAAGCTTTGAAAAACATGCTAACGAGCTGCTAAGCTCAGATAAGCTTGCAGCCATTCTTCAGATACTAGTGCAACATCCGGAAACCGCAGCTCACTTTGATAAAACCCTCATATCGCGCGATATGCTCATTCAAAAAACTCTGGCATCCGCTGAAATTCAAAAAGAACCAAACCATGATGCTTTTGCCGCGTTTATAGCTCATGGAGCCACTTATCATAAAGACTATGAATTAGAAATACTTCGAGCATTGCCGCTCTTTTGTAAAGATGCGTCTATGTACCGAAATGTACAACCTCTATTCAAATCATCATTGCCAGCGCTTCGGGAAGCAGTATTTCACGCCTATTTACACTGCGTGGTCACAACAGGCACTTCATTTGATCGTTATTTTCAGCATTCTCTTATTGACGAGTTAGTAAAGGAGAATCTCGATGCGCTAACCGTCCTCGATCCAACTAAAAACTACAGTGAGTGCTTTTATCAGCAATCCAAAGATAACAATAATGATTATGCGATTCAAAAAATATTTTGCAAAATCGCCCGCGAACAGAAACCGCAAACAGCCACGCTGCGGGCCAGAATTTTGCGCGAATACTTAGAAGCAAGTGATCCGAAAAGTGAAACTGCCGATCAGAAAGCACTAAAGGCGATCGTTACTGCGTCTCTACGAGGTGCAATAGTTACAGGTTCTGAAGTCATTACCCTAACCCGACTACAGCAAATCCTGGACGCAGCTAGAGAAACAGGCTTCTTAGAATATATTGATGCAGAATTTCTTCAAGAATTTTCACACAAAGCTGCACTGAGCGATATAACGCCCCTTGCTCAACGAGCAGAATTTTTGAATAACCTGATTATCCAGCATTTAGCCGGTAAAAATCTTACGACTGATACTCTTCATGCTGAACTTGCAGAGCTAAGAAAGCACATTTTGTGGGTCTTAACTCCTTCTCCGTTTCGATATTGGGCAACTACCCTGTTTGACGCTTTAAATCCGCAACAAAGTTATTTTAAGCAATTTGCGGCGCGTCGTGCCTTAATTGATATACATGAACAACACGCGGATCTGCCTGAATGCCCAGATTGTATTACTGGAATTTATCCTCGCCTCTATCGAGCCTTACGCCAGCGCTATGAGCAACCTAAGCAGCCACTTGTTCATGAAACGGTAGAAAGTTCTTTTAACCGTCCCTTATTTGCGCCAGGAAATCTCATGTATGGTTATGTGGCTAACGATGATGGCAATTCTCGTGGCAATCAAAATTATTATCGTTTATACGCATGTGACAAAATCACAGGGTTACCAGTCTGGGCATCACCTGTGCAATCAGCGAAAAATAAGTATCCTTTTGGTTTGTGCCAAGGATCATTATGGGCACTATCCAGTGTCCAAGAAGAAAAAGATGAGAATGGCCAAACAGTATTCGCCTCAAAATTTATAGAATATGACCCGTTAAATGGCGACATAAAAAATGACTATACACTAGGAATAAAGGAAAAAATCAAAAAAGTCTTTTTTTGTAACCTCTATGGTAAATGGATCATAACCGATCATGCTTTGCATATCTGGCCACATCATGCTCCTTTTGCCATACATTCAATTGATTTGCCAGCAGATATTAATAGCAACTTTGTTGAATGCATTGGTGACCGAATCGTCTTTACCTCGTGTGGCAATGAAGATCATGCGCAAATTGTCGTATATAATTTTGATGGCAAGAGTTATCGAATAGAAACAGGAGCATCTCGCTTTTTCCCGCCTGACGTATTTGGCAATCAAGACGTGCTCTTTATGGCTCCCAGTGCAGAAAAAGAAGCTTCTCCTCGATTGTTGTGCTTTAACGCACAAGATGGGCGGCCTTTATGGGAGTATGTACTATCCTCAACCCTTAAAAAAGCTGTGCTCAGCCCAGATGGTACCATCTTGTATGTCCTTACAGAAAAAAAGCTACTCGCGCTTACGACAAGTGCAGAAACGAGTGGGCTTTATAGCTTGGTCTCCGGCTTCAAACGTTTACTCTGGGAGTCTTCAATAGAAGACCCGAATGCGTTTTGCATCAAAGAACAAATAACTGATATACAACTTTCAGAAGATGGTAATACTCTCTACGGCCTCCACGACTACAACGAGGGACACCTCTATCAGTTTGATACAAAAAGCGGTGCGAAAATGCATCTCTATCCCGTGCATGAAGCACGCGGCCACGATTTTGTAGGCTTGCATAATAACAAGCCCTACATACGCTCTTATAGTTACTGACCCTTACCGGCTGTTAAACCGGTGATTCCTGCTTCACTGCGAGAACCAACGTTCAACACACAGGCAAGAAAGATGTCCATTCATCCCGAGTCTTAAACTGGCCTTTTCTGTGCATATAAATAAAACAGCCGTACATTTAATCCATTGATATCCAGTAATGCAAATCTACTTAAGGCATTATAATCATCAAAGCCAAGAATTGCTTGCAAAAATTATTATCGATCTTTATCGAATATCCGGATCATCATCTGTAGCCTTCTGCACAACCGAATACTATCTCAAAAATAAGCCAAGCCTGCCTCCCACAAAAAACATTAAAGCCAAGCTCATAGATAAAAAAAATCGTAAATGCTCTATAAGAATTTTATAGACAAAAACATTCCCTTTGTACTATACTGCCTCGCAACGGCAGTTTTAGTATTTTTTAAACTCTATAAAATGGATTTCTATGCAAATAATAAAATTTCTTGTGTTCTTCGGTATTATCAATCCATTTTTTGTTGCTTATTCAATTCAAACCATCAGCAGCATTCGCGAAGAAGCAGCAGATTGCATACGATTGTCTCTTAATGTGGTGGGTTGCAATAATGAAGAAGATACCCTGGAAGAAGAGCCGAACAGCAAAATCAGCAGTTCCTCAGACGTCGCTGCCAGATCACAGGAAATAGATTATTCGCCGGAAACGTACGAAAAAAAGGTTCAACACCTAAAAGCTGTCTTTGAAAAACTTGGAATAGATGACGAAGTCAATCAAGAGAGCGCAGAAAATGAGCCACTTCAGACAGAAGAGGAACTACAAAAAGATGTTTTTGAAAATGAACAATTTTATATAGACCTGATTTCTAAGACAACCGATAATTACTGGCTATCAGAATTTTCAAAACAAGCATCTGCCCAAGCAATACTCTTAATTGCTCCTCTAAACAAAGCTTTATATAACATAAGAGAGGCGCAGGATAAAATTTTTCAGCTAGAACCCGCTCACGTAGCTTTTGTTCTTGCTAACAATAAAAATCTAATTCCCGCTTACGCAGAAAAAGCACCCGATAAGCATGTCTTACATACGTGTCGCTTAGAAAAGAGCATAAAAGAGCATCCCGCTATGCAGCAGCGCTTATTAACAATTGAGCAAAAACGGGCAACAGTCTCGACATCAAACTACCGCAATGCCATCGAACTTGATTCCCCTGCATTTTCTAAAGCGGTTCCATCATTTAAGGATCACAATCGGTATTATCGTCCGAATAAATATTTAGGACGAGATGGCGATCAGCCACGTTTTGACTCAACAAAAACTCTTCGCCAAAGGACGTGGGATGAATTCAGAGAACGACAAGAGTTATGCGCACCGGGCGAGCTGGGAGACACTGGTCTTTTCGCACTCAGTGCCCCTGCTCTGGAAAATGTACTTAGAGATTATGCAAGAAAAAAAGATCCACAGCTGGAATTAAAAATAAACAGGCTGTTGAAACATACATCTGATCGGAATCTCGTCGTCCTCACTGAACAATTAAATCCCGAGCACTTTGCTTTATGTTGCGACATAATAGATCGAAAATTGTCAAAACCGGATGCCTGGAAGCAATTAGAGGATAGAATAGTTACAATTCACGAGGAGGCTTTTGAGGCGCTTACACCCTCTGCTCAGCGCATCATATCTAAAAAGGCTAATGCTATTCTCCAGCGTCAAATGCACAGAAGCACATGCGAATTGGTGCTGCAAAAATATCTCAAGCACGGCTATGGGCCCAAATCTTATGGAAGTACTATTTTAACTCTTGCTCAAGACGTGAGAAAGGATGACAGGCTCGCTTTTGATCTGGAAAGCAAGTTAGCAGGAGCGCAACAAAAGATCTTTCAAGCACAGGCCGAAGTCGCTTACCAGAAAATCTCTGAGGCAGTAAAAAAGTACAAAAATGCCCCGGATGAGAATGCGCTCAGGCAATTTGCGCAGATGATTGACCCGTATACTAAAACGGCAGAATTTAACAATTTACTTAAAAAAAGAAGTACCAAAGATGTTACATTCTTACACACGAAAGTAGCCGAATACGACGATAACCAAAAGCTGATGAAACATTTCGGTTTGCAAAGGGACCAATTTGAAAAGATTGCAGAATCTTTTCAGATCGATATGAAAAAATTAGTACAGATCTATGACAATGACCGGCAAAATAAAGTGCAGGTTACGGGTGTTCAGCTACTTAATAACTTAGTTACTTATAAGCATTGTGATGAAGAGACTCTATCGGTCATAGGTGATTGCATCAATACTGCGCTTGAACTAAATGCTGAAAACAAAATAGAACAAGCTGATGCACTGATGCAAGCCCTTGAGTATGTGAGCGAGGCTTTAATGGGCGTCTGCCACGAAATGTATATTCAGGGAGTCGGTCAAGCGAAAGCGGCGATCATATGGATGCCCGTACTAACGGCTGTCTCAATCGGCTTACCGCTTATAGGGATTCCTGCAGCACCAGCGCTTGCCGCCTTTTCTTTGGGAATGACGCTGTATCATTTAAGCCAACGACCTGGTGAACTCAGGTCCCAAATAAATGATTTAGTGGATACCATCGCCCAAGGACAAGCCTTTGAAGCTGGCAAATTAGCCACCAGATTGGGGCTAGAAACGGTGGGAACAGTTTTAGCTTGCAAAAATTTGCAAAGAATATTTTCACAAGCCCACAAAAGTGGTATTCTGAGTGAGACTAAAAAGAAAGTCAAAGCAGGTCTAAGAACTGCTAAAGAGCTTAATACCCAAAGTAAGCCAGTTCCAATTCTTAGCGCTATAACTGAATTTGATGAACAGAAAACTGCTCCCTATAACGGAAATGCCATAAAAAGTGTAAGAAGGGGACTTTTTGATAAAGCTCATATTTTTTCGGATGAACATCAAAAGGACGAAATATTTAAGTTGGGCTCATCAGAAGAAGAAATCATACAGATATTTGACGACTATGTAGTAAACGCAGATAAGCGTGGAATTCTTAAAGAAGGAACCAGTCAATTGCATGTTTTGATAAAAAAGCATAAAGTTACTATTAGATGTCGAATAGAAAATGGTCTTTTATTAAAAGTTAATGGCTTCATGGGAGAAACCGAGAGGAAACTCGGCAATGTTATTTATTGGGATGACTATGAATAAAAAATTACTACAACTGCAGCTTATGGAAGACGTAAAGCAATGGAATGTTGCCCCGGCAGATCTAGCTGGTGGCATCCAAGAAGATATGGTAACACTTATAAAGGATTATTTAAAAGAGAATCCCTCCGATACGGAATGCCTGCTAAAGCTCGCGCTTACGGAATATAGGTTTCCCCTCGCCGATGATGAAGCTGCTATGATTTCTTTAAAAAAAATTATTTCTTATGAGCCTAATAATATCCCTGCCATCCTAATGCTTGCTTATGTACAAGAGCATTATTTTGATGTACGTATCGATGTGCTAAATATGCTCACAGCCGCCACTCCGGGCAACTCACAAGAGCAGGCTATGATTTTGTTTGCTCAGTCTTGGTACTATAAATTCAAAGATGAAAACGTGTTTGTAGAATTGCTGCAAAAATCAATTGATTTCCATTCTGGCTTTGTATGGCCTCATGTATATTTAGGAGAGCTCTATAAAGAAAAAAATGCTGTCGAAAAGGCTTGCTTCCATTTTGAGGAAGCATTGAAAAATATAGAGTATATTTTTAATGATGACTCCCCTTTTGATATACTTGATATCAATGTCTTTCTGGATGCGCGCATTAAAGGAATAAAACTAACCAAAGCTAATCTAATAATGATACAGCAGCTATACGATGAAAGTTGCCAAATACTCCCAAGTATTCAGACATCATACTAAATTGTTTTTTTGTGAGGGCATAAGGATCACACCCTTCTGTTTGCCCAAAACCAGTACCGAAATGATTTGTATTCCGTTGACGAAGCAGCATCAGAAAAACTAGGCAAGCAAGCAAAGGTAAACCTCAGACTGGCAATCAATATAATACACTAAGAGAATAAGGAAATGCAATTACTCTGAAACAATCAGAAGCATGGGTCAATAAACTTATAAATTTTTTCATAACAACAAACCCTACAGCCGCATGTCGTATCATTAAGATATAAGCAATAGCCGTAGATATATGGTTAGCAACCTGAAACGCTCTTTCAATAATTTCCCTTTGAAAAAATTTGCCGATCCGCAAACCCCTTCAAGGAAGGCATATCTTGACTAATAATTTTAATCTGACTACTATTATTGCGATCATAGTACATTTTTTCGGGGGATTTCTCTATACGTTCTTAAGCATCATTGACTTCGTCTGCTGCGACGCAGCCAAAAAAGTCTACTCAACTCACAAAGAATACATTAAACGTCAGTAACATTATCAATTTTTTACTATTTCAGGGGGTTTTTATGCAATCAAAGGTAACAGTAGGCTTCGCTTTATTGGCGTTAGCATCACTCATTTCTTCTTTCGAGTTACAAGGAATAGCGAGATATAGGGCAATGCCGCTTTGTCACCTCAAGAATAATGCTTCAAAAGATACTGCGCCGCAGATTTCTTTTGTTTTTCGAAAGTTTGACCAAAACGACTGCAAAAAATATCTTGGGAGAGCCCAGATTATAAAAAGATGCTATCAACCTATCCAGATTCAAATCAGGAATAATACGGATAAATTGCTTGAATTTTCACTCGATACTTTTAGCTTCCCGTGCATTTCTTATCTTGATGTTGCCAAAGAAGTCTATTTTAATACCGGCTTACGACTTTTCTTATGGGGTGTAGGAACACTGATTGTGCCAATTTTAATTGTCCCTTTTATCATAGAAGCTGTAGAATCGCCACGTGCAAATGCTGCACTAGAAGACGATTATGCTCGTAAGTCATTATGCAACCAAGTAATCGAACCCTATGGCACGATTAATGGAGTTGTATTCGTCGAAACCGACCAATTTGATCCGAATTTCTCATTCATTCTTTCCGATCAAACGAGCAATCAGAAATTTGAACTTTCCACAATGAATCCTCAAATAGCTATCAAATAATGAGCTTTATAAGCTGCCATAAACGAAAGGCGCTGCAATACTTACTCTGCTTAGCATCCTGAGGCTGTCTGAGTGACAGCCTCAGTCAAAGAATACCTTTTCGAAATCTACGGACATATAGCAAAAGCTATAGAATTTGATACTCTAACAGATAGATTTATTATACTTAAAATTCTCAACGACCTTCAAAGACCTAGCTAAACATTCTATGCGCACTACAGCCCCATTATATCTTGCATCTCAGTCCCGTTCACGTCGTCTACTGCTTGTGCAAAGTCGTATACCTTTTATTGTCATCAGCCAAGCTGCCGACGAAACCTCCTTTAATATGAAGCTTCCGGTTCAGGAAGTGGCTACCCTTATAGCACGCGCTAAAATGGAACATGCGGTGATTCCGCAAGACCATCTTCAGCAAGCATCTCTTGGCTTTACCTCCGCTGCTTCATCGGGCACAGATGGTGCTGAGTGTTTCGTGCTTACCGCTGATACGCTCTGCGTAGATAGCGATGGTACAATTTGTGGTAAGCCAGTCGATTGGGAAGACGCAAAGCGGATGCTCATGCGATGGCGCTCCGGCTGCACCGTAGTCACCGCATTTTGTCTTGATAAGAAAATGTATAACGATGGACAATGGCACACCAAAGAACGCATTGAGCGCTGTGTAACCACACGCATTATGTTTGATATCCCCGATGAATGGCTTAATGAATATCTGGAGCAAACCCCATCCTTAAGCGTTGCTGGTGCAATGGCTATTGAGGAATATGGCGGGCTTTTTGTGCAATCAATAGAAGGATCCTATACGAACATAGTCGGCCTGCCGCTTTTTGAACTGCGACAAGCGCTCAGTAAGCTCGGCTTTTTCAGCACATAGCCAAGCTGTCTTATAAAAAAAATCTAAGTAAAATGGTAGCCACTTAGCCCTACTATTGAGCATGGCCAAAAATTAAATTGCTTTCAGATGGCCGTTCGTTCCGATGGAGCGCACGAAGTGTGCGAGTAGGGGTAAACGAAATGCCAAAAAGCCGCTCAAGCTTCATACAATACGCCACGAATAGAGAACAAACCAAATTAACATCTATTAGTGCATAGAAAGCTTTTTTGACGGTTTCCATCGCTTTAATAGCTCTTTGCAGAGCACTTCCTTTGGATCCTCGTATGGATTGCTTTCAATAGCAGAAGCTGCTTTGGCAACGCTTAAAGCAACAAGCGTATCATCACATACTGCAGCATCGATATGATCAACCGCAGGTATAAGAATCCGCTCTTTTAATTTCTTCGTTTCATCTTCATGCAGCGACTCATAGAGTAACGTTTCAAGCAAGGAGAAGAATTCAACAATACTTTGCTGCAATTCATCCTCGCTTTCACACCGTCCGGCAGGCTGAAAAAGCATTTCATCGAGTCCATTTTTTAATGCACGGTTAACCACTTTTTTAAGCGTTTCTTGTTCATGTTCAAAAAGCCATCTCAAAAGTTGTAATAATTGAAACGAAACAACAAATTGTTGTGTATCGTTGTCAAATGGGCCATTGTTCATAGTATTCCTATCGTGTTTCATTCCTCTATCAACAAATGCCCTTCTACCACATTTCATCGCAAGTTATGCATAGCCTCATACATCGCTCGAAGGCGGGCTATCCGTTGTTGCATGGGAGGATGCGTTGAAAAAAGTGCCGATAAACCAGCACCTGTAAACGGTTTTACAATAAAAAGGTGAGCGGTTGTTGCATGTGCCGTATCATCATTTGCAAAATGCACTTGCCGCGTACGCGCTTCCAATTTTTCTAAGGCCGACGCTAATGCGAGTGGGTCATGTGATACCTCGGCTCCACTTTCATCTGCTAAAAATTCCCTAGAACGAGAAATAGCAAGCTGGATGAGCGATGCTGCAATAGGCATCAGAATGGCAACCACAAGCAATACGAGTGGATTAGGCCCTCGACGATCTCTATCACCAGACATGGAGCCCCAGAATGCCATGTGCTGCATCATATTAGCCAGAAAACCTATGGTTGTAGCCAAGGTTGCAGCAACACTACTTATCAATATATCTCTGTTTTTTACATGCGAAATCTCATGCGCTAATACGCCACGCAGCTCTGTTGCGTCCAATATATCTAAAATACCCGCAGTAACCGCGACAGATGCATGAGCTGGGTTGCGACCGGTAGCAAAGGCATTTGCCATAGGGGTCTCAATGAACCACATTTTAGGCATGGGCATTCCACTTTTAGCGGTAAGCTCCTGCACGATGTCATAAATCCAACCATATTTGTGCTGATCTAACGGCTTTGCATTATACATTCTAAGCACAATCTTATCCGAAAAAAAGTAAGAAATGCCGTTCATCACAAGCGCTACGAGAAAAAAAGCGACCAATCCCTTTGTCCCACCCAAAAGACCGCCTATTAACATGAGAAGCCCGGACATACTGGCAAGCAACACCGCTGTCTTAAACTGATTAAACCACATAGCTTTCCTCTCTATTCCTTCTGTTTTTTATCGTGCTCAAATACATGGGTACTCTGTGCTTTGAGCTTTTTTACTTCTTTTACACCCTTTTTTAGGTTTGCAAGCTCCATAGCTGCATCTTTAATATTCTCTTTACTCATTTCACTTTCACGCGATAGCTCGTCCTGAGCATTCTTAAAGAGTAAATTCATCTCTTTTTGCATCTTTTTGATTTGCCTCTGCAAACGCAGGATCATTTCAACACCTGCTAAGTTTATACCTAACTTGTGTGTTAAATAAATAATTTCTTCAAGACGATCAACATCTTCTTCAGAAAAGAGCCGGGTATTGCCTTCTGAGCGCTTTGGAGAAAGCAGTCCTTCCTTCTCGTAGAGGCGAATCGTTTGCTGATGAACGGCAAACATTTTAGCCACTGCGGAAATTGAGAAATAACCCTTTTTTCTTTTCATCCTATAAACCTCTATTCTCTAACTGTATGTGACAGTTACGTTAAGTCTAGTATACTTATAAGTATAGCAGAAATTTCGGCGCTCATCATGTACCTCGAGGTTAAGGATTACACTATGTCATACCATTTACAAGCTTTTACCCTTTTTCTTATCTCTCTCACAACCTTTTCTCTACCCGCTACCGTTACAAAACAGCTTATGACCTTTGTAGTAGAGGAGGCACATAACGGTACGTCCTTTAAACACCTTACTGATATAGAAAACGGCTCAAAAAAAGAAAGTTTCTTTGTAAATAACAAATCAGTGGGCCCTTTAGAATATGAAGATACGCTTTTAAATGCACAGAAGGAAGAAACTAAAAAGGAACGGAAAAAAACGCAAGAAGACCGCATTAGAATGTATGAAACACAGTACAAAGCACGAGTAAAAATAGCGCAATCAGACCTCAAACAGGCTCTTAGCACACTAGAAAATGAGCTAACACAGCTAGCGGACGAACGAATTAAACCTTTTATAGTCTATAAAAGTGACACAATGAGCTCTGCTGACCAAACGGCGGCTATAAAAGAAAAGCTAATGCCTGACGCTCGCAAATTAGCAGAGAGTAGTCCTGATATAGATATAAAAAAAATTAATGACATGACCGCTGAACTACGTAGTCTCATACCTCGGGTACATGAAACATTTATCACGGCTGTAAATAATGGAATCAATAAAGCAGATGACACCAAGCTTCTAAAAGAGCTGCTTACCCTGCTTTAATAATTTTCTTTGTGCACTTAACAAAGTCATGTATATCATCAGGCTGTGTGTTGTAGGAAGTCATCCAGCGAACTTCATCAGTGGCCTCATTCCATACATAAAAACGATATTCTTTTTGCAGTGCTTTGATATACTTCCTATCCAACCTTGCAAAGACAGCATTGGTCTGCACCGGATAGGCGAGATCGATTTCATCAATAGATTGAAGCTCACGAACCAGAAGCTGCCCCATCTCATTTGCATGCCGTGCATTATCTAGCCAAAGACTATCCGAAAGCAATGCATTGAATTGTGCACTTATAAATCTCATTTTGGAGAGTAACTGCATCCCTTGTTTGCGAATATATTTAAAATCTACAGCCATCTGTGAGTTAAAAAATACTACTGCCTCCCCAAACATCATGCCATTCTTTGTTCCTCCAAAAGAAAGAACATCAATATCACAGCCGCGTGTCACCTCTTCCAAGGTGCTACCAAGAAAAGCTACTGCGTTGCTCAAGCGAGCGCCATCCATATGGACAAGCATATCGTGGCTATGAGCAAAATCTGTAATCCGTTTAAGTTCTTCGAGGCTATAAACGGTGCCGAGCTCGGTTGGCTGGGACAAAGATATAACCTTAGGCTGCACCTGATGCTGATTATCAATAGCCGATAGAAAGGGGCGTAACTGATCCACGGTAAGCTTTCCGGTGCCCGTTTGAACGGTAAGCAACTTGCTACCCAAGTAATTTTCTGTGGCGCCACATTCGTCTACTTGAATGTGGGCAGTATCAGCACAGATAATTGCTTGATGAGGTTTCATGATAGCATGCAAGCCTAGTACATTTGCCGCGGTGCCCGTGGTTACAAAATAGACTGCACTGTCCTTACCAAAATGCTGCTTACAAAGCTGAGTGGCTTGTTCGGTCCAAGTATCGTCACCATAAGCTGGGCAATCCCCCACGTTCGCGTCAATGATCGCTTGTAGGACCTTGGGGTGAATGCCGGCATAGTTATCGCTTGCAAAACTTTTTTTGTGCATGTAAACCTCCTACATCAAAACACTCTGTCCACTATGTAATGTATAGTATGCCATACTATCCCTCGCTCTCAAAGGCCGAAGGCTTTGCCAGCTCTATAAAGATGCCCACCCCGTTCGTCCCCGATGGGGCGCACGAAGTGCACGAGTAGAGCGATTGTCTTGAAAGCAATTTATTTTTTGCCCATGCTCACTATTTATTTTTTTGCCATGCCCAATTGTAGGGCTAAGAAGCTACGATATTTAGATTTTTTTATAAGACAGCGCCCTGCTCTGAACTTGTAATCTTCGGTACCCGCGGGAGTAATTCAGTTGTTTTAAACACACCAAAAAGGGTGTGCTTATGCACACCCAATTTTCCATTCTCTAATTTCTTAAAGTTTTTATGGAACGGTTACTACCGTTGGAGCCGCTGGAGAGCAGGTTCCCAAACAGAAAGTAGTAAGTATGAAGTTCGTAATTGCATTACGCGCTGGGAAAGCCCCAGTAGTGCTAGCACACGCTGTTGGCACTAAACCAGAAAGCGGAGTATACGAATTTGGAGTTACATTAAAAGTTGTACGCAATTTAGCCAATTGGCCATTGCCAGCAATAGTTGATATCGCTAGGGCAACGTTAGCATAAAGTTGGCAACAGTTAGCATTAATAATAATGCCATATCCGCCAGCTGCCTGATTTAATACGGAATCATTATATTTAACATATGAAATATATGATGGAGTTGGAAGTGTAATAGCGCTGTTCGGTCCTGAGATTATTGCAGCAACTGTACCATTCGCAATGGCTGCATTAAAGTTAGCTGCAGCAATGTTAAAAATTTGGACGCCCGTGTAGCCCAAATAAGCCGCAACTTGACAGATCACTTGTACATCAAATCCAACAACAACACCGTTTGAAACTGATTCCCAAGGCGCACCAGCACCGGAAGGTGTAAGATCCATACCTACGGTAAGCGGTCCGTTTAATGAGTCACCGCAATTTGGTGTTTGTGATGCATTCAAGCAGTTCGCCACTACAAGCGCCGCTGCTAGAATACTTAGTCTAAATAATTTCATGATTATTCCTTTCCTTTTTTGTTTATTATACTTGGCAAAGCAAATACCGTTAAGTATTTGCTTTGCCATTTATTGTTTGCCTTTTAAAGGGCAGAGACCTTAGAAGCTGATGGTAGCTTTACCAAACACACCCCAGTTTTCTAATGTCGAACGACGATGCTTTCTGCTAGCAAATTCATATTTGCCACCAATGCCAACATACCATGGATATCGGTCACACCATACGTTGCTGTAAGAAACAGCACCTGAAACTGTGTGTGAGAGTGCTTTTTGAGCAGCAGCTGAATGTACGTTTACATCCGCAGCAGTTAACACTGTGAATGTTGCATCAGGTGTACCTTGTCCAAAATCTGTCGCTATTGTAGCGGTGCTATCACTTGTTCCACAACCACATTGTTGGTTAAAGATACCTAAGTCTGTCGAAGTTGAAGTTGCGAGCACATACTCTTTCTTGTCTGTCTCCACCATAGGCCATAATCAATTTCTACACCCCAGTTACACCATTGATAGTGCAGACCAAGCCACCAGTCAATTGTGCTACGAGGTTCTACTCAGCACATGTGGTAAGGTTGGTAAGAATGTTTACTGGTTCACATGGAGTATCTGCTGGAGCTGCTAGTAAGAAACGTGATAATGGTCCGTTGTTAAGATCGAAAATTCTGTTTTCATGATGTTTGAAGACGATATGTGTATTTCAATTCAGTCATCAATACTAAATCGCTGTTATTACAATCATCATTGCCAAATAGTCTAGTCACCTTCAAAACCAACACCAACACCACCATGTTTTGATACCTACTATGGGGATCAAACCAGCGAGCATTGTCATGTTTTTCTTCCTGTTGGAACCAAACCAAGGAAGTAAATACCAACGTGGTCATTTCCACAATAGGTGTAATCATATCCAACACGAAGAAGCACGTTATCTACTCCAGTATGTCTTCTTTCACATGAGAAACACTTAAGCGCATTGAAGAGCTTCGGTTACATTCGTTTGTGTTACACCAGTAATATCACCTGGAGTGGTTACATCTTCACAGAATGCGAATATCTATGACGAGCATGAACTACAGCGAATGAAACATCAGCCCAGAAGACCTGTGCAAAGACAATCTAAATTAAAGATGAATTGTGGAAGCCATGCAAATACTCTTCTTCGAGGACGAATTTCAAATGTTGAGCTAAATCCATCATCTGCTGATTGAGCCTAAATCCGATATTAAGTGAATTAAAATCTCCACCAGTTTGTGCAACGGTGATTGGATTTTTGTCCAAGAACCCAACACCAAGACATCTGCCACGACGGCTTTGTTGATAGTAGAATGTATTATCAAAGGTGAAGAAATTGCAACGTGCATCATGATATCTATTGTAGAATGATAAATCGTTACGATGGTAAGATCTGCTGTAATATCTCTTGGAACTAAATATCGGTACTTACACCGTTATTGTTACAGTTATGTATTGCAATTCAGCCACTGCAGCATTAGTAGCCACGTTTGCAGCATGTTGTGCCACAATCATTGTTGCATGGTGTTGCAGCCGTATTGCAGTTCGTTGTGTAGTTGTAGTGGTGGCATCAAGGTACCACATCCGGAATCCTCCAGCAATATGCTCCACTTACTCCCATAGATAGAAGTAAAATGATCGATAATTTTTTCATATTATTCATTGAGTAACCTTTTCTTTTATGGTTAGACATACGATAATTTCTTTCAAAGTCTCATGACGATCGTTAACGCATATTCCCCCTTTTCGCAAGTGTATATACCATATTTTCAAAATAACCATAGCCTATATTTAGCAAAAACTTTATAAATAATCAACACTTTTGTTTTGATAACTATATTATTTCAAAACGTAATGAAACACGTGCTGGCAATGCATAAATTGTCTCTATACTTATATTAGTGTTTCCTTCTTTTTTTATGCTCTAAAATTCTTAAGAGATTCTTAGCACATAATTCATACCACATACCGTGACTTTAGGCAATAGTTTTGTGTTTTTGATGATTATTTTTTTAAAACAACGTTGTACCAAAACTAACTTAGTACCTTTGAATCGTCTTTTTCAGAGTGAGCAAATAATCGTTTTTTACATCGCACTCTTATGATTTATGGAGACATTGCGCAGGTAATGAACAGAGAAATCCTACATGAACCGTTGCTTACCATGTACCAACAAATGCACTGTTAATTGATGATAGCAGCAGATTGTTTCTTTGTTCGACTTGTCCTTAGCGCTGTTTCATCCAACGTTCCTCGTCTACCGCAAATCATTTATTCTAAAATGAGTCTTAATTGTGAGACTGATAGCATAAATAAACCCTGCCAAAAATCAACAAAAAAGAGTTTTTGGTAAAAAAGTATAATCTGGGTATCGACAAAATTCGATTGAAGCGCTACATTAGTTCCATTCTCTTAAAAAACATAATGGAAGTAGTATCCATATATCACCTATATAGGAAATATTTATGAAGCTCAGATGGCTCTTACAAGTGCTCTCTCTAATTACGCTAACTCACCCTTTGCTTGCAAAGCATATCACTACTTTTATACCGCGTTCGCAAGGTGCAAATACTGCGCGAGAGCTGGTAGGCTGGCAGCGCGAGCTTTTTAAATGTTATAGTGAAAATTATTGCGTACTTGCAGCTACAGCAGAATACACTCATTCAATGAAGACAGAATCTATCGCTCGCAATCTGCTTACTTCAACCTGCCTCACCTTTTCAGGAAGTGCACGACCAGATCGTCAGCCTACCGATATCTTAGCCGATTATTTTGGACTTCCCACGGATTTTCTTGGTACCCTTGCTATTAAACCGCGCATTGAAAATTACATCATCGATTTGAACCTCTACTTTGGCCTTGATGAATTATCCAATGGTCTCTATTTACGTATCCATTCGCCGCTTACTCACACCAAGTGGACGCTGGGCCTGGATTCATGCATAGCATGTGCTCCAAAGTTCAGAGGATGCCCGACATTTCCTACATGCTATATGTACTCGTCGACTGTTCAGACGGTGGCATGCCCGAATGTAAATCCCATGTTAAATCCACTCTATCAAACGGACCAGAACTGCGCGACTGACAGTTTACGTGTAGCATTGAGCGGTAATTTTACGTTTGGAGATATGAAAGAAGCATGGCGTTATGGTCGATTCTCATTTTGCGCACGAGATAAAACAGGCCTTGCTGATATTGACGCAATATTTGGCTATAATTTTTGGCATAATGATTTTTCTCATTTTGGTTTTTTTGCGCTTACTGTTGTGCCTACCGGCAATAGACCGAAAGCAAAATATATATTTGAGCCCATTAGTTGGTAACGGCAAGCATTGGGAGTTTGGTGGCGGACTTACCTGTCCATCTTTCAACCGCAAACCCCTGCTTTAACATTGGCGTTTACATAGAAGGTAATGTCACCTGGGTATTTAATACTCATCAAATCCGTTCTTTTGATTTTACTGATAACGGTCCGTTAAGTCGCTACATGCTGCTCAAAGAATATGATCCTGATTGCAGCATTAATGGCACACCCGCAGGCGAATTCCAAGGCACCTTCGCCTATAATGGTAATCTTATGAATGCCATCAATTTTGCAACGAGAAATTGCGAAGTTCATGTAGGCTTGAAAAGCGATGTCAGCGCAAAAATATGTATCTCAGCAGGTGGTTGGGATATAGATGCCGGTTACAATTTCTTTTACCGCAATAAAGAAACAGTTTGTATAAAAACAGAATGTCCTTGTTTTGTGGATCAACTATTTTTAGGCTTTAAAGGAACTGAACCAGTATGCTGTAGCAGTTACCCAATAGCACTTGTTCCACCCGCTGGTGGCGGAAGTCAGTTCCCACCATTTTCCCTAATGGAACGGCTTTTCCTGTTGGTTCAGAAGCGCCAGAGGATTGTCCTGCTTTAGGAACAACTTCAATTGTTACAAACGAGCCTAGCGATGCAACACAACCTAATGCCACCATATTTGCTCCTGGCACAAGCCCTTCTGGGCCAGTTCGCTGGGTGTGCCGTATGCCTCAATGAGGGAACGGTCGATCCAGCAGGAACACCAACCGCTGATCTTACGCCAGCTAATGGGTTCTTCGTCGATAGTCAACCAACATTAATCACACCATTAATCACGTGCAAAGATTTAGATCCGACATCAGCTGAGCAGGGAACAATGATGACTCATAAGGTGTTTGGTCTGCTCAGTTACACATGGTATCAATCTTGTTATGAGCCCTTTGTAGGCCTTGGTGCAGAAGCTGAATTTGATGCCCATTGCGATAATGCGTTACAGCAATGGGGAATCTGGCTCAAGGGGGGCCTAGCGTTTTGAAACTTAGAGTAACTGATAAAAATAGTTAATAATACTTGCGCAAGCGCAATCTTTTTTCTAGAGTAGAAGGAAAATAAAAACTGAAAGGGATCTAACAATGGTGCCAAAAATGGGGCCTCACAAATTAACCGCATGGTTACTCAGCTGTGCATTGATCATAAACACTTCAGCAGCACATGCAAAGCGTCTCAGCGGAGAACTCAACTGTTCAACGCAATGCGATGATAGTCAAAGTAATGGAGACTGCTGCTCAACCGATCGCTTTAAACAGCTTCGTACGGCGGTCCATTTCCGGTCCCAAGGCGCTAACACAGCTCGTGAGCTTGTCGGTTGGCAGTGGGACATTAATAAGCCGGAAATGTGTGAAAATTACGGGGCTGCTTATGTAGCTTTCGAATATCAACGCTCCTTTAAAGATAAGCAAATTGCACAAGCCCTCTTTGGAAGCTCAAAGCTAAGCTTTGCAGGAAGTCAGGTTACTGACCGTGCACCCAATGAGTTGCTTGCAGATTACTTTGGTCTGCCAACTGATTTTAGAGGAAGTATTTTTTTTCATCCGCGCGTTGAAAACTTTATAGTAGATCTTGGTTTTTATATGGGCCTTGATTGCTGGATGCAAGGGCTGTACGTGCGACTTCATGCACCGTTTGTTCATTCCCGCTGGAACCTAGATACTAACTGTGGCAATTGTGTGAACATCGAAACCGGAACGACCAATGAAAATGGCACACCAAAACAGTTTCCTCTTTGCTATATGGGTGAAAGCGCAACCGATACCGCTTCTACTATTAAACAAGCACTGAGCGGCTTTTTCTTTTTTGGTGATATGAACACGCCGTGGTGCGCAGGAAGGTTTGATTTTGCTCGTCAGGTGCGTAATGGCTTAGCGGATATCGACGTAATCCTCGGTTATAATTGGATAAATGATGACTGTTACCATTTTGGAACCTACATACAAGCTGTATGCCCAACAGGAAAAAAGAGAAAAAATCTCTACGTATTTAGCCCTGTTGTCGGTAACGGCAAGCATTTTGAGCTAGGCGCGGGTATTTCCGCTCATACGGTGCTTTGGAGCGGGGAAGATTCCAACTTGGCCCTGTTTCTTGAAGGAAACGTCACGCATATGTTTAGATCACGCCAATGCCGCTTTTTTGATTTAATCGACAATGGACCCTTTAGCCGCTATATGCTTCTTAAAGAGTTTGAAACTAACGGAACGACATTCACCTACGCTAACAATATGATCAATGCGTCATGCTTTACCAACAGAGAAGTACATGTCAGCGTTGGTGTAAAAGCTGATTTTTCACTCAAGCTTGCTTATCGGTGGTGCGGCTTTGGATTTGATTTAGGCTATAACGGTTACGGACATAGTCGCGAAAAAATTGAAGTGCTGTGCAACTCATGCCCTTCAGACATAGATAAGCGTAAATTTGGCATTAAGGGTACTGAGGGGACGTGCTGCTCGAATTACCTCATAGCGGTTGTACCAAGTGGAGGCTTACTCGTGCCTACTATTTTCCCTAACGGAGACACATTCCCAGCAAATGCAACAGTTCCGCCAGGCTGCCCAAGTTTACCAGTACCTCCTATTTCAACTGTTACCAATTTGCCGGATAATGCAACAGAATCAGATGCAACAGCATTTGCGGGGGGAACTCGCCAGTCAGGCACTATTGCAGCAACTGATTGTGCGGTGTGCTTGAATGGAGGAACGGTCACACAACCAACTCCTACGGCAAGCCTCACAACTGCTAACGGTTATTACATAAACAATGGCTTACAACCAACACTTTTATCGGTAAATGATATTGATATTCACTCAGGTGAAGCTCATTCAGTATTTACCAACAAAGCGTTTGCTCATATTTGTTACACCTGGATGGATGAATGTGGCTGGAACCCACAATTGGGTGTTGGTGGCGAAGTTGAACTTGATGCCAATCAAGGTCGTAGCGCATGTGAACGCTCAGGACTTACTCAATGGGGTGTCTGGGTTAAAGGGTGTGTAAGCTTCTAAGAAAAAAGCAAAGCATTAATTTGATTATAAAGGGGCCTTAAAACAGCCCCTTTCTCTTTCAACAATTCCTGAGTATACGTCACAGCCTCAAGAGCTTGGAAGAGCTTTTGACTTACCTCCAGAACGCTCGTGGCACAGGCCGCCAAAGAAAATTAAGGAAATAAGGAATAGATTTTTACAAAGCGCGCTTTTCAGCTACAATAATAGTGCACATCTACAAAATTTACATTACATGAGGTCTTTATGAAAAAAATCTACGCGTTGCTTGCCTTAATCTTTATCGCTCGCACTAGTGTCAGCATGAATGCGGATACTGTGGTGGCACGAGAAGTCTGTATACCAACCCTGGCCCTAGCGGCAACGGAGTATTTGCAAACTGGAGATCCACAGTATTTGGATGATTTTACAGAGCTGCTCTACCACGGCGTAGACATATTTAGCACTAGAAGAGCTATTAGAGATATCGCCGAGCAACTAACGGATAAGCACCCAACCGAAGTGGACGAAATAAGCAAGAGATTGATTAAGATCGCATACGTTCTTGATGCATACATACACCGTTCGATAAATGAATAAAATCTACCGATCATGAAAAAGGGGCTTTTTGGCCCCTTTTTCTTTCACTAATTCCTGAATATACGCCACAGCCTGACCCAGAGCAGAAAGCTTTTCGCCCGCGTCTTACCTAAGACCTCTTGAGTACTCAATGCTCTTCAAAAAAGACAATCAGCAAAAAATAAAATTTTCACAAAATCGCGTTTTGTGGTACACTAATACCATTTACATCTATAAAACAATTTTAAACATCGAGGTTCTCATGAAAAAACTGTTCATTCTGGCTGCCCTACTTTCCACTGCACAGGCTGCATTGTGCATGGAAGCTACTGTTATAGTTAATGAGTCTGGGAAGTATCGTGTAACAAGAAAGCTTGTTTATAAAGATGATGATAACAAAACAATAGTCTTAACAGACAAGGAGCAAGAAACGTTTCTCCAATTAGTTCGTGCAGGAAATGCGGAAAAAGTCTCACAAATGCTTGCTACCGATCAATCACTCGTCAACGCCAGAACACTACGCGAAGGAAGAAGCGCCTTACATGTAGCCGCCTTAGGGTATCTTATAGATAGTAACATAGATTGCTTCACCATTTTCGAGTTACTGGATAAAACAGACAAATTTTTAATATTGAAGGCAGCTGTTGATAAAAATGGAAGATCCATTCCTGGATTGATCCGCTCTAAATTAGCGGAGGCCCAAAATCCTACCGATGGTATGAAAAAAAGAGCTGCTGTTTTAATCGATGTACTCAATGGGACAGTCACTCATCCCATCCAACATGTACTTGATGTGCCTACCGCAGAAGAGCAGTTTTTAAAAGATGCCCGTAAAGGGAACCTGCAAGCTGTAAAAGAATTTTTGGCAAAGCAAGCAAACCCAAAAGAGTTTATCGATACAACAAAAGATCGCAGAGAACACAGACCTGCTTTGCATCGTGCCGCAATGGGATATCTTTTCGGTCGCGAAGCTAGCGCAAGGCAAAATTGTTTGGAAGTGTTTAAGTATTTATTAGGGCTTGGTGCAAATCCGCTTGTAATTGAAGAAAACAATAAAAGAAACGTAGCTGATTTCATCCGCCACAAATCGAAGAAGCATGGAGCCGTTATAGCCGGATTGAATGATAGAGCGCAAGAATTATTGAACTTAATCAAGTAATGTTTAAAAAACGCAAGTAGCGCTGAACTATCTGGAAGAGGGGCTTTTTTAAGCCCCTTTTTCTTTCAATAATCCTTGAATATACGTCACAGTCTGGCCAACGGTAGAAAGCTTTTCAGCTTCTTCATCGTTAATCTCAACACCAAATGTCTCTTCCAATTCCATGACAAATTCGACTCTATTTAATGAGTCAGCCCCAAGGCTTTCCAAGTTAGATTCCTCATTGACTGAGTCCTTACTTATCTTTAAAATATGCGCAATTATTTGACTAACTTTTGCATAGATATCCGCTCGATCCACCTTAGGCTCCTTTACTAGGTATCTGTTCTTTTTACAGCTGCGGCTGTATCGATTCCTCTTGAGGAATTACCACCGCTTCAGCTAAGCGCTCTTTTAAAAGCGATTTAAATATTTCAATATCAGCCATTGTGTCAATACCCACAACAATTTTTTTAGGGTAAGCTGCAGATACCTCTGCAATCAATGTCTTTGAGGGTGCTGGTATAACAATTATATCTGCATCAGCACACTGTTTTACCACAACACTCCAGTTAACTGGTTCAACAATTTGACGCATAATAGCATCCTGCGCCTTTTTAGCACGGCATACTTCCTTACCGGTTACGCCCATAATGAGAGGCATTTGAGGATCTTTAAAATCTACCTTTGTAAGATAGATTTTGAGTTGCTCAACAAGGTCATTTAAAAGCGGGGTATGAAACCCCTCTGCCGCTTCTATTTCTTTAACCTTCTGAGCGCCAGCATCGGATGCCCCTTCAGCAACAGCGTCCACCACATCGGTCTGACCTGTTACTACATGCCCATTTTTATTTTCGTAAATAGCAATATGAGCGCATGCATCAGGAGAACTATGTTCTTCACAGATTTCTTTCAACCTCTTTGCTGTAAGCCCATTTACTATTACAGATTTAGCATCAAGCTGCTCTCGCATCGCTTCATAAAAAAGCGAAAGTTTACTCAAAATATAGAGCCCATCGGGAAAGCTGAGAACTTTCGCGGTGCATAAAGCACTGTATTCTCCTACCCCATACCCTGCCATATAACTTATGCTCACACCCTCCGATTCACAGACCTCCTTAATAATGTTTGCTGTAGCAACCCCTACTAAAAAAAGTGCTGGGTAAGCATGTGGTATCTTTGAAAGCTCTACATCGGATGATGCAAAGCATAGTTTAACAAAATTAATTCCCGAACAATTAGACGCCTCTTCAAAATACTCTTGAAAAATGCGTGAGTTATCATATAATTCCTTGCCCATGCCAACGAATTGGCTTCCATAGCCAGGAAAAAGCATACCAATTTTCATACAAAAAACCTCCATAGTTCTGTTTTATTGGTTAATGCTTCATGCAGTACTCTCCTCCTTAAGACATTTTATGAAGTATCCAATACGATGAATACTTTCATCCTTGCCCAGCACAGCAATAAGGTGCGCGACACCTGGGCTTGAACTTTTTCCAGTAAGAGCTACGCGTAATGGTTGCGCAATTTGTGGCATTGAAATACCAAAGCGCTGACAAATATCTCTTAATACTCCCATCTACACTTTCATAAGAAACATCTTCCAGTGCTTCAAGTTCACTTTGGAAAGCTGCAAGGTATTCAATAATTAATGGTTGCTTATAGGCACTAATATCCACCAAAAATTCATGAGGCCGCTCATGAATACCGCGCACTTCGTCAGCCAATTCCTTAAGCGTTTTTACACGCTCTTGAAATAAGGCAACCATGCGGTAGAGAACCGGAGTACTCCAGTTGCTTACATGTTTTTTAAAATCTGGTTCTACATCATGCTCAATATGAGCCACGAGCTCCTCAGGTGGCATTTTCTTGATATACATGCTGTTAACCCACTCGAGCTTTTTGCTATCAAATATTGCCCCTTTTTTGCTCATATGCTCAAGGGAAAAATAATCTATCAGCTCTTGGGTAGTAAAAATTTCTTGATCGCCATGAGACCATCCCAAACGCACCAAATAATTGCAGAGTGCTTGTGCTAAAAAGCCTCTCTGCTTAAAATCAAGCACAGCGGTAGCTCCATGCCGTTTGCTCAAGCGATGGCCGTCAGGCCCCAGGATGAGAGAAAAATGAGCAAAATAAGGGATGGTGTAGCCACATGCTTCATATAGAAGAATTTGTTTAGGGGTATTTGAGATATGGTCCTCACCGCGCAAAATGTGGGTAATGTGCATAAATGCATCATCGATAACCACTACAAAGTTATACATTGGGGTACCATCCGACCGTACAATAATAAAATCATCAAGCTGCTCTCGCTCAAAGCGTACTGTTCCACGAATAAGATCATCAAAACTGATAAACTCACGATCGTGGGGTAGCTTAAAACGAAGTGCATACGGCTTTTTAAGATCATCATCAGTTACCGACTCTTGTACGACACTTCTCATCATACCTAGTGTAGCTTCCTTCTTGTGCAGCGCTTTCACCAAGTCGCTCACGCAATTCTTCTGGGGTACAAAAACAACGATATACTTTTCCCTGCTTGAGGAGTTCTTGGGCTACGGCCTTATGCTCTTCAATTCGCTGCGACTGAATAACAATCGGTTCATCAGGTTCAATAGCTGCCCATGCAAGAGATTTTAAAATAGATTCAGTATACTCAGGTTTTGAGCGTTCAAGATCAGTATCTTCAATACGTAAAAGAAAAGCACCCCCATTATGGCGGGCAAAAAGCCAATTATACAGAGCTGTCCTTAATGAACCAACGTGTAAGTGGCCTGTTGGCGAGGGAGCGTACCGAACTCGAACTATGCTCATAATTCGCTCAGCTTTTCCTGCGCCGTCTGATACCAGAAAGATGTAGGCTGCCCTATTTCTTGAAAGAAATTTCGAGCCGCAGTCTTGTCACCCTGGCTCAATGCATCAAGCCCACTATAATAACGAGCCATATCTTGCATTGGGTTAGCGGCATCCTTTGCTAGAGCTGCAAGCTCTTGACGGCCTTGTTTTTCCATTCCCTCATCAGATGAATCAATCTTGATCAGCGCGCGCTTAATAGCATATAAGAAATAGAGCGGATTCTCCCGCGATATCATGCCCACGGCTTTGTCCATCAAGACGCCTGCTTCTTTAATCTTACCTTGCTCAATAAGAGCATCGGCTTCAAAAGCTAAGAAATAAGGCTGAAGCTTTGAGGATGTATTGCGTTTAGCACCGGCCTGAAAGCCTCGCTCAACGTCAATCCATTTTTCGGCGTTGCCACCACTTACGCGACTTTTAACATACCCATCAATCGATTCTGCTAAATCTTTATAGGCAACTTGCTCTTTAGAGCGCATATACCAAGAATAGCCAAACCACCCTGCGCCAGCTAATCCTGCCAAGGCCAGTATCCCTGCTGCAGTATTTATGCGTTTCTGTGTCCAAATCTCTTGTGTCAAATGCGGCATCATGTTAAATCCTCCTAAAACTGAAAAGGATCCAATCCCGGCTTACTGCTTAGATTGGATCCCCCGCTTACTCATTTAAATCCCTACTATTCCTTACTTTCAGTGGCTGGCGCTGCAGCTTCTTCATGCTTGGCTGCTTGAACTCGGCGCGATTCACCTCGCTTTATCGCCCGCTCAAGCTTTGTCGTCAAAACTTTTTTGCCCTTATAAAAGCCACATGAGGCGCATGCAGAATGCGGGTTTATAGCCGCACTACAATTTAAGCATGCAGCAACTGCTTGTGGACGAATATGTTTATTTGCCGAACGTTTATCTCTACGAGCCTTACTCGTTTTACGTTTAGGTACTGGCATGTCAAGCTCCTAGCTAGCTCTAAAAATTTAATACAATTTCTGGCAGTGCCAGCTTTGATTATCTATCCAATAACTGAGTGTACAGTAATTCATGCAAAAAGGCAAAAAACATATTAGACGCAGCTGCTAATCTAAATACCCAATTGAGCACAGAGCTCTTGAGCCTTGCCAGATGGCAGAGCTTCCAGTACATGCTTACAGGTTGCAGGGCTCGCACCTGCTTTTAACAAGACTTTAGCAACATCCATTTTCTCATAAGCAACTGCTCGTGCTAAAGGAGTTCTCTGGGTTTTGTCCGGAATTTCAATACTTTCTATTGCCCCCTCTTTTAGTAAATGCTCGACAATGGCAGGCGTTCCCTGAGAAACGGCTCTATGAAGAGCTTGCCCACCGAGTGCATCGGTGCCAAAGAGAAGCTCTTTATTATGAGCAAGCAAAAGCGATATAAGAGCGCACACCTGGCTTACGTGAGTTTCTCGCTCATCTGCTTTAAGATTCGCTAACCATGGCTTTGAACCAAGAAGCAAAACATTTTCAAAAATCTGATAAAGCTCCCTCTCTTTATTCTTTTGATCAACAAAGTCGTTTTTCTCAAGTTTTTCAAGAAAGCAACTCACTGTGGAAGCACTTTGGAGATGCATGGCATTAAGATAACCAATAAGCTCTTTGTAAAGATGCTGATCTTGAAGTTTTTGGCCAGGTGCTTGTGCAGCAATGATCTGTTTTATAGGTAGCAGCTGCGTGCTTATATGACCCTGTTGTGGCGCTGGCGCCGGTTCTGGCAGCAGAGCGGCTCTCGGCGGTTGCCCATTTACTTGTGCTGACTGTCCCTGCATGACAACTTCTCGCACCTTCTGGTCCCCTCCAAAAGCACCTATCGCAATGTGTTCTTTAAGTACTCGAGAAAGCTCTAGGTATTCGCTTTTTCTTAAAAGTTTCTTGATAAAAGAGTTCGCATACAAGTGTCTCCTGCTAGCACCCAAGGAACGCAAACAACGAATCGCTTCAGCCTGCTTGCCAAGCACCGCATAACACAAAGCAGTTTTCCGCTGACTATCAGGCGCATCAATGGGCGTATTTATTACTGCTTTCTTCACGCCCTCGATGTCGCCGCGAAAAGCGCAACAGTATAAGCATTCCGGATGAGAGTACACCGTCACAGCAAGGTTTTCGCTCGGAATGCAGGTATGAAGTATATCCATACCCCTGAGATTCATGCAGCAGATCACAATAACAACACATACTATTTTACGTAAAAAAATCATAAGTACAATTCCCTTTTAAGAGTTTTATATTTTCTATTACCATACATCATTCAGACGTAATTGACAGACGACATCTAAGATCTGGGGCATGCCTCTAATGCAGCTAAACCTTGCACCACAACCCCCTCCCGGTCTTGTATAAGCTTTCATTCAAGACTCAGCTCACAAAGAATGTCGATGATTCGATTGAGTGGGATCTGACGACAACAAGAAACTCTCTTATGTTTGCATACGATAAAACACATCAATCAATTACAGGTCAAAACGTATTCTATTTCCATAGAGATGCGTAGTTTGCCCTCTAAAACCATCGACCTTTTGAATTCTGCCATTCAAAAGCCGGCACCTAATAATAACTTTATGACCATTGAATATGGTATGTATCTGGTTATCCCCCTCCTTGAGCAGCTTAAGCTTATCTGCCTTTATGATCTCATCTCTAAATTTACAAAGTATGTCATTCCTTGAGCTACCTAAATCCATGATCCCTCTTTTGATGTGGTCTCGAGAAAAAATATGGCTGTCGTTGATGGATCCTCTAGGAAACTCCTTAATACTGTTACCGCGATACATTGAGTAATCGCGTTCAACACTTAAAAGGTCATAACTCGCTTTTCCCGCCTCTACCCAATTTCTTTCACCCAGAGCCGCGGCGATTCTTGCAATTCCCGATACGACCCTAACAGCTTGCGCGATTTGAAATGCTCTATCAACCGTTGCCGATTGCTGCGCTTCATGAAGTTTGGTTGCTCTATCAAGAATCGCAGCAGCATCAGGTGCCATGTCTGCAATAATTCCCTGCCTTAGATTCTGCAAAAGCTGAATCTCGGTCATTTCCGGGCGAGGAAGCACGAGGGGCAACGTACCTGGAAGCGCAAGAATAGGTTTTAACGCGTTCCATTCAGCATCTGATAGCGCCGTCTTTCCCTGAAGGGCCACACCAGCGAGCGTATCATATCCCAATAAGCCAGCCTGCAGGCTTATTCTCTCACCGGCTGAGAGTCGTGGAGAATTTTGCAATGTATCGACAATTTTTACAACAAAATCTAGGTCACTTGCAGACAATGCCTCTGCTTGCCCACAAGACAGGGCCAAATTCTGACATCTTAAAATTGTGCTATCAACGCGCTCATCTAGCAGGGCCTTATCTGTTGCTTGAGCCAATGATCTGCACGATTGAGCATAAGCAGTATCTGAGCATGCCTCGACAACATAAGAAATACCAGCACGAACACCTTCTTCTAAATCAGCCTTTCCATACGTATTGTAATTTGCAAATCTAAAAAGGAGAGATCGCTCACTTGCATGGGCCTCAGCAGAGACAGTATCCGGGATTTTAAAGCCCTGCAGCGCCGTCGGGCTGTATGTATAACCCTTTAGCAACCCATTGCTTTCATAAAAAGTATCATAGACAGCTTTTTCTTTAGCATCTTTGCTATCTTTACTGAGCAGGTGAGCAAGATAGTCGGCAACGATTTCAGGTTGTTCATCAGCTACATCAACAAGCTTGTAAGCAACCTCACGCACTTTCCCAGTAGCGCTTGCAAGAGAGAAGTGCTCAAGAATCGAGTGATAGAGCTTATCTCGCTGCTCCAGCAAGCTATTCAGTTCTCTGTCAGGGACGCTCGTTTTTTCAAGAATGCACTCCTGTAAATAGGGATCCAAGCCATAAGCGTGAGCAACACCGTACTCATTAAAAGTGCTTTTACTAAAGGCAGTATATAGCTCATGCAGCAATACATGTTCAGCCTGAGCTCGGCCATTTGCCTCACCTGACTTGGCATAGCGGTCGATGACAGCATGTGCATCTTCCCATTTCCCGCCAGAACATGCTGAGATGAGCGATATCAAATCTTTGTTAAAGGCATGCATACTGATTTTATTTTGCCACTCTTCATTCTGTAATGCTAAAATCGACATATCTCTATTAATAGATTTTCCCTGCGCAAGACCAACAATAGCGATCATCAAATCATTTTCATGCTCTGTTTTTCTAAGCTGGAGCTCAGTGTTGAAATTTTGAAGAATGGTATCTATTGCTTGCGCATAGAAGCTCGCTGGCCGATCTAGCTTGAGAGACCCATCTTGGTTATAAACAAGGTTATAAAAACTTAATAGGGCTTTTTGAAAGGCTTCATTGTACTCATAACTCGAAAGACCTACACGCAGTTGCGATAACATAAAAATTGCTTGCATACTCTCCGGCGTATTTAAGCCACTCTTGCATTTCTGAAGTAGTCCGGCCACCGTGTATACTTCACCGACCATCCGGCTATCATTTGACTGAAAAGCCTTAAAAAGTCGTTCGTCTGTGGTAACAAGTTGTGTACACAGTCGAATCTGTTGATTCCTACCTGATTGATTTGCTCGTGCCGCATGAAAGGAACCATAAGCCTGCGCTGCCGTTTGAGAAAGAGCACTTTCAGGATGAGCCCCTTTTGGAGGAGCGACCTTTAAACCGAGCCCTTCTAATGATCCAGTTGGAAGAGAGTCTTGCGCAGTGCCTCGCGGGACGCTTATCACAACAACTGGCTGAACATCGGAAGCCAATTGAGTCCGTTGCATGGATGCCTGCTGCTCTGGAAACTCAGCTGGATACTTTCTAATAATTTCAAAATTTTCTTGCTCCCTCGTCATAGCTTTTTCCATCGCATGCGTAAAATGAGCTGGTGCGAAGCATACGAGGCTGATTACCAAAAACAGTTGAGCTATTCTAGTTCCATCCATAATTATTTCTCCTTAGTATCCTCTCCCAATGCTTTTTTTAAAATACTGGTATTATTTCCCGCAGATTTTATAATTTGTTCAGTTGCTTTCTCCACAATACCTATAACTTCTTCTGGCTTTGTAAAACCAGCAAACTCCTGAGACGCGTTAAGAGTGGCCTGTGCAGCAGGCAGTGCCTCTTTAAACCGTTCTGCTTTTTCCCGAAATTTTATAAAATCTACTAACGCCAGTGCAGCATCGGCTCTTTCATTTCCTCGCAACCGAAGATAGAGCTGGAATGCTTCTTTATAGACCTGTTCCTTAACGGCATGTCTATTCATAAGAAGATTGAAGACCATTTGTGCAATATGCATCATATAAGAATGTTGTAATTGTTTAGCCGATTGGATCATTTGTTCAGAATGGAACTTGGCTTGTTGCTGATGAGATTTCCACTGGAAGTACAGGCCTATAATAGTCAGCACTATACCCCCTAACGAGTTAATATAAGGAAAGAATTTTTTAAAACTTTTCCAGTACTCCTTCGAATGATTCGAGGTCAGCACGCGATTATCACAGATCGCCTTAAATGCACGCTCCAAATGGGCGGACTCGATGATAAAAGTGGTGTTACCGATGGCATAGCTAGCAGCTAAACGCACCATGTGCTCCAGCTCTCGGCCGGAAAAATCGACACTTTGACGCGCAATTGAACCGAGCGCTTCTTTAGAAATGCTCCGATTCAAGCCCTCAAGATATAAACACAAAATCTCCTTTCTGTGCGATTCCTTAGGGTAATCCATTTTGATTATACTACCGCACAGACGGCTCTTAAGCTGCTCAGGCAATTTTTTTAAATCATTTGCAGTCATAATAACAACAATATGATTATACCGATCGCAACGATCAAGAAGCGTCAAAAGGTGCTCCACTAAACCTGAATCGGGATTATGCTTGCCATGCTTGCGATCAGTAAGTCCAGTTATCTCATCCAAAATAATGAATATTGGTTCTTGTTGCTCAAAATAAGGCAAAAACAACTCATCGAGTTTGGTAATTCCCGAGTTTTTGTATTCATTTGGTATTGAAGGCGCTGATATAAAACAATAACGCACTGAGCAATCCTCTGGTACTACTTGGGCTAAAACACTTTTGCCCACTCCGGGTGGGCCAGCCAGTATTATTTTTCGCTGCATAGCCGCCAGATAAAGTTGACGAATCTCTTCGTGCTCAATCTTAGAAAAATTCTGAAATTTTTCTTTATATACCGCAACAATATTTTTTAGTTCATTAGGATAGTGCTTTACGTAATGCTCAAAAATTCTAGGACTCTTTGATTTGAGCATATCGCGAAACTCTCTTGGTTGGCTCAAAACAGGTAACGTTTCAAGCTCTTTTTTGTCTAAATGAGATGGCTGCTGAATCGATTCAGTTTGCCCGAATGACGACTTCATCGCAGCGATCGGCACATTATAGGAACCAATGACGCGTCGGAAAGTGCTGCTACTCACATCATTCGGCAAAGAAGCTGACATTGTAAGATGTGCCCCGGGTGGGTTGAGCATATGCTCTACAGGAGGTTCACTTGCAAGCAAAGTGATTTGCATTAAAGTAAACAAAGCAAAATAACGAATGGTCATATAAATCCTTACCTTTTCAACTAAAAAACCTGACAAACGCAAACGGAAGTTATTTAGGCTTTGTGAAGCCATACTAGGGCTCATCGTGAAGCAGATCGGTTGAATAATCCGTTAATCCAGTTGTATGTGCTCGTAAACAAACCAACGCCCTTAATGGACGGTATATGCTGCGGGTCCTTCAACAATTCTTTTAGAATAGAGCTATCTTTTCCACCTGATTTAACGAGTTCATCAGCAGCCCCTTCTATGATTTCTATCATATTCTGAGTACCGGATTGTGCAAATATCTTTGCATTCGTTGTCGCCAATTCTGTTGCAGCAACAGCTTGGTTAAACTGTAAAGAGTTATTGCCATCGCGGATATATCGATCCAAGGTCCAGCTTAGCTCATCCTTTTCATTAGCTCGCAATCTTAGCCATAATTGAAAAATTTCCTTGTACATCTGCTCTTGCAAATTTTTTGTATGCATAGCAAGATTGAACACCATTTGCTGAATATGCATAGTAGAACTTTGCTTCATTTGATTTGCTACTTGCAGCATTTGATCCGCATGGAATTGTATCTGCTGTTTATGCGCATGCCATTGCATGCAAAGACCAGCTACCGTTAAGATGATCCCAGTGCCGGAAATTATATAAGGAATAGACTTTATCGCGGATTCCTTAAGGTTTTTCAATCGGCTCGAAGTAAGAGAACGGCTTGCTCGTATCTTTGCAAGTGCGCCCAAAAGATCCGCATAAGCAATTTTGCTCGCATCCGCATGAGCATGTTGTACCATATGCTCAATCTCTCCCCTAGTAAAATTTTCACATTTTTTGGCGAGCGAATCAAGCTCCTTCTCCCCCAAAAGTTCCGCCTGATGGAGAAACTTTGCTATTTCAGATTTAATAACTTGTTTTCTTCCAGGTAAATCAGGACAATCTCTAGCTGCAAGCGCATGCTTGGGTTGTTCTTCTCTCACTTTATGAAGGGCATTTAATAGATCATCTCTCTCAATTTTGCAAGCCAAAGCAGCTGCGATTCGCACCATTTGTTCTATTTCTCGGCCGGAAAGCTTGTTACACTTCCTGGCAATATCTTCTATCTGCACTTCTTCCAAAGCATGAGAAGCTTTGCCAAGCCAAAATTTAATTATTTTTTTTCTATGCTCAAAGTCAGGATCATCTATCTTGATTATTGCACCATGAAGGCGGCTTTTTAGAGGTTCTGGTAAGCTTTCTACATCATTTGTTGTTATGATAACAACAATATGCTCAAATTCATCGCAACAATCTAAAAGAGTAAGTAAATGTTCCATCATTCCGGGGTCCGGATTATTCTGAGCTCCATGCCTATCGGTTAATCCTGAGAGTTCATCTAATATAAGAAACACGGGCGATTTATGTTTAAATAATTGAGAAAAGAGGTCATTTAGTTTGGTTATTCCCGAATTTTTATACTCATTGGGAATAGCGGGTGCACTTTTAAAAAGATACCCAGCGTTGCAATAACGAGCAATGCATTTTGCCAGCATACTTTTGCCAACTCCCGGAGGTCCAACAAGCGCTATTTTGCGCTTCATGGCCATCTTGGTTAGAGCGCTTACTTCATTCTCTTTGTTCTGAAGACTTGAAAAAACTGCTCTTATTACATCAACAATCTCGCACTTCAAAGCTTGCTGTGGGCAGTTTTCCATATAATGGTCTACGAAATCTTTAGAGGGTTTGTCATAGCATAATTCAAGCGGTTGTAACTTAGCCTCTTCAAGTTCTCTCATCTTTGCACGCTGTTCATGAAGCAATGCGCTAAATTCCTTAACAAGCACACCTAGACTACTTCTTTGTTCATGCAACAAATCGCTTAATTCTTTTGAGAAATCAGTTGCACGATCCTCGTCTGCAGCCTTACCATGGGCCAGCATCTCCGCAAATGTGGTGTTAAGCGAGGTAACAGGCCGCCGACCAGCGTCCTCAGCAGCCTCCTTCTGCACATCGGCACCGCGGATGCTTTGATCGATGTGGCCGAGATTCATCATTTGCTGATCCATTTCCATGGCATACAGGTTCATTGCAGTTATTAGAATGAGGATATAAGAATAGCGTTGCATCATAAGAAAACCCCGTAAATTTATCGGCTCAGTGCGTATTCTGGTTCATGTACGAGACAAAGCAAGACCAAAGTTTTTGATATAGTATTGCTGAGGAGAAAAATATTGTAAAGTCCGGTGGGCAGGAAAAATTATTTTTTTTATTCAGTAGACGTGGCTGCTACCCGAAATACCCAACATTATGCTAAGCCCTTGAGTTTTCAGTACACTATCACAAAAACTAGCGCCAACTTAATCAAACTCTGCACCACAAGCCCACCCGGTCTTGTATAAGCTTTCCTTCAAGACTCAGCTCACAAAGAATGTCCTGGATAACCGGAGTTTCCAGGCCGGCTCGAACAATGAGCTCATCGAAAGAGATGGGCTGTGCGCATAACTGAATAATGCGCTGTTCTGGAGTCAACGACTCACGAGTCACCGGCTCTGAACTCAATGGCCCATGAGGCGCCGGCACACAAACAGCGTTTTGTTGCGCCTGAGAAATAAACGCTAGCTGCCTATCCTTAGGCTCGACTTGCACAAAAGCGTCAAGAATATCCGCAGCGCTGCCAACCAAAGTTGCCCCTTCGCTTATAAGCTTATGGCAGCCGGCGCTCAAAGGATTATTAATGGCTCCCGGAACCGCAAATACTTCTCGTCCTTCATTAAGGGCATACTGCGCCGTAATAAGCGCACCACTCGGTATAGCTGCTTGTATTACAACGCACCCGCGTGACAATCCTGCAATAATGCGATTACGCGCAGGAAACATACCAGGGAGTGCTTCCATCGTGAGCGGAAAAGGACTCACCAAGGCGCCTCCGCTTTCAATTATTTTTGTAAAAAGATTTTTATGAACCTTAGGATAAGGCCTCAAAAGGCCCGACCCCAACACGGCAATGGTAGTACCACCAGAATCAATGGTGGCCTGATGAGCCATACCATCAATGCCAATCGCACCACCGCTTACTATAACCCATCCATTTTTTACTAAATCGCCAACCAGCATTGATACAACGGCCTGCCCATAGCTATCGGCCTTGCGCGAACCAACTACACCAAGGTGTCGCTGCGAATCAAGGGCAGCAGGCCCTTTCACATAAAGCACCAAAGGTGGAAGATAGATATTTTTAAGCAGGACTGGATAGTTTTCATCAAGGACGGTGATAACAGATATCTCATATTCGTTAATGAGCGCTAATTCTCGCTCGAGCAAGCTTTTATCGGCGAGGCCTTCATAAAGAGTCCGAGCACGCTCTTCACTCAATCCTGCTAAGGATTGCAACTCTGAGACGCTCAGCACGTAGATCGAGCCGAGTGATTGTTCCGCTGAACCTAAAGCCCGGAAAAGGCGTAAGCCTGCAGCCGGGCCTATATGTTCAATAAGTGAAAGATGCAGCACTACATTATGCATACTGCTCCTTGCAGCTGGTTACTCTGACTCGTCCTCAAATTCTGGTTCTTCTAATGAACCTTCATCTTCTGGCAATCCCAATTCCTCATCTTCGTCAGCATATTCTTCCGTCGGTTCAGGCATTCCTGATAAAGCTGGCTTTAGAGTCGAAAAAGATCCCTGTACATTCAAATCTTTGAGCTGATCTTTATCGCTTGGGTCTTGATCGCTCGCACCGGGGTTCGCAGGATCATGGTCGCCAGAATCGTGATTCGACGAATCATTATTCTCCGGAGTTCCCTGGAAAACCGAGATTGCTGCCAGATGACGATCTTCTTCAAGACGAATCAAGCGAACGCCTTTTGCTTGTCTTCCCATCGTACGGATTTCTTTTGGTGAAAGGCGAATGATCTTACCGTGAATATCTATGAGCAGAACGTTACTAGCATCATCAACGATAGCAAGGCCTATCACAGGACCATTACGACCCTCAGTAGGTATTGTCCTCACGCCATACCCACCTCTGTGAGCGATTCTGAAGTCGGCCACTCGCACCCGTTTACCAAAGCCTCCCTGTGTAACAAAGAGCATATCTTTGTCTTCTGGTACGACTTCCATGCCCACAACATAGTCGCCTTCATAAAGGCGTATGCCCATAACACCCGCGGCCGTTCGCCCCATAGAGCGCACTTCTGTCTCTTTAAAGCGGATTCCCTGGCCTTTTGCGGTTGCGATAACAATTGTATCATTGCCAGAGCTCAGTGAACAGAAGACAAGTTGATCATTCTCGCGAAGCGTCAGGGCCCGGATACCGGTACTGCGAATTTTTGAAAAAGCAGTCGCTTCTGTTCGTTTAATAACGCCATGCTTTGTAAGCATAACAAGATATCTATCTTCTAAATCTCGGGTACATAACAGCTTAACTATATGCTCATCAGGAGCTAATGAAAGCATGTTAACGACTGCTCTTCCTTTGGCAATACGCGAACCTTCAGGAACCTGGAAAACCGGCAAACTAAAGATACGACCAGTATTGGTAAAGAAGAGGAGCTCGTCATGATTACGAGTCACAAAAATATCTTTAAGCACGTCACCAGACTCTTCAAGAGCTGCCATACCCATCTTACCCTTACCACCACGATGCTGCACATCATAGACAGCAAGTGGAACCCGCTTGATATATCCCTTACCGGTCAAGGTTACTACCACCTCTTCATCAGGAATAAGATCAGCTTCGCCTAGAAGATCGACGGGGCCCTCAATGCGCGACCTACGAGGATCAGCATAATCGGCTTTGATTGCTTCCAATTCTTTACGAATTTCTTCTTTTAAAAGCTGACGATCGGCCAAAATAGCTTTTAACTGAGCAATAGTAACCTTGATATCTTCAAGCTCTTGATAAATCTTTTCTTGTTCAAGTCCCGTAAGTCTTTGTAAGCGCATTTCCAAAATCGCTTTGGACTGTTCAACGGATAATCCGAAACGATCATTAAGCTTTGTGATCGCTTCTTCCGCTGATGCCGAAGTTTTAATAAGCGCTACAACTTCATCAATATGAGACAAAGCGATGCTAAAGCCAAGCAAAATGTGCTCTCGCGCCTGCGCTTTTGCAAGTTCAAACTGGCAGCGTTTGGTGACTACCACTTCACGATGCATCAAGAATTCGCGAATGAGCTGCCGCAAAGTAAATACCAACGGCTTATTATCAATAAGCGCAAGCATAAGGATGCCAACAGTTGTTTGCAAGGAGGTATGCTTATACAGTTGATTGAGTACTACCTGAGGCTCTTCACCCCTTTTAAGCTCAATAACTACGCGAATACCTCGCTTATCAGATTCATCGCGAATATTTGATATGCCTTCAACAATCTTATTTTTAACCAGGTCGGCAATCTTAATAATAAGTTCTGCTTTATTAACTTGATACGGTAGCTCCGAAATTATAAGCGCAGCACCCTTCTTAGTTTCTTCAGTCTCAACAACGCCCCGCAAGATAAGATTACCCCGCCCCGTTGTATAAGCACGCACAATACCCGCACGGCCACAAATAATTCCCCCCGTAGGAAAATCAGGCGCAGGCACAAGAGCAAATAATTTTTCATCGGGTAACAGCTCATCATCGAGCAATGCTAAACAAGCATTAATAATTTCGGTTAAATTATGAGGAGGTACGGAAGTTGCCATGCCAACAGCAATACCAGCGGTTCCATTTACAAGCAAATTAGGCAATCTACTTGGCAAAATTACAGGTTCAACGGTAGATTCATCAAAGTTTGGCACCCAGTCAACTGTATCCTTATCAAGATCGGCAAGCAGTTCTTGGGATATTTTTTGCATGCGAACTTCAGTATATCGCATTGCCGCAGCATTATCACCGTCTACCGATCCCCAGTTACCCTGGCCATCAAGAAGCGGATATCTTTTTGAAAAATACTGCACCATGCCAACCATGGTATTATATACAGCCTGGTCACCGTGCGGATGATACTTACCAAGTACTTCACCCACTACACGTACCGATTTATGATAGGGCTTATTATAATGAAAACCCAACTGGTTCATGGTATAAAGGACCCTGCGATGCACGGGCTTAAGCCCATCACGCACATCAGGGATTGCCCGGCTCACTACCACGGACATGGCATAATCTAAAAACGACGCTTTAAGTTCTTCTTCAATCAGAACTGGCCTAATGCGGGAAAGCGCACCTTTTTCGTATGTCGGTTCCATTCAACAACCTACTTTCGACTAGAATTTATAAGCAAAAATTAAGAAAAAAGAGCATAGTAATATATGCTCAAGTACTATGTCAATAGTATACAGGAAAAGCTGGCATCAGACAAGCTCAAAAGCATGCTAAAAGCCTTTGAGATCACGATCTCTCATTTTGGACATCTTAAGGAAGCCTTGATAGAATTATAACCATCCAAGGCCTAAACTAGCTCGCTTTGTCGAAGGGCAAACTTGATTATTCTCGCGCCGGCGGGCTCTTCGTCGCCGTGCGCAACGGCCACGCCGATAGGAGTTTTTTTTAAAGGCATGCATCCATGAAAAAAAGTTTTCTTCTTTGTGTTTCATTATCATTTTCCGGTCACTACGTAGCTGCAATGGAGCAAAAGGCCGCATCTACCTTTATCCATTACCTGCCAGCGATGGACGAAAAAAGCGCAAAAAAACAAAAAACGTTTATAGCAAGTCCCAGCAGCAAGCAATTCAGCTACATGCAGCACTTACCCAAACCTGTTGCTGAGCTAATCACAGAAATCAATCAAAACAATCCTAATACCGAAAAAATAAACCCCCTGATTAAAGATCCAACGGTCCTTAATTTTGTCCCCAAAACTTCTCGATCTAGAAATGATTTCATGGTAGCATCTCCGCTCGTTGTTGCAATAAAAAAAGGACATAATAACCTCGCAAGGCTCTTTTTACAACAAAAAGCACTTCCTGATTTGCCCAGTGAGGATGGATTAAGGCCAATAATCCACGCCATAGACACACTTAATCTAGAAGCCCTTATTATTCTTATAGAGTTCGGCGCTAAAACGAATCACACCACAGGCGAAGTCACTTGCCCCCTTAAACGAGCCGTTTGCAAAACTATATCACTAAAAGATGATTTTCCAATTCTACTTTCCATTGTAGAAATCCTTATAAAAAATGGAGCATTTGTAAATGAATGCTTGCCCGTGGTGACGCGGGTTTTGAAGCGACCAAAAGTTGACAATCATGAGCATCCTTCAGAAAATGGGTTCAGTCCAGAAGTACATTTGCAACCTATTATTTTTTTTGCTTTGGGTCTTGGGCCTGACCAGGAATTCAGCGATTGTTATGAAAGAGGAACAATAGCTCGATTTCTTCTGGAGCAAGGCGCCGATCTCTCCCGGATCACACTTCCCCCTCTAGGAAGCAATAAGCGCATTACTCTCGTAATGGAACTTGCCGCACGAGGATATTCGAAGATGCTTGAACTTATAATGCATACCGCTCAAGCGAGCACTCTCGGATTGCAGAATACCCTCTTAGCCTCTCTTACCGACACTACTTCATACCTCAATAAACTGCCTCAAGACGTTTTTCTAATGGCCCTCTCCAGTTTGCTAGCCCCAACATTTGCCATTCTTCCCTGGGCAGCCCAGGTAGATCTTACTGCAACAACAGCAGATGGGCATACCTGTTTCATGTTTGCCAAAGATGCCGCAACGATAAATGCTCTGCTCTCTGGTCTATCCGAAGAAGCAAAATCTATCCTTATTAAACAAAAAAATGCGACCGGGGAAACGGCTTTGGCATACCACTTGAGACACTTGGTAGAAAGGTTAGACAAAGAAGGAATCGGATATGAAGACCACTGTGATGCAGCAGAAACTCTCATTAAAAATCATGCCGCACGCATAGATGATTTTGAAGTTTTCTTGGACAATACACCGACAACGATTGATATCTACCTGAACCGCATCAGAGCAGCCTTAGCTTCGCTGGTTCGGCGAAAGCATGTTATACAGAGCATAAATAAGCTGTCTTTCTTATTTCTTGCCCTGCAGAAACCGCAATAGCAAAAAATTAGTCGATTTTTCCTGTCACATCCCGCACAAATGCGGTCAGCGAATCTAATTCTATAAATTCTCTCGCAAGATGCGCATACAGCTCTTTATGCTTAATGTGGTTAAGCGTATGCTGGCAAGGAAATGAAATCATACAGCAGGAATCCTTTTGAGCAGCTTCATACATGCGCATGGGGACATCGGATGCGATAAATTTATCATCACCCGCACAGATAAAGAGAATCGGAACATGAATGTGCTTAAGATACTCGGTTATGGTAATACCGCTAAACTGCTGACCAAGAAAAATCCAGCCAAGGGCCCCTGCCAGAAATCGCACTGGGGTTGTTGAGAGCATCCACTGCACAAATTTTGGCGCGCCGCCAGTTTTATGATTGCAGCAGAGCAATGGGTCTTTAAACACCTGAAAAGCGACCTCTTGCATCGAGTGAATAGTGCTATCTAATATAAGTTTATCAAACAACATCTTCCCATCCCGCTCACTTGCCGCTTGTGCTCCGCAGAAAATGAGGCCACTATAGCACATACCAAGACCTATGACGGAGGTATATTTCTTGCGATTGCGCAAAAAGGCGCCCAAAGCGCGCACTTCTTTTTGCGGCTCAATAAAATAGGTAGTTAATGTATTTCTTCTGTTATGCAAATACGTCCACATCAACTCCCGATGACCTTTATAATCAAAGAAAAGCAGATCATACCCTTCAAACAATTTTAGAAAGGGCAAAAGGTATTCCTTACGCGCATGAAACCCCTGCCCAAGCATTATCGCTTTATCAGAACCCCGATCCACAAAAAGAGCATCAAATAAATGCCCGTCAGGAGCGGTTACCGTAATTTTCTGCGCATTTTCTTGAGCAAATACCTGTTGCTGAAATGCGGCATCCTTCTTAATACGCTCGGTATTAAAGTGCTGCCAGGCATTGAGAGACTGATGCTTCTTGAATGCGCCTTCAATTACTCGCGCATCTAAGGAAGTTTTTTCGCCCTTATAGATAACAGAAAAAGCATGAACGGGGAGTATCACGGATCCAAATATCATGGATACAAGAATCACGAATGCAAGCATCCTGGTTGCAAACATCATGGATGCGCGCATTGTGGATGCGAGAACTGCGAACCCTCTCAATAGTACGTCCGCGGACGATCTCTTAACGTTATTTACCATCATTCTGTGACCCTAGCAACCGGCTGCGCTCATTTGTAGCAGTTTGAGGGTCAGCACTCTGAAGCCAAGCCTCATAAGCCTCATCTAATGCCGTTAGCATGATTTTACTTGGGGCCACTGCTTGCACCTCATTTACAAAATCAGCTACGCAAGCAGGCTCCACAAATCGATTTACGATAAAGGCATAGAGCTCTTTCTGATCTTCTAGATGCAGACGCACGTGGTACGATGGGAACTCCATAGCACAGGTAGTATCCTTTGGGGCCACCTCATAGACTCTTCTTAGAGTTTCAGTCGGTACGAGCATATCAAATTTACCGTGAAGAATAAGAATAGGAGTCGCAGATTGCAATCGAGCTGCAAAATTGGCTGTCGCATTATCACCAAACTGTTTTCCCAACACTAAATAGCCCAGCATTTTTACTGCCACCCTCACCGGAAGTGTTGAAAGCAACCATTGAAAAGCTTTTGGAGCCCCGCCTGTCCTATGATTGCAACATAATTTGGGATCTTTAAAAACACGAAGCGCCATATCTAATAATGATTGAAAACTGGTGTCTACTATAAGCTTATCAAACAAAGGCGTTAGGCCATTGCTTGCCTGAGCTCCTAGAAAGATAGTGCCACTGTAACATAAGCCTGCGGCGCCAACCATCTTATATTTTCCAAGAGATCGCAAATAAGCCACAATTGCTCGCACATCTCCTTGTGCTCCTACAAAAAAATTATCGAGTGTGCCCCAACCATTAGTCACATAGTCCACAGTAATCCCTCGGTGTAGGGAGCGCTATGATCAAAAAAGAGCAAATCATAATGAGGATAAATCGCTAAAAAAGGTACTAATTTTTCTTTTTGTGCCTTAAATCCGGCACCGAGCACCATGACCTTATCCGAACCACGGTCAATTAAGATCGCATTAATCGGATGATTATTTTCTCCTCTAATTGTTATCACCCTGCTCTTCTCTTTGGCAAGCGCACTCTGTTGGAATGCTGGCTGTTTTATAAGTTGAGTATCAAAAAGTCTTGATTCACCAAGAGAAGGAAAATCCCGCTTAGCTTGATCGACAACTTTTGCTCTATCGATAGGGATTTCTTGGTCTTTGTAAGTAATTTCTAGGTCCTTTTGCATACCAATGAGCGGCGCCGCACTTGCCATGCAAAGCGCCCAAAATACAATTGTGTAATTCATAATTTTTCTCTCGCTTTTATAAAATAGTTATTGCCTAATTTATTGATCTATTTGCACTATAAAACATAAGCGATTGGACCTATTTTGTCAATCAACCCTGATTACGTGGCTATAAAAAAGGGCTCTGAATTTCTTCAAAGCCCTTTTTACTGAAATACGAAAATTTACTGAGCTGGCTGAACCACGTAGATCATGTTGCCATATAAATCCAAGAACATGGCTGATGTGCCCCATGGTTCTTGCTTAGCTTCTTGAATAACAGTTACGCCTTTTGCCTTAAGCTCTTGTACATCACGAGCGCAGTCATCGGTTGATACGCATATAAAAGGTGTTTCAGGGGCTTGCTTGCCAACAAGCGCCTTTGTCGCCGCATTTGTTGCTGGCATAAGAACAAGTTCAAAATCACTTTGCTTAGCAGGGGTCATGGTTAACCAGCGCATATTTTCCATAGGGGCATCTGTATGAACCTTCATGCCAAGCTTGTCTCGATAGAATGTTAATGCTTCATCTTGATCGTTTACGTAGAGTGTCACGTGAGTAATTTTATTAATCATAAAAACTCCTTAAAAGGGGGTTTCGATCTTTTAACATTATTTCAGAATAAGCCTTTACTTAACAAATGCAAGTCTTGGGTAGCGCTCCCCTTCCAAATCCCAGAAGAACATTTTGTACACAAAAAAAGATATCTCAACTATGCTAGTACCCTACAGAAGACGGGGAAATCGTGCTTAAAAAAATACTATTTATAGTGCTTATTGTAGGCACCGCAGCCAGCCGCGCAAGCGAAAAGTCCGATAAAGACGATAAGGACGATGTGCCTGTAAAAGAAGGCAATCTTGCTTTATCGAGCTCTCAGCAGCCAGGACCACTGTTTTCTTTTGGCCAAAACATGGTGGACAAGGGTGACTTTCAGACATTGGTTGTTATTGATTATATAAAAGGCAGGCGAAAACACTTCAATGATTTCATACCAACCATTCTCTATGGAATAACCAACAACCTTTCTCTTTTTGCCTATCAGCCTTTTGCCAACTTTAAGATAGACTGCCAGCGATCGTCAGGGCCCGAAGACATGTTTGTGCAATTTGAGTATGCCTTTCATACAAAGATAGAACCTCGTTATTTCACCCAAGCAACGGTAGTTGGCGCGCTCATTCTTCCCGTTGGCTCTTATAAAAAACAGCCCGAAACCGGATTTGGGTCCCCGAGCGTCTTTCTTGGTTTAACTGCCAGCTATAACGGCGTTGACTGGTATGCATTCGCATGTCCAGGCGCTTTACTGCCGACTTCTCATCATGGCACCAAATTTGGTAATATCTTCTTTTATGAATGCGGCTTTGGCCACAATATAACGTACATTCCCCAAAAAATGATTTTTATGTGGATGATTGAATTCTTTGGGATTTACAGGCAAAAAAATGTGATTAACTATAAGACTGATCTAAATTCGGGATCGAATATATTTTATGTAGGCCCCTCGTTGTGGTTCTCAACCGATCGGTTTCTTTTACAAGCAGGCATAGCTGTCCCCGTCGCGCAACATTTCAACGGTTCCCAGAGGAAAAATAATTACTACGCAGACCTTTATATGGGTTGGAAGTTTAACACATAAAGAAAAATCGCAGGCTAACTGCAAACATGAGGCTTACTATGTTGGCAGTCACTATGCTTGATTTTTAACTAAATCGATATATCTTAATAATTGAGTTATAATAATCACAGTGATTATTAGGCTACAGTCTAATTTTTAAGAGGAGTACCATTATGGTACCTTTATCGAATAAGCGCACATTTCAAAAAAAATGTCGCCCGCCGCAAAATCTTTTAATTTTTTCTAGCATAATCATCCTTTCCTCAGCTTTTGCCACCTCTTCTACTACTACCACAGCCACTGCGCTTACCTGGTAATCATTACATCAATTTTTATTACGTTATTTAATTCTGTTATTTTACATATGCCAAATGGCTTGCTATGCCATTAAGCAGTTGTAAGATGTATTTTCTATAAGGAATATCATGAAAAACCTAATGATAGGTCTGGTAATAGTTTTATCATTTCCATGCCTTCGTGGAATGGAACCTGAAAAGTGTTCAAATCATATAATAAAAAGCAAGGGTGCTGAATCGATCGAAAACGAATGCGGTATATGCTTTGATTCACTACAGATCGGTCAAGCTGTCGTGTTGTCGTGTAAACATTGTCTTCACGTCGAATGCCTACAAAACATGCTTAAAGCAAATGGCCCATGTTCTGGTCTTTGCCCACTGTGCCGCAGACCAATTGAGCCACAGGTTCAAGCTCTTTTTGGGCGACATCTTGTGCAAGGGCGGCAACCGCCCCCATCGGTCGTACTCTCGGGCCTTGGACAGGGAATCCAGGTTCCCGATGAACTACATCCAGAGCAAGGGGAGCAACAATCCCCTGTTGTACCTCTCTCAGAGATTGAGCAAGAGATTCAAGCTCCCTATGAGCCACAGCTCGAGGATCGGGAACAATCCCCCTCAGTTGCACCAGGGCTGATCTCATTCGGTGGCATGGGTTTACTGATAGTAAGCCTGGGTCTGGGTTATGGCGTATATCGGTATTTTAAAAGTGAATGAGAGTTCTTTTAAACTCGGCAGTAATAAGGTAGGGCTACCGCAAGGAACCCTACCTTATTTATTCCAAGAAAAACAATTGCCCCACAAAATTGAAATAAACATCGCCAAAGACCATTATTCCAGCATGAAAGATAATTATAATATTATTGCATATTGAAAACCCCCTATGCTATTATTAAGGCATAGATAGTAGAGCTCTACCATTTTTATTAAGGAGGAAAATATGAGATATTTCTACCTCGGGCTTGCTTTAATCTGCACACCCGCCCTACTCGCCGATTGCAAAGAAGATTGCCAAAAAGCCGAACAAAGTTGTACAAAATTTGCAGCCTCTGCACCAGCTTACGGGCGAGGGAACGGCTGCCAGCAGCAGCTCAATCGGTGTCTTGCTGCGTGCCGAACCAGTAGTGTAGCCACCAAAAAAGCCAATCTTAGACAAAAAGCTTAGGAGTGTACTATGACATTAAGAAGTATCTTAGTTGTAGCTCTTTTTGCTGTTTCTAACTCCCTTACGGCGGGATGTAAAGAAGACTGTCAAACAAACTATAAACGCTGCAAAGCTGATGTTCAAAAAAAGGGCAAATTTAGCTATTTCGGGTGCCTAAACGCTGAAAAAGAATGCGACAATTCCTGCAAAAGATAAAATGGATCTCATTTTACTTTAAAATGAAAATGAAGTAGAATATACCATATCTTTTACCTAGGAACCCTATACGCATTCTATGGATCCCAAAAAAATCGAATTACAACAATATACTCCCGATAAAATACGCAATTTTTCTATTATTGCGCATATTGACCATGGCAAATCAACCCTTGCCGACCGACTTTTAGAAGTTACCGGCACTCTTTCTTCACGCCATAAGCATGAACAGTTTCTTGATAAGCTGCAGGTTGAAAAAGAGCGCGGCATTACCGTAAAAGCCCAATCAGCATCAATGTTTTATACCTATAAAGGCCAAGAATATCTCTTAAATTTAATTGATACCCCAGGCCACGTTGATTTTAGCTATGAAGTATCCACGATCATTATATGCCTGCCAAGGAGCACTGCTTTTGGTAGATGCTGCCCAGGGTGTACAAGCTCAAACGATGGCTAATTTCTATCTTGCTTTTGATCAAGATCTATCCATTGTCCCTATTATGAATAAAATTGATATGGCAAATGCTGATCCTGACGCGTTGCCAAAGAAATGAAACATCTTTTTGATTTCAGTCCTGAAGAAATTATCCCAGCTTCGGCCAAGATGGGCATCGGAATTACCGATATTCTAAATGCTATTATTGAACGAATGCCGGCGCCTAAAAGCTCGGGTGAACTACCCTTAAAGCGCTTCTTTTTGATTCATGGTTTGATATTTATAAAGGGGTTGTTTGCCTCATTGCCCTAAAAGATGGGATGATCAAAAAGGGCGATTCTATTATGCTTGCCCAAGCAGGACGTGAATATGAGGTTCTCGAACTTGGCCTTATGTACCCGGATCAACTCCCCATGAATGCTCTCTATGCAGGTCAAGTGGGTTATCTGATTGCAGGCATGAAAACAGTCCAAGAAGCACGGGTAGGTGAAACAATTTATCATTCTAAAAAGCCTGTTGTTCCTTTTCCGGGTTTCAAGCCGGCAAAGCCCATGGTTTTTGCAGGCATATTCCCCATTGATGCTGAAGAATTTGAATTATTCAGGGATTCGATTGAAAAATTAACCCTCAATGATGCGAGTGTTCGCGTTGAAAAGAAAAATTCAGTAGCACTTGGCTTAGGCTTTAGATGCGGCTTTTTGGGCTTATTGCATATGGATGTTTTCAAGCAACGGCTCGAGCAAGAATATGGTCTTTCGGTTATTATTACTGCACCAAGCGTGCTTTATAAGGTAAAGCTAGAACATACGGGAGAAACAATAGATATCGAAAGTCCGTCTGATTTTCCCGACCCTTCAAGAATTGAGGCGATTTTTGAACCGGTCATCGATGCTACTATTTTAATGCCCAAAGATTATTTGGGAGCTATTATAAAGCTCTGCCAAGAAAAGCGTGGCGTACAACAAAGTTTAGAATATTTAAATGAAGATCGTATAATTTTAAAATATCGGCTTCCTTTAAATGAGGTCGCCACCGATTTTTATGACCAACTAAAATCATTAACCTCCGGATACGCCAGCCTTGATTATGAAGAGGCAGGATACCAAGAAAGTGATTTAGTTAAAATGGATATCCTTTTAAACGGCAAGCCAGTTGATGCTCTTTCTGTTATCGTACATAGAGAAAACGCCTATGATGTAGGAAGAGATTTAGCCGAGCGCTTAAGAAAAGTTATTCCACGGCAGCTGTTTGAAATTATCGTCCAAGCCGCAATTGGAGCGAAAATTATTGCTCGTGAATCCATCGCTCCCCTGCGTAAAAACGTTACTGCAAAATGTTATGGCGGCGATATAACACGAAAACGTAAGCTGCTTGAAAAACAAAAAGAAGGCAAAAAGAAAATGAAACAAGTAGGGACCGTTGAGGTACCCCACGAAGCCTTCCTTTCAATATTAAAAAAAGACTAAGCCAAGTTATTGGCTTTGTAATAAAGGAGATTAACAATGAGTAGTGAACCTTCAGTAGCGCCCCGTGGCCATAAATCTGAAGAAAGCAATCATAGCTTTACCGGTAATATATTTATCTTTCATGCCTTTGATGTGGGCGAAGATATTAATCTTGAGAACGTTAAAGAAAAACAACTTCTTGCACGCCGGCCGTTGTTGTTGTCAAAATACTTTAAAAACTATCATACGCCGCTTGCAGTCGAGTTGCCTCATCCGCATACTAGTTCTCGCTGCATGAGTTCAAAATTGCATAATTTTGGCGTTATTTCGCTTGCCTATAAAATACCATTTTCCGAGTCACTAGAGGATTTAAGAGCACATATTAACGCAATAGAAGATGAGTTTCGAGAGCAAAGCGTAGTCGATGCGGGTTCTATTTTTAAACGCATAAAATCTGAAATCAAGCAGCCCAAGTTCTTTCATCTGCGCAAGTCATATGTACTCATTCAAATAGACCCAGAGCAGAGTGTTGACATAGTAAAGCTCAAAGAAGAACATGGAAGTACGATTGCTTCAATTTTACGATTCGAAACTGAGTCTTTATCTGAATACCAAAAAAATGAAATCTTGGAATCAGCAATCGGCTATTATAGGGGAGACCTTATAATTATCGATACCGAAGCAGCGTTCATCTATGATGAGGAGTACGAAGAAATACTTGACCTCTTTGAGTTTGCCAATATGCAGCAACTAGAATTGCAGTATTTCGACCGCGTTCTGGATCAACAGCTTAATGTTGTATACGAACGGGAGATTAAAAAGCTTCCTTTGTTATCATATTTACCCTTTATTGGCGCGCTCAAAAGTGATCCGGTGGGAGATCTGGGTAAATTAAAGGTTGATATCTCTGTAATTACAGAGCGGCTTGAGAATAGCATCAAACTAGCGGGCGAAGCGTATTATTCGGAACTCTATTCACTTCTTGTTGAAAAACTTGATATAGCCAATTGGAAAGAGTCAATCAACCGCAAACTTGATATTATTATTGATGTCCGGACTGTCTATGAAAATAAAGTTGATGCCTTGCGTGAGGATCTTCTTTCAGTACTCATTATTATCCTTATTTTCATTGAAGTTCTTGTTGCTATATTTTCATACTTTAAATAAGAAAAGCCCAGTGCAATACTGGGCTTCCCACTGTATTCGGTGTCAACGTACTTTACGCACGAGCTGTTTTTCCATAGCCGCCACGTTTTTTCCCAGCCATTTGACCTCTTTTACCGTGATGGCCTTTTCTGTGATGACCAAAACGTTTACCTGCCTTTACATTTTTCAGATAGTTTTCTGATCGGGCAAGGGTCTTTTGAGCGACAGCAAATGCCTCGGGATTTTTCTTTGCAAATCCGCTTCTTTCTAGTTCTTTTACAATGGCAGCTTTACTTGAAACGGTTTTTTCTCCACGCGCGATACGCTCTTCCTTCGTCATTCTATGATGGCCACGCGAACCTTTTTGAGAACTAGTCGTCTTCGTAGTCGTAGCATCCTTTTTTCCAAAGCCCCACATTGCATCAGCATTTTGACTCATTCCCAAAAGGGCCAAGCCCGCAACAGCTATTAGATATCTTTTCATATGAACTCCTTTAATTAAAGTATTTTATTGAGCCTCATTTAAAAACTGAGGCTCGGATTTATTATCTTAAAATAAAAATTATCTACCTCGTGTAGACATACCCGTTCCTTTTCCACGTTGGGCAGACATTCCTCTTCCACCATGACGCTCACCATGACGCTTTGACCCTCTTCTTGTACGGCGATCTCTACGACCTGAAGCTCTTTGACCACGGCGATCAGCACGTGCGCCTCTTCTCATAGAACGACGTTGACCGAAAGTTCCACGGCCCATACCTGTACCCGCTGCTCCACGAGTAATTGCAGCGCCGGTTCCCGCTGTGCCTGCGGTTACACCAGCAGCACCAAGACCGGCAGCGCCGACCGCTGTGGTCCCTGAAACGCCCGCAACACGACCGCTCACGCCAATTCCAGTAGTCCCTGTAACAGGACCGCCCCTAAAACCGGTAGTACCGGTGGTACCCAAACCAACTTGATGTCTTGTAGGTGCAACCATTGCAGCTATATGTGTGCAAGAACCTAGAAGTGTTACGCCCGAAACGAGCATGAATAATTTTTTCTTCATATACTCTCTCCTTTTAATTGTTTTAATTAGTTTCAATTATAAGTATATGAAAAATAATTACCCGTTTTCAAGGGTATTGTCAATTTTTTTTATTTATACAATTAGAAAAGAATGAATTTATTGCGCCACACTAACTTTTGCGGGTCTTAGGATACGCCCCTTGCGCATATAGCCTTTTTGAAGAATAGAAACTATGTCTCCTGATGCATGATCTGATGAGGCTACTTGCATAACCGCTTCGAAACTTTCAGGATTAAAGGTCGTTGAATAGGGGATTTCCTCGATGTCATATTTTTTTAATAGTTTATGAAGGGATTTAGCAATCATTTCAAATCCAGCCAAATGCACACCCAATTCTTGAGGGATAGCTTGAAGCTCTTGCAATGCGCGTTCCATGTCATCCACAATTGCCAATACATCAGTAATAACCACATCTTGAGCTGCTTCAACCCAAGACGAGCGTTCTTTTTCAAGGCGCTTTTTATAATTATCAAACTCTGCCTGAAGATACCTGTATCTATCTTTAGCTTGAGTCAATTCAGCCTGACAAAGTTCCAGCTGTGATGGTTGCGTTTCTGGTGCTTGATTCTGTTCGTTATTGTTTTCATCCATCTTAGTAACTACTCCATTCTTGGTGCATAGATTATTAAAGCAGGACAAGAGTCCATCTTTGATGTAGTTTAACACGAAATCAAAAAAAATGATCAACTCTAGACCAGAAGCCCTTCCATGCTGATACTATCAGATTAATTTCTCCCCAGTCAATACTCTAATTGAAAAATGTTATTTTGAAAAATATTGATATTTTATAATGCTTTTTAGTATGTTTATTACAGGAAGAATAATTTAAAGTTAACCATGAAAGATGTACTATGAAAAAACTAGATCCGATAGAAGGAATAAGTTCGATTTTAGCCCGCAATCACATAATTGGACTTGATGATCTTGCATCATTACGAAGTTCATTTACGGAGGAAGATGATATTACTTTTGAAGATTTTCTTATAGAAGAAGGAATTGTTGATAAAAATGACCTGCTGCAGGCATTGTCAGAGTATTATCGTGTGCCTTATCTTGATGTGGTCGGTGAATTTTTTGATCATTATCTTGTTCGCTTGGTACCGGAAGATGTCCTGCTCACCCATTTATTCATCCCCTACATGCGAGAAAATGACAATCTCTGGGTAGTTGCAGCAGAACCCGATGATCCACATTTGCCAGTCGTTCTTGGTAGATATCAGAGTCATCATTTTAATTTTATGGTAGGGCTGCCACAGGATATTAGAGATGCCATTAGAGAATATTATGATGAATCTATTACCTACCAACCTAATCATATTTCAAACGCACTCATGGAACGCAGCGCCCAAGAGGTACATGAACCTGACCAGCTCGAACAGGATCTTACACGTCCTAATCTAGAAGTTGCGCACAGGGAATTCATCGAGGATATTCCGTTGATTGTTGAGGAAACTGATGATGATTATGAAAGCAGATGAGGATTTTCAGTTAATCAGGTAAACAATTCCATTTTCCTCGACATTTGTATATAACTATACTCAAGGCTGAGTAGGCTAAAATATGTACAGGCGATCTATCCAGGAATTGGAATGAAACAAGCTTATAAAAATATTCTTGTGGGGATGTTAGTATTCTTTCTAATCCCTTTAAAGGCATTTAATCGAAGCCTTTTCTATCGTACCTCCTCATTTTGGGATGAGCCAAGATTGGAGAAGCCTTATTTAACTACCCTGGACACTCAATTACTTGGGGGATCCAATCATAGAGGTCTCAATGGATGCCACAAAAAAACAAATATCCTTTCGATTTATGGTCCTGAAAATGTGCGCTCACTTAATGCCGCCAGTCCGGAGCATCCGTTAATACTGCCTCATAATCCTGAAACGATATGTTTTCAAGGAGTTGCTGATGTTTTTGAGACAGATTTTAATCTCTATCAAAACTTTGCCCATGGTTTTTTTGCGCAATTTCATTTACCGATTATGCTCGTGCAGATCTACCCTTCCGGATACCTCGAAAACGGATGTTGTGCCCACAAAGCATCAAAGCACTATAAGCCGGTCTGGCAAAATAGTTTTAAGCCTATTAATTCCTTTTTAAAAAATTTCGATCTCGCGCTTTGTCCACTTCATAGCGCAGGGCTTTCAGACTCTACTCTCTTTATCGGATGGACCACATCGTTTGACAACACCTGTTGTCTGGATTACATCGATTTTACCGCTAAAACAGGCCTTTTGTTGCCTACCGGAAGGAAAGCAAGCCTACGCTCTGTTTTTGATATCCCTTATGGATACAATGGTTTTTGGGCAATTCCCCTATCAGGGGATATTTCCGTTGGCTATTTCGACTGGCTCACGATTGGGCTGCATGCTGATAGTTTATTTTTTTTCGATAAGAAAAAATGTATAAACATGAGAGCAGCTCATCAGACAGGAACCGGTTTCATACGGCTCGCTCGAGGTGAAGCAAAAGTGGAGCATGGAACAGTATGGCGAGTAGGAACCTACGTAAAAGCTGACCACTTTTTTAATGGCCTATCCCTTATGCTTGCCTTCTCTTATGAGCAAAAAAATCGATCCACAATTAGTCCCTGCGATTCTAAAACTTTTAACGGCGCATTTGTAAATCACGATGAGCGCTTAAAAAAATGGGATCGCTCAATTCTCCATTTGCTTGCTGAGTATGATTTTACCACGGAAGAATCGCGCGTCGGCCCTCGCATCGGCTTTTTTTATGATAGACAATTGACCGGCAAACGTGTATTTGAAATACACATGCTAGGCGGGTACCTGGGCGTCGATATCAATTGGTGTTTCTAACTGAGCTATAAGCTGATTTAAAAGAGTATAAGAAGAGAGGAAGTGCTTATCACGGCTTTCTTTAAATGTCAGCAAAAAAGCTTCTCTAATTGCCATCACAAGCCAAAGTGGCTCTCTGATGCTAGCTCGGTGAGTACGATAAATTTTTTTGTTAAGCTTTTTTGATGAGCAATAAAGTGTTTCTATGCCTTTATTAAGCTCTTTTAAAATACTCTTTTTAAGCTCTCGGTCTGTATTAATAGCTTGTACTAAATCAATCTTAGTCCACAGCTCCATACACAATTCAGAGAATTCTTGGGGAGTTCGCACTTTTTCGGTGCTGCAATGCCAGAAAGGACGGTCATTATGTGCTTTCATATTAATGGAAACACCAATAAGAAAGAGAATACAGACTATTATTGCTATCAACATAAGATGTCGTCTATACATTTTTTTCCTAATTATTATGTGACTTAATACCCGCTATTAATTATTGCAAATTGAATAATAAAATAGCAAGAGTTTGTTGCCTAGCAATAATTATTCTATTTTAACGGCTTTGCGCCGAGCAGCATGACCACCCCACTCTTTTGCTCTCTAAACAGTTATAGCACTATTAATTCTATTTTAACGGCTTTGCGCCGAGCAACAGGACCGCCTATGCGGCGAGCAGCAGGGCGCTCCGCGCGCCCGTGCACCCGCGGCAGGCACTGCGGCCTGCACCGCCCAGGGTCTGTCCCAGACACCTGGACCCCAAGCTCGATAGTGATCTCTCAACTCTCGCGGACAGCGATGCTTCGAGATGCACCTATCTCACCACACTTCAAAACTTACATTTGTGTTGACGCAATATATATTTATGAGTTAATGCTGCTCTGCATTATTCTATTACTTAGCATTACCGGATACTTTAAGTTCCACGCCGCTTTCTTATAAGTCAAAATCCTATAATCAACAAACATGCAAGCATTGACGCGCTCATCGATGTTCGCATATCGACGCTTCGCTGTCCGCGAGGGTCGAAAAGTACGACTGAGCTCCATCTTTTTGGGGTCCAGGGGCGAAGCCACCTGGCGCAGGTTCAGGACTGCGCGCAGCGGTCCTGATGCCCGCCGCATAGGCGCACTATCAATAATTATTTTTTTCTATCAATGTTCCGCAGAGTAGTGAGTTTATCCTCTTCTAATCAACAGAAATGCAAGTATTGACGCGCTCATTGATAATCGCATATCGACGCTTCGCTGTCGTTTGTGAGAGCAAATGTAAAGATCGAAATCCAGAAGTTACGGGGCATTGTTGCCCCTTACTTCAATGTGACTTCTTAAAAGAAAGACTAGAAATTATTAGAATGGCAAATCATCCGCAAAAGGAGCCTCATCTTTAAACAATGCATCCCCTGAAATATCCTCGCCTAACCCTTCATTTTTCTTTGTCGCTGAGCGTGCCGGAGCTATACCATTTTCATCGGCTTCTGCTCGCTGACCTGATCCCAAGAAAACAACGCTATCGGCCACGATTGAGTGACGTTGTTTTTGCTGACCTTCAGCATCTTTCCACGTATCAAACTTTAAACGACCTTCAACAAGCACAGGCCTTCCCTTTTGCAGATACTGGCGACAGTTATCTGCTTGCGGACCCCAGACGTTCACATCAATATAGCACACTTCTTGAACCATGGCGCTTGTTTGTTTATTGCGAAACTGCCGGTTGGAAGCAAGGCTAAGACGGCAAACAGCTTGGCCTGAAGGTTGTTGTTTATATTCTGGATCTCTAGTGAGATTACCAATAATGATAATGCGATTATAATTAGCCACAGGGACCCTTTCGTGAAAAAACATGTACATCGAATTTCAGTATAGCAAAAAGAAATTGAAAAAAAAGGTGCAATTCTCTAGCATTGCATATTAGAGCGCAGCGACGTCAGAAATCGTTTATCACGAACGAGTTCTTTCTCGCATCGCTCCTTTTCTTGACGAAGCATTTTTATGATGTGCTGCAATTCCCGAGAGGAAGCAGTCTTAAATAATGATTTTTTATCATTCTCAGCTATTGACCTGATATGCTTACAAAGCTCTTGTTGTATTTGGCCTTTTGTAGCTACATACTCGCTTTCTAATTCAAGAATATCGCCCATTATTTCAGCAATTTCTTGTCTTAATTGCTGAGGAGCCTTGCGCCGCTCTGGCTTTTCCTGTATTAAAAAGCTTTCAGCCTCACCCGGCGCGCCACACCAGAATATGCAGAGCGAAGAACAAACAATAAGAATTTTAAAAAGATGGTGCATTAGGATCGCCCCCCATAAAAAGCACGTGATGAATAATGGACTAAAACCCAAACTCGAATACAGAGAATGAGCATGAGCAGAAGATATAAGAGCAGCCCTGGAGCAACATGAGCCCAGCTGCATATAAAGAGCCATCCAATAAAAAGAATCTGAATAAAACTAGCCATTTTCCCTATTCTTGTAGGTGCCACCGGCACGCCTTTTCTAATAAATAAATACAAAGATCCACTCATCAAAATAAGCTCATTGAGTATCACCGCTATCAAAAACCATCTCGGAATCATATTAAACATGTACTGACTGTAGGTGAGGCATGCATAGCAGGAAATTAACAGGAACTTGTCAGCTAACGGATCGAGTAAAGCACCCAGCTCACTCGTAGCATTTAAAGACCGTGCAAGTGCGCCATCTATAATATCGGTTAAACCAGCAATTAAAAAAAGAACTGACGCTAAAAACATGTCGTTTGCGAGGATCTGCATCACAATGAAGGGCACAAGTATAAGCCGTAAAAGGGTAATATGCGTTGGTAGAGTAACAATTGAAAACCACAAATAAATACTCTTCATGAAGCAAATCCCCCGTAACCATAATTCCTGAGCCTAAGCATTCTGTTCCATCATACAAAGCTGCATACTGTCCTGCAGCGATACCTTGATCACGCTCGGCAAGCTGTACTCGATAGTCCCCGCCTTGAAGCGGCACTAAGTGTGCCTTATTAAAAGAAGGACCATGGCGCAATTTTACCAAAAACTCCCCTGCTTGCGGCGGCCGGGTAATCCAATTGCAGTCGGTTATCTTAAAGGTATCACGCATTTTATCTGGCGTATAGTAGCTGCGCGAAATAAATACGGTATTATCCTGAGTGTTTTTTGCGGCAACGTACCACGGACCGCCTGCAAGCCCCAAGCCCTGCCGTTGACCAATGGTATAATACCAATACCCTTTGTGAGTACCCACTTTTTTGCCCGTTTCATATTCAACCAAATCACCCTGCTTTTCTCCAAGATGGTAATTAATAAATTCGCTAAATTTAAGTTTGCCCAAAAAGCAAATCCCTTGGCTATCTTTGCGTTCCTTGTTTGGTAAATCGAACTGCGCCGCAAGGGCCCGCACATCAGCCTTAGTTACATCACCCAGAGGGAAAAGTGCTCGAGCAAGTTGAGCCTGACTTAAGTGAGATAAAAAGTAAGTTTGATCTTTAATGATATCTGGCGTGGTATGGAGTGTAACGAGCTCCTCGTGTCTTTCAACACGAGCATAATGGCCGGTAGCTACGCAGTCAAAGCTCTGATCTATGTTGGTATAAAAAGCACCAAATTTAATACGCTGATTGCACAGTATATCTGGATTGGGCGTTCTACCCGCTTTTATTTGAGTTATGGTATGAGCAACCACTTCATCCCAATACTCTTTTTGCAATGAGATAACCTCTAACGGCACACCCGCCTGCTTACATACAGCTTCTACATAAGCCAAATCCTCTTGCCATGGACAAGTGCCCAAGAAGGAGAGCTCATCCTCAAGCCAGATTTTTAAGTAGTACGCAGTAAGGGAATATCCCTGTTGCTGCAATAAACGCAGCGCAACAGAGCTATCAACTCCTCCCGAAACTAAGACTGCTATCTTCATTATAGTCCGCTTATTTTTGTTATATTCACGTTTCTTATAGTAATGAGGTAAACTCATTGCTCTCTGGTATCACGAGCGTATAAAGTTCAACTACTATCCCACAAATGGCTGCACCCTGAGCTTGCAATCCTGCAAACAATCCATGAAAAATATGGCGCGCACCCCCCCCGGCTTTTCAGCCAAATGACTATCTGCACAAAGTGATTAGCTCTTAGTTTACCACGAGACAGCTCTTATTTCCAATTTTCAAACAGAAAATAACATTATTAGCTTCCCAGCCAGTCGGCGCCTAGTATCCAGCTGAATCTAGGATCCACAGGAACAGGCACAGCCGGCACCACGGGAGCGACCACTGGCTCAAATGGCACCGGTATATCCGCTGCCACCGCTCGAGCAGGAGCTGGAGATGCCGATGCGCCATGTACAGATGGCAATGGAATCTCCGCTGGCACCGCTTGAGCGAGGGCTACAGGTGCTTCTCGCCCGGCGGCTCGCAAAAGGAGCCTCATAAGAGCAAGATCGAGCACCTCAGCCCTGCATAATGGGCAATCGGCCTTTGGCAAGCTGCTATGAATCCACTTGCCTATACACGGAGCGTGAAAAACATGGCCGCAAGCCAAAGCTTTCGGTTCGTTATCAATATCCGTTCGATCGCATTCCTCCCGACAAATGGCACAGGAAACAGCCTCTTGAGTGATTGCTGGAACCAATACCGTTTTTTCTAATGATGCATTCATAGCTTCAATGGTAGTTGCATTATGTGCCAACAAGCACAGCAATCCACATAAAAGAAATAATTTCATGATAAATATCCTTCGTATATTAAAATCAACCGCAGTATGCGCTGACCGCATTGCAGCACAATAAAAAACAATTAATTAACTAAAAAAAAGGGATTAGTATGCTCGATATGAGCCAAGATAAGAGAAAGGGAAGTAAAGAGCAGGCATAAGTAAAAGACTTAGCACGATTCTTTCGGGTGAGCACCATTTTACCAAAAATGGAGACTCGTCCAAATGAGATACCATAACGGCTCCTGTAAAAAAAATAGTAAGACAGATTAATAATCACGATGATTATTATAATCATTGTTAATGTTAGATTTTATTTTCAGAAAGTCAAGCTATTTTAATGTCAATAATACCAGAAGACGTTTTTTGACTTGATTTGATTTTCGTATATACTATGAGTGTACAAATGTTATACCATTTAATTTGATAAAAATATGATTAAAAAACTTTCTCGGCACGGAAATAGCCTTGCAATCGTTATCGATAAGCCAATTCTTGAATTGCTTTCGATAGATGAAGGAACAGAACTAAGAATAAGAACAGATGGTAAAAGCATTATCATTGAACCCGAGACTAAAGCTAAAGAAATAAACGTCAAGGACCTTAAATTCCAAACTATCTTGGAAGAAATAACCCAAACATATGAAGACGATTTAAAAAAGCTCGCAAACAATTAATCCTATGGCAGAAATAACTTTTTTGACGGCTCCTACGGTCATTTACATCCACGATTGCTATATTAAGCAATTTGGTGGCTCGGGCGGGATTAGAGATCTTGGCTTGCTAGAGTCGGCAATCATGGCTCCTCAAGCAACATTCATGGGGGCATATTTACATAAAGATATTTTTAGTATGGCCGCTGCTTATGCATATAGCGTAATAAAAAATCATCCTTTTATTGATGGGAATAAACGTACGGGCATAACCACGGCTCTTGTATTTATGCGGTATAATAACGTTGAAATATTTTTTAAAAAAAACCAACTCGTCGAGGTGGCCGTTGCAATTGCTGCCTCTAATATTTCGGAAGAAAAATTGACTGAGCTGTTTCGCAATAAAGGATTTTTATGAATGTTATTCGCTTAGATATTCTCCTGAACTAGCCCGCGTTTATGATAGGGCCTGATTAAAGGCTTTGAGAAAAAATTGGACTCTACAGTGAGGCACTGATAGCCAAATGAATTACCCACAATTTATCCCACTAGCTATACTGTGGCTTCCTTTTGCAGGGAAACGTAGCCCTCGCAGGGAACTTAAAGAGTCTCTAGTCCCCTGGCACTATTTCTTTTATATAAGTGCAGCCTGCGCGTTTTTACAGCTCGCTTACCTTGTCTATAAACGACAGGAAATTGATAAGATCGCACTTGGCGCTGATCTTTTTCTTTTTTATGGCGCAATTGGCTATGCACTCGATGAAGCGCTCTTAATGCCTTTCAAATTTTTAGGACATACCATTATCTTTATATTCGTTTTCGTTGTCGGCATTGTTACAAGCCTATTTAGCACCACAGGCTTTATTCAGATTGACACTCCCAACAAGGCCATTGTTCGCTCAGGATCATTGGCATTGCTTGGTCTTACGCTGCTTGCATTCATGATCTCATATACTATCACTCCTTCATTTATGGGAACAAAAGCGAACGTTGTGCTTCCTTTTATGGGTCTCGTTTTTGCACGTCATTTCCTGCGCAATTACTTACTGGATCTGGCCAATAAATAGCGCCGCTCTCCAAAACTTATACAAACATATACAAATCATGGTCTAATGGCACCACGCCATCAGTTTTAATTTCTTGGAAGCGCAGGTTATTAAGCTGCTGTTTTATCCCCGCGGCGCAGAATTGTGCCACTAGATAAAACCTTCCAAGCCCAACGTTCCCTAATAGGGACGCGGCCCGAGCTAGGCACTGCCGAAACATATCTTCGGCTTTTTTTGTAAGTTCCGTAGAACTTCTTCGATCTTTGGGCAGTGCTTACAGCTCTGATCCCTCAGCATCTTGCTAAATATGCGAATACCTTAATAAGTTCTCGGTTGCTTGCATATTCCACAATAGAATACTACACAAATTTTAAAATTCAAGTTTTTTCACAATTGAAGCCCACGCGCTTTCTATAAGCAGGTTTGTTCAGGTTTAAAATAGCTGTTAAGTAGCCCCCCTTTTAAAAAAACCGTCCCAATGGTATCTTATTAGTACTACATAAAGGATTTTCATGAATGTCATTCAAATAGTACATCAGGCACTGCTTGTAGCAGTTGATCAGATTTTTTCACCGGACGCGGCCATTCTTAAAAATATCAACGTCTCCCTCAATACTGACGCAAGTAAGCAACAGTTTGGAGACTTAAGCTCCAATTGCGCGCTCATTCTTGCAAAGGAAGTAAAAAAAGCTCCCTTGCAAGTTGCACAAACAATCCAGGAAAAATTTAAGCATGATTTTGTTGATCATGTGGAAGTTGCCGGCCCCGGCTTTATTAATATATTTCTGACTGCCGAAGCATTTAAAGAGCTGGCACTGCAATTAACACTCCTTGGCGACGCATTTTTTCGATTGGACGCACACCTGCCAAGGCTGGGGTACTCGATCGAATTTGTAAGCGCTAACCCTACAGGTCCCTTACACATCGGACATGGCCGCGGCGGAATAATAGGTGATGTGCTGGGCCGCATCCTTACTTTTTTGGGGCACAAAGTAACCAAAGAATTTTATATCAATGATGCTGGTTCCCAAATGCAGAAGCTCGGCACTGCTTTTAAAATCAGATGTCAGCAGCAAGCGGGCATTGCAGTTGAATTGCCTGAGGATGCCTACCATGGTGAATACCTCATTACGCTTGCGCAAGAATGCTTAAAGACCTACGGCAAAGAAGTTTTAGAAAAGCCTGACGAATTTTTTATTGAATATGCAAAAGAGCATTTGCTAGAACGAATTAAAGAGACACTAAAAAATTATGGCATTATCTTTGATGTCTGGTTTTCCGAAAAAACGCTCCATGTAAGCGGAGCGATAGAGCGCGTGCTCAATCAGCTGCAAAGCAAAGGTTTTTTATATGAGAAGGATAACGCACTCTGGTTTAGATCGACCGACTTTGGTGATGATAAAGATCGCGTTGTGAAAAAAAATACCGGTGAGCTTACCTACGTAGCTGCAGACATCGCTTACGCTGAAAACAAGATAGAGCGCGGCTTTGACCATCTTATCATGATTCTCGGTCAAGATCATCATAGCTACCTCACGCGGCTTAAAGCCGTTATGCAGGCCTTGGGATATGATCCAACCCGCCTTGATGTCATTCTTTACCAACTTGTAACTATCAAAGAAAGCGGTCAACTCATGCGCATGTCAAAGCGCGCAGGTCGTATTGTTACGCTTGAAGATGTAATCGCAACCGTTGGTACCGATGTGGCGCGCTTTTTTTATCTTCATAAAAAGGCGGATGGACATCTTGATTTCGATATAGATCTTGCCCTCAAGCATACTGATGAAAACCCCGTTTATTATATACAGTACGCATATGTGCGTACAAAGAGTATTATGGCAAAAGCACAAGCTGAAAGTGAGCTGGCAACTATTTCAGAGGCCGATAGTGCCTATATTGGTGAGCCTGAGCGCTTACTTATTAAAAAGATAACTGCTTTAAAAGAGCTCTTAGAATCCACTGCCAGTAACTACCAAACGCATCTTCTTGCCTATTATGTTATTGAACTTGCGCAAACATTCCATAATTATTACAGCCATCACAAAGTAATTGATACCACGCAGATTAATCAAAGCCGTGGTCGCCTTCTGATTGTCCTGCTCGTACAGAAAACACTTAAGACAAGTTTTGATCTTTTAGGTATTAGCGCACCCGAAAAAATGTAGGCTGACGCCATGAAAAAATCGGTATGGATTGCAGCAACCCTTCTTTGCCTGCTTGTAGTACTTCTTTTTAGTGCAAAGAACTTTTCAAAGATCTGCAAACGCCCTATCGTAGGTATCCCCATTTTAATGTACCACAGTATCAGCCCGCACGCAGGTCGATTTAACGTAACACCCGCTGAGTTCCGCAACCACCTTGAAAAACTCTATAAGGCAGGTTATACAACCGCCTCTCTTGCTGATGTGCTCGCAAAAAAGAAACACCTTACCTATAAAAAATCCGTCATCCTGCGGTTTGACGACTCCCGCAGAAGCCAGTTTAACTACCATGTAGATGCTCAGGGTACTGCTACGCTTGACCCTGACTGCGCTGTTGGAATAATTCTCGATTTTTATAAAAAGCATCCCACATTTGGCAAGAATGCACTCTTTTGTATTACGCCCCACGTCGCGTTTGGCCAGCCTAAGTATCTAAAGCAAAAGCTTCTATTTCTGCTTGATGAAGGAATGGAACTTGCTAATCATGGTTATTATCATGTATCCCTTGTTGATACCGAACCTGCTGATATTGATGCAAACTTTGGAAAAGCTATGGCCTATTGGCACAAAATTCTAGGACCACAAGCATCGCTCATACGTTATGTTGCCACTCCCTATGGCACCGTTCCCGCGCACGTAGATGCTCAAAAGCGATTGCGTTGCTTTGAATACAAGAACGTGCCCTATCCACAATCAGCGGTCCTTTTTGCTGGACATAAGCATACAAAAGCCTGTCATCTTCCTTGGTGCAAAGAGCTCGATCCCTACGAACTTCCAAGCATTGAAGTAACCACAGAAAATTTTGATGAAATTCTGACCTCGTTAGCTTAAAAAATCATTCATTTTCTCACGATAAATCCCAGCTACACCGCTCTTTAAATGGACTCTAAGAGGTAAACAAGCTATATTCAAAAGAGGCGAGACGCACTAAATATGGGTGAGCATAATAAGCGTGTTAAAAATAGAAAGGCCTTTTATGTACAGATTATTTTGGTTTGCACTCATAATGTCTGCTCACTCTCTTCTAACAGCTCATGACATTCCTATTCTTACATATCATAACATTGATTATAAGAAAAATAGGTTCAGTGTTACCCCCGAAGTATTACGCTCCCATCTTGAAAAGCTTTATAACGCTGGCTACATAACTGCCCCATTGAGCGATGTGATTGCAAAGAAGTCTTACCTAAAGAAACATAAAGTGGTCATCCTTCGCTTTGATGATTCAACCAAAAATCAGTTTAACTATATCGAAGGTAAGAACGGCAAGCTCCTTATTGATCCAAAGTGTGCAATGGGTATTTTGCTCGATTTTTATAAGGAGCATCCATCATTTGGCAAACATGCTCTTTTTGCCGTATTACCCAAATGCTTTGGCCAACCCAAGTATCGCAAGAAAAAGCTGCTCTTTCTTTTAAACCAGGGCATGGAAATCGCTAATCATGGGACTGAACACAAAATGCTCATAGAGGGCACGCCAACGGATATTGATAATGATTTTGGAAAAGCTATGGAAAATTTCACCAGCATTCTAGGCCCACTGGCTCGTAAAAAAATACGCTCTGTAGTAACTCCCTATGGTGCAGTTCCAAAAAGCAAGGATACGCGAGACCGCTTACGAAAATTTGCTTATAAGGGCGTAACTTACACTCAAAACGCAATCCTCTATGCCAGCATAAGCGCTGGTTATAATAAAGTGGCCCCATCTCCTTTTAGCTCAGAATTTGATCCCTATGCACTTCCTGCCATCGAAATTGGCATGACAAATTTTGATACGTATCTTGCCTCGTTTAAGTAAGCAACGCGCAATCCACTACCATTTTGCTCACCTATAAGTTGCTCAACTCTTTTTTAAGAATCATATAGCAAGAAGCCCCCATCAATCCTATACAGTGGACTATTCGACTCTATTCGTTAGCGCGACCATACGTTTTTTGCTGGTGAATCAGTATAATCTCGATGCCAACAAAATTACCAAACCCATACATCTTTAAAAAAGAGTGGAAAATAAGCTGATTAAGCAAGCTTTCACAAAACCAAAACGAAATCATCCCTGGAAAAATTTATGGGGCTCCTTCTCTTGTAAACTGTACGTTAAACAAACTATAGTGAAAAAAGAAGAGATACAATACGCGCATAGTAAGCGCACCCATACATGAGAGGCAGCTTTTTATGAATAAGTTACTTTGGATCCTGTCGGTCTATTCCAATTTCTTTCTTGCAGCAACTGATATTCCTATTTTGATGTACCACAATATTAATTATAAAAAAGATAGATATAGTGTTACCCCTGAAGTGTTTCGCACTCAGCTTGAAAAGCTTTACAATGCTGGCTATGTAACAGTACCATTGCGCGATGTGATTGCAAAGAAAAAATATCTCAAGAATAAACAAGCAGTAGTGCTTCGCTTTGATGGAGCAAAACTGAGCCAATTTAATTATATTACCGATAAAAATGGAAAGCTTCGTATTGACCCCAAATGTGCAGTTGGGATTCTGCTTGATTTTTATAAGGAACATCCATCTTTTGGTAAAAATGCTTTTTTTGCTCTTTTACCGCAATGCTTTGAGCAGCCAAAATATTGCAAGAAAAAGCTTAAGTTCCTTTTAAAGAATGGAATGGAGCTGGTAAATCATGGAACTAAACATATTGATCTTACTAATGGTACGCCAGAAGACGTAGACAATGAATTTGGCAAAGCCATGGAGAAATGGACCAAAATCTTGGGGCCAGATGCTCCCCAAAAAATTCCCTACGTGGCAACTCCGTTTGGCGCTGTACCAAAGCGTGAAGACACACGCAAAAGGTTAAGAAAGTATGCTTATAACGATGTTAAATATCCACAAAAAGCGGTTTTATACGCAGGATGGGGTTATAATAGAGTAGCACCTTCTCCCTTTAGCCCAGAGTTTGATCCGTATGCACTACCAAGCATTGAGATAGGTATGACAAATTTTGATAAACACTTTGCCACATTTCATTAAGAAGCGATTCTGCCTAGGCATTCGATTATAAACACGGTATAGTTATACCATTGAATATAATTGTTTACGCAAAGGCTCTACTGTGAATTCTTTAAAGTGTTTTTTTATTATATTATGCTTCCTCTCCTACACTCTGGCAGCGCAAAAAAGTTTTATGGTAGGTGGCTGGGTACCCTACTGGCGCACAGAAGCCGCTATTGAGGCTATTAAACGCAATTGTGACATACTGGATCAACTCAGCCTCTTTTCATTTGAGGTTGATTCGAAAGGACATATAAAAAACCCTTTTAAGCGTAAATGGCACCTGTGGCCGGACCTTTATGAGCACTGTAAAAAGAAAGGCTCAGTCAAACTACTTGTTCCAACAATCTACTGGACCGATACACAAGATATGCACCTGGTTCTTTCAAATAAGGCAAAGCGTGATGAGCACATCCGTCAAATCATTGATATTATCGTAAAAAATAACTTTCATGGAATTAATATCAATTATGAGCGGGTAAGCGTGCGGGATCGTGAAGATTATCTTATTTTTTTAAGGCAACTCTCCCAAATGCTTCACAAGAGAGGGCTGGTGCTCTATACCAGCATTGGCGGTCGAACGGGAGATAATACTATTGCAATTATTCAGCCCAATCAAAAACCAGTCAAACATGGCCATGCTAGGCACCACTCACAGACTCATCATAAAAAAGTAAACGTTTCGCTCAATCCAGGAACAGGCGAAGATGCCATTCGTTATAAAAAGGCACTGGCAGAATGTTGTGATCAAGTGCATATTATGAGTTATGATGAATGGGGTAGGCCCTATAAATATTGCAAGCAAGCACTCAAAAATAAATATTATATATCCCATTCTTCTAACACATGGACAGAGCAAATAATTCAGTATGCGCTTACCTTTATTCCTCGCCATAAAATCGTCTTGGGCATACCAACCTATGGCCTAGAATGTGCTGTTTTGCACAAAAAAGATGGCGATGTCGCTATCTTTAAGCGTCGCAATGTAACGTATCCAAAAGCACAAGAGCTTGCAGCTGCTCACAAAGTAAAACCCCAAAGAACAGCGGGAGGAGAGCTTTGTTTCATCTATAAAACACACCATGAAGAAGAACGGTATGTCTGCTTCTTGGATGCTCAGTCTGTCAAAGATAAAGCTGCTCTCGTTAAAAAATATGGAATTAAAGGAATGTATCTATTTACTATTAATGGCGATGTTGACAATTCGATTTGGAAAGCTCTTAGAAGTGAATTGTAAGCGGTCATCCTCTTCCATTGCCGCAAGAAGCATTATTCGCTTAATATATTTCGATTATACTATTGCCAACTGATGCGATCAAGAAATTTTTTTTCATTATTTGACGATTTGTGGAGTATCTGTAAAATTGCTTACAAGAACTTTTTGCAATTGCAATCAAAATCAAGGGCCGATTAATGTTTATAAACCGAATTTCATTCTTCTTACTCGTTGCCACAGCATCATTAACTGCTTATGCTATGGAACGCACTTCTGAGCGCCAAGAAGTAATAGATCAAACTTTGTTTGCAGCCTGTGCGCAAGGGGACCATGCCCTGGTTGCACAATTACTACGACTTCAGGCTAACGTTAGCACACGAAGCAGTGGCGGTTTTACACTCCTAATGATGGCAACCAGTCATGAAAAGGTCGTTGAAATGCTGCTCTCAGCTGGAGCATTACCAACTGAAACAGACTCAAAATTTGGATGGACAGCGCTTACTCATGCGACAGTCGAAGGACATACAAAAACAGCGGAGCTCATCCTTGCTAAGGCCGCAGAACAAAAAATTCTAGAAAAACTTTTTTCTATATTGGATAAGAAAGGCAGGAAAACGCTTAGCTTGGCAGCCTCCAATGGCCGAACAGAAATTATAGGTCTATTTCTCAGGTATGGAGCTCAGGTTGATGATGGTGATAGTTTAGGCTCAACTGCTCTTATGTTTGCAGCAGAGTGTAACCAGGAGAAAGCAATACGACTTCTTCTAAAAAAAGGAGCTCAAATTAACAAGCGGAATAAACTAGGATGGACCGCTCTTTTTCATATCGCTCATGAAAGCAACAACAACAGTAATAATTGCGTAGATCTGCTTGTCAGCAAAGGCGCTGACAGTAACGCCCATGACAATGATGGCATGACCCCCCTCATGCTCGCAGCAGGACGAAATCTTGAAATTCTAGTGACATCGCTTATAAAAAACAAAGCAGCACTTGAAGCGAGAGATTCCAAAGGGGTAACAGCTCTCCAGGTGGCCGCTGCTCATGGCGCACTTAAAGCAGTGGATGTTCTGCTAACAGCGGGCGCTTCCGTGGACAGTAGTAACGCCGACGGATACACGGCCCTCATGGATGCTGCGTCTCAAGACCATCCTCAGATTATAGCCCGACTGCTTGACGCGGGTGCAAAAATCGACGCAACTAATAATCAAGGCAGAACCCCTGTTATGATTGCGGCAGAGCACAGTGCTGTGAGGGCGGTAGCTATGCTCGTCAAACGAGGAGCTGCCGTAACCGAAAGAGACAATGCCGGTCTAACGGCACTTATATTAGCAAGAGGTCATCGCCTGATGGGGCTCATTCTTAACGGTGACAAGGAAGCACTAGAAAAGGCCAGCAAACTTGAAGCAGCTTCCCAGGACCCATCGGAGGAACAAAAAGCGGCCTTTATGCGAAGAGCAACACGGGCTGCGGCCTCATCAGAGTCAATTACGAATGAAACATTGAGAAACATAAATTACTGTGCATCCTGTCATAAACAAGGCCCCAAAAAACTTTGCAGCAGATGCGAATCAGTCCGCTATTGTTCGCGCGAATGCCAAAAGGCTCATTGGCCAGAGCATAAGCCCAACTGCCAAAAAAAGACTCCCTAATTCCGATATTAGAAATCTCGTACCTGGAGAGCCCTAATTATCTCCCATGCATTTTAGATAAATCAGATATCGAACAAATTATTGACTTTGCTTTCTTGGTTTTTTCAAAATGCAAGTAAGCAAGAAAAGGTTTCTTGCAGATAATACTCATCATACAAAAAGGGTTCTTCATGAAACAGGTCATTTTAAAAAGAATGGGAGCAATGGCACTCAGTTTCATGCTCTCCATTGCACCAGCAGCCTTGGCAAAAGGGAAAAAGGCGACAGCTGGAACGCCAGATACATCATTTAATGTTGGCGGTCCAGTACAGGGCATTACCGTTGTCCCGATGTCCCCATTCCTTAATATTGTAAGCGGTGTAGGATTGCAAAAATCAAAATCCGGTTACAAAATTGTTGCGGGCGGCGACGCAGTTGCTAAACCACAACCATTAGAAAATACAGCTACAGCGGGCTGCCCGGGCGGAACAAATTGCCCCCCACCGGCCACATGCCCTAATGATTGTTCAGGCACGTCCGGTAGCATTTGTAATCACTGCATTATTGATGGCTATCAAGATGAACGCGTATTTTCACTTTTGAGGCTTAACAGTGACGGATCAGTCGATACAGGCTTTGGTCCAAATGGAAATGGTAAAATATACACACAAATCGGAAACTACACTGATTACACCGTAGGTTTGGCTGTTGATAGCAGCTCAAGAATTGTCCAATTCGGTGTCACCTTACTTTCTGCATCAAGCATTTTTGATCCAACAAATCCAAATTATGGATCAACTGGGCAGATGACAAGCGATCCCACAAATTGCTTCTTTCAGTATGATACCGATCCTACATCAGGCCTATTATATGGTACGACCGAAGTGGCAGTTGTCAGATACAACCCGAATGGTTCCTTGGATACAACTTTCGGGTTTCCTATTAAAAATGGTATTTTTAAACTGGATCCGATCTTGTTTCCTTCTTCCACGGGAGACTTTTCTCAAGCAGGAGCATTGGATGCCCTAGGAAATATCATCGTTGTTGGAGGCTCTGCACCTAATGCGAATGGGTGCGGTTATGCCTTTCCACTTATTTTACGTCTCCTATCAAATGGGACTCTTGATCCTAATTTTAATGCAATAGCGCCGGGCGTAAGTCCAAGGCCAGGTACGGTGGTAGAAGGCACAGGCCTTAGTACAAGCAACTTTACTGATAATTCTCAAAGCCCTGCTGAAACTCTTCAGTATGCTTTTTATATAGGCGTAGCTGTATATAACAATGATTCTCCTCTTAAAGGCAGAATTATTGCTATTGGCAGTGGTGACGTTGCTACTGCGACTCGGTTTTACCCTTTCACAGCACGTGTGATTTTAGCGCGCTATATGCCTGATGGGAACATTGATACAAGCTTTGGCATTAATGGCTACATGGTATTGAGTGCTCTTAACCAAGGTAAGCAAATCCTTGCTCGATCAGTAGCAATTGATGTGAACGATAACCTTTATGTCGGTGGTGATATAGCAGACATAGGCTCTGGTGCCCCGGGAACACCTACCGCGTTTATAGTAGGTGGCGTTGCTAGCGTTGTAGCACGACCAAGCGCAAACTTCTTGCTTATTAAACTTAATGAGTTTGGGATACCTGCTGACTTTGGACCCAGTTCGTTCTGCAATTCTGCTAGCAGCACTTGTAACAGCTCCGTATTTGATAGCTGCAGTTCATGTGTAATTAATTACAATACGAGCACCACTGGTTTTGGTAACGTTAGAGTAGTAACAACTGATTTTAAAGGGGCTGACGATGCAATCTTTGCTCTGTCCATTGATGATTGCAAAGGGACGATTACTGCAATAGGACAGGCTTCGCAAGACGCAGGCTTTGACACTCAAGTCTTTGGGTTCGCTCGTTATTTCTTAAAGGATGGATCTCTTGATAGTTCTTTTGGAACGGGTGGCCTTGCTATATTGAGCAACAACTCAGGTTTTAGAACTCTTGCCCGTGCCTTTGCTAAAGATCCATGCGGTAAACTTGTTGCAGCTGGTCAATCGGCATTTGGGCCATTTGTCGCTGCAACAAACTTTTCTGATGCGACACCTACCAATTTTGCAATTGCTCGAATCAATTCATAAGGCATTCTGTTAATAGGGAGAGAAGACAAACTTCTCTCCCTTTGCGTGACTCAGTAAGCGCATTATATAGGCGGAAGATGTAAATCGGTCCGCTATTGCTCGCGCGAATGCCAAAAGGCTCATTGGCCAGAGCATAAGCCCAACTGCAAAGAAAAGAAAGGCCCTGGCAAAGGAGCAGAAAGCTGTTTAGCAAAGACGGGCATTGAAAAAAGAATCAAGAGAAACAGCTCAACATTCAAAATAGCGCCGAATTCCGCAATAGACGGCATTTGCCAATATTTCGCGATAGCAAGAACCATTATGTAGCATACTTTCTGTTTGTGCATTACTTAGATAGTCGAGCTCAACCACGATTGCAGCACATTGTGCTTTGGTAAGCACATTAAATTTCGATGCCCTCACGCCATGATCTATATTATTGTGATTGCCTAACGCCCCACCCGCGAAAATGGGCTCGATCTTGTGACTCAGTTCATAATGCATCGAGCTCGCAAGCTTGTAGGAACGCGCCGGACATTTAGGCTCATGAGGGACGTACACTTCATAACCGCGCAATCCCTTATTCTTGCTGCCATTAAGATGCAGCGATACAAAAATATCCGCATTATACATCCTCGTAAACCGAGCCCGCTGTGCAAGATCATTTATCAAATCGTTTTTATCAAATTCAACATCCTTCGTACGCGTTAAAACGACCGTATAGCCCCTTTTTCGTAATCGCTTAGCAACACGTTGAGCAATATCAAGAACAACATTCTTTTCTATTAATTTGCCATGAATGCTTACTTGGCCCCAATAAATACCTCCGTGCCCAGGATCAATAATAATTGTTCTTTGTGTCCCTTTTATATTTTTTTCAGACGCAGGCACTTTGAAAGATTTCGTAGGTCTTGATTGAGGACAGTCCAAACTTGCCCGATGCTTACTGCCTGAACTCATCGAACTGAATTGCTTTCGAGACTTATCTGAACTTATCGTTAGGCCATGAGCAAGCGTGGCTAAAGTAAAAGATAAAAACAAGAAAAACATAAAAGAATTGAGCCCCACTGACTTGCGCTTAATTATCACGAAAGAGACTCCTTTAAACGCCAGACTAATTCAAGCGCTTGTTTAGCTGTAAGTGACTCACAATCAAGCTGAGAAAGCTCAGCAGCTATAAGCCGTTCGGTGTCACGTATTTTTCTTGTCTCTGCAGACATCACATCTTGATGCACCGCTGGCGACACTTCCAATGAGGACACTTCCAGCGCGGCCATCCCTGCCGGAGATTGCTGCTGAGCCTGCAGAGGCCATTCAGCCACAATACTGTCCGATAAATTATCGAGTGAAGCAACCCGCGCTGACTGAATTTCGGGCGAATTCACCTGCTGAGTAACCATCAAGTTGGTAAGAATCTCGCGAGCACGCGCAATAACAGCCGCTGGCACCTGTGCGACGGCTGCCACTTCCAACCCAAAACTCCCATCTGCTATGCCCGGCATGATCTTATGCAACAGAACCACGCTCCCAATGGGGGCAGGGCCGCTGGGGGCATTTCCAGTGGGGTCACCGGCGGTGTTGTCAGTTTCACTTGGGGCAGCACCGCCGTAGGCACTTCCAGCGAGGACACTTCGGTTACGTACAGCTCCAGTAAGCGCATCTTCAGCGAGGCCAGCTCCACTTGACTTGCCATCACTATCGGCTGCTCTGCTTGTAATGCCTGCTCGGCCAGCGCTCAAGCTATCAAAAGCCCCGCTAAAACGCGCTTCACGTGTTCTCGTACTTGCTGCATAATAGGGCTTAATACCATCAAATTTTTCACACAGCGCCGTAAGTTCATGATAATGAGTCGCAAACAGACACCTGGCTTTAATATGAGTATACATATGCTCTACAACTGCTTGCGCTATTGCAAGACCATCAAACGTACTTGTACCCCGCCCTACCTCATCTAAAATAACCAAACTGTTTCTTGTAGCTTGATTGCAAATAAGCGCTGTTTCTTCCATTTCTACTAAAAAGGTACTTTTACCCTCGGCAAGATTATCTGCAGCCCCGATACGTGTAAATATTCGATCCACCAAGGAAAGATGCGCTCGTGCCGCAGGCACAAATGAACCCATCTGCGCCATAAGCGTAATAAGCGCTACTTGGCGGAGAAATGTCGATTTCCCGCCCATATTAGGCCCGGTAATAAGCCATAAGGATGATCCTTCATGCAAATGAACCCCATTGGGGATAAAGTGCGACTTTAGTCGCACTTCAATTACGGGGTGCCGCCCATCTACCACTGCTATCTCATGATCATCGTTAAATGTTGGTCGCACATAACGCTGAACGTAAGCAGTATGCGCAAGCGCTGCAAGCGCATCAGCATAGGCAAGCGCATAGGCAAGCTTTTTAAGCGCAGGAACATTCTTTTCTACTTGGGCCTTTACCCGCTCAAACACTTCCTTTTCAACATGGTTAATTTCAGTACGTGCTCGATGCAAATCAGCCTCAAGATTTTTCAGCTCCTGCGTAGTAAAGCGTTCGCGATTTGCAAGCGTCTGCGTTCGAAGGTAATGGGAAGGCGCTAAATGAAGATTCGGATTGGTAATTTCAATGCCATAGCCATGTACTTGGTTATAACGAATTTTAAGAGACCCGATACCCGTCGCTTTCTGCTCAGCGGCCTCCATGGCAAGAACAGCATGCGAACCCTGCTCAACAAGCTTTCTTAACCGATCAAGCTCCGCATCATAGCCTTGCTTAATAAGCCATTCTTTGCTTGAATCACAGTTAAGCGATGCATTGAGCAAGCTTTCCAGAGAACTTAGATCGCATATCTTTGCGGCTATAGATGCTAATAACGAAGCTTCTTTCTTTTTTGAAAGCAGAGTTTTAATGTCAGGAACAGCACTCAATGCCTTTAGAAGAGCCATATAATCATAAAGTTGAGCCCGACGTAACGCAATTCGTCCTACTACACGCTCCAAATCACCTATTGTAGCAAGTGCTCCGCGTAGTTCATTTTTAAAAAGATGGTCTTGCATGCAGCTTTCTACCGCCTGTAACCGCTCTTCAATATGTTCTTTTTTAATAAGCGGACGCAAAATCCACTTTTTAATCATACGCGAACCCATCGCAGTTATTGCACAATCAAGAACCGAAAAGAGCGTATGCGCGCTTGAACCATCTTGGGTATTTTTGACCAATTCCAAATTGCGCTGTGTTGTGGCATCAAGCATGAGATAATCTTCAGGCTTGTAGAATGACAGATGCTTAAGTTCTGCCAGCCCCTGTTCATTGTTTCTTTTTAAATAGCTATACAAAAGGGCAAGTGCACCGCTCAGCCCATCTGATTGAGTAAGCGAAAATGATGACTGCGCAAATTGTCCGGCAAACCAGGAGTGCACCTTATCTGTACCAACTGCTGAATCTTCCTGTGTATGTGCTTGATACTGCTCAAAAGAGACCGCATAGCCTTGACTTTGAAAGAGCGTGCCAAAGGAGGTTCCTAATTTTGATTCCGGGACCAAAATCTCATCCGGCATAAAACGCTGAAGCTCTGCATCAAGCAGCGTATTGGTTTTGTTAGCTAAAATAGTTACAAAAAGTTGTCCCGTTAAGAGCTCTGCAAATAGAAGGCTCCAAGACAATTCGGTGGGAAAGAAAACGGCAAGATAGGAGGCAGACTTCTCATCGAGTAACTTAGAGTCCGTAAGCGTTCCGGGAGTAAGCACCTGAGTAACACCTCGCTCAACAACCTTGCCTGGGCGTGCCTGTTCAAGCTGGTCACACAGCGCCACTTTAAATCCGGCCCGCACCAATTTACTTAAATAGAGATCAACCACATGTAAAGGGACACCACACAAAGGTATAGGTTCGCTCTTGTAAGTTCCACGCTGAGTAAGCGCTATACCAAGAATTGCCGCAGCTTTTTGGGCATCCTCAAAGAAAAGTTCGTAAAAATCACCCACCTGAAAGAGAAGAATGGTGTCGGGATACTTATTCTTGATATCAAAATATTGTCGCATTAAGGGAGTCAGCGAAGTCAGATTTTTATCATCACTCATGGGGACCTACTAGGGATAAAGTGTGAAGTATGTCCTTAGTGTAGCCGATTTTTAAAAAAATTTCATTGACTCTTCGCCTCAAACTAAATCAGCCTGCTTTTTAGGCAGGCTGATTTTCAAAAACAATGTAGTATGTTATTGCGCAGCAGCTGCGGCAGCCGCCTGTGCTTCTCTAATTTGAGCAAGAAGCTCACCGAACTCTTCTTTTTCGGCACGTAGCTTTTTCACTTCAGGAATAAGCTGAGCACGAATGTTATCAAATGTATTGATTCTCTCAAGATTTTCATAGCCAACAGCTTGTTGTACTACTTCAATTTTTTCCATTTGACTGATGATAGCAGCAATCGTTCTTTTTACAAACTGCGCAAATTCAGCTCTTTCAAACGCTTCCTCACCCTTTATGCGGCTATTAGACTCGCGTACTAAGTCAGCTACGAATCGTTTAATAAGCGCTACTGAAGCTGCTGCTCGTTTGGTTTCTCGCTCAAGTTCTGGCCTAAGCTGATCTTGAACAATGGCTATATAGGCAATAACCTTTTCCACTTCTTTTACAAAAATATTCATACTTAAGGCAAGACACTCAAGCTCATTTAGTCGCCCTGTTGGGAATTTTATCAAATCATCTGCCCAATTAGCTAAATCTCGAACGCAGTTCTTTAATGCTGTTTTGGTTTCGATACACCAGGCAATAGTACGGCCTTCAAATAAGGAATCCCCAATATCTGGTAAAATGCGTTTTGATATATTATGTGCCTGAGATGCAAGTACTATAGTGGCAATATGGCCCCCGAGCTGTGGAACAAAATTAGCTACGCCGCCAGCAAAGCCTTTTGTTTTTTCCCAGAAGTATTGACCCCAAGGCATGACACTGTAATCCAACGCCGGTTTGTAAGCTCTTTCAAGTTTTTCCAAACGATCCACTAAATCTCTATGCTTTTCTCTTTGCTTAGCAAGTCGTACCGGTGTTGCATATTTATCTTCTTCCTTGTCAGTCCACCACTCATAAATACCCGTGCCTACCTTATAGAGCGCGTAAGCAGCTACACCAGTACCAACGGCGCCAAGAAGCATTTGGTACCTAAATCTAACTTGATCTCGCTTTAATAAAAAAGCCTTAAAAGTATCCACATTTCCCTGAGAAAAAGGCTCAACCAGCTGTATGCCTTCAACTGAGACAGGCGCTGGCACATCAGAATCTAAATCATTTGTAGTTGAAGCAGCAGCTTGCTCCTTAAAAAGACCCGATTCATCCGCAGCGTCATCCATAGCTCGTAGTGCTGCAAACGAACATACCGCTAATACTGTTATTTTTAAGAATAATTTCATATAATCTCCATAGTCACATATCTAAAGTAATTTATTAACCATCGTAAGTTATTACCTTACCACAAAGCGTAATTCAAGCAAATAACTAACATAAAAGCACCTATCTAGGGTAGATGCCAGCGACATCCTAAAGCTACGCTGCCACACTAATTATACATACATACATAGTAAATGATTCTGTTTTATATGACAAATGGCCCGGTTTTACGGCCTTATCGAGTAACCGACTAAACCTGTTGACTCGCCCATCAATGCCATTAAGCTAAAAGAGAGCAGTAACGAAGCGACTGTGCAATTTTCATCTTTCAAGAGGAAACGCCATGATTCGTTCATACTTTTTTGTTTTTGCAGCCTGCATGTCACTTTGGGCAACTGCTATGGAGCAATCTTTGAAGGTGAAAGAGGATGAACAGACGACCAGCAAGAAAAATGCCTCACAAGAGGTTGTGCCGCAATGTCCCACGTTAGCCGCTAGCGTAGCTAACTCTGCGGTTTCTCCAAGTTCGTTAACAGAATCAGCAAGAAACGCAGCCGAATCAGAATTATGTAAGATCTTTGAGGTAGATCCCTTTCTCTGTACATTACCAGACGTTGTACAGCTTCACATTGTAAAAAAATTAAAATCTCTCTATCCAAAATCATTTTCAGATTGGAGTATTATACAACCATCAACACGATTAGAGCTACACCGAGATGATATTGAGCGAACTATTTCGTTTGCACCTGACCTAAAACGCAAGGATGGTATTACTGATCTTCTATTAATCGATGGTGGCAAAACTTTAATTTCCTGTTCAGCCGATGGGCATATTGCTTTCTGGGAGATACCGACTTTAAACTTAATAAGGGAACTAAAGATAAAAGAGCCCATTGTGCATAAAGTTCTCAGTTACATAACAGGGCAGCGAAAGTGTCTTTTGGCCGTCAATGAAGAGGAGACTTTACTTGCTATTTCTATAGAAGATAAAGTGCACATATATGAACTAAAAACTTTGGAAAAAAAACGTGTGTTGAATGTGAGATTTCAAGCAGGAACACTAGGATTTTTGAAAAAAACTCCATCCTCAGCTGATCTCCTTATTGTTGCACCTCACCGTAGCAGTATCTTGACCGGGCCAGACCGAAAAGAAACAGCTAAAGGTTTCGAGCTCTGGGACGTCACAACCGGTCTTTGCTCATCAACTTTCCTGATTGACCGCAGTATTCGTGACATAGCATTTAATGCTGATAAAACAAGACTTGCCATAATAAGTCGTCATGATGAAACTGGTACCACCTATCTCTCAATATATAATTTCTCCTGCGGCAAACTACAACAGACATATGAACAAATAGTAAGCGATCGTGCGAGCTATTATGGGTTGACATTTTTAGATAGCGAACATCTTATTTTTTGTGTAGAGTGTCAGACTTTGGTCCTTCTCACCCTCAATAGCCAAGTAGATCATCATTCTTACAAGGGGCCATTCATAGAAGCAACAATGCAGAATATTAATGAAATAATTATCAGTATTGCCAAGGAAAAAAAATGGCCCCGGCTCTTTTGGGCTTTTGATCTGAGTTATGACGCAAACAAGGGATGGCTGTGTTGCGCTTTTAGCGATGGAATAACAGCCATATATGATCTAAGAACGGGAAAAAAAATTCTTTCACTAATTGATCCTCAAAAACATCCGGATGATCCCACTGTCAAATGCTTAATGCACCCAGAACAATTTTTTTGTTTCACCCTACGGCAAATGGGATATCATGAACAATATGCTGTTCTTAACGTATGGAAAACACTAATCCATTCTTCAATTTCCGAGGATATGCTACTTGTCAAGCAAGCCATGTTAATTATATTGATGCAGACGCTAAAAGAAACAGCACCTAATCTAAAACTTATATCATTCCCAGATGCACTAAGAAAAGAAGTTGCGAATGTTTTTCGCAACTTCACTCTCAGTCAAAAAGAATTTATACGGCTTAATTTTTTCGTTAATCCTTCTCTTGTTCTGGCACCACCCTAATTGTCTTATTATCTTCTATCTCTAAAGTGGAATGTTTAGGCAATTCTGCCCAGCTCACATGCGCTTGATACGCAAGTCCACCGTGTTTCCATTGCACCTGTGATGGTTTTTCCTCCCCAAATTTTACGATAAGAGTAGGCTCACCCCATGAAGGAATCATCTCATAGGGAAGAATAAACTCATGAGATTCACCCGGTTTTAATGTTATAATATGTTTACGTGGCTCTGCCTCAGGTAATTTTGTTGGTTTATAAGTCTCTAATAGGGGCTTTACTGCATGAATAAGTTCAACGCTAACTGAAGATTGGGACTTATTTACAATTTGATCAATATATTTTGCATTCGATTTTTCCATCGCAAAAACCGGCCCTACAAAAAGCGCCGCAGCCAAGGTTGTTATTATCATTGCCTTCATATCATTTTCCTTTTTTTAATTGATACATCTATGTTTCATACTATAAATATGACAGATTTAACCAAATAAAATCAATAATTTTAAAAAATAAATTTAATTCAGTGTGAAATTCGGCGAGAGAGGTGGGTGAGATAGAGTGCATGCTTGGCCTCAGTATAACTTCTTCGATTCAGTTCGACTTCGTGCAATGCCTCATGCCCAGAGTATAGTTGCTGCAACAATCACCTATTTGCCCCTAAATATCGAGGCTTTTCATCCACTTATGCCAAGCAGTCCTAAATCGTTCGATCAAATCGAGCTATGCATAACTAGGAAATTAACACTGCAATACTAGGAAGCCAAATTTTGCAGTGTTAATTTCCAACTAAGCACCATATTTTCATAATTCGCTTTGATATGATAAATGGGCGCTTCACGGCAAGATAACCACGTGAACCTGTTGACTCGCCTGTCAATCCTACTAAGCTAAAAGAGAGCAGTAACAAAGCGATTGTGCAATTTTCATCTTTACAAGAGGAAACGCCATGATTCGTTCATACTTTTTTGCTTTTGCAGCCTGTATGCCACTTTGGACATCAGCCATGGAGCAATCTTTGAATGTGAGAGAGGATGAACAAACGACGACCAAGAAAAATGTCTCACAAGAGGTTGTACCCTATTGCTCCTCATTAACTGCTAGCAAAACCACCTCTGCGGTAGCTCCAGGTTCATTTGCAGAGTCAGCAAGAAACGCAGCCGAATCAGAATTATGTAAGATCTTTGAGGTAGATCCCCTTCTCTGTACGCTACCAGCTCCCGCACAGGTTCACATTGTAAAAAAATTAAAAGCCCTCTATCCAAAAGCATTTTCAGATTGGAGTATTATACAACCATCAACACGATTAGAGCAACACCGAGATGATATTGAGCGGACTATTTCGTTTGCACCTGACCTAAAACGCAAGGATGGTATTACTGATCTTCTATTAATCGATGGTGGCAAAACTTTAATTTCCTGTTCAGCCGATGGGCATATTGCTTTCTGGCATATACCGACTTTAAACTTAATAAGGGAACTTACAATAAAAGAGCCCATTGTATATAAAAATCTCAGTAGCCTATTAGGGGAGCGAAAATGTCTCCTGGCTGTTAATGAAGAGGAAACTTTACTTGCAATTTCTATAGAAGATAAAGTGCATATATATGAACTAAAAACTTTGGAAAAAAAACGTGTGTTGAATGTGAAATTTCAAGCAGGAACACTAGGATTTTTGAAAAAAACTCCATCCTCAGCCGATCTTCTTATCGTTGCACCTCACCGTCGTAGCGCTTTGACCGAGACAGACGGCAATGAATCAGCCGAAGGTTTCCAGCTCTGGGATGTCATAACTGGCCTTTGCTCATCAACTTTCCTGATAGGCCGCAGTATTCATGGCACAGCATTTGATGCAGCTAAAACAAGATTTGCAGTACTAAACCGTGATGATGAACATGATACCACCTATCTGTCAATCTATGATTGCCTTTGCGGCAACCCACAGCAAACATATGAGCAAATAGTAAGTGATTATGCAAGCTTTGATGGGTTGACATTTTTAGATAGGAAAAATCTCATTTTTTGTGTAGAAAGTTCCATTCTGGTACTCCTCACGCTCGATAATCAGGCGGAACATCATTCATATAAAGGGCCATTCATCGATGCAACATTGCAGAATATTCATGAAATAACTGCCCGTATTGTAGAGGAGGAGAAAGAAAAAAAATGGCCTTTAGATTTTCCGGCATATAATTTGAGCTATGATGCAAACAAAGGATTGCTTTGTTGCGCTTTGAGTAATGGAATAACAGCCATATATGATCTAAGAACGGGAAAAAAAATGATTCCACTTGTTGATCCTCAAAAGCATCCTGATGATCCCGCTGTCAAATGCTTAATACATCCAGAACATTTTCTTTGTTTCACCCTACGGCAAATGGGATATCATGAACAATATGCTGTTCTTAATGTATGGAATATACCACTAATCCATTCTTCAATTTCCGAGGACATGTTGCTGATTAAGCAAGCCCTGTTAATAATACTGATGCAGACATTAAAAGATAAAACTTCCAATCTAAAACTTCTTTCTTTTACGGGTGAATTAAGAAAAGAAGTTGCAAAGGTTTTTCACAACTTCACTCGCACCCAAAAAGAATTTATACGGCTTATTTTTTTCCGTTAATCTTTATCTTTAAAAAAAGCTCCACGTATATTAATCTTATCTTTATTTATTATCTCTAAACTAGTATGCTTGCGCAATCTTTCCCAAGGTATCTGTGCCTGTTCGGCAAGCCCAGTATATTTCCATTGCACCTGTGCAGGTTTTTCCTCTCCAAATTTTACGACAAGAGAAGCCTCACCCCATGATGGAATCATCTCGTAGGGAAGAATAAACTCATGAGATTCACCGGGTTTTAATGTTATAATATGTTTACGCGGCTCTGCCTCAGGTAATTTTGTAGGTTTATAAGTCTCTAATAGGGGCTTTACTTCATGAATAAGGTCAACGCTAACTGGAGATTTAGACTTATTTACAATTTGATCAATATATTTTGCATTTGATTTTTCCATCGCAAAAACCGGCCCTACAAAAAGCGCCGCAGCCAAGGCTGTTAAAATAATTGCCTTCATATCATTTTCCCTTTTTTAAGTGACACATCTATGTTTCATACTATAAATATGGCAAATTTAACCAAACAAAATCAACAATTTAGAAAAATAAATTTAATTCAGCGTGAAATTCTTGGGCGAGAGGGGTGGATGAGATAGAGTGCATGCCTGGCCTCAGTATAACTTCTTCGATTCAGTTCGACTTCGCGCAATGCCTCATGCCCAGAGTATAGTTGCTGCAACAATCACCTATTTGCCCTAAATATCGAGACTTTTCATCCACTTATGCCAAGCAGTCCTAAATCGTTCGATCAAATCGAGCTATGCATAACTAGGAAATTAACACTGCAATACTAGGAAGCCAAATTTTGCAGTGTTGTTATTCAAGAGCACATCGGGATTTATGCACATTATTTACGATGCCTGTCGCATAATGGCGCCACTGCATATTTTTATACTGATGGTGCAAATGCCTTTTTCAAGTACTTACCCGTATAACTTTTTGGATTCTGCGCCACTTCGCGCGGCGTACCTTGGGCCACTATGGTTCCCCCGGCCTCTCCACCCTCAGGCCCTAAGTCAATGATATAATCCACTGTCTTGAGCACATCAAGGTTATGCTCAATAACGACCAATGAATTTCCTTTATCGACCAAGTTTTGAAGCACTTTAAGAAGCTTTTCAATATCGCTTGCATGAAGACCCGTTGTAGGCTCATCAAGAATATAGAGTGTATTCGTTCCTCGCTTTGCAAGTTCCGATGCCAGCTTAATACGTTGGGCTTCGCCTCCTGAAAGCGTTGTGGATGCCTGACCAAGCTTAATGTAGTCAAGACCCACTTCACATAAAAGGGCTAATTTTTTATGCAACGTCTTATGAGCTTTAAAAAACTCCACGGCCTCACCTGTTGTCATATCCAGCACCTGGGCTATATCTTTACCTTTAAACGTTATTTCTCGTGTCTGAGCGTTATAACGAGAACCTTTGCAGACATTGCAGGTCATAGTAACGTCGGCTAAAAAGTGCATCGAAACCGTAACGGTTCCTTCTCCAAAGCAGTTAGAACAACGGCCCTCAGCTACGTTGAAGCTAAATCGTCCTACTTTATACCCACGAATGTTACTTTCTGGCAGTGATGCAAAAATTGCTCTGATCTCATCAAATAAACCAAGATACGTAGCGGGTGTTGACCGAGAACTCCGGCCAATAGGGGTCTGATCAATAACGATCATGTTTTCGATAGCTTCAACGCCCTCAATTTTTTCTTTACCTGCAAAAAGCTCCTTCATCCACTCAGGCAACACGCCGGGCACCCGTTTTAGACAGCCTGCGACCGCTGGAACGAGCTCAGACATAATAAGCGTACTTTTTCCTGATCCTGATACTCCCGAAATACCACAAAGCACTTTTAGCGGAAATTTAACGGTAAGGTTTTTAAGATTATGAGAGGATAAACCCTTTAAGGTCATAAAACCCTGTGGAGTTCGAACCTTTTTGGGGATAGCAATCGAACGGCGTCCACTTAAATAAGCACCAGTTAATGACTGCTTATTTGCTGCTATCTCTTTTGGTTTGCCCACCGCCACAATCGCCCCACCATGAACCCCTGCTGCAGGCCCCATATCAATGATATAATCTGAACTTAGCATGGTATCGGCATCATGCTCGACCACCACCACAGTGTTACCCAAATCTCTTAGCTTATGAAGGGTTTTGATAAGGCGATCATTATCCCGCTGATGGAGTCCTATACTCGGTTCATCCAAAATATATAATACCCCACTTAATGCTGACCCTATTTGGGTAGCTAAGCGTATACGCTGGCCTTCCCCTCCTGAAAGAGTACGAGCGGTACGATTTAAAGAAAGGTAATCAAGCCCTACATCACAGAGAAAGCTCAAGCGTGATGTAATTTCTTGTATTAGTCGAGATACCATTATCTCTTGCGCTTCATCAAGCTTTAGCTTATCAAAAAACTGAGCCAAGGCCTTTACGGAAAGTTCACTTAACTCATAAATGTTTTTTCCACCAATAGTTACCGCAAGGGCTGCTTTATTGAGCCTTTTGCCGTCACATGACGTACAGGTAACCTCTCGAACTGACTCAAAAAATCGATCATCGCTTTCTTTACGTTGTTCATAGCTTTCATAAATCACCCCTATACCATGACACTTTTTACAAGCACCAATAGGAGAATTAAAAGAAAAGAGCCGGGGCTCTACTTCAGGAAATGAATAGGTACACTTTAGACACATACGGGCTGCAGCGTATAAGTAATCAGTTTCTCCGACTATGACCTTACATATGCCCTGCGCCAGCGCAAAGGCGCGTTCAATTGAATCTTGAAGCCGTGCAGCCTCAGATTCAGTTACTTCACAGGAGTCTAGCAATAGATCAATGCTATGGCGCTCCGTTTTTCTGAGCTTTAATAGCTGGATATCTTCAATCTTCTTGAATGTATAACGGTTACCATCAATAATAAATCGGTAATACCCTGCAGTGAATAATTTTTCAAGCTCATGGGTAAATTCGCCCTTCTTATACATAGCAATCGGCGCTGCTATAATAATGGAGTTACCCAAAAACTGTGTTTTAAGGAGCGAAGCAATTTTATCAGGCTGCTCGGCCGTAATCGTCACCTGACAATCAGGACATGTAAGTGCACCGATACGTGCAAATAATACCCGCATGTAATCATATATTTCAGTTATCGTCCCCACCGTAGAACGGGGATTATGGCCAACTGTCTTTTGATCTATTGCTATTGCAGGACAAAGCCCCTCAATACGATCCACATCGGGCTTTTTAGGTAGACCTAAGAATTGTCGTGCGTATGAAGAAAGGGATTCAATATAACGCCTCTTACCTTCAGTATATAAAATATCGAGCGCCAACGAGCTTTTTCCCGACCCCGAGGGCCCAGTAATCACGGTCAGCGAATCTTTTGGGATATCTATCGAAATATTCTTAAGGTTGTGCTCCCGCGCACCTATAACCTTAATCCAGTGATTTTTATTCTTACTCATGGTTCCCTTGTTGCTAGAAGGATCTTGTATCGATTCTCCTAAGTATAGCAAATTGTATATTTTTTGAAAGGAAATATTTTATAATTGAAAAAATTAATTCATCGGGCATTCCAGAAAGCTAATGAACCAGTATAGCAGATTATGACAAAAAAACAGGTCCCCGGCAATGAGTCCGCCTTTACAAACTTGCCTCACGGATGTATAAAAAGATGACGAGTATATCAAAAAAAGGAGTCTCACCATGTTACATAAATCTCTCACGCTACTTTTTACTCTTTGTCTTAATCTCTTCGCGCAAGGAATGGAGAGAAGTCTTCAAAAGCCCAATGCGTCAGTAGCTACCCTTGTAGAATCCTGCGTAGCTGCACTCACAATAAGCCTTCTTAGGGAAGAAGATCTCGACAAAGTTTGCAGGAAGTTACAAAAATTTCCTGAAGAACTAAGAGAGGCAGTCATACGCAAGCTTGACTCTCTTTATAGATGCAATTTGGTTCAATTTCTGGCCGATTTTACTGAACTCGAGGGGCATTCCAAACATATCCGCGATATAGCATGGAGACCTGACGGTTGCTATGTACTTACTGCGGGAGATGAAGACACCGTATTCCTCTGGGATATGAGAGATCTCACCCAAATAACCTCGCAGCCGCTTAAGGGCCATGGACGCGCTGTTGATAAAATTGGCTGGAATCGCAATGGAAGCCTCGCTTATGCAAGAACCTATAACAATATAATAAAGGTCTGGAAATTAGGCAACATGAATACTGTTGCCTCAATAGATCTGATTGGACATACCGATACTATCACATCTGTGCAATGGAGCCCTGATGGAACCTGCTTGCTTTCTTCTTCTGTTGATGGCTCCATAAGATTATGGGATCTTCATGATCTTGAAAAAATCAGATCCTTAACACTACAAGGGCCCATGAACAGGGTAAACTCCGTATCATGGCATCCCGATGGCCACCATGCTCTCTCTGGCAGCAGGGATGGCACTATTCGGCTCTGGCGCCTTGCTGATCGGTCACAAATTACCTCAACGGTACTCCCAGGGCATAATAACCAAGTATTTACTGTAGATTGGAGTCCCGATGGCACCACTGCTCTTGCGAGCTATGCAGATGGAACATTACTTCTTTTCTCTATGAATAATCTTGACCATATAACTTCAATTGAGCTCGAGCCTCAGCCTGGTGTCATTAAAGAATTAGCCTGGAGATATGACAGCAAATATTTTCTTTCTGCTGTATATGGAAACAACCATGGTCCTGCAACCCTCTGGGACTTAAGAAATCTTAACGTCATACGCTCCCTTAAGCTCGGGGTCGATATTGATGAGGTTTGTAGAGTTTGTTGGAGCCCATGCGGCTCCTTTGTTCTTAACAGCTCTGGGAAAGGAACAGTGCGCTTCTGGAGTCTTACTAACTTTGACAGAATGATTTGTGCAATGCTCAATGTGCATCGTGACTCTGTGGTAGGCCTTGCATGGAGGCCCGATGGGAAGCATATTCTTGCTGGCTCACTACTAGACCACAAACTCATTCTGTGGAATGTCCATCCTTGCGCAGAAGCTAGCGCTGCCCAATTGATTCTGATTCTAAGGCTTATGCTAGCACCCGCTCAGCAAATAGATTCTGGCATTCTGGTAAACGCGGATACTGCAAGGCAGCTTTTTAACGACCTGCCTTCAACATTAAAAACGAAGCTGATTGAAGCATTGAATCGAAAAGATATCCCGCAGATTAAAGGCGCGGCAGTCGCATAAGCGGGCAGTATACGATACTCCCCACGCTGCCAAAAGGCAAAATCGCACGAAGAATATTCGTGCGATTTTTACATGTAACTTCTTAACCAAACTGCCCTTTAGAGCGCCTTAACATCTTTTGCAATTTCCTGCTTTGCGGCCAAAATAATGTGATACATTTTTCTATTAAAATCATGTATCCCAAGCAGCATTTCTTTCATAACATCGTCGACCTTATTGTCAAAGCTGCTAGGATCGTATTTTGTCAACAATTCCTTCGCATGGGTATTGAGCGTTGTTAAAAATGCGGCAATGTATTGCCCGCCTTCAGCCCCAGAGAGTCCTTTGACAGGTCTTTCCATCTTAAGAATTTCATAAGGAGTTGCTGTTGGAGCCACGCCCAATTCTTGGTAGAGCTTTTCTTTCTCTTGTGCAGGGCTTAATGATGCGGCAAATCTAGCTGTAACAGGTGCCGGGCCTTCACTCTCAGCACCTAAAGCTGTAATGGCAGGAATCGCAAACCCGTAGGTCTTGCCAAACCATAATCTTCCTTTTTGTATCTCAATTTGAGCATGATGCATAGACTTCTTTTTGAGCTCTGCGTCTATATCCTTAGCAAGAATTTTCAATTCGCTTGGTTTTTTAACCAAACCAGTCTTACGTCTTGATTCTGGGTGATACGTAAGATAATACATCTCCAGATCATTTAAATTTTCATTTTTGAGAGTAACTCGAGCCGGCTTTTCAGGCTCCAACAAATTTTCATCAGGAAGCTCCATAGGAATAGTTGCTCGAGACACATCTTTCCAAACCGGAATGATTATCATTCTTTTCTTTGTTGTATTTATAAATGTAACATCTGCAAAGTGAGGCTGCTGAGGCGCTTCCATTGCTTGAGCCTTTAATCCTAAAAGGCCCGCAATAAACATGGCCTTAACCAAATAAGTATGTTTCATTATCTTCTCCTTAATATTGATTATGTAGAACATTATGCATATTATTATTGCAGATTGAAACAAAAAAGTCAACGGGAGAACGGGATCAAGCCAGTCAAAATAGACTTTGATTATTTCACCTAAATAGCCTATACTAAAGTGTACATGGTGGATGTAGCTCAGTTGGTAGAGCACCAGATTGTGGCTCTGGTGGCCGTGGGTTCGAATCCCACCATTCACCCCAAATATTTCCGGCAGTACTATTGCTTAAACTTGAAATATCCGCTAGTTTATATACAGAATTTGATCGGGGCGTGGCGCAATTGGTAGCGCACTCGCTTTGGGAGCGAGGGGTTGTCAGTTCGAGTCTGGCCGCCCCGACCAGAATATATACTCTGGATCGGGAAATAGTTATTCCATAATTTCTTTTAATCGCTGGCTCCGTCTAGCTCTATGGAATTGACGTATGCTTATCTATAACTTTGTTACATCCTCTTTTTACGCACAACTATGTGGTTAATTGATACCAGACACATCCGTTCTTTTGACTGGATAAGCTTTTTTATAATGCTTATGCTGTCAATCCTTGGACTTATTTTTGTTTTTAGCGCTACCTATCAGCCTGAACTGCCCTATTCTTTATACTTTAAAAAGCAGCTTTTTGGGATCATCACCGGCATTATTATTTACTTTGTCTTTTGCTGGTTTGACTATCGAACACTTGAACGAGCGGGATATTTTCTTTACTTTGCCACTATGATGCTTCTTCTTATTACCATCATTAAAGGCAGTATCGGAATGGGCGCACAGCGGTGGATTAACTTGGGTGTGACTAAATTTCAACCCTCTGAGCTTACCAAGCTCTTTTTTCCTTCTTTCTTTAGTTATTACCTTTTTACCGATGAAAAAGACCCTCACCGACCTCCCATTTCTCACTTTCTCCCCGTGCTCTTTGTGCTTGGCCTGAGTGTTCTTCTTATCTTAAAACAGCCTGATTTAGGAACCGCTCTGATTGTTCTTTTTTCTGGCGTACTTCTTTTATGGCTCGCAGGCATTCATAAGAAATTTTTTACTATAGCGATTATCAGCTGCGCTCTTGCAGCCCCACTGCTCTGGAAATGCCTTAAGCCCTACCAGCGCAATCGCATAACCGTCTTCTTGGGCCAAGGAGACAGTAAAAAGGAACGGTATCAAATTGAGCAGTCGCGCATTGCAATCGGCTCAGGTGGACTTGCAGGAAAAGGCTTTTTAAATGGAACCCAGAATAAGTTCATGTTTTTGCCCGAAAGTCGAACCGACTTTATTTTTGCAGTTATCTGTGAGGAATGGGGCTTTTTGGGGGCTGTGATTATCATATTTCTCTATTTAGCCCTCTTTATTCGGCTTTTCTTTGTTATCGCCACCATTAAAAACTTCTATGCCCAATTGCTGGCCACCGGATTGATCATCCATATTGTTTTTTCGACTTTGATTAATATGTGCATGGTAATGGGGCTTATGCCCATTGTGGGTATTCCCCTGCCGTTTATCAGTTACGGTGTAAGCAACCTTTGGATCAGCTTTGCCAGCCTAGGCTGGTTTAATAGCATTGCCACTCGCCGCTTTTATCTAAGCCTGTCTGCAAGTGCTTGATACATATCTTCTTAGAGCATTTTTTGCTAAAACCGTAAGGCCGGTCTTACTGAGGACCCGATATGTTTTGTCATTCTTGCTCCAGAGGAACAGATGATTCGCAGTTTTTTCAACCACGATTGATTGCATACGGAATGCAAGCAAATCTAAATGAAGCAATGAGAAAGCGAAGCTTTTAGATAGTCTATAGAAAAAAATTGCGTAGTGTCTTTAGTAGAAGAGCACTACGCAATATAAGTGTCACTAACTAGATTCTCAGGTGTACAATATAGCCTATTGCATACTCCGCTTAAGACAGTAAATCTTTTTCAAGATCACCCATCGCAAGACCCGTGCCGGCTATAAGAGTATTAATGTCCCTTCTCGCCTTCTTGAGCATGTCTTCATAGGTCTGCTTTAACAAACAATACTTTTCTTTGACAAGCTCAATAATCTCACCTTCTGCTTCTGGTGCATCTATTTTTCCCAGTTCCGCTATTTCCGCACTAATCTCCCGAATCCTCTTATCTTTCTTAAGCTCATACACTTCCCGCGTAAATTCGCTTTCAAATTTGCGCTGGGCCTTTATGATCTCTTCGGCCGTCTGCTTTTGTATATTAGCAAAGAGCCCATCATCTACGACATAAGTAAGAGAGTGATGCTCAGGTGTTACTGGCAATACCGCTTTAGTATACGGCTCATAAGGAATGGTGAACTTGAAGGGTAGGATATGCATGACCTCTATGGCGAGCATCCCCGAGGCGTCCGTTTTAATTACCGCAGTTTCACCCTTAGCTACTACCTTCCCTTTGATTGCAATATCTTTCTTTGAATCGTTTATGACGATAATGTCATCAATAAAAGTCTTTCCACGAGCATCAATACCGGCGGACATCCCATAGACCATACAGAAACTTACTAGGAATATTTTTTTTATCATCATTTACTCCTCAATTTACGACTTATTTATATTAGTATTTATATTATATCAGAAAAAACATGCTTTGCAAAAGCCCGCCGGCCCTTTCAATTACTAAGCCAGGGACCCCGAAGGCCAAATTTTCTGCCATAATGCTGCAACTTGCTCATACCCTGCGGTTGCTATACACTGATGGTACTTATATATACAAGGCATTAACCCAAAAAATCATGAAATCATTTGAAGCCATTTCCCTATTAAACGTTCCTGAAGCTGCTGAGGAAACTCAGCTCGATTTTCACCCTAAGAGCTTCGATCACTATCTGGGGCAAAAAGAGCTCAAGGAAAAATTGTACGTATACACCAAGGCTGCACTTATGCGTAAGGAGGCTCTTGATCATTTGCTGCTCTTTGGTCCTCCTGGCCTTGGTAAAACAACTCTTGCCACTATTATGGCCCAAGTTATGAATGCAGGCATAAAAATTTGCTCGGGACCGATGATTGAACGCACAGGCGACCTTGTAGCCCTTCTTACGTCATTAGAACCTCGTAACATTCTCTTTATTGATGAAATTCATCGTATGCCCACGGCTGTGGAGGAAGTACTCTATAACGCTATGGAGCACTTCCGGGTTGATGTTATTATTGGTCAGGGAGCAGGAGCACAGTCAATAAACTTGCCGCTCAGTCCTTTTACTCTGATTGGCGCAACTACAAAAGCCGGCATGTTATCAGCCCCTCTTCGCAGCCGCTTTGGCATTATTGAACGGATAGATTTTTATCCCGATGAGGACCTAAAACATATTGTCCTACAAAGTGCCCAGTATCTCAATCTGGGACTCTCGCACTCCAGTGCCCTCTTAATCGCACAAGCCTCACGAGGAACTCCCCGTATAGCCAAGAAGATTGTTCGTCGTGTACGCGATTTTGCGCAGGTGCATAATCGGCAAAACATATCTGATAGCCTCGTCAAAGAGACCTTGCTTTTTCTCTCAATCGATGCTGAGGGTCTTACATCGGTTGACCATATGATCCTAAAAATACTTATGGACCGCTTTGACGGTGGACCTGCCGGACTAGAAACATTATCCTCGCTGATAGGTGAAGACCCAGGCACCCTTGAAGATGTATATGAGCCATTTCTATTGCGCAAGGGATATCTAGAAAAGACGCCCCGGGGTCGACAAATTCCTCAAAAAATGATACCCTATTTTAAAACTAAATACTCTGGACAGCAAAAGTTGATTTAGTTGCTTGATGATGCATATAAATGCACTATCAAGTTGGAATAATTATGATTGAAAGAGCACAGAGTTACTAATTAGGATGTGTTTCATGCATGGGCACGTTCTGCCCGTGATCCGTAGAGTCACCGACTCGTAGGGTCGCAGCCCGCAGAGTCGCGGACTCGTAGGAAGCTGACACAGGCCAGCGCGAAAGCGGTGGCCGGGGTTGGTAAGGGGCAGTGCCCCTTACGTCTTAATTATTCACTCGTTACTCTCATTACTAATATAAGGAGCAGTATGTCAGGTCACTCGAAATGGTCTACTATAAAGCATAAAAAAGCAAAAGAAGATGCAAAGCGTGGTAAACAGTTTACCAAGTTAATTAAAGAAATTAGTGTTGCAGCCCGTCAGGGAGGCGGCGATCCGGATGCTAATCCGCGCTTGCGCACATTAATGGATAAAGCTAAAGAAATTAATATGCCGCAGGAAAACTCAAGTCGTGCCATTAAAAAAGGGACGGGAGAGCTTCCTGGCGCAACGTATGAGCGCTATCAATATGAAGGATACGGGCCTGGCAATAGCGCCGTGATTGTTGACGTTTTAACAGATAATAAAAACCGCGCAATTGCAGAACTGCGGGCCCTCTTTACCCGCAAAGGCGCTGCTCTGGCTGAAAGTGGTGCAGTTAGCTGGATGTTTGACAAGCTGGGAGTCATACGGGTACCAAACCAAGGGCTTACCGAAGATCAGCTTATAGAGCAATTACTTGCACACGATGTGAAAGATGTTTACCAGGAAGATGGCACTTTTGTTATTACCTGCGATCCAAAAGCGCTTGATGAAGTAAAAAATGCCCTCACTACCTCTGGATTGACCATAGAAAGCGCAGAAATTGAATGGGTACCAAAAGACACCATCGAGGTTGGCAAGGAAACTGAAGATAAAGCGTATGAGTTTTTAAGCGCTATTGAAGAACTAGATGACGTTCAAAACGTATACACCAACGTAGGATAATTATTTTATGATAAGAAGCATGACTGGGTTTAGCTCAACAATTTTGACATTACCAAGAAAAATAGATGTAGCTGAACCTGGCAGCTCAGAGCAATCACTCCAACTCTCAATGACACTCAAAACGCTCAATTCGCGGTTCTTTGAATGCACCTGTAAGCTTCCTTACAGCCTGTCGTTTCTTGAAACAGATCTTATTAAATATTTTAAGTCAAAACTGTATCGGGGCAACGTAGTTTTTAGTATTCACTTGAGTGACCCTTCCGCTCTTACTGGCTCAATTGAGCCCTCCTTCGGGGCCGTTCTTGGGTATATGAAAGCTATTGATCGCATTAAAGAGACATGTTCACTTGAAGGAACATTGACCATAAGCGATCTGATTACCCTCCCCAATATCTTTGAAACAAGAGAAACACCTTTAAGCCAAGAAACCATTGATCGGATCATGGTAGCTATTGAAAATCTGACCACTCTTGTGGAGGAAACACGCATTGCAGAGGGTAAAGCATTGGCAGTTGATTTAGAATCACGTATAAAAGCAATTAAAGGGTATCTGGCGCAGCTTGAGCCACGAGCGAATATAGTTATGGAACAAAAAAAAGCCCAGCTCTTTGCTACGCTTAAAACTGCACTCGCTGAGACTCACCAAGAAGTCGCAAGCGATGCACAAACAACAGTGATCTACAATCAGCTGGAGCGAATGGATATTCATGAAGAAATTGTTCGCTTTAAGACCCATCTCGACAGTCTATCTTCCATTATAAAAGCAGACGATATAGAAACAGGTAAAAAACTTGATTTTACCCTGCAGGAGCTTTTTAGAGAGATTAACACGATTGCATCGAAGTGCAATGATAGCGTAATCAGCGCCCTTTCAATAAATACAAAAGTGGAACTTGAAAAATCTCGAGAACAGGCGCAAAATATCGTTTAGAGATCTTTTCTGGCCTACTTTCTCTGATAAGCGCTTCTGTAGATGTTTCATCTTTTGCCGCGCCAATTAATACAAAGGAAAGCTGAGTTTTATGCTTGAGCATAGAATATAATGCGGGTATGAGCCGCTTTCTTGAAAGATCACCAGTTGCGCCCAAAATAATGATGGTCCAGCTTTCCATGAATTATTTGCATCTGAATTCTTTAGAGCAGTTCTGAAGCGATTCATGCAACTGTTCAAGATGCTTTTCTAAATCCGCCTTTAAGCTGGTTAATTTTTGCACACAATCAGCATCTCCCTGTGCTTCCGGAATCGCATGCTTTTCTAGGAACCAGACAAGACTGGTAAGTTTATAATAGAGCTTAATTGAATTGTAGGTTTTATTTTGTATCATGAGAAACTCCCTTTTTATGGAAAAATAAGCACTTCTTCTATAATTAATAATAGAAATAAATTATAGGCTTTTGCAATGGATGGGTGTATTTTTTGGCTTATGCGCAGCGTGTTTTTTAAGAAAGAGATCAATACTGCATCTCAGTCTTGTTTGAGGCTCCCACAGAGGGCTATCAATTTCGACTCATTAGATTTGTACGATTTGCAGGCTATTTCTAATAATTCTTGCTATCTTTTTATGCCCACAAGCACGCTTTTCTCTTGCAAAAAAAATAGCGGCCACTTATAGACTCATTATAAGTGGCCGCTAAATTAAGCCAAATTAAAATAACGGCCACTTATAAATTGATAATTAATGGAAGTGAAGTCGCGCAAGGGCTCATACCGACGTGATTTTTAGATAGGATCGAGCTTGCTCAATAATTGATATTTACTCTGTTGTTCATCATTTGCAAAGATTCCAAAATAAGGGTACGAAGAAAAATCTTATTGTTCATCACCTGATTGCCCATCATCAGATTGCTCATTCATTGGTTGACGTTCCACAAATACCGGCCTTAGCAATTCTGCTAGCACGTCCCATTCTTTTCCCTGGGCAAGCCCGCATGCAGAAACTACCTCTCCATACCGTTCAAAAGCCTCATCACGCGCGCCCAGCTTTAAAAGGTAGCGTACCACTTCAATGTCGGGAACCTCGGGTTCATCTCTGTTGACAGCATCATAGAGTACATGACCGGTAATCTTCAGATATTCATATTCATCTTCATCATCAAAATAATCTGTCGTCTGTTTCCACTGGTTTAGATTTACGGGGGCTCCTGATTCCACTAGTAGCTGAATCATTGCTAGAGGGGCTCCTTTAGAAGCTGCTAAGCATAATGCAAGCCCAAACATCTCGCGCTTCTGATCATCGGTAAGGTCGGATTTTTCGCTATTTACAACATGCTGCAGATAATCAAAAATTTCTTTATTTTCGAAACAAGCTGCACATGCAAATATGTATGCAAAATCAAAGACTCTATACTTATTTCGCGCGGCCATATCACAATCAATGAATAGCTTCAATGCATCAGAAAATCTTCCCTTAATTCCGTTCTCTCTACACAGCTTAATTTGCTGAAAAACTGCATCAAAGTTTATTTTTTCATAAAATATCATATGCTTCTGCCAATTTCTTTCTCTCTCATGGTTCCAGGAATTAAGGAATATTAGAACATCGTCCGATGCTTCCCTATCCTTCGTAATTCCTTGACTAAGCTGATCATTCGCATTCTCGTCAATGGCTGTTCTTTGGGCATTGAATATTTTTCTAACGAGCTTTTTGCCCCCACTCCTCAATACATGTTGTAAAGCAAAATCAGGCCGAATCTTGAATCCCTTTGCTAAAAGAGCATCAGCACATTCCGTGTATCCCATTTTGCATGCAAAGTCCAATAGATCATAGCCCCCCTCACATCCCATCGGCGCGAAAGGGTATGGCACTCTCTGTTTAGTAAGCTCCTTGAGGTCGTCATAGCCAATAACTGCATACTCGCCTCTACAAACAGAGCGCAGAAGATCACGTCTCGAAGCTTCTTGTTTCATCTTTTCATAATATTCATCGTTGTCAGCTAGTATATTGGGCGAATCGCCGAGTACTTTTTTTATTATACACAGCAATTCCTGAAAAAAGACATCCGGAGTTCCCTTCTCTTCAATGAATTTCTTTATTTCCTGTCTATCAAAAATGCATGCCCAGAAATAAATGTCTATTAAACTTCCTCTCGTTATGTCGAAAGACCTTATTTGGCAGCATTCCCGCAGAAGATTCAATGATAAGGATTCATTCTCCAATAAAAGCTGCTGTACAGCATGAACCCAATCATTTTCTGGTTGTAATGCAACCAACGCTTCTCTTATGAGCTTCACCAAAAATTTGAGCTTCACAGAAAACCGTTTCTCATCAACTGCCTTTTGTTCTAACAAACAGAGCGACGTCAGAGGCTGCCGTTTTGCTTGATCTTCAAAAAACTCATGCGCTATTAAATGTTGAACGATCTCTAGAGCAGCGCGCGCAAATACACAGCGAGGAGCTGCACCCTCTAGTAAACAAGCTACCCTGCCGCTAACGGCTGCACCAGCAAGATGAATGTACCTCTTACGGAATGGTATAGTAAGAGTTGGCAAAAAACCGTTTTGCTTGAACGAAATTATATCCATCCTATACAAATTTTCTTGAATTTTCTTTGTTCTTTCTCGAATTTCTTCTTCATTTTTTTTAATGCCTGCCGTAATTTCTTGCATGCGTGCAGTATTTTCATGAATGCATACCGTATTTTCTTGTAATCCAGCCTCAATACTGAGCATCTTTTTTTTGAGTAACTCTTTTTTTTCTAGTGCGTCTGGCTCAACAACAATGCTGTCTTTTAGCGTATTACGTTTTTCGGTCAATACAGTTCGTGCTGCCGCCATCTTTGCAGCAGCATCACGCTTTGCTAAATCGCTCATCGCCACTTCACTCATCTGCACACAGCAGATGGCTAAAGAGAGCAACTGATCCGCTGGAACAAGTTTGCTATAAGCTGCAATTATGTCAGCTTTGCATTCATTTGGTAAACCTTTGTATGTTGTTCTTAAAAGAACAAAGACATCCCCTTTATCTTTAACAATTGTCTGGGCTATGGCAGCTGCCGCTAGTTTGGTTAATGGCTCAACTGTTAACTGCGCTGGTTTCTCCATCGCGTCAACATAGAAAAGTGGCGCTGCTGTGATCAAGAGGCGTAAGAAAAATTTGGCGATGTTCATGTCTATCCTTCAAAGCTATATTTAGAAACTTTTTATAAAGCGTATCACAATCTTTTCTAATTGTCATTATGAAATTGATGAGAACCGAAAGTTCAGCGATTTTTTCAATCAATGCATTGCCATACAACATAACTTATTGGTCTAAATATCTATGGGTTAGAGGCTAATACATTGAAACAATATGGCGCGTCAATTTCCGCACACATAAACACAGATTTCTTGGTACATAAAGTTGGTATCCAATAATGTCAAAATTAGACTCACAAAAAGAAAACGCTAGTGCTTCATCTCACGGTTGCTCATCGCCTGATTGCTCATCCGTAGGTTGCTCATCCACTGGTTGACGCTCCACAAATACCGGCCTTAGCAATTCTGCTAGCACGTCCAACTCCTTTTCTTGGGCAAGTCCGTATGCAGAGGCTTCCGCTCCATCATATTCAAAAGTCGCATCACATGCGCCCTTGCTTAAAAGATATCGTACTACTTCAATGTCGGTATCACAGGGTATGTAAGGCTCGTCTTTGTTGACAGCATCATATAATAAATGGCCTGTGACCTCTATAGCCTCTTGATAATCATCAACATGACGAGGATTCTCGGGTTCTTGCGGCCATCCATTTACGGGAGCTCCTGATTCTACCAATAACTGAACCATAACAAGCGGGGCACTATTATGTACCGCTAGACATAACGCGAGCCCAAGCATCTCTTGCTTCTGGGCAACAGTGAGGTTGCATTTTTCGCTGTTTACCGCCACTAACAAGTAATCAAAAATTTCTCTGTTTTGACAACAAGCTGCAGCTGCAAATAACTGTGCAAAATCAAAGACTCTATATACATGGCTTGCAGCCATATCACAATCAATAAATATCTTCAGTGCATCAGCGGATCTTCCCAGCTTATCTTTATTAATCTCCTGAAGAGCCCTAAGAGCATCAAAAATTATTTTTTTTTCGGTATCTTCTTGATTAAATATTTTTCTGACGAGTCTTTTGCGCCCATCAGTAAGTACATGCATTAAGGCATAATTAGGCGATTTAACCTCGAATCCTTTTGCTAAAAGCACTTCAACGAATTTTGTGTATCCCAATTTGCAAGCAAAATCCAATAAGTCATACTTTATGCAGGACCCTTTGGATAATGGGTATGGCACCTTCTTGTTTTTAAGTTCCTCAAGATTGTCATAGCCATGTAGAACGATTTCATAGTCACCTCTACATGCAGCAGCAAGAAGATCCCGCCTTAATGTTTTTTGCTTTATTTTTTCAAAATATGCATCGTTATATTTACCTTCGCTCACGAGAATAATGGTGGAATTTCCATATAATTTTTTTATTATTGGCAGTGTTGTAACCTTGCAAGAATCGACACTTGCTACGCACTCGATGAATTTCTGTATTTCATGCCTGTCAAAAATACATGCCCAGAGATATATTTCGAGGAAACACTTGATAGTAGTAGACGACATCCTCATGATCAAGCATTTCATCAACAGATCAAGCGCTAGCGGCTCATTCTCTACCATGAGCTGCTGCACGGCATGAACCCAATCATTTTCTGGGACTAATGCCATCAATGATTCTTTTATAAGCTCAACAGAACACTGTTGCTGATAAGCCGCAAAGCAATTGTCGTGGTTTTGTTTTTCTAAAAGACAGATACGCGTTAGAGGCTGCTGTATTGCTTGATCATCAAAAAACTCATGCACAGCTAAGCGATGTGTGATTTCTAGGGCAGTGCGCGCAAAGACACAACTCCGGGCATCAGCCTCGAGTATGCATGTTACACTAGGATTATTGGCTTCGCCTGTAAGATAAACATTCCACTGTGCAGGGAGCGGATAAGATTGTGCATTTCCTGTCTGAACAGATGCTAAAAATTGTTTAATTCGGAAGAAAGTTTATCGAAGGCTTGTTTTTTTTCCTTAGATAACGCTTCCCTTTAAGTAATTCTTGCCTTGCTGATACAAGAACAGATGACACTACACGGTCAACCTTATCTTTTAGCAGATTATTTTTTTCAATGAGCGCCGCTCGTTTTATAATCTGCTTTGCATGCTCATCAAATAGAGCTAAATCACTCAGCTGAGCGCAGCCTATGGCAAGAGGGAGCAATTGATCTGCTGGGATAAGTTTGCTATAAGCTGCAATTATGCCAGCTTTGCATTCATTGGGTAAAGCTTTGTGTGTTGTTTTTAGAAGTACAAAGACATCTTCTCTCTTTTCATAAATTGCCGTGGCGATAGCAGTTGCGGCCAATTCGCTTAAAGGTTCAGGCGCTAATCGCGCTTGTTTCCATCGTGCATAAGCATCAAAAAGTGGCAATCCTGCCATCTCGCTGTAAGCTGTAATTATGTCAGCTTTGCGTTCATCGGGTAAATCTCTGTATCTTGTTCTTAGAAGCGCAAAGAGATCCTCTTTCTTATCATAAATTTTCTTGGCTATGGCATTGGCGGTTAATTTGGTTGAAGGCGCAATTGTCACCGCTGGTTTGGTCAAAGATGCCTCTGCTTGCACTTGTTTCTCCATTGCTTCGACATAAGAAAGTGGCGCTCCTGTGATCAAGAGGCATAGGAAAAATTTGCTGATATTCATGTCTATCCTTTAAGCTAATTAAAGACTTTTTATCAATTCTAAAATTTTGTTTCTCGGCAGAGAAGTTTATCTAGCTCGCTTGGTGGCTGCGTTACCTCTTGAAAACTGCTCACCTCATGGTTGCGCATCATCAGACTGCTCATCTCCTGATTGCTCATCATTTGATGATTCATCCGTTGGTTGATATGCAACAAATGCTGGCGCTAGAAGTTCTGCTATCTCAGTTAAGCCCCTTTCCACTGCGCGATCGTAAGCGGATGTTTCTTCGCCGCCATATTCAAAAGCCTCATCCCGAGCTCCCTGACTCAAAAGATATTTAATAACTTCACTATCAGGTTTCGCATCAGAGTCATTAAGAGCATCATATAATACATAGCCAGAAATATTTTGATCCGCCAGATAATGGTCGACGTGAAAGTTCCCCGGATTCTGCGCCCATTGATTTACGGGAGATCCGGATTCAACCAACATCTTGACCATTTCAAGTGGTGCTCTCCTAGATAACGGCCACGCATAAAGCGAGACCGAACATCTCCTGTTTCTGCGCATCATCAAAGTTGCACTTATCGCTTCTTATGACCTGCGCCAGATAATCGAAAATCTCCTTGTTCCCATGAATAGCCGCAGATACAAATAAATCCGCAAAATCCACGATTCTTTGATCGTGGTACGTTTCCAAACCTTCAAGATCGACGAATCTTTGTTCACGGTGCGCTTGCAAAGTACATTCACTAAATATCTTCAGAGCATCTGCAAACCCACCTTTAATTGCATTCTTCCCAGACAACTTATCTTTATCAATTTGGCTAAAAACTATACCATACGGTATTGGAATATGGCCTAAGCCTCGAGCAGTATATATTTTTCTAACAAGCCCCTTATGCCCATGTATTAATACATTTGCTAATGCATCCCCAATTCCAATCTTGAATCCCTTTGCCAAAAGAGCATCAACGCAGGCTGTGTATCCCATTTTACAAAAAAAATCTAGCACATTATGCCATAAACAGCCTATTTCAGTTGGAAAAGGTATTTTCAGGTCTTTAAGCACTTTCAGATCTTTATAGCTATTTAAGATGGGTACAAAGTAGCCTCTACATGCTGCTCGAACAAGATCACGGGGCAACATGCCTTCTTTTGCTACTTTCTCGTAATATGAATCGTTGCGTTCTAATATAATAGGCGAATCTCCATATAATTTTTTTATTTTTGGCAAACGACTATCATAAGGCGATTTTTCTTCAATAAATTTTTTTATGTTCTGCATATCAAAAACACATGCCCAGAAATATATTTCGACGAGGCATTGAGGAGATACGCGATCAGGCCACATGTAGCCCGAACATCCGCGCATGTGCAAACATTCCCGCAGTAGATTAAGTGCAAGCTGTTCATCCTTCAGCATGAGCTGCCTTACCGCATGAAGCCAATCATTCCCTGATAATAACACTACCAAGGCCTCTTTTATAAGCTCAACAGACAATTGCTTCTTCTTATAAACTGCCATGCGTTGGTTTTGAGGTAACTTCCCGGCCACCAGCGAGATCTTTTTTTCCATAAGACATACGAGGGTCAGGGGTTGTTCTTTTGCCCGATCTTCAAAAGATTCATGCACCGCTAAGCGCTGCACCATTTCTAGGGCAACACACGCAAATGGGCAACTAGGGAGAGTTTCCAATATACAGTACACTCTTCTGTCAATTCTGCCAGTGTATTCACCTCTAAGATAAAGCTCCCACACATCGAGGGGTAAAGCCTGCACACGTTCCGCTTCGTCAAGAGATGGTAGAAAACGATTTAGTGTGGAAGAGAGTTTATCGAGCAGTTGCCTAGCCTGTGGTAACGCTGCAGATTCTTTAAGTAATTCACTCCTTGTTAAAAAAAGAGCTTTTAGAGAGTTAACCATTTCATCGTTAACCATTTCATCCGATACACCCGGTTTTTTTTCAAGGACTCCGACTTTTGATAGTAACATCTTCGCCTGCACATCGAGCATTGCCAAATCACTCATCTGTACGACATGTAGGATTAAAGATAGTAATTGCTCGGCTGGAATAAGTTTGCTATAAGCTGAAATTATGTCAGCTTTACATTCATTTGGTAAATTTTTATATTTTGTGCTTAGAAGCACCAAGAGGTCGTTTTTGTCTTTATAAATACTCTCGGCTACAGAAGCTGCGGCCAATTTGGTTAAAGGTTCAACTGTTGAACGTGCTTGTTTCCATGGTGCAAAAGCATCAAAGAGTGGCAACCCTGCCATCGTGCAGTAGGCTGCAATTATGTCCGCTTTGCGTTCATCTGGTAAATCTTTGTATCTTGTTCTTCGAAGCGCAAAGAGGTCCGCTTTCTTGTCATACATTTTCTTGGCTACAGCATTGGCGGTCAGTTCGGCCGAAGACGCATCTGCCGCCGCTGGTTTGGTCAAAGGTTCCTTCGATTGCACTTGCTCCTGCATAGCCCCGACATAAAAAAATGGCGTTCCTAGCAAGAGGCATAAGAAAAATTTGCTGATGTTCATGTCTATCCTTCAAAGCTAATATTTATAAACTTTTATCAAGCATATCACAATCTTTTCTAATTGTCATTATAAATTGATAAGATCCCTAAATTCAGCGCTTTTTTCAATCAATCTATTGCGCAATGATAGCTCTCAACAACCCAGAAGCACACAGCCCTGGGAGCTCCCCAGGGCTGTTTACTCGAAATGCTCGAACTACTTTAGGATAAGTCGCTACTTATTTCATGCTTTTCGTTTTACATTCCTCAAGAAACCCTCTAATTTCTTTGGATAACAAAAACCCAAAATATTGCAGATCCAATGCTCATTTTCCACACGGGTTCGGTCCTGCGAATATTTCTCGTGGACACAGTATCATGCGTACCGCAACAATCCCCTTGTATATGTCTAATTTCAGTTTCTTTTGCTTCAAAGGATACTAAAGCATTGATGTCAGCATTATGCTCTACCAGCAAGGTAACCATTCTCATACTCTTATTAAGCAATGCGATTAACAAGCAAGGAGCGTTAACAATTTTGCCTTGAACAGACTTAGATACAATCGGATAACCGATCGCCATGAGCGATTGCATCGGCACCGATCGATTTACCGGTACTTCCATGCGCGGCCGATTCACATCAGCACCTGCAGCGATCAGCTCTTTCACTCGTTCAATATCATCCTTTTTTACAGCCAGTATCAGTGGGTCTATTGCTGGTTTTAACGCATCTGTTGCATTTAAAGAGCTCACAATCATACCAAGACTGAGTATAAGTATCTTTTTCATGATTCATCCCCTCTCCAAAACTTATACAAACTTATAGAAGTCATGGTCTAAAGGCATCACGCCATCAGTTTTAATTTCTTGGAGGTGCGGATTATAATCTGCTGTTTTACCCCCGCGACGCAGAATTGCGCCACTAGATAAAACCTTCCAAACCCAACGTTCCTTAATTAGAACGCGGCCCGAGCTAGGCACTAGCAAAGATGATTCTTTGCTTATTTCTTGCAACCTGCTTATAGGCCTTACGAAGACCATTACAAGCAGCATTTTCATCGCGTATATGAATTGTTATGCAACCTTGACAGAGCCACTCTCTTTTTGATGGGTGTATTCCTTCTTGAACAATAAAACCGCAAGCGTGACACGTACGTGTTGTACCTGTTTCATCGAACTCGTAGTATGTCTTGCCCGATTTGAGCGCAACCCATTCAATGATAGTTTTGCAGGTACCAATAACCGAGCGATTATTCATCAGCTCTTCTCATTGGCGTCGTTATTCCCTGGCCCCGTGGTGCATAATCTCCAATAGCTATAAAATCGTAGCGTTTACATAATTGATTCGCAATACGATAGCAAAACAGCTTTATATGTTCTCGCCGTTTTGCCAATGCTTTGTCTAGAGTTGCTCTTAGTTTTTTAAATCTACGTGATTCCTCCCAATAAGTAATTATCTTATTATCAACAAGAACTGCTATCTTTTTAGATCTCTTTTCACAGCGATCTAACGCTGATCTTAATTCATCAATTCTTCTATCATATGCCTTTTAGCCAATAGGGCGCCTGAATTTCTAAAGCGCAGCCTGTATTATCCACACCGTAGAGTAAATTTTTATGGTTTGGATCAGAGGCCAACCAATTTTTTTCCCTTTTCGCCTTCCCTTACAAGAGTCATCATAATCTTGAATAGCCCCAGTGAGCCGCAAAGCTGCGTTCTTTAAGGGGGATGAGTGAACGCTTTTTAAATAAGGATGCGCTTCTTTTATTTTTGGAACTAAGTTCACGTAAGCCATAGACACTGTATAAAATTTTCAGCGCTTTTTTATCACCCGTTTCTCGGGCTTTTTGTCTCTTGTCGTTTGCAACTTCTAAAAGATTGTTATAGAGCGAATTACATTTGCGTGATTGGTCATCTACACAAAGGGCTGTTTTTTTATCTAGGATCAAATCTAAGCTAATTGTGCTTAATATCTCTTTCATCATACAGCCTGCGTGATGGTGTCCAATAATTGTTTATTTTTTTTATTTCGAGCTCCGTAAAGCAATTCTGTAAATGCGATCCACAATAAAGCCGAGCACCCGTTTCTTCTCACTCAATGCTCTGATCATAACCCGAAACTCGCACATAGGCAATAGTCAGATTCTTTTAATATGATAAAAGTGTAGTTTGTGAATATACATAGCGATTTTAACTGTCTTTGGCTCGCTCAGCCAACAAAGCACGCACTCACATTGCCCTGCGTATAAACAAGTCCCCGAAGATTCTTGCCGCTTTTCCAATACTTATAAACTTGCTTATATTGATAATATATAAAATAAGCAATCGAGAATGGCAAATGGCCTTCTGCACGCATCCCATAATTTTCAGTTTGAAAAAAAACCAAATATCAGCTATACTACTTAACGAAAAGTAAAGAAATAAGATTAGGCAATTCGTTGCCGCCGAGTAAGACAAGGGGCCTATTATGCGCAGAATTCAAGCAATCGTTGGTGTTGGTATGCTTTTTTGCATCACGAACTGCTCTGGAATGATCGAATCAATTGGCATTTTTACGAACGATAAACCAAAACACGAAGTCTGCATAGTAGGCCAGGAAATGGGCGTGGCCCTTCCTGAAGAAACCAATGCTTTTCATGCTCACCTAAAGCGCTGGGCGGCGGCTCCTCAGGCACCGGCTTGTTTTATCCCACTTGACAAGCGACTGGTCAAAAAAAAGCTTGAACTAGAAGCCGCTACACTTAAAAAAATGGATGGCCTTTACCTTTGCAACCCATTAACTCATGTTTTGGACCTTGCCAGGAAACACGCTGATAATTACAGAAATATGCGCTTTAACTTCCTTCCAACTGATCGAATGTTTGAATTTCAGTTGAGTTATTTTAGTAACCACTTGCACAATTTTTTTCAAGAGGCTTCTCGAATCCACAATCTATCATGGTCACCGCAACAGTATGATGCAGCATTATTAAACAAAGCCTTAAGGAAAAAAATATTTGGGCCGGGTGGCTTTTTTGGCACTTTGAAGTCAATTGCTCTGGAAAATTATGAAAAGGTTTTCAAAGAATTTAATGAGCCTTTGTGCTGCGTTGCAGATTATTTTGCCCAGTATGATGAAATGATGGAGCACTTTAAGCACCATGCTCAATCTACATCCTCGAGCAAGTTAAAAAAAGTGTTAGAAGCATACCTACAAGCAGGTCAACATGCACGAACAAAGTTGAAAGCTTTTTTCGATCAGCACGCTACAAACACACAGGACTCATTGATTGGGCCGCAACTCACTGCCTTATCCAAAGGAGCACCCTTATTCACAACTTATAATGAAATCAAAGCTGCAACGATGCCCTGCATATCTGTTGTTAATTCCCTTAAAACACTCATTGCTCTGGTAAAACTGCTCGATCAAAATCCACGAGTATTTCTTTTTTGCGGACAAAATATAGCATTAGAATTGCATCAAAACTTCAAAAGCTTGGATTATACGGCTTCTTGCCAGGGCAACCTACAAACCTCTTTTGGTTCCTTGATCCGCGGTGAAAGAAGATTTACTTTGGAAGGCTTAAACAAGCTTTTAGCAACAGTTTTTTGCGACGTTGCAATGAGCGATCAAAAAACTCAGCAAGATGCATTACAGATAGCGGTAATACCTCCCATCTATGTACATCCTGAAAATGACACTACATCCGATAGACCATTTCACGATGCTGGCCGCTACGTGTGCATAGCATGCTCCCACACACTTGATGCATACTACCATTATGCCATTGCGACTGATCAAAGGGCATATTGTTCTTTTAAGTGCTTTATGGAAGACCTGCAAAAGAAAAAACGCACATCCCTTCCCTTGCTCACCCTGCTCGATAGCACCCATGAACTCACTCAAGATGATAGGCTTATTCTAAAACGATGTGGCGCCCTCATTCATTATGCAATGCTTCCGTTACTTGACGCATTACCAGATGATCGTAGTATGCTCTACACATGCAATCATACAAAATTGATAAAATTGCTTGAAAAAGCTCACAAAAAAATTCCCACCGAAACTCATGACAAAGATCTGCAGCTCTGGCACTCAGCCTCTGAGCTTGCGAAAATTTTTGGAGCAGACAGCTTACGGCTCACTACCATTCTTAATCTCACGCAAGGACTGAAAAAGAACCATTTGGCGAAATTACTTGAACAAGCTCGGCTTTCAAATTATAAGAAATTACTTACCGATGAAGAGTGCGTTTCTTTTGATCAAGCTAATTTTCTCAGCAGACTACAAAAAGAATACCTTTCATATCTCATAAGACAGTTAGAATTCTCAAACACTACTAAAAGAACGACCCTTTACAGTTTATACAAGGATCTCATAGCTCTTATCACTCAAAGGCTGCAGCTTCCTGAGCTTGATTTTGAGGCTACGCTTTCGGAAAACATCCAAATCGACCCTAGTCAGCAACCTGAGAGAGCCGCGAGCAATCGTGTGCAAGAATTTGATGATATAAAAATTTGTGCTGATTCATTTCTTGAAGAACTGGAAGAAACAGTCGGCGAAGAAGAACCCGAATCTGAACAATCGGCCTCGGTCAAACCGGAACCGACCCCAGCGCTCAAACCATTCAAGCCCGTCCAAAAGCGCCCTTATTCGCCCATAAAGCGTATACAGAGCTTCTTTGCATCACGAGCACCCTACTCAATTACTCTATTTAATGCGAGAAAACAGTTTGCCTCTACGCCTGAGTCCTTAGCAGCACAAGAACGATGGAGGAATTGCACAGAATTTAATGAAGCCTATCGTATTAAAATGCTTTTTGCTCTCTTGGAGAGTGGGATGCATGGTAATGATATCACTTATAATGACGACCACGGGTGCCTACTTAATTATGCCCCTACAAAAATTGATGCTTCACTCCAAGATAAGCTCGATTTACATCACCTCTTTACCCGTCATGTTGATCCATACCTCTTTTCATGCGGTATTGCTGAAAAAGTGGATAATCTTATACAGGTGAGTATTCCTGGCGCTTTGGTAATTAAGGGGAAACTGCAAGTAGGCTTCTTTCAATACAGCTTCTATCCTGATTCCTGGATGTGCATGCATCGCTGTTTTAAGGAATATTATAGAAACCCAGATGATAGTTATATAAGCAGGCCATTACGAAAGGCCCTCTGCGAGTTTTTGAAGGAACATATGGCCGACAATCGTGAGTATATTGGTATTATTAATGATCTAGAGAGGCTAACAAAGTAACTGGATGTATGCTTTGAAAATTATGCGCCTGAAATCTTTTTCTCAGTTTGATATCTAAGACCAAGCATGGTCCCAAGCATTCGACGCAAAGTGCCGGTAATCTCAACGATATGATGATTTTTAATAACGTGTTTCGAGTTATTTTGATCTTCCTTGCTCTCGATGACCTCCTGACCTTCAAAAGTAATGAGGGCACTCATATCAGCATTGTATCGAATTAGCAATCCCACCATATCCATATTGCGGTTATCTAGTGCAAAAAATAAACATGTGGCATCGAGGACTTTGCCTTGAATACGCGTGGCAATAGAGGGCGGGTTTACTGAGGGTTTTGCATAAACAGGATCATCCCATTGCGATACATCCCAATCACACTCTTTTTTCATTCTATTAACACTGATCTGACATCTTTGGATTTGCTCCAACCTTAAGCAGTCTTTCCACTCCGTCAATCTTATCTGCTTTTACAGCATCTAAAAGTTGTTCATGAATAGTTGCATACACAGGATAGACCATCAGACACTATATCAACGTTACTACTAATTTTTTCATAAATACCTTAGCGGTTATAAGAAAACTTCAGCTCAGTATAGATCAATAAGAAAAGAAAAAAATGTAGCAAATTCTCCACGAGAATTTGGGCAAAAATTAACTGTTTTCTTGAATTGCCCGAGAATGCCAATACAATCATGCAAATGGGCCGGCGACCATCGCTAGATATATGACCGTTATTCTGCCAAAATTGCGCATTGATTGCGCATTGATTGCGCATTGATTGCGCATTGAATTATTGATTAATAGACCATTTTAAAAAACGACCAGCACTTCCTCCGCTTTTAATGATCATTTTAAGAGCATATAAGCGCGTAAGATCCAATTGAACAGTTCTTATGGCAGGAGGTGCTTTTAATTTTTCCATTATTTCTTCGCGAGTTAGTGGCGTATGTTTCAAGACTTCCAAGATATCCTTCTGTCTTTGAGTAAGGGATCGTAAAAGTACTGTTTGTGAGGTAGACATCTCAAGGCGTCGAATTGGCTCATTCAGCGGTAAAGTAACGGATAAGCTTCCCGCAATTTCGATAAACTTAGGTACAGGATTTCCTGATTGCTTACATAATACAACCATGTCTTTGGTGCCACGGCCCCATCGCTCAATCATATGACAAAGATAAAATATATTAGCAATAAGAGGATTGCGTCGAATAGAGGGATGCTCTTTTGGGAGCTGTTTTATGGTTATGCCCTGCGGTAGAAGCCCCGTGCTGGTAATATTGACTCGGTCATCATAAAATGCGACGGCTATTGACCCACCACCAATACTATAATCATGATGGCAAAGAGCATTAATGAGTGCTTCGCGCAATACTTTATATGGAATCGCGGGTGTTTCAACGCGAAAGGGATTGCCTTCTTCAATTTTGCCTCCAATGGGCAAATACGTCGTTAAAAAATTGAGCGCGGCTTCGTATAAATCAAATGCATTCCCACGAATTGATTTCTCGGTTATAAATTCGCTTTTGTCTAAACCATTAAAGCGTGCCATTGCAAGCATCGACTGTATAAACTGCTTGCTTTCTTTTTTGCAAAACAATATTACGGCTGCATTTTTTGGCTTATCTTCAACAGTAAGATCCAATTTTTTAAGAATTACATTAATGGGCGCCTTGCTAACGGCTTCGCCCAATCGTCCTTCTGCAATTGCAACGCGAACTACCTGACGAATGCGATTTTTATCAAGATCCGCAATAGTACAATCGTTGGTCGTTAATTCTTCCCATGCAGGGCCCTTGGCATAGAGTAACCGATTATATTCTTCCCGTGTCATTAACCTTGTTGTTGATTGGCTGCGCGTGAAGGGGCGCATTTCATATGCATACGGCCCATTTATGCCCGACTGAACGCTGATAGCAACAACTTTCTTTTTTCCAAATGGGATGTATTGGATATCTAAATTAGGATGAGGTTCGACCTTGTGAATCTCGTTAGCAATAGTTGCTTGAGTTTTATTGCTAATATCAGCCCCAGTTATATTGCCATTGTCCTTTACTCCAATTAGAACAGTGCCGCCTTGCTTGCTATTTAAAAATGCACAAACGGTTTCCATCGCAGGACGAAGTTGCGTCATTGAAGTCTTGAATTCAAGAGTTGCGGATTCTCCCGCCTTTATAATTCTTTTTAGTTCAGAAATCTTCATAATGCCTGTACCTACCTATCAAAGCTGCATTTGCGACCTTCATTTCACGCAATTTAGCATTTATTTTTTTACAATGCAACTATATTTGTATTTCAAGTGCGGCTTGTTAACTTGTAAGCGAGGGCGCTAAAGACCAAAGCGAGCATTTGATACGTTTGTTTTCACGCTTGGAGTTTAGAGCCGAATGCAAATCTTACTTAGTCCGTTGACTGACATGTGCTACAGTCGTAAATATAGCGCTAAAGAGCCAGAATGTTATTATCAGATATGTCAGAAATAAGCCTCTGAAAACTTTGAGAATATGTTATACTATTTCTCATCACAATCTTTAAATAAACACAGTATGGACAAGCATTTTACCCATCTACATTTGCATACCGATTTTTCATTGCTTGATGGGGCTATCACCCTTGATAAGCTCATCGGCTTTGGCAAAAAGCACAACTTTAAAGCGCTTGCTATCACCGATCATGGCAATATCTTTGGTGCAGTAAAATTCTTTCAGCAGGCTCAGAAGGCTGGCATTAAGCCCATTCTTGGGCATTGAATCTTATTTTACCGAAGATGCACAAGTAAAAAATGCTGATAATAAGTATTATCACCTTATTCTGCTTGTTCAAAATGAACAAGGCTACAAAAATCTCTGTAAGCTCATTTCATTTGCCTACACTGACGGCTTCTATTTTAAGCCACGCATTGATTATGAACTGCTTGAAAAGCATTCTGAAGGACTTATTGTTACCTCTGCTTGCCTAGGTGGCCATATCCCTACTCTGCTCATGCAAAATAATTATGAAGAAGCTGAAAAGCGTATTGACTGGTTTTTGCGCGTCTTTGGTCCTGAGCGATTTTATTTAGAAGTGCAACCATGAGGATCAGCATGAACAAAAAATCCTTAATCAAAAAGTTCTTTGAGATAAGCAAGAAAAAAGGCGTGCAGCTGTGTTGCTGCTGGTGACTGTCATTATACCACTCCAGAAGATCGAGAAGCGCATGAAGTCATGCTTGCCATTCAAACGCATGCTAAAATAACCGATCCTGATCGCTTTACCTTTGGCGATTGTCGTGTTCATATGCGCACTCAAGATGAAATGCTTGAGCTCTTTAAGGATCATGAAGAGGCTGTTTGGAATAGCGGCAAAATTGCTGACATGTGCAACTTTAAGTTTCAAACAGGAAAACTCTTTTTCCCTCAATTTGAGCTTCCTGACCGGACTATACACAAGAAAGCTACTTTACTAAGCTCTGCAAAGATGGTCTTAAAAAGCTTTTTGATGATGAACGGATTGATAAAAGCCAAGAAGACCTTATATAATGAGCGGCTCGATCTTGAAATTGCACTTATTATTAAAATGGGCTTTGTCGGCTACTTTCTGGTAGTAAGTGATTTTATTGGCTGGGCACGTGCACATAATATCCCTGTAGGACCGGGCCGGGATCTGCAGCTGGTTCATTAGTTGCCTGGTCATTACAAATTACCGATATTGATCCGATTAAATATAATCTGCTTTTTGAGCGTTTTTTAAACCCTGAACGGGTATCTGATGCCTGATATTGATATCGATTTTTGTATTGAAGGACGGGATGCCGTCATTAATTATGTGCGTGATAAATATGGCCATGATCGAGTTTGCCAGATTATTACCTTTGGTACCATGATGGCTAAAGGTGTTATTAAAGATGTTGCACGCGTTCTTGGCTTTCCCTTTGAAGATTCTAATGCACTTACCGATCTTATTCCCGATCAGCTAAAAATTACGCTCAATGAAGCACTTGAGCAAGAGCCAAAGCTGAAAGAGCTTATTCAAACTAATCCTCAAGTTGCAAAGCTCTTTGATCTTGCCATCAGGCTTGAAGGAGTAACCCGCCATGCCTCAAAGCATGCTGCAGGCATTGTTATATCTCCTGAGCCTATTAGCGATATGCTCCCTGTCTATGTTCCTTCAAAATCAACTGATTTGGTAACGCAGTATGCCATGACAGAGCTTGAAAGCCTTGGATTTCTAAAAATGGACTTTTTGGGTCTTAAAAATCTTACGCTCATTCAAAGAGCCGTTAATCTTATTAAGAAACAGCATGGCATTAACATTGGATATTACCTAAGCTTCCTCTTGATGATCCAAAAACATTTGCACTTGTAAGCCGCGGAGAAACCTCTGGCGTGTTCCAGTTAGAATCAAGTGGGCTAAAAGATGTACTCAGAAGGCTACAACCCGCCGTCTTTGAAGATATCATTGCGGTGAACGCCCTCTATCGACCAGGACCATTAGGATCAGGGATGGTTGATGATTTTATTGAGCGTAAGCATGGCCGCCAACCAATCCGCTATATTTTTCCTGAACTTGAGCCGATTTTACAAGAAACCTATGGGGTTATTGTTTACCAAGAGCAGGTTATGAAAATTGCTTCTGCCATTGCAGGATTTAGCTTAGGCGAATCTGATATTTTGCGACGTGCCATGGGTAAGAAAAAAGCCGAAGAGATGGCTGCGCAAAAAGCTATCTTTGTTGAAAAATCGATCAAACGCGAACTTTGATGAGCAAAAAAGCAGAAGAACTTTTTGATCTGATGGCCTATTTTGCTGGGTATGGTTTTAATAAATCCCACTCAGCCGCCTATGCGCTTATTGCCTATCAAACTGCCTACCTAAAAGCCAACTTTCCGTGCAGAATTTATGGCCTGCCTCATATCCTTAGAAGCAAGCAATGGTGAGCAAATGGCGCAGTATGTGCATGAAGCACGCGATATGAAGCTTACCGTCCTTCCCCCTGATATTAACCATTCACAGGTTGATTTTAGCGTGGTAAAATGGGGCCATTCGCTTTGGTCTTGCATGGCATTAAAAATGTTGGCAAAGCAGCCTTGCATGATATTATTGCCGAACGCTCAAAAGGTCCTTTTAAGGATATGTTTGATTTTTGTAAGCGAGTCGATTTACGCACCTGCAATAAGCGCGTTATTGAAAGCCTTATCTGCGCAGGGGCTTTTGATGTACTGCCCGGTAACCGCGCTCAAAAGCATGATGAGCTTCCCAAAATTCTTGATCAGGCTTTTGAAAAAAAGAAAGCGGAAAAAACAGGGCAGCTTGGCTTGTTTGAAAGTGTCCCATCAGCTTCCAATCAGCTTTCTGAAGATCTTTATGTGTTTCAACATCTTGCCGACTGGCCTGATGGCATAAAACTTGAAAAAGAAAAAGAAGTCATGGGTCTCTATATAAGTGCTCAGCCACTTGATACGTATGCAAAGCACCTTACTTGGATTCAGGCATTAAGCTTCCATGAAGCGGCTCAAAAGCCAGCTGAAACCAGTGTCATCTGCTGTGGCACCATTACCTCCCATAAAGTTATCACCACAAAAAAAGGGGATAAAATGGCCTTTGCTCAATTTGAAGATTATGCAAAGCAAAGCTGAAGTTGTTATCTTCCCAAAGCTCTTTGCTCAAATAGAGCCCTGGCTTTCTAGTCATACCGTTTTTATTATCAAAGGCAATGTCGATGCATCAACAAGTCACTAAAATAAAAGCTCAATCGTGCGTTCCTGTTGATCTTCTTTTTGAATCATGGGCGTGCGAAAAAGTGGTCTTATGCTTACCCGATCCTTTTGAAGAATCGGCTTTGCAGGCACATAAAAACACTCATTTGTTCCCGGCACAACACCTCTTGAAATGCAGTTTAGAGAAAATAATAAGCTCATGACACTCAAAACTAAAGAGAAAGTGCGCCTTGATCAGGCTTGTTTAAGCGATATCGAAAAATTTAATATTAAGGTTCGCATCTACATGTAAACCGTCGTCCACCGAAGTTGTAGCACGTACATTGCAAACACAAACGCCGGGCGTGAACCCAGCGATTTGTGTTTACATGTAGTCGAATCAGCTTCTGTCTCTTTTACTTGCCTTATGCAGCTAAGAGTTCGCATCTCTTTCAGCATTTCCGCAATGCAGCAAGGCGTGCGGCCCGCAGTGCTGCTCTTGCATCTGCCTCTTGCTTCGCTTTTTCTTCGGGGCTTACTTTTATTGCTTCTTTGTCGGCTCTTGCTTTTTCAGCTTGTTGTATTAAATGACCCAAGTTGACCGCAATGCTATTCCATTCTTGTGTAACAGCTTGTAGCCCAGCGCCATCAGCATATAAGTCTGTTGCTTTCTCTGTAGACTTTTGCCGTATAAAACCTATGATGGATTTTCCATTTTCAGTATGTTTGGTATCGGCTCCAGCAGCAAGCAAGAACTCAACTACTTCTCGACAGCCCTCCTTTGCAGAGGTGTTTGAAAAGCAACCCTCTACTGCTGTAAAAAGCGCGCTAGAACCGTAGCTATCTGTAGCATTAACATCTTCGGGGAATTCTGCCAAAAATGCCTTAGTAACATAAATATCGCCTTGAGCCGCAGCTTCTATAAAAGCAACAATGTCACGACTGGCAGGTTTTTTTACTAGATTATCATTTTTTTTCATAAATCGAGTCAACCATTTATTGGCAATCTGCTCTAACTGATCACGAACTTCTGGGCGCGCAGCCTGCCAGCGGCTTACATTGTCACGTATTCGTTGGGCAGCAGACTTATATGCCAAACGGACATACCTATCAGCACCTTGGCTGAGCAGATAGTCAAAGACTGCATAGTGATCACTTGTGAGCTCGTTAAAAAAGTATCCTTCAACAAAAAATCCCTCAACCACAGCGTGTAACGCGTTTCTGAACTTCGTTCGCTCCTTGCAATCGATTACAGCCCGATCTTTGTTTATGCAAGCTTTTACTTCCCAGAGATTTCCATCAAAGGCTGCTTGAACGAGCCTATTTACTTGTTCATCCCGGTCTGCTGTGGGACTTTTTTCAGATACTATAGCATGGCTGGCTTCTTTACCTGGAATTGCTACTTCAGCAGATAGCTCCATACCAAGAAGCTGACTCCCCGAAAGCAAAAGCGTCAGATCCGCAACTCTCGCCTCCAACTGATCCACCCTTTCTTGTGCGTTTCTCAATTTTTGCTGCGAAGTTAAGGTCTTATTAGTCTCCAAAGACCCCTCTTTTCTTTCAGCACTTCGTAATGCAGCAAGACGCGCGGCCCGCATTGCTGCTCTTGCATCAGCTTCCTGCTTAGATTTTTCTTCAGTGGTTACGTCTGCAACTTCATTGTTAACTTTTTCAGCATCTTCTTGTTTCGATTTTTCTTCGGGAGTCACTTTAGCAGCCTCTTTAACGGCTTTAGCTTTTTTAATCAAATCAAGCCACCATTGTGCTGTCTTTTTTTCAGCAGCGAGCGTACCTGGGCCAAACCCCTTAGAACGTGTTTGAACTTGATATTCTATAAGGCTTTCAAGCGTCATACCATGCTCAACAGTTTCGGGATCTGCTCCCGCATCCAGAAGAAGCTCAAATACCTGAGGACAGCCCTCAATTCTAGCACGATTTAGCTGTGTGTAATAGCCTCCGATTGCCGCAAAAAGTGCACCGCATCTATTTGTTGTTACATTAATATGTCTTGGAAAATCATCTACAAATATCCTCACACTATCAATATCTCCCTCGAAAGCAGCTTTATAAAAAGCGCTTATTTGTTCGGCAGTGGGAATTTTTACGGTTGCCACAGGGCTGGCTTCTGTAACTGGAACTGCTAACTCCGCGGGTCGCTCCATGCCAAGAAGCTGGCCGCCGGCAAGAAGCATTGTTATCATTAAAAATTTGTTCATTTTTTCCTTTCAAGAATATCAACCTTGGTTGTTTATCTAACAAAAACCTCTTATTTTCCTTGCGCAGCTAAAAGCTCACGGACTTTTTTCTCAGCAAGCAACGCTAGGTCTTTTGCTTTTCCTGCGGCTTCTTTTGCAGCAACTGCTTGCTTCTTCACCCTATCAGCTTCTTCAAAAATGGCAGTCGTCAGGACCAAAGAATCATCAGCTCGTATTTTTGTCTCACTTGCCTTTTGCGCCAACCGTTCGGCGTCCGCATCTGCAGCAGCAACTCTCGCTCTGAGCTGCACCACCTCTTCTTGTGCTTTTCTCAATTGTTGCTCGACCGTTAAGGCCTTATTAGTTTCTAAAGCCCCGTCTTTTCTTTTAGCATTTCGTAATGCAGCAAGACGCGCGGCCCGTATTGCTGCTCTTGTATCAGCTTCTTGCTTTGCGTCATCCTGAGTCACTTGAGAAGCTCCCTTAGCAGCTCTTCCTTGCTCAACTTCAATAATGAAGTTTTTACGGCTATCTGCATTTTCACGCATTTGTGGAACAAATTCAGCATTGGTCGGGCCGTATGGATCCGTAGTTTCGGCTTTAATTACCCGTTCTATATATTCAGCAAGCAATGCTAGGTCTTTTGTTTTTCCTGCGGCTTCTTTTGCAGCAACTGCTTGCTTCTTCATTCTATCAGCTTCTTCAAAAATGGCAGTCGTCAGGACCAAAGACTCACTAGCTCGTATTTTTTCCTCACTTGCCTTTTGTGCTAACCGTTCGGCGTCCGCATTTGCAGCAGCAACTCTCTCTCTCAGCTTGACCACTTCTTCTTGTGCATTTCTCAATTGTTGCTCGACCGTTAAGGCCTTATTAGTTTCTAAAGCCCCCTCTTTTCTTTCAGCATTTCGTAATGCAGCAAGACGCGCGGCCCGTATTGCTGCTCTTGCATCAGCTTCTTGCTTAGATTTTTCTTCTGGGGTCACTTTAGAAGCTTCTTTTGCAGCTCGTGCATCTTCAGCTTCTTTTATCCAAGTTTTCATCTTGTCAGCAATTCCACTCATACGTAGTCTAGCATCTGGATGAGCAATGGCCGCATTTTTTGATAGTTTTTCTATATATGATATAAGTGTATTCTCTTTAAAAGTCTGCTTTGTATGGGCTCCAGCCGCAAGCAAAGTTTTAAACACCTCTATACACTCATAGTTTTGGTTCCCAAAACAACCCAAGACAGCATAAAATAAAGCACTTTCCCCGGCGCTCCCTCGAGCATCAACATGTGTAGGAAAATCTTTCAAAAACAACTCAATCGCGGGACTGCGGCCGTCAACAGCAGCACGGGTAAAAGCATCTATCATCTTAATTGTCGGGACTGCTTGGGCCGCCGACGGCACGCATGCTTTGGCAACAGCTGGGGCAGCTGCCGCTGGTCGCTCCATGCAACGCAGCTGACTGCCCGAAAGCAGCAGGAGGAGATATAAAAATTTATTCATTTTTTGGCCCATTCAAAAGTTAAAATTTCAATATGCACATAATCACTATTTAGTAAATTATATTCTGATTTAGTATACCAATTAGAGCGCTCTTGCGCAAATCCCCATTTATACTAAGCAGTACTCGCCGCTATCATTCAGTATTCGCTCATAGATAATAGCGATTCTATCATATATAATATAGGAACCGATCTCAGTCCAGCAAGATACGCGCTGTCCCCAACCAAAAACGCTTATACGCACGACTCTTTACTTTTGAACCCTAATTAGAGTAAATTAACAAATAAGAAATAGGGGGGAAGAATGAGAACGCTTAAAAATTTATTTTGCATATTTTTGCTTACACTGTGTGCCAATGCACAGGCGAAAGTTCTTCTATGGGATTTGGGTGGTGTACTTTTCCAACCAGATAAGCTCGGGGTCGCAAAAGAAATCGGCCTCTCTTATTTTGCAACCTACATGCTCAGCGATTGGCGAAACCCAAATATACAAGCAGTGCTCTTCGATGTACTCGAACAAATGGAGCGCCCTGAGCGAGGTGTTCGCGAGAAAGCAGGCACGGGAGAAGGAGTTCCCCTTCCCACCATAATGTGCCATTGGCAAGCTGGAACAACCAGTGGTCCTGAAATTATTAGAAGATCTGACAATCACCTAAAAAGGCTGCGGCAGATTGATTACTTTGAAAGTGACCACGAATACAGACTCATTAAAAAGACCATACATGCCATGTTTAATCCTAAAATTCTTGCGCGTAACATACAACCAGTACCAGCAGGATTTGACGTTGTACGGCTATGTGGAGAAGCATGCAACAAGGACGGCAGTAAAAAAAACCGTAATTTTGTTTTCTCAAACTGGGATGATCTTTCATTCGATATCTTCTATAAAAACAATCGAGCATATTTCAAGCCATTTGAGAAAATAGTTATTTCAGGACATATTAAGCTCATAAAACCACGCGCCGAAGCATATAAATACCTTCTAGAAACCTACAAGCTCGATCCAAAAGATTGCATCCTAATAGATGATCAAGAGGTGAATGTCATTGGCGCGCGCAAATGCGGTATCAAATGCGTACTCATCAAAAACGGCAGCTATGAGCAAGTAAAAAGAGATCTTAAGCAGCTTGGTGCGCTTTAAGCATACTCCGTGCTTCCCGCGGTCACGCAATGCGCCGGTGTAGCATCGCGGATTGTGTTTATAGACTAGAGCAACTGACCTGCAAGCTTACTTAGCTCACTTCGCTCACTAGCTTCTAGAAACACCGTACCAAACAATGGCTGTCCCTTAAATTTAGCACTTGCTACCACCAAACCATTGCTGGCAAAATCGAGATAGGGTGAATCAATTTGATAAGGGTCACCCGCTAAGATAATTTTACTTCCTTCGCCAACACGACTTATAAGTGTTTTTACCTCATGAGGCGTAAGATTTTGCACTTCATCGATAAGAATGAATTGATACGGAATAGACCGACCGCGCATGTAAGTAATTGCTTCAAGGCTTAGCTTACCTTCCTTAATGAGCTCGTCCAAGGATGGAATTATTTCTCGATGTTGTTTCTTATGGCGGAATTTCTGTCCCTTTGGCTTTTCGCTTTCTTCTTTGTAGACGGCCATCTGGCTTGCAGCATTAACCGAATGCGTAATAAAATCCATATTATCATAAATAGGTTGCATCCAACTATGTAGCTTTTCTTGGATATCACCTGGCAAAAATCCTATATCGGGTCCTAAAGGGATAACGGGACGAGTTACCAAAACTTTCTCGTATTCATGCTCAATCAGAAGTTTATGTAATGCTGCTAAAAGTGCTAAGAATGTTTTTCCTGTTCCTGCAGGTCCAACCAAAGTCACGAGTTGTATGGAGTTATCAAATAAGAGGTCAAGCGCCATAAGCTGCTGTGGATTGCGGGCTTCTAGGGGCCATTTTAATGCCGGCGCATGAACCGATTTAAATTTTCCGTTACCAAGATAGCGAAAAAGAACGTTATTAAATGGATTATTTCTACTTTCAACAAGCACAAACTCATTAATAGCAAATTTATATTCTTTAGTAAGCTCTAACAGATCATCGGGAACTTCTTTTTTTAATTGAACAGCAGGGACCTGCAAGGTAATCCAGCCTTTAAAAAACTGATCTTGTGATACTACGTCTTTAATATAATCAAAAGATTCAATACCAATCACATCCGATTTTACCCGTGCATTGATATCCTTCGAGATAAAATGCACATCATATCCCTGCGCTTTTTCACAATAGGCTGTATACAAAATCCTATTATCGGTAATATCTTGCGGAAGTGGCGCGCCACACTTTTCCCCTGGGGCAATAAAAAGAACTTTTAAGGTTCCTCCATTTTCAAGCTTAATACCCTCACCCAGCGAACCCTTCCCGCGCAACACATCTAAATGACGAATAACTTCCCGCGCATTAAATCCCCGTTGCGTAGATTCCGTTTTAAAGGTATCAAGCTCTTCGAGAACCATGATGGGTATGCCCACCAAGCTATCTTCAAAGCTAAACATAGATTCAGGGTCATGCAGTAATACGTTGGTATCTAAAATATACATTTTTCCAGAGGCCATAGTTTCATTCCTTCTTTATAGTGCATCTTTTACTTCAATGAAGATGCTTCATGCAAAGCAAAAATTTTATAGGCTACAGTGCTTTGCACATATACCTTAGCATAATCTTGAAAACCAGGGCAAGACCTGGCCAGACCTTTGTAGGAACTTTTTAGAAATGTCCGCTTTATAACTTTTTAGAAATGTCCGGTTTTTCTACCGATGTTTGCATCAATTTTGTTAACCTCCTGATTTTTTATTTTAAACATGTCAAACTGCTTACTTTAGATGCTCGTTCCGAATAGCCTGCTTTCCAAGGGCGATTGCGAGAAGGCCCTGTGCTTGAAATATAAAACATCTTAAATTTTGATTTAGCACTTAATCTAGTGCCTAAGAAGCATGCCAACACTATTTAAGCCTTGTCTTTATTGGATTTTTGTATAAGTTTATAGTGAAAAAAAATTGAAGCAATCAAACAGAAAAGTACGGTGGCGCTAAATGGTAGAATAAACGATTGAAAAACACCCTACACTGTAGTATAATAATTTATGAAGAAAAAAATCATTCAGATAAATAGTTTTAAGAAATCAATCAGCAAGCTTATTGCCAATAAAAAGCTACTAGCGGCAGATTTTGAGGATTTCAAGAAAAATTTGATAGTAAATCCGGATTTAGGTGAACCAATTGCTGCCACTGGCGGGGTACGCAAAACACGATTAAAATCAGCGTCAAAAGGGAAAAGAGGCGGCTTTCGAGTATGTTATTTTGATGACACGATAAACGAGCAGTTGTTTTTGCTCTTAATATACCCAAAGAACGTACAAGAGGACCTGAGTCCCGATGAAAGAAAAGCATTAAAAAAATTAACTTGCCAATTAAGGATGGAGATAAAAGATGGGAAAATTTTTTAAAGATTTAAAAGGGGCGCTCGAAGAGGCGGTTCAGCATAAAAAAGGTAAAATAAAACTGCATGAACAAGTAATAGAAATTCCAGAACCTCCCGCATTTTATAATGCAAAAGATATCAAAAAGATCAGAAAAAGCGGAGATTATTCTCAAGGAATTTTTGCAAAAGTGCTCAATGTGTCTATAAAGACTGTCCAGTCATGGGAATCTGGTAAACGCAATCCCAACCATGCTGCCTTACGACTTCTTGAGATTGTAGATAGAGGTATTTATAGACCTGCCGTCTACAAAAAAAATTAAGCACCCGCTATTTCTTAACTGTGCCGGACGGCACGAATTGTAATCTATAGAGCTCTTTAAGCTCTTCAACTGTTGTTGCTTGTGTGGGCAATTTATCAATGCTATAACCCATAAAACGAGGGAATCGCAGCGCTAGCCCCGTGCTTGTCTCTGTACGGCCAGCTGCATGCATAGGCGACTGAGTTATTTCATCAGCCAATACTATGACAACAATCGAAGGATTTACCCAAACATCCGGCTTTAATTCAGGCGCACAGATCACATTATGTGGTTGTTCAAGCACAGCTTCTTTGTCACACCGAGCTTTCAATTCCGCCCACTCAACGTCCGTAAGACCTGTCCCAATTTTGGCAACTGATTCAAAACGATCTTTTTTCTCGTTATAGACAGCCACCAAGAATGCTCCAATACCAAATGAAGCGCGCTTTCCTCGTCCTGCATAATAGCCTACCACAACAGCATCTATGGTATCAGCCAAATGACCCTCCTGATGGCGTTTTAATTTTATCCAATTAAAGTTACGCTTACCAGGTTGATACACTGCGTCAGGCCGTTTTACTACAAGCCCTTCTAGGCCATGCGTAATCTGCTCATTAAAGTAATCGGTCAACTCTTCCGTCGTAGCACATCGCCGCTCTTCTATAACTTGAATAGTATCATTTGGGTAATTCTTAAACAATTTTTCAAGCAAAGCTCGTCGTTCTTCATGCGATTTACCCATCACGCTTTCTCCATTAAGATAGAGAATATCAAAAAGAAACAATCTTAGCGGTAATGATTCGGCCATCTCTTCTATTCCATGCTTTCTTTTACGTTTTACCGTTTCTTGAAACCGCATAAAACTATGGGTTGCCTCATCATAAACAATCGCCTCCCCCTCAAAAATAACTGACTGAACATCAAGGGCATTTAGCGCTTCTAGTAAATCAGGAAACATAGCTGACATATCCTGTAAATTACGTGAATAGAACCATATATCAGGCTTTGCCTTACTCTTATCAATGTGTATCTGCAAGCGAAACCCATCTAGCTTAGGCTGTGCAACGCAAGGTCCCAACCGTTCGATTATGGCAGCAGGGTTTGCAGCTCGCTCAGCCGCCGCAGGCCTTATGGGAATACCCAGAGTCGGTTTGAGGTGCTTGACCGCATCAATCCCCTGCGCTTTTAGCATGTAAGCAATCAGACCAATATCTGCACAGATATTATACCCATTTTCCAGAGGGGCCTTGAGGGATTTATCATGCGTAACCATCCATGAGAGCGCATCAATAAGGGTCATATCTGAGAATCCCAGACGCATGGTGCCCAATACGATACGTATAACAAATGAGGCTGATAGCGCATCCATTTCTTTAAGAAGATTTGCTAGTACGCTTGCCTTTTCTTCTTGCGATCCCGTACCCGAAATAGCTTGCAGCTGCTCGAGGGCTTTGTGAACTTCCAGCACTGAAATTTTACGCGCATGAAAAGGCCATGCTGTCTGCTGGACTACTTCCCCTATATCACCGTAGCGGTTAACAAGATCAGTATATTCAGCAACCGAATGACCTGTGAGGCTCGCGATGACCTTAATCATACTTTTTTCAGCAAAATTAAACTGATTGCCCTGATATGGAGCTCGTAACGTACCTAACGCAAAATAACTTATTATTTGCGTCTCTTGCGCTGTCGCCTGCGAAAGAAGGTCGGCCAGAAGCTCCGTCATTTTATTACGTGACGCTTCTTTACCTATTTCTAAAAGTGCTTGCGCGAGTTTTTCAAATGTCATAAGCTCCCGTCTCTGTCAAATATGAGCGCTTTTATCTTTGTTATATATTCAATTGCCATGGGTTACCCTCAAAATAACTCTCTTAATTTTATTTAATTTTTACCCTGCTCAACCAGCCATTTAATATACATTCAGCCATAGGGTTTGTAACAAGCATGTAGTTATATCTTACATAATTTGCAGTGCTCTGGCCAATGTGATTTTTGACAAGAGGAATCACAATAATAAGCTGACTTACACCTGCCGCAACGTTGCACAGCACCCTTTTTTTTACAACTCCCACATATTTTCAGCTGACTTGTCTGGCTATTTTTCTCTTCTGGTTTTTCGCTCAATGATTTCCGAAGTAACGCTTTCGTATTTTTCAACTCTTTTGGGTCGAGAATGCTTATCAGCAGAAAATCGTAAGCATTTTTTTCAATCCACTCTGTAAAGGACGCATTCCTTACAACATGAAAATATCTCTTTTCTTGATGAACGTAGTCTTCAACTTTTACTCTTGCAGCCAATAACTGCTTAAGAGAAACGAGTTGATACATTAAATAGGGCTTTACATAGTCATCGCGGTGCTGATACAGGAAATACGCTACTCCATCACCTAACGTTAACAATTTTCGTAAACATAAAAGGTAATATCGCACACTCAGTTGCGTGAGCAGTGCCTGCTTCAAGAGCAATCGGCAAAGACCATGGTGCCCGCCTTTTGCCGCCCACAATAAAGCCGTCCAACCCTGATCATCTTTCTCATCTATTTTTCTGCCTTGCTTAATATAAGATAAGCAGGTCTCAAGGTCACCACTCAATGCTGCCTGAAACCATGGATTACTAGGGACTGGTGCGATGATGTTCGGTAATGCATGAGGGCTGTAAAGAGCCCTACAAGCCAAATCAGATTCAGAATCGGGTTGAGGAATGCGCATTGCGGAATCGGGCTGTTCTCTGTCCATCGCATCAAGATGACCGCAAAATCCTACAAATGCCAGCGCAGCTAAAATTATTTGCATAAGGACACTCCATAATGCTTTTTATTTAAGGGAAGTTGTACAGGATAAGTCCTATTATTTTAATTCTTTTTGAAAAAAATGTCAAAATAATTAGATAAATTGATCTGATGTTCAAAAATTTATCTCGAGCTAGTCTACTGCACCATTGAATGCTTCAATATGCAAACAAACTCGAGGATGTGAGCGTATGGGACCTTCGAATAGCCTAATGAAAACACAAACCTGTACACCATGGGTTTACCGACGTCATTGAAAGCTTAAATTTGGCAATTAACTACACCCAGGGTCCATCCGTCGTCGCCCTATGGGCTATGGGCGAAGCTCCCTTGGAGCGAACCTGGTGGCGACGCAGGGACTCGAACCCCGGACCTACGGATTATGATTCCGCCGCTCTAACCAGCTGAGCTACGTCGCCTAATACACTTAAATTTTAATGGTCTGCGCTCCCGTTGAGAGATACACATTAAATATAGTTTTTAGAAGAACAAGTCCGGTAATCAAAGTAGAGATTATCCCGATCATCAAAGTTAACGCAAACCCTTGGATAGCCGGCGATCCAAAGTAATAGAGCACTGCCCCGATAATAAAGGTCGTTATATTGGCGTCTAAAATAACTGACAATGCCCCATTAAAGCCATTATCAACAGCTTTCCGCAATGTGGACCCAGAAGCTAACTCTTCCTTAATACGCTCATAAATGAGAATTGATGAGTCAATTGCCATACCAACGGTAAGGATCATACCGGCAATGCCAGGTAAGGTCAATGTAGCATCTGGCACTAAAGCCAGGCCGAAAAGAATGAAAAGCAAGTTATACAGCAACACAATGAAGGCAAACAAGCCAGCAACTTTATAGACAATAACACTAAACAAAAAGAGCAAGACGAGCGCAATACCGCAAGCTAGTAGCCCCTTATGTATTGACTCCTGACCCAAGGATGGCCCGATCGTTCGCTCTTCAATCACTTCAACAGGAGCAGTAAAGGCACCCGATTTGAGCAACGCTACAAGCTCTTCTGCCGACTCTTGAGAGAAGTTACCGGAAATATAAGCAACTCCGCCTTCAATAGGTTCATTTACGCGAGGGCTTGAAACAACGACATTATCAAGAATAATAGCAACTTCTTTGCCTACGCTATCTTTAGTGAGCTCATAAAATTTCTTTGCACCTTCAGACTTGAACTCGATTTGTACTCCATGAGGAGTACCCTTACTCATAAAGTCGTCTGTTCGCATTTGATAGCGTGCATCTTTAAGCTGCTTACCGGTTACTTTAGCAAACGCAGGTACCAAATAAAACCCCGCTTCTTCTTTTCTTCCAGGGATAATCATTGTTCCTTCTGGCAACTTTCCACCCGCGCGTTCAAGAAGCTCTTCCTTAGTATGAGCAAAATCGTATACGGGCTTCATTTCCAAAATAGCTGCAGTTCCAATACGCGCTTTCGCTTTTTCTGGATCACTCACGTTAGGAAGTTCAATACCAATTTTTCTGTTACCTTCAGGTACAATACCTACTTCACCTGCACCAAAAGCATCAAGTCGCGTACGTAGAATTTGAATATTACCCTCAATCGCTTCATGCTCTAATTCACTTACTTGAGCAGGAGAAAATTCAAAAACAAGCGTTTTACCTTGTTGAGTTACTTTAGGAGCGCCAGGCTGAGCTACATGAAGTTTTAATGCATCCGCGGCAGCAGCCTCTGTTTCAAAAGTAAGAATTCCTTTTAAATCATTTACAACGGGAGCGCCTGGAAGCGCTTTGCTTTCTTTTTTTAATCTATCAGTAAGCGAATCCATCGCTGACAAGAGATCGTTTTTTACAGCTTCTTCTACTTTTACATCAAGCGTGAGGTATGTTCCCCCAACCAAATCTATACCAAAATTTATAAACCCTTTCTCCCCTTTGCTGCCCACTAAGTGCTTTAAGAAGTAGCCGCCGAAAGCGGTCACCCCGAGCCAGAAAAGAACACTTAATAAAAGGGCCGGTTTCGATGTAAATGTCATGTGAATCCTTTTTTTTAAAGTCTGAAAGCTATTTGGTGCGGAAGAGAGGACTCGAACCCCCACGGGATTTCTCCCACAGCCACCTCAAGGCTGCGTGTCTACCAGTTTCACCACCTCCGCGTGATTTAGAGGTAATAATACCATAAGAAGGCCGTTTTATCAAATTTTATGCGATGATGATTCTTGAGCTCTCATTGTTATTTTTAAGCTTTTTTGATATCTTCAAGTATATTGAAAGGTAAAGATCATGCTAACAGCAAAAATTATTAATGAAATAAAACAGCGGCTTATTGCCCTCTATAATCCGGTTGAAATATATCTATTCGGCTCGTATGCTTGGGGATCCCCCGATGATGAAAGCGATTTAGATTTACTTATAGTTGTTGATGAGTGCGATCCCCAAAAGCGATATGCCGTTATGGCCAAGGGGCATCATGCATTGCTTGATATGAGAAATGTTGCTACAGATATCGTTGTACTATCAAAAGAGGAATTTGATGATGTATCTAATGATCCTGTAAGGATGTTCTACAACATTAGGCATAAGGGGAAAAAAATTTATGCTCGCGCATGAAGTCAATGTGTTTCCTTCGATCCAGAATTTGACTCTTTACGCCTTGATGCCAGAGATTTATCGCCTCATGTTACTATTAGCAGATATCCGGATTCCATATTTGTAACGCCGGATGTAACAACCGCTCATATACGATTTCAAAAATCAGAGAAAATAGTTACTTTTGTAAAAAGCAAAATTGAATGCCCGCTCTAGAGAATTAATCGGCAGCATGCGATGCCTGCGTTACCTCATCTACTACCGCAATGAGCGCATCATTTTTCGTTTCCAGTGCAACATTTCGAATCATTTGCAATGCATAAGGCGTGGGGTGCTTTATAAGATAATCTTTCATCTTAGCAATAGCCTGAGGCGTGGGCATATGAGCAGCTATATAAAGAGCGTCAATTTTGCTTGCCAGCAACATAAGATAACGCTGTAATACAAAGGGAAAACGATGATGTTTTGTGCCGATGCAAAACAGCCAATTAAAGATACATTGCGATTGGGAAAAAACTGCGCTGGCAGTTTCTTTCAAATTCTCTGAAGAAACAAACCCATGGTTACCTGTGGCCAGAATAGTAAAGGCATCAGGATTACGTTGAATAACTTCTATTACTTTTTTTTCAAGACCAAAATGTGGGAGAGCTAGGCCTTCGTAGAGCTTCCTAAAATCCTCCTCATCATCTCTATGATCATCGTTAGTCCGCAACCATTCATGCTTATCCGCATTGAATAAAGCAGCATCGCGCGACTGAATCAGGGTTAACTCTTCTTGCCATATTTTAATCGAATTTAACAAATCTAATATCCCATACATTCGTTCAATAAATCCATATTCGTTAAGACTTGTATAATGCTCGTGAAATATACGGAGCAAACATTGATAGTCATGATAGGCAAATCGATTACACACTAGAGTAAGCGCATCAACATCATTATAGGGTATAGCAGAAAAAAGCTTACTGTTCTTTACAAGCGCCCCTGTCTCATCAATCTTTAGAAGACTTGAAAGACGACCAGCTAGTTGTTTTAAGCGAGGACGACGGGAAAAGAAGCCAGCATTCTTCAGTTGCTCAATTTCCGAAGGCAACATAGCCATTCCTGCTGGGATATCATCAGCAGCTTTTGTGTGAGCTTCATGATTAAAAAAATCAAGCAAAAAGACATAACCAAGAAGAGCAGGCTCTACTGCAAGAAGCGAAAGATAGGTTTTTTTAAAAGGGATCTCAGAAACTGCCAATGATGGTTCTACTTTGCGTAATGCCTCTTCCATACCAAGTAGCGGCATTGCAAGGAGGATGATTGCGATAAAGTACTTTTTCAACATAAAACTTACCTTCTCTAAAACTCTTAAATTATTTATTACTAGTATTAAATTATAGAAAAAAGGCAGAAAGGTCAATTCTCAATTTAAAGCACACTATTTAAAGCACACTAGATGGTACATGTTAAGGACGTAAAAAATAAGTTAATAGAAAAAAATATATTGACCGCACATGAGGTCTATATTTTTACATTTTTACAGCTTTTTGACGGGTATAGGAGTTGTTGTTGGAGGCGCTCCCGCCGAAGGCGTACCTGATGGAGCTTTTCCACCACCCGAAAACAAGCCGCCAATAGAGCTAAATAGACTTTTGATTGCGGACCAAATCCAGGCAAAGAAAGAGCCGATCCAATAAAAGATCTTCCGCCACCAGGACATATTTTTCCATGCCTCTGCAGCTTTCTTGTCGGCTTCAGCTTTCAAACGAGCTTCTTCCTTCTTCTTGGCAAGAGCAGCCGCTTCTGCCTTCTCCTTTTCAGTCAAGATCCGAACGGTTATGCCTTTTTTTTCGAGCTCTTCTATGGTTGTCTTAATTTTGGGGATGAGTGCATCAAAACGGCCAACCGTATCATCAATAAATATTTGTAGAGGACCAATAAGATACTGAATAATCGCACGTATGTTTTCAAGGCTATTTTCGACAATATCATAATAATGATGAGCCTTTTTATCATCCAACACTTTTTCTATGCGCTCAAAATATTCCAGCGCACGCTCTTCGTAATTTTCACACTCTTTTACTTGCTTTGGAGCTACCACATTCAATGCTTCTTCAAGATGAGAAACAAGCGTAGTTAGATTCTCAAAATCTTGTTTTAGGGTCTCTAACGTCTTTTCTTGCTCCTCAATTTCTGTAATTGCTAAACGCTGATCTTGCGTCTGATTTTCCAACAACCGCTCTCGCTGCGCCTTTAAATCTGCAAGATGCGCCGCAATAATGGGCTCTACCGCCTGCGGCGTAACCGGCAACGATGCCACGGATTCATGCACTTTTGTTAAAAGCGTCTTTTTCTTAGCTTCATAATCCTGTGCAATTCCTTTAAGCTGCTCCATAACATCATGAATATCAACGGTGTAGACCCTTTTTGCTTCTTTCCACCAATGCAACTTTTCATACCAATTGCCCGAATCCGGCTCATCCTCACTCTCTGGAGCCTGCGCCGCACCAAAGTCTAATGGAAATTGCTGATCCCCCATATTAAAAGCTGGAACTGACTGCAATTCATCATCAAACTGTGCAGCCTGCAGTGAGAAAATTGCGATAGAGCATATGCAGATAAAAAATTTATTCACGGAATAATCCTTATATATCTGTGACGATACCACGGGTCCAGGGCACCGCCCTGGCCTGGTCTAAGTATGTACCCGAAGCAATTTCTTTGCAACCTTTATAAGGTACGGGACAGCTCTTTAAGTTCATCCATGAGTGCTTTAGATAACTCTTCAGCCTCAGCAGAAGTATAGCTCCAACGCACACCTGATTCCACACGCGTAAGCACTGATCGATCGCTTTTAATATCGATAATATCGATGCGTACCACGTTCATTAAGGGATGCACAAGCGATGGTGCTCGAACCACACCAGCTCTTCCTAGTACACTGTATGCTATATTATTTTCATCTAAAAAGCAGAGCATAACCTTTTTTTGCCATACCATATTATGATAGCCGGTATGATCTTTATGGATAGTCATTAAGATGCTTTCAAGCCCTTTTGGATAGACGCATTGAATAGGAGTGGTATGCGGCAATCCTTTTTCTGAAAATGTTGCAAGCACACACACTACTTTTTCCGCTCTTAAAATAGTATTTAAATCTTCCGGCAATTTTATACCAACATGTTTTGCCATGTTTATTCCCTGGGTAAGTTCTTTATGGGGACAAGCCCCTTTTATTTTTTATCTATGCACGAGAGCTTCACTACAATCTCATTTGCAACCGATAAACCTGCTGGCGTTAATGCAATACGTTCATCCGTGCATGCCATTAATCGAGCAGATACAAGCTCATCAATCCGATTAAAGAACTCCTTTTTTTCTTCATCTGATAATGACTTGAGAACTTCTGGTACAAGCACCCCCTTTAATTGGCGTAATCCTAACATTAATCGTTCTAACCAAGCTTGTTTCTCTGATAACGTTTCAGTAAACAAAGTTATACTATCATTATTCCTGATACCATTCATATATTTCAAGAGATTTTTTTCATTTTGAAAGCGGGACCTCCCATCAAAGGAGCAGGCACCCAATCCAAAAGCTTTATAAGGCTTGCGTTGCCAGTAGACAGTATTGTGCCGAGATTCCCATCCAGGACGAGCAAAATTTGAAATTTCATACTGCTTAATACCATGTTGGGCAAATTTTTCAATCGTCCAATAATATAAATCAACCACTTCATCATCAGCCGGCAAATGAACTTTCTTCTGCTGCACTCCAAAATAAAGTTGTGTATCTTCATGAACCGTTAAAAAATACATTGATACATGCTTAATAGGCCACGTAACCACTGTTTCTATCATCTGCTTCCATTAGCTTGCACTCACGCCGGGCAATCCCACAATAAGATCCACAGAAAGATTATCAAATAAAGGAGTCGCCGCATCTAAAAGCGCATAGACATCTGATGCACGCTGATGCCGATTTAATTTTTTAAGCACCTCATCATTTAAACTTTGCACCCCTATAGAAAGTCGATTAATACCCAATCGCTTCCAGCTTTCAAGCTTTTCCTGGCTCACGGTGCCTGGATTTACTTCGATCGTCATCTCATATTCCTGTTCAAAACCAAAAGATCTCGTAAGAAGATCAATTGTCCTTGGTAAGCAAATGAGGCGGATACGTGCTGGGAGTTCCTCCTCCAAAAAAAACCGTTTTTAAGGGCACCAGATTGCTTTGGTGCTTATGATAGGTCTCAATTTCTTTGACCAATGCTGCATGGTAAGCTTCCATGTGCTCATCTTGACCCGCTAAGGCAACAAACGGACAAAAATGGCATCTATAAGGACAAAATGGCCAATGGATGTAGAGGGACTGAACAATCTGATTACTTTCAAAATTCAATTGCACCACCATGTATAATTTTCGCAAAGCGATTATATTCTTGAGTTCGCGCGAAGTAGCAGATCATGAGGACCATCACTTTCTGTGAGCAGTCTGCTCAATAAATGTAACAACAGCCGCAATATCGTGTTGCACTTGCGATTTTAACGCCTCCACACGTCCAAACTTTATCATCTGTGCATCAGTTACAATCCGTCGCACATCATCTTGCCGCGTTTTTTCGCATCCACGTTAGCTAAGCAAGGCAGTAAGCTCATAATCGGTCATGCCGCGAGGAAGTTCGTAACGCCATTGTGTGTATAATTTTATAGTGCCGGTTAGCTCCTGATATACCTTCTTTGTTTCAATCGAGCCCTTTTTATATTTCTCAGCCAGAGCGCGCAATGAGCGCAATGACTGCTCTTTAGTAGAACCTCTTCGAGCCCCTAAAAGCTTAAAAATAACATACAAAAGTGCAAGAAGAGCAAAAGCAAGTACTATGAGTATAGCATACCCCACGGTGTTTGCCAAAACGGTGTAAACCATACGTCATAGACATCATCTAATACCAATTCCTGTGCATTCATGTTTTCCCTCATCCGTAGATTCTTGTACGTAGGAAGCGCACAAGATCGCCCGAAAAAGACTTCCCGGCAATAATATCTAAATTATCAACCCGTGCAGCATTAAACTGCTCTTTTTGGTGCCGATGCCATAGGGCAAGCATATCGCTTATGTGGCCTGCCGCACCTTCAATTTCCGCGGTCTTTTTTGTTTCGCAATCTTCTATAAGCAGTGTTCCGACATTAGGAAAAGCTAGTTCTCGTTCATCCAGGCATCTGAATATTAACAGATCATGATGATGAGCCACCAATGAAAGCAATGAAGCATCGTAGGTACCCATAAAATCTGAAATCAAACAAACGAGTGCTTTTTGCCCACGCAGGCGAGCAAGATATTCAAGCGACGCATTCAATCTTGTTTCCCGTGATTTAGGCTTATAATTAAAGAGCGTTTGCACCAACGAGAAAACGTGTGCACGCCCCTGCCGCGGCGGAATGACTCTTTCAACTTCTTGGGTAAAAAGAATAAGGCCTACTGAATCCTTCCTGTGCAATGAAACAAAAGCGAGTATTGCACCAAGTTGCTTAATAAGATCCCGTTTAAGCATCTTGCCTGTACCATACTCTGTTGATGCAGAAACATCAACCACCACATACACCATGCGATTGCGATCTTCAAGATACTGCCTAACGAGCATTTTATTGCTACGAGCAGAACTTTTCCAATCTATAAAACGAATATCATCTCCTTGGACATAGTCCCTTAACTGATGAAATTCAAAACCGCCCCCTTTTAAGCTACTTCGTGCGTCCCCGAGCAAAGGGCCCGAGATAAGCTTTCGGGTAGTAATTTCAAGGCTACGAATTAGAGCAAAATCGGAAGAAAGCATTGCCGGCCCCTAAGTAAGTATAACGCTGTCAAGTACACTCGGCAATACAATTGAACCATCAGCTTGCTGGTAGGTTTCCATGAGCGCAACCATAAGACGTGGGAGTGCAATCGAAGAACCATTAAGCGTATACACCAAATGAGGTTTATCTCCTTGGCCCATTTTGAAACGAATCTCACTTCGCCGTGCTTGAAAATCAGTACAATTACTAATTGAAGAAACTTCTTTGTAATCCCCTTGGCCAGGCATCCAAACTTCAATATCATATGTTTTTGCAGATGAAAATGAGCAATCTTGGGCTGCTAATAAGCTTATCCGGTAATGCAATCCGAGTGACTGCAAGATGGACTCGGCACATGCAACCATTCTGTCCTGCTCAAGCTGTGCATGCTCGGGCAAACAAAGAGTATAAAGTTCTGCTTTCTCAAACTGATGAATGCGAATCAGGCCACGCTCTGCGGCACCATATGTTCCTGCTTCTCTCCTAAAACAGCTCGTCCAGGCCGTCATTTTTATAGGCAACTGATCGGCCATAAAGATATGATCTCTATAGATGCTTGTTAAATTAACTTCGGCTGTTGGGGTAACATACAGCCCGTCAGCAGGGATGCTATAGACCTCATCCTTAAAACGAGGAAAGTTGCCCGCTCCCTCAAGTGTTTTCTCATTTACTAAGTAAGGAGGCAAGACGGGCTGATAACCATGCTTTATATTGTTCTTAAGCATAAAAAGCATGAGCTTATAAATAAGCATAACGGCTTCGCCTTTATATAAAGCAAAATTGCTGTGCGTCATACGTGCAGCGGCTTCAAAATCAAACCAGCCATGCTGCGCACCCAAATCAACATGATTCTTTGGTGTGAAGGTAAATGATGGTTTTTCGCCCCACTGTTTCACTACAAGATTCTCCTCTTTATTTCCCTCAGGAACACTGTCCACAATAATATTGGGGCAACGAAGATACAGCTGCCTAAATTCTTTTTCCGATTTTAAAAGAGCTTCTTCACGCAGTTTGAGTTCCTCACCAATCTGCTTAGATCGCTCTCGCAATTCGGGAGTTATTCCTTTTTGACCTTCACGGGCCAATTCATTCTTTTGGTTACGTAGTGTATCGACTTCAGTTTTTAGTCGACGAACTTCTTCATCAAGGGTATACAGACGCATGCCATCGAACGAAGGATCCTTCTTCTTTATTAAAGCAATAATAAGCTGTGGATCTTGTCGTAAACGTAAAAGATCTATCATGAAAAACTCCGGATTTGCGGACCTGGAAGCTGCCAACTCTTTTTAATGATACTCAAAAAACATCAATTTGAATAGACGCAAAAGAAGCCGCTTAAGCGGCTTCCTAGGTAAAAGCTGTCAGGCGCATTAATTTATCGCGCTGATGATCGAACTAGTTCTTTAAGATTTTTGCCAGGCTTGAACTTAGCAACAACCGTGGCAGGCAATTTAATGCGCTCTTTGGTTGCCGGATTTATTCCTATACGTTCAGGTCTGCGAGATACATTAAAGGTGCCAAATCCCGACCACTGAAGTTTATCGCCTTTTTTAAGTGTGCGCTCAACAATACGAGTAAGCGCATCGAGCAAACGAGTAACATCTTTCTTACTAAAAGTTGTTTCTTCGCTCAGCGAATTTATCAGCTCAGTCTTATTCATAGTAAAACCCCTTCTATAAGTTAATTAATTGGTACACTGCTTTAAGATGTGTATGAAATTCGGCACTGCTTTCAGACAATTAGCGTACTTTGATTTCCTGCTTTGTCAACAAACTTTTACAAAATGTGATGTCTGAAATGCACGACGGACTGCTTCTTTTTGCGAATTGTAATTGTCAAGAAATAGAATAAATTGGCATTAAAATGGCATCTTCTAGGAAAAATACCCAGATGGATAATTTTTAGCCAGCTTTTCGGCACCCATTTTTCTGGAATAAAAATGTATGCTATGGTGAATTAAATTATACAAATCATCCGGGGGAATTTTTATGATTCGAAAACTATTTCTAATAACCATACTTTCAGTGCCAGCATATGTAAGCGCAATAAGTCCAGTTGTAATTGAGCACCACTATGATACATCGGGGTTGCCTTTACCAGAATCAGCGCTCACCGGCTTAAAAGAAGCCGAATGTGACACAAAAATCCGCGCAGCACTCGACAGGTTAAGCACAAGCAACAGGCGCACCGTATCATTGAGCGGTACACATGCTCTTTCTGCAATTGCACTTACCAAAAATATTGCGCAAGCATTGCTCTCAAAAAACATAACCGTACAGGATGTTAAGGACGGCAAAGAAACCAAAGAGAGCCTCGAAAAAACACTCACATTTCTTGAACGCGTGCGAACGGTGCTTTTAAAAATGAGTGCTATCATAAGCCAAGCAGATGAGTTGTGCACTAAAATTACGGCTCTGATTGTGAAGCTCATTCTTATACGTGACCTTTGTTTTTAGGCACCCGGGGCTGTTTTATAAAAAAAATCTGGTAGCTACTTAGCCCTACAATTGGTACGGCCAAAAACTACAAAAAAGATTAGAATCTCTCAGACATAAATGAGACCGCCCTGTCTAAGCACCGAATTTCTTTTAGAATCTGGGCAATTAGTTTATACTAAGGCTACTTATTTATTTGCTCAGAAAACCACAAGGCTTAACCAGCAGCTTAAAAGACGCTGGGGGCACTGAATCAGCAACGTCAAAGGAAGCTTGCATGCTTATAGACACCCACTGCCATATTGACGCAATGGTAAAATCGACCTTCAATACACCGCTGCGGTCTGAAGATTATGAAAGCGCGCGACAGATCGTCGCACAGGCTGCTGAGTACGGGGTAACAAAAATCCTGAATGTTGGCACAAGCCTTATTGAAAGCGAAAATACTCTTGGGCTTGCTAGTAGATTTAAGGACGTGTATGCCTCCATCGGCATACATCCTAATGATCTAACTGATACATGGAAAGAAGATCTGAAAAAAATAGCAGAGTATCTTGAAAGAAAAGAAGAACTGAAAATTCTTGCAATTGGCGAGTGCGGCATGGATAAGCATTATCCTGGGTATAACATCGTGCGGCAGCAAGATGCCTTTAAAATGCAAATCGAGCTTGCTCTTGAGCACGACCTCGCCCTTGTTGTGCATACGCGTGATGCACCGGAAGAGACATTGCATTGCCTAGAAGAATATAAAAACCAGGGCCTTCGCGGGACCATTCATTGCTTCTCAGAAGACCTTCCCTTCGCTCAATCTGCAATTGCCTGGGGCTTTGTTCTTGGCATTGGAGGCACCGTTACCTACCCAAAAAATAATGTCCTGCGCTCCGTAGTCCGCGCTGTCGGCATTGATCATATTATTTTAGAAACGGACGCTCCCTTTCTTCCCCCTCAAATAATCCGGGGAAAACAGAATCATCCAAAGTATATTCGCACCATTGCTGAGTATATTGCCGATATGCTTACTGTACCATTCGACGTGGTGGCAGAAACAACCACAAAAAAAGCGCTCAGCATCTTTTGGGTTTAATTCAGTTCTCCCTTGCATCACTCCCGCTAATATACTTGTTGAAGAGCAATTGGCACAGACAGTAACCGGGCCATTTAAAAAGCAAAGAGATCATCTAAGCCAGCCAACTGCGAGACTAATTCCTCTGAATACTTTGATTGTTTGATGCTGCTGCTGGTAATCATAGCTAAAAAAAGTTGCCTAGAGGTACGAGTTTGCTTCCGATATATCTCCAATTTTTGCAGTAATTCAGAAGCATATTCTTTATCGATCGTGAATGGCTTATCCGTATGTTTAAAAATTGTAATGGCATCATCGTTTTTAAGTTTTTGTGAGAAGCGGCCACTTATTGTATATTTATAAGTGGCCGCTTCTCACAAGCTTTTTTTTATTCAAGAATTAATTTTATTAGATCAGATGAACCTTGTGGGAAGCAAGCCATAATAATTCAGTTCAAAAAATAGGATATCTTTTAAGGTCCTGTGATTTGAATTACCTTAACACATAAATGCAGTTAATCCTCTGCTGAACAACCTTTTTATAGGTATGAAAATCTATTTTTTAGCAAAGATTAGTGTGAGCAGCGGCCACGTATAAATGCTCTATACGTGGCCGCTGCATTAACTCGAAAATATATGTTGATCTCTGAAACGTTTTGTTGCTTTTCGCTTATTAATATGCTCAGAAAATGATCTAACTGATACGTGGAAAGAGGGAAGACCTTTCCTTCGCGCAATCCGCAATTACTTGGGGATTCATTCTTGGTATTGGAGGTACCGTTACCTATCCAAAAAATAACGTCCTCCGCTCAGTAGTCCGCGCTGTCGGCATTGATCACATTATTTTAGAAACGGACTCTCCCTTTCTTCCCCCTCAAATAATCCGGGGAAAGCAGAATCATCCAAAGTATATCCGCACCATTGCTGAGTATATTGCCGATATGCTTACTGTGTCATTCGACGTGGTGGCGGAAACGACGACTAAAAAAGCGCTGAGCATCTTTTGGGTCTCATAAACAATTCGCTATCAGCTAATAGCTTTTGCTCTTTTATGCTCTCTTAAAATTTTTTATCAAACACCATTTAGCAAAGTTCCACGGCGGATTAGGATTTATGTAAAGACTCCAAAGCATTTTTTACGACGGCATGTTTTATGCTCATTGTGGCTGATACGGCATAGAGCAGATAGTAAATAATTTTATTGGAGACGGAGTAATTTTAGTAGAAAAGCGAATGCCGTTTCATGCTTCCTCCATGGCTAAAAATCACGCATAATTTTAGCGCTTCATAGTCAAAAGCGGAGGATATGAGCCCATGCATGGTATAAATCTACCACTGCTAGCTTTTGCTTTTGAAAGTACCTTTAAAACCCTTATCAAGAATCAAGTGGGAAGTAACGCCAAGAATAAAAAATAAGCTCGTAACGATAATCGTCTTTGCTTTAGCTGGAATAAGAAAAATAAGCACTAAGTCCATCAATGCGCACAGAACCATAATAAATCCCAGATCATGAAATAAGCCGCGATGCGGAATAATAAGAGGCACAAGTGATAAAATTAGTATCATAACAACCGGTATATAGGCCTTGCAAAAATAAGCATAGAATCAGCAACAGTAACAAGATTTTTAAAAAGAGATGCTGCCCCTTACTTTTAATATCTATATCAGGAAAGAATGAACCAGCCAGAGTTGCTGACAAGCCAATAGAGCTGCGTTGTCCACGCCATTTTTCCTAACGAAAAAAGAAAAAGCACTATTCCATAAAAAAGAAGACCGCCAAAAAGATGGCCTTTAAAATTTGGCATACGTCGTCCTAGTAATTCATTTTTTGAAGCTTCATAAATGATGGTATGGGGATAATAAAATTTTAATATATTTCGATAGTCCATTTCTTGAGGACCATAGCATAAGCTCCTCGCTGACAAAGGCCCATGTGATGACCATGCCCTTTGCCAGTAATTTTTATGGTATGACCATTCTTTTGTATCCTAAAGCAAAGGCTCCGCATATCCTTAAGGCACGATTTAAATTTTGAAGCCGGCATGTATACCACTGGTTGCTGCCTCGTGACCTTTACCTCCTGACAACACCTGCATCATCAAACGAGCTATCTTTATATCTTTAAGTACTCCCCAGCTGCGGGATTTCTTTTTTGAGAGCCTTCTCAAGATCTTCATACGAATAGTAGCAGTTCCATGTATAATTTCTTAAGGCTTTGCAGAATTTGCATGGATAGGTGCGCTTTAAGATAAGGAGCCTTTGAAAAATGAATGCCCTTTTTTGATGACGGAACTACCCCGCCACAGCAGATATCAAACATGGCAAGATCTGGCTTATTATTTTTATCAGCGAGTACCACTCCCCTTGTTTGATCAATAATTTTTTTAAATCGTGGTGCTATACGAGCGACCTTTATAAATTTGGTGAGCATTCGTATTTTTTATATCATAAGGAACTGCGAGCCACTCTTTTGCATGTTGCGCTCGAGCCTCAAGAACTTTTGCAATGCCATAACTTCTAAACGCTACACAAAAGCCTTATGCACCTCATCAGGCCATTCGGGTAAACTTTCATAAGGGAGAACCGAAAGCACATAATCTTCAAGATCCAGGTGATTTACTAAAAAGGGTGTTCCTTGATACAATGTCAACGCTAAACACTCCATCATAAATATTTTTTTGAAAGAGCACAGGACCATTGAGAGGAATAATAAAGAGATGTGCGCACTCTGTTTTTTACCATTATATTAAAAAGATGCCGTCCTTGCAGGTAACTGTTATACTCGTCATTTGATAGACTGTCTTTTCCTTTGTTTCCGGCGCAAAGACCACAAATCCCGCCTGCGATCCAAATTTCCAATGCACATCGTTGGGATATGTTTGCTCATCAAGTAAAACGCGAATGGGAATTTCTAGATCAAGCTTTTTGAATGTTTGCTGCAAGACCTGCTTGTTCAAAACAGTTTTAGAGCCATCTTTGGTTTGGTTATCCAGCGATGGACTAGACTTCGAGCTTGCGGTGGCGGCTGGCTGAACAGTCTTCGAGCGCAACGGCGACGACGCAGCCGGTTTGGAATGGACAGGCGAAACTTTAGCAGCGTATACTGCCTCAAATCCGAGTGCGATCAAAAAGAAAATGACTCGATTATTTAGCATTTTTAGGTCTTTAGGTCTTACTTAATAGTAGAGGCCACTTTAAAGGGCTTTTAATAGCTTCTCAAAAAAAGATCAGATCTCAGAATACCATAGGAAGTTCTATCAGTCCACTAGGCCATCTTTATTTTATTTCCAAGTAGAGAAATCGGCGCGATTTTAGCAGTAAAAACAAGGTATAATTTTATAAATTAATTGGATAGCAAAGATCCTTGAGCCTATGAGCGCAAAAGACAGAAAAAAACTTCAAGCAGATATCTGTAAGATAGGCCAGACTACTAAGAGTTCTTGGGGTACTTCAATTTTTTTATCAATTCCCATGTTAGCAAGTTTATCGGCCATTTTATTCTGCTCACGTGGCACATGCTGTATAGAATACTGTAAAGAATCCAAAAGCGTTCGTAAATTCGCATAAATACGCGCTAACTCTGATTTTTAATCGCATAGATGCCCTTTATCTGCCGTACCATCAGTTCCGAATCAGACTTGATAACAAGGGTATCATTCTTTCCCATATGAAGTTCGGCATAATACACGCCCAAAAGCAAGGCTAAATATTCAGCCTGGTTGTTGGTTTTTACTCCTAAGTACATACCCCGTTGCTCAACAGGTACCCCATCTTTTGTTAGATACAGCCCTGCTCCGGCAGGACCAGGATTATTACGGGCAGCCCCATCTACATAGAGTTCCCATTTATGAGGCTTTTCTGGCTCACCGCTTTAAGAGGAAATGTCTTGTTTTCCATAGGATGCCTTTATAGAGTAATCGATAACAATCTTTGCAGGTAATTAAGCTGATGCTTTTCTGCAGCAAGCAAATCTGGCTTATTTACTGCATAAAAACAAGCTGAGCAACTATCTCGGAGTATTTCAACAACGGGATTTTGAACTCTCTCTTTCATAGAAGCATACTTTGCGAGCAATTCATCAGGCACACCTTTTTCAAATTGACCATGCTGCTCAATATAGGCATGACGTAGATCGGTCACATACGTAAAGCGGCTTTCAAGCTCTGCCAACGCATGCCGTTTTTGGTCTATCTCCACTGGTTCTTGAGCCTTCAAGCTCCTCATATGCCTTTTGGGCTTCTTCCAACTGATTGATAGTTTCAATGCCCTGTTCATCAGCCTGCGGCATGCTTTTTTTCAAGCGCCGCTATTTCGTGTTCCAACGAAAAGAACTCTTTTGGTGACGATGCTAACCCGAGCTTAAACCTTTTTTCATTTTGCAGTTCTTCAAGAGCTTTAAGCTCAAGTTCTAACGCATCGACTGATTTGCGCAATGTATGAGACTTTTTGATAAGCATTCTGTGTGTTGCTCGAGTAGCTGCAATCTGGGCTTCCAATATCTGCAATCTGCTTTTTTAGACTCTCGGCCTCTAAGGCCAAAGTATCTATCTTAGCATCTAATTCAACGAGATTAATAAAGCCTTGAAAGGAAGTCTCATTCATGATGTGCCACCAGGTTTTGGTGGGCCCACCGGGATTCGAACCTGGGACCTCTCGGTTATGAGCCGATTGCTCTCACCGCTGAGCTATGGGCCCATGAAATATTTCACTAGTTTAAATCAAATTCAGGAATAAGTGAAGGCCCACCTTTGGTCGGGTTCAGGGCCTGAAAGGGCCCTGACGCCCGGCGCGAAGCAGCAGGCAGTGGCTGATATAAAAAATAAATTCGCCGAAGGCGCTTAAGAGTGGGCTTTGCATCTCCCCCTATTTGCAGGATCTCTCACGGTAATTTTAACAAGCTCGGGATGAGCTCTGTAACTGTGTAGTTAAGGCGTTGGTCCCCATAAATTACTCCCTTTTTTTTAATTTCAATTTTTTCCGTCTTTCCATTAATCGAAATGGTTAAAATGAAAGGATAAGATCGTTGATCTGTTCTAGCAGAATACCAATCTCCCGGAAAGATCTCTTTATCATTGATGATGCACTTTTGACCAGCATCGTTTAGAACACCGACCTTTACTACATACCAGTCGTCTGTTTCAAAGGGGTATGGAGGAAACGAAGCGTAAGAATCGTTTATTAAAACGCATAAGCTCATATAAGCTATTAGTGAAATTGTTCTTTTCATAAAATCCTTACTGATTTGGTATAACACATTAACCCTGATTTACACTATCTCTATCAGTCCAATTTGAGACGCATCATCAGCTCAGAGATTTTCTTACTTACCCGACTACCCATTTCCATTTCTGGTAATTTGCAATGAATTGTTTTCCCAAGCACTACAATATATAGAATTGACGATTCATTGGTACAATCCTCGGTGTTTAGTCCAATTAATGTAGACTCGCCCGGGTTACAACGCCGACCACGTTTGCATAATGGGTAATAGACCTCAAATTCGCAATCCAAGTCATTCATGATACAAATTTCAAAAGCATAACCGATGTCGATTCCAGCATACGCATTTTGCATTAAAGAGCACAAACTTATAAAAACCATCAAAGCTATTTTTCTGTTCACGAGAACCCTTTCTGTATTATTGCTCATTTTCCATCTTATTTTGTATCTCATAACTGACCCGCACGGTCTGCCCATCAGTCCTAATCTTTCTGATAGCGATCGTCCCTATATCACGCACGTTGCTTACATGGGTACCGCCACATGGGACACCAAAATCTCCATACATGACTACACGAGAAGGCTTATTTGTTGGAAGATAATCTGGTACGAATCGACATACCTTTTTCATTTCTTCTTTATCCATAAATAGCAATTTAGTCATCTTGCCTTCGCTCACAAACTGAGCACAAGCAGTCTCAATGGCATTTTTGATTTTTTCTTTATCCTCAACCAAAAGAGTCCCGGTATATTCTACATAAGGCCCATCGGCAAAATGGTAGCCCTTACCGGGAATCCAATCATACTTAAGAGCTGCCACTGCCATATCAACTACGTGGCCAGCCGAATGAAGACGGCTATTAAGCTCTCGCCTTTCTTTATCGACAATGCAGGTAACAACGTCACCTTTTTTAAACGTACCATGCTCGAATTTGCCAATATGCTTAACAATCCCGTCAACAAAACGGACTTCTTCAACCAGGAATTTACCCGAAGAACTTTCGATAATTCCTTTATCATATGGCTGACCTCCACCTTGCGGATAAAAGATAGTCTTATCTAGAAGTACAATTGTTTTGCCATTCTCTTCTAGGATATCAATAACCGAAGCCGGAGAACTTAATAAGGTAAAATCTTCCAAATAGAGTAAGTGTGTAATTTGCATAAGGGCCTCACCTGATAAAACTGTCGCCATTGCTTAAAGCCTAAATCATATAGGGAAAATACTGAAGTGCCTCCTCTTGTGCACGTGCCGCCTATAGATTTGTATACCTAGACCAATGCATACAAAATCGCACGATAACGCCTTATCTGAACAATGCCTGGCGAACGAGTGGAAGCGGTGGGAAGCCCTGTTTGATAAACTCGTTATGAAACTTTTCAAGAGTAAATGCAGAACCAAGCTTCTTTTTATACTCCTCGCGCAGCTTTATAATTTCAAGTTTTCCTAGGGTATAACAAAGATACATCGGATCACTAATGCCGCGCTGAGCCTCAGTCACCGCATTTACATGCGGCTGGTAGCCTTCATCTTCAAGAAATTTGATAGCCTCATCGAGTGTCATTGTGCCAGCATGCATGTTAATAGAGACGATAAGTCGCGCATCACGCATCAGCAGATCTTGAAGAAAACCTAAGCGTATTAAATCTGCTTCACGCTCATCTTTTGCGCCGAACCCTGGCTGCCCATAGCCCTCATCAAGCATCATTTGTTCGCAATAATGTGCCCAACCTTCCTGATTAGTCGTTGCCGCGAGGAGCTTACGAACCTTAGAAGGGAAATGCTTTGTCCATAGATACTGCACATAATGGCCGGGATACGTCTCATGGATAGAGACGCTGAGGATCGTGCCAATATTAAATGCCCTCAAATAACTTTCAATTTTTTCGGGGGAACCATATGCCTCAGGTGGTGCAATGTTGAAATAGGCATCGGTGGCTACGGTCTCATAGGCGCCGGCGGGATCCAACGTAATATACGTGGTAGTTTGATCAATCGGAGGGGCTTCGCGAACCACTGGATAAGGGCCTGCTGGTATGGTTATAATCCGTTTTTTACGTATAAAGGCAATCAAATCATCGAAAGTTTCTCTGAAAGCACTTAGAAGACGGTCTGGGGTGGGATGCAATTTTTCAAGGAGCTCGAGAACCGAACGACTCGATTTTGTGGGCTCCAACTTTCGTGCAATGCGTGCGAATTCTGCCTGGTTTTTGCGCAAATCTGCCCAGCCTATTTTAAGCAGCTCATCAAGCGAATCTGTGATCATATCCTCATAAAGAAGTTTTTTTGAAAGATTTTCAGCTCCTATCCGAAAATCACCCTTTGAGCGGTCTAACAGATAGGATCTGAGCCATTGATCATAGTCCTTGAGTGCGGCAATAACGGCTGCATTGGTCCGTGTAAATTCCTCTTTGAGTTTGGCATCGGTAACATCCTGAAATGCCTTTGGCACGTCTTGGCTAAAAAATTTGATGTTACCTGCAATCTGCTCAATCGCAAGCTGAGTGTATATGCGTGGTGGATTTTCAAGGTTTGCACGAGCAGCAGAAAACACTGCAGGAATCTGTCGCTCACGCGCAACAACCAAGCGCAGTCGTTCAGCTGGTGGTGCGAAAGGGCGTAATAAGCAATAGATGCTTTTAGCGATCCCTGTTGAATAATAATCAGGATCTTTTTGCCAGGTGCGGATGGACTCGTACGAAAGGAGCATGCTGAGAATCTCTCCAAGAAGCATCGAGCGATCACCGGCTTCAAGCTCGGTGAGGTCGTTTCGACAGATAGCGTGAACGCGGTTCTCAAATCTGTGCAGAATATTAATAGTACGTAACACCGCTTCGCTGGAGTAATCTTCCAGCTGTGCATCATATTCATGCACCCCTGCCGCGGTTGCTAACGAAGGATGTATCTTAAAATATACCTCGCTGAAAAATTCATCAACAAGGGCATTCCACGCAGCATGCTTGTCAACAGGCCGGCTCAAATAAAAGAACAGGACCGCAGCTGCAACGAGCGGAAGCGCTAGTATTGTCCCATAGATCATCCGATGCAGAAGCTGCATTATCTATCCCTTAAAATTTTATTTTTGTTTTAAGACCAGCCTATACTCGGGACATCAGAAAATCTTTGAGTCTCTCGCTATAGCCCCATTCGTTATCATACCAACCAAATACCTTAGCAAGAGTCTTCCCATGCATAGTTACTTGCGTTTGGGTCATAAGTCCATCTATAATGGACGAATTGCTATTACCCGAATAGTCTGAGGAAACAAGAGGCTCTCTTGTAAACTGAACAAAGCCCTTCATGCTCCCCTTCGCGGCTTTATCGAATGCTTGATTGATTTCTTCGGCTGTTGCGCTTTTTGTTAGTATCGCGGTTAAATCAATTAAAGAAACTTTCGCTACAGGAACGCGAAGTGAAACTCCAGAAATTTTTCCTATAAGATGTGGCATAACTCGATCTACCACATCCATAGCACCTGTCGTTGTGGGAACTATATTTAAGGCAGCCGCTCTTCCTTTACGCAAATCCTTAACCGTGGCATCCACATCTAAAAGCGCCTGTGTATTGGTGTAAGCGTGCACAGTGGTCATCATTGCTTGCTGAATTTGAAAGGCATCATCGATGACCTTGAGCATGGTAAATAATGCATTCGTAGTGCAACTCCCCAAAGAGACTATCTTATGCTTATCAGGCTGAAAAACCTCACTGTTAACTCCGGGAATGATGGTAACATCTTCATCATGTGCGGGAGCTGTTATAAGAACCCCCTTGGCTCCTGCTTTAAGATGTTTTTCTGCACCCTCGCGCTTTGTAAAATGGCCTGAGGCTTCCACGACCCAGTCAATACCGTATGATTTCCACGGAGAATTTTCAGGATTTAATTCACTAATAACTGGTATTACTAAATCATCTACAAAAAGCTTCTCATCTTTATATTCAACGGGACCGGGATAGGTTCCCATAAGCGTATCATATTTTAGAGCCAAGGCAGCCGCTTGCGGGTCACCTTTGCCAACATTTATTACCGCTACCTCAATCGCTTTGTGTGTACTGCTATCAACCAAAAGAGTTCGTAAAAAAGTTTTACCGATACGACCAAATCCATTTATTGCTATGCGCATTCTCTCTCCTTATAATCTTTAAAGATATGACCACTCTCACCGATGACTTGGGGATGACCAACTAGCTGTACTAAAGACATCAAACAAATCATACCTTGAAATCAGTCTTCAACACAATGTATTTCTGTATTTTCGATCCATCCACGCACCATAGCAAGCGCTTCGCGTTCTTGGAGTTCCGTTGACTGGGGTAATTCTAAAATAATGGGAGTACCTTGAAAGAAAGGATGTTGGGCACAGCGCTGAAGAATGTCGACTCCTAAGCGGCCTTTCCCGATAAAAGCGTGTTTATCATTGTTCGAACCTAGTGGCTCATTGGTGTCATTTAAGTGCAAAAGCGTAACAGCATCACCTAATAATTGATTAACCTGTCCTAACCAAAGATCCAGTTCATCCTTGATATTATAGCCATACACATATGCATGAGCCGTGTCAATGCAATAGGAAACCCGTTCAGGTTGGTCAAGCCTTGATCGTATGTAATATAAATCATTGATATCACCTCCCAACGCTTTTTTGGCATGCCCACTGTTTTCCAGAACAAGTGAAACATCTTTCTGCCGCTCTAGCAGCTTATTAATTCTGCGTACAATTGTATCTAGCGCTTGTTCCTTTGAAGCCAATTCTGCAATAGCTCCAGGATGCATGATAAGATGCGTAAAGCCAAGATATTGAGCCCGTTTAATTTCTTTTTTTAAGTAAGGGTGCTCATCAATGCGATGATCTGCTAGATTGATATAATATGAGCTGTGGGCATATAAGGTTTTAAAAGAATCGTGTAATCGTTGATAGTGCGCTATGAGCTCTGGCGTGAGCGGTATGTAATAGCCCTTTTGATTGATAAAAAAAGTTTGCAATACGTCAGTATTATACGCCATGGCCTTTTCAATAACTGATTCAAAATGAGCATCAAAACGTATGTGTAATCCAAGTGAACGCATAGAAACCATTTGTTAAAATAAAAAAAATAAGGCCGAGCCACGTAGTAACTCAGCCTTTTATCTAGATAACTTTATCATAGATTATTTTTCAGAGCTTTTCAAAAGCCGTATCACATTTACGCCCTTTGCATTCATGCCGAAGCGATTTGTGACGTTCTGAATGGTCGACCATCCTTTCTTGATGATCTTCACCCCATTCAACATTTGCAAGCTCTTCAGAAACGGATTCTTCAGACAAGGTATTTGTCTGAACTTTTTTTTCTTTATCCATAGCCTGAATACTCCGGTTAAAAATATTTACATCCGCATTCTGCAGATTTCTTCATTTTACCTTCTTCTTCCCGCTCAATTTTTCCTTTTCCACCCTTTTCTTGCTCATGCTCATGGGCAGCTTTTTTTCCGTGTTCATGGCCTTCATGGCCAGTTTCTTTTTTAAATGTTTCTCCAAGACCATTTTTTAGTTTTTTGTCGTTCATAACAACCTCCTTTTATTATATGTTTACTGCTACTCTTTTTTTGCAACACCAGCTTCACCTTGAGTTTTATCCAAACCTTCAGTCTGTTTTTCTATACCCCATTCTTTGCTCCACTCTTTACGAGCTTCGGTCACCTTTTTACCTACTTCATTTGTTTTTTTTGCAACACTCTCTTTTGCAGTCTTCCCTGCATTCTTAATTTTGTTCTCCATGAAAACTCCTTTTATTAATACAACGCATATAACACTCCACTTATTATCCCCAGACTACTATAAACATTTTCTATTTGTCAACAATTTACAATTCAAATTAATTTTATTTTTTCTTGCAGAACTTTCAAAATTAATGGTTCTTGCTCCAGTCCCCTATAATCAGCCCCTGCAAAAACAAGCTTCCTTACTATTTCGATATTCCCTTCCAATGGTTTTTTTGCATGCACCACTGCTTCTTTAAGAACACTCGTACCCTGGCTATTTTTTGCATTAATATCTGCTCCCGCGGCTATGAGTAGTTGTACAACCTCTGGGTCTCCATGTCTTGCAGCAAAAAAGAGCGGCGTCTCACCATCCTGATTACGCCAGTTCACACGTGCCCCAGCTGCAAGAAGCACCTTGACCCTTTCAATGCCTCCCTTAGCTGTGCCAGAAAAAACTACAGCCCCATAGAGCGGTGTAATTAAACTTTCGCGATGCCCATTTACATCTGCTCCAGCATTAAGAAGCATCTGCATGATACGCATGTGCCCTTCTCTTGCAGCATAATAAAGAGGTATCTGCGGGTAAATATCTTCAAGGTTCGGGTTTGCACCTGCCTTAAGGAGCATCTCGACGGCATCCACGTTCCCCCGCACTGTAGCAGTGACGAGCGGAGTCCAACCGCTTTCTACAGCATTCACGTCAGCTCCTGCAGCCAGGCTTTCCCGTATGGCCCAAATATCGTTCTTTGCTGCTGCTTTCATAAGCCAATCTTGCCTCTCTTTATTGAGCCCCTTTTTAGCCTTTGCTAGCGGTAAATGCATTGCAGAGCACGAGCCGGCAGCCGCAATAAGAGCCAAGAACAGTCGCCAGTAATTATTTACTTTAATTTCCATAATATCTCCCTTTTTCATCGCACCAAAGAACCCTTTGCTACTTCGCAATGCCTTTAAATGAGGCAAAGCGAGCGCAATAATTGCCGATACTGCTTGTTGATAATCTTATCCACCTAAGGCAATTCCAGGCTTAAACCAGCTTTTCTCGCAGAACTTGCCGGATTAAAGGTTCTTCTGCCAGCCCACTGTAATCAGCCCCGCTTGAAATAAGGAGCTTTATTACCGCAATATTTCCGCTGTAATCGGTGTGATGGGGTAGTTTTGCAGCATCTACTGCTCCCTGAAGAACGCTTTTGCCTTTGCTATTTTTTGCGTTAACATCTGCCCCTGCTGCTATGAGTTCTTTTACACTCTCTACTTTCTCATTTTTTGCAGCCCAAAAAAGTGGCGTTTCTCCCCCTATCTCTCTTGCGTTCACCTGTGCCCCGGCTGCAAGAAGCACCTTGATCACGTCTATTCCTCCCTCAGCTGCGCCCGCTACAGACGCATGGAGTGGCGTAAGTAACTCATTGTTCTGTGCATTTACATCTGCTCCAGCTGCAAGAAGCGTCCTTATGACATCGATGTTCCCATCTATCACGGCATACCAAAGAGGTGAAAACCCATCTCTCTCATCCTTGACATTCACCTTTGCGCCTGCTGCAAGAAGCATATTCAGGACGTCTATGCGCGGCGGCCACTGCGTTACAGCCATATGGAGTAGAGGCCATCCTTTTTCTCCTGCATTCACATCAGCTCCTGCTGCTAAACTTGACTTTATGGCTTCAATATCGTTGTTCCCAACCGCAACCAAAAGCCTATCTTGCAATTCTTTTTTATTGGCTTGGGTAAAACTCACACCTGTAATCACCACGAGTGCAAGTATTATATAATTTTTTATGTGCATTTGTTTCTCTCTTTATTCATAGCTTTTATATTTTATTCTCTCATTAAGCTTTTTTAAAAGCCCAATTCAACTGAGATTTACAGCAGGAATAGGAATTTGATCTCAGGCCGTCACGAGAGCCTCCAATTTTTGTGATATTTCATTTTTTAGACCAGCTTCCGCTTCTCGGTCAGCTCTTTCCATGCTTGCTGAATTAAAGGATCTGTCTCCAAATCACTAGAATCTGCCCCAGCTAAAATAAGCTGCTTTACTACCTCAATATTTCCTTGGTAATGCGGTAATTTCGCTGCTTTTAAAGCTTCCTGAAGTACGCTCACGCCGTTACCATCTTTTGCATTCACATCAGCTCCTGCATCTATAAGTACCTTTACTACTTTACTGTTGGGCGGACGTACGGCATTATGAAGCGGAGTTTTTCCTTCATCATCCACTGCATGCACATTAGCTCCTTTATCAATAAGCAACTTTACCAACTCATCATTAGATTGATTTGCAGCCACAAGAAGCGCTAAGCTTTTTTTCGGTTCGGCTCCCGCAGCAATAAGCTGCCTTATCACATCAATGTATCCCCATGCTGCAGCATCATAGAGCGAGTCATAGCCTTCCTCATCGAAAGCATTTACATCAGCATTTGCAACAATAAGTCGTTTTACTATTTCGGCGCGACCAGCAGTAGCAGCCATCATAAGCGGGGTCCAACCTTGAGGACTTCTCGCATCAACCGTAGCTCCTGCAGCAAGAAGCTCCTTTACAACATCGTCATGCCTCCCCCGCCCACCACAGCAATATCCACCGCCTGTTGCAGCATAATGAAGAGCTGTCATACCTTCAGCATCCCTTACATCCACAGGAATGCCTCTGGCAAGAGCAGACTTCACAGCTTCTAAATTGCCGTCCTTAGCAGCGGCAATAAATGCATCCGGAGCTGGCTGCGGAACATGCATTGCGGAGCACGAGCCGGTGCTAACAGCTAGTAAGAGCGCTAAATAATTTTTCCTTCCTATTTTCATAACAACCTCTTTTTTTTAAAAATCAGTATGCCAATTTTGACAATCTAACTTTACCCAATCTGCCCTTTAATTAAAGTAGACTCACTTATTATCCCATTATCGCACAGACAATTTCCAATAGTCAACATTTGAACATTTTTAAATTTAATAAAATATGGAAAATTCAACAATTCTTTTCAGCTAAACAAAATCCCCAAGATCGCTTGGCAAATTGACATTATTTATGTATAATTATTCTGGAAACAATCATAAAGCAATAAGGATGTTAAAGGATATTATATGAATACATTCTCGCGTTTTTTATCAATCGTTACCATTGCTCTGATGGGCATGAGCATCTTTGCCATGCACCAAGATGAGCAGTATATAGACTATGTAATTAACAAAAATGGTGGTCAAATAATTCTCTTGGCTATTAGAAAACCATTCAGGGAAGCAGTCTATCTGGAATCTGCAACGGCAGTAAAGTATGATAGCTTTGTATTTCCTAGCATGCCGCCATACAGTGAAAAGCCGACATCTCAACGAATTGCTATCGGCAAGGATAAAGATGAAGTTGTGGTGATTGTTGGCAATAATGCTCCTGAGTATATAGAGCTCAAAGGCCTTAGCCTCGGTCTGAAAAATGTGCTGATCATCGATGAAAACGGGAAAGCAACGATTAAGCCAACAGCTTAAGGAGTTGAGCAACCGCATGGCCCAATCGCTGGCCATTCGTTTCCCTCTAATCGCGCACTTCGCGCGCTCCATCGGGACGAACGGCCATTTGAAAGCAATCCTTTTTTGTAGTTTTGGCCATGCTCAACAGCTTTTGCCACGCTCAATTGTAGGGCTAAGTAGCAACCATTTTACTTAATTTTTTTATAAGACAGCCCTGAGCTGAGCACTCCCTTTCTGGCGCAATGTAAAAGAAAATGCAGGTTATTATCATCAGGCGGTCATGAATAGTCAAATCATAACCGCTTGCGCTTTAGCATCACTATCGCATTAATTTCTATAGTTGATACACTGATAGTAAGATATTATTACCGAGCTGCCTAATGATCCCACTTAGAATTCAGATAAAAAATTTTATTAGTTATGGGGCAACCCAAACAATTGATTTTGAGCCCTATAACCTCATATGCCTTTCGGGCAAAAACGGCCATGGCAAATCTGCTTTACTTGATGCTTTAACGTGGGTCTTATGGGGCCAAGCGCGTAAGGTTGGCGGTGTTGCAAAAGCGGATGAAGGATTAGTGCATCTGGGCCAAACGCATATGATGGTAAGCCTCGATTTTTCTTGCGGAATTACGCGTTATAGAGTACGCAGAGAATACACCGTTGCTGCTGGTAAATCATATACAACACTCGATTTTGGCATCATTGATTCTACTGATAGCTTACGTCCCCTCACTGATAAAACCATACGAGCTACCCAGGATAAGATTGAAACCACGCTTGGTCTTGATTATGATACCTTCATTAATTCAGCTTTTTTGCGCCAAGGTCAATCACACGAATTTTCCAAAAAATCCGCGAAAGAAAGAAAAGATATTTTAGCAAGTATTCTTGGACTTGATCATTTCGAACGGATGCGCCGCCTTGCACTCGATAAAGCAAAAGAAGCCGCAAACAAAAAGGAACAGAGCCTTGCTCTCATTGAACGATTAAAAATAGAACTCAATGAAAAACCTGAGTTGAGCGCACGGTTACAGCAAATTGGTGAATCCTTAACGACTCATGCAACAAAGGAAGCTGCTACTCAAAAAACGCTCCATGAAATTTCAGAAAAAATAGCAGTTCTGACTGCACAAAAAGCGGCCGTGGAAAAAATTGAGTTTCAAAAACAGCATGTAGAAAGCATATTAGACGGTGTTATAAAAGGCATTCGTGAAGAATCGAATCTCTATAGGCGTGTCCTGTCTCAATCACGCGCACTTGGTACACACAACTATGAGGACGAGCGAACGACTCTTCAAACAGAATTGCAGAACATTCAGATACAAGCCGCCAAAAAAATTGATCTGCAACAATTGCACGCCACCAAGCAAGAAGCCTTAAGGAATTATGTTCAGTCAATTCAAGATCGTTACAAGTCAGAGCTCGAAAAGATTCAATTAACTGCCCATACGCTGACCACCTCCCAAAGTAATGTTCTGCAACAAATGACCGACCTTGAAAAGAAAAAAATGGCCAAAGAGGCCGAACTTAAGTCTGTAACCGATGAGATTACCCTGCTATCACGATCAACTGAAAACAAAGTAGATCAAGGTGCTTTCGAGAAACTTTCTTCGGCTTTAGAAAAACGAAAAGCCTATTATCATTCTTTTGTAAGCAAAGCACAATGGCTCTCTTCTCAGCTTGGGCCACTCGAGCATAAAAAGCAGTTGGTTCATGTACAAGGCACCGCTGTCTGTCCCCTATGCGAACAACACGTGGAAGATACTACTACCTTGCACAATAAATTTGAGGCACAAGAGCGGCGCTTCAAACATCAGTTAGCAAGGCTAAGTAACGTCATTGTATCATTAAAAAAAACGCTTATAGATGATCACGCTCAACTTGAAGCGCTCAAAAAAAAGGTTGAGCAGCAGAAAATGCTTGTGGTAAAGATAGGTGAGCTTCAAAAAAATAAAGAGAAATATGGGCAGGATGCTGCAGTTATCGCACAAGAAATCGCGCTACAAAAAGAAAATCTTGGGCAGCTTAAACAGCAACAGGATCGTATTATGCAGGAAAAAAATAAGGTGGATGCTCAGTTCCTCGCTGCCCAGCAAGATGAATTCGCTGTAAAAATGAAAATTGATGTTATGACACTCAACGAAAATCTTGAGAAAATTCCTTATAATCCTGCACGGGAGAAACAGATCCATGAAAAGCTGCAGCATCTTTCAGCTGCGGCAGCCCAACAATCAGCTTTTACTAAAGAAATTGCGCTTCAGGAGGAAAGAAAACGCTCAGTCACGCAAAAATGCACACAGGCGCGAGAATTAATCCAACAGAAAAAAGAGCTTTCGCAGGTGATTGAAGAGCTAGCCATATACAAAACACAAGAAGAGCACGTACTTCAACTAAAAGAGCACACCATAAAAAATCTACAGACTCTCTTGGAAGAAAAAGAACTTCTAATTCATCAAAAAGGTGCTCTGGAAGCTCAATTAGCTACTTTGCTTGCGCGTGAAAATGAGTGCAAAAAAGAGGAACATCACCTAAAAACGTATAGCTCGCTTGCAGAGGAATATGGAGCAGTCGCAAGTGCATTAAGTAAAGATGGCATTCAGGCGCTCCTTATTGAAGACGCATTGCCCGAGATTGAACATGAAGCAAACAATCTATTATCGAAGCTTACTGACAACCAAGCGCATCTTACTATTGAATCATTACGAGATTTAAAAAGCGGTAATACAAAGGAAACACTCGATATTAAAATATCAGATGCAGCCGGCATACGTCCCTACGAACTCTTTTCGGGAGGCGAAGCCTTTAGAATAGACTTTTCCTTGCGCATTGCACTTTCAAAACTCCTCGCACGAAGGTCTGGCACACCACTTCAAACACTGATTATCGATGAAGGATTTGGCTCACAAGACGAAGATGGGCTCGCTCATATTGTTGACGCGTTAATACGCATCCAAGAAGACTTTGCAAAAATTATTGTTGTTTCTCATTTGCCAACACTTAAAGAGCAGTTCCCTATTCATTTTCATGTGCAGAAAACGGCACAAGGCAGTACCGTAACCGTTATCGAACAGTGCTAATTATTTTGCTTTATGAAAATAATCGACCACACCCGCATGAGTTGGCGCGAGGCCCTCTTTTCCTAACGACCAATTGGCTGGGCAGACTTCACCATGGGTTTCAACAAAATCGACTGCATCTACCAAGCGCAGCACCTCATTTATATTTCTTCCCAAAGAAAGATTATTTATCTGCATGGATTGAATGATATTATTTTTATCTATGATGCAGAGCGCACGAAAAGCGATCCCTTCTACTTCGTCCAAAGCATTATAGGACTGAGCTATTGACTTCGTAATGTCGGAAAGCAGAGGAAAGGTAACACCTTTAATACCCCCTTGATCCTTTGGCTGAGCCAGCCATGCTAAATGGCTATAGACAGAGTCAACCGAGATACCCAAAACAGCAGTTTTTCTCTTTTCAAACTCAGTAAGCGCATCTTGAAAGGCATGAAGCTCTGTTGGGCAAATAAAGCTAAAATCAAGCGGATAAAAGAAGATAACCTTAGTCTGGCCTTTATAATCATCCAGACTAATGTCCTTGATCTCTCCGTCTATGACTGCTTTGCATGAAAAAGCTGGCGCTTGCTTACCAATGAGCATCTGAAATCCTTCAATTTTGCTTTACCCGCACGGTTGCTTGTTTATAAAATAAAACCCTCGCGTAAGTTTTTTTTCTTGCATTGTCTATTAGCATCTGTTAGTCTGCTTTCGACGTCATTAATCTGTCGTAAAGCGGAGGGACATCCCGTTTCAGGCTTGCATGGGCAATGACAATGATCACCCTGCGAAGCCAAAATCCGCAGCTTTTAAGCCGCGTGAATGTCAATTCACTATACTATACTTAACTAAGCAGAGTATAGAAAAAGCAAAAAGAATTTAAAACCCGGGAGAAAGATCATGGCACAGGTAAAAAATTTTTCTATAAGCGAAGCTTTAAAATTCGGCTTCAATACTTTTTTTAACAATTTCAGGCTTTTTCTTGAAGCGAATTTTTTCTTTGTTGGGCTCTATGTAGCTATGTATCTTATCTATGCACTCGCACTTTATCTGCGCGGAAACTTCACGGTTTCGGCGCTGAGCTTTAGCCCGGTAGAATCGATGACTGCAGGCCTCTTTGCATTAATGGCCTCGTATAGCTTGCTTTTCTTTATCTTAAAAGAATACTATATATTTCAGATGATACGGTATGGCCTGGCACTCTATGATGGCCAGCCTGTGCACTGGAAGTCAGCACTTGAGGCTAAGAACTTTTTTAGCTTCTTTGGAGCCCGTTGCCTTTTCTTCTTAAAATGCCTTCTTGGCTTTCTGCTTTTCTTTATCCCTGGTATCTATATCTATTGCAGATACTTCTTTACCGGCTTTCCGATAATTGAAGGTAAAGCACTCACCGCTCACGAAGATACACAGAGCGCCCAAGAAGTAACGAAAGGCGTGCGTTGGAAAATTTTCTGGTTTCATGTCATCAATAGCGTTTTGATGGGGCTCGTGGCCATAACCATCATCGGCACTCTGCTGATTCCGATATTTATACTTTCAACAGTACACGTCTATCGCACACTGGGCCACTATATACCTCAAGACAAACAGCCAGAACTTTCTTAAGATTACTTCAGCTTATTGGATCGATAAGCCTTCACGAATCTTCTTTGCTCTCGCGTATACGGTGAGTTGGGATATTGTTCTGACTTTTCCACGGTAGACCACCATTGTCCAAGCTGATTAAGCGCTTCTCTTCCGGTCATTCCCTTTTGTATTAGGTAGCACCCTATAACGGTACCGGTGCGACCAATGCCTCCCCAACAATGTACGTATACGTTGTGTCCTTGGTCAAGCGCAGTAGTAATGGCATCGATAATAACGGTCATTTCTTTGCCCGTCCGCGGAATAGACATATCTCGAATGGGCATGCGTTGGTGGGTAACTTCTATGCCACGCTCCTGAGCCATCTGCTTGATAATGGTCTCATAAGGCCTTAGCGGGCCGAGGTTGGAGCTTTCATGCTCTTCGGTGAGATCCAGAAAAAAAGTTATACCGGCGTCTAGATATCCTGACAATCTTTGATGGGTAACATCAAGCTCCACCGCTGCTGGATATTCGCCAGCAAGAAAACGGCCGGGCTCGACCCAATAGCAATTGTCATGAGGACGTTGAATGGCAGTCATTTCGGGCAACTTTAGACCCCCATTTCCAAGAAGAGCTAGGTGCCAAAGCAGCGTTAAACTGGCAGTAAGATGTAATTTCATGTTTTTCCTGTGATTTTTTCTCAAGAATGAGTGGTTTCATACTTTTAGGATATCATGCAATGCATTTGTAACTCAACAGCCTCGCATCACCACTCTCTTAAGAATAATTAATCTGTTAAGTATGCCAATTCGCTCACGGGCGCTTAACCTTTTAAAAGTCGCGCGCAGGTTGCGCTTAGTTCTCCTTACCGATAATAAATATAGCAAGCACCCTAATTACAATAAGGCAGAAATGCAATTTACTGTCCGACAAAAGTTGCAATCATCTTCAATTCTTGCTAAATTCTTCATGCACTAGATAGCTTCAATGCGGGGAGGTCCCTTGGAAACATATAATCTGCTCAATGCATTAACAAAAAAAGAGTCTGCTCTTTATTCAACAGATTTTAATGAACTTTTCAACATGCTTCAATACACCGATGAAACTGATCGAATAGAAGCAAAGGAGGCTGCATATAATTTAGGCAAGAGCTTTCTTGAGACAGTCTCAGCATTTAGTAATGAACCAAATCTTGGTGGTGGCTATATTCTTCTAGGCGTATCTAAAAATAAAGGATCAACCGAACCCCGCTATATCATTACCGGCGTTGCGGACCCAGATTCTCTTCAGCAACAAATCGCCACTCAATGCAGGCAATGCTTTAGTGTTACAATTCGACCCACTATAAAGGTTATTCCCCATCCACAGGGAACAATGATTCTTGTACATATTCCAGAAGCAGAATCACATGATAAGCCCGTCTATATTGAGAGTAAAGGGCTAGCAAAAGGTTCATATCGACGCATAGGATCAACAGATCAGTTGTGTGCCCGAGAAGATTTCAATACCATATACCAACTTCGCACAAGGCAAAAGCATGATGCAAGCCCTGTGGAAGATGCTTCACTTGATGATTTTGATAAGCATGCTATTCAACTCTATCGGGAAGAAAGAAAAACAGTTAACTCAAGCGCATCAGAATTAAAGTATTCTGATGAAGATTTATTGAGAGCATTAAAAGCAATCACCACAGAAAAAGGTGCTAGCTATCCAACCGTTGCTGGGCTGCTTTTGTTTGGCAATCAAGAAGCATTGCGTCGTACTTTTCCAATGCGTAATCGAATCGATTATATGTTAATTGAGGGAAGGGAATGGGTTTCTGATCCAAAACGGCGGTACACTTCAGTTGAAATGTGCGAATCGCTCATTACAGGCATTCCAAACTTGCTCTATAAGATCATGCAAGATATCCCACAGGTGTTTGCTTTGCAACCCGACGACCTTAGAAGGAAAGATAATCCTCTCATTCCTCGTGTAGTTATTCGTGAAGCTTTAGTAAATGCCGTAATGCATAAGGACTATCACTCCGCAAGTCCTATTCAAGTTATTAAATATGCCAACCGCATCGAATTTCGAAATCAAGGCTATTCCTTGAAACCTACAGATCAACTCGGGCTACCAGGATCAATGCCTAGGAATGAAATATTAGCGAATGTCTTTCACGATATTAACTATGCTGAAGGCAAAGGAACAGGCATCGGCACAATGCGCGATGAGATGAGAAAAGCAAATCTATCAGTACCGTTAATCGAATCGGATCGCGCTAGCAACCTATTTGTTCTCTCACTTCTTCCTCATCATTTGTTCACTAAGGAAGACATCGAATGGCTGAGCAATTTTAAATCATATAAACTGACTGATGAAGAAACCCGAACTTTAATCGTCATTCGTGAAAAAGGCGCAATGACAAACGCTGACTATCGGACAATTCATTGTGTTGATACACTTACAGCAAGCTTACATCTGAGAAAACTTCGAGACCTTGGCTTAATTGAACAAAAAGGACGCGGTAATGCAACATATTATGTACCCATGCTCAAATTATTAATACCGGGTGAAAGCTCCCAAGTTGTGATCTTAGAAACTAGTGAAACAGAAATACTCCCCAAGGACTTAGAAGAGGAAATACAGAAAATCGGCAAAAAGACAAACTCTCAGAGCATTAAACAAATTATAAAAAAATTGTGCTCAATTCGGCCGTTTAAGGCCAATGAGCTTGCGGTCCTTTTAAAAAGAACACCTCGCCATTTACGCGAGCGGTATCTCTCTTCAATGATTGATTCTCACGATTTAGAATTAGGCTTTCCCGGTAATCCTGCCCATCCGCTACAAACATATAAAACTAAGTCTTAAATTTAGTTGGAACCCCCCACATTTGACCCCGAACCCCCCACATTTGACCCCGAACCCCCCACATTTGACCCCGAACCCCCCACATTTGACGTATCAGGCAAGCAGCTTACCTGATAAGCTCTTTATTTGGTAAGCATCCCAAGAGGTTTCTATATAAATAACAAAAGATATAAAGAAAACGGTAAAATTAAGGCAAATTACAACAGCATGGCTGCAAAGATTGCTGAGATCAGATTAGCGCATCGAGAAAGCAGGCAGGGTCACCATACTGCTAACCTGTGGTTCTAATCCAAAGTTTGAAAAGAACGCCTATGGAAGTTCAAAGAATATAAAGACTAAGCTCAGAGCACTTAAGTGGTTAAAGCCGGCTTACAGCCATTTTTATGCTGAGGCCAGTCTTGCGCCTGGCAGGCGGCGCCGCAGTACATAACCTTTTTGCATCGACCGCACCGCTTCAAGTTTTCCGTGCCTAAACATTTTACACACTGTGTGTGCGAAAGGTGCTGAGCCATGCTGATTAGGTTACCAAGTCCCACAAATTGCTTCGCCAGAGAGAATGCCGATTCAGCGGCAGCACGCGGGTTACCTTCTATGAAAGTCCCATCTTGTGAATAAGTCATAATGCTTTGATTATACAATATCTTCTTGCCAGCATTTTCGAAAATACTTTTTAACCTCATTGCGTGTAAATTACCTAAGACCATAACAATATTTTTATTTGAAGAAGCAAGATCGAACAATTTTTTTAAAAATATTAATGTGGCAAAGCTACAATCGGTATCAATAACAAAACATTGACTCATCTCTTCTAGACGCGCGAAGAGCTTTTCGGCGGTATTACAATCATAAAATAACCTTATGAGCATTTTACCTAAATCTCCATGAGGGCTTTCATGCTGTAATAAACTTCTTATCTTCTTATAAGCTTTTAGATACCCTTGAATAAGCTGCTCAACGAATGGATTTTTTGGCATATAGATGCGCTGAATCGCTCTCATACTTTCAAGATTAGCATCAAGATGTTTGTAATAATCTGCTAGTACAATTGAAGAGCCGGGATACAACGAAGAAAAATCATAATCTTCGAGAGAATGTAAATCCTTCACTATGGTAGGATCATCAATCTTCGCGCGAGCCTGCCTTCTCAAATATAGTTGCTTAATAACTTGAAATCTTACCCCTATTCCCACAGAAATATCTGGCCTTTCATCACCCGCAATCAACACACTTCTTGTTTTTCCCTCTTGTTTTAAGCCGGAAACTTCATGGATTACAGCCTCTATAAATGAATCGCTACAAGAAGCCTGATTTGTTAGAGAATGCTCATTAATTTCCACAATAATATGGGCTCCAAGCATAAGCGATTGCAGAATTTCAACAAGTCTATGTGCATCGGTTTTCGCTTGATCTTTATTTCCTGAGTGACAGGTGCCTACAACAAAAACATTGTTCTGTTCGACCGGAACAAGAGCCTGCGACGCCAACATAGCCTGAATAGTGCTGGGCATAAAAGCTGCAAGTAGTATCAGTAAAATAGATGCGCTTCTTTTCATAAGGGTCCTTATTCTGTTTATGCTTTATTGGAATTGCTTTTCTTCATACTATTAAAGGGCTCATGATCGGCATGCATATGGATGCGTAAATATCAAAAAATGGCCAGTAAAGCTTAAGGGGTCAATGCCATACAGCCATTTTTATGCTGTGGCCAGTCTTGCGACTGACAGACAATACTGCAATATGAAACTTTTTTGCATCGACTGCAGCGCTTTAAATTGGCTGTGGCCTGACATTTTACACAATGTGTTTGAGAAATCTCCGGAGCCAGAGAGATATGATTACACATATCCACAAATTGCTGCGCTAAAAGGAAGGCAGATTCAGCGGCAGCACGTTGATCACTACCTACGTAAATCCTATTGAACAAATAAGCTATGATGGTTTTATTATATAAGATTTTCTTACCAGCATTTTCGAGTATACTTTTTAACTGCTTTGCATGCATCTCACCGAAAACCATAACAATATTTTTGTTTGAAGAACCAAGATCAAGCATTTTTTTTAAAAATACTAAAGTGGCAAGGCTCCCAACGGTTTCAGTTACAAAATATTGACTCATCTCCTCCAGACGCTCATAGAGCTCTTCGGCAGTATTACAATGATAAAATAACTTTATGACCGATTTACCTAGCTTTGCATCGGGTTCTTCATGCTTTAATAACCTTCTAATCTTGGCATAAGCCTTCAGAAAGTCTTGAATAATCTGTTCAACACACGGATTTTTTGGCATATAGCTGCGCTGAATTGCTCTCATCTTTTCAAGATCAACCTCAAGCTGTTTGTAATACTCTGCTAACACAACAGAGTTATCGCATTCTGCCAGAAAATGTAAATCCGTCGCTATGGTGGAATCAGCCACCCCAGCATTTGCTTGTCTATCTAAGTAAAATTGCTTAATAATCTGGAGGCTAACGGCTATATCCAAATATATAGTAGACCTTTCGTCACCAGCTATCAGTATACTCCTTGTTTTTCCCTCTTTTTTTAAATCAGAAACTCTCTGGGCTACCCCTGTGATAAACGAGTCGGTACTAGCAGCTAGCTTTTTTAGATCATGCTCATCTTTTTCCACAATAATATGCGCTCCATGCATAAGCGATTGCAGGACCTCAACAAGCCTATGCGCATCCTTTTTTCCTTGATCCTTATTTCCTGAATGATAAGTACCTAGAATCAAAAGATTGTTCTGCTCGATTGGAACAAGAGCCTGTGAGACAAGCATAGCCTGAATAGTGCTGGGCATAAAAGCTGCAAGTAGTATATAAATACATTTTTTTATTTGCATGGAAAGTCCTTATACTTTTAATAGTAATTATATTTGTGCTATTACAAGCCTAACTCATCCACATAAAAAGCAAAGCGGGGCGTGAGCTCTTACAACAAAAGACTTGCAACCATTGCAGACATCAAGTTAGCAAGTGCACCGCCAAAGACTGCTCGAATACCAAGCTGGCTGATCCACTTCCTTTTTTCAGGAACAAGTGCTCCGATACCACCAATTTGGATTCCGATGCATGAGAAGTTTGAAAAGCCGCAGAGGGCATAGGTAATAATTGCCATGGTACGCGGTGAAAGGTTCATTTTAAGCATTTCGCTATACGCAACAAGCTCATTAACCGCTATTTTTGTGCCGATCAGCTGGCCTGCTTGATACGCTTCATACCCGGTAAAGCCAAGAAGCCATGCGAATGGCATACAAATCCATGCAAAAATCGTATTCAATGAAATGATAGGCAGGTTTAAATGAAAAAAGTCATTAAGCTTAATACATGAAAAGCTCAACACATTATTAAGTACACCCAGCAAAGCTAAAAATGAAATAAGCATTGCGCCAATATTAAGCGCAAGCCACATACCATCGGAGGTTCCCTGAGAAATTGCATCAAGCATATTGCCTGTATGCTGCTCATACGTCGCCGTTGCATCACACATAGGCTGTGGTTCTTCCGTTTCTGGATACATAATTTTTGCAATAATAATAGTTGCAGGAATAGCCATCACACTCGCGGCAAGTAAGTGAGTCGCAGGCACACCCATAACGGCAAATACTGCCAATATAGAGCCACTGATTGTTCCCATACCACTAATCATCACCACTAAAAATTCTGATTTCGTCATATCTTTTAAATAATGCTTAATAAGCAAAGGAGCTTCGGTTTGGCCCAAGAAAGCTATTTGCAACAGCGCACAAGGTCTCAGGAGCGGTGGTGCCCAAGAAGTGGTCGCACTACCTTATTTATGCCCATTACGATCGTTTGAATAACTCGTAAATAAAAAAGCAGCGACATAAATGCACCAAAAAATATAATGACCGGTAACACTTTAATTGCAAAGATAAAGCCCCAGGAGCCTGATGGATCAGCAAGTTTGCCAAAAACAAACTCAATGCCAATGTCAGCAGCCTCGTAGAGCTTGGTAAACATGCCAGCTAATGTACCAACAATATCTCTTCCAACCGTAGTTTTAAGAACGCACAGGGCAATGGCAAAATGAAGGACAAGCCCGGTAATAACCAATCGCCAATTAATGCGCGAACGATTATTAGAAAAGAGAACGGCAATTGCCAAGGATTACTAGCTATGCCAAGAAAATTATAGAATCTATTGTATTCAAGAAGATACGTAAGAAGAGACATAGCATGCCCTTTAAGGTTGATCAGTGAAACATCAATGGTTGTTTTCGTCGCTCGATACGCTCTTTTTCAATCAACGCATTGATGATTTCGTCAAGATCCCCTTCAAGAACCATATCAAGCTTTTTTAGAGTAACATCTACTTGATGATCTGTCACGCGATTTTGCGGAAAATTATAGGTTCTTACTTTTTCTGCCCGCATACCCCCACCTACAAGCTCTTTTCGCTTTTGACTCATCTCACTTTCTTGTTTTTCCTTTCTGGCAACAAGCAAGCGGGATTGAAGCATTTTAAGAGCTTTCGCTTTATTTTTATGCTGGGATCGCTCGTCCTGGCAGGTAACTACTACCCCTGTAGGAATATGAGTAATTCGCACGGCAGAATCAGTTGTATTTACATGCTGACCACCAGCACCGCTTGAGCGATACACATCTATTCGTAAGATCGGATGGATTAATTGCTACATCAACTTCTTCAGCTTCAGGCAATACTGCCACGGTCGCTGTTGATGTATGAATCCGACCAGAGGCTTCTGTAACCGGCACTCGTTGTACTCGATGCACACCTGATTCGATATTTTAAATGGCCATAAACATCTTTGCCTTCAATATGCAGCACTACTTCACGAATGCCACCTAAGTCAGTTTCACTCGTGCTTACCACTGCGACTTTCCAGCCCTGCTTTAAGGCATAATTAGTGTACATACGCAATAAATCGGCAGCAAAAAGTGAAGCTTCTTGACCACCTGCTCCTGCGCGAATTTCTAAAAATGCTGATCTATTATCTAAAGGATCGGCAGGAAACATGATTTTATCAAGAGCGCTTTTTTCTTTTAAAAGCGCTGCATCGATCAGAGCTCAATTCTTCTTCGTATAATGGTGCCAATTCAGGATCAGTATTCTCCTGCTTTTGCGTCTGTAAAGCCTTTTGTTCAGCCTCAAGACGCATAATCTCTCTATGCTTGGCAAGCAAGGTAGAAAGATAGGACAATTCTTTTTGGACGATATGCCGTTTGCCACTTTCAAGTGAAGCTGAATTGACTTGATCGTTTAAGTTCATCGTAACGCTTTTGAATGACATCCCATTGTATGAGAGTATCGCTCATAAGCGCTTAGCCTTTGTATTTCTTATTGAATTTCTCAATACGACCAGCTGTATCGACATGCTTTTGCGAACCCGTAAAAAAGGGATGGCAGCTTGAGCATAAGGTTGAACGCAGTTCTTTACGTGTTGAAATTGTTTTAAACTCATTGCCACATGCACAGCGAGCTGTTACATCATACGTTTCTGGATGAATTTCTGGTTTCATAAGTGGACCCCTTCTCATTTTAAAGCGTAAGATAGTTTTTGATAGGATGTCTGGCTTTGGCCTCAAACTATTAAAGAGCGGACCACTTCCATGACTGTTATAGTATATCTCAAAATGAAAAAAATTACAATTTCGCACTCTCAAGGGCCATGACTGTCAAAAAACCCTCGCAAGTGCCTGATGACAAAAAATAGGAAAACGATATATTGGGAATGATAGTCATATTCACCATTCTGCGAAGGGGTTTCGATGTTTTCTTTTAAAAGTCTACTGAGCGCTATACTCATACCAATGAGTCTTCTTGCCGTTTACGAGCGAAAAGATGTCCATATAGATTCGGTCAAACCCGACGAACTCCACTTTCCCCAAAATTTCCTCTTTGGCTTTGCCATAGCGGCAGCTCAAAATGACGAAGAAGATCCCAATAGTACTTGGACCCGCTGGCAACAGACAACCTGGCCAGATGGCACCCCTCATATAAACGGTGGCCAACGATCAGGTAAAGCCTGCGATCATTGGAATCTCTATCAAGAAGATATCAAGCTTATGAAAGAGGATTTTAATGCCAATACCTTTCGCTTCTCGGTTGCTTGGAGCCGCATTGAGCCAAAGGAAGGCGAGTTTAACCAAGAAGCACTGCATCACTATAGTCAGGAAGTAGATGCACTCTTAGCCGCAGGTATCGTACCAATGATCACTCTTCACCACTTTGATCATCCAATCTGGTTTGAAGATAGGGGTGCTTTTGAGAAGGAAGAAAACATTAAATACTTCGTCCGCTTCTCACAAGAAGTTTTTAAGGTCTTGGGATCTAAGGTTCCGCTCTGGTGCACGATTAATGAGCCAACCATTTATATGTTCCAGGGATATCTTCCTTTTAACAATGTATTCCCCCCAGCAAAGGGCAGTTGCCTGCCACCAAGCTGGCCTCTTGCAACAAAAGTCCTCAGAAACCTCTTGCAAGCGCACACCGAAACATATTATGCTTTAAAAGCTCTTCCAGGAGGGGAAAAGGCACAAATTGGGCTAGTACATCAGTACTTGAAATTCGAACCTTACCGCTGGTGGAATCCCGGAGACCAATTTATGCCCGTTGTTATGAATTATCTCATGGTCAACGCGGTTATCGACTTTATGCAAACGGGGACATTCTCCTATGGCATTCCAGGGTATTATAAAGAAGAGTATAAGGCTCCTGAAGGAAAGCTCAGTGATTTTGTCGGGCTTAATTATTACTCCAGAGTTCTTTGTAATGTTTTGGATAAGAGAAAAAGTGTTTGTCTTGACGACGAGGTCATGACTGATATGCCTTATGCGCTTTATCCTCATGGACTCTATCTTGCCATTAAGGATGTAGCTCGTTTGGGCCTTCCTATTTATATCACCGAAAATGGTACCGCCGATAATCAAGAAAACGATTGGCGTAGAGCTAAGTTCTTTAGAGAATATCTCAAAATGGTGAGCCTTGCCATTGAAGATGGCTTTGATGTACGAGGATATTATTGCTGGACTCTTACCGACAATTTCGAGTGGGATTGTGGTTATGAGCCACAGTTTGGTGTCTATGGCGTTAATAGAGAAACACAAGAAAGAAAACTTAAAAAAGGCGCGCGTCACTATGCTCGCGTGATAAAGGCCTCGCTTGAAGGACGTTTAACCCATCACACAAGTGATTACAGAGAAGCTGGTCCGGCACAAGTTGCAACTGCTGCTTAAATAATAGGTGGTGGAGAGGAATTAATTCCTCTCCACTTTCTTTATTTCTTCCAAGCGCCGCATTGCGAGTTCTTTGGCCTCTAAATTCTGAGTCTGAGCTGCAACCCTTTCATAATGCATACGTGCTTTTACTTTATCTGCAGGGATATCATTAAATATACGACCATGATAATGCAGACACCCTAACATAATATTTGCTGCAACATACACTTCGGCATTTACTGTTTGTGCTGCAGCCAATTCAAAATAATGTACTGCGCGTTTAATATCGGCCGTTGTTCCTTCTTTGTGAAAGTAATAAATCCAGGCCAGCCGAACCCATGCCAGTGCTTGCATTTCTAGATTTGCTGATTGCGCAGCTGCTCGTAGCAAATAAGATTCGGCGGTTTCATAATTAACATGGTTGATCGAAAATAATTCTCCCAACCGCACCAAAGCTATCGCTTGTATTAATAAATTTGTATTCTGATTGGCCACTTTCTCGTAGTTTTCACAAGCACGTGCGTAGTTACGAATGTTAAAATAATAAGTATCTGCTAAGCGTAACCATAGTTCAGCCCTTAAATTTAAATCATTTGATTCTTGAACCATTTTTTCAATCTCTGCTGCGTCCATGAAAGGGGATTCTTTTTCTCCTTTAGAAGATCCCCGTAGTATCCTGCTTGATTCGGCTGGGAGAGTTAACTCCGCTGCACACTCTGCGACTTTTTCAGAATCAGCTTGGCGGATGTAGTAATCAAGGAGATTAAATAATGCTTTTTTCTTTTGCGCGCTGTCCGCAGCAGAGTCAACTTCTTTTCGCAACAGATAATCTGGCCGCATCAACCAACGACGGGTTTCAATGGAATCAGCGTTATCAAGAGCTTTGCTTTCACTTGCAGCACCTTTGATGGGGGCGCTGCTCTTTTCTTCTTTAGCGCTTTGAGCTGCAGGCTCTGCAGCTTGTAATGTATAGTGGTCATCAGTGCCCGGCTCACTCAGTAATTCAAGAATCTTTTTAAAAGCATCTTTTGATCTTTGATCGCCCAATCCAGCGAATCTTTTTTGAGCTATTTCATAAGGCGTCATATGAGGAAACCTGCTACTATCAACACTCAATCTGCACTGCTTATTTGCTCCATGTGCCAGAAGTACCTTTATCACCTCCGCATGACCTTCATGTGCCGCCAAATGCAATGGCCTATATCCACCGACAGATTGAGCTTCTTTTTCCGCTCCTGCGACTAATAAAGCTTTCACCACTTTCGCTTGACCTGCATATGCCGCCCAATGTAAAGGTCTATATCCACTGGTAGTTTTGCTTTCTTTTTCTACTCCTGCCGCCAATAATGCTTTCACTTTCTCTACTTGACCTGCTATTATTGCTTCATGAAAGATTTTATCTTGAGAATCCACTTCAGCCAATATTGCCTCGTGTTGAGAATCAATATCAGCCAGTATGGCCTCTTGTAGGGGTTTATCTTGAGAGTCTATTTCTACATCTACAGCTAAGAAATCGGTCACCTTTGCTTGTCTAGTGTCTACGACATCGAGTTCTTTTCTCAAGGGATAATCTGATCGCATGAACCCCTGACGGGTTTCACTGGAATCAGCGTTATCAAGAGCTTTTCTTTCACTTGCAGGACCTTCGATGGGGTCGCTGCTCTTTTCTTCTTTAGCATTTTGAGCGACAGGCTCTGCAGCTTGCAGTGCACGGTCATCAGTGCTCGGTTCAAGCAGTAATTCAAGAATATTTTTGAAAGCATCTTTTGAAGTTTGATCGCCCAATCCAGCAAATCTTTTTTGAGCTATTTCATAAGGCGTCATATTGGGAAACCACCTATCGCCAACACTCAATCTACACTGCCTATTGGTCCCTCTCGCCAAGAGTTCTTTTATGACTTCAACTCGCCTTGTAGCAACGGCCAAATGCAATGGCGTAGCTCCGTTTATATCTTGAGCATCTTTAGCTACTCCAGCAACCAATAATACTCGCACCGCCTCTCTATGACCAAATATTGCAGCATTATGCAAAGGCCTCATACCACAATGGTCCTGAGCTTCTTTATCTGCTAAAGCAGCTAATAATACTTTCACAGCCTCCACTTGACCTTCAGCCGTTGCCATATGCAATGGCCGAGAGCCATCTTTATCTTGAGCCTCTTTATCCGCGCCTGCAGCTAACAGTGCTTTCATAATCTCTACGTGACCAAAATGGGATGCCCAGTGCAATGCCTTAGCACCATCACAATCTTGGGCTTCTATTTCTGAGCCTGCAGCTAATAACACTTCCACCACTTCTACCTGGCCTGCTTTTGCTGCCCAATGTAATGGCCTTGAACCATCGGCACTTTGAGCTTCTTTATCAAACCCTGCTGCCAATAAAACTTTCACCACATCTACCAAACCTCGCACTGATGCAACATGTAAGAGACTGGCAAAATCATCTTTTCTTCGAGCTTCTTTATCCGCTCCTGCAGCCAATAAGACTTTCACCACATTTACACAACCCTCATAAGCCGCATTGTGCAAGGCTCTTTTACCGTATATATCTTCAGCTTCGATCCCCACCCCTGCCATTAATAAAGCTTTCACCACCTCTGTTTGACCTTTGGCTGCTGCCCTATGCAATGGCGTTTCACCAGCCAGATTTTGAGCCTCTTTTTCCACTCCCGCTGCTAATAGTGCTTTTACCACATCTACATGCCCTTCAGCTGCGGCATCATGCAAAGGTCTAAAACCATTTTCATCTTGAGATTCTTTATCAGCTCCAGCTGCCAATAGCGCCTCCACTATCCCTCTATACCCTTCGGATGACGCCCAATGCAATGGCGATGCGGCTCCCTCTAATTGCGCCCTCGCAAGCAGCCGCACCCTATCCATCACTTCTGGTTTTACAAATGCTTGCTCCTTAGCACCTCGGTGCTTTAAGTGCGCCACAACTTCAGGCGATTTTGCTTTCATAAGAGGCGTATAACCGGCTAAATTAAGCGCTCCTAGATCTGCGCCTAAATCAATTAAACAGTTAATGGCTTCAATATTTCCTGCTTCTGCCGCGCAATGAAGGGGCGCATCACCATTTTGATCAGGCATTGCAATAATTTTTCCCTCTTGAACTAATTCCTTCATCCACTCGACATTGCCAGCTTTTGCAGCATCATGCAAAGGAAAATTTCGTGCTACTGGTACTACTTGTTCCATCCCTTTTGCTAAATGCCCAAAGAATAATGGACTTATAAAAAATAATGCTTTTGCGGGTAAGTTATAGTTATAGTTCATCCTTTGCAGCAGATATATCTTATTCATAGTCTCTCTCCTTTTCCTTAGTGTTGCTTGCGTTGAAATCAATTTGACACATTTTTATCAATCTCTACACACTTCTGCTCAAGTTATCCTATTCGTCCAATAATTCAACAATATTTTTAGAGATTGCCTTTGATAATTACATGCAGCCGATCGCAGCGGATCATAATAGTCAGAAAACCATTTTTTCTTCCCAATTTTATTGGGACCCAGATCAACGATAATTAAATGAGCTTCGCTCGCTCTCAAATTTTTCAGCTGCCTTATTCGCGCAATAAATTAAGAATGTGTTTATACCTATTCTTTGCATATTGATCAACTTGTTCTTCTAGTTTCTTTCGGGCAATTTCTAAGGGGGTCTTATTGTCCAATATCGTTCGGCATTGTTTACTCGCCCCACTCGCCAGAAGTTCCGTTACAACCCCCGGGTGACCATTTAATGCTGCCCTATGCAAAGGTCTGAAACCATTTTTATTTTCTGCCTCTTTATCAGCTCCTGCGGTTAATAATACCTTTACCACTTCTACCTGACCATCACCTGCTGCCAGGTGCAATGGCCTCTCACCATCTTTATCTTGAGCTTCTTTTCCTACTTCTGCGGCTAGCAAAGCCTTCACTACTTCAACATGACCCTCACCTGCAGCCCGATGCAATGGCCTGGAGCCGTAGGCATTCTCAGCCTCTTTTTCTGCCCCCGCTACTAATAAAGCTTTCACCACTTCCAGCTGCCCCCAAAAAGCTGCGTGATGCAGTGGCCTATTTCCATTATTATCTTGAACTTCTTTTTCTGTTCCCGCTGCTAGTAAAGCTTTCACCACTTCTGCATGACCTGCACCCGCCGCTCTATGCAGTGCTGAATAACCAAATTGATATTGAGCATCTTTATCAACTCCAGCAGCCAATAAAGTTTTCACCACTTCTACATGACCATCATCTGCCGCACTGTGCAATGGCCTCCGGCCATTGTTACCCTGTACTTCTTTATCTGCTTCTGCAGCCAATAAAGTTTTCACCACTTCTACATGACCATCACCTGCTGCCAGATGCAATGGCCTCTCTCCATACTTATCTAACGTTTCTTTATCCGCTCCAGCTTCTAATAATGCTTTCACCGCTTCTACATAACCAGCCTTTGCCGCCAAATGCAAAGGTCTCGAACCATTGTTTTTTTGAGCCTCTTTATCTGCTCCTGCAGATAATAAAATCCTCATCACCCCTACATGACCATTCCTGCATGCCCTATGCAACGGTGTCGCGCCTTTCTTATCTTTAATATCTTTATCAATTCCCATCAATAAGGCTCTCACTGCCTCTAATTGACCGCAAGCTGCTGCATCATGCAAGGGAAAACTTCTCTCTTCTAATTGAGCTTTGAAGAGCAATTTTATTATTTCTAAAGACCCTGGCTTAACAAATACTTGTTCCTTCACCCCTTTCTGCTTTAAATATTCAGCAATTTCTTGCGATTTTGCTTTCATAAGAGGCGTATAACCAGCCAAATTAAGCGCTTCTAGATTTGCGCCTAATTTAATTAAGCAGTCGATTGTTTCAATCTTTCCTGCTTCAGCAGCACAATGAAGAGGTGTATTTCCCAGTTCATCTCGCATTTCAAGAATTTTTCCTTCTTTTACAAGTTTCCTTATACGCTCGCTATCCCCAGCCGCTGCAGCAGCATGCAGAGGAAAATCTCGCACCGGTACTTCTACCGCTTGTTCCATACCTTTTGCTAAATATCCAAAAAATATTGTGCTTATAAAAAATAGCGCGTTTGTTAGTATGCTATGATTAATTCTTTGTAGATACATTTCATTCATAGTCTACCTTTCATTTTTTGCTTACAGCCACCTTTTAAGATATTGATTCAATGCAGCTTTATTAGTTTGGTTTGCGCTCAGTCTTATTCTCGCAGTAACTCAAGAATGTTTTTATAAGCATCTTTAGAAATAGTCTTAAACCTCTCTCTTGATTCAAAATAATCGCCTTTTAAATCTGCATAGCCATCTTTCTCAAATCGTTTCTGAGCTATTTCATAGGAGGTCATATTGGGAAAATCTATGTCTTGGTTGCTCGTTCTAAACTGTTTATTTGCTCCGCTCACAAGAAGTACCCGCACCACATCTATACTGCCCCGAACTGCTGCCATATGCAATGGCCTATAACCACCCTTATCTTGAGCTTCTTTTTCCGCTCCCGCTGCTAATAAAGCCTCCACCACCTCTAAATAATCTCCCAATGCTGCATCATGTAATGGTCTGTCACCATATTTATTTTGAACCTCTTTTTCTGCACCTGCCGCTAATAAAACTTTCACTACCTCTACTTCACCCATAAGTGCTGCATAATGCAAAGGCCTATCACCAACTTTACTTTGAGCCTCTTTATCTGCCCCTGCTGCTAATAGCATTCGCACCATTTCATCCTTACCGTTTTGCACTGCTTCATGCAATGGCCTCATACTCCCCTTATCTTGAGCTTCAATATCTGCTCCCGCCATTAATAAAACTTTCACTACCTCTACTTCACCCATAAGTGCTGCATAATGCAAAGGCCTATCATCATATTTATCCTGAGCCTCTTTATCCGCTCCAGCAGTTAACAAAGCCTTCACTACCTCTACACAGCCATTTTGTGCTGCAAGATGAAAAGGCCTTGCTCCATTGTCAGCTTCAGCTTCTTTTTCTACTCCAGCTGCTAATAATGCTCTCACCGCCTCTACATATCCAGCAGCTGCAGCCTTATGTAAGGGCCTTCTACCATTTTTAGCTTCAGCCTCTTTATCAACTCCAGCAGCTAATAAAATTTTCATTACTTCTACTTGTCCTTCAGCTGCTGCTCCATGCAATGGCCTATCGCCATTTTTATCTTGAGCTTCTTTATTCACTCCCGCTGCTAATAACGTTTTCACCACTTCTACATTTCCAGCTTCCGCTGCCCAATGCAATGGCCTAGAATCATCATTATGCTGAGCTTCCGCTTCTTTATCAGCCCCTGCTGCTAATAAAATATTCACAACTTCTGCGCTACCAGATAGCGCTGCCAAATGTAACGGCCTGTTACCATATTTATCTTCAGCTTCTTTATCAGCCCCCGCTGCTAATAACACTTTCACTACTTCTAGATGCCCTTCAGCAGCTGCCCTATGCAACGGCGTCTCGCCATTATTATCTTCGGCATCTTTTTCTGCTCCTGTACCTAATAATGCTCTCACCTTCTCCACATGACCGGCCATTGCCGCCCTATGAAGAGGCCAATCTTTATCTTGTGCATCTTGATCTTGTTCTGCCAGTTTGGTTAATGACACATCCATGTGATTGCCCTTAGCCTTCACGAGCAACTTTACTCTCTCCAATGCTTCCGGTTTTATAAATACTTGTTCCTGAGCACCTAGCTTCTTTAAATACCTTACAATCTCTTGAGATTTTGCTCTCATAATCGGTGTATAACCAGCCAAATTTAGCGCTTCTCTATCTGCACCAAACCCAATTAAACAATTAATTGTTTCAACCTTTCCTGCTTCAGCCGCACAATGAAGAGGTGTATTTCCCAGTTCATCTCGCATTTCAAGAATTTTTCCTTCTTTTACCAGTTTCTTTATACGCTCGCTATCTCCAGCTTTTGCAGCCTCATGCAGAGGAAAATCGCATAATACCGGCGCTTCTACCGCTTGTTCCATCCCTTTTGCTAAATACCCAAAAAATATTGTGCTTATAAAAAATAGCGCTTTTGTCAGTATGCTATGGTTCATCCTTTGTAAATACATCCCGCTCATTCTCTTCCTTTCATTTTCTTTGCTTACAGCTGCCGTATCATTTAAGATGATTGATGGAAACTTTATCAGTTTTTTGGTACCCAGTCTTATTCCCGCAGTAACTCAACAATATTTTTAAAATCTTTTGAACTTTGATTTTTCTCTAATTGCTTTCGAGCAATTTCAGAAGGTGTCATGTTGGGAAAGAAGCTATCACTCATGCTTGTTCTGCAATGTTTACTAACGCCACATGCCAGAAGTAATCTCACTACCTCCACATGGCCTTCATATGCCGCCAAATGCAATGGCCTATAATCATCATGATCTTTTGCCTCTTTATCAGCTCCCACTGCTAGTAACGCTTGCACCACCCTTACCCAACCAGCTTCTGCAGCATCGTGCAATGGCATATTCCCATCTTTATTTCGCGCTTCTTTTTCTGCACCTGCAGCTAATAAAACTTTCACCACCTCTACATAACCCTTATATGCTGCCAAATGCAATGGCCTATTCCCATCTTTATTTCGAGCTTCTTTATCTACACCCGCTTCTAATAAAGCTTTCACAACCTCTGCTCTACCAAAAGCCGCCGCCGCAAAATGCAATGGCCTCCAACCATCTTTATTTTCAGCTTCTTTATCCGCTCCAGCAGCTAATAACACTTTCACAACCTCAACATAACCTTTATATGCAGCTGCCGCCCAATGCAATGGCCTACAGCCATTCTTGTTTTGAGCCTCCTTATCCGCTGCTGCAGCTAATAACGCTTTCACCACCTCCACATGTCCAGCTTCTGCTGCCAGATGCAATGGCCTAAAACCATCTTTATCCTGAGCGTCCCTATCAGCACCTGCCGCCATTAAAACATTCACCACCTCTATATGTCCAGCTTCTGCAGCCTTATGCAAAGGCCTGCGACCACACTTATTTACGGCTTCTTTATTTGCTTCTGCAGCTAATAAAGCTTTGACGACCTCTCCGTGACCTCTATCCGCTGCCAAATGCAGTGGTCTATTGCCATCTTTATCTAGAGCTTCTTCTTTTTCTACTCCTGCTGCTAATAGAGCTTGAACCACCTCTACATAACCTTCTTCTGCCGCCAAATGCAATGGTCTTGAATCAACTGCTATGTCTTGAGCTTCTTTTTCTGCTCCTGCTGCCAATAAAGCTTTGACCACCTCTACATGACCTCTATCCGCTGCTCTATGCAATGGCCTAAAACCATCTTTATCTTGAGCTTCTTTATCCGCTCCAGCAGCTAATAACAGTTTCACAACCTCAACTTGACCGGCTTTTGCTGCCCAATGCAATGGAAAATTACCGCCTTCTAAATAAGCCCGCACAAGAAGCCTTAGTACCTCTAGTGCTGCTGGTTTTACAAAAACTTGTTCCTTGGCACCCTGTTTCTTTAAATGGTCTCTCATTTCCTGCAATTTTGCTCTCATAATCGGTGTATAACCAGCCAAATTAAGCGCTTCTAGATTTGCGCCTAATTTAATTAAGCAGTCGATTGTTTCAATCTTTCCTGCTTCAGCAGCACAATGAAGGGGTGTATTTCCCAGTTCATCTAGCATTTCAAGAATTTTTCCTTCTTTTACAAGTTTCCTTATACGCTCGCTATCCCCAGCCGCTGCAGCAACATGCAGAGGAAAATCGCGTAATACTGGCGCTTCTACCGCTTGTTCCATCCCTTTTGCTAAAAATACAAGAAATAACGCACTTAACAAAAATAACGTTTTTGTTGGTAAGCCATAGCTCATCTTTTGTAGATCCATCCTCTTCATGGCTTCCTTTCACTTTTTTAGGTTACGACCACTAATTCAATTGAGATTGTTGAATCAATCATAACTTTATAAATTAGTTTTATACTTAGCCCTATTTCCGCAGTAATTTAATAAGATTTTTAAAAACATCTTTTGATATCTGATTGTCGGCTTTCTCAAATTGCTTTCGGGCTATTTCCAAAGGTGTCCCATTCCAATACGGATCTGACGAGTGACTTCGACAGTGCTTACTCGCCCCACTCGCTAGAAGCTCCTTCGCTACTTCTATTTGACCTGCTCGCACCGAAAAATGCAACGGCGTAATGCAAGATTTATCTTCAGCTTCCTTTTCTGCACCCGCCCCTAATAACGCTTTCACTACCCCTACAGAACCAAATAATGCTGCCAAATGCAGCGGCCTACAGCCGCCTTTATCTTGAGCCTCTTTATTCACCCCTGCAGCTAGTAATGCTTTTACTACATCTACTCGACCCTTAGCCGCAGCCTCATGTAATTGCCAAGAGCCATGCTTCTCCCGAGCTTCTTTAGCAACTACCGATAGCACTTTAAACTCATTTATGGTCTTTTCTTCCGCCAGATGCAATAGAATTTGAGGATTTACCGCCGCAATAAATAACTCATCTGCAGCCGCGGCATCATGCAATGGCGTGCGATTCTCTCTATTTCGAGCCTCTTTATCTGCTCCTGCTGCCAATAAAGTTTTTACTATATTTACTTGACCGCTCCTTGCAGCCATGTGCAATGGCCTATTACCAGACTTATCTTGAGCCTCTTTGTCAGCCCCTGCGGCTAATAGCGCTTCCACCGTATCTACTCGACCCACAGATGCCACCTCTTGCAGAAGTCCAAGAGCATGCTTCTCCTGCACTTTCTTAACAGTTGCCAAAAACAAATCCTCCTGCTCTTTTACGCTCATACCGCCTGATGCATGCACTAGGATTAGAAAATCTATCGCTAATTCATCTAAAAACATATTCAGAAATGCTGCATAATGCAATGGCGTCTCTCCATCGCTGGTTTGAGCCTCTTTATCTGCTCCCGCTGCTAGTAAAACTTTTACTACATCCACCCGACATTTCATTGCTGCCCAATGCAAGGGCCTCCAACCAAACTTATCTTGCGCCTCTCTATCGGCTCCTGCCGCTAGAAGTGCCTTAACTACTTCTACATGACCTTCGGCGGCCGCCCAATGCAATGCAAAATTACCTCCTACTAACTGAGCCTTCACGAGCCGTTTTATTAGCTCCAATCCAGCTGGTTTTACGAATGCCTGTTCCCGGGCACCTCGTTTCCTCAAGTGGTCCGCAATTTCTTGAGATTTTGCTTTCATGATTGGCGTATAGCCAGCCAAGTTAAGCGCTTCCTTATCTGCTCCTAACTTAATTAAACAATCAATTGATTCAATCTTCCCCGCCCCAGCCGCACAATGCAATGGCGTATCCCCGTGCTCATCCCGCATTTCAATAATTTTGCCTTGTTCTACCAGCCTTCTTATACGCTCACAATCTCCCACTTTTGCCGCATCATGCAAGGGAAACTCTTGTGATTCTTGCACACCTGCTACTCGCTCCATCCCATGTGCAGAATAACCAACAAATAACACACTTATTAGCGCTTTTGTTAGGCTATAATTTATCTTTTGTAGATACATCGCCATCCCTTTCATTTTTTTGCTGACCCGTACCATTTGCTGATACCAATTCATAAACAGTTCCTTTTTCTATTAATTTTGCTTATTTCCAAATGGCAAAACCTTTACTACTCTGAGCAGTAATCCCAAAAATGTCTGGAGAAAAAATCGACCAGTGATTCGCTTTTTATAAGCTATGAGCGGCACAAGGCCAACAAAGAGCGCTTATTCGTGCAGTAATTCAAGAATATTTTCATAAGCATTTTTTAAAATATAATTAGGATCTATGTTTTCAAGTTGCTTTTGAACTATTTCACAGGGCGTCATATGTGGAAATTTTGTAGCATGTTCATTGGTTCTACACTGCTTATTCGCCCCATTCGTCAAAAGTTCTCTCACCACTTCTACTTGCCCCATTCGTACTGCCTCATGTAATGGCCTTGAACCGTCTCTCTTTTGAGCTTCCTTATCTGCTCCTGCAGCCAAAAGCTCTCTCACCACCTCTGCAGCACCTTCTTCTGCTGCCAAATGCAACGGCCTCTCACTATAGCTATTTTGAGCTTCTATATTAGCTCGTGCAGTCAATAACACTCTCACCACCTCTATATCACCGTTTCTTGCAGCCAAGTGCAATGGCGCATCACCAATCTCATTAATTTGAGCTTCTTTATCAACTCCAACAGCTAATAACGCTCTCACAACCTCTACTTTGCGGGCAAACGCTGCTCGATGCAATGGCCTATAACCATACATATCTTGAGCTTCTTTTTCTGCTCCTGCTGCTAATAACATTCTCACCACCTCTGCTTGACCTTCAAGTGCAGCCCGATGCAACGGCCTTAAACCATATCGACCGTGTGTTTCTTTATCCGCTCCTGCTGCCAGCAATCCTCGTACCAAGCCTACTCGACCCAACCCAGCTGCGTTATGCAATACAAAATTGTCGGCTTCTGCTCGTAATGGCACTTCTGCTACTTGTTCCGACCCTTTTGCTAAATACCCAACAGATAATACACTTGTAAACAATAACACTTTTGTTAGCAGGTAATAGTTCATCCTTTGTAGATGCATCGTATCCATAGGATATACCTTTCTCCCTTTAGTTTGCTTGTCTTTAACTCAGCCGCACAATGAAGTGGCGTATCTCCATGTGCATTTCGCATTTCAACAGTTTCCCCCTGCCTTACCAGTTGCTTTAGACGGTCAATATCCCCAGCGAAAGAATAGTATTTTTCTTAGTAAACTATAGTTTATCATTTGTGAATGCATCTTCTTCATGGTTTACTTTCCTCGTAAACAATTTATCCGTGATGGTCGTTGGCTCGTAATGGAATGTTGTTCCACACGAGCCAACTCTTAAATAAGATGTGTTATTTTAGAAACTTAGTAAGTAAATCTACATCCAGAGATTCATAAATCTCCTTCAAATGAGGAGTTTTAAGAAAATCTAATGGGAGTCCTCTCTTTTTTGCATCTATAATCAAGAAGAGCAAAAGTCCCTTAGGAAGGTTGATTTCCGTTGTTAAATATTTTTCTATATCTTTGTTGCAATAATGCCACAAGCAGATTTTGCCGCTATCATCACTACTAGCCAAAATATTACCATCCGCACTGAAAGATAATAATGTGGCAGGCCTTTCGGTAACCAAACGAGCGAGAAGCGTCGCCTGCTGTGGATCCCAGAGGCATATATCATTGTTACTGGTCGATGTAGCAAGAACTTTATCTGCTGGATTATAACACCCATCTGTCAGTGTTCCTTCTCTCGTTTGGAATTTCTTAGGGCTAAACTCCTTCTTGGTAATATCGAAGATTGACCCTTCTGTTCCACCCTCTGTAGCAATCGCTAGCTTATCACCTTGCGTATTAAAACAGAGTGCTCTTTGAAGATTTTCCCATTTTTGTAGCAGTTTTTTGTTCGCTGTGCAATCCCAGAGGCATAACTTGCCTTCTTGATCTACTGTTGTAAGCACATTATTTTTATTGCAATGAAATTTTACGACAGGCTTTTTATGTTCTTCTTCGACCACGCATGATCCAGATTTTGTCTCCCAAAAACGAATCATACCGGTGCTTCTTATCTCAATAAGCACTGAACTATCAGGAGTAAATAAAAGGTGCACCGATTGCCCCAAATCCTTGCCCTCATCACTGCAGCTCAAGATTCTCAAATTTTTGCGCTTTACGTCCTGAAGGGCTACATCTGTTCCTACTGCCAATGCAAGCACACTAAAATCTGGACTTACGCTCATCACAGCAAATTTCTTTGCTGCCGTCACATACTCCTTAGGCTCTGCTCTCAGCCTTGCCTTGCCGGTTACCACATCCCATAGCGCACATGTCTCATCTGACAATGTTGCTATTAACGGGGTTACCAAAAAAGCGCCACTGTTAATGGGACTGTTTGCCATAATGCCGGCACTTTTCTCGCCCGAGTGAACACACCAAATGTCACAAAAGCCTTTATTATCAGGGAGCGATCCGTACGCAAGCAGATAGTCATTAGAAAAATTGAATACCAATTGCTTTGCCGGTCTTTTTTCTGCTAGCAGGGTAAACAGAAGAGACCGAAGACTACTCAAATCTTCAGCCGAAAGCAAAAGCGAGCCCAGAGATTTTTTAAGCTCCTCAGGAAATCCAAAGCTATCAATAAAATTGCTCTGCTCTGCAAAATCCTTTAAGTGTTCTTCCTTGAATTTTTGTATAAAAACTTTTTTTGCTAATTCACACACCGGGGTGCAATTCAACGTCCAAGCAGTTTTTATTACATCGGCCAAGGGAAGGATATCACGATTTCTGAATTCATTATATTCCAACCGTATCGTATCACCTTCTTGGACATATGCCAAAAAACTATCCATATCCTTAATCTGTTCAAAGGTTACTGGAGTGAGGAGAGGATTATCTCGAGTCCCGCTATTTTGATTTTTTTCTAACTCCTGCGTGGTCCAGTCGAGCAGTTTAGCTTTTTCAGAACGCATAACAAAAACTTTTTTATCGCTGGTCTTCAAAAAAAGATCAGCCTTTGGCTTTGATATTTGTTTTGAAGCAATTTGAATCTTATCATTATCCATAGCTTGTAAAAAGCTTGCACAAAGAATTAGTTGTGCGCATAAAGCAAATAGTTGCATAATAATTTTCCTTTTTATTGTATATACTATCTTTTATTTTTTTGGTTTCTCATTAAAATGAATTCCTCCTCCTTTCATGTGAGTATTATATAGAACATTTTTAAAGCTTCTTCAAGCAAAATTCTTGCATAATAATTGGAGGTCGCTTATTCGCCCAGTAATACAAGAATATTTTTAAATGAAGGGATAGTTAATCCTTCACTTTCGCTCAGCTGCCTTCTTTAGCGCTCCCCTCCTAGCCTTAGCCTCCTCTGCTAACACGCTAAAATTGCCTCCTGCTATCGCTGGTGGCTTTTTAGCCGCTACAGGTTGATCTTCTACTTGGGCTCCATTTTGCTCACCCGTTTCATTAGCTATTTGGTTAGCCGATGCTAATCTAGCCGCTTCTTCTCTTTGTTTGCGAGCCGCCTCTCTTTCCTCTCTTGGCACCCTCGTCTTTGCTCTTTTCTTTGGGCCTTCTGGTTTATCCTTACCAAGGTCATCAAGAGGTTTAATCACTTCATCTTTTTGACCGATGCGCTCCTTGAGAAGCGACTTTTCTTCTTCTTGCTTTTTCTTTTGAGCCTCTGCTAACCGAGCTTTTTCGTCAGCATCCTTCTTTTTTGCTTCTTCAGCTGCTTTCTTCTTCTCTTCTTCCTGTTTTTTTCTAGCCTCTTCTTCTTGCTTTTTCTTTTGAACTTCCGCTAACCGAGCTTTTTCATTCGCAGCTTTTTTCTTTTCTGCTTCTTCTGCTGCTTTCTTTTTCTCTTCTTCCTGTTTTTTTCTAGCCTCTTCTTCTTGCTTTTTCTTTTGAACTTCCGCTAACCGAGCTTTTTCGTCAGCATCTTTCTTTTTTGCTTCTTCAGCTGCTTTCTTCTTCTCTTCTTCCTGTTTCTTTCTAGCCTCTTCCTCTTGTTGCTTCTTTTGAGCGTCTTCCGCTAACCGCGTTTTTTCATCAGCAATTTTTTTCTTTTCTGCTTCTTCCTCTTGCTGCTTCTTTTGAGCCTCTGCAAGCCGAGCTTTTTCATTCGCAGCTTTTTTCTTTTCTGCTTCTTCCTCTTGCTGCTTCTTTTGGGCCTCTTCCGCTAACCGCGCTTTTTCGTCAACTATTTTTCTCCGGGCTTCTTCAGCTCGTCGAGCAATTTCTTTTACTTCCTTTTGCCTTTCTCCTTCTAGCAACTTCCGCCAAATCTCTTCCTCCTGCCTCTTCTTAGACATTTCCGCCATGCGATAATTTTCATTGTCAACCTCTTTTTTCTTAGCTTGTTGCTCAAGTTTTGATAGCTTATCTTTCGCTAGTTTTTTAAAATTTTCGAGGTGATTCTGATTTGCAACACGCTCAAAGCATTTTCGCGCTTTGTCATTATCAACAACCTTGCGTTGGATATCAGAATACATTTCTCCCAGCAAATAACACGCCTTAACCTGGACTTTCAAATCACTAGTTTGACTTGCAGCTCCCTCAAGATACTGTAAAGCCTCTTGAATATTAATCTCTGCTCTCTTTCCAGATAACCAATGCCACCTCCATGCCAACTCATATGCAGCCTTTGCCCGCACTTTCAAATCACTCTCTTGCTTGGCCGCTAGACGCAAACATTCTAGCTTTGCTGGATAAGGTGCATGCAGTCCCTTTCCTAGATACAACAGCGCTCGCGCTTGAAGCCGTAAATCATCTGTTTGACTTGCAGAATCTTCAAACAATCGCCATGCTTTATCAATATTATCAATATTCGAAGTCGAATAAAACACCTGATAATCGTCATCAGAGCATTTTCCGTGTATATCAGGTACTACCAAAATAGCCCTGCCACTTTGCTCGCGAGGAAAAAGCGCCCCTAATTTCATCCACGCCTTCAATCTGGCCATTAAATCGGCCTTTTGATGGGCGGCTTTTTCGTAGCACTCTCTTGCTTTGTCATGATCCTTTGCCATACCCTGTAAGCCATAATAGTGCTTCTTCCCTAAACTGAACAGAGTAACCACATCTTCGCAAGGCTCCTCAGCCGGTTCCCCATTCTTAGATTCTTCTGGCTTACCAGTGGTTTCAGTTTTGTCTTTCTGTTTGACTTCTTCTGCTCGCCTTAGATCCTCTGCTTCTTTTTGCAATCTTATTTTTTCCGCCTGCGACAATCCCTTTTCAATTTCAATTTTCGCTCTTGCATCTTCTGCAGATTTCTTTTTTCTTAAAAGCTCAATTTTTTTTGCCTCTAATTCATCTCTTCTTTTCTCTATATCACCAATTTCTTCAGTCTCTCTCTGGCCAGTCGCTAACGGATTGATAGACTCATTCGCTCCTGTCTCCCGTTTCATTTTCACGTCGTCTGTGTGCATATCTTTTTGTTCGACATTTTTTACATGACTTTTTAATGCATCAGCATGCATTTTTTCCAAATGAGCCTTAGCAGATACCCGCCCTTCAAGATTATAGCTCTGGTTTGCGGCTCTTTCTAAAAGAATGCGCGCTTGCTCATAATTAACACCACCATGCCGACCTAAACAATGCTCTTCAGCTAAACGCAACAGTGTTGAAACTGGCAGTCCCCTAAATGATTCAGATTTTGCACCAAAAGCTTTTAAGCATATAAGCGCTTTTTGATCTTTTGCTAACAGTAATGGCGTAAGGCCATCTTTCGTCTGCGCCTCTAGAGTTGCCCCCATCCTCATAAGGTAGACAATTGCATCCACATTTCCGGCAAATGCTGCTTCATGCAATGCCGTCCAGCCCTTCTCATTAGTAATATCAACAGCCTTGCCTTCGGCGCAAAAGCTCCTCAGTGCACTCATATCGCCCCGGGCTGCGGCCTCGTGTAATGTCATGCATTCTGATTGGTTCATCATGCCATGCAAGGGAACTGCAAAGAAAAAAAATAGTGCTTTTGCTTGATATATCCAATGTCGTACCGCATTCATATTTATATCCTTTCAACGTATTCGCTTACTTGCCAACCTCTAGATTATATTTGATAATTAGAGAGACATTCTCTATCGGTATTCAAGCTATCGTATTCACACAAGAATTCAAGAATATTTTTAGAGATTGCCTTTGATAATTGCATGCACCCAATTGCAGAGGATCAGATCTCTCTTTTTGTCTTTACAGTTTATCAATCGTGATAAACACCCGCTAAGCTAACGTATTCGCGCAGTAATTCAAGAATATTTTTAAAAGCAGCTTTTGATTTTCGATCCACTAATGGAGACACGCTGTCACTCCATTGTGAGGTTGAAGCAGGAAAGATAGAAGCCATTAACTGTTTAATTGATTTAGGCGCAGATAAAGAGGCGCTGAATCTGTTTGGTTATACTCCACTAATGAAAGCAAAATCTCGAGAACTAGTAGAGAGTTTGAAGAAGTTAGGTTTCGGGGGTTTTTGCATCTTATATGCCTAATCGGCCCGTCTCCATTTAATTAGATCGCTGTTAGATACATAGATTATTTTTTTGTAAAAAAAATTGGTCCCGCTTGTCTTATTCTTTCAACAGAATAACAGAAGAGGAACCAATTTTTGAACACAATTTTCAGCTATGCTGAATGAATCAACTTTTTAACGGACAGCTCATCCCCCATATGGTTCTAGGAGAGCATCTAATGTTTTAGATTCAATCGACTTAGTTTCTTCCTCAGGCTTTTCAGCTTTTTCAGACTGTTTTTTAGCCTTTTTTTGTTTTGGTTGCAATGCAGCGATCTCAGCGGCATCTAAAGGCTCATCAGATTTCTTTTTTATTTTTGTGACTGCCCCTCTTAATGATTGATTCGACCTTTCAAGATGCGCCACTTGCTTAGTAAGCGCTTCATTGCTTGCTTGCGCCCGGGCAAGCTGCATTTTTAACGCATTGAGCTCCTCTTCCTCAGTAACGGAAGGCTTTCTACCACGCAATTCTTCAAGCTTCTTTCTAAAGCTCTCTGCATTCGCTCTCAGCTCAGCAATTTCTTTCCGAGCATTTTCGCCAAATTGAGCAATTGCCTGCCTTCGTTTAAGCAGCCGGTCTCTTTCTTTTTCCTGCTCCTTAATGGTTTCATAAGCTTGCACATACTGATGATGTTCTTCATCAACTCGCTGTTGTAATTGCTTCCCTTCACCTAAGAGTAACTTTTTTTTGCCTCTCAAGTCCTGCACATCTTTTAAGACCAAAAGTAACAAGGCTTGCGTAGCATCATCATTTGTGGTGGCGCACATATCAAGTATCTGCGCCTTAAGGGCATCGGGATTGGATTCATCTTTGAGCATGTCAAATAATGGCGTAGCATCAACGTCATCTAAGGGAGAAACTGATTTTTTTTCCTGTTTACCATGAGCTGCAGGAGGAGTATCAGTTTTACGCTGCGGGCTATCGTAAAAGCCGCAAGTAGCGTAAAGCTTAATCAATTGCTTTATGCGGGCTTTTTTTTCAGGCGTTAAATTCACTATAAGCTTTTTATAGAAAGGATTGCTCATGCTCTCCTTGTTTTCAAAAGCCGTTTCAAGTCTTTGTATGAAATCACTAAGATTTTTTCTAAAACGGACATTCACCGGCTTTGTTGGATCTTTTTCTTCGGTAAGACGTTCACTGATCCCTGCTATAAGGACAGAGCGCTCAATTCTAACGTGTGTACTATCTTGAGGAAACAAGAGGATCTTAATAAGCATGCCCCGTGAAATAGCTGGATTCAAAAAAGGCGCATGAATCAGATAATGCACATCTGAGAGTTCTTTATCAGAAAGCTCCTTAAGGAAAGATACAATCTCGTCTTTATACCTACCCGTGTGTTTTGGCGCGGGTTCAAAGATGTTTGCTAAGCGATCCCAGAAATGTGGTGTCATGCTTTGCACTACGCGACTCATTTCACCTTTAGAGATATTTTCACCATAAAAATTATACAAATTTCGAAGGCATGTACTTAAAATATCTTTACAAAAAGAGGAGATATTGCTCAAGTGCTGATGTTCCTTGAGACACACAATGTGCTGCTGCGTTACAACCTTTGCGCTATCAGGGTGATTAGGAGATGCTTGTTCATCCCAATCACATAAGGCAATAACGTCAAGTACGATTGACCTAATGATACTGATATAATTTTTATTTAAATCAGTTGCGGCGCCATTAAGCGCTTTATCAACGATTTCACAGAACTTGATCCATGAACGATTCTCTTCAATATTCCTTCGCAGCAAAACTCTGTTGCTTATTTGGCTAAATGTATAGGCATCTTTATTGAGAGCCATTCGCGCAATCATCGCCTTGATAAAAAGGAGATGCCTATCAGGTGAACAGCCAGTATTTTTTAAATATAAATCATCTTTTATAAGGCAGTATGCAGCTTCAAGATCAGCATGATCTGCGATAACAATGAGATCCGCATACATGCTTCTCAATCCGATTTTTTGATGCACTTCTGCTATTGTTCTTTCAAGAGCGATGCTCTGATCTTCTGTTTTATAATAGCTTGCTTGAACGAGAGCGCAACAGTGGAGTAAAAAAAACAAAAGCCATTTATTCATCATTTTTGTTCCTTGTAAATATATTTTTCTAAATCTTCGTTGAGAAGTTGCTGTAACTGCTTAATCTCTGACTGCAATTTCGCTTGCTTCTCAGCAGTATTCTTAAACACATACTGCGATAGCTGCTGTTTCAAATCGGTGCACTTCGCCTCAGCTGCGGCAATCTCTGTGTTTTCCTGTAACCGCTGTTGAAATGCTAAAAATAAGAGTACGGGGGTAGCCTTTGTTTCGCTCAACGTCTTATATGTTGCGATAAGAGCAAGGCAATCTTTGCGCCTTTCTTCTTCATTTGGTAGAGAAAGCAGTTCATTGAAAACTTCTCGTTCATTCGCGCCTGAAACAGCGGGGACAGAAGCCTTCGCTGTTTCAGCTTCTTTTTTCATTCTTTTAAGCGGCACTTCTCCAGGATTGCCTTGGGCAGGCTGCTTATGTCCTGGTTGCTGAACTACCTTATCAGCGCTATCACCATCTCTTATCATGCCAAAGCAGGCGGTATGAACCATTCCAGCAAGTAGTATAACTAAGAATTTCTTCATTTGTTTTCCTTCTTTGTATCGAGTCCGAGCTCTTTCCTTAAATTATCTGTGAGGGTGGCCAGCCTATCATCCACAGCCATTAGTCTAGTGCCAGCGCTTTTAGCCAATGCAACATTTCTACTGCCCTGAGTGGCAGCTTTTACAAGTAACTCCAGCCGCATATTTTCCGTCCTAAGAGCGTCCATTTCTTTGTACAGGGCTACCGTTGACGGCACCTCTTCTTTTTTTATCTCAGTGGTAAGAACGCCCACCGCCTCTTTAAGCTCATTATATTCAGTATGCAAGGAAGCGGTAGTTGATTCTTCATTTTTTAAAGTAGCTTCCAACTCGGAAACTTGCGCTTCTAAAAGTTTGCGTCGCTTATGAGCATCCTGAAATTTGCCAAAGAGCAGCAGAAAAATTTCCTTCCGGGATTCCGGCTTTAATAGTTTTGTTATCGAACAGATTCTAGCCTGTCTTTTTTGAGGGTCTGATTCCGCAAGAATCTCGGTGACAAATCTTTGGATAAGTGGTGTCACCGCTTGTGGCAACTTAACCTCTGACTGCGGCGCCTTTTGCGCCTCATCAGCCACTGGCCTTTCCTCTACCCCTGATTGCTTCTCCTCTGAACTACTGTCTTTAGAGCGCGCTCTTTTAAAGCGCACTAAGCTCGGTAACATTTCTTCTCTTGACGATTCGTTTTCCTTGGCAACTCGCTCCATACAGAAAAGCGAAGCGTGCATAAGCACTACTATGAACCCTAAAATCTTATGCATTATGTGTATCCTTTCGCTCACTCACGAGCGTTCTTTCTGAAAGCTCAGTAAGCCTTTTCAGTTGATTTTCTGAATTTATACGTTGTTTTTCTAAGTCAGCGCGTAAACCTAAATAGGTTTGCTTTATACTAGCTATGTGCGCTTGCAGCTGGGCACGCTCTTGAGCAAAGGCAGCTACTTTTTGCGCATATGCAGCTTGCTGACTTACAAGAGGCGGACTCATCTTTTCTTCATCAAGCAGCCTCTGAGTACAATGAAACATAAGCTCTTGGAGATTAGGCAAAAGCGCGGGGTTTTTTACCAACTCTTCTAATTTTTCTTGAAAAGCAGAATCAGCCATGCCAATAAAATCATCTAAGCTTAGATGAGGTATAGACTCTTTTTTAGCTTTTTTTGAAAGTGCCTCCGGTTCTTCGACATTGTGCGAACGTTTGCAATGTAGAGCTTTAATGAATGCAGATAATTTATCCCGTAGCTCTCCCGCAACAGAGTCCGACACTTTTAGAGCAGATAGGTAAGCGTGTAATTCATCTTGCTTTCCCATCAGCTGTTCATCTAGTAGCTCAGAAAGCATCCGCACCAGTGCAGGATCATTTTTTCCCGCTATCGCCTTTCCTTCAGTACAATACAACTTTAAAAAGAAACTGTAAGCACTGAGTCGATTTTCAAGAAAAGGCATTGTCAGCATAAAAATGCAATATTTAATTTCTTGATCACTTAATGAAACAATGAGGTCTTGAAGACATATTCTTACTTCATCATTGCGATTATCTGTAGTTACCTTAGAACTACCGATTTCTCTCAACCTGTTTTGAGTGTGCGTCACTTGGCGATGCTCATATTCATGCAATGGAGAGTGCGTCATAAAAGCACTGAGCTTCTTAAGCACCATACACATTTCTGTATGCGCTATTTCTGATAACCCATAGCGCAGCTCAATTGTCCACATGAGTACCGCGTCCTGGTAAGGCAATGAATGTAGTGCATGATGGCGCAGTCGGCTGCTCCAATCATATTTAAATAGTGCTAAGTAGGATAATAGTCTATCGAAAGCCGGATGTGCTCGATCAATCGATAGCAAATTATCAAGGTTTTTGTAGACAGGGTCCTGATATGAACCGGCATTAAGGCGTTTTGTGATCGCTTGCTCTGAATAGTCAGCTTTTTTGTTGGCCATAACAAACAAACAGTGCTTATAAAAAAGTATATTCTTTTCATAGTTAGAATGCATTGAGTCGTCGAGCAGCTGCCCAATCTTACTTGCATCCTCTTTAGTCAATAATACTATCAAGCTCTTTTGCAAGCTCTGTAAGGAGGTCTTTGCAAGATGCTTTTCTAAAGAATAAGCGGTGGCTTCACCATTTGCATCTGTACGATCCATAGCAAGACCGACAGAAGGCAAACACAAAGCGAAGAGAATCAATAAACAGCGTATTTTCATAGCATACCCAATCTTAAGTAATGAACAAATGAATCTTTAATCATAAAATATAGTTTTTAATAATATATCACAACTAGAAAATAAATCAAATTTCTTAGGGCATGCGAAAGACAGATTAAAATCTTAACTGAATTTGTAGCCCGTTATGTTGGGCCACCATCTTTTTGCTAAACTGGCTTTCAGCAGTAATGCGGAGAGAGTTTATTTTGAAAAAGAGGACGTCGTCACAAAACGCACGATAGCCTTTGCCAATAGCTCCGGTGCTTGAAGAATAAGTGTTAGATGTTTTGCATCGGGAAGTATCTCAGCGCTCGACTTCGGTTTTATCCCACTGCTCAAAAAGTTCTTAAAAGCAACTATTTTTTCTGGCAAAAATTGCTCATCATGAGCCCCTACAAAAATAGCGCACGGTTTTTTCATTGCTTGAAATATCGTTTTTGCTTGATACGGTGATGTAGCTGCAGCCATTGCAGTTGTGTAGGTGCTTACAATCAGCGGATCATGTTTAAGCAGCCATGCAGGGTAATTAAAAAACACGGCTTGAGTGTGGTTAAACCATCGGCCGCCCGATAAAGCATTGGCTATAAAGAGCCAGGTTCGTACTTTTTTTACAAAATGCTGATCAGCGCACCCGGTTTCAGAATCACCACCCAAAAAAGGTGCTAAGAGCACATACCCATCAACGATGTTATTTTTAGACCACCCAGCATAGTTTACCACAAGCCCAGCACCTGACGAATGCCCGCCGAGCAAAAGAGGAACTGTTGGATAAGCTTCTTTGACAGATCGAACAACGACCTCAACATCATCATAGACCTGTGCTGCCGCAGGCGCGTCACCACGCGGACCCTGAGAATTGCCATGGCCACGCAGATCTACCAAATAAACAGCAACAGGAACCTCTTGCACCAGCTTTTGAGCCATCTGCTGATATAAGGCATTGCTCCACATACCAGCACAGTGATAAAAAATGAAGGTAGCTTTGGGGTGGGTAGCGGGTATAAAGGAATAGTAGGCAAGTTTAATACCATCAGATGCCTGCAGATAAGCAGGCGGGTTCAAGGTAATATCAGAAGTTTTTGTAAGAATTTCTTGAAAATTAAAGGGTTCTTGCATGAGCTTCTCCTCTTTTTTTATATCGCAGCAGGAGAGGCACATCAATAGTATCATGGCAATTGCGAGCCTTTGTACTGACAATTTCATCAACTCTTCCTTTTTAAAACTAAGAAGTTCCCATTAATGTAGTAGTTACTGTACGGAAGACTTCTTTTTATTAAAAACTTCATCGATCTCCGTAATTAAACCATTGGCATCACAGGTAAGATACTTAATTACTATTATTGTTCCTTGGCGTTCCGTGGTGATTTCATAATAAACGGCCACCATACCAAGTTCAGCGCTTACTAGAGGGGGTTTTCTTTCCCGAACCGTCCACGGACCCGTTCCCGTCTTGGGGTCGCCACCAATGCCCGCTTTGGCACGGCCAATTTGGTTGTAAAGCCCCAAAAGAGTTTCACAGACGGTCTCACCGTTAACCATTTTACGACAATCTGGCGCAAAAAGCGATTCCATCTCAGAGATAAGATCTCCCACAACTTGCTGACCGTAGTGGATCATAAATTCTTTATAGCGTTTGGCGGCAGCCTTCAATAACGCAACCTTTTCCACGTCACGTACGGCTGCCTTGGCACAAGATTCTAGAGTATGAAATTTTGCCGCACTTGCGGCACTTAAAAGGTCTTGCTCTTTTTCAAGAATGGCATCCATGGAATTCATTGTGTGAGGAGTTAATAACGCAAGAAAAAGCGGCAGGGCATAATTAAAATTGAATGTTTTCATGAAATAATCCTTTGCTGAGAAATTTGTGAACCTCTAACTAACAGGTTAAATGATTTTTATAAGCTTCGCTTCTTACCCCTCAAACACCTCACTAGTTCCTGATATCTTGTCGCAGCCTTTTCAAGTAGGGCTTTATCAACAATACCACGACTCACTCTCTCTAAAGTAGCCTGAGCTTCTTCCAGAGGTGTACGTCCTTTTTCACTACGTTTCGAAGGATCAGCATGATGCTTAAGCAGTAAGTTCACTAATTCAAAAAACGTCTCGTTGCCATTATCTTGCGCAAAATCCCTATACATATAATGATTGACCAAAATATGCAATGCTGTCATTCCATGCCATAGTTGATTAGGATCAGCACCTTCTTCCAGCAATATTCGTACAACTTGAACGCGTGAGGGATCAGCATCACAAAGTTGTAACACGCGAAGCAATGAAGGTATAGTTAAAGGGTTGCCTTTTAGCAATTCCTTACGGGCAATTTTACCTGGGCCTACGATGTTATTTACGCTTATCATTGAGCCCATAAGCCCTAATAAACGACCTTGGTAGAGCACGCTTCGGTTCAAAAGAGCTTTGACAAAATCGATAGAAGCATACGCTGCAGCAAACGCAAATAGAGATGTCGTTATAACACTCTCATCTTTTAGAAGAGCTTCAATCTTTTGCCTTCTCACGTCTGCATTGAGCTCTGTCGACACAATCATATCTAGCTTTTTATGAAGTTTTTGTTCATCTAACAACTGCCGATCTTTGGCAAGTAAAGGTTGCCGCTCCATGGCTTTCATTGAGAAGCTCGAAGCTGCAAAAACCACAAAGGCTAAAACAGCCAGTTTTGTTATATAATTCATACATCTTCCTTCTTGTAACGTCTATTTCGATGATTTAATTTACTAATAATCATATCAAAATTTTTCAATTTGTCAAAAGAAGGGGGGAATAGGTATTCAGCATTCGTTGACGCATACTGGCATATTGTTTACAAAAATTACATAAATTGCCTGTTGGAAGAGTATATGCTTCCCCAACAGGCAATTGTTACGTCAGTTTATGTGAAAAATTATCCGCTTGACTTAAGGTAATGGCGTCACTTCCGCCGCTTGCAACTTACGAATAAGCTCTTCATAAATTCCTGCGACCCTTTTATGAAGAGCTTTATTTACCTCGTCTACAAAACTATCCCTAGTTACTAAGCACCATAATACGGCCTGCGCTTCTTCACGCGGAGTACGTCCTTTTTCGCTACATTTCGATAGATCAGCATGGTGCTGCAACAATAATTGTACCATCTCAAAGAACATCTCTTCGCAACCATCTTTGGCAAAATCACCATACATGTAATGAGTGATCAAATAATGCAATGCTGTCATTCCATTCCATAGTTTATTGGGATCTGTACCAGCAATCAGCAGTAACTTTGCCACCTTCGCTCGATCAGTTCCCTGCCAAGGATGTACCAAAAGTGCATATAAAGGAGGAATTTGATCAATAGGATTCAAAAGGGATTTTACTTGATCACCACCGCGCAAAAGCAATGCTATGATATCCTGAAGTGGACAAAATTGGACTATGCCGCTCAGCAGAGTTGAAGTAGTAACCCGAGGCAATCGCGAGATAGACTCAATAATTAAGTCTACTTTCGATTTTTCTTCACCAGACATGAAGAGACGATTACTGGTAATCCCGTAAACATCTAGATGCCCAGCCAACTTCTTTTCAAGAACTGCTATAAGTTCTTCATAGAAAAGAGCTTGCTTCTGAAAATAGGCCTTTTCTTCTGCGGTATTAAGTTCGTGAGCTGAGAGAGCTCGAACAGAATTTAATTGGCTCCATGCGGTCAGCAACGGCGTCTTGCCTTCCCAATCCTTTTGTAATTGATCTATGTCCTTTTGAAATAATAGTTCTAGGATTTGGAAGAATGCCTGCTTGCCTTCTTGAGTAATTTCACCAATATCACCACTAATTAAAAGATGCACAGGGTACCATGATTCCCAATACTGATTGGGATTAGCACCCATCTCAAGCAATAATTGGACGACTTGGACGCGTGAGGGATCAAAAGCACAACTTTTTAACACGCGATGTAGCGGAGGCATTGTGCCTGCGTTACCTTTTAGCAGTACTTCACGAGCTTTTTTACCCGGTCCAAACGTAATTGTACCACCAGATATGATTGTGAATAATGGATCATCCTTATCCAAGCCAGTTACCCGAACATGGCGGTCTAAAAGCGCCTTTACAAAGTCTATTGAAGCATATTCTGCAGCATATCCAAAAAGAGACGTCGTCATAACACTCTGATTTATTAATAGATTTTCAACCTTTTGCCTTCTGACATCTGTATTACGCTCTGTAGCCGCGACCATTGCCAGCTTATTATAAAGAGCCTGCTCATCTAATTGCACATTTTGGGTACGTGAGCCTTGCCGATCCATGCCGATCAATGGAAAACTTGAAACCGTTAACCCTGCGAGGGCCAAAACAGCTAGTTTTGACTTATAATTCATATATCTTCCTTCGCTGTGATGCAAAATTGTTTTTCGTTATCGTCTATTTCGATGATTTATTTTACTAATAATCGATTGTTTTTTTTCAATTTGTCAACATTTATCTTGATTTTATCTCCTATTTACATTGAGCTACCAGGAATTAATCAATTGGATAAATTCACTAGAAGTATGTTCTGGGGTTGCATTTAGGGGGCTCTCCACAATTAGAGAATGTTTCTGCTTTCTTACTTCTTCTTCGAGATAATGTGCCCAGTTAATATTATCTTGAATTAATCCATCATCCCACTTTCTGGCTTGTAATCTCTGTCTTATTGTTTCATCGGCAATCTTAATAAATCCAAAGTATATGGGTAGATCCGGTTTTTTCAAAGAGCTTAAAATTTCTGATGGCACGGTAACACCGCAAATAATCGTAGACTTTTTTTGCACAGCGTTTTCTTGTGCTTTTACCAACCAATAATCAGTGGTCTTATGCCTCCAGCTTTCATCAGCATCGGGTGGAACACCATTTTCATCAAAATCATACACCTCATATAGAGTTGTTGATAATTTCTCTCTTAAAAGTTTTACGAGGGTACTTTTTCCTGACCCACTGGTACCTGTAATAAAAAAAATATTCACCTTTCCTCCATATGTAAGGTGCGGTTTTATCGGCTCCATCGCCCGCCCACTAGAAGGAAGACAAAGAAAAAAGAGAACAAAAAGATATCGTAGCTCCATAACGTCCCGATTAATGTAAAACAAAGTCTATTTTAAAAATGGAATTCTTTATACGAAGATTATCACAATTAGAAAATAAATCAAATGTTTCAAGATTCTTGAATATAAATTAAAAGTGTAGCTGAATTTTGAGATTGCCCAAATCCTAGAGCCGCGCCTGCCATTGCCTTTATTTTATAGCTGGTATAGAATTTTCTCATCTTATTACTATCATTAACACGCGTTTATAGCAAAGTAGAAAGTCATGGTTAACCCAAAAGCACTCAGCAAAAGTGCACAAAGTATACAAGATTCGTTGGCTAAAAAAGGGGCACATTTTAGAGTCGTAGAACTTCCTGAAAGCACCCGCACTGCCGCAGAAGCCGCGGCGGCAATTGGATGCATGATCGAACAAATAGTTAAATCTTTGATATTTAAGACTAAAGAAACACATGCCCCAATTCTGGTTCTGGCAAGCGGTCCCAATCGTGTGGACGAGAAAATGATTGAGGCAGAGGTTGGAGAAAAGATCTCAAAGGCTGATGCTGACTATACACGTGAAGTAACCGGATTTGCTATAGGCGGGATTCCGCCAATGGGCCATAAACAAGAAATGAGAACTTTTATCGATCAAGACCTGTTAAAATTTGAACAATTATGGGCAGCTGCAGGCACACCCCATGCTGTATTTAGCTTGAAGCCAGTTGATCTGGAAACAATTACTAAGGGGAAAATAGTAGCAGTTCATTAATACGCTGGTTATCACAAAAATCATGAATCTTCTTATTGAGGAAATCTAGTATGTCACGAATGCATCGTGTCGCACGACTCTCTCAGGTTCCAGGAATCGGCGTAGATCGCATGGGAAGTGCAGCAGATGCTGCACACGATCCTGAAATCTTGCGACTTGAAAACCTCGATACCGATATTTTACCTCCGCAAATGGCGCTAGAAGCCACGCGCGCAGCAATCGGCGTTGATGCTAACAACAGCTATCTTCCCTTTTTAGGTCAAGATGAGTTACGCCAAGCGGCTACCAATCGTGTCATGCGTGCTAGCAGAATATCATACGATTGGCGGAGCCAATCAATTATCACCGCTGGTGGCATGTCTGGCATTTTAAATTGCTTACTTGCGATGATTGAGCCAGGCGATGAGGTAATCATTACAGACCCGACCTATGCGGGCATAATTAATCGCATCCGCATTGCGGGTGGTAGTACCAAATTTGTGCCATTACTGCCTTCACCTGATGGCTGGCGCTTGGATATTGACGCACTCAAGAAAGCTTCATCGTCACGCACTCGCATGGTACTCATAAGCCCAGGTATGCCTACTGGCCACATTTTAACTCAGGAAGAATGGCAGGCAGTTGCGGATATTTGTATAGAAACCGATTCCTGGCTCCTTTATGATGCCGCAATGGAACGTATTTTATACGATAACCGCACAATACTACACCCGGCTAGTTTTCCACAAATGGCTGAACGTACTATCACCGTGGGTGCTGCATCAAAAGAGCTTCGAATGATCGGCTGGCGCGTAGGGTGGGTAGTTGGTCCACAAGAAATAATTAATGATATCGGACTTGTAAGCATATCAAACGTCGTATGCCAAGTTGGAATCAGCATGTCTGGCGTTGCAGCGGCTCTCAATGCATCAGACGATGGCCTCAATAATGCTTTAAAAATTTGGCAAAAACGACGAGATATCATGCTCAGCGAACTGCAGGAATTACCCGTAATACCACCTCACGGTGGCTGGTCCATGCTTCTTGATACGGAGGCGCTCGGTATCCCTTCTACACAGGCATCTGAATTGCTGTTTAATCATGCAAAAATTGCCGCTACGCCTATGACAGGCTGGGGAGAACTTGCAACACGCTATGTGCGATTTGTCTTTTCTAATGAGCCAGAAGAACGGCTTGTTGGTATGGGAGAAAAGGTACGAAAAGCTCTCATCAAATGAGGCACACCACACTTAAGACCTGTATAAAGATTGGAACGAAATTAAAGTATTTTTAAATTGTGGCTAAAGCGCTTCAGCTCTCAACGCTCTTTGTTGAATCATCAACAAGCCGGATCTCAATCCTTTCTTTTGATTTGCCTGGCCTATCCCTTTTTAAAGTAACATACCCAACTTCAGCTGTTGTGTTAACATGCGTTCCTCCACAAGGCACCTGTGCAAAACCATCGATCTTCCAAAAACGTCTCTGATTTTCAACATCTGAGTAACCCTTTTGAATAGGCAAGTCTGCTTTGATTATTGCATTAAATTCGGTCAATATAGTATCAAAAAGAGCTGAAACATTTTGATCGCTAATGAAATCTATGCGCGCTTTATTTTCAGCAATGTGCGCTCCAATTTTTTCAAGATGAAACTTTTGAGTTACAATCTCTAGAACCAGTTCAGCAGCAAAATGCAATCTCATGAGCCGGTGGCGGCGCGGCCAATCTATTTCCATCGTAACTTCATCACCCTTTGAAAGCCCATGCCCTTCGGGTAAAGTGTAATAAATAAGCGGACCTTCCATTCTTGAATCAAGGATCGGAATACCATTAACGGTAGCCTTATCACTTTCCTGTCCCCCTGCAAAGGAGTAGGCGATTGTTTCTTCAAAGACTACTTGATTGCCATCAACTGATGCAACATGAGTAGTTAAGCTTTTTTGATAGGGATTTTCCCAAAATACTTTTCTCATCATAACACCCTAAAATTCTGTTCGCGTTATCAATGTATTGCTTTTCAGGATACTTCCTAAATCAAAGTTTTAACTTACTCGATTCTTGATCCAGAAATAATCGCAATGTATGCCTATAGAATAGGTTCTCAAAAAAAATAGTGCAACTCTTGCTTTCTCATAGAGCAGCTTATCATACTGATTTATGAAAGCGTTTCATAAGTCAACGTTAGCGTTCAGAAGGTGCGCATCCTTGCTCATTCTGATAACTAAACGGACTAGTAAGCGTAAGCAAAAATATTATTAAATTATACAAGAGGAGTTTTAAATGAAGTTTATCCAATATATAGCGGCGCTATCCCTTCTGGTAAGTTGCTCGCAAAGCTTTGCAAAAAGCTCTCATAAAATAACCGCCAAAGATATAGGAAGGCATGGATTTGTAATTAAATGCCCAGGTGAGTACTATTTGGCCGAGGATGTCGTTTACGATCCTGCTTGTGGCTCAAATCCGGCGATCAGAATTAGCGTATCGGCAGGGGGCAATGTTACTCTCGATCTTAAAGGCAAAACGCTTTCCCAAAAATCAAAGGATGTAGTGAACGTTGATGGTGTCTTAATTGAACCCGGCTTGACAAACGTGATTGTAAAAAAAGGTGCAATCAGAGATTTTTCTGATGCTGGTATTCGAGCTGGAGTAATTACCGCAAGCCCATCCTCTTCCGCGCCAAACGTTTATATGAAAAATCTATCTCATGGGAAAATTGGACCGGATTTAATTAAGAGAATGCAAACTCACAGAGCTGCTCTTGCTAGCATGCCAACTTTAGCCGCAGATCAATTGGTAACTGAATTGAGCATCAGTGATATCAGAGCATTCAACAACGGACTCTCAACCGCTATCGTGGATCCTCTAGGCATCGGCGATGGTATGGGAGGAGCAGTGATCCTCAACGCTCAAGACGTTACCATTAACGATTGTGACTTCAATGAAAATTTTCGAGCTGGCATGTGGGCATTTAATGTGACAAAATTCACGATGGACGATTGCCATTGTGATGATAATATCGGAGTCGATTCTGTGATTCCTGGTAATCCAACTGCTGATGGAGCCGAGGTTGGGGGCATATCAGCTGATGTCGCCATTCATAGGTGCACCTTCAACCGCAATTCGAGCGGTAATAGCGCTTATGGGTTTAACTCAGGTGCTACTTTTGGAACCAGCATTATGACCAATTTGCTACTCGACTCTTGCCAATTTAACGATACCAATGTAAATCTTTCCGATCCATTTGCAGCATCGGTTGCTGCTGTTACTGGCGGAATAAGCATTTTAGGCTTTGTGGCTGTATTTGCAACTAATCTCACCATAAATAATTGTGAGGCTAACGGAACTTCGCTTACTCTGACAGTTCCTATGACCCCTACTTTCCCTCCATTGGGAGGCCCAATCTGCTCAGTAAATGGAATGGATATTGGTTTCGGGTGCACTAATGTTAAAATAACCAATAGTTCAGCTTCGGGTCAGACCGTTCAAAATAACAGTGGCGTTGGCGATAGAGTTTTCAATCAGGGCTTCTCATTTTTTGCTGTTGAGAACATCTATTTAGCCAACTGTCATTCAGATGGCAATATGAACTTTGACACTAGTACTCCTTCACTTCTTCTGGCAGAAGGATTTGATCTAGCCGCAATTGGAAATGTACTGATTGAGGACTGCTCCTCCAGTGGGCACAAGCAAGCAGCTACAAATCCTTTGTCTGAATTTTCATTTGCTGCAGGTTTTAAAGCAAATATCTTTGAGCCTCAATTCTTTCCTAGTGGTCCTGTAGTATTTAGAAGATGTGTAGCCTCGGGCAATATGGATACTGGTAGCTCCAATGGACTAGCTTTTGTGTTCTCTACACGCGAACCACAGAGCCCGGGCGATATCAATACTCCTTTTGTTTTTGATTCGTGCATAGCAGAGGGCAATACTACTAATTCTGGAACTGGCACAGGATTCGATCTATTCAATCTCGCAGATTCCAAAGTTATTAATTGCTTTGCAGAAAAGAATAATATTGGCATTAACGTAACTGATTTTGCACCGGGTGCAAGCAATGATAACATCATAAGCGATAACGTTCTTTCAGCTAACGTTTTTGTATCAGGCGTTATTCCTTCCGTCACCGGCGGATTTGGCATTCAAGACCTAAGTGCTGGCGCCGTCGTAGCTACAGTAACCGGTTCAATCTCTAGCACGGTCCTCACAGTAACTCATGTGACATCTGGTGCGATCGTGGTTGGTATGACACTTTCAGGTGCCGGTATTGCTCCTGGCACAACCGTAGTAAGCTTCGGCACCGGTATGGGTGGAACAGGAACTTATAACGTAAGCATTTCGCAAACCGTATTTCCTCCTGTAACAATATCAGGATCAATATCTACTAATGCATATTATAGTAATCGTGCTAAAAATAATGGTCCAACACCAGCAACAACAAACTACAGTGGTGCAATATTCCCGGCAGCGGCATGTCCGCCGACATGTCCTGCACCGAGTATTCCTGGTACACCAGTGCTTTACTGGCAGGTGCCATTTGCTCCTTGCTCGTTGAATAGCAATTGTGTTGCCCCTACGGTTTTGGATAATTTAAGCATTGTAAATTAGACTCAAAGGATATTTTTTGGATAAGGGGGCAGACTTAATAAGTCTGGCCCCTCTTCCATTCTAACTTAACAAACCATAGCAAGGACTTTGGTCAGCGGTATTGCCTATCACTCTTCCAGATGTTGTACAAAGTCAGCAATCATTGCTGTTGAATTCAAAATATATATCTGTTTTTTGTCCTTGAATTCAGGATCGTTTAGAAGACACAAAAGAGCTTGCCTATGTCGTTTATTGAAATTCCAAACCCACTTTAAAAAATCTAAAAATTTAAAACTAAAAATCCGTTGCTTACAATTTTCAGGGTTACCCGGTATTACTTTTCCAAAATTTAACACGGCTCGTTTTAGCACATTCCAAACACAGACAAAGCGTGGCATGTCTAAAAAGATAACAACATCAGCATGCGAAATGCGCTGATACAGCAGGTTAGTGTATAAACCTTCTAGAATCCATTCCTCTTTTTTGCACAGCTCCTCATGAGCCTCACTAAAAAGCTCAAAATCTACTCGTTCCCAATGTGGTCGCCAGGCATACTGATCTAAATGATATAAAGGTAGCTTAAGCTTCTCTTGCAGCTGAAAGGCCAAGGTTGTTTTACCTGAGCCACAGTTCCCTATAATAGCTATTTTCTTATGCGATGATTTGATCATAATTGCGCTTTAAATGGCCTAAAAGCTTTGTGTTAAGAGGCGCTGTTTTTCGGAATTTGCAGGCATATCTCCTCTACGGACGCAGGCTTTTCAGGCGCTAAACCGCGCCCAGCAACCCATTCTAAATAGTCGTCAACAGAATCCTTAAATGCCTGCTCTATTTCTTCAGCAGTCGTGCTTTGAAAAGTTATTGCATCTCTTGTTAAATAAATAACTTCACCACAAAAGACTTCTGTTGCATCATCGTAGATGAAATCTCCAGTATAGCCCTTATATTTCATCATAAAGCACCTCTACATTTTTTAATGATATTTTAAAAACTTGCGCGCTTGATACTTTTTATTAGCTCAGCAACGTCAGTGCGTAGCTACCACCAGAATAATCCGACCCAGCGCCAGGACCCTCGCCATCGCGATGAATTAGTTTTGGGCTTTTCAAAGAGGAGAGAGCAAGTGTCCTGCCATCTGGACTAAAGCATACTAAATTAAAATCATACTTATATGATTGATCTATTTCTTTTATGCAAGCTCCCGTAGTAGTATCCCACAACCGTACAGTTTTACCCCCCGAAGCAAGTGTCCTGCAATCCGGGCAAAAACTTAATGAAACAACTTCGGTGCGATGCCCTTCTAACACGTGTATGCAAGCACCCGTAGACGCATCCCACACTCTCACTGTTTTGTCCTTAGAACCCGAGGCAAGCGTTCTTCCATTTGGGCTGAATACGACATCGGCAATCTTATCTTTATGCCCTATTAACGTAAGCGCACATTTACCAGAAGAAATATCCCATAACGTCACTTTATTACCGGAAGCCACAGCCAGTGTTTTACCATCTGGGCTATAGCTTACTAACCTGCTGGGAATGTTCTCTAATAAGTGTATGCATTTGCCCATGGTAACATCCCATATTCTCACCGTCTTATCCTTAGAACCCGAAGCAAGCAATTTTCCATCTTGGCTATAACTTACTGATGTAACTTGACCGGTATGTCCTTCTAACGTACATATGCATGTATCCGTAGAAGCATCCAATAATACCACTGTTTTATCAACGGTGCCCAAAGCGACCATCCTACCATCTGGGCCATACCTTACTGAACTCACCGAATACGCTTCCCACTTACGTATACATTTACCTGTAGAAATATTCCACAGCTTAACACCCCCCGAGTCGGGATAAGCAAGTATTTTACCCTCTTGGCTGAAGCTGAACGAACGCGGCGCCTCTTTTGCTAACTCACGAACATTTCTGCAAGTAATGAGTGGCGAAGAACCCAGCAACTCTACAATTTTTTTATTGATAGCAATTTCGTTCCGCCGTTTGCTTGTTTCTAACTTGGCATCCTGGATAGCTTTGGGTACACAGTTGAGAACTTGGATTCTTACTTCATCTGACAAATTCTTGAGTACTGATGGACACCTATCATCTAAGCCCGTTGAAACCGCAAAATAAAGAAAATCATACTGACTCTGAGGGGAGAGTGTAGAAAATTTTGGAGTAAGCAAACGTAAATTATGCTCAGCAACCTTTTTTTCAATTTTTTCTAAACTTCCCATTTTTTTTAGGTAGAAGGCTACGTCTTCAATTTCACTATCTGATTGCTCAAGCAAAAGCTTCGCTATATCTTCACGCCCGGGCTGCCAAGCTCTTTTGAGTAAACGGCTACATACATTTCCAGAAGGTGGCATTGACTTTAAAAGCAATGAGAATATTTCTGTATGCCCTTTTTCTAAAGCGCATTTAAGAGCTGCTATAAAATCAGGCTGCCATGCATCGTTATGCAAATCTAAAAGCTCTTTAGTTACTTTTACATACCCTTTTGATATTGAATCCATGAAAGTATCAGCAAAATCTTCCTTGGTCATATCCTTATCAATGCAAAATACATCCAGCCCTTCTATAAGTATCTTTTTAGGTTTTACTGACTCAACAAGCAAACCAGGCTGCCCATTTTTCTCCTCTACCCTCATCCCAGACACCCCAGGGCATATGATTGAGCAGATAATAGCCACCGATATAATTGCCATATTTTGCATGTAATACTCCTAATAAAATAACTCTGTATCATTTTTGGTTTCTAGGTTGTCTATTTCATGATTGAAAAATGGATGGACCACAGGCAAATTCTTGTTTTTGGCTACGCATCCACACTTTTGTATTTATCTCAACCTCAGGACTTAACAATTTACATGCCTCGTTTAGATGCCATTTCTCAAGCAAAGCGCTCTTTTCCTCATATTTTAAAAGCACTGCACGTTCGATACATTTTAGTAAATCTCTACTGGAAAATGTAACCGTAAATGTATTCCGCGTATCATAACCTTCAAGTGCCTCCCAACTCATGGAGTTTGTTAATTCAGAAAGAAAGGGCCCCTCAAATACTTCTTTGTTAACATCAGTTCGCTGCAATAATTTAGTGCGAACAAATTCAAGCCGAGCTGGTCCGTCCAGCGGTAACACTTCTATGATATGCGACCTGCTTTTCAAAGCACTATCAATATTCTCTGGATTATTAGTAGCAAAAATAACGACCCCCTGATTTTTTTTTAAGAAATAATCTGCAGAAAGCCATATTTGAGCCAGCGTCGCCTTATCCTCATTACCGCCTCCCTCAACGTGCCGTCCCGCTAATAGGTCGATTTCATCAATGAAAACTACTTTTTTAGTTTCATCTTTCTGGGCATCCTGGAAAAATGCTCTCACAGCCTCAGCGCCCGAACCAACTATTCCCTTTCTAAATTCTGTAGCAGCCTTGCCATAAAATAACCAACCAACTTCCTGTGCAAATGCATCTGCCAAAGTCGTTTTACCTGTCCCGGGAGGCCCTGCTAAAACAATACAAAATTCTGATTTAGCCTCTTTTGTTATCCGACGCGCAATTGCTTTAAACTGTTTTATTTCAGATTTCATACCAATCAAATCCTTAAATCTCATCTGACCCGAAGCAAATTTTAGTAAAGAGCTACGCCTTTCAAAATCATCAAACCCTTTTCTTTGTAGATAAGAGCAGGTCTCCTCAACAAGAGCTTTATTGTCGATGCTCTCTCTTACAAGCAAACTTTGTACTATAGTTTCAATGTCTCTCTGTACAAGTCCTTCAGTAGCAAAACCAAAGGCACGATACTGCGATTCTGATATCAAAACTTTTGGCTCACTAAGCAAACCCTCCCTTAGCATTTTTATTCGTTCTTGTACGCTTAATTTAATCGTGACAAAACTGCACTTACTCCTCACTTCCTCGATAATGTCTTGAGCACTTTTTGATAGCATAATCGGCAAAATACCCTTGGTTTCTCTGCTGAGCTGTGAAATGAGGGCTTTGCAGCGTAAATCGCTTAATCCATTTTTCTTGTGAGCATAAGCATCTATAGCACCTAGAAAAAGGATTACCGGCACTTTTTTCTGACCAACAAAGTCTTCACTACTTTTGAAAAGTTCCTTAATAGCGGCATTTTTTTCTATGACCCCGTCAAAGAGGTCATCCTCCCCCGGTTCTATAAGATGTCGCTGTGATAGGGAAACAATCATCCATAGCAGCGCATTTCCAGCCCCAGAAATAATAAGGGGTTCAAAATGCAACAACGCATTTTTTTGAAGAAGCTTTATCTGATTTTCAGTGTAGCGCTTATCCTCCTCAGAAAGTCCCACGAGAGGCGTGTCCTCTTTAATCGGAGTCATTTTGTTGATAATGAAGTCATCTTCCAGCGCCTGTGCCCAACTCTGAAGCGAGCGCCCTTGACCGTCCCTAATGGTAAGTACTTTGGGATCAACTGGATGTGCATTCAGAAATTTTTTAAAGGCAGCCAGCGCTTTTGAGTGTAATGTCACCTGAGAGGGATCTTTTTTTTGTTCTACTAGTACCTTCAGTATGCTATGCAAAATAGTTTCGCCATTCTTATCTTGCTTATCATAAGCAACTGCAGATTTAGAGAAAAAAAGTTCAAGTAAGTCCATATAACGAGTATCAACAGGTGCTTTCTCTGCCGCAAGCTGAGCAACCGTTTTACCGGCTTTATCACGGGCAGACAATAATTTCTTTGGCATGTGAGCAACATTGAATTGAGGTACCAAATCAATCGCACCAGCAGACAATGCTGCATGTAAAGGAGTTTGCCCTAATTCATTAGTGCTTTCAAGAACGTTTGGATGCTCTTGAATTATTTCTTGTGCTCGCTTACTATGCCGCAATTGTGGATCGTTACAAAGAGCGAACAGTTCCTGTGATTCATTAAGAGTTTTCAATTTTTTTTGAACAAATCGATCTGTTACATTTATTTCATAAATAACATCTCCTAGCCTAATTGTAAGGCCCTTGCCTAGATCGATGCCAATTTTTTGTGCGTTCTCAAAAGCCTTATAATTAACTGAGGTATCGGAAAAAGGCCTTACTAGTGCGCCAGCAGGAAAGGCCAGCAACAGTTCACCTGTTTGAAGATTGATAAGGTAAAGCACTACCCACTTGAGACTGTAACCCAAAAGGTAGCGATTTTTACTTTCTGATAAAAACAGAAGAGCCTCTTCTCTTCTAGGAAGTTGCAAATTACAAATCTTTCGAATATCGCCCGACTTGGAGCAGCAGAAAGCCGTATAACCGTACTCTTCTTGCCTACTTATTTGAGGTTCACTTTCCCACTTCTGTTTTTCATACCCTTCGTTATAAAGAAGGGGATGCGAATGCATAGTAATTAGCGCATTTTCATGATCCTTTTGCGTATACACAGTTAATTTTTCGATATCCTTGGTAGTCTGAACGATCCCTACCCAACTAGCATCGGCGCCTACACTCACATGCACCAATTTCGCAACCTGGGATCCTTTACAAACCTCTTCAAATGCCTTGCTGCCTTGTAAAGTTTTTAGATGTGAGGCCTGTACCGTTCCCATATGAACAATCGAATACCCCTTTATTAAACCATTTTCCCTATCTCTAGTGAGTATCAATCTTTCGATGCCATGACTATGCTGAACAATTCTTACCTCTCTGAAGTCTTTTACATCGCTATCATCGTCTTCCCTTGCAATGTGCACGACTTTCGCACGCTCGAATGCTTTATGAATCCCGCTCATTGCCATCTGCTCTTGCTTATGATTTGCATCCATCACCCGGTGAACTGCGCCTACATCTGCAACCTTCTCAAAATAAGCTGCCTGCACAATTCCTATATGAAAAACAATTAAATACCAGATAATCTTCATCAATTGCTCTCTTCTTTTACACGCTTTTTCTCATAGTATTCTTCTTCTTCGCGCTCAGCTTCATATCCTGCTTCGGTTTCCTGTTGAGTTACCATCTCTAAAACTTGAGGAAGCTGCGCATAAGATTCCTCTGCTACAGTATTCTTTTGGTAATTAATCTCCTCTATTTTCTCGAGCATGACGCTATTAAGGTCTTCAATTTCGTTGAGTCGGTCTTCATGTGTTAAAAATTCAGTTGTCTCAGCCAAACCTTTCTCAAGAGCTTGAACAGAATATTCCATAAGATACGTAGATTTTAACAAAGCTGAATGAGCATTTTCATCCTCAACATTGCTCTCTTGGCGTAACTCATCGGCCACGGCCAAAAATCCTTGACTTATTTTAAGTACATCCGCACATTTCTGTGCAGCTCCAGAAGTCCCAAAGGATTCAATTGAGGACAAGACACTGCCAAATTCAACGAGAGCCTCAAGCGATGATTTAATAGATTCCGACTCTTTAATGGCCATTTCCGGCTTCCCCGCCTGCATAAGGTTCTCTAATGTTTCTCTCAGAACAGCTATTTTATTCCCCATACAGCTTTGCATATGTACTATAGTCTGAATACCAGGATAAGCCTCAAATACTCCATTGTTATTATTTCTGTACCAATTCCAGTCCGTATGTTTTCCATCATCTAAAAACGCTAATAAATCGTCAGCATGGGTATCAGTTTTTAAGGAATCTGATGCCAATAAAGATTTAACGACCTCTTCCACAGAGTCATATTTTTGAGCTATCTTTGCCAACTTTTCCACCTCATCTTCTTCTACATTCACATGCACAAACCAGTCCGCTTTTGTCTTGAGAAGATTTTTTTCAAGATCGCCTCTACTGGAAGATTTTTCCTTCTTATAAGCCTCATAGTCCAATCCTGCTTTCTCAAAGGCTTCTTCCAATTCTTCCTCAAGTTCTGCCTTGGTAGGCAAAGGCAGTTTAACCGCTGGCTGTGCCGATGTCGATGGCTTACTCTTAACTTTTTTCTTTGCCTCGCTCAGTGCTTCCATAGAAACAAGAGAAAAACTGCTAGCTACCAGTAATACTCCAACAAGCAGTGAAATGTTTTTCATGGCAAGCTCCTTTTATAGCACATTTTGATATACAATTATCCTAAAGTAGCAATTTAGCTATTTGAGGTCAAATCCACTGATTGTGCAAGGCTTTAATATTAATTTCATCTCTTGCTTTAGTTCATAGATCTTTTTATTCTTTTATTGAAAACAACCTAATACCCAGGACGAATACCATGAAAAGCTTCCAATTCCAGCAGCAGCTGTTGCTTATTTTATGCTTACTTAGTCATGTCTGGACTTATGCCAGCTCAAGCGCCATACCCACTTTTTGCCAAACAGCCCTCAACGAAGTCCTCAATAATTATTTTGCTGGAATTCCTGCCGAGGAAATCGATGTAGCTTTATTGCCTGGAGGGCACTCAAATATATGCTTACTTATGACGGCGCATAATGCACAATACGTTTTAAGGATTAAAAAAGAACCAGCCTCAATTGCTGACTTAAAGCGAGAACTCTTCGTCATGCAAGAATCAGCTCAACTTTCTATAGCTCCGCACATTTACTATGTAACTGGTGATTACCGCACGGTATTAATGGAATACATTAAGGCTGACACATTGAGCCTAGAACAATCTAAGCAACCGAAAAATATAATAAAGATTGCACAGACTCTTGCTATCGCTCACAAAATTAGACCTAATCCTTATCCAACAGCATCAGGCACTCAGGGCGCCGTAGAAATATATAATTCTATTGCTCATAACACGTTAATAAAGCATGATCTTGACCAAGCACTAGAGTTGATGCTCAAATATGATGGGCAGCTCACCAAAATGAATACACATCAAGCAACGATTCACGGCGATCTTAATCCTCGCAATATTTTTTTACATGATGGTCGAGCCATCTTTATCGATTGGGAATATACCGGGTGGGAAAATCCATTTATGGATATTAGTTACTTAGCCATGCGCCTTGATTATACTAACCAAGAAGAAATGTTATTCTTGGAAAGCTATTTAGAACATGTACCAACAGAAAATGAGATACAACGGTATTATCTTGCAAAAAAACTTAATTATGCACAGCTAACTATCTTCTTCTTTTCTTTTGCATTGAGAGAAAAAGAGATTGAAAAATGTGGATGGGATACTACCACACCTTTAAAGGAATTTGCGCACTACGTAAAAGTATTCGTTGATAAACAAGATGCTGGCATATCGCTGGCACAATTTTATTACGATTCAGCACGGTGGTATCTTGAACGCGCCAAAGAGAGCTGAATTGAATATAAAATTGGCCGATAAGTATGACAACAATAGCGCCTAAAAGCCCCCATTGCTAAACCATAATGATGTATCATGCCATCGTATTTACGCCCTGACCAAAAAGCTTGGGAGTTATTCGGAAATATGTTCATTTAGATCTTGCTCACCATTTTCAAATGTTTTCCCAAATCTTCCATTAAATCTATTATGAAAGACCACAAATTTTCTTGGCCTAAAGTTTTGGTTACATGTTCTTGCGGTAAGAAACGCTGCATTTCTTTTTTAAATTCGCTCGCAGTTTCAGGCATATTTCTAAGTATTTGTGTGCGGTCATGATATATCTTTAAGAAGTATTCCTTTGAATAATTTCTATCGTCGAGCTTTGCTGGCAACAATTCAAACTTAGGCTTTAGCCCTTGGCCATGGAGCCACAGTATATCCCATAAGTCTCGATATTTTATGCGATTTGGTCTAAAGGCAAATGCTATAAGTTTATCCATATAAATTTCCTCGCGACTTTGTGCTTGTATAATAAGACCACTTGTGCCCATATCGACGCCATAAGAATTTAATAGCATTATAGGACGTTTATCATAGGAAGAAATGGCACAAATATCAATATTAATTCGCTGGGCAGGCATAATTTTTGCCTGCGGCCTAGTCTCTATTTTAATTTTCCAGGTATCGACATTTTGTTTATCCTTAATGGGTTCACTTACTGAAACCTGCAGACCATATTTGTCTTTTAAATTACTTATTAAGATTGCACTCATGGTTGACAAGCTATCTCTTGAAAAATTCATGCCTCCCGTGAAATCTAAATCTTCGCTTAGCCTTACTCCCCCATAGCAACTTCGTAGACAAGTACCGCCTATAAAAGTGAGATCTTTTAGTAAGTTATTAGCACTTAAGATTCTCAAAATATCATGATGAAGTAGTTCCTTTTCAACAACAATTCGTAAATGAGAATAATGTGGCTGATTTTTAAGAGCTTCGGTCACTAATCTATTAAATAAGTTCATTCACAACCTTCCAATCTATTAAATCACAGTTCCTGTGGGTATCTTTCATATCACTGATTGCGAGGCTAATATCTGCAGACCAGAGTCTAGATTGTGCATCATATGAAAGCCGGCTCAAAATATCGCTTGGCTTTTTTTTTGTATGAACAAATTCAATGGTGCCAAATTCACCACATCGGATTATATTGCTGCATCCAGATGACATAATGGTAATCCAATTGATGGGGACTTGAGAAATTACTCCAACATTGCTTAATGCCGTTTCCAGACTAATATAGTTAAATTCATGAGCTCTTAGATAGGCGGCCACATGAAATAGCAATAAACCATTTGATGGGATTGCCCTTCTATAGATGTAAATTCCCCTGCAGACTCTATGCAATAGATCCTCTTTAGCGGCAGCTCTGCTCAGTAATGTTTTAAAGGCGATATCAGATAATGTGGGAAAAAGCGCTCTCAGGTCCTGTAGTGAAAATAAATAATGTTCACTAGACGCATTTTGCTGAAGCCAATCTCTTAAAATTTTCTTTGGTTGCATAACTAACTCCATATTAAGTTACACTTAGTGTAACCTACTATAGACTTAAAATCAAGAATTTACCCAGTTTTTGAGATCATTTTTTGATAAGCCTTATTCCCAACTCCGAAAATTTTATCAACTCACGACCACTGAAACATGTTCTCTTCTTTTAACTCCGAAAAGCTTAGCTTCGGAGTATTTCGGAGTTAATTTCTGAGTAATGAAAACGACGAATGCGAGCAATAGTTGCTATTCATGCCCTTTAAGATCCGCTTCCACTGGATCAAGCATGAGAACAATAGCACGATTTTCAGCTTGTGGTTTGTGCTTCATGCCTTTTGGAATAACAGTGCCTTGCCCTTCGCTAAGTTTGATAGGCCCTTGTTCCGTATCAATAACAATTGATCCTTTATAAATGTAGAATAATTCATCATGCTCATGGGTATGCCAATGAAATTCCCCTTTAAATGCCGCTGCTCTAAGCATCCAGTCATTAACCTTGGCAACATCAACAGGAGACCAGTAATTCTCTCCAAGTTTTTTATCTATGTCTGCAAGGTCATATGGTGAAACGAGAAATTTGAAATCCATGGATACCTCCAATCATAACAATTAAATGATACATCCTATTAAGAGCTACCAACTGAGCTTCTAGACATAAAACAAATCCTCTGAATTCTTCCGAGGATTATTTATTTCAAATTTTTATCTAAAAAGCCAACTACGGCAATCTTAATTATTTCAATTGCCTCGCATCCCTTTGACGCTGATGCATATAAACCAAAATCAAACAGGTATGATGCTATTCGAGTAAATAACGTGCTATTCAATAAGATAGGCAAATCACCAAAGATGCCATGACCAGCATTCTGAAGCACAATCTTTGATACATTTTGCTTATGCTCGCGACAAAAAGCATCGAGCGTTTCCAAATCACTCAAACCTTTATCACCTTCCCACTGATGGCTTCTTTCCGCCAAAATCATCAAGCAAGGCACAGTAAACGGTTCTCTAATTTTATTATATCGGAAAACTCTTTCGCCGCCATCCATATTTACGATCGCTCCTATATTCTTATTGCTGCTACCAGCAAGCAATGCTACATCACCGGCAAAAGAATGACCCACTATGCCTACCTTTGCAAGATCTAATTTACCCTGCAAAAATGTATCACTTTTATTAAGCTCTTCAAGCTTTGTTAAAACAAAATCTATATCAGCAACACAGGTATTTGTTTGCTCCTGCTTCCATGTTTCATATGCCTGCTTGTTAATACTTTTTTTATGAGTTACCAAACCCTGAATAACCCACCCACTGGGGAACCTTGTAATTGCAGCCATATAAGGATGATTAACTCCAATAACAATATATCCCTGGCTTGCCAGCTCTTCTAATAACCACGTATAATGTTGCACCATAGTGCCTGCACTATTAGACATGATAACTATAGGATACTTTGATATCGCTAGGCCAACATTATTCTGCGCGTACGTTTTTATCGAATCCCACCCTTTTAACAAAATCGTTGGAATTTTACTTTTCGAATGCACAAATGCTTTTTGTCGCGCAAGAGCATCTTTATCGTATGGTATTGCAGGTTTTTTGCTTTTATGAGTTGCAGGATGGTACACATACGTCATAAGCTCACGATACATATCACCACGTTCATTATTAAGCTCTTTACGGCTTGTATCAACCCAATGATATTCTGTTACACCAACACCATATCTACCTGAAGGTTTACGAAAATAAGCTATTTTACTCAGGAGGAAAAAAACCAAAGTTATAAGGAAAATAATGCCCACAATTAACAACTTAACAAGCTCCTCTACCAAACCTATTGTTTACATACACAAAATTTACCAAAATTAGGAATTTGTATGTTCTGCATACGCATCTCAACATATGTAAGCACTGCAACTAAATTAATGTGTAACAATTTTAAGATCATACCGCGAACCAAGACGTTCAATTTCACCTCGCAAAAAAGTAACAACTTTCTTCATCTCATCACGAGTCCAGGGTACTTTTTTATCATTGCCAGGTTCGCCTGGCGTTTTAGCCATCATATCAAAAATAAGACCCGGATTAGGCCCTGCAAGCGGAATACCTTCAATATAGCATTTGCATGGATTACCTCTCCCCCAAACATGGCCATGGAGAAAGCTAGGCCTATCTGGCTTACCAATAACGATCGCGCCTGTTTTCTCATCAAATTTATGAACATTATTACCAGCTATTGCAGTTTGAACAATTGGCACTATGTTGCTGTAAGCTTCCTCTACCAACTGCAAAATCAGGTGCAACCCGCCTCTTTCCTGAACCGTATATGGTCGATTAATGACTTCTTTCATAGTGCGATTGTTAATATAACGAACGACCGAACGATAACCCCTTTTGTCAGCAGGATTTACATATATCGCATACTCAAATTCCCCATAATATACAAGGGCAATCACTTTAGGATCATCTACTTTATATGGTTGCAAAGCCTCATGGCCCAAAGGATATTCCCCAGCATAATAACTCGCCATACTTTCAGAGGTAGCTCTTTTACAAAAGTTACCAAACAACCAATAACATGCTATAACAATCATAACGGCCAGCAAAAAAGCGGCCAGTAAAAATCTCATAAAAATACCTTTCTTAAGGATAAAATATTAATTTATTACAATAAAAACACCCAGGCGCTTTAAATCCTGGGCATTTTATGTTTACTTTGATAACAATGCCAAGCGAAGCCCTTCGCCTATGGCTTCTTCGGGCAGTCTTCGCTGTCATTTTTCTATAAAATATTTTGTTAATTCCTTAAACTGGCTTGCCAGGCGAAGCTCCCTTTGGGAGCGAAGACTGGCGGGGCTGACGAGGCTCGAACTCGCGACCTTCCGCGTGACAGGCGGACGCTCTAACCAAACTGAGCTACAGCCCCTAAAAATGGCTCCTCGGACAGGACTCGAACCTGTGACCTAACGATTAACAGTCGTGTGCTCTACCAACTGAGCTACCGAGGAATAAATAACTATACGTTACTTTAAAATTGACTTTCGCCGACTTAAAAGCCGGTGATTCCTGCTTCACAGGGAGAACCAATGTTCAACCCTCCACAGGCAAAAACGGCAAGCCCTGCCGCTCGTATTTATTGTTGCAATAAAAGTAACCGCTCCACAGGTCAAAAGACCTGGTGGGCGGTACAGGATTCGAACCTGTGACCCCCAGTTTGTAAGACTGATGCTCTACCAGCTGAGCTAACCGCCCTAATTTTGCAACTAGTTAGTCAACAGTGTAATTAAAAAAGCCTTGAAAGTCAAAACTTGCGCTCTGGGCTCTTGACGATGCATTCACAATTTTTTCTCTCGCTGCCTGAGGCTGTCTCAGTGATTTACCGCAGTGGCTTCAGATGCTGGTCTTCGATGTTTAGGGCAACACCCGGTCCAATGAGCGCGGGCTTATCTCAACAATATCTTTACACCCATGCCGCTCAGTCAGCTCATAATCTCCATGCATTCTTAAAAAATTCACTATGCGCTCGGAATGGGATCCACCGCAATATACTATGATATTCTTTTTATCTGATGACAGTACATGTGCTAGTATCTCTAAATCGGCTATTTGATCATAAGCACGCGTAGGCCAGAATTGCTCTTGGGCTAAATAATGAAGCTCTCGATAATCTTCATAAAGCTGTCGTTTGACCTTCAGATAAAGTCTTCTATAGGCCTGCCAAGCTTTATCCCCTGAGCGAGCCCTTATTTTCTTTTGTAGCTTACGCGAAAGAGGCATTGGGTTATGAAACGTTGCGCCCGTGAGATTCGGCTCATTAACCAGAAAATTTGATTGAAAGCTTATTCTATTATCATCCGCAGATACAAATCTAATATTTTTAAAATGGTGCCTTATCCAGGTAGGCGCAAGGCCGATAAAATAGGGCGTTGCAGGCCGTCCACCGCTTCGAAATTCCCATACCAGTACGGTCTGGGTAGCGTTATTAAGACGTTCAAATCCCGTTAGTAAACGTCGCTCAGAACGGTAGAGTTTCTTCTTTGCCTCTTTATATGAAAGGCTTTTCATTTCATCCACTGAGGTATTTTTTGCTGCTTCGTGAAAATCATAAAAAACCGTAACAGTATTCTGTTTCCCTCGTAGTTTTTTATAACCATAAGGGAATGAATGGACTCTCCTTTCCATAAGCATTAAAATCACTAATACTATGCATCCTGCCAATGCCTTGATTCGTGTTTCCATAGACCCCGCTTGTTTAATATTTTTATTTGTAATTTATTATACCAAAGTCTCTGCAAATAACAACTCCCACAAAAAATTATGATTGGCAGCCAATTACTTATCAAGCACAGAAAAAACTTGAGATCAACCGTCTTATCGGGTAGTATTAGTTGCATTATCTTGATAAGCATTTATACCAGGGGTTATGTGATGGCAACTTTTAGCGATTTCGCAAAAAATATTTTCTGGGTACTCCTTCTTTTACAGATTGCACCCCTTTTTATTAAAAACATCAAGCAGCAGTATAGCGACCTTCTTGAATCAAAAACTAAGGTTGGAGTTATTAGTATTAAAGGCTCTCTCTATGAAGCCGGACCGGTTGTAAGAAATTTAAAAAAGTTCTTCGAAAATGATGAAATCAAGGCCATTCTCTTAAAAGTAGAATGCCCAGGTGGCTCCTCGGGGGCAAGCCAAACCGTCTTTAATGAAATCAACTATTATAAGAGCCTGTACCCCCATAAATACATTGTTGCCTTTGTGGAAAATATGGCTGCGTCGGGCGGTTATTATGCATTGTGCCCAGCAAACTCAATTATTGCGGCTCCTTCAGCATTTATTGGTAGCATTGGAGCCTATATACAGCATCCCAATTTTAAAGACTTTATAGAAAATTACAAAATTAAATATGAGGTTATAAAGACGGGTGCCTATAAAACTGCTGGCAATCCATTGCTCGACCTCACCCCCGATCAGAAAGCTGAATTACAAACATTAACAGATGATGTTTACCGCCAATTTACTAGGGACGTAGCATCCCAGCGCCCTCATCTTCCCCATGATACAAAGCTCTGGGCTGATGGCCGCATTTTTACCGGCGAGCAGGCCCTGACTCTAAAACTTATTGATGAGGTCGGCTCACCTTCAACCATTGTGCGTGTATTAAAAGAGAATGCTCACATCGATGGCAAAATAGAATGGGTCAAACCACCAAGTAAATTAGGGTTTTTTGGTAGTTTGTTCTCTCAAGACTCAGACGACGATACGAGCTCCTTTCTGAGCTCTTCGGTTAATAACATCTGCAAAGTCATTGAACAACGGTATACAACATCAGTTGAGTGTAACTGAAAAATTGACCTTCAACGGCTTAAAAGCGGTCTGATAAGCCTTGGGGGCCAGGGCATTAAAATAAACTCTGCCCGCCCGCTTCACAGAAAGCCTATCGCTAGATCGTGTATACTATTATGCTTGAGTATTTATTGCAATTAGATAAACTTACTATTATAGACTCTTAACAAATTATTATAGTAACAAAACTAGTTAACAAAGGATTGCAATGCCTTATCAGTCGTTTCCAAAAAAGAGCCGTTTCCTAGCCATCTTTCCATTTATGGCGCTGTTTATTAGCTGCAAAGCCATGGAACGTGTCGAGGTCTCTTCTCAAAGTGCCCCCGATAAACTTGCTCAACTAAAGCTCGAGGAGATAAAACCAGTTTCCGCTGTACCTTTTACACAGGTGCCGCTATGTGTCTATGCAAACTGCAATCAATACACATGCCATACCTGGAACGATAAGGTATTCGATGCATTTAAGAAGCGAGCGAAGGAAACGACAAAGGGCCAGCATTATCAAGCCCTTTTGGAAGCTAAGCAAGCAATGCCGGCTCAAGCAAAAGAGCTCATAGAAAAATTTGATTTGAAAGGTGAACTATTTGATTGGATTCACGGAGTTGACTTAGTTGAAACTAAGTATTTAAAAGACAAACGACCATTGACAGTCGAAGATTGTAAAGCAATAAATGCAGCTGTAACTCGTTTATGCATGGAAGTAGAAAATCCTGGAGATTTTAGGACCGACTCAAGCCATTGGGCTAAACGTACCCTCACTTTTACGGAACAAGTTTTTCAGGCTTATTTTTCAGCGCACGTGGAAAGAATAAGGCGCAATGAGGATCCACTTCTTCACCGCCATGGTCGCTTTCTTTATGTTGCAAACCTGCGCCATTTTTATGAGTATTTGATAACGGAAAAGAAATTTTTAGCGTCAGTTGCCAGATTCAAAGAATCGTATACAAAAGATCCAGTAATTGATTTTGAAGAAATTGAACAATGGGTTGCGCTGCAGAAACATCTCCCTGACTATAAAGAAGGCATGCTAGACGGGACTGCGTGGGAAACAATGATGATCCATTATTTCCCAGAAGCAGATCAAATCAATGGCCTGCTGGCAAAGGCGCTGCAGGAAAGCATGAAATTTAGTCATCCGATAGCCCAAGCGGCGTATATATGGTATAGCATAATAGCAATACACCCTTTTTGTGAAGCTCACAAGCGTACGGGCAAGCTTTTAGCGAGCATTATATTATTACGTAACGGCTATTTACCTCCCGTCATTACTCAAGAAGATGCTGAAAGATATACCCATATTTGCATTGAAGCTTTCGATAAAAAAGATGGATATATTGACTTTATCGCGTTCTGCGCAGAATTAATTAAGAAAACACAGGAACAATATAAGAAACAGCTACCTTAAATCTGGGCGCTGAATGCGCATTATTGAAACGTGACATGCGAATCGAAGGATCGAAAGGCATTATTTTGCTGTAATACCTACGGTATCCATGGCGGCTGGGGCTTCTTTTAGCTCAGCACCCTTTTGGATGATGTAACAATATTCGATTTTCTTAAAATCTAGAAGCGGTTGTAGCTCAACATTGCAGTTGTAACCATCCCGTTCCCACCGTTTAATACGGCCCAAGCCGAAGCCTCTGGGAAAAATAAGGCCTTCGCCGCTTGATATAACCAAATCATCTTCTTTAAGCTCTTCCAAATGATTTACAAAAGAAAGCTTTGTTGTTTCCAAAGTCCGCGCCCCTTCGTGTATCCCTTTGACGTTAGTCGAAACACATAAAGCGGCAACTTTGCATGTAGGATCAGTAATAAGCACCACTTTGCTATAATAGGGGTATACTTCAATCACTTTCCCAATCAAGCAGTCTTTATAAACCGCTATCATATCTTTAGTTATCCCTTTGTTGGCACCCGCATCAATAAGGAAAAAATGATTTTTATCAAAATGCTTTAAAAGAACTTCTGCCATATGGCCATAATCTGTTTTATAGCGCTGCAAAAACTCCCTCATATCTTGCGTAGCATCCTTGTACTGCGCAAGCGATTTTAACTGAATCACCTCCTGTTGGAGCTTTTCGCACATATTCTGATATTTCTCTAGATGCTTTACAAGCTCTTTGGGGCTCTGTCTGTGAAACCACCAGTCAGATAGTCGTGCATTAAGCGATTTTTGCAGGATTAAAAAAGGATACAATCCATAGGACGCCAATGATTCAAGTCCACCCTCGCCGATCTTTAGGAGGCGGCTCAGACCAAGAAAAAGTAAAGCAAGTACGATAAGGCTCAGTGATAATTTTTTGATCATGAAAATGCTGTGGCTAGGGAGTTTCTATTAAGCACTAAGTTTCTCTTAGCGTAACATGATCTCCAAGTATCACAAGCAGTAAGAGGCCAAGAAAGCAAGGAAAAGAGCAAGGTCTTTTTTAATTCTTGACTTGAATGAGTGATGCTCACTAAGATAAAAATATGGGATGTTTAAGATTGCTAACAAGGAGGGTAGAGAATTTAGGAGAACCGGTGTCATTTAGAAAGTACTTCTATCAGAGGTAACTGGATCAGGTTTTAAGGAGTAAACACAATCGTTCTAAAAAAGGAGTTAACGATGCATTTTCTATCAAAACATATATTTATTTCCATAGCGCTATCTGTTGCTATCCACGGCTCTGCAGTTTTTGCAAGGCATTCTGACTTTAACGAATTTAAGAAACATTGCCTCATTCTTGAAGATGGTAAGAGGGCAATCAGTCCTGCTACCGGTAAGCCTTTTGTTTTCTGGTTTGTGAACAATCAGGCTACGCCTCCAGGAAATGGAACATTTGAAGCACCGTTCACTACGCTTGATCAGGCATCAGCTGCCGCCAAGCCATTCGATATTATCTATGTCTATTATGGTGATGGAACCGATACCGGTATGAATAATGCTATCATTCTTGAACATGGCCAACAACTTTTAGGAGCGGGTATTTGCCAAAAGTTAGAGACAGAACAGGGCACTGTTAAAATCCCAGCTCAATCATCGGGATTACCGACAATCTCCGATAATGGTATTGATCATGTCAACCCTACAATTTTTGCTGCAGTTCAGTTGTCAGCAGGAGACAACGTAGTTTCCGGATTCAATCTTGTTGATACACTTGCTTATTTTGCTTTTAATTGTCCACCACAGCCTCTTAATTCATCTGGTGCACTTAATATTTATGGCGGAACAAACTACGTAATCAAGAATAATGTTTTAAATGTGTATGAATTCCCAGCTGGCAGCGGCAATGTTGGTACTGCTATGAACGTTTTTGGAGGCGGCTTTATGAAAATTGCGCACAATACGTTTGTTAGTCAGGCGGGTAACAGTGATAACTACGGGATTTTATTATTGAATGGTGCAGGTGAGGACTTCTTCTGCGTTTCTACACCATTTGTTGGTACAACCATCATTAAGAAGAACGAATTTAGAGGGGCCGATGCTACATCAGGATTTACCCAAGGTATTCACACGAATATCTTTATCCAAGAAGGAGATAATGTTTGTTTCACTATAGTTGATAATCTTATTGATTCAGCCTCGAATACAACACCAAGTTTTGAGCTCGATAATACTTATGGCATGTTTTTACAGGCAATTCAACTCCCTGAACAAACTACGACGTTTAATGTCGTAGGCAATAGCGTGTATCTTCCGGCTAATGCAGTTATTCCAACTGCTAATATTGCGATTGCTGGTTATGGTAGTGGAACAACCGTTGCGAATGTGCATGATAATATTGCTGTAAATAACTATGGAGTGCCTGCTTATACATTCGATAACAATGGTAACGTTAATTACTTAAAATTCAAAGCAGACAGTGATATAAAGTGCAGTGAAAAAGCACAAGAATCAAAGACCTTCGTTCAAGATTTAAGCAAGTATGACAAGGCCCATTTGATAAAAGACAAAGCTCGTTTTACAAAAAAGGCAGCGGCACGTCGTAAGTAGCTATGCCAAATAACAAGAGTGCAGGTCCTCCTTTTAAAAATGCGAGGTCCTGCACTTACGTCTTAAAATTAGATTTTAACATAATAAAAAAATGGAAATTATCATGGTGCAAAAATTAATTCTATCATCTTTTATAGCTCTCTTCTGCTTGGGCTGCGGGACCGCAGCGCTGGCTAACAAATCAAAAAAGGAAATGCAGGAGCATCATAAACAGTCAAACTACGATTACATAGTTGTTGGAGCAGGAACAGCGGGTGGTATCTTAGTCGATCGCTTGACTGAAAACTGCAAAAATTCGGTACTGGTCCTCGAGTGGGGCCAAGATCTGCGAAATGACCCTAATACACAAACTCTTGAAGGTTTATCGCTCCTGACTGACAACCAGAGGTACAATGAGATCTATGTCACGCAGGGCGATGCCAGGGCCGAGCCATTTGGGTGGGGAGAAGGGTTTAATTTCCCACAATGGATGGTGCAATATGGCATGGGTCGATCCGTTGGAGGAACATCTTTACATGCATTCGTTGCCAGGAGAGCAGCACCCGAATTTTATGATGCGCTAGCGAGCATTGCCGGTCCACAGTGGTCGTATCCAAACGTTTTGCCCCTCCTGAAAGCGTTTGAATCCTATATTGATTTTCCAAATAACGCACCAATCTGTACGCCTGATCGTGGTTGCACAGGCCCTCTTAAGATCATGCAATTTCCAAGCTCTGCTTTCGCTGGCCCTGACCAAACACTAAACATTGGGTTCGCTAATGCATTTAGAGATTCGACACCCGAGGTGCCTGCACCTACGCTTGATATCGGTGATGCCGACTACAATGCTGGTCAAAATGCCTATTCAAGTTCCAACTGGGGTCAGTTCTGGTGCTCAAATCCTCCAGGAAACAATCCCCCAAATTTCAATTCCAATCTCCTACTTCGCAGCACGACTTTGAATGAAATCTTTGCAAAAATCACTGATTTCAATGGACGAGGCGTAGGCGGTCGTAAACTCCAACTAAGATCAGAAGCATTCGTTACGCGCATTTTGTTTGATGATGAGTTGAATGCAATCGGAGTCGAATACTCCAGACGTGGCAAAGTGTGCCGTGCATATGCGAAGAAAAAGGTGATCCTCTCTGCGGGGACATTAAGAAACCCACTCATCCTGGAGCAGTCGGGGATCGGTGATCCAGCAGTCCTCGCTTCCGTTAATATACCACTTGTATTAGCTAACCCAAATGTTGGCGAACACATGCTCGATCAAATTTACCTCCATTTAGCATTCACAACTAATGACCCAACTTTTGTCTTTAATTGCACGGGTAGGTTTTTTCTAGAGGCTGGGGCACCTCCGTTTAATCTGACATACCCACCATTCGTGATGGCAGGCTTTATGGATGCAGTTTTCACACTCATTACACAACAATGCTTTAACTTCAATTCGTTAACACAGACAATGTCATTCGCTGTTCCTTCAGCATCTGAGGGCAGTGTCCATACCGCTACCAATAACAATAGCGGCCAGCTCCTCATCAATATGCCATTTTTCCAAAATCCGCAGGACATACAGCTTTGCGAAATGGGAGCCCGATTTGTAAATAATACCATCAATCTGGCTGCTTCTCGCTTTCCTGGCAAGGCAATTGAAATGGTCTATCCTCCAGCAGTAGCATTTCAACCAGGCAATGAGTCCCTTCTTGACACATACCTCATGAATGAATACCGAACAGGAATTCATCAGGTAGGTACATGCCGTATAGGCCAATCTATTGCAGATTCAGTCGTAAATGGTAATCTTCATGTCCATGGAGTGAAGAATTTGATGGTGGCGGATAATTCTATATTTCCGATAGTCGTTGATGCAAATACTATGGATGCATCCCTCCTGGTTGGTGAAATGGCTGCGAACATACTACTAAATTGTTATTCATAACTCACATTCCATAGCTGCGCCATGCAGCGGGAACAAAAGATGGTGCCCATATAATTCTGTAAAATTGGGCACCAAAAAATTTGACATAAAAAAGGGTCATCTTCCTCATTGTTATAGCAAAAAATCAATATAGACTTTTTGCGAGCATACTGAAAAAAGTATATACAAAAAGGCACTAGAAGAGGCCAAGAAAGGGATGATTAAAAGATACCTGGCTTAGCACTCATAGACCTGTAGGATACATCGTATGCCAAGGCGTTGCTTGCTCATAAGCATGCGCTGCTTGGAAAATAGCTTCCTCAGAAAGATCTGGTCCCATTAATTGAAACCCGATTGGCAGTTTATCCTTCGTAAACCCACACGGAACAGCCAAGGCAGGGATGCCTGCTAAATTGGCCGATGCGGTAAAGTAGTCTTGAAGGTCCATCTGGATTGGATTATCATTAAATGCGCCAAACTTAAATGCTGTAGTCGGAGCGACTGGCGCAAAAAGAAGATCAACTTCCTTAAATGCTTTAATAAATTCATCACGAATATATCCTTGTACAATTTTTGCACTGTTATAAAATGCATCAGCATGGCCTACTGAAAGCACATAATTTCCTATTAAAATTCGCGATTTCACTTCAAGGCCAAAGCCTTCATTTCGCGAATTGGTATACATATCTGAAAGCGTTGATGATTGCGGGCTACGATACCCATAGCGCACCCCATCAAAGCGAGCTAAATTAGAAGCCGCTTCAGCACGGCTTACCATAAAGTAGACCGCTGCGCTATGATCCATCATCGGCAACTTGATGCGCTTAATACGGGCTCCCAACCGTTCATACTCTTTAAGAGCATCGTTTAAGAGAGCATAAACCTCAGGATCAAATCCTTCGGCTTCTAGCGCATTTTCTATTACCCCTAAGGTAAAACCTTCCTTTAGTTTGCCTGTCAGATGCTTAGTATAATCACGCGGCTCTTGACGGCAAGGACGTTGAATCAACAGTATCATGACCCGCAATGCCGAGAAAAGAAGCGCATTATCATAAACGGTACGGGTAAACAAGCCAATTTGATCAATTGATGAAGCATAGGCAATCAATCCATAGCGAGAAATAAGCCCATAGGTCGGCTTTAACCCCACCAAATTACAAAAGGTTGCTGGCTGCCTTACCGAACCACCCGTTTCTGAGCCCAATGCCCAGGGAACCAAGCCGGCCGCAACGGCCGCCGCCGAACCACCACTCGATCCACCTGGCACACGATCTATGTTCCATGGATTTTTTGTTTTCTTATAGGCAGAGGTCTCTGTTGAGCTTCCCATAGCAAATTCATCACAATTGGCACGGCCCATGCGCAAAGCACCTGCGTCATTTAAACGAGTTACCACCGTCGCATCATACGGAGCACGGTAATTTTGCAGTATTTTAGATCCTGCTGAGGCTATCTGGCCTTTTTGACAAATATTATCTTTTAAAAGCCCCGGAATGCCAGCCAAGCGGCCCCTTTTGCTGCGTTTGCTTTAAAATGGTTTCTGGATCAAAGATCTCCAACGCAGAACCTATCTTACTATCATACTGCTCAAAGCGCTTATGATAAAAAGAAACTAATTCAGGTGCTGAGACACTTCCACTATCGAGTGCTTGCTTGAGAGTTTTTATCGAGGCAAAAGCAAAATCATTCATAAAAACAGCCTTAATTTTTTAAAATCATAGGAACCACATAGAAATTTTCCTCACGTGCAGGTGCAAGTGCCAACAGTGGCTCCGAAGGGGTCGGTATAGCCACATCTGGCCTGGTGATATTGCTCTGCACAGGCAAAGGAAGGCCCTGCTGAGTTCCTGCAATATCCTTTAAATGCACAGCATAAGAAAGAACCGCGGTAAGCTTATTTACTAATGCGGGGATTTCTTCTTCGCTTATACTGATGTTAGAAATGTGTCCTAGTTTTAGTACGTCTTCGCGTGTAATTTTTATCATGTAAATCCTTTTTTGCGGGTTTTTAGGCCACTGCACGTTACATCCCTATGAGCATAAATCTTACGCAAAGTTTATCAAATGGCAAGTTATTTCAGGCATAATTTATCCATTCTGGTTGCTTACCAAGGAAGGTTGTAAAGAAACAAAATATAAAGTAAAATTTATTTAAAGATTTTAAACGCATTCATGCGCAACTTTTATAAAAGATGTTTCAACCAGAATCAGCAGAAGGATCGGCTATGAATTACACAATACACTTCAAGGAAAAATTATATTTTGGCATTATGTGTTTTATAAGTCTTCCATTCTATGTTGGCTTACTTTTAATGCTCATAGGTCCCATAACTATGGCAGTACCCACGACCACTCTCGTAATCTATGGGGTTTGCACAGCGGCATTCATCGCTCTGAGCCTATTAGGCCATATCTACTTTATCGGCCACTTACGAGGAAATGGAATCAAGGTTAATCAAAAGCAGTTTCCTGAAGTATATGACATCTTAAAGAGCCAGTCGGAGAAGTTGGGCTTAAAAACAACTCCTACTATGTATTTGCTTCAAGGCAGTGGCATGCTCAATGCTTTTGCGACAAGATTTGTCGGGCATAATTATGTGATACTCTTCTCAGATGTCTTAGCAGCTGCATACCAAGAAGGAATACCAGCGGTCAAATTTATAATCGGGCATGAGCTTGGCCATATTAAAAGAAACCATGTAAGCACTTTAAAATCCCTGTTCCTCTTTCCTGCAAAATTGACCCCATTTTTAAGCTCTGCCTACTCAAGAGCATGTGAATATACGTGCGATAACATTGGTTATAACCTGTGCCCTGAAGGCGCGCAAAAGGGGATGTTAATCCTCGCTGCTGGGAATAATTTATATCAAAGAGTTAACGTGAGCGAATTGCTTATTACCGCGCAAAATGCAAGAGGCTTTTCATTCTGGTTTGCAGAGGTCCTTTCAACCCATCCTCACGTAGTTAACAGAATAGCTGTGTTTGAAAAGCTTAACCAAAAAAACTTTCCACTCAACTCCTTTGTGCTTGATAAAGATAGAGAGGCTGTGCAGCAATTTAGCGACCATATGCTTTAGAATCTTTTCGTCTATAATATTCCTAACTGACATACGAAGCCAAGCGTCCTGTAAAAAAATTTTAATTGACATTTTTTTGTAGTTTGATACAATTGTATATTAACAATAATACAAAACCCCAGGAGGCACATAATGTTCATTAATATTAATCGAAGTTTCATCCTCTTTTTTTTAAGTTTGGGGCTCACCCTAAAAGCTATGGACCAGAAAGAGGTTGCCCAAAACAATGCTCTAAATGACAGCGCCGCTTTCGCGCATTACGCGGGATTAAAGATAACTGAGAATGCCTATATTGTAAGAGAGGTACAAAATGATAGCGCTAACAATGTAACCATCATTAACAGAACAATCTCCGGTTATTCTAATTCAATTCTTATTCCAAAAGGAACATCGGTTAACAGGCCCCACTTAGCTAATCTATGTGTTATAGGTGGCGTATCTTGCTATATTCTCACGATCACAACCAATATTGGTACTTGGAAATTCAGGCCAATCAAGAGTGAATCTGCTTTCGTTGGGGATGCGGAGCGTTTTATTGCTCCTTATACGAAACTGGGCATAGCCTTTACTCCAAAGGATGGACAAAATGAAGTATGCCACGTTTTTGATAATTTGCCCTATGTGCCTTGTCTCTTTAAAATTACCATAACAAAAGAAGGATTAGTAACTATTGGTGAAGAGTGTCCAATCTGTTCAGATTGCGAAGATAACTTTCTCCTTCCCTGCGGACACACATTTTGTAAACCGTGTGTAGTAAAATCTGCCCTTCCAGAAGCTAAATGCCCGATGTGTAGATCTGAATTTGATATGAGTGCTTTACGCTAATGAGAGATTGAAAGCGCCATAATACATTTCGCCTTTTAATTAACGAGCCAGACATATAATTCTGGCTCGTTTTTCTTAATCCTATTTATGCAATCGAGGCTAAGCTATACTGATGCCGCATGCTCATTCAGCCCTGAAAAAAAATCAGCCGCCGTTGTTTATCGCCAACCTGGTAGGGTTCATCCCGTTTTATAAAAGGTAGAATGCTTTCGGGAGCCACCCACTGAGCAGAAGCCCAGTAAACTAACTGAGCATCCCTATATGGGCTAGAGGGTTTGAACAGGCGCACAAGCTCCTCTGGCTGCAATGATGCTCGAGCACAAAAAAGGTCCACCTCATACTCAGTTTTTCTTAAAAAGGTTCGCCAGTCTAAATCAACCAATTCTATATGAGTAAGCCCAAGAAGCTCAATCACAGAATGCAAAAAATCGATTTTCTTGTGATTAACTTCTATAAGTATCATATGCAGATGGGGAAAAGCAATTTTGAGAGGCAGCGCAGGAAATCCAGCTCCTGTTCCCACATCCCCAATCGTCTTAAGCTGGGTACAATCAAGAAATGCGCTTAATGCCAAAGAATCTTGAAAATGATCGGTCACCACTTTTTCAAGATCAGTTATAGCCGTCAGGTTATGAACATCATTAGCTTCTACCAGCGCGTGGTAATACTTTTTAAACTGCTCACCTTGGCTTTCAGTAAGGGAGGCTTGCTGAAAGAACTGTTGCCATATCGTTTCTTCGTCGAGATTTTTATTTACCATAAGAGCATAGACTTTTTAGGTTAGAGTTTGCTAGATTGAACACTGTAATTGGTGAAGGCACCAGTAAGTATTTTACCGTGTAAATCAGGCCGCGTAAATCAGGAAATAGAGAAGATGAAGAAACAGCTCCTTGCTCTGTGTTTGGTGTGGACAGGCATAAGCATATGCCAAACAACCCCGCATATCATTACTTTCTTTATCCGACCACTTCCTGCAGCATATAAGTCAGAGGAAGAGGCAACCAAGAAAATCGCAGAGCAGCTGGCTACTCCCGGAAAAATGCTTAAATCAATGATAAAAAAGCAACTGAGCCCTATTCTTTTCTATTCGGGGATATACGTGGCCTATGCAGGCGCTTTCACTCACTCAAACGCAAACGGGCAAGTGTTGTTTGAGAGAAGCACGCCAGAACCTGAACTTCACATCCTCATAACAGAGGATATGAAGGCGATCCCGGTAAATCCGCTCAATGACAAGACTCTGTATGGATTTGCTATTGATCCTAAGGCTGAGTCAGCACAGTATCTCTTTAAACGAATACAGGATCCGGAAACTGAATTATATTTTTGGAACGTGACTCCAGAGCCCATACATGAGAAAAAAAGAATCACCAGTGATACTCTCATTATGTTTGCTCAACCAAAAAATATTATTGTTCCTATCGGCTCAACGGCCACTCCTTTGAGTGAAAATTTTGTTTTACCTGACTTTTATGCAACACAGAAAAATAAGTCAGCCGCAAATGCGTTTCGATTCCTTAAAATTCGTCATTATTTTGCTCCTGTAACTTTTGAATACAAATTCCTACCGGATGGGTACCAACAAAAGATAGCAAACTCATGAGATTTTTTATTGTCGGAAAAATAATGTATACTGGTAGCCAGCTAAGACGAGGGAAAGTTGTTTTATGAAATTACAGATAGCTTTTGATATCACCGATCTTGAAAAAGCGCTGACGATAGCAGAAAAAATCGAACGCCACGTGGATATATTTGAGATTGGAAGTCTTCTTATCTACAAATATGGCGAGACAGCTGTTAAAAGGTTTAGGGAAAAGTTTCCTCAAAAAACGCTTCTTGCTGATGCCAAAATTATAGATCGTTCAAAAGATGCCGTGCCTCTCTTTGCAGCTGCCGGCGCTGACTGGATTACCATCATGGCTGGTACTGATCGAAATGTGATTCACACAGGATGCACTGTAGCCCATAATCTTGGGAAGAAAATCATGCTTGACCTCTCTGATGCAAGCTCACCAGGCCAATCAGCTCTTGACGCAAAAAGCCTTGGCGCCGATGCTCTCATTTTTCATAAGCCATCAGTTGAAGCCGATAACATCTTATTTCTTGATCGATGGGAAATGGTAAAAGGTAATAGCCCCCTACCGATCTTTATTTCCGCTCACATCACCCGTGAAAATATTGCAGACGTTCTTTCCATAGGTGCTGCAGGCATCATTATAGGAAGCGCAGTTACAAACGCAACGGATCCCGCGCAGGAAGTCGATTATTTTACGAATGTCATCGGCCGCAAATAACTAGTAAGCCAACTCTTCTTTTTTTAGATTTGACTAATAGAAAAAAATGCGGTACTGTATGGTGTTGAGGCGGCTATTTCTTGACTTCCGCCGCAAAAAACGTGTAGTATCCTGGGAATACTTATAGTTATTGGAGCGCCCATATTGTATGAAGAATTTATTGATTGTAGAGTCACCTGGAAAAATTAAAACTATTTCTAAGTTTCTTGGAAAAGATTTTAAGATTATGTCCACTGTTGGGCATATCAAGGATCTTCCTCCCAAGGAAATTGGCGTCAAAATTAATAATACCGTTGATATCCACTACGTCACACTTGAAGGCAAAGAAAAAACGATTGCCGATATAGTAAAAGAAGCTCAAAAATCTGATCATATCTATCTTGCTCCTGATCCTGATCGGGAGGGAGAAATCATTGCATGGCACGTCGAGCAAGAAGTTGATAAGGTTGTAAAAGATCATAACTAAAATACAACGAATTACGTTCAACGAGATTACCAAGCCAGCTATTGAAGAAGCAATTGCTCATCCTTCTCAAGTTGACCTTAATAAAGTTGCTGCGCAGCAAGCACGACGGGTACTTGATCGTTTAGTAGGCTATGAAGTCTCCCCTATTCTCTGGAAAAAAATAGCTAAAGGCCTATCTGCGGGCCGCGTGCAATCAGTTGCACTCAAGCTTATTGTCGATCGAGAAGAAGCAATAAAAAACTTTAAGCAAGAAGAATATTGGACCATTGATGCGCTTTTTAGTGGAAAAAGTGGCAACTTAACCGCACAACTTACCCATATTAATAAAAAGAAAGCAGAAATTGGAACGGAAAAAGAATCAGATGCGCTTACCGAAAAAATCAAAGCACAAGCTTATGCTGTAGAGGCGATCAAGGATACCAAGCGCCTTAAAAATGCGCCTGCTCCCTTTATGACAAGTACCCTGCAGCAAAGCGCTTATAACCAGCTTGGCTTTTCGGTACAAAAAACTATGCAGGTTGCACAAAAACTCTATGAAGGTATTCCTCTTGATGACCCATCAACGCCCGTAGCTTTTATTACCTACATGCGTACAGATTCCTTAAGAATTGCCGATGTTGCCCTCAAACAAGCACGTACCTTTATTGGTAAAGAATATGGCAAAGAATATCTTCCAGCGAGCGCAAATGTTTATTCAAAAGCAAAGGGGCAAGATGCCCATGAAGCCATTCGGCCAATTGATGTAATGCTTACCCCGGAAGCTGCCAAACGGTATTTACCCGCAGATGCCGCCAAGTTGTATGACCTCATTTGGAGCCGCTTTGTTGCCTGCCAAATGAAACCAGCACAATATGCACAACGGCAAGTAACCATACAAGGCGGGCCTTTCACCTTTAAAGTTACTGGTTCAACACTCATTTTTGATGGATTTTTAAAAGTATATGGTCCCGATGAAAGTGAGAAAGAAGCGAGCAGCGGCAAGAAAAACAGTGATCAGCAGGAAGATGTAGAAACGAGCGGAAAGGTGGTAATTCCCAAAGATCTTAAAGAAAAAGATCCGCTCGAGGTTAAATCAGTAGAGCCTAAAGCAGCATTTTACTCAGCCGCCACCGCGCTATACCGAGGCTACGCTGGTAAAAGAGCTAGAAAAAGAAGGTATCGGCAGACCAAGTACCTATCAGACAATTATTAAGAACTATCCAGGCGCGTGCTTATACAGAGCTGGAGCAAAAGCGCTTTAGGCCGACTGAACTTGGGCAAGTGGTAACTAAAATGCTTACCGAAAATCTGCCAAAAATTATGAATCTCAGCTTCACCGCAACTATGGAAGAAAGTCTTGATAAAGTGGCACAGGGAGATCTTAAAAGAGATACGCTCATTAAAGATTTTTATCATAATTTTGAAAAAGATCTCGAGGTATTCCGGGGCGAATCAGTTAAAAAAGCAACTGAACAAACCGATATTGTTTGCCCTGAATGTCATGAAGGGCGCCTCATTATTCGTTTTGGCAAAGCAGGACCGTTTGCGGGCTGTAATCGCTTTCCCAATTGTACCTTCACGAGCAATTTCGAACGATTACCCGACGGCTCATGTAAAGCTCGTCAAACAGGAAGGGCCTAAAATGCTTGAGGAGCCCTGCCCGTTGTGCGAGAAACCACTTCGCGCAGATGGTTGGCCGTTATGGACCATTTATTGCCTGTTCAGGCTATCCTGGCTGCAAATATATTAAGCAAACGAAAGCCGGATTTAAGTGCACACAATGTGGTAAAGGGGATGTTGTTCAAAAAATCTGGAAAGGCAAAAAATTCTGGGGATGCAGCACCTACCCAACCTGCAATTTCTCTATATCCGGCGAGATCGAAGAAACACCCTGCGAGAAATGCAAAGCTCCTTATATGCTACGCCGCATCGACAAAGAAGGTAACGTTACGCTCATCTGTAATAATAAATCATGCGGCTTTAAAAAAGCTGGCAAAAGCGAAGGCACTGAAAGTGCAGAGCACTAAGGCGTTTGATTCTTTTTGTCTAACGAACTACACTAATCACAAATCATAAAAAATATGATTGTACCTTTTGACTAGAACGATACACAAATAGAGATATGAAAAAAATACGCCGTCATCTTACGGAGCAGATTTCAAGTTTTTAAACAAAGGGAATCCCGTGAAAAAATTAGCGCTCTTTTTAATCATCAGTAGTCCAAGCCTTGCTTTTTGTTCAAGCGATAACGATACCAATGTACTCAAAGCCGTGCACTCGATAGACGTCAACGCGGTACTCTCAAGCTTAAGAAAATGGGAGCCCACACAAGAAGAGGCTCAAGCAGTGGTGAGTGAAATTTATCTGCTTCAAAATCGCAAGGTCAGCACAACTTTTCGGTCCGATGTAAACAAAGCACTTGCTCAAATTATCGTGAGCGCACCTCTTTTATATATTTCAACAAAGAACATAGTTAATGCTTTCTCTGATACTCCAAACGATCTGTCTTTCTGGAACTATTGTACAAAGTTCTATAAAGGAGAATTGCATCATCATGTACCAATGTTTCAAACAATAAAACCCAATCTACCATTGCATATTGCTTCTGGGGTAATCGCTACACTGAGCGCTGCCGGATTAGTTTGTGGTCTTAGCAAGCTTGGATTTTTTGGAAAACTAGGGTGCTCACACAATAATTCAGAGTTTACTCGCATCCTGGCTATTAAGGCGCTTGTTTACGATGCGTTGCGAAGCAAAAACATGCTAGAAAAAGCGATAAAACAAAGCGATCAGGATAGGCACGAAAAAGGAGTTGCTCTTTTTAATGCAGCTAGCGCCGATTCTTCTGCACATTAATTAAGCAAGCCACTGCAGACCCTTGTTTTCTTTTTTGAATTCCTCCAGCCGATTAGAATGGAGCAATTATTATTAAAAGTATCGTGGCAATGGTCGCGGATGTAGCTTGCACCGATGAAGAGTGAGGCACTTATTTAAGGCGTGTACCATTTGGCACCACGGCTGTAGGCGAAACAATATGGAGCTTTTCCTGCACATCGTGAGCCGTGAGGAGCATTCCATGCGATTCTAATCCCATCATCTTGCGCGGTGCAAGATTGTACACAAAGACCGCTTGCTTGCCCATTAAATCTGCAGGGCTAAAACTTTTTTTGACGCCCGAGAGCACTTGTCTCATTCCAAGCGGTCCAAAGTTTACTTGTAGTTTAAGCAATTTGTCTGAACCCGCAATATCTTCACATTGCTCGATTGTACCCACAATCAAGGCAACTTTTGCAAAATCCTCAATGCCTATAGCTGATAAGTGCTCCTGTCCTTCCGGCAGCTTTGGCTGTGCGGTAGGCGGTTGATTCGCCTCTGCACCCATCGGATGCGCCGTAGTGGATTGTTTGGTGGACTGTGCATCCCTCACCCGTTCAGTCGCTGACCGTTCGGTCGCCGACCGTTCAGGCTGCTTCTCTGATTCATATTTTTGAAAGAGAGTAGGAATTTTATTCAGCATAAAGGTCTTTGTCCAAGGGTTAGAACTCAACTCACCAATAACGTCACCTTTAAAGTCAACACTTACGCCGAGGCTAGTAAGCATTGTTCCCATTTTAGAGGGCATCACAGGATGTAAAAGTATTCCTATTCCATGCAGGCTATGACAGGTTGCCGCTATTATTTGCTCAAAGCGAGCCTTATCGGTAATTTTCCAAGGTTCTTGTAAGTGAAAATAGGCATTCACTTGATGAATATATTTCCACAAACTATTGAGTGCACGATAATAATAGCCCTCTTCCATATCGGTAATAAAGAGTTCAAGCATAGTCCAAAAAGCATCACGTAAGTCAACCTCTTGAACACCCCAACTATGTGGTGCCTGTATCTCGTAAAGATGATGCTTACTTGCAAGCGTTACCACCCTATTGAGAAGATTTCCCAAGTCGTTTGCCAAATCAGAGCTTATTCGTTGTTCTAAATCAAGCGTGCTAAATTCCGAGTCTTGTGTTATAGCCATATGCCGCACAAGATAATAGCGCACCGCATCGGCACCATAAGCATCAAGCAGAGTTTGCGGATCAATCACGTTACCAAATGACTTTGACATCTTTTGCTGATTCACCCTAAACCAGCCGTGAACCAGAAGATGGCGTGGCAAAGCAAGGCCCGTCGCCATGAGGAACGCCGGCCAGTAGACTGCATGAAAGCGTACAATATCTTTACCCATAATCTGCAAGTCGGCAGGCCACCAAAAATTAAATTCATCCCTCTTGGCATCGTTACCAAACCCAATCGCCGTTATGTAATTATTAAGAGCATCAGCCCACACGTAGGTCACATGCTTTACATCGCCTGGAAAAGGGATTCCCCAGCTTACGGTTGTACGGGAAATGCTCAGGTCGCGCAGACCGGATTTTACAAAGCTCACTACCTCATTTAACCGTTCTGAAGGCACTATAAAATCAGGATTTTCTTTATAAAAGGCTAGGAGTCGATCTTGATACGCCGAAAGCCTAAAGAAGTAAGACTCTTCCTTAATATAGGCTGTTTCTCGCGCACAGGAGCCACATGCTGGAGGCACACCAGCCTCCTGAGGCAGTTGCTCATCTTTTTCGGTCACATACGTCTCGCAAGGAGTACAATAATAGCCAGTATAAAAAGATTTATAGATATCACCCGATTCTTGCAGCTTTACTATCCATTGCTGAACGGCCTTGATATGGCTCTCATCCGTTGTACGCACAAAGTAATCATAGACAATATCATAACTGTACCAGAGCTCTTTATAGGCATCTATAAAGCTATCTACAAACTCTTTGGGCTCCTTATGTGCTTTAGCAGCAGCTTCCGCAATCTTTTGTCCATGCTCGTCGGTACCTGTTAAAAAGAACGTTCTATAGCCTCTTAATTTATGCCAGCGCGCAGCAACATCCGCTAAGAGTGTTGAATATAGATGGCCCAAATGTGGCCGTGCTGTCACATAATAAATAGGGGTCGTTACATAAAATTTCTTGTGATGATCGTTCATGAAGCATTCTTTCTGTGTTAAAAAAGTGAAGACTTTTTTAGAATACCGCTAATGCAGCGATAAATCAAAGTTAAAAAAATCTTGATTTTATAAATAGGATAGCTATAATTTCTTTAAAAATAAAATTTATTCAATAAGAATTCCGTATCGCTTGATTTTTCTATATCATTATGATATCATTTTTTTTTAAGGAACCTCATGAGTATCTTAGAAAAACTTATTCAGAAGGTGTTTAATGGCAGCCAAATATCCTACGCAGATGCAGAAAAAATTTTGTTTTATTTAGGTTATAGCCTAACTATAGAAAGTTCGCATCATGGTTTTAGGAAAGAAGGATTTAAACTCGTAGTGCTTAAAAGACGATCACAGCTCAAACCTTATCAAATAAAAGATCTACAGGAGGCATTGCTTAGTCATGGCTATAAAAAAAAGTAACGTAAAAGAAAGTTTAACGTCTTATCTTGATTTACCCTGGACCTATACGATCACACAAGAAAAAGACGATGAAACGGGAAAAATTTATATCGTCCGAGTTAACGAATTACCCGGCGTGGTCACCGATGCGCCTACGATTGCAGAAGCGATGGAATGCATTAAAGAAGCCATGATGCTTGCATTTAGGATGTATAAAGATGCGGGAGAAGAAATACCGGTGCCTATTACCGAAAAAGACTTTGCAGGAAATATTGCCTACCGCACAACTTCTGAGCGTCATTATCTGATTGCACGAGAAGCACGTAAACGCAATATGTCCTTAAGCCAAGTAATTGATACCCTCATTGACACCGCAGTAAGCAAAAAGCTATAAGGTAACTCATGCTTTTACTTGTACCCACAGATCTTGCAGTTCAAAATTAGTCATTGTTTGTTTTAAGAGGTCAAAACGCAGAAGGTGAAAGCGTTCAAACTCCTTTTTTGACATGGTAAGAAGAGCCCGGACTTGAGGCTCAACTGAAAGCCGGTCTAAAACATCTGTGGTTGATGGGAAAAAGCCTATCTGCTCATAGCTGTGAGCAACGCTTTCAGGTTTCATCATGTAATTCATAAATGTATACACAAGATCATCCTTTGTGCTTGTAGCAGGGAGAGCAAAACTCTCAATAGTTACTAAGCTTCCTTCACGCGGAATAATAAAATCAAGATGTTTGTATTCACGCATTGCTTTTAAAATAGAAGAGCTTGAGCACACAGCAATGCAGGCATTTTTGCTTGCTAAGTAGTAGCTCGCCCTAAAGTCGGTATATGCTTCTACCAAGGAATGTTGATCCTTAAGCAACTTTTTTATGATTTCTATGTTCTCACGAGAAAGATTATCCATAGTCCCATAGAGGTAAAAAGCTGCAATGGGGATAGCTATAAGAGGATCATTCGTCATCATCATTTTCCGAAAGTCTATGAGCTTTTTCTTAAAAATGAGGCCCCAGCTCTCATCCTCAATGCCATCTACGTAGCATGATTTGTTAATCCCAAGCCCATAGACCGACCACTCAAAAGGAATGGTGTATTCGTTATTTTTATCAAAGTAGTGACCCATGAGGATCGGATTTAAATGCTGATAAAAATCCAATTTTCCTTTGTCCAGTTTTTTCAGCATCCCATTCTTACTTAAGATACGCACGGCATAGTCAGAAGGCACAATCAAGTCATAGCCATGCGCTTTTGTTGTTCGTAACTTCACCAGTAGCTCATCATTGCTTTCATAGTAGCTAATATTCACATGAATTCCCGTTTCCTTTTCAAAACGAGCGATCCACTGCAAATCAAACATCCCAGACCATGCACATACATTAATAGACTTACGATCCGAGCGAAGCCAAAAGCTTGAACGTGCTACAAAAGTAAAAATAACACAGAACCAAAAAAGGATAGCTGCCATGCGGAAACTAAATTGAAGGGTATTCATAGCATCACCATATTTTCGATCGCATGTTTAATGAGCAAAAAATAAATACCAACAGAGCGCTCAGTGCAAGCAGTATCGTTGAGAGTGCATTTATAACAGGCGATATACCAAGCCGAATCATACTGTAAATATAAAGAGAGAGCGTCTGGGCCTCACTGCCTGCACAAAAAAAAGATACTATAAAATCATCAAATGAAATAATAAATACGAGTAGACCGGCGACCAGGATTGCGGGCCGAAGTAATGGCAGCGTGATCTTAAGAAACGTTTGCTGCTTGGTCGCCCCCAAATCGCGTGAAGCTTCTTGCATTCTCGGATCAAGCGATTCGTAACTCGCATAGATAATTGGCACCGCATAGCCAAGTCCCAGAACGGTATGTCCCGCAATAAGCGCCGGAATTCCCAAGGGAATCGAGCATACTGAAAGAAAGCTTAACAAACCTATGGCAAATACAATTTCTGGAATAAAAATCGTTCCATAAAACAGATAAATCAGAGCGCCAACGCGACGTTCACAGCTTTGATAATAGACAAGCCCGAGACTCATAAGCAAGCTGATTATTGTTGCGCAGACAGCCACAGTCAGCGAGTTATAGAAGGCAGACCATAAAGCTGGCGAATGAAATAATTCCCTGTACCATTTTAACGAGAACCCCACCCACGGCGCAGGAAAAGGTCCATTGTTAAAAGAGAAGATAACCAAAATAATAATGGGAAGGTACAAAAAAAGGTAGAGCAGTGCGATTAAGAACGTAAACAAAGATTTACTAAGAACTGACTTATGCATCCTTCACCTTAAAGCGCTTAAAAAAGATTCTATTAATCACTAAGCCCATTAAAAGGAATAGTATGACAAACACAAGGCTCATGACAGTAAACGCGGTGCTCATTGCCATGGTTTTATGACCTAATGCATACTGCGCTATAACGGATCCTACAAAAAGGTACTTTTCACCACCCATAAGCCCCGGAATTGCAAACTCGCCAAATGAAGGTATAAAAACAAGCATAAAACCCGAAACTACCCCCGTCATTGAAAGAGGTAAAACAATGTGATACCACGTTTCAAAAGGACTAGCTCCCAAATCTCGTGATGCCTCAAGCAATGTTTTATCAAATCTTTCAAGCGTTGAATAAATCGGAAGTACCATGAACGGAAGATAACAATAGACCATCAGCAATACAATGGCAAAAATAGAATTTAAAAGATATAAGGGTTCCTGAATTATTCCCAAAGACTTTAACAGGTAGTTCAAAATCCCGTCATAATCCAGAACAAAAAACCATGCATACACGTGCAATAAGAAATTCGTCCAAAAGGGCAAAATCAATAAAAAAAGAAACATTGTTTTTAATCGCCCCGCATTAAAAGCAAGAAAAAAAGCGAGGGGATACCCAACCAAGAAGCATAAAATGCCGTTTACGCATGCAAGGATGAGCGATTTTATCATAATAAAAAAGTAGGTGCTCGTTAAAAATGGCTTATACAAATCGGCAGAAAAGACATGCAACCCAAGCGATGGGCAAAAGCAAATAAGGCTCATTATGATCATAAAAATAAGCGGTATATAGAAAAAAAGCAGCTGCCATAGAAAAGCTGGCACAACATAAAAGAAAGCTCTCTCTTTTTCAAAAATGCTCTTCAGCCGCATGCGCATAACTATTCCTTACCTTTTAGCGCTCAAGTAGGACCACATTTTCTTTCTGCCAATACAAGTAAACCAGTGAATCGTAATCAATGGTTTCATGCGGAAAATGTTCCTCATTTTGTTCAAATACATGAATAAGTGAGCCATTTCTTAAACGCACATTATAATGAGTTGATCGACCGTGATATAAAATTGCTTCAACCACGCCGGTCATCATATTAGAAAAACCAGCCCGCTCAGTTTTTGTGATACATATTTTTTCAGGCCTCAAACTCATGCGTACAGATGCACCTTCAGACATCCAAGTTTTTACCGTTGGAATATACAACGCAAACGTGCCAAGATCAGGAATTTCTATTTTAGCTATTTGCTGGTCTGAAGCGGGTGCTTGCACCTGTTTTAATGTCCCCTGAAATATATTTGTAGTGCCTACAAATTGAGCTACAAAGGATGAAATGGGAAACTCATAAATTTCTTTAGGAGTACCCTGTTGCTCAACCTCGCCATCATGATTCATAATTGCCATTTGATCTGCCATAGTAAGCGCTTCAAATTGGTCATGTGTAACATATATAAATGTTGTCTTCAAGGTATCTTGAAGAGCGATTAAATCGACAAGTACACGCTCGCGAAGCGAGAAATCCAGCGCCGCAAGCGGTTCATCTAAGAGCAGCACCTCTGGTTCATTTACAATAGCCCGTGCAAGCGCCACACGCTGCTGCTGGCCCCCAGAAAGCTGGCTAATATTTTTGTAGGCATGATTTTCTAAGCGCACCGTTTTTAAAATCTTAAAAACTTTCTCTTTAATTTTTGCAGCGGGCATTTTCAGAATCATAAGACTGTAAGCAACATTTTCAAAAACATTCAGATGAGGAAATAACGCATAATTTTGAAACACGGTATTTATAGGCCGCTTATGAATGTCTAGTTTGGTAATATCTTGGTCTCCCAAATATATTTTTCCACTCTCTACTTGCTCAAAACCGGCGATCAAGCGTAACAACGTAGTTTTGCCGCAGCCACTTGGTCCCAAGAGCACAAAGATCTGGCCTGCTGGAATATGAAGACTCATATTACGCAGGATCAACTCACCATTGAATGATTTGGTAACGCTTTCAAGTCTAATGCTTTTCATGTTTCCGTTTTACCCCTGCGAAATACATAGGAACGAGCACATCTGAAAAAGTGCACGGTATTACTATCGCCACTACTAAAAAGAGAAAGACTATTCCCATTTGGGGATACCAGTTATCAAAACCATGAGATACCATATAAAAGAGTGCCGCAAGTGAGCTAATAAGAATATGAACTACGTGAGAGCCGAGTGAAAACATGGGCAACATCGTCGAATGGTGGCTTCGCAATATCAAGCCATTACAAATTCCAACTGCCAAAAAAGGAAGTACGTTTTGCAACTCACGATGGAAGCAGATATGCAACTCCATACTAACGCCTAACACCCTTCCTGCCAGATAAGGCAGCAAAACATCAGACAGCATGCAGAAAATTGCCGGTGATATAATCCCCACCACAAGTGTTTTGGGAATGCTCCGCGAAAAGCGAGAAAACGTAATAACTGTTCCCGTTGCAGCAAAAAGGATGTGCAAAAAGTGAAAGCTATGAAAAAGCATGTGATAACCACTACAAGCTACTTGACGTGCTGTATGCCCAATTGATTGCATGGCCGAAGAATAATCCAGTAAGCTCAATACTATCATAGCCAAGGCAACTGAGAATATTGCGAAGGGCAAATGATGCATAAGTTCTTCGGTAAAACTGTGGTCATGATGGTGATGATCACCGTGCACGTGAAGATGAATCTCGTGATTCTGTGATGTATTTTCGCTCTTTGGCTCCATAAATACCGTGATCCTCTCGCTTAGGTAGTCTCTTATAATAATCCCTTTAGGAAATGCTCCGTAATCCTCCCTTTTAATAGGGAGATATAAGGTGCGCGCCTTCAGGAGCAATTTTATTGATTTTATGATACAATATGCTATTATAAATCATCATAATTATAACAAAGTTTAAAACTTTTGTAAGAAAATTTAATGCAGCATTGTGGCAATGCCTTTCTGGAAGTTTACCAGATCGTAGTATAGGAACAGGCTTTAATCCTTTCTTATTCAAATCTCGTTATAACACATGTGTTATAGCCGCATCCTGAAACACCTGGATGCTCCCCATTTAAAATGGGGAGAGGATGTCACGATAAACCAAAGAATTCTTTAGCAACAGCCGTATGCCATTTGATAAAAATTCATCCTCTTTCGTGCCATAGAGTCAGAGCTGTTTCTCAGGGCATATTTAATGAGACATCCCTGGCCCTCAACTGCCATTTGTTGATCTTGTTTCTATCTGCTAACCTAGATAAAAATACAACCCTCTAATATAAAGGAAGAATAGATGAATAGCCTCTTTAAAAAGCAGTTTTACTTGCTGAGCCTCTCACTTGCACTTTTGGCGAGTACTTTTGCAAACCTTAATGCCATGGAAGCAAATCTCCCACGCGAAAACACTGAACAAGCAGATCAAACAGCAGCTGATGCTAGAGCGCGTCAGCGTGCAGAGCGCCTTCAACGCTTGCGCGCTGACCGGGAAGCTGAGAATAGCCGCTTAAGCGAATTACCATCAGTTGTCACTGGCATTGCTTCAAAGGCAAAAACAGGCATCAACCTCGAAACTCTCTGTACCCTTGCGCCGTCACTTAAAAAGGATTTAGAGGACGAAACACTCCAAGCTATCGCAAAAGGCTTATTTGCGGTGCTCTTTAATGTCGAGCGCTTGGCAAAATTCTTAAAAATTGATGAACAAAGGGCTAACAGCATTGTGTTGTCAATTCATGCGAAGATTACCGCACGTAACAATGCAACCTTACAGGATCAACTGCAAATAGTAGTAGACCACATCCCGGGTTGCACGACCGCTCATATTTTTGAATTTATTGAGCATATTCTTAGCGTACATCGCAAAACTATCACTCATTTCTTTGAAAGCTTTGGCGATGTATTTGAAAAGAATATTGTTGACTACTTGCTGCATTTGGATCTTCAGGGCACCCCCATTCAATTCGAGCAGGCACGCGCACTCATAAAAAACACTCTTGGACATGCTATCCGTGACTTATCCGCAAATGGTATCGAGTGGATAATTGGCGTCTGTTCACGTTGTACAAAGCAAGTACATATCCTAGAGGGCACGGCAAACACTAGAGTGCCAAATCCGAATCCACTCATCGAATGGAGTTGGCGGCTCAGCAATCAAGACCTTATAGAATTCTTCTTTGTTCCAAGCCTAGAAGCCCTTAAGCATTTTTTCCCACTGCCTGATCACTCAATTTTAGTAGCCCAGGCGAGATCCGCAACACACGCATTTCGCCTCAATCTTGATGATAAGCAACTGTTGGCGGTCTTAAATAAACAGGTTACAAGCGGAATCGATCTGTTAGAATTTGACCGCAGCAATCTCCATAAAACTGCAGAGCTTTTCAGCCGGATTCCAAAGGTGTCATTCGAAGAATTTTTAAACTTGAACCCAAAGATTAAGCAATGGGTAACTCAATTCAAGCTTGCATTACTAAGAGCGCAAGCAAGTAACATAGAAGCTCAAATCTTGGCTCTATCTGAAGTGGAAAAGGCCGGAATGTATTTTGCAGCGGCGATTGCGCAGCATAAATGAGCCGATTGCTAGTAAAGCAGAGGATGGTCTACCTGATCGTTTAGATAAATACAAGGTACCGTAAAAGTCGAAGACCTGACGACATGCGCTCAGGTCTTTTGAAAGCTAACTGTCCTCCTAATTACATGAATGGTAATGCGATGGTGACTTTGGATGCATTATTAGCAATGCGATTTAGCATTCGAGGCTTGCTGCCCTCGTAATGACATGATGAGCAATTGTGATAAGGTATTGGAATGCACAAAGTCCGCGAGAGTTGTGATGATACTGGCGAGTTTGGGGGGTTCAAGGGGCGTCTGGTACAGACCCCATTGGCTGTGCAGGCGCAGCGCTGCCGCGGGTGCAGGGCCGGCGAAGGTCCTGCTGCTCGCCGCACAGGCGTTAAAAAAATAATTATTCTACTTCTTATGACAGTTCTTTTAAACAAGCACTAAGGCCTCCCATCGGGGAGGCCTTAGTGCTTAAAATGCATGACCTAGCCTTACAAACCAAGCAAGTGAACCATCTTTCGAGTTTTTGGTGCTTATAACGTTGACATGAGGCTACGTTAAGCTATAATAATCTCACTTTATTTAGTTTGTGAAAGACCTATCAACTTTAAACAATTTCAAAGGAGTATTCTGTGAAAGTATACATCTGTCTGGGAGCACTTTTATTAAGCATATCACCATTAAGTGCTATGCAAAAAGATGAACAAAAAACTCGAGAACTACACACCGCAGCAAAAAACGGCGACCTCAAAAAAGTACAAACGATTATTAATCAAAAGGTAAAAGCCGAAGGAAGATATGGTATAAATGTCCTTGACGAATTTGGCCAAACTGCATTACTGCTTGCTACTTTCGCTGACCACGAGGAAGTTGCACTTCTGTTAATAAAAAATGGAGCAAAAAACATAGCAGCGCGAGCAGGCGGTCTCCCCTTGTCCGAAGCTGCATACTTCAATCGTTTAAAAGTGGTTCAAGCACTGCTTGAAACGGGAGCCGACATTAACTTATTAAATGGTGTGGGGTGCTCGGCTTTACACAATGCCGCTGCGCAAGGCGGTCTAGAGGTGGTTGAGGCATTGCTTGCAAAAAGAGCAAATATAAATTTAGGTAATGCAAATGGCTGCACAGCGCTGCACCTTGCTGCTTGGGGCAATCATTTACCAGTGGTACAAAAACTACTAGAAAAGAAAGCCCAAGTGGACCTTGTAAATAATGCGGGGAAAACTCCCTTGTCTTTTGCTGCAGAGGCAGGGCACATTGCGATTGTGAAGCTGTTATTAAAACAGCGCGCTAATCCAAATCTTATTTTACCAAGCTTCTACAATGGACTCAGTGAAGACGTGAAATATGTCTTACTAACTGAAAGTCTTCACCCGAACAAACGCCCGCAAGAGTCCGCTAAACAGCAAGCTTCAGCAAACCGTTCTCAAGCAGCGCGACAAAATCAATCGCCACAGCAGTATAATCGTCAGGATAATTTTGCAGATGATATTAAAGCCGTGGCGGAGTGTGCTGAGGCCTTTGCAAAGGTTGAAGAAGGTTTTGCAGATGATTTAAAAGCGCTAAACTTTTAATAATTAATAGATGCGCTATCTCAAGAATCGCCTCAGATTCATGGGTTACAGCCCGGTAACGTAGTAAGCCCCCCCGCTTTGGGGGGCTTTTTTAGTGCACAGTCCCGAAAACGGATGGCCTTTAAAGCTCATGAAAGCTCAGTTATCAAAATGCATGACCGAGCGTTACAAACCAAGCAAGAGAATCATCCTTAGGACTACGTTTCTTCCATTTCCACCCAATATCAAAGCGTAGGGGACCTATAGGCGTTGCGCAGCGAAGGCCAAAGCCAGTGGCACCAAGCCATTTGTCTGCGGCAATGTCAGCAAATTTGTCCTGAGCTAAAACACCCATATCAGTGAATATAACGCCGCTTACTGGTCGATACAAAGGAAAGCGTATTTCAGCGTTTACGTTAACCATTGATTTACCTCCCACGGGCACCCAGAGGCAGTTATGACTGCATTCGAGGTCATTGAGTGGTGGCACCATGTTAGTTTCATATCCGCGCAATGTTGTAGCGCCCCCTAAATAAAATCGCTCAGTGGGCAATATGGTACTAAATTTTGCATTAAAAATATGCCCAAACCTAAAGCGTAATGCGCCGATCACACTAAAAAATAAAGGATGATAAAACGATTGCTCAAAAAGGGCACGTACAAAAGCGCCGCCTTTTATATCGGGAGGAGCCATCGCTTTAAACGATATAAAGGTCAAAAACCCTCTGCACGGATCGGACTTATTATCTAACCGCTCAACGGTAATTGATGGTTCAATATAGAGATAGGGCGTATTCCGATCAACAAGCACCGGCTCAAATTGAATGATTTTTGCAAGCTCCGTGGAGATACCATACAGCTTATTAACCTCAAATCCAACCATAACATTGCTTTGCCACCATGGATGCAGATGATTAAAGGTAACAGACAAGCCATCATGTGCTTCTTTATAGAGGCGATGTTGCCTACTGGTATTGAGCGGCTGGTCGAACCTATTACTATACACACTAAAAAGAGTCTTAAGGGGACATGGCCCGAGCCAGGGTAGCTCATATGATGCAGCAAAATTTCTCGTAAATCGCGTAAAATCGGCATCAAGCCTGAGTTGGTCCGCAATTCCCGATGGATTTTTCCATACAAATGAGCCACCAAACTTGTAGGTCGACCAAGAAATATGCGTAAAGCTTTTGCTAACAAACTGCAAACCAAATCGAGTTCTGATTTCAAATGGATCCTCTTCAACGCATTTGATCAGAAGTGGCTGATAGGCAGGCTGCTCTGGCGCTAATACTTGCTGGGCCTTCCCAGAAATCGGCCGCGAGTCCCATGGTGCTAAGGTCGAAGTTTTTTCTGATGTCTTAGGTAGGGAAGTAAACAAACCTTGCTGAGCTAATGAGTCCTCAGGAGAATCATCTTCAGGAATCGGCTTTTCAATCATTGCCGTAACCAATGGTTGCTCAGACGAGGTCTGTTCAGGCGTTGTCTGGTCAGGCGAAGCCTGTTCGACAGAGACTGATTCAAACATACCTAAACTTCTCAAGCGCTTGAGAGACTGCTCAATTTTTTCTTTATCCCAAATATCTCCCTCTTTGTAATAGAGTTCGCGAAGCACAATATGCGGTTTCATACGATGCAGCCCTGCAACTAAAGTTTTGCCAAAACGCACGGGGCCTCCTTTAGTATCAACTCGCCAAACAAGAATGTAGAATCGATCGTGCGGTGTTTTCTTTTTGCGCGAGACAGGCTTAAGCTCATGGTTGACAGTTACGTACAAGTACCCTTTTTGCCTAAAATGATTGACAAGCCATTTGCGCTGTGATTCGACAATCGAAGGGCTCAGTGGAAGAGGCATCGATTGTATAATTCCTTTGAAAGGCTCCTGTTTTAGGAGTTCCGAATAACCCTTTATGGCCAGGCCCGTTATCATTCGACGCTCACCTGGCTTTATAGTAATGATGAGATCCACAAAATCCCCTTCGATAGCACGCACAACAGTATGCTTGGCAGAGCTCTCCTTTTTGGTGACCAGAGCAGACCAATAGCCCATATTTGCAAGCTCCGCGCTAAGATGAGCAATAGCCTGCTTAGTACTATCTTCATCGTAGTGGGTCAATGCAGAGATTTCAGCGGCAGCTTTTTTGAATGGCGCTTCCATACCATCGGGTATCCCCTGTATAATCACATTTTTTACTTGAAGACGAGGCCCCTCTTTAATAATAAAAGAGACCTCTCCTCGCTCTTTTTTCATATGAACTTTTACGCGGTAAAAGCCCTTTTTTTTATAAAGAGCAGCTATATCTTCACCGAGTACGTCTGCAGGAATTGAGACCTGGGTTTCACTTAAAAAAAGCTCCCGCATGAGCGACTGGGAACTATAAAATTCGTTCCCCACAAAAAGATAGCGCTTTTTCTGATTTATCGTGACAGTGTAGGCCAAGCTTAAAGCTGCTTTGCCCATCCTCCTAGTAGTCAACTCAATGCGAGACTGTACATACCCTTCATCGAACAGATAAGCCTGTATTTTTTTTGCCTGCGCATTAATTGCCTCTTGTACTGCATTGTGCTGAACAAGGTCATTTTCCGCCATGCTTTGAATTTTTACAAGCAGCCTTTTCTGCTCAGCCAATGACACGCCTTTGACCAGGATATGGACGCTGTCAATCTTAAACATGACTCCCGGATTAAGGACAAGCGTAATCATTACTGTTTTATTTTTTGTATCGTAACGTTTGGTTGCGGTTACTTGCGCATCCAAGTATCCCTCTTGATGCAGTTCACTTTCAATAGCAGCTAATGAATGCTTATGTTTGGCCTCATCAAAGATGTTTCCCGATTCTAAGCTATAATACTGTAAGAATCGATCTTTCCCTACAAGGAATCCCTGGATCTTTACTTTTGCAAAAATCCATTGCGTTGTTTCCAGGGTTTGGCTTTTATCGCGTGATGCGCCCATCTTTTTGGATAGCGCGGGATCCGCTAGAGCAGGAAAAAATGTAGAAAAAACTAGTAAGGCAAGAATATACATAGAAAAGCGGTTCGATTACATAATCCGTTATTTTGCTAACGCTCTTAAGTATACAACAAAACCGCAATTGTCTGAACTGCGCTCAAAAATTAATGATTCACCGCAGGTTTGTCATTCAATAACGCGAAAAACGCCGCGATAATCTCGATCTTTAATGTAAGGTTCAATCTCAATGTCTGTAATGGTTGTTTGAACCGATTCCTTATGGATACTATCGACAAAAAAATCTACCTGCTCTTTTTCTCCGCAGACGATAATTTTCACTTTATCACTACTTAACGCCTGCACGATACCTTCGAGCTCAAATTTACGAGCATTCTGTTGAATTACATTTTGCAAAAACCCCTCTTTGGGATCAAGAGTTAACGTAATCTTCAGGCACTTATTCATTAGCCACCACCTTTTTTACTTTCCAATCTCTAAAAACGACCAGCATTCCAACGATATGCCGACATTCTCTTTGTTCATGTCTTCAATCCCACTCGGTCGTTGCCCTTCGGATGCTAACGATTCGCCACTGACCATCCGGTCGCTAACCATCCGGTCGCTGACCGCTCGATCGTTAACCATCCAGCCGTTGCCCCTCGCCCATTGACCGTGAAGTACCTTAACAAACAGGACCGTGTAATGTCAAAAGTTTTGTACATAATTTAGAAAAAAGGACCCAAACCCTCGCTTATTTATAGCGGAAGAAACAAGGCACCGCGAATATACAAAGCAGAAATGTATCTTTTGATCATGGAAGTAGTGGGCATGCGTGAGCCTTGCAGTCTTGCAATGAAGATCTTTCTTACTTGATGCACATAAGGTCTACGAAGTTCAATCGGCATCGAAAAGTATTTAGATGCCCCTCAATTCATTGACGAGCACGTCACAATCGGGTTAGCTCATTTCATTTCACCTCGTAGCGCCCAATCTACAATAAGCTAAAGTTGCCAGAATCAAGATCTAAGGGCTAATCAATGCAGCTTTTTCAAAGCAAAAACCGCCAAGGTCGCACCTTGACGGTTTTCATTTTCCATTAAACGTACCAATTGATCACCCCCACAGCTCTTGCGCCATTATTAGTCACCTAGCAGCTCTAGCGTATTTTGCTACTGGATATTCTGCATATGGTCTCATCTCCGGTGGCATTTGCCAGTTAAGCCGTCGTCACCGGACATTCTGATGAGCGATCAGCTACAGAGGCCTTTTCAATCTCATCCACTACTTTATTTGCTAAGGCAACGCGATGTTTAGCGCGCGAACACATAAAGCCCTTGAATGCAGTATAGAAACTAAGGGCACTTACAATCGCGCAGAAACCTATTGTTGCCTTCTCCTCCGTATCTAATTCATCTTCTACGTCTGAATAGATACCCCATCCTTTATATGCCAGATACCCACCAAGCAAAGATCCACCTAAGAATTTAGCAAGATCCAATGGGCTTCTAAAAAGCGAAACATGGCGTTCACGTTCTTCCACAACATCCTCAGCCGATTCCAAAAACCCTTTCTTCTCTTTTAGGCTTAAGGGCCCCATGCGTCTGAGAAATTTTTTCACCAAAGCGGCATCAACTGCTTCTATTGCGTCATGAACTCTATCTTTATCCGCGGCTTGTAGAGCTGGTAATTCACATAATAGAATTACCGCTGCTAGTATATAATGTTTATTCATACTGTACCCCAGTAGTTATTATTAGTTTTATGCTTATGCTTTTTCAACAGTGTCTTGAAGCGCATTATTTTCGCTCCCTAGTACTTCAGCTTTCTTAATTTCATCTAGCACTTTGCGCGCCACAGTTGCACGAGCTTTGGCCGCTGAGCAGGTAAATCCTTTTGCCGCACTATAAAAGCCCGCAGCGGCTACTGGCAAGCCTAAACATACCGTCAACCATGGTCTTTGACTAGGCTCTGGTTCCCCCACTATTGAGACTTTACTATATCCCCGTCCATAGCTCTGTCTGCTAACACCGGCTCGGCGTGCGGCTGTTGCCCACTTCTTACGGACATAGAATAGAGCGCATGTACCAATAACCGATCCCGCAACAAGTTTTGTTAAATCCCATGGACTTCTAAGGAGTGATACATGAGACTCTCGTTCATCTAAAATATCCTCAGCTGTTTCTAGAAGCCGTTTTTTTTCTTTTGGATCCAAAGCACCCATACGTCGGAGTGCTTTTTTTACCGATGCAACATCAGACACTTCGATTGCATCGTGCAGTTTGTCTATGTCTGCCGCCTGCATCCACGCCTGACTCGATAATGTAAGTACAGCTAGTGTAATAACTTTTTTCATAACAATTTCCTTTTCATGTTATTTTTCAATAAATAATACAGCATTTTCGATTTCATCCTTGATTTCATGTGCCGCGTTTATGTGAAGCCATTTAAGCTTTTTCCGGATTACAAACTTCTTTATTTGCCCCAATTACATCGGCCTTATCAATTTCATCTTCAATTTTTTGGGCTGCTGTTAATCGTTCCTTAGCGGTCTGGCACATGAAGCCGCGAACGCATTTATAAAATCCGTAAAAAGTTGCAATGCCACCTGCGATTGCAAATGCGCTTGAGATAGTGGTATCATCACGATTCGCCACGCCCATTACCCCAATACCACTAACAACCAAGCCTATACTTCCAAGCAGGCCACCGCCCACAAATTTTAGAGCATCCCAGCGGCTCCTAAACATGCTCAAATTTGCTTTACGTATATCTATTACATCCTCGGCTTCTTCAAGCAGCTGCTTTTTATCTCTTTTTGATAGCGGTGTCTCACGCCGTATGTGCTTTTTAAACGTCGGCAAGTCGGACGCTTCTAGTGCGTCATGTAGCTTATCTCTGTCTGCCCGCATAACTGACACCCCAGCCAACAGAACTATCGCGGTTAAAAGAAAGCGCTTATTCATCATGATATATCCTTTTTATTCTTATGCTTTATTTTTTATCTGAGTCCATAGACTCATCCCTCTTAATTGCTTACTCAATCGGAACTATCCTTTTACCTCTAACTTAGGCTGCTCTACTTCAAGTCTCTCAATTTCTTTCACCATTTTCTGAGCAGCCACTAGCCGCTTTTTTGCAGTCTGGCATGTAAAGCCACGCAATGCTTCATAGAATCCGTAACAGGTCGCCCCTGCGGTTACAGTGGTAAATGGAATGCTTACTGTACGGATTACTTTTCGTTTGTAGATGGCCATACCTCCCTTATAAGTCGCAAATGCTCCTACAAGACCAAGCGTTGTGCCACCAATAGCCTTAAGCGCATCCCAACGGCTCTTAAACAGACTTACATTTTCTTTGCGCATATCAACAACATCTTCTGCTATTTCAAGAAGGTGCTTCTTGTCCCTTTTTTCCACTACACCAGCACGGCGCAAAAACTTTTTAAAAGCGTTCATATCGGATGCTTCAATTGCTTCATCAATTGTTTCGATTGATGCAATGCATAGCGGCATTTGAACCAAAAGCATAAGCCCTGTTAGAAGAACATAGTTAGTCGTCATCGTGAATACCTCCTTTTAGGCTTTGCGTTGCTCAGCCAATTCCGCATCTTCAGCTCTTTTAATTTCGTCCATTATCTTGCGAGCTGCCGCATAACGCGCCTTGGCTGTTTGACAGAAGAACCCGCTAAATCCAAGGTAAAGCCCAGAACCATAGGTAAGGAGCCCGACGCCCGCAAGCGTTATCGCCTCCTTGTTTTGTTTTTTTATAAAACCATAGCCAGCTGCAACTCCGGAAACTATTCCAATAGTTTGCAACGTTAAACCCCCTATGAGTCTGCACAAGTCCCGACGGCTTCTAAAGATGCCAATTCCCTGTTTGCGAGCATCAGCAGCATCCTCGGCAGCTTCAAGAAGATTTTTCTTGGTCCGCTTGTCCAATGGCACCGCACGCTTAAGAAATTTTTTTACTGCCGGCACGTCTGAAGCCTCAATCGCATCATGTAAATTATCACTCGATGAAGCGCATAAGATCAAGGGACTGCTTATAGCTAACACAAAACTCAATGCATACATTTTCATGGATATTCCTCGCACGATTTAAACTGTTTTCGTTTGTATTCATAATTATTCTTGCCTTGTTCAATTTCAAACGCATTACACAGACATCCCTGCCTTCTCAAGAAAAGGGGCCCTTTTTTCTAATTCTGATCTATAAACTACATATTTTGATAATGGGAAAGCATATTCATTGGTTTTTTTTGCAGAATCTATCTGGTCAGCACATGTGATAGCTTTTCTTGCATTTTTAAGATTAGAAGCCTCACAAGCTTTCTTAAGCTTACCGCGACCTTTTTCACCGAGAACAGTGCTAAACATTGCAAAAAACAGCTCTATAAGAGGAGCGCGCCTTACCATGTGTACCCCAAGCATGCAAATAAGAACAAAGTTACTTTTATCAAAGTACGTTTAAAGTTTTCTTTCGTCAAATGGCCTCACAATTCAATTTGTGGTATAATTATACCGAGCTTCAAAAAAATTCAGCAACACTTAGCAAAAAAAATTATGACAAAAAGTATCATTCGTGTGCGTTTCGCCCCTTCACCAACAGGATTTATGCATCTTGGCAATGTCCGAGCTGCGCTTATCAACTTTATCTTTGCTCGCCAAAAAAATGGCACTTTCATTCTGCGCATTGAAGATACAGATCAGCAAAGAAACAGTGATCCTGAAGGCCGCCAAATTATGGAAGATCTTGCATGGCTTCATCTTTCATATGATGAGGGCCCTGTTAAAGGAGGACCTTACGCACCTTATTATCAATCACAACGCACGCCTATCTATGAACGATACCTTAAGCTGTTCCAAGAAAGGAACCTTATTTATCGCTGTTTCTGCAGCCCTGAAGAGCTTGAGAAAAAACGAGCACGCCAACTTGCTCTCAAACAGCCACCCCGTTATGACCGTGCTTGTCTGAATCTGACTGCGGCACAAGTTGAAAGCTATGTAAGTCATAATAAACCCTTTATCTGGCGATTTAAGCTCGATTATGATCGTTCGGTTTCATTTTATGATTTAGCACATAAGCACATGCATTTTGAGTTGAAGCACTTTTCTGATGTGCCTTTAACACGTCAGGATCACAGCTTCACCTTCATGTTCGCCAACTTTGTGGATGACGTTGAAATGAAAATCACTCATGTGTTTAGAGGCGAAGATCATCTGACCAACACAGCAACTCAGGTTGCCATGTATGAAGCTTTTGGCGTGGAAGTTCCGGTATTTTTACATTTGCCCATTATTGGCAATGCATTAGGCAAGAAGCTCTCAAAACGAGATTTTGGCTTTTCGCTGACCGATTTAAAAACTGCCGGCTATTTGCCCGAGGCCCTCACAAATTACCTAGGAACAATTGGCCATTCACTTGACCACGACATTATGGATATGAACAAGCTCATTGAGTCCTTTGATTTTGATCATCTTTCATCCACGGGCCAAATACGCTACGATCTTGAGAAACTGCGCTGGATTAATCATCATTGGATAATGAGCTATAATACCGAAAAACTGACTGAGCTCTGTCGGCCTTTTCTCATCGCCGCATACCCTGAATTTGAAAAGCTCCCATTTGAAAGTTTGACCGCTCTTATAAAGCATCTTCAACCCGAACTTGTTACTCTCAAAGAGAGCGTCAACGCTCTTTCGTTTGCCATCATCCGCCCAACTTCTAATAGTGAACTGCTCGAAGAGTTTCATCTTCAAGAGCATAAAACCTTTCTTAGAACCGCATTAGCACGGATTGAACCGCTCTTATCCGATCCAGCTCAAGCGGCCACAATGCTTCAAACACTCTGCAAAGAACAATCGGTGCCTATAAAAGACATTTTTTCTCTTGTGCGTATCGCGTTAACGGGGAAACCACAAGGGCCAAGCTTGAAGGATTTGTTAAGCATGCTTTCTGTGGAAGAGATAAAAGCACGATTAGCTGTGCTAGTCGGCTAATCTTTAATTCTCAAATAAGCGGAATGTCCGCGTCTGATTAGCAAAGCGACTTCATGTTTGAATGCTTGATGCCCTCGTAACTACATAATTAGCAATGGTGATATGGTATTGGAAGCTCAACGTCCGCGAGAGCAGAGAGAGCATTAGGGAGTTTGGGGGGTTTCAAGGGGCGTCTGGGACCCCATTGATCGGTGCAGGCGAAGCGCTGCCGCAGGTGCAGGGTGCGCGCAGCTCCCTGCTGCTCGCCGCAAAGGCGTTAAAAAAATAATTATTCTGCCGCCGCAGGCGTAAAAAGATAAAAGGAAAAAATGAAAAAGTAGTTTCAAAAAAGCTCATCTGGGTTTAAAAGCCGATTCGGCAGCTTCTTAAGGTCCCTTACAATGCCTTTTTGGATAAAAAACTGCATAACTTCGACAAAAGCGTCCTCGCTTTCAACCGCCACAAAAAATTCAAAAATGCTTGATTCTCTATCGATCGTTCGATCGAATGCAAGATGCTCAAAGCTTCTTAAAACTCCGGTTAGAAACCAGCACTCTTTTTCTTCTACTTGTGCTTGATAATAAAGACAATAGCTCACGTGAAAGCTCCTTAAAATGTCATAGATGCCATGTTGATGTTCTCCGTATGAATAAATTCAACAGATTCTTTCTTGCAGCTCCAAGCTCCTCACTCTTCATTGCTGCAAGCTACATCTCATATGAGAAGAATATCTCATTGAGATGGGAGACACCATCGCTCCAACTACGTGACCTTCGCCACGATACTTTTTTAAGTATATTAATAGCACCAACTCCATCTCGATGATACCTAAAACCACAGCTACAACTATAATTTCTGCTTCGTGTTTTATTTCTTTTCTGACACAGAGGGCATTCTTGCGATGTATATGCTTCATTTATTAACACATTGCGAATACCACAATTTTCTGCCTTGTAGCTTAGTTTGTGTCTTATAGAACCATGGGACATTTGGTGTATTTTTTGATTGACTTTATGACCAAGATCATTATTCAATCTAATATCACGTATATCACCAATAACAAGTGTCTGCACGCCTACACTATAGCAGCATGGAGACTAAAAAACTTGTCTGTTTATGCGTAATATCATTTATCTGGTTATCAAGAGTTTCCAGTTGCTCCCTTTTGGCCTTTAACAATTTTTTTCGCCGCTTGATCCTTTCTTTGTTCTGCTTATAAGCGATATGAAAAAGCTCCTATAATTTTATTTCGCTGCCGCTTCTTCGATCTTAGTTCCCTACCATTCATTATTATAACCTTCTCGCCATCATATCCGACCATTGAATGGACTTCTCCAAGGTCTACTGCATGCAACTTTATCTCCTTTTGGCTTTGAATTGAGTGTTAATTGAATAAGTAGCTCTTAACTCGTACTCTTTACCATCAAATCCGATCTCAATAAACACGGGCATGCCCCATTGCCATGGTACCATTAAGGGCTCATTTCCTCTGCCATTTGAAAGAATAAGTATCTTATTAACCAATCTGATCGCACTGTTTTTCCATTGAACTTTATAAAAATTACGCAATCTAGAAGGGGGTTTGGCCGATGGATCACTTGTGCGTCGAACCCGAAATGACGACATGGCACTATAAAAGGATTGGACAACTGCATCTGCGCTATGCGCATGTAACGTTTTCGAATTTAACCAACGCATCATACTTGAGGGCTTTAGCCATATTCCTTTTCTTCGTACAGTCCGCCAAAAACTTTTAACAGTATTCGAATACAACTGTCCTGCAGCTCTTGCTAATATATCAAGTAAATCAGGGTTACCTATTTTTTTACGTCTTACTTTATACATATTTTTGGTTTTGAATGTACTGTTTAACAATTTGTAATGGTGCGCCTCCAACAGTGGATATGAAAACTGTTTGTCCACGACGCGAAGGCAACTTTCTGAGCTCAGGAAATTCGTCCCGCAATAATTTTGATGATCTCCCTTTCATATATTTGATCAATCTGTTAACTCCAAATTGAGGATCGATTTCAGGAAGAATATGCACATGATCTGGCATTACTTCAAGTTCAATAATCTGGGACCTGAATTCTTTGGCAGCTTGATAGAGAATCTCTTTCAACTTTGTTTCAACAGGTTCCATTAATAGAGACTTGCGATATTTCGCACACCACACTATGTGATATTTGCAAGAATACACAATATTATTATTTGATTTATAATCTATTCGGATCTTCATGGCAGAAACATACCATGTATTGCTATTTAATTCAAGAAAAAAACTGCCTTACCCCATATTTGAAAATAGGTGACTGCGGCAGCTAGGTTTGGTCAGAGCATACCAAAATTTAAGGTCGATGTATTTTTTGAGTTGCATTGTTTTAAAGCCTCCTATATAATTGGAGCCATAAAATGCAAAGCACTAGCAGCATATATTCTTAGCTTGCTTGTTCTTTGTTAAGGGCGCAAGCCTGTGAATGGTCAGAAGTTTAGAAAGGGATAGTAAGTGGCAATTTCATGCACCAGAGTAAAAGGTGTCTCCACTAGAAATGTCATCGTTTATATAACGATGTTCAGTTTTTTTACTGCTCTCGCTGAATTACCAAATCTCACCAGAAACGACCAATATCCAATCTTTAGTAGTTTTTACCCCTACTCTTTTTTGGCAACTCGTCAAAAAGCCAATTTAATGCGTTTTGATTATACCTATGTACCGGAACGATTCCGTATAAGCGTGAGTGGGTATAGACAGTATGCACGTCGTGCTCGCGATAGCGAGCGTAATATTATTAACATCGGTGACATTAATGGCCGTTGGAATATGATCGCTCTTTTTTATGATCCCGCTATGCGAGCCAGCCTTGAAGCTGCTTTGGGCATCGGAACAGCTGATGCCTGTGGCAATGAGACTCCAATTCCTGAAGATTGTATGCCTTTTCTAACCAATCCCATATATAGCGATACAAATCGAGAGTTTGGCTTTTTCACCATACCAGCTTTATATAGAAAATATGGGGCTCGCTTTGAGAGCGAAATTCTTCTGATTGATCGATGCTATTATGCAGTGGGCTTAAAAGCACAATGGGGCATAGCTGACGTGCGACAAACGGTAATCCATTTTGGGGATTTAACCCCTCAGGCTTTAGGAATTTCCGCTCCTGCAGCTGAGCCAACAAGCGCAACCAATCCGCCTACTGCTGCTTGCCCGCTACCAAATCCAGCACCTCCAACACCAATTACGCCACCCTTTACCGATCCCGTAACACAACCACCTTGTTTCGCGGGCGCTCCAGATAATAATCCAGACAATGTAGCAAATTGTGTCGAGCCAATTCAGCCATTCGAGCCTTGCTGCACTGAAACCGTATGTCTTTCATTTCCAGCTCTTTGCAAGCAATTCGTTATTGAGAACATTATGAGAAGACGCAATAGAATTGCTTCTGTCCTCAATCTTGATATTAATAACTATCACAAAGTTGGTCTTGATGATTTGCGCTTACTTCTCTATTGGCGTCATATTTATATTATTAATGAAGATGATGAAAGATATCCACGGGTACTATTCATGCCATTTGCTGAAGTTGGGGTGGGTATCCCTATGGAGAAATACCAGCCGACTAATAAGCCATTTGCAGTAGCGATTGGGAATAATAATCATACCTATACTGGCGGGACTGCTGGTTTTACCATAGATTTCCTTGACACAATCGATCTGACATTCTCGGGTGGTTTTTCCTATTTCTTTCCTCATGAATACTGCAATTTTAGATTGCCTACAAGTCCTTTTGAAAGCGGAATATTTCCCTACACCGCTGATGTTAATATTCGTCCTGGTCCGACATGGTATTTTAACTTTGGAATGCATGCTTGGCACTTTTTGGATAATTTATCGATTTGGGCTGAATACTGTATAGTAAGTCACGCTCAGGATAAGATTGATATCTGCCGCTCATTCATTCCAGCAGGATCGTGCTATTTCACGACGGGATTCCTTGTTGAACGTGCTGAGGCATTGAGTAAATGGGAATCTCATGTAGTTAACGTAGGTCTCAATTATGATCTTTCTGACAATTTCTCAATTTGGGGCTTTTTGGCAGGCACCAGCCAAACAGCGCAATACCTACCGCCAAGGTACCATTATGGGTACTATAAGCTTCATCTACTAATTTCTCGTATTAAATATCTATTTTCGATATCCCGAAGGAATCTGATAACGTTCCTGCAGGAATAGGGGGTCGATTGCTTTCGTAATGGCCATTGCTACTAATGTTTCATTCTTTATATAACTTCTGTCAACATCTCAGAGTTATTTAATGATTTACAGCCTCTGGGGATTAAGAGAGGGACCTAGGCAGGAGCAAACTATGGACAGTTGAAAGAAAAAGAGTATACTTATATAAACACAACCAAAAAATAAGAAAGGGTTACGAGGCACATGAGTAAAAGAGCCAATATAGCAATTAATGTCCATGATAACGTTGAGCGGGCACTAAAACAGCTTAAGAAAAAAATTGAACGTGAAGGTATTGTGCGTGATATGAAACGTATTGTGTACCATGAGCCTCCTACCCAAAAGCGCCGCAAAAAATTGATGCGAGCTATCAAGCAAAACTGGATACGCTTGGCATCTCAAAAGCTCAGTTAATATGACCTCATCCGTTTCGAACGTCAAAAGAGCGCAAAAAGAATCCTTGTTCTTTCGAGAGATTTCCCAGCTTTTCATGCAAACAACCATGGATGATAAGCGCCTGCAGGGAGTATTTGTCAACAGAGTGCAGCTATCGCCAGATAAAGGACTGTGTACCGTGTATTTTTACACGGCTCAAGGTGAAGATTATTTCAATGAGCTATTGCATACTCTTATGCTTTATAAGCCATCCCTTCGCAAAGCACTCGCATCCACCATTAAGGGACGCTATGTTCCTGATTTAGTTTTTAAATTTGATAAACAGTTTGAAAAGCAACAGCGGATAGAAGAGCTTATTGAGCAGGTACGGGTAAAGGATTAGTCCGTGCTTGAGATAATCGCAGCTTTTCTTATTTTTCTCTGTTGGGGTTCATTCCTTAACGTAGTTGGTTTTCGCTTAATTCGGGAGCAAAGCTTGCTCGGCCGTTCTGCTTGTGCTTCTTGCAAAACACAACTTGCTTGGTATGATCTTATTCCGCTTATCTCATGGATTGCTCTCAAAGGCAGATGCCGAACCTGCCATACAAAGATTTCATTACTGTATCCCGCTATAGAACTCTTAACAGCTGTGGTTGGAACAGCGCTCATTCTATTTATAGAGCCACAGTATTGGTTTGGTTATTTTCTCTTTTTCTCGGCACTTATCGTCACTATACGTACCGATGCAGAAACAATGCTTATTTCGCGGTATATGACCCTGGGTATGATACCGATTGCCTTCATATTAATCTTTCATCATCAGTTGCCCATTGGACCGATTGAAAGCATTCTAGGGATGTTTTTTGGCTATAGTATTTTGTGGATCATAGGGCGTCTCTTTCATGCAGTAAGAAATATCGAAGGGCTCGGCCAAGGCGATCTAGATTTACTTGCAATGATTGGTGCTTACACAGGAATCTTAGGCGCCTGGATGGCACTCTTCATTGGCGCTTTGTTTGGATCATGCATGGGGCTTATACTCGGTACTTAAAACTAAACGATCAGATATTAAATTTGCCTTTGGGCCATGGCTGGCCCTAGGTGCAATTATTTACGTGTTTCTTCAGAAATATATTATTGCGCTCTTTTAATAGCAGTCATTTTTTTGTCATCTGACTAAGCACTCCACTGCAGGCCCTGTTTTCAAATTCCTTGAATCCCTCCATCCATTGAGCCTGAGCAATAGTTATTACTTTAATATTTTTAGCTTTCGGATCCATTCCCGCAAAAAATTGCACCGGATCTTTCAGATCTTCTCGAGGCTTTTCCATAGCAAATAGCGAGTTTTGCATTACCAAGACGCCATAAAACAGCAATGCTGGCATCCTAAGAACTAACTTCATACCGGCACCTTTCAATTTTAAATAACATCTTGTATTGGTATTTAAGACAGCATAAGAATAAAATCGCCATCTGTCAATAATTTCATACAGAAACTAACTTTATTGCTGATTCGCGCATGATGCTATGTCAAAACAATATAATTTTGCCTATTATGCAAAATAATGCTAAAATGAAAGCAAATTCTTTTTAAAATATTCAACATAAAGCAAGAACAGAAAGAACAATGCTCAATGGGAGAGATAGCTATCTATGATATTCAAAAAAATTAAGACGCTCGCTTTAGCTAGCCTCTGCTGCACAATAATTAAACTCATGCCCATGGAGATGGCGCTTCCACAAGCAGAGGGCGCAGACAAAGCTGTAGAAGCTCATCCGGTAGATGTAGATCCGCAAATCCCCACACAAGCGGCTTTTGAGCAGAGCGCTGTTTCACTTCAATCAGCCGAAAACCTTCATCTTAAAGCGCAATGGGCATATTTCTGGAATTACGCGATCGCACATCTTGATCAATGTCCACCCGAGCTTCTACAGCCACTCGCTGAAAAAGCACTTATGAAAGAAGCACTTATTAAAGACAATCATTTATCATCCTTTTTTGCAGGGGCACTTTCTCGCAAACATAAACGCGCAGAGCGCCCGCTTACGTTGTCTACAGATTCATGTGCTCCAAAAGATCTACCAGAGTCCACGCTGCAGAATACACATTTACAGCCCACTAGCGTAACCATGCCGAAAGAACCCGCCGCTGAAGTAGTCCCCACACTCTTTGCCCCCGAAAAGGATGCCGTCGCCGTTGCTTCTGCTCATAGCCATAAGAAACAAAAAAAGGAAAAAGATCCAATATGGCATTACGAGAGAGGAGGTTTAAAGAAAGCTGGTATAAAACATCACATCGGAAGTATTATGGCTGATGGCCCTCCCCGCAACCTTTCTAAATCGACATCTGCCCTCCTTTATGAATATCTTAAGAAGAAGGGGTTATACTTTGAGTCGCAAGAATTAGAAATTTTTCTTGATAAGACACAAGGCCAACAAAAATAGCAGCTTTGATCTTTTTTGCCTATTATGCATAATTATATTATAATAAGTGCAATGACCATAAAATTCCAATAGTAGAAAGCAAACGCACTCCCACAAATTGGAGATATCTATCTATGTTACCCAGAAAAATAACATTCCTCCTAGTAGCATGCCTTTTCTGCGCTGAGCTTGCGCTGAAAGCAATGGACAGACCACAGCAAGAAATAGAAAGCGCGAGCAATCGTTTAAAAGCCTCTGGGCATTACGATAGCGGTGAATTACCAGCTGAACAAGTACTGTATGCGCCTTCTCCTGCCGAGGCGCATCAAGCTGACACTTCGGCTCTTTTGCCAACACAAACTGCAGAAATATATCCGGCCTTTCCTTGTCCACAGCAACAAGACACCTCAAATCCTGTTGTATATCCGGCAGCCATGTTAACTGATTTCTGGAAAGATGTAATATTCCGTCTTGAATCCTGTCCACCCCGCCTATTAAAGCAGCTCATTGAAAAAGGAATCGAATTAGAGCGCTATCGCCTTTCAGTTAGGCAAATAGAGCTCGGTCACACCCCAATGCACTCGCAACATGCAGTGCTTGTACCTCACTATCGATCCATTCCGATTGTAAATAATTCAGTGGGATTCTCTTTTCCAATGATGACCCGCACAGCCTTGATTCGCACATCCCAAGACGTCCAAACAGCACATTCCGCAGAAGCAAGGCCGATAGACGTCATCGAAATTACTTCTTCTAGCAGTGATCACGAAAAGCCAAGAAAGATAAACAAATTGCGCTGGCGTATTGATAATGGAGGCAAAAGGAATCTTACTCAAAAAAATATAAAATGCATACAAAGAGTCCTCGCTAAAAGACCACCCACCGGCCATTCCGAATGGACTACAGCTTTACTTCATGAAGCGCTTAAACAAAAGAGTCATCATTTCGAACTTAAAACGCTCGAACAATTTCTAAAGAAAACGAAAGAACAAAAATCCAATGAAATTAAGAAAAGTTAATACGCTTGGTTTAGCCTGCTTATTATGTACAATCCTTAGAACCATGCCGATGGAGAGGCCGCTCATCCTGTCAACTATCGCAGAACAATCTTCAGAGATATCCGCAGCTGAAGAACCAGATTTGCAGATACAGTCTGCACAAATAGCCAGTTCACCCGCTCTGGTCTCATCAGTTGAGGATTACCTCAATTCACAAAAATACTTCTGGGGACATGTGATTGATCGCCTTCACAAGTGCCCACATGAGCTCTTAGGCGTGCTCATTGAAATAGCGTTTTCTATAGAAAAACAAAAGCTCATCGCCAATTCAGCTCCTACTCCCGTTGCAGCACGGCCTGTTGAACAAGCTGAATGGGCCGACCAGAAGGCATACTTTTGGAACTATGTGATATCACGTATTGAACATTGCCCGTCCGAGATCTTAACTATACTCATTAGCAAAGTGCTTATGCTGCAAGAATTGTTCCATCAATCGCCGCCAGCGCTCACTCAAGACATTCAGGCCGCTGAGCAGAGGCCTTCGACACCCAAAAGTTCTTTAACTAGGAAAAAAGACCCTGGGCATTCAAGCAATAAGTTAAAGAAGGGACAATCAAAGAAAATAAAGTACAAATGGAAAATTGACAAGGGAGGTATACGAAGATTTACGCAAAAAAACAGAGAAAGCATACGAAAAGTGCTTCTCACAAGTCCGCCCGTTGGCAACTCTACCTGGACTCCGGAGTTATTGCATGCCGCTCTTAAGAAGGAGTGCTTACATTTTGAACCTCAAAAGCTAGCAGACTTTCTGAAGAAAGAGCAAGACATAAAGGACCAAGGATCGGCAAATAGTGGGTCAGACTAGCGAAAACACACTGCACTTAATCACGAAAGCGCATCGCTGACTATTTTAATGACATTATCTGATCTCTTAGTATACGATGCGTCGAACAGATTCATAGGAGCTAGCCAAGCTGTCATTATTCAGTGGAAGGATTCACCGTAGTATGCAGAAGCTCAATCACAGCGCCGCAGGCGTTTTCTTCCCAGCTCTTAAAGCAATGGGAGTAACTACCAGGAGGTAACGCCTGAGCTATTTGGGCGTATCGTTTACTATTGAGAAGAATTTGAAACTTTTTTATCCAAATCCTCAATACATGATTAACACACTTGATCACACGCAGTCGGTCCTCACAGCTAATTTGGCAGCCATAATAGACCGGCAGTGCCCACATAAATGCCATAAGGATACAAGCAAATGGCCATTCCTTTGGACTAGTAGCCAGAAACACTATGGGAAGTAAAATCCAAGCAATAAGAAAAGAGCTGCTGACCAGCCTAATTCGATGTGCTGGGTTGCAAAAACGCAGTACAAGCTCATCAATCGCATGCAGTGACGCTAAGACTTTTAAAAGAATGAAGCTCAATTTTTTAACGGTTGCTGGGTTTTTGGCGATTTCTTGTACAAAAATCTTTAGATCGATGCTATCTGTGCCCAACATCATCTCATGCGTCATGGAGTCATAACAATCGGTCGTCCACTGACGGACGGGCCGTTTCGCCATTATGCTCATTCGATCAGAGCGGTCAAAGAGTTTTGTGATAAGAAAGTTTGTAAGCTTGTCAAAGCCACCAGACTCTAGCTTTCGCTTGACTATTGCAAGAAATTCGGCGTGAATTGCAGCTCTCTTTTCGCTTTCATTTTCTCGTGTGGTAGAAGCAATGATGTTATTCATATGATCAATAAAAGACTCTGCTTCTTTCACTCTTCTTTGCAAGACTTCTCGTATTTTAAAGTACGCAACACTCTTGTTTGCCTCCTTTTTTGGCTTTCTCTTTAAGAGTATAAATGCTTCACGGAGCATCAATTCCGATTTGGGATTGTAAGAAAGCCCCATCAACGAACTCAACTCTTTAATATGAGGCCCCATATGACCGATATACCGAGTTCTGGAAGGAAGACAATCACCATTAAGCAACTTTTTCATATCTTCAAGCCAATTATACAAATCAAAACTGGGTCCATAGCCATGAATATTACGCAAAGTGATATTCCAATCAAGATCGTCAACTAGGGCTTGCGCCTTTTCTTCGCTTATGGGAACATATCGAGCAGCATAGCGAAATGCCCGGTCATAATGGTCAAGAGAATTGAGTATAAACACCCACAGGTCAGCTGGGAGCGAACGTCTTTTAAAGAAATCCGATGCGGTGATCTTTGGGACTTCCAGACTTCGCTGTATCGCATTCTCCATACCATACAGCTTAATAGATGGCACAAAACAGCCAATACCGATGCACATTGCTATTAATCCATACATTACTTTTTGCATGAGAACGTTCCTATTTTGAATGACTGCATTTTCAAAAGCATACCGTAAATCGGAAAATAGGAAAACCTCATGCGATTTTAAGGGAAGAGGATCTCATTTTGATCAAAAATGTCTCTAGGAGCCTTTATGCTAACGCATCGCTGACTATTTTAATGACATTGTGCTGATCTATCGACAGAATATCAGGCTTCTCGCCATAAATCTGTCCTGCTGCGTAGATGGCAAAGCCATCCCGGCTGACCGTAGCCCCCGCAAGCGCTGAAGCAGGCGTTTTAAGCTGGCCAATAAAATGAGATTCCCCCGAAGCACCGTCGCTAAAACCGTAGGTATAATTCACCATTCCCTCAGGCTTCCAGCCAAGGCCATCAGCACCCAGGCTTTTGGTATATTTCCCATATTCAGCAAAATAGGCTTTTTCAGCATTTGCTAGCATCCGCAGATGAATATAAGCTTCAGCTCGCTTTGCTTTTGCTAAAAATTTCATCAGACTGGGCACTGACACCATCGATAAGCATGCTATAATAGCAATTACTATCATAAGTTCTATAAGCGTAAAACCTTGTCGATTATTCATTTTTAAACCCCTTGCATTATGTAGTGTATTTTCCGCCCATCCCCAAAAAAAGCCCGCCTTTCCAAGCTTTCAGCAAAATTAATTTCATATTGAAAACAATTGGCTATATTTTTTTGCTCCTTATTATAAGCATATTATTAATGATGCGTCAAGCAGATTCATACGAGCTGTCCAAGCTGGCGGTAATTTTTAGTTTTTTGTCAATTTAAAATTTGCTTCATCTAGAGGGAATTTATATTTTGACATATTTAAAAATTTGGGTTAAACTCAAAACAACAACTAGTAACAGAACGATTAACAGTCACATAACTTCTAACGGAGTACAAACACGATGGACATCCGCAGACAAACGCCTTCGAAGACCTCCCCTCATCATAAAGTGCGTAGTTATAATGAGGTGGTAGAATACTTGGACAAGCATTGGTCAGTCAATAATACCAGCAAAACGCTTGATCGAATTAAGCAATTAGATGCTGCTTTTGGCTCGCCATCAAAAAAAACGAATGCTCTCTTAGTAGCCGGTACGAATGGCAAAAGTTTAACTGTACATTTAACAGCTAAGCTTTTAAAGGCTGAAGGACTCAAGGTCGGTGCTTTTTATGCTCCTCATATTTTGACGTACAATGAGCGCTTTGCCATTAATCAGGAAACCATTTCTAATAAGGTATTTACCGAAATTGGTAATGATGTAATTAACATGGCCGAAGAGCTGGGCATACAAGCGTATAGCTATGAATTGCTCACTATGATGGCCTTGCTTTATTTTACCAACGAGAAAGCTGATGTAGCAGTTTTAGAGGTACACGAAGGTGGTGCTTATAATGCAGTTAATATTTGTAACGCATTGGTAGCTACCATAACTCGAGTAACTCCTGCTAATATACACATCACTGATGATGAATTAGCTCCCGTTATTACCGAAATAATGGGTATTATTAAACAAAATACGTGGATCGTATCAGGCGATCAAAGCAAAAACAACCTGCAGTTAATGAGTGAGCTTACTGAAACTCAGGGTGGCCATTGGGCAATGCCTATAAGAAAGCTTGCACCTCTTGCCTACCCATTTGAGCAGTTACATGGCCGCTGTGCAGCTCTGGCAGAGCGCGTAGCCCAAATGTTTATGGAAAACTATTTTAATAAGGGTGCAACAATCACCTCCGATAGTCTTCTGAGCAAACAAAAAGGTAACCGTGGTCGGCCAACTCTAGAAGCTAAGCGCAAATCTGAACTCCAACCTAAAAAGACACTTGAGCAATTTTGGAAAGAGGAGCTTAACGAGCTTCCTGGAAGATTCCAATCCCTTGAAAAAGAAAAGCCTTCAATTCTTTTAGATACCGCTAGCAATATTGATGCATTTAAAAACATTTTACTCGGCATTCGTTTGCTTCATTATCAACGCCCCCTTAAAGGCCTTACCATTATTATGGCAGCTGCAAAAGATGCTATGCATAATGAAGAGTTTTTAAAGCTAGTGCGCTATTTCTTCAAAAAAACATCAGGCCAATTACTCATCTGCCCTATTGAATCACCAGTTCCTGGAGTTCATGAAGAGGAATCATGGGATATTGAGCAAGTAACTAATGATGTAAAGAGCATGAAAATCAAAGCTCGTGCTTGTAAAAACTTTGAAGAAGCTTTTGAAGCTGCTAAAAAGTCGGTTGATGAACGCCATGGTCTTATTGTGATCACCGGCTCTCATTCAATCATTAATACGTATTGGCGCTCAAAAGGCATTAAGAAGTTCTAATGGATAGCTATGCATGAGCTCATGAAACCAGTTCTAGCGCTCATCATAGGCTGTGTAGTAGGTTATGGATACGGGCTCTCACTTTTAAAACAAGCGAGAGCCCTTTCCGCATTCTCTTTCATTCCTTTTCTTCGAATAGCAGTTATAGCCGTCTTAGCTTTCCATCTATTGCACTGGGGCACAATTGCCTTTATACTCTTTGTTGGAAGCTTACTGGTCACCCTATGGGCCAAGCTTCTTAGTGCTACTAACACACCCTAGCCCAATAATGGGCATAATGATGGAGAAAGAGCAAAGATGGAAGGCGGCTTCGGGCATGAACGGTTATGGTATCCGTTAGCTCCCTTTGGAATTACAAGTTCCTCATCGGCAGTGGTCTCAGAGACAATTATCGCCACGTGGGTGGCACTTGCGGTGCTGATCGTACTTATTCTTCTTGCCCGCTTTTTCCTTCGCCAAAAGGATTCTTTAGGGGCGTACGCAGTCAAATCTTTTATAAAAAGCTTCATGACGCTCATTGAGCAATCATCAGGCACTTTCGTATACCGCTATTTTGCATTTATTACCTCACTTTTCCTCTTCATTATCACCTGCAATTGGGTAGCGCTTATCCCCTACGTTGAAGAGCCTACGAAAGATTTAAATACGACGCTTGCCTTAGGCATTGTAGCGTTTCATTTATATTCAAAAGGAAATCATTCATGTACACGGCTTTAAAGCCTATCTTAAAGAATATTTTCTGCCCTTTGATATTTTTTTTCCTGCCAATGTAATAGCAGGCTTGATTGTATTGCCCATCGAGCTACTTGGCAAGGCCGCTTCAGTCATATCAATCTCATTTCGACTTTTTGGTAATATCTTTGGTGGCGCAATTATCATGGGAATTTTCCATCAGGCAATTTCAAATTCGCTTTTACTGAGCTCATTGGGAACCCTCTTTGGGCTTAACCTTTTGTTAACGGGATTTTTCATACTTTTTGAAGGCTTCTTACAAGCCTTTGTATTTTCAATTCTTACCCTTACCAATATAAGTATGGCTACAACTATAGAGCAGGGAGAACACACATGATACTCTCTGCGCCAATGATTCATTTTTTCACCATTGCTTCAAGCACGCTCTTTTCAGCCTTAGGTGTGAGCCTTGGGCAAGGATTTACCTGCCAGGCGGCTTTTAATGCAATTAACCGGCAACCTGCAGCGCAGCCTGATATTTCAAGAACTACGTTGCTTGGACTTGCTCTGATCGAAACAGGAGCCATCCTTGGACTCTTAATTTCCTTTATGCTCTTTTTTAAGGCACCTACACATCCCTATGGTGCGGTAGCCGAAATAGGTATGGGCATTGCTATCGCTCTGCCAGGACTTGTTATTGGTCTTGCTTCTTCAATGCCTGCGTATGAAGCATTGGGAGCCGTAGCCCGCCAGCCATTCTTAGCAAAAAAAATCAGCAACTTCATGTTGCTGGCTCAATCACTCATTCAAACACCATTAATTTTTGGGTTTATTATAGCCCTTATCATTCGTACCAAATTACCTTTTGTCACCACATTAAGCCAAGCATTAACACTCATCGGCGCCGGCGCTGCAATTGGCCTTGGCTGTATTGGACCTGCGTTTGGAAGTGGCTTCTTTACTAAAACTGCCTGCCAAAGTGCTGGTCGTAACAAAGCCGCTTATCCAAAGCTTTTTACGTTTACCTTCATTAGCCAGGCGATTATCGAAACGCCAGTCATATTTGCCTCTATTATTTCTTTTTTTCTTGTTACCAAGTCATTGACCGTGAGCGACCAAGCTATTATCGGATTCGCTTACCTTGCTTTTGCTCTCACTATCGGTTTTGGCACCTTCGGCGCTGGCATCAGCTCAGGGCGTAGCGCCGCAGCTGCTGCAATACAAATCGCTCACAATCCTCAGGCCTACAATCTGATTGCACGATCAAGCATGATGGCACAGGGATTGATCGACACTTGCGCTGTATATGCATTTATAATATCTCTTTGGTTGATACTAACGCCTCTCTTTTAATTACAATCCCATAGTATGTTTTTCAAGCTCTGCCTCGATTTCTTCGATTGTTGGCAGACTACCCGCTAAATCTGTTGGAAGTGCCTCTACTAGCTTAGTTTCATAACTTGCAACACTGATTGGGTTAGCATTTCCTCGTAAAGCATATTCGACAGTAAAATCATTCTTGCTTTTACATAGCAGAAGACCAATGGTAGGTTTATCTTCGGGCTGTTTCATCATGTCATCGACGACTGCGAGATAAAAGCCTATTTGGCCAGCATCGCCTGGCTCAAATTTTCTAGCCTTTAACTCAACCACGACATAGCAATGCAGCTTTGTGTGATAGAACAATAGATCTATATAATAATCCTCATCTGCAAGGTGCAAAGGAACCTGCCTGCCCAAGAAAGCAAAACCATGCCCAAGCTCGAGAAGTAATTTCTGAATGTGATCTATCATACCGCGCTCTATATCCTTTTCGATATGCTCTTTCTGCAATGTCAGAAAATCAAATAAGTAGGGGTCTTTCAGTGCTTGTTGAGCCATATCAGATTGAGGCTCTGGTAAGGTTTTTTTGAAATTAGAAATCGCTTTACCCTCCCTGCTATACAGATCCGATTCTATCCATGTTACGAGCATATTCCTACTCCACCCATGATCTATTGTCTTCTGGGCATACCAGAGTCGCTGCTCATTATTTTTGAATTTACCCAATAGCAAGATGTTATGCCCCCAAGGAATGTTAAAAACGGCGAGGCTCTCTAAAAGTGGCACAGCTTGTGCCACTTTTTCATAGGCTAAGAAAAATGCTTTCATTCTAAAAATGTTTGTCGAAGAAAAGCCCGCAATCCCGGGAAAAGCAATTTGCAAATCTTTTGCAAATTGCCGCACGAGGCTTGTTCCCCAGCTCCCTGCCGTTTGTTTTTCATCAATGGTTTTTCCGATAAGCCAATAAAGTTTAATTAACTCTTTGTTTGTTGCTAAAGTTGCTTTGAATTGTGCTTCTTGAATCTGCTTTTTTATATATGACAGAGTCTGGATATAATCTTTGGCAAACACAGCACTTTCGCTGTTTGTATACGGACTCTTTTTTTTATTTATCATGATTTCCCCCCAATATTTTTAATAAGCATAGAAGTTCTTATGCCAGCGTTAAGCACGCAAAAAAGCATTTCCGATGACTATTTTGTTTATGATTATTTGAAACTGATTATTTGTATTTCTTCGACAATCATATGCCATACTGTCAGAAAAATCAAATAAAAATTAGCGAAAATTTTTTTAGCTACTTATCTAACTTTGCTGATTAAATAGGCATTATGCATAAAAAAACCTAAAATAGACTGGTATACTTACTCATACTTTATACCTAGGGAAGTGATGCCTGAACCTTTATTGATACACGACGCATACAAAGCTCCATTGAGTAAAAGCATTCTGAAAGAATACACTAAGCTTGTCGATGCAGCCTTTTCCATCCCGCCTCAAGCACGATCTCTCAAAACTATAGATTTCACTGGAGGGAAGGTCAGCATCATAGATATAGTTGCGTATCAGATCGGGTGGGGTACATTATTAATACGCTGGTATGAGGCGGGTATACGCGGTGAAGTACCGGAAATACCAGGCGATGGGTTTACAACGTGGGATTACACGGGTCTAGCACGCAATTTTTATAGCGCTTATCATTTTGAAAACTTTGATAAGCAAATCGAGGTTTTTCACGACATGATCCAAAAGATTCTGAGCATCGTTGAAGCAGAATATAAGACCGGCAATTTGGATAAAACAGATGTATGGCCGTGGTGCATGCTTGCATCGGGCAAAAAATGGCCTTTGAGCAAATGGATAACCGTCAATACTGCATCACCCTATAAAAGAGCTTCTGCGCTTATAAGAAGGTTTCTCAAGAGCAGTAAAGCGTAAATTATCCCACAGCCGTGGGACTTAAAGTTTATTTGCTAGATGAGTGGAATCTAACTGTGGGAATGATTCTGCCACATATACATTAACCTTCAGCTTTTCGCCGCATTTAAATTTTGAATCATAGAGCTCAAAGTCCGTCGTATAAGCCCGATCAAGCTTAGCTGTGCTAATTTTTTCCCACATAGTTGCCACTGATTGAGGATATTGGCCTTCTGCTGTAAACAGTTCATACTTTCCTGGCAGTATGGTTTTAGACACCAAACCTTCTGGAATAGCCTGCCCCTGAGGCACTGGAACACCGATAGTTGCACTATAATTGCCCTGAGCATCATAATCGGTATACACAACATACACATTCTCATTAATCTTATGAGCGATTTTTGCTGGGATATTTTCATTAAAAAACCGCTCTGCCAATGCAGGCATTTTTTGCGCGCCCTCATTATTAACATTCGTTGTTCTCACTGATATCCCTACTATCGTTATCGATGTATCAAATGTCATATGATTTTTTTTGCTCATCGTACTCAGAGCACCCAGTATCACGAGCGACAGAAGAGAGGCTGTAATAAAAATTCGAGTCATGAAATCTCCTTAGTTCGAAAGTGCTGCATGGGAAGCATCATTTGCCATTTTCACCGCTAAGCATATCAGCTTGTAGCTTACTCGGTCAAACGGCAGCCAAACCAGGATTCAAGCCTTTATTGCACTGCAGCTACGTCATGCAACTACTGCAGTACCAGAGCCAAACCCTATCTCTTTTTTGAATGCAGATTTAAAGACCTCTCTTCATAAGCTTTGCACAGAATTGCCGACTATAAGGGAGTTATACGCAAAAAATAATTTTCTTCACACAGGATGCGCGATTACATCGATTGCCTTTTTAAATTCTCAAATTTCTGAATTAAAAGATTCTTCCTACAGAGCTTTTTCAGAGCTTTGCGCGGTACTGCCACTTATAAATAAGTTATAAGTGGCAGTATAATTTTCTCAGTTCAAACAACCATACCGCACAAAATGACTTCACAATCGCCATCATATCGCAAGAATTACGAAAATACATGATCAGATCTATTGTTTTTGGCTCACCACGAATATCTGAATTTAAATCAACGCCCTAAAGCTATCATTCAGACATTTGCGCGGTGCTGCCACTTATAGTATAATTATAAGTGGCAGCACCAGCAACAAAAAATCAAGAATGCAGGGCAAATTATCTTGGCACTCAAATTAAAATCACCTTCTAATAAAATCATTGCACGGGTACGGGAACAAGAGGTATTAAAGCATTTGCTTCAGTCAAAAAAAGCTGAATTCCTGGCTATTTATGGGCGTAGAAGAATTGGCAAAACATACCTGATAAGAAATTTTTTTACTGAGCATTCTTGCATTTACCTGCATGTTACTGGGATCCAAAATGGAAAATTGAAAGAACAGCTGAAGCAATTCGCTAAACAAATAGGTATTACTTTTTATAATGGTGCCTCTATTGGCCCATACAGAAGCTGGATGGATGCATTCGAGGAACTTACTAAAGCAATTCAACAGACCCGTTCAAAGAAAAGTATGGTCCTTTTTTTCGATGAATTTCCCTGGATGGCGACAAAGCGATCCGGTTTGCTCAGCGCATTAGAGTATTATTGGAATCGCTACTGGAGCCATGAACCGAGCATAAAACTCATTATATGTGGATCGTCGGCCTCATGGGTGATTGATAAGATCATAAATAACAAAGGGGGGCTCTATAACCGTGTGACACGAACTATGCGTTTAGCACCGTTTAGCTTACACGAGACAAATGCTTTCTTAAAGGAGCAGGGTATAGAACTTAATCAGCAACAAATTTTAGAGCTCTATATGGTACTGGGGGGCATCCCACAATATTTGAGTTTAGTAACCCCTGGCCTTTCCGCACAACAATGTATAGACACCCTGTGCTTTCAAAGAGATGGGGATCTTGTCGATGAATTCAAGAAATTATATGCCTCATTGTTTGAAGATGTTGACGCTTATATGTCTCTTATTAGAATAATTGCCGATCATCATTTTGGAATAGGTCAGGGCTCGCTTATTAAAAAAAGCGGCATGTCCGAAGGAGGCAGAGTCGTCAAGAGGCTCAGAGATTTGGAGGAAGCAGGCTTTATAATAGGATTTCTTCAACACGGAAATCAGAAAAAAGGAATGTACTATAAAGTTATAGATGAGTACACATTGTTTTATCTTCATTGGATAGAGCCGTTCTTGAGCTCCATTAAAAAACAAGACCCAAGCAGTGGTTATTGGCTTTCCAAATCTCGCACACCAAATTGGAAAAGTTGGGCGGGTTATGCCTTTGAAGCTGTTTGCACTAAGCACCTACCACAAATTCGACAAGCTTTGAAAATAGATCCAGGAGCAGAAGCAGGATCTTGGCGTTATGTTTCAAAAGATGAAGAGACCGGAAGTGGTGCACAGATTGATTTGCTCTTTGACCGACCTGATAATGCTATTACTCTTTGTGAGATCAAACATTCAAACCAACCATTTATTATCGATAAAGAGTATGCTGACGATCTCATAAAAAAAATGGCGACATACCGCAAACATACTCGAACTACAAAGCAACTATTCCTAGCAATGATTACCAGTGGCGGCCTAAAATGGTCTAAGTATTCCGCCAAGATAGTCTCTCAGCAGGCTAATTTAGACGACCTCTTTCGCTTTTAAGCACAAAGGACTCTTCCAAAAAAATACTTCCGGCCTTTTTTTCTAAATTTCCTCAGCTACCACCGCCAAATAGGGCTTAGCCAACAACCCTTCAAGCTTCGAGACTAAGGCAGTAATATAGGGCTTTTTAAATTGCTCTTGATGAGCTGCTTTATCTGTCCATTGCTCATATAAGGTAAATACTGCAGGATTATTTACATCCTGATGCAGGCGATATTCAAGACAGGTCTTCTCACTGCGACTTGGTTCCACAACTTTTAGAAGCTCCGCTTTGAGTTCTGCCTCTTTGCCAGACTTCGCTTCAACAATGCATTGAACTACATGAGGTTTTGTTTTCTTTCTTTTTAAAGCTTCTTGAAAAAGCTCAATCATAGCTTTATTAAATGCGGGTATATCATCCGGCATACGACTTGTTACCAAATTACCGTCGCGTACTGCTTTTTCATCCAGCCAAGAAGCTCCTGCATTTATCAAATCATTCTTAATTGATGGCCAGGAGGTCACCACTTTGCCAGAAATAAGACCCGCATCAATAAGTGGCCATGCGCCATGGCAAATTGCAGCAATTGGCTTACGCGCAAACCCTTTAATAAAAGTTAAAGCTTTCTCGTTTAACCGCAAATCGTCTGGTCCCATCAGGCCGCCAGGAAGCAGCAATGCATCATAATCGCGAGCGCGTGCAGCATCAAGCACTACATCTACCGCAAACTCATCACCTACTTTCGGAACATCCCAGTGCCATCCTTTTACCTTGCCAGCTTCTGGAGCAATTATGTGTACAACGGCGCCAGCATCTTCAAGAGCCTTTCTTGGCTTTGTCATTTCAACTTGTTCAAAACCGTGTGCTAGCAAGATAGCTACTTTAAGTCCATTTAATAATCCAGCCATACTTTCTCCTTAAAAGTTTTTGTCCTTTGATATCGGCCACCAACAAGCTGCGGAACTCTTATCCGCTTAATAATAGCATCTTGCTGCTGTACGTCAATGCCATAGCGCTCGATCGCTATCCTTCAATTTTGCGCACAAAATAACATTAAGCCATGATGGTATAGTGAAAATCGCTAGATCTTCAAATTGTCCAGCAGTCATGGGCTTTTTCATAAGATAAAAAGCCTATGGCGATCTGTCAAAACGATCAAACAGAATTGCTGAAATATTCTTTTCGTCAAATGACAGATTCAGAATGAGGCTTTACGTATGGTGAACAATTTGTGTATTCTTTAATAACACACAGAGGAAATTAGATTTAAAGAGAAGCCATGATAAATTTTTACTATCTTTCTGCTTTTATTGCGTATTTTGCCTTCTTCCTAGGCTTAAGCCTCTATTTTTATCGCAGGGCGACTACTGCAAGCTCATTTATGTTGGGCAATCGCTCAATGAATTACTGGGTAACCGCTCTTTCGACTCAAGCAAGTGATATGAGCGACTGGCTCTTTATGGCCTATCCAGGCCTTATTTATGCTTTTGGGCTTTTTGACCTCTGGATCGCCATTGGCCTCATGGTATTTATGTTTCTTAATTGGCATTTTATTGCGCCTCGCCTTCGTCATGCTACTGAACAGTATCAAAGCCTTACGCTTGCCTCCTTTTTTGAACGCAGGTTTAAAGATTCATCTCATATAATAAGATTATTAAGCGTCTTTTTCACGCTCTTTTTTATCACCTATTATATTGGTGCTGAGCTCATTGGGCTCGGCAGGCTCTTTCAAACAACGTTTGGTATTGATTATAATCTTGGCATTGCAATAAGCATGGTACTCGTTGTTGTTAATATCCTTCTGGGCGGCTTTGTAGCCCTCGCATGGAGCGACATGTTTAGGGGCATTTTCCTGCTGGTAATGATCGTGCTTGTGCCTTGGGTAGCAATCTCTCATTCAGTTGGTTTTGCTACCGCTCTTTCATATGTCAGTTTTTCCGGCTTTTATAAAGCGCTCATTCCCGATTACACCTGGTCAACCATAAGCAAGATTCTTCTCCTTTCAACAGGCTGGGGACTTGGTTATTTTGGGTCACCCCATATTTTGATTAATTTTATGGGCATTAAAGATGTAAAGAGCATGTCTAAAGCAAAGTATGTAGGATTAACCTGGCAAGCATTGGTGCTTGGAGCCGCAACGGTTGTAGGATTGGTGGGCACTCTTTACTTTACTACTCCACTTGCTAATCGCGAGCTTGTATTCATCGAAATGGTAAAAAGCCTTTTCAATCCCCTTTTTGCAGGCTTTATCCTCTGCGCAATATTAGCAGCAACTATGTCTGTGATGACCGCTCAAATACTTGCGACGGCTTCAATCGTGTCAGAAGATCTGGTTAAGCGCTTATACCGTAAAGATATTACCGATGCTCATTCCCTCATTATTCTGAGAGCTTGCATCATCCTATTACCGCTCTTTTCCTACGCTATTAGCTATAATAGCACCAGTTCAATCAATGATTTGGTAAGCTATGCCTGGTCGGGATTAGGCCTTTCATTTGCTCCATCGGTCATCGCAGCACTTTTCGTTCCTTTTGCCCATCGTTCTGGCTGTATAGCAGCCATGCTATTAGGCGGTCTTTTGGGAATGTTCTGGCCAGCCTTTCATCTCGGTTTTATGCCCCTCCTTCCTGGATTTGCACTGTGCATGGCAGTACTCATTATTGTTTCATGGTTTGCTCATAGAAAAGGACACGCATGATTATCTCATATGAGGATTTTTCAAAAGTAGATATTCGGGTAGGCACCATCCTTTCCGCTGAGGATTTTCCCGAGGCTCGCAAACCAGCATATAAGTTAACTATTGATTTTGGCCCTGAGATTGGTGTCAAAAAAACTTCTGCTCAGATTACTCAGCATTACTCAAAAGAAGACTTGGTCGGCAGACAGGTGCTTGCAGTAGTTAATTTTGGGCCAAAGCAGATTGGACCTTTTATTTCGGAAGTACTGACTCTTGGCTTGCCCGATGAGCATGGCCATGTTGTTCTCATTGGTGCTGCTAAAAAAGTACCAAATGGGGCTCAACTGTTTTAAAGAATCCTGTTTTTTAAAAAATCCTTAAATATAATTCACAAAAAATAGCATTCTTAAGAGATCAGTTATTTTCCGGTCACAGCCGCACTCCAGACAGTGATCCTTCATAACCGTTTCTTATAAGGCTATTGCGCTTATTAACATCTTCCGGTAATTTTTTTGATGAACCTAAGCATTTCTTCATACATGAGATTAATTTATTATTATTTGGATATTTTTAATAAAAATGATAGGCTTAAGCCTAATAATGAGATAGGAAAATTTTAACAAAAAAAGACCTTCGCTTAGGAGTTGCTTTGAAACACTTCATCGCTTTGGCCATCTTGGCCACCTGTTTTACACACGTAACATTACATGGAATGGAGCTCACCCAGCCTCAAACCCTCATTGAAAAAAAATGTGCACAGTGCGGTAAGCCATCCGAGCTGCGATGCGGTCGCTGTCAAACGAATTATTGTTCCAGGGATTGCCAAAAAACTGACTGGCCGACTCATTCGCAAAAATGCAAGAAGTCAGTTAAGGAAAACCCTGCCACGCAGGTTTGCACACAAGAGCAAGAGGATATAATTATGCTCGTTCGCAACAATCCCGTAAAAGCACAGAAAAGGATTGATGCTGTAATTGAAAAAGAATACGTACCAGCGTGCGCACAACTGATGAAGCTGGACATCCCCGCAGATCAATTGTTCACAAAACTCTATGAGCATATGCTCTCCCTTGAGCAAAAATCTCCTCTGCTTTTTATACGAGAGTGTTGCACAGAAAATGACATGCCCTGCAGATTAAGCCGCGAGGCTCACCCAGAATATCGTAGTAATTTTGAAAAAAGAGTAAGTACAGCATTATCTCAAAAAATATCATTAAGCCCCAAAAAAGAGGTGATCTGTACAGCCTTTGCATGTGGAAGCATGCTTCTTGAACTTCGTGTTCTTATGGCAACTCTCACCCAGCATCCCGAGGCACAGATTACCATGCATTGCATAGACATGCGATTTGCAGAGTATTTTCGCTGCCACGACCCGAGCGAGCCCTGCGAAGTAACACTCCAAACTGATGGCCTATCATTCCTCATCCATAATAAGACCCGCTTAATGGAAAGCCTGGTGCATGAATTGGATGTAGTGAGCAAAAAAAGCATTATCAATGCAGGCTATAAGCTTCTTGGCATAGAACGGCTTTGTAAGCAATTTCTTGGTTGCCTCAAAAAGTTATTCCCTCTGGCTAACATCAGACTCTTTTTGTTTGAAACAGCGAGTGACTATCTCGCCTACTGTGAGAAAAAGTCAGTCCCTTGCCCAGATATTATCTCGACCGTTGATATCTGGGATAGTGAATGCAAAGACACCGGAGCTCAGGAAGACTATGCGAACCTCTGTCTACAGATTCTAAAAAGAAACCCTACTATGAACAATTTTTGGCTAGAAGCACAAAATGATGTAGTACGGATGCTTACCCTCTTGCTTTCTCCAGCACCCGGGGCAATAAAATTGCCAAAGCATCCCATGTTCATGAAGATAGAAAAAATTTAGAACAGGCACATTATTGCTTTTGAACAACTGAAAAATTTCGTTATACTAAGATAGATGATAATGAGCTTACAAATACCAATAATAATCCTTAAAGACGAGGTTAAGGGGCATGCTTCACAAAAATCTCTATTCTGCTATCGGCAACACCCCACTGGTAAAAGTAAATTATGATTCACCGGCTCAGATATATGCAAAGCTTGAATATCTCAATCCAGGTGGGAGCGTAAAAGATCGCTCTGCCCTTTATTTGATTGAAGAAGCCGAGCGAAAAGGCCTTATAAAGCCAGGTGGCACGCTTGTTGAAGCATCATCGGGCAATGCAGGCATATCAACTGCCATGATTGGAGCTCTCAAAGGCTATAAAGTTATCATTACCGTATTTGAAAAAATAAGTAATGAGAAGTATCAAGTACTGAAAGCCTATGGTGCCGAAGTAGTAAAATGTCCAGCAACAGAATTTGTGGAAGATCCCTTGAGCTATCATAGCCAAGCAGTTCAGATTGCCAAGAACACCCCTAATGCCTATATGCCAAATCAGTACTATAACGTATCAAATGCGACGGCCCATTACACTTCACTCGGCCCTGAAATTTGGCGTCAAACTGAAGGTAAAATAACCCACTTCTTTGCCGCTGCAGGTACGTGCGGAACTATAAGTGGCGTAGGCAAATACTTAAAAGAGCAAAATCCCGCCATTAAAATTTTGGCAGTTGATGCTGCTAACTCGTATAGAGCTACTCAAGGAAACCCAAAGCCTTACAAATTAGAAGGCGTTGGTATCGATTTTGTCTCCCCGGTCCATGACCCATCTGTTATTGATGAATATCTCTGTGTTACCGATGAACAAGCACTCGGAGTTCTCAAGCCAATGGCATCCAAGCACGGCCTCTTGGTTGGGTTAAGCAGCGGTGCCGTTGCATATGCAGCTGAGCAGTATGCAAAAAAAATGGGTCCGAATGATCTTGGTATCATGATCATAGGAGATTCTGGAAGAGCATATCTGAGTAAAGGTTTCTACGATTAACCATGTATCGGATATCTGGGGATCACGCGAGATTTAAAATTTTTGCAGTTGGCTCCCTGCTCTATTCGTAGGTGACTACGCATTCTCAACCTATTACTTTGACCAAGCGCATTATATCTGTTGATATTGCTAGCAAAAAACAAGAATTATATCAAAATAAACTTGACTGAAAGGTTCCTTATGCATCTTACACAAATTGGTTGGCTCCGATTCTCCGGGCTTTCTGAAAAGTTGTTTTTCGGCACACTCTTCTCAATCCTCTTGCTGAGCCCGTCTTTACATGGCATGGAACTACCCTTACAAGTGTTTGAGGAAGAGGAAACCACATTATCCTTAGAAGCACCGGTAGCCACCCCACTCGAAACACAATTAGCCAAATGTGGCGTTTGTCAGGAAGAGATGCCAGCGCAGTTAGACCCAATTAAAGATATTAAACTTTCTTGTGGGCATACGGGTCATAGAAACTGTTTAGCAAACTATTGCTCAGTACAGCTAGCAGAACGTAAGACACCAAATTGCATGTACTGTCGAAAGCCTTTAACAGCCGAAGATACGCAACAATATACGCCAAAAACAGCTCAATCACTTTACAAGCTCTGCGTAGCCTATCTTTTTAAAAATAAAGATAAATTACTGAGCGCTCTCATCAAGTTACCTGATACGATTGTTTTACCATTAATTGAGCAACTTCTGAAAAAAGAAAACCCCCTAAGCCGCCTCGTGGCCCCTCGCTTGGATCCATCCTCGCGCGCCTGTTTACAGTTGGCAATAGAAAACCCTGAAATAAATATTACCCGTGGTTGTTCTATCTGGCTCCAAGAGCCATCTCTAGATTGCCAAGTGCTCAAAGCACGAGTACACGATCTTATTAAACAAAATGCGCCATTGTCGGACCCGGTAATGGATTTTTTGGTCAAAAACTTACACCCTAGCGACCTAATAAAACGCCCTCTTGATGAAATGCTGCCAAGTGGCTTGATGAGCCATACGCAAGCACAGCAGATAGCTTCGAAACTTATGAATATCCATCTTGAAGAGGTACAACCGCATCATGCATGGCCTCAAAGCTTTGCGCGCTCGATATACACAACAACGCCCCCCCAGGATGCGACTTTCAACAATGCACCTTTTAAACCATCTTACCACGATTACCCACGTAGACTAACTTTCAAGCCAGACGATGTTAAGTACTCTATTTATCTGCCAGCCATTGGCGACAAGCGATGTGAAGATGGGCGCTGTCCGGCTGCTATCAATAATAATAAAACTTTGCTCGCCATTTCCGGCCGCAAATTTTCTGATCGCTTAATTGAGGTCCATAGGCTCATTCCCAAAAGTGTCAAATCTTGGACATCAAAAAATATCTTACTCATCGCAACACCGGCAGATTTTTTAAAGGAAAATGATATTACATTCACCTTTTCTTCCGATGATCAATGGCTCATGGTTGAAAATGGCACGAGCAGAATTTATTACAAGCTGCCTAAAAGCTATCTTAGTGGGGAACTAACACTTGAGCAGATAGCATTTATTCGAATTCTTCAACAAGCTTTTTGCGCAAGACACTATGGAGCTAGTGAACTATTTCAGACCCCGCTCGTTCCTGTTGATATAGCAATGATCCACGCATTGCTCAACTGTAAAGTTCTTGACACACTCCCAGAGTCGGAAAAAACTATGTTTACTTGGTATATAAAAGACAAACACGCTAGCCAGCAAGCATCGCGCAAACGCGCAATGGAACATTTGCACACTAACAATAATAAGGAGTTTTTGATGAAAGAGCTCAGCAGCTATTTCTGCCCAGGAGAGCTTGAACATCTTCCTAAAGATTTAGCAGAAGTGCCGTCAGGCCGGTTTGCAAAAAAAATCTGCCGATCAATGCTCGAGGTTCTTAAAAAAGAGTTTTCGGAAATAGACTTTTCAGCCTTTGACTTCGGCTATAAAGGGGATAAAGAAGAATTTGCTCTAAGAATGAAAAAGAACATTCAGGACTTGTGTACAATGTATGTAACTTTGAAAGAAAAAAAGGGTGCGGAGGCTATTAAAGAATCATTGACTGAATTCATTTGGGCTCACGCTCAACAGTGCCAGGGGTATATGTAAAGCAATCTTGATGTTGACAAGATATATAAACAAAATATATACTCGGATTAAATCAGTAAGGGCGCAACATGAAGTATAAAAAAAAACTTTTTAAGCATGGAGGCAGCCTAGCCATGGTTATTCCCGCAAAATTCGCAGAACAACTTACTAGCGATCAGGTTTCACTTGAGATCACAATAGATAAAGCCAATAATCATTCGCTCATTGTCACCCCTGTGGATGAATTGGATGCTCTAGAATCGGATCCCAAATTCGCTCTCTTCATTGAAGCATTGTATCAAGACGCTTTAAAACACCCGGAAAGACTTTGGACTTCAGAGGAAGTTTGGGGTAATGATATCCATGAACTTATAAAAGGTGTGGATATAAGTGAAGAGGAGTAACTACATTATTCGATTTCACGATTTTTTTCGTAATCGAATTTCACTACTAAAATCGCAAGTAATTAAATTACAGCGCATTCTTCCCCCGGAACAATACGTTCAACATGAATTAACCAAACTCTTAGCGCGGCTTTTTTTTGCTATAGAAGAAACAATACCAGAGAATCCAAATTGTTCTCATTATTTTCTTAGAGGCACGCTTTCCAAGTTTCGCAGATTCAAGAAAGGACTTCAACGATATCGCTTGATATTTTGTTTTTCAAATCATCCACAAATTATTCTCTATCTTTATATTAATGACAAGGATCACCTACGAAAAGAAGGTGGTAAAAATGATCCTTATAGAGAATTCGAAAACCTCTTAAATTCAGGTGTATTTTCCCATGACCCAAGTGATCAAAAAATGCAAAAGTGGATTACGCATGAGCCCTTGTAGATTATTAACTGAATTCATTTGGGCCGCCGCTCAACAATGCCAGGCCTATTCGTAACCATTTAAAGGCCTGCGCAGCACAAATATGGACATTGATGAACTTATGGATGGCGTCGATATTTACTGGTCGCTTTTTGCTTTACGAGCTGCTTCGACTGCTTCTTTCAGTTCGATAACTGCTTCTTTCGCCTGTGCGGCTAGGGTTGCCCTCATATCAGCCACAGTGCTGGCCGCAATGGCAGCTTCTCGTGCTTCTTTAGCCAATCTCTCCGCTTCAACGGCTCGAGCGAGCATAGCGTCTCTCTCCTCTATGGCCTTACGTGCAGTCTCAATCATTTCTGCTTCAAGGCGTTCTGCCTTAGCTATCGTTTGCTCTAGACTTTCAGCTTCACCATGGAAGTCTTTTTTACGTGGCGAAACTGGTTCAGCCTTCTCTTGCGAACACTCTTCTTGCCTATGGACTGTTGGCCATCCGTCAGGCATCCGTGGACCTTTAAATTGATCTTTTTGGCTTATGTGCAATGCTTCGCACAAAAAATCAATATATCGCTTACTCGCTGAATCTTCCTCAATTCGCTCATTGCAATTATCAAAAATATACAGGCCTCTTCCGGTATTATTTTGAACTACTGTTAACAGAACCGCGTGCCATACCCCTCTTACTTCAACAATGCAAATGAAGTGTATCAGATCATAGGGCCCCTCCCCGTTCATCAGGTGCTTGTCTATCTCTTCAAAAAACACCTGTTTCTGGCGCATAATCTCAGCTTCAATTGCACTAATAACGATAATATCCAAATTTGTGCATGATGGGCTAGGTACATTAGACACAACTGCCTGAGAAAAAACTAAAAAGGTCGGTGTCACTTTATTTTCAATTATATCCAGGTTACAAATATTTCGCGTTTTTAGATGCCCTTCAGCTAACAGGTTAAGCGTATCACAATCTACGCCAGCCTTAGGATTTATTTTTCTATGCCCAAGATAGCCCATACAGGCGTCTCTAAATATTTCATAATTACTGTATATATTTGCAAGACCGCACCAATCTTCAATATTACAAGCATTGAAAAGAGCATTGTATCCACAACACACCTCGTTCAACTGGTAAGTTTTTACATGATAAACTGCCTTAGAAGATATACTCTCCGGTAATGGTAATTCTATGGCCGTGTCGCCATTCTGTTGCCGCCGGAGCACATCTTCACCAACCGCTGGCATACCAACATAAGGATTGGGACCAGAATCCTCTCGTCCAGACTTTTCTTTTGGCATCGGCAAACTTGCCATCTTAGATTCTATCATTACAAAATCACATCCTTTTAACTCACGAATGAGCTTATAACACTTTAGCGCAAGTTCATCAGCAAACTTTGCATCAAGGGGATCTTTTGCTAGCGCTAACAAAGTTCTCTCGATTCTGGTTATTAGCTCATTTCGCTCTCTTATAATCACGTGAGGTAGTGCTTGATGAACAACTACATCAATTTCGCCAGCTAAGTTGCTCGCTACTCCACAGAGTGTTTGGCAGTCACGCTCGTGAGAACTTACTGCTTGAATTAATGAATAAGCAGCGGTTTGCTCACACACGATCGGGGGCGCATCCATAGCTCCAGCTGGAAAGATAGCGCATGACAAGATGCAGATAGTTGTAGTTAAGCATAACTTCATGTAATTCTCCCTATGAAGAGCAAACGGGGGCAATAAGCCTTGTCAAAATTTAACCGCTTCAAGTCCAGAGCCTGAGGGTAAATCCTGCTATTGTTATAACTCATTTTTTTATTAATGCAATCTTTTATATGGATCGCAATTGAAGAGAGAAGAAAACAGTGGTTTAAAATCCTGGCTGCCAAACGGACAAACCAAGACAAGCTCAGCAGAAACTCATTCCCACCTAAGAACTCAATTCAGTTATAAGCTCCGCTGATGGAGCATGAATCGGTTGATTGTTCTCTTCAGGATGAAGCCGCTGGCCGACTTTAAGAACGGTAAGCTGTTTATCAATAAGATTAAGATTCTGTTGCCGCCACCAGTGGGTGAGACGATCAACAGGAGCTGCGTGAGGATCGGTGCCAAAGCTAAACGTTCCCCAGTGCATCGGAATAAAATGTTTTGCATTTAGATCAAGAAACCCTTGCCCAGCTTCTTCAGCACTCACATGAGCGTAGCTCATCCATTTACGCGGTTCACACGGACCGATAGGCATTAAGGCTAACGAAATATCGTTAAATTCCTTTGCAATGTCAGAAAAATGATGTGAATAAGCAGTATCACCGGCAAAATAAAGATTCTTGCCTGCAATACTAATCATCCAACTGCCCCAAAGGGATTTATTAAAATCGAAAACCCCACGCTGGGACCAATGCAAAGCTGGTAAAAAAGTAAACGACAAAGGAAAGCCATGATGAGTCACTACCTTTTGATCCCACCACATATATTCGGTCACATTTTTAAATCCGCGCTTCACAAACCAAGCCTTATCCCCGTGGGGCACTAAAAAGTGCGTATGTTCATATTTTTTGAAAAATCTCAAGGAAGGCTCATCCATATGATCGCGATGGTTATGGGAAATCAGTATATAATCAATAGGTGGAACTTCTTCTAAAGGCATTCCTACAGGTAACTGCCGCTTAAACAGGGGCAAATGGCCAAAGACGGGATCGGTAAGTATTGAAACCCCTTGAGCTTGAATTAAGAACGTTGAATGGCCAATCCAAGTCAGGGAGAATGAATCTGGTTGCAATTGCTTATGTACAGACTCTTGCGCTGTTTCGGTAACCCAGTAATGAGTATCAACAGATTTTTTTTTTGTGGTATTCCAATAACACTCGATAAGCATACTTAGTGAAGGCATGAAAATGTGCGGTTTGCACTCACCTTGATGATTATAAAAACGCCCCTTATGCCTATGTGGCGCTCTTTTATGCGCTGAAGAGTCCATTCAATCTGCTCCGAATGTTATTCATTTGCCGGTAATTTAGCTTATTCTAGTCTTTTTAAATTTACCGAGGCACACGAGGCAAAGTCAAGCAAAACTACAAGAAACACCCCCGTCCAGACTGAACGTCGTGGACAGGGGAAATGGAGGTTATCAAAAACATTCGCCATTTAAAAATATAAGAACAAGTTTACAGCCAAAAAAAGTAAAAATCAAAAGGGTATTTTGACAATAAAGAATAGAAGCAATCGATTGATTATCAAAGTATATGAAGATTTCTAAAATCTAAAAGAAGGCGCCTGGAAGATCGGTAGTGAACCCCGGCTATATTACACGTCGCAGCGGCAGCTAAGTTTCTTTTCAAATCATCAATAAAGAGAATTTGTTTGCTCGCCTCGCCCTGCTCTTTTAGATAATGCTTAAAGCCTTCATAGAAGTCCATATGCGGCTTATGGATGTAGTTATGTTCAGCAGAGGCAGTAAAAGCCCCATCAAAGAAGGTGCTAATGTCAGGATACTTAAGACAAAGCTGATCAAATGTTTCTTTCCCAATATTAGAAAGCACATAAATCCTGTACCCACGCTCTTTTAACTTTCTAATAAGCTCAACTACCCCACGGATTGGCCTCTGAGAATTGGTCAGCCTTATAAAATCATTTCTAAAACGAGCTAATTCTGGATATGATGCGGTTACTTTATGGAAAATATCTTCAGCTACCTGCGATTGCGTTCGCAATCGATACACCTTATACCACAATGCAGGATTAAGCGTATAACGCCAGGTACCTTGTCGCATGAGCTTAAGGCATGAAAAGACAATTTTTCTGCGCTGTGACTTAAATACAACATTATGTAAGTCAAACACGATAACCGTGTTATCAGGGGTCACGGCCGCTTCTAAACTCGATAAAAAGTTGCTCTTCTTCATCAGCCTGCTCTCGTTGGAAATTCCACAGTACACCACCGAGTATACACAACATGACACCCCACTTACAAGTGGTGGCAGTTTTTGTTAACTTCAGGCATTAATCTTAGCAAAAATGCGCAAAAAAAGCTCGGTGCGCCTGTTAAAATACCAAAAAAATGATATACTTTACATTAATTGACTGGGATCCCCTCACATTATTTGTATTGGAATCACGCGTATGAACCTTGCTAAAAAAACTTTTTTTTCCACTTTGTACGGCCTATTCATGCAAGGGCTTACAGGCATCAAGCTTAGCTTCATTCTTGGCTCAAAACTGGCATTTTTCTCACTCAACCAATGCCTGACACCGGTCATGGGCTTTTTTGCAGGAACAAAGGAAAACATCCTCATTTTTGGGGTCCGTACAGCTTTAGCCTTTTTCTGGACAGGGATGGGCGTAGCTGCTTTTACCTATCATCTTCCTACATTGAGTGGAACACTTTATTTGACAACGACTTCTAAAATACTCAGGTCGACGGTTCCTTTGCTTTGCATTCTCTTATTCATTGCGCACCCAGTAGGGGCAGCCAGCATTTGGTATACTCTTTATTGGTTCCCGCCGCTCCTTATGAGCCTTAAACTGCCGCGCTCAATTTTCTTGCGCTCTTTGGCAAGCACATTAACGACCCATGCAGTCGGCTCAACAATGTGGCTATATAGCCACCAGACGGATCCACTGTTCTGGCATTCATTGGTTTCGACCGTCTGGATAGAACGTCTATTATTTGCTTCGTGCATGACCGCAGCCTATTATGGGGTAACTTACGCAGCCACAAGGCTTAATCAACATACAAAGGCTCTCCAGGTTTCAGCATTCACAATCAAGAGGAGCCTATCGTGACAAAGCCAATTATGTTGCTTCTTATGCTCACAGCACTGCCAATAATCCATAAGATATATACGGTTATTATTAATAAGCCCCATACCGAATATATATCAGTCAAGCACTTGGCTATTATTATGGACGGAAATCGTCGCTGGGCAAAAAAGAGAGGTCAGGTAGCCCACTATGGTCATCGTGCAGGCATGGATACATTCAAATTCCTAATTAATTATTGCTTAAAGCGTAATATTGAAATGGTGTCTGTGTACGCCTGGTCGCTTGAAAACTTTCAGCGATCGCCAGAAGAAGTCAGTAATGTATTTAAAATCATGACGGAGCAATCTGAAAAAGCTCTGCCTGATCTTATTAAAAATGGAGTAAAGATTCGTTTTATTGGCGACCAAAAGTGCTTTCCCGAAAGCGTACGTTCAACTATTAACCGCATGGAACAAAGCACCAAAAATTGTTCAAAGTTACAGCTTAATATACTGTTTTGCTATGGAGGAAAGCAGGAAATCCTCTCAGCAGTCAATAATATCATTAAAGACGTCAAAGAAGGCAAGCTTGACGATGTTCCCTCTGAGGAGATTTTTAAAAAATATCTTTGGACTGAAGATATCCCCGATCCTGATCTTATTATAAGAACTGGCGGCGTCAAACGTTTGAGTAATTTTTTAACCTATCAGACGGCCTATAGTGAGCTCTATTTTAGTGATCGCTTTTGGCCCGATATAACAGCTAAAGACCTCGATGCTGCTCTGCGCGAGTTTGCGCACAGTCAACGTAGATTTGGGAAGTAGAGTAGGAAATTCCTTATGATAACTGATTTTATTACAAAAGCACCGCTCTGGGTCTGGCCATTACTTGCCTATCTAATTTTTATCGGCATAAAATCAAGCAAACCAATGATACTTCCCCTAGGATTAATTAAAAGACTTATGATCATTCCTGTGGTCTTCTTAGTGTGGGCGCTCTACACTATTTTTGAGAGCACGGAAACATATCAGCTCATTGTTTTAATGCTTGGTATGATACTAGGGACTATACTTGGATACTTCTTGACGCGCCATCAAAATGTACGATTTGATAGGATGAACCAACTCATCGAAATACCAGGAAGCTGGATGACCCTCATCGTAGCTCTGTCTATTTTCTGTATCAAATTTTCTCTGGGAGCGCTTTCTTCTATCCAGCCGGAGCTCAAGGGAACATGGATTTTGCTACTCATGCAATTCGGAGCAGTGCTGTTTTCTGGGATATTTGTGGGAAGAGGAATTAACTATTGGTGTAAATACAAATCCACTGCGCAAAGTAACATCTGCTGAAATAAGGAGAACAAGGGAATTCTTGCCTGTTTTTGCTTAAAAACAATGTACTCTGCTTACCCTGCGAAGAATTTCTTGAAGAACTTCGCCCAGATCTTCCTCTTGATCAAACATTTAGATACTCATAAAGTTCATGTTCCTTGGGCCGGAAGTTTGCCGCCAACTGCTTTCAGATTCCATCTCGCGATGGACACCCAGGCCTTAGGTTAGTACCTAAGTTGCCATCGGTATTCTGGATTTTCACCCTATAGTTAACGCCCATGCTGGGGCGCACAACACTTCGAGAGGCCCTGAAAGCCCTCCCTTTTTTAGTGCTATTTTGCCAAAATGACGCCGCCTCTCTGGTGGAAAAGCGAGGCCTCTTTAAAAATTAATGAGCAGGTATTAATTTCGTTGTTAAAAGGCCCCAACGATTCTGACCACTGACTATTTCGCTGGTTACCCAAATGTCCCGATCATTACACGGATCAGGGCTTATGCCACTATAATCCCCCCAGCGTTGACCAACTGGCTTAGTATAATTTAACGTACCGAAATTATATTCTTTAGTATTATTGGTTAATAGTACTATATCCCGAAGCATGCCAGGCTTATCGGTAGCTTTGCGGCCAGTATAAAATGCTTGAATAAAATTATTTTCACCGGCGACATTTCCACTTATTACCATATTACCACATTTATCGGTCATAATTGCTGGATTCCAATAATTGAGCGGCGTTGGTGTATCAGTAGGATCATAAATTGCTCCCGACTGAATGAGCACAGGAACCGTGCTTGCGGTTTCTATTCCCCTTCCTTGACCCGTTGGATCACCGGTAAGGTCATATTGATACCAAAGAATGGCATTACGATCACCCCCATCCTGTGGAAGCGTCCCAGTTCCTGTTTTATCAACCAGCCCGGTCGCTACAAAATACAGCTGATGATTGCGAACATGAGTTCCTGGGTAATTAAGTAAATTACTACTGTTTTGCAATAACCCATTTGCGCCATATAAATTACCTTTATGTGGTATGAGCGTCCCATCAGTAAAAATAGGCGCCGCTAAACTGATAGGGTTTGCCGGCGATGGAAATAAACTCGGCGAACTGCTGCCAGGGTCAATGATCCGCAACATAAAGTAATTAGTATAGGTAAAGTATCCAGGTGCATTTATGGCAGAAGAAACAACGATATACCCAAATTGTGGATGAGGATCATAGTTGTTAGGAGATGGTGCAAAATCAAGGCCTCCCACTTGCGGAAATTCCGTTGGGTTAAACAAGCCTGAAAATACCGTAAAATTAAATGGATTGCCGGGTACAAAAGAGCTTTGAGGAATAACTATTGAAGATACACCCAAAAATTCAGTAAATGCAAAGTTATAGGTATCTATAGATATATAGACTGCATTTTGATCTGTGGCAATAAGTGGAGAATCCACACCCCCTGGCGGTATTTGCGAAGGAAAAAATTGAAATGCCGACCACTTAGTATTTTCAGTTATTATAGGTCCATCACTCCAGGCAAGTACAATCGCTGGAATGGATGGACTACCAAAGGGAATAATATCCCCCGTTAAAAACCATCGTTGACCCCATCGATCGAAGGTTAATTTAGTATCTGAATTGCAAGCATTAAGAAAGGTTCCAGAATCAACGCTAAGAATGCCATCAGGTTGACCAGTAAATTTATTAAAACTGCGAACTTGTGGAATAGAGTTTAATACAAATTGCTCTGGACCAACAGCACCATTCTGAGAAGGATTTTGAACTATGAAAGCTCCATTGCTTACATCTAGTGGACTGAATTGTAATCCAATAGTTTGCACAGAAGATCCTGAACAGGTACCGCAATTCTGATTGATTATCCCAGGCTTTTGATTAAACTCTGCAGTTGTGCGCGGGGCCCCCACAAAATGCGTTGGGTTATCGATAGCAAAATTCATATTTGTCATCGCAACAAGCATTATGCTCAAAAAAAATATTTGCTTATTCATCATATTCTCCTAAAATTAAATACCAACAGTGTTATTGATAGCTTCGCAAAAAATGGTACCATTCGTTCCAAGCTGGATGCCATTACCGCCATTTGGTATCTTATTGATACCGGTAAAATCTGTACCGATAAGATTACCGGTGACAATGTCAGCATTGGCACCATACATTAAAATTCCGCCACCACCGTTTCCTGAGATAATATTGCGTTCGAGCATCGTAGAGCCTCCAATGGTGTTTTGGTTATCATTGACAACAATACCAAATCCGGTGTTAGGAAGCGCTTTACTTCCGCTAACGTCAGTGCCTATTTTGTTGCCTTGAACGAGGTTATGTATACTTCCAGGGATCGAGAATTGGCCAAGATAAATTCCAAATCCGCTGCCAGGTATCGGACCATTGCCATTGCCGGAAATAAGATTTCCCGCACCTGCCACTGATCCGCCGATGGTATTATTGGTTGAGCTTGAATCAAGTTCAAGGCCGGCATTGCTATTACCCAGAGCAACCGTACCAGTAACGTCGGTACCTATATAATTTCCCTGAATGACACATAAAGTATTTCCAGGTTGGTAAACGTAAAGAGTTAGAAACAAACTAGTAAGGTTTATCCCATAGATTGAATGCCCAGATATTATATTTCTTTGATTGTCAGAAGTGCCACCGATTGTTGAAGCAGTTTCTTGAAGGAACATTACTCCACAGTGGGAGTTGCCCAGTGCTATTGAACCGGATGTATCAGTACCTATATAATTGTTTTGAATGAGAGTGCCGCTGTTAGCGTAGCTACAGACACATGCACCGCGTACACTATACGCATCAAAAATACAATATCCAAAACTACCGGCAAGAATGTTGCGATCCGCAGGATTTGCGGTTCCGATAACCGTATTTGTAATTGGATTAAGTGCTCCTGAAACGTTTAAAGCCGATAAACCAATACCGGTTCTATTCGCATCAACAGCATTACCGCTTACATTAGTCCCAATAAAGTTACCAACAATCTGTATCCCATTGATTGGACCATTAGACCCATCAATTAAAATACCGTTCAGCAACCACTCATTAATGACCAGCCCTTTCACAACTGAGCCATCTGATCCAGCAACAAAGTGTAGACCATTGCCGGTAAACTGACCATCGCCAACCGTATAATTACTGCCATTGATCACAACGGTAAGTATGGCATTATCGCCCTCAGAGAGACCGTTAGCTATCGCTCCGCCAGGACCGCCAGCATAACCATCTATAGTTACAGTGTTTGAAATTGGGGGTAACTCATTTGTCATTGGCTGGATGATAAAAGGGGGTAGAGCAGTGCCAAAATTAAAAGTAATTGTGTTTGGCCCTATCGTGCTGTTGCTATTTATAATCGCAGCCCGTAATGACCCTGGTATTGGAGATATATTATCGCCATTATCGGCTGTTGTTGTGACGGTAAATGGGGCACCAGCTAGGGGTGCAACAAAAGAAAAAACCACCGCAAGCGCTAACCCTATGCGCTTACTCCTGAAAATAAGAATTTGATTTATGACCTTCATAAACTCCCTTTTTCCCTTTTGTAAGAAGATTTATACTTTATGAGCTTCCATTCTTGTCGAGTAATTCGTGGCAATAAATGATTATCGATTTGAACACAGATGATCGCTTATAAGCAATGATATAAATTTCGTTTTAAGGAGCACAAGAGTTTTAGATTTTTCTCTGTAAGCACAGGCTATGCTTTTTTTTAAAGTGCCAGTGTTATTAAGCAATCAGAAAGATACAAACAAAAACTAAATTCAAAAATAACTGTCGAGTTTATCCATCAAGCTTTGCTAACCTCTATGTCAAGAGAAAAAATGAAGTTCAATTCCAAAATAGGAGAAAGATTGAAAAAGGAACACTTTTTTTGCACTTGCTAGCTTGCTCAGCTGTGCTATGCAATCACCCAATCATCGCTGACTGCGCTGTTCAGCCAGGCGGCAATATCATAGCCTATAATTTAGGCAATGGTGTTGAGATCATAAATTCCTCAAACAACAACGTTGTTGTGGGCAATTGTATTTTACAAAATGCCGGAAGTGTTGAAATAACCATTAGCTCATCAGGAAACCAAGTAACCGCAGACAGCATTGAGCAAAATGGTAAAAATGGTGTTTTGATTAACTGCCAGTCAAACAGCAATATAGTTCAAGGTGGCACAATTACTGGCAACTTAGCAAATGGTGTTGAAATCAAATGCTCATTACTCAATCAAGTGCTTTCGAGCATCATCACAGGTAATGGTGGAGATGGTGTTAAAATAACTACACGTTCAAGTGATAATACCGTATCTGGCAGTACAATTACTGAAAACTGCAACGGTATTGTAGTCGCGGGAAATTCACAAGAAAATACTCGGTGGCGGTAACACTGTTACTGATAATAAAAACGATGGCATTAAATTTGTAAATTCTTCATATAACACGATTATAGCACCATCAAAAATAACGGGCATAAAGACATTGCTAATGTTGGCGACTCTGCACACAATAGAGTTGTTAAAAGCTGCAAAAAAGTCACGTCGTCATAAATAAACGATTATTTTGATTATGAGGAGCCTGCAGATAAAAACTGCAGGCTTTTTTTTTAAAGTCATTCCAAGACTTGAGCGCAGGACACGCTAGAGCGCCGTTAATCCATATCAGGGCTAGTGAGATTATTAACCTCCTCTATCATTAATCTGCTGCATACAAGAGTTACACTTTTTATCGCTATTTCTGCCAAAATGGCGCGTTGACGCGCGTTGAATTATTGATTTATAGCCCATTTTAAAAATCGACCTACTCCGCCGCCTCTCTTGGAGACAATTTTCAAATCATGCAAGCACCCAAGATCTCTTTGGACCGTTCTTGCAGGCGGCGGTTGTTTTAATTTTTCCATTATTTCTTCACGGCTTAAAGGCTTATTTTTCGAGACTTCAATATCTCTTTCTGCCGGGAATAACGCAAAAACGTCAAGATCTTGACAATTTTGCGTCGCATTTTTATCATTGTCTTGATAATTTTGTCGTGCAAAAACGTCAAGCCCCTATATTTTTATGATTTTCCGAGCCTGTTAAGAGGAGATTAAATGAAAAAATACATTGTGCGCGTCAACGAACAATTCCTTTTTCAGTCGTTTGAACGTTCAATGATCAGTGCGCTTTTAGGCCCACGTCGTGTTGGGAAAACCACTTTGCTCGAATACTACATGCATCTACATCCGGAAAAACTATGGGTCCGCCTAAATATGGATATTTTGACTCAAAGGAATCGAGTAGCACAAGAAGAATTGGAGCTCATGATCGAGCAAGCTGCCATGCAAAAGATAGGGGGCTCAAAAAAAATTTGGGTGTTCATCGATGAAGCGCAAAAATGTCCAGAATTGTTTGATCAAGTCAAGATTATTTACGATACCCATAAAGGGAAAAATCATATAAAATTTTTGCTCACGGGTTCGGCCCACCTCAATCTTCATAAACCAACTGCAGAATCCTTAGCCGGCCGGGTTGAACTTTTAAATCTTCGTGAATTCAATCTTAAAGAAATGGCGCTCTTGGAGCATCAAAATATCGAATTGCCCTCAGATGGCGTTTTTAACCTTATTTTTGATTCAAAAGATCACCATGAGATTAAAGAAATCTTATTAAATACGCGTCCTTTTCAAGGTATACTCCAAAATTCATTGGAAAATCATCTCATATGGGGAGGATTGCCGGAAATTATCGAGCGCCATAGCGAGGAATTACGTTTAAAATATTTAGGCGATTACCTCCAAACTTATTTGGAGAAAGATATTCGTGCTATAGATACCATTGGCGATTTAAATCTATATCAGAATCTTATGAGAATTTGTGCTGAACTTACTGGTTCTGTACGGGATGATAAAAAAATCAGTGAAGCTTTGCACACTTCAAGAAACACGCTCACAAAATATCGGAGTTATTTATTGGCAACTCTTCAGTACACTGAATTATTCCCCTTCATTACTAGTTCCATAAAAAGATTGGTAAAATCGCCCAAAGGCTATCTCATCAATAATGGCTTAATCAGTTACCTTACCGGGATACACAAATTTTCCCATCTTAAAACCACAGGCCTCATAGGTCACCGATTTGAAAACTGGTTTCTCAATGAAATACAAACATGGCTTGATACACAATTTGAAAGACATCAAGTCTATTTTTGGCGTACGGGTGGTGGTGCCGAAGTTGATTTTGTTGTTACTGTTGGCAGAAAAGTCATTCCCTTTGAGGTAACTTACAGCCCCATGATCGAATCCAAAAAATTTAACAATCTAAAAGACTTCATGAAGAATACTCCAGAAGCCGCAATTGGCATATTTTGTTATATGGGCCCGCTCTCCTTTGATAACGAAAATCGCATCATATTTTTGCCCGCGTGGATGGTCTAATTATTCAACAATTAAAGCAATAATAACAATTAAGACTCAAGATGAGTTTCGGAGTTATTGAGCAAGACTATGTTTTATCGTGGATCCTCTATGGTATTTCGGCTATAGATGATTTGCGAGAAACGCTCGCTTTCAAAGGAGGAACAGCACTTAAAAAGATTTATTTTGGCAATTATCGTTTTTCTCAAGATCTTGATTTTACCGCACTCGAAGGAGCTCCCGAAGGTGAGCGCAACTTCCCTGGCACAAATATCCCTATGTACGAGTCATGGTTGAAGTGACTCGTAATCAGCGTAAACTCGCCTATATTGAAAGAAATCATACATCGCTACGGCGAAGATTTGAGCGGAAAGGTACTTCTTATTCACTAGACGAGATTTTTTTTGGTGAAAAGCTTATTGCGATATATAGGAATGCGATAAAGCTCCAATTTTAAAACTTATGGTCGAAATCCGGATCTAAATTAGACGGTGCAGTGCCATCACTGCGCTAGGCGTTTCGCTGGATAACCATGCTCATAATATCGGCATTCCCACCGGCTAGATCAAATCTAATTATTTCACGAAGTCCTGCATTATCCAGAGTCTCCAATACTGCAGCATGGCCATTGAGCTCAGCAAAATAAGCTATCTTTATCAAATCATTGCAGCTTACCTTGGGCAGAAGAAGCGCAACAATCTCACGATATCTGTAAGCTGCGGCATCCACCAAAGCATAACCGATATCTTGTTTATCCACGCCTGCTGCAAGCACCATAAGCACACCCATTACGTGACCTGCATTCGCATAAGCTCTCAACAAAAGCCCGCGCTCTGATGCTTGCACACCTCGCTCACAGATCCTTAATGCGGTACTCATCTTAAGTTCAACTGATTTTTCCGAACCAGTATCTACATAATTCCAAAGCATTTCTGCCGCATTAAGATGTTTGGAAGATAAGGCAGCGCACAGGGCCCTATACCTATCTTTATTGGTTACTCCGCACTGTAAAAGAATCCTAATAACAGCAACATGTCCCGCCTTTGCTGCCAAAAATAGGGCTAAGCCCGTGGCTCCCTTATCCTTAAAAGCAGTGGTCAGTTTTTCCACAACATTCGCATGCCCATGCTTAGCTGCACTGTAAAGAGCTTGTGCCAGTTCTTCATGCGGTACGTCTTTAATGAGGCCCTCCACAAGTTCACTATGACCATAAGCGGCCACCTGCTTTAATGCATAAGCCCGGGCTTTTCCACCCAAGCCAGAGCGCATCACGGCTAAGGCTACCTCAATATGACCTTTATTTATGGCATGACTCAAAACAAGAGCTTTTTCTCTGTCCCCAAGGTTATGTGATAGAAAAATTTCAAAGAGCTCAAGATCGCCGTTTACAGCGCACAAAAGTACGGCTTCTCTTTGCCTTGCCGAGGTCACCCCCGCTTTTAAAAGAGCCTGTATAAGCGATCTATGTCTATTCTTTGTGGCGCCGAAAAGCGCTTCTCCCTTATCAGCGTCGCTCACATCGGTATTTAGAAGAACTCCCACAGTCTCTAAACCTCCATCTTCCGCTGCACGGCAAAGAGGCCCTTTAAGAGGACTTTCAGGAATGTCAGCACAAGACATAAATCTCTGCGCTAAATCAAAATTTCCTATGTGAGAAAAAATTAGCTTTTTGACCTCAGGCGGTAACACATACCTTTCTAATGGGTTACCATAGAAAAGTCCATCACAGCTTAAAAGAGCTTTAAGCCATGCGTATAGATCTGCGACAGTATATGAATACCACCCGACATTATAGGGGCTGACGCCAGCCTGAATAGCTTTTTTACCCCATTGATACCATTCCATAGTAGCTTTTGCATATGATTTGTTAGCAAAAAATCGAGCAAAACACTTTTTATCCTGCAAACTAACCACACCCACAAGTTTGTACATAATCATGGGAAGGCTCGCAGCATTCCCTGCTCCAAAAGGATTATGCATGATATTAAAAGCCTTCAAGTATTTAAGGTTACAAAGACGAGGATCCAACCTTCTTAATTTATTATTGCTTACATCAAAAATTTCAAGAGCCGTGAGGTTTCCAATCCCATCTGGAAGCTCAAGTAACTGGTTATTGCTCACATTAAGCTCCTCGAGATTAATCAGGTTGGCCAGCGCTGCAGGCAGATAAGTTAACCGATTAAAACTTATATCAAGAACCCGCAAGGTGTGAAATCTAAATGACGTAGTAAAAAAAGTGCCCAGCCTGTTTTTGCTCAAATCCAGCACTCTAAGATTACACAAAGTTGCGAGCCCAGAAGCATCAGTAAGCTGATTAGAGCCCAAAAGTATAATGACATTATTTAATTCCTTCAAGGCTACTAACGAACCTTTTGTTATAACATTCAAATGGGCCATGCGCGCAATATCAGACAGGTATTTATGGTCCAAATTAAGCGCTTGCAAATCAGAGTCATCTCTTAACGGAACCATTTCAAATGTAACGCCCCATGCCTGGAAATCCTCTAATGATAAAGCCTTCGGATGTGAATCAGCCATATACTCCTGTTGTATGCAATTGCTTAATGAGTCTGCACCATCAAGTAAAATGCGCGCTACAGGCTTAACTTTTTCCATACAAAAAACATGCTGCCCAATCAAAACAGAAACCGATAAAAAATATGTTTTTTTCACAAAAACTCCTTGCTGCGATGTTTTCAGATCATGCATATGCTATACTAACCGCAAAATGGCTTTATTCAAAGTGCCGCTCGTTTTCAGTCGCACTCGCAACTATGAAGCATTTCGAATTACCGCAATGGCAATCGTCAAGCTGCATTTAAGCAATGGCATTGCGTATGAGTCCGGATGATGGGGGATTTCGTCATAATGAGACTCAAAGTGATGGAACCGGCGTCAATTTGCGGGAGAAAGATGAGCTTAACCTAAATAAAAAGATTTTTTGTCGAACCAGAAAAGAGCTATTTTCTTTTTGGCCCTCGTGGCACAGGCAAATCCCCAATGATTGTCCATCGTCATCCCGAAGCCCTCATTGTTGATTTACGCATCTCCGAAAAACTCTATCAGTTTCAGGGAAATCCAACAGTATTGTTGGAGCTTGTTGGCACCCAGCCAGATGGGCAAACTATTATCATTGACGAAATCCAAAAAGACCTGATCTTCTTTCACTTGTTCACATACTTGCGGGTGTTTCAATGCGAAAGGGGTTGCCTCTCCAGCAACAGGCTAGGTAATGCAGCCTCGTAAAAACAAATGCGTTGCCTCGAATTGATTTCTCGGTTATAAATTCGCTTTTATCTATACCATTGAAGCGTGCCATTGAAAGCATTGACCGCATAAATTGCTTTCGTTTTTTTTGCAAAACAATATTACAGCGGCATTTTTAGGCGTATCATCCACAGAAAGATCCAATTTCTTAAGTATTTCGTTAATACTGGCCGTGCTAACGATTTCGCCCAATCGTCCCTCTGCGATTGCCATGCGAATCACCTGACGAATGCGATTTTTATCAAGATCACCAGTAGCACAATCGTTCTAAAAAGTTCCTACAATGTTGGCAATAAACTCTTGTTATTACTTTTTTCATTATTCTATGCTGTAGATGCTACTATTTTTACAACCACCAAACTTAAAGGAGACCAACATAGTGTTGATTATAATGAAGTCTAAACAGTTTAATGTTATCTAACAAACAAAAAGGAAGTTTATGAAGCTCATACATCGTATTCTTATTAGCAATAAGCGCTTAGGATTGGCGCTTTTATTGCTTTGTTCTATAGCAGCACCCCTATCTGCTGCCATGTTTACCGTCATAACAACAGCCGATAATGGCGATAATATATCTCCAATACCAGGGTCATTGCGAGCTGCTATTATAAGTAGCAACAGCACGGTAGGCCCAAACACAATTACTTTCAATTTTGGCACGGCTCTGCCCCCTTTTGTAATCCAACCAACGACAAATGAGTTACCTCCAATTTCAAATACCGTAACCATAGATGGTTATTTAGGCTCTCCCGGTGGCGCCACACCGAATGGCCGCTTGCAGGGCGACAATGCAATGCTTACTGTTGTGATCAATGGAAGCAAATATACCGTAGGCGATGGCCAGTTTACTGGCAACGGCCTTCATTTTGTTGCAGGATCCGATGGTTCTGTTGTCAAGGGATTAGTTATTAATGAGTGGTTGCTGAACGGTATTTTAATTGATGGCCAATTCGGATCAATTAATGGGATCCAAATTGTTGGCAACTTTATTGGAACCACTGTAAGTGGTAATGCCGTTGATTCGAATAGAACCGGAATCGGAATTTCCGGCGCAGTTAACACAATTACTAATACCGTTATTGGAACTCCGGCTCCTGCTGATCGCAATATTATTGCCGGTAGCTTTGGTTACATGCTTATGGACGGGTATGATGTGCGAGGCGCTTGCATTACGAGCGCAGGGGGAACCGGTACTCTCATTCAAAATAATTATATTGGTACTGATACTTCCGGCACCGTTGCATTAGGAAGATCGCTGGTCGGCGTAGCTCTTGTCACCGAAACAAATTCAACCATCGGTGGGCTTGATGCAAATCAAAGAAATATTATATCAGGGCATGCTATCTATGGCGTAAATCTTACCGATAACATTCCAGTCCCTCGATCTACATTTGGCGTTGGATGCACCGGCTGCCAAGTTCAAGGAAATTATATTGGCACTGATGTTACCGGTCTTGTTTCGCTTGGCAATAGCAATGCCGGCATTGCACTTGATTCTATTTCGACTAATAATGTCATTGGGGGGTCTGCCCCCGGCGCAGGCAATCTTATTTCCGGCAATGGCAATGGCCTCATACCCGGAAGCGGAGTAGGCATAAGGCTTGGGCAAAATGATTTGGCCCAAAGTACCAATAATATTGTACAAGGTAATTATATTGGCGTTGATGCTTCGGGGATTAAAGCGCTTCCAAATACCGGCTTTGGCATCAGAGTGAATGATGTTCAAAATACTGTAGAAGGCAATATTGTTTCGGGCAATAGGGGAGGCGGTATTCTTGTTTATGGTGTATATAATTGTCTTGTAACAAATAATGTTGTCGGCACTGATATTTCCGGAACTATAAAGATACCAAACGGTGGCAGCGGAATACAACTGGGAGTGATTGGAACCTCTTCCTGTGGTGCTCTCAATAACACCATTGGTTCATGACTCAACAAAGATTGATTTTAATTACATTAAAATAGGAGAATAACAATGATGATACAAACAAGAGCACTACTATTACTGCTCATTGGTCTACCCCACATGGGAAACGCCCTTAACAAACCTGTCCTTCTACCGCGCATGGCAAATGCCCTTAACAAGCCTGGCCTTGTGGCATCAAGCATACGCACATTTACCACTGCGGCGATTCCAAATAGAAAAACTGGTACCTCTAACTCATGCACAGGAAATGGTTCGTCTGCGCAAAAGATCGGAACTCAATTTGTTGCATCAGAAGTTCCTACTGCACATGTTCTTTTTAGACCACAGCCCAATTGCAATGGTTTTGTGGGTCCCACACAATATCTAGTAACTACGAATTCGGATATTATCAGTTATAATAAGTTTACCGGTCAACCTGATGGCATCATTAATACAGATATCGCAAGCTTTATGGGCGATTTAGCAATAGCAGATGCTCGCTGTACCTTTGATCGTTGGGGCCAGCGATGGATGGTGCTTACTGCTTGGATTGCTATTGGCGCTTTTCATGAAACCTCCATTGCTCTTGCTTGGAGTGATGGGCCAATCATTACCCCGGAAACACAATGGACGCTGCGAATTTTTACCCCTGATGAAATTGCAGTACCGGAAACGCCACCAGCGTTTCCTGATTCTCCTAATATTGCCACGGATCAAAATGCCGTGTATGTAAATATGACCATTTATGACGATCTGAGTTCCACTCCCGTATGGGGCGGGCAGTCTGTTACCGCGCTCGTTATCCCACAAAGTTCGTTTATTACTGGTAATCCTTTTGTTTTCACTGCCTTTTATGGGCTTTTTAATTTTGTTGACTTTTATATATCCGATCCGCCGGCGCCATCCCCTAATAATTACGATCCTAACCCCCAATTTGGCTATATTGTGCAGGCCATTGCCCTTCAAAATTACCCTGTCCTTTTAAGTGACAGTTTTCTGATGTATCGCATTCTGAATCCAGCCAGCAGCTCACCAAGTTTGTATCCTCCAGGCCCGACCGTGATCCAACCGGTACCACCAGTCCCACCCATCTCACTCACTGCAATCCCTAATTATGCAAATGCAGCCAATATTAATATTATTCTAGATACCAATGTTGTTCCTCATAAAGGAAATCTCTATGGCAGTAATGGGTTATTACAAGTCGGGGGTGGCTATGGGACAAGCTTTGATGTAAGTGGTATTCACATTCGTAACCATCAATTGTACCTGGTTACCGTAGGCTTAGTTAATCAGACTGGAGCTCCTGATGTTAATGGCGATCGCGTAGCAATTCTTTGGTATCAATATGATTTAACCGGTGATCCAAGCGGCCAGGGTTCCTATGTTGAAACAGAATCAACAGTGCCTGCATTGATTCAATCAGGTACAATTTATGATCCAACGGTAACCGATACACCGATTTTCTATTGGAACCCATCAATTATGACTAATAAAAATCATGATCTGGTTATAACCGGGAATTTTGCTGGCGTAAATGATTATATTCAAGCATTTTATGTTGGCAGAAAAGGAAGCGATCCTCTTGGGACACTGCGTGATATCGTTCCTTTAACCAACAATACCCATTCATACAATTATGGCCCACTAGGATATAATTCGGAAGTTGGTGCGCAACGCTGGGGTGACTATTCCGGTATCTGCCCTGATCCATGCAATGATCTTGATATATGGTTAACTAACCAAATTGTTGGCAACGAGGATCTTTGGTCAATCTTAACCACACAATTAAAACCGGTGAGGTAAGGTTTTCTTTGAAATTAACTTTTCTTTAGTTGGATCTGATTCTTTTCTTGAAAGGTAATGTCCAATTAAAGAAAAGTTAATGTTCCCGCAAGTATACTTGCTATCATATTTATAATTTTGTTAGCATGTAAGTAAGAGAAGAAATGAAGGTTTTACTTCCAAAAACAGGAGAGAAAGATGGAAAAAGGAATACGTTTTTTTGCAATCGCAAGCTTACTCAGCTGTGCAATGCAAGCCCCAATCAGTGCTGATTGCGCTGTTCAACCAGGTGGCAATATGATTGCCTATAATTTAGGCAATGGCGTCGAGATCATTAATTCCTCCAACAATAACATTGTTGCTGGCAATTGCATTTTACAAAATGGGGGTAATGGTGTTGAAATAACCATCGGCTCATCGGGCAACCAAGTTACGGGAGATAGCATTGAGCAAAATGGTAAGAACGGCGTTCTTATTAGCTGCCAATCAAACAGTAATATAGTTCAAGGTAGCACAATTACTGGCAACCTGGAAAATGGCGTTGAAATCAAACGCTCAGTACTCAATCAGGTGCTTGCGAGCGTGATCACAGCTAATGGCGGAGATGGTGTTAAAATAACCACACGTTCAAGTGATAATACGGTATCTGGCAGTACAATCACTGAAAACTGCAACGGGATTGTAGTCGCTGGAAATTCACAAGAAAACACTCTTGGTGGCGGCAATACTATTACTGATAATAAGAGGGATGGCGTTAAATTTGTAAATTCTTCTTACAACACGATTATAGATAGCACCATCGCAAATAACGGTCACAAAAATATTGCAAGTGTTGGCGATTCTACACACAATAGAATTGTTAAAAGCTGCAAAAAGTCACGACGTCATAGATAAACGATTGTTTTGATTTTGAAAGCCTGCAGGTAAATCTGCAGGCTCTTTTTTTAAAAAGCTAGAAGATAGAAATTTTTTAAATTTTTATCAAAAGATCTTATAGCGAATAAGCTGCGGTTTCAGGAAACAAGTCCCAATCGATAAAACTCTTATTATAGTGCAAAAACGTCAAGACCTTGACAATTTTGCGGCGCTTTTTTATCAATGTCTTGATAATTTTGTCGTGCAAGACGTCTGGCTCCAATTTTTTATAGTTTGCGCGGTTATGGTCCGCTCTCTTTTGATAACGAAAATCACATTATATTTTTGCCCGCGTGGATGGTATGATCATTCAACAATTAAAGCAACAATAAGAAAGCCTGCAGTTTTACCTGCAGGCGCTTTTTCCGAAAAGCTAGTTTCATTTAACCCTGACAGAAGCCTGTCAACACGAGCTTTTACAAGCTACTTTAGACCGCGGTATCAGCTTCAAGGCTTGAGCACAGGACACGCGAATACCGTTAATCCCTGTTCTTCTTCTTGATTAACCATATTATCGAATGCCTTTGCTGATTCTCCACCTTTAATAAGGCTCCAATAAGCTGCATCAATAAATTTTAATGCATCCGCTGCAAGAGCAACCTTTTCTTTATTTGGATTTTTCAACTCAGGCAACCATCTATTTCTTGCGAGCCTATAGGCCTCTTCTATTTCTGGTTCTGTAACTTTTTTTTCTGGCAGATTAAGAAAATAACGAGCTTCTATTTTTTTTCTCGCCTCGCTTGCAGCCTGCACCTGAGGAAAATTTTGCCATAAATAACAGTACTGTGTTGCCTCTGGCTTTGCAGGTTTCTCCACAGTAAATTTATAAGGTTTTACCCAACCTGAGTATCCGGGCGCGCCGTATTCAACCCTTACGCCCAATTGAGAAGTACCCAGTTCTTTACCCTTTTCATGTACTTTAGGCGCAAGATTTTCAAGCGCCCAAAGCCCAAAAGTCAACGCATATGCGGAAAGCCACCCCTTGCCCCTTCCATAAATATCTATGTTAAGGAGCTGCAATGTTTCCGGGTTTCCAATATTAAATGATTGATCTGGCGCCAGTGTCACAGCAACTGGCTTTTCTTGCCCTTGATGCTGGAAGCTAACCACAATCTTATCTGCCGTTTTATTTTGCACTATCACTTTAGGCTGCACAGGCATTTCCATGCCGTTCAGGCTAAAACTCATCATTCCTATTATAAAAACAACAATTGTTGATAAATTTTTCATATAGATCCTTCTTATAATCAAATGTAACAAATAGTCTATTTTATTATATTTTATATTATAAGACAAATCAAAAGCCTTCGTCAATAATTTCATATAGAAAGTTATTTTATAATTGGTGAAATCATTTTTTTCACAAAAGGACGCAGATGCGATTTGCTTCTGCAGGAACGGCTTCTTTTATTGGCACAACTTCGGCACAGACGGACTTCCTTAGTAGCTGAAAGTCCTTTAATTTAAATGAGTTACTAATTCCACGCAAATATTCTGATGTATAAGCTGAATCATAAAGATGATCCGAGATCCGTTGGCTATGCCCACCTCCAACGAAAACAGCAATATTTTTTACATTTTGTTTTTGAAGAGTAAGAACCCGGTCATAAACAAAGAGATCAACAAATCTTCTAAAAGCATTGGTTATAGCCTCATCAAGGTCTCCTCTCTTTGCCTCATCTTTTTCCCTGAATAATTTTCTAGAATATTCGTGAATCAATTGATTAAAATCGATTTGTTGTAGTTTCATGACGTGAAGGAGCCAATTATATTCTTTGCGAGCCAGATTGAGGCTTTTTTCAAACTCTGCGGCGACTACAGCATTTTCTTTTCGCCAGCCTTCACCTATTTTAGCCATTTTTTGATAGTGCAGCTCAAAGTCATTACAAAGATGTCGAAACGTTAGTTCAGAAGGGCGACAACCGTACATCTTATCATCAAAAGCTTTGAAATCGTCATCCACATATTCGTGGGTCCTGCTATTAATAACTTCCTCATTGGGGACCGCGATCAAATCACCCGCCGCCTTACTTATCTTTCTTACCTCACAACTTATAACCTTTGATTTTTTAAAAAAGCCTTTCTCGGCAAGAGGTACTAACCCATCTTGTATTGAGGGATATACGTGGCCCTCCTTAACAAATCTCCTATGGGGAATAAATGATTGTTCAACTAAGATATAGAGTGGAATGTCTTCTTCTGAGGCTTTTTCTGCCTGCTCATCAACCTCGTTAATAACCTTAATAAGCTCTTCAAATTCTTTTTTATCAGGTTTATGGTCGATTCCGTACAAAAAAATCCCCTGTCTTTTCTTCTGGGGAGTCAGTGGCGATTGCAGCTCAATGGAATCGTAGGTTGGAGCAAAACAGCTAGTGGTAAACGAAAGAATTGATAGGGCAAAGAAGTACTTTCTCATCGGTTTTCCTTTGATCTTAAGTCATTTCCCTTCACTTTCGAGCTTACTCCGATCTCCTCAAAAGTAAAATGGCCAAAAAAAAGAGGCAGCTGCTCTTGTCAGAACAACTGCCTCTTTTAATTTTTTGGGCTTACTTAATAGCTAATGCATGCTTTGCATTCTGCCAAGCATAACACGCCAAAAGATAGCTGGTATATGCCATACCGCCGGTCAAAACACTTCTATCTAATGCGAGTTCCAATTGCTTTCTGTTTCGCTGAGTTGTCAACAAGACCTTAATCGAATCCGCGCAATCACCAACTGTAGTTAATGAGCGATATCCAGCATATCCTGCCATGAGGCCTTGCAAAACAGCTTTAACACCTGATACTGCACGGTAGCTGCTAATGTTACGCCAAGTCTGGGCAATACTGGTATCGTCCGCTACGACCATTGCTGGACATGCTACTAGAAGAGCAAGAAGTATACGTTTCATAAAAACTCCCTTATTTGTTAGGCTTTTCGCCGGTTGTTAAAAGTTCTTGTGTATTTTTCAATGTATAATGAGCACTTGCAAGAGTAAGGCAGCTGCATCCGAATAAGCCAATTACACGCTCTAAATGCGCCCCACGTGGCTCAAAATATCTGCGATTGAGCGTAAACTCTTTAAGCGAAAAATCCTCCCGTGAAAATTCGCCCTTCACTTTATTGCATTTATTAAAGAATTGGAACGCAATATAGCCAAATAAGCACGTCATGCCAAGCCCACCCACAATAGATTTCCATGAAGATTTTTTGTGGGGCTTATCCACATTATAGTGTTTATCGGTAGCGCTCAATTCGTTTGCATGAACGCTAAAGAAAAGCGATCCCAAGGCACAAACTACTAAAAAAAAGCATTTCTTCATGATGGCTTTCCAGTGTTCCACTAATTTGTTTTGCACAAGTCTACCATAACAAACTATTGCTTAACAAGAAAAAACAATTATTTTTTTTCAACGGCGGTCACATGAACAGTGAGCGGTTTTTTTAAATCAATGAAAGTGCCTGCCAGTGGTCTTTGATCAACAATGACGCAAGAACTGCAATCATGCCCTTCCGCACCCGGATGACTTACTTCAACTTTTATATCAAATGAGCTGAAGAATTTGACCACCTCGCCCACTATGCGCCCTTTGAGCTCGGGAAAAATACGCATTTGGGGTGATCCGGAAGAAACATATACAGCCATTGCCTTATCACTCACTTCTTGGAGTGGCATGGTATTTTGGGCAATAACACTCCCGATCGGATGCATACTTTCAAGGGGATATGCTTTTAGATGAATACCGACTTCCAGAGCCTTGGCAGCTGCTTCATCTTGGGGCAAGCCATATAATGAGGGAGCTCGCGGTTTTGGGGGCCTACGAGTAATAACTAAAAAAATCGACTGATGCGGCTTAACCTTAGTGCCTTGCATAGGCATCTGGCTAATAATGATTCCCTCGGGAACATCTGGATCTTCCCGTTCAGCCAAAATACGGACATTTAATTGAAATGAAGAAAGGGTCTTTATGGCATCGTGCATATGAAGTCCCACCACTTGCGGCACCTCAATAACTTCCACATGGGACAAGGTCCGCAGCAGCTGATACCCAGCAAGAAATGATATAAAGGGTATAACCCATAAAAAGGATTTTATAACTGTACGCACAAAACCTCACGAAAAAAAGAATTGAGGCAGTCAATAAGCCGGATTCTGTCGTGACAAATAGCAAACTACTTATCATGTGGCAACCATCTATCTATGCGACATACCCGCATGTTTAAACCGGAACGAAAAACCGTACATGCCTATTTTGTCTTGCTCCAGGTAGGGTTTTCCCCTGCATACTATTACTAGGATGCATCGGGTGCTCTTACCACCCGTTTTCACCCTTACCCTATAAAGTTACCCTTATAAGGCGGTTATTTTCTGTGGCACTATCCATAGGCTTACGCCTCCCTTAGTTGCCGAAGGTACCTATTTCGTTTGGAGTCCGGACTTTCCTCTCGTAACGATAATCACGAGCGATTGCCTTGACTACCTCTGACTAAGTATAACATAAATAATGCTAATATGAAATGTAGCTGAGCTATGCTCAAAATGAGCTGGGTAAAGGGATATCTAAGAATTCCAAGGTCAACAACAATAGAGTTGGTTAGAAGACACATATATACCAAGAAGGCTTCACTCAGGAGAGTAAGATCAATGATTTGGCGAAGATAATAGACAGCCAAGGCGAGGGGAACCATGATAATAAGATCGGCACCTAGGGTCCCCTGAAAGATAAATGACTGAAGCAGAACAAAAAGGCCCGCCATGCTTACCCACCCAAAAGAGACACCCGAGCATACTAACACATAAAATAGACTACGCGATAAAAAAAGAAGAGGAACATGATATAATCCCCATACCGTCAGATCACCCAAAAAACAGAGAAATGATACACTCATGAAGAGAACAAGAGCATTGAGCATTGATGCGTCCATAGGCTAAAAGATTGAACACGTATGACACTTCTAATTTCAAAACGACCACAGTAGGGTAATGCCCTACAACCCACCCACTTTGCCCTAGTGCAAAGCAATGCTATTATAGTATAAGAGTAACTGTGTAAAAAGTGTAGGACCAGTTTTGTAGGCTCGATAATCGAGGATAAAATTCTTTCATGATTAAACGTATCGTAATCAGTATTGCCACTCTTGTCATTCTCTTTTTCAGCGCCTGCCTAGGTGTCCTTTTTTATGTCACTCAGCAGCCATGGGTCGACTTTTCGATGCTTGAACATTACAACCCTGGAAAGCCCTCAATTCTGCTTGACGACGAGGGTAACGAATGGGCTCGATTCCGCCTTGATAAACGAGAAGTCATAAAACTCAAGCAAATTCCGGATAAGGTTATTCATGCTTTTTTAGCTGCAGAGGACTGGAACTATTTCAAGCACTCGGGGCTATCAGTTAAGGGAATTATCCGTTCTACTCTCATTAATCTCTATAGCCTACGTAAAGCCCAGGGTGCAAGCACGATAACCCAGCAGTTGGTGCGTCTCCTGTACTTTGAAACGGAGAAAAGTTTTAGGCGAAAAATAAAAGAACAAATTCTTTCAATCGCCGTGGAAAGGCAATTTACCAAAGAACAAATTCTTGAGACCTATCTAAACCATATTTATCTAGGATCGGGCATCTATGGCGTTGAAGCCGCCAGTCAACGCTTTTGGGGTAAGCACATACAGGATGTAACCTTAGACGAAGCAGCAATATTAGCTTCCATAGTACGATGCCCTCAGCAGTACTGCCCCTTGTATAATCCCGAATCGGCAAGAAAGCGGCGCAACCTGATTTTAAAAAATATGTACACTCTCGGCTTTATTTCTAAAGATGACTATGAAAAAAGCCGCCTTAACCCTGTATCGATACTCAAACGGGACAACCAAACATTGGCACCTCACCTTAAAGAGACCATTCGCCTCTTTCTTGAAGAAACCGTAGGCAAACAGAAACTTTATACAGGCGGCCTTAAAATTCAAACAACGCTTAATAGAAAGATGCAAGAAACGGCCGAAAAAGTGTTTAGAGAACAATTTAAAAAGATGCATAAAAGATTTTCTCCGGAACTCGATGGAGCGCTTTTGTGCATTGAAGGATCTACCGGAGCAATCAAAGCCATGGTAGGAGGTTGCGACTTTCAAATATCGCAATTTAATCGAGCCCTTAAAGCACGACGCCAAATGGGTTCGACGTTTAAGCCCCTCGCCTTTGCAAGTGCCCTAGCGACTGGAAAATCTTTTGCTGATATAGAAATTGATGAGCCAATCACGCTTACTATTTATAACCAAGAATGGAGCCCAGGAAACTCGAACAAGAAATTCTATGGTCCTATTACCTTAGCTTACGCTCTTTCGAAATCAAATAATATTGTAAGCATTAAAACGTTCATGGCACATCAAGATCGCGTAATGCAGCTTGCGCAAGAATGTGGACTTAAAGGAGCTACGTACCCCTACCCTTCACTGGCACTTGGCTGCCTTGAAGCCTCCGTGCAAGAAGCGGTTGCTATGATGAATATTTTTGCTCATCAAGGAACATATGTTGAGCCCTTTATGCTCAGCTGGATTAAAGATGAATGGGGAACTAAACTATGGAAAGCTAAGCATTCGCAAAAATCGGTGCTTTCACCAATCATATCCAGCCAAGTAGCAAAAGTTCTTACGCTACGCATTGAGCAAGCAAAGAAAAAGCAACCTGATAAATGGTTCGACTGCGAAGCTCTTGGAAAAACGGGAACAACAAATGATTCCCGAACCACCTGGTTTGTAGGTGCAACACCCCAGTATACCACTGCCATGTATGTAGGATATGATGATAACCGTTCACTCGGCCAAGAAGTGCTTGCTGCTCAAACTGCACTTCCTATTTGGAAAGAATTCAATCGACTGATCAGCAATGATACAAAACATTTTACTTATGATCCAAGTCTCCAGGAGCTGACCATCGATGCTCAAAGCGGGTTACCCTGCGCTGCCGATAGTCCCAACGCCCTTCCAATCTTAGTGTCACGGCCTGCCGGCGGCATTGATAGCAGCTATGTAAGCTAATCAATCTGTAGAGATTTGTCCCAGATCAGACAAAATTAAGTTATAAAAATGGGTTGGATCAACTTCAATATCCCGCTGATGTAGAACGGTAAAAAGAGGCTTTCTGTGGGTATAACCCGCTCGCACTTTATCGAGCTTCTGCATTGCCAAAGCATTATCAACTTGGTGTGCAGTACTTGCTATCTCGAGAGGAATAATAATCGCTTGTTTTTCAAAGAAGGCAATCTCAAAAAGCGTACCGGCCCCTGCACGTGCTATTATAAGGTCAGCTGCGCAGTAGGTATACTGCAAGTTATGATCATAATCATATACTAAAGCGGTAATTCCATACGACTGATAAAATTCTTTTAAAGCAGCAAGGCCGTGTGTACCGGCTTGATGAATGACTTGAATTTTTGGCGCTATCTTGTGATGCGCAATAAAAAAACCTTTCATAAGTTCGTTAATTGAACGGGAGCCTTGCGAGCCACCTAAAATAACCAGTGTTTTCTTGCTAGTATCGAGCCCAAGCTGCACATGCGCACCAGCTTCTGGTATGCGATCTTCAGGACCAAATCTAAGTGGATATTCTGTCAACTCAACCGTATATTTTTTAAAGTAAGCACGAGATTCATCAAAGCAAACATATATTTTGCGCGCCAAGGGAGCGAGCCAAAGAACGGCCTTTCCTGGAACTGCGTTCAACTCAAAAAGATCAACAGGAATTTTTAAAACTCTGGCAGCGAGGCATACCGGGAGTGAAATATAACCACCCATGCTCACCACTCGATCAGGCCGCATTCTTTTGAGATGACGATAGCTTATAAAAAAAGCTCGTACAAACTGTAAAATAAATAACGGATACAGCCAAATTCTTGAGCCCGGAATGCCCATCATTTTTAAAGGAACATATGAAAAAACGTAAGGGTATAGCGCTATAATCGAGCGATCAAGCTGACTATCTGTCGAGAAAAAAAGGACATCGTAGTTAGGATGCGCCTTGGTAAAATTATGTACATAGGTCATGCCGGGAATAATATGACCGCCCGATTTGCCTGCAACAACGCATATAACTTTGTTTTTTGTCATTTCTAATCTCCTAAGAAAGCAAGGTGCGATTTTGAGCTCTCTCCCATAATAGCCCGATAGCATTTACAAGCCCTGGCCGGTCAACGCGAGTTTTTACAAGCTGCGGCCTTTAGGCCGTGGTGGTTAATTATTTCTCCAAACATCGTGCCCAAAATTGAATAAGCGCATCCTTTAACTGACCATCAGGAATCTGAGTAAGTGCCCGCGATTGCTCATGAGTAAGCTCAACCGAAGTGCTTCTTATAATAAAGTTTGCACGCCGACGCAAAGCAAGATTTTTCGATTTAAATTTCCTTTCTTCGACCAGCTTAAAACGAAGCTGCTTAATACGAGACTCACCAAGAAACTGATTAATTGAATCAATGAGAACATCTGATAAGAGGTATAGCTCTTGCATCCAATGAGACTCATAGACACCAATGATCAACGTATCTTCCTGTATCTTTTCAAGTCTCACCCGCGTTTTTAGAGATCCAACGAGAGAATCCCATTGGGAAAGCAGCGATGTGCGCCAATCTACTCTAGTGCCAAGAATTGAAGGTACAAGCTCTTTTAATAAAACTGCCATAGTGCTCGATAATGTCCTATACGATGGTTACGCTCAACATCAAAAGTAACAGTTTGCTCAAAAAATTGAAAGCATGGCGCACAATTATTAAAAAAAAGCTTTACTGCTATCGATTCCCGAAGAAATCGATAGCAGTAAAGCAAGTAAGGCGCTCTTAATAAACCAAAACTTCAATAAGAAAATTTATAAGTTGTGCAATATTTTTTTAGTTAAAAAAGCATTGCCGTCAAGTACTATAACTCAATGATTTTATTTTGTAAACATTTTTTTATAATTCTCAGTATTATGCGACCTAGACGAGCTTTTTCAGAAACTTCCACTTTTCTCATTTGCTTGAAAATTAAAAAATATGCGTAGACATAACACTATTTTCATAAGAATAGATAAACAAAAAAAAATTGTTAATTTCTGCTCTTGTAATTATTGAAAAAATTTTTTAAGGTAGTACGGCTTTACGTTTTACAAACCCTTCTAACTCAATGGATGGTCACCCATGAAAACTTATAAAGTTTTGCCCGTTTTATTCTTAAGCTTACTCGCCAGCACATCCCGCTCTAACGCAATGTTGAGCTATGTTTTATCCCCGATTGGCGAAATCCTCTTCGGACCGCGAGCCCTGACACAAAAAAATCAAAAAATACCAAAATTCTCTCCGCCACCCGATACGCTCAGTGCACAGGCTAGCACTTTAGCACGCAGTGAGGAGCAGATAGATCAAAATGGACAAAGGATGACTGGCAGCACGCTGATGCCCCACTGCGCAGTGCAAGTCCCACCCGCTTCCAGGGGGCAGTCAGATCTCGCTCAAGAAATCGCTGCGATCGATTTGCCTAACACTATTGAAGAAGCCCTCAAGAGAAATAGAGATACGGAGGGACCAGTATTTGTAAATATAAATCTTAATGGCCAGACCATCACGAAATCATCAGCTGTTGCCCATTCAACGCAAATGGGTGACACTGTAGATTGGCTAAAAAAGATTAAAAGTCGAACAGCAGCCTCCTGCCAAAGTACTCTTGAATGGATCAAAACTCATAAAAAGCGTTTTGTGCTCTACTGCTTAGGAGGGACCTACTGTTCAGTTCAGCTGTATCTCTGGTATCTCGGCTACACGCTCCAAAAGAGTACCTGTTGGTCACGCTGGAAAAATCAGTGTTCATTAGAGGAGCTTTACCGGTATAAACAAACCGATTTGGTTCGAGAGGTTTTGGAGGAAGGGCGTAGGCGATTGCAAACTACTCAGGACCCCGATGATGGCATACTGTTAATGTCTTTTGTAAATGAAGCAAACCGTGAACTTAGTCAACTCAAAACATACAAAGCAATCACAAACTCACTAGAGCGACTCTATGTAAGCAAAATCTTCTTTTTCAATACGGCCCTCAACCAGGAAGCTCCAGATCGCATCAATCGACTACTTTTTATAAAAAGCAGCATTCTTGCAGCTGTTGAGGAAGTGAAGAAAGATCCTCTTTTTTCACCCGAAAATAATACAAATTGATCGATATGGAAAGTATTAAAACCTCTACAATAAAAATATTTAATCAAGGAAATCTCCCATGAAGATACCAAGAAAAGCGCAATCTTATAGCACAACGTTAATTCTTCTCTTTCTTATTAGTCAAGGCACGTATCGTGCTCTGTACCCGATGGGAGCCCCTCAGGCCGCTGCAGGTGTAGCCAGTGTTGCAGCCGTTTTAGGTGCTCCCTTACGGGTACTCCTCACCGCTCTCAATGCGGCTCGAGAAGGAAAAAATATTCTTAGAAGCATCAATGAATGCATTCACGATCTTATGCCTACAGAATTTTGGGACTCGAGCAGCCCCTCAATAAAAGATCCTGAAAAAACAGAGCGCGAAGAGGAGGAAAAACTGCGCAATAACCCTTCATTACGGGTCGCTCAACAACAATTAATGGAAAAGGCCCTCAATTTGCTGCTCACTGCCTACTGCCCAAATGCTCATCCCTGTGACCGCATAAAATCGCTTTTTGCCGTTAATCGCATTAAAGTGCTAGGTTTTAGGGGACGAGTGTTTCGCGAATGCCTAGCAACGCTCAATCGGCATCATTTTTGTTTTGATGGCACGCTTAAAGGATACGATCCGAGTATGAATAACAATAAGCAGCCAAAGCGCATCGCAGAGCTAGCTGCCTTTCTTAAAACAGTCTGTAGCTCAAAAGAAGAATACTTGAGTTACTTAAAAAGGGGAATCGATCTTGGAATATCGTTTACCGAACAGTACGAAAATGATCAACATGCCAATTTTGCTGAAAAATCAGAACACTTTGTATGGAAGTTCACTGCAGAGATTCTCCGTAAAATGACAGGCTTTGATATTTCAGCATTCCACAAGGTAGAACCAGCAATCGTGCTTGCGCATAAAACAAATCGTAATTTTCTGAAAGTAATTCAGTGCTGCAGCAACGAGTCCGGTCAATACCAGTTTAATGCAGCAAAAGAATTGATTGAACAGCACCGCATTAAGCACAATGGGTCACTCTGCAAGCCCTATGAAGTGATGAAGCGCTATTACAACGAAGCACATGAAAGGCTTATGCCACAAAGTGCACAAACTGCTTAAGGCCCTTACTCAGGGCTGAATCAGCAAGGAAAAGCCCTCAATCCTTGCTGATTCAGCCCTTCCCGAGCACAGGAAAAGGCAGCACATAGTAGAAGAAAAATCCTTCCATTGCTATAGTATTTGGAAATACATGGACAGGAGAATTATGAATACCATACTACTTGTTTACATCACCACGCCTTCCCCTGAAATCGCAGAAAGCATAGCTCGCCATTTGCTTGAAAGAAAATTGATTGCATGTGCTAATATTCATGTAAGCACAAGTATGTATTGGTGGGAAAATTCAATCCAGTCAGCACAAGAGGCAATTATTATTGCTAAATCTTTCGAGCATTTTTTTGCTGAGCTTGAAAAAGAAGTAATCTCTATCCATCCTTACAAGGTACCTTGTATCCTCAAAATAACTGCGCAGGCTGCGGAGCCTTTCACCAGGTGGATGCAAGAAACTATCAAAAAGCTTTAGTGGGCATTAAATTCCATGAATACTACCACTTATGATTATACAACACATACATCAACCCAGCTTGAACAGGAATTAGGTACTTCTATAATTAATGGCCTGACTTCTGCTCAAGTGCTTGAGTATCAAAAAAAATATGGCCTTAATGAACTAGAAGGCAAAGGGGTTTCATCATTCGTGCTCTTTGCGCGCCAGTTTAAGTCCCCCTTTACTTACCTTCTTATAGCTGCAGCACTGCTTTCATTATTTGTGGGCGACTTACTCAATGCCATTATTATTCTGCTTATTGTTATTATAAATGGTCTCTTAAGTTTTTATCAGGAGTACCGGGCTGAACAAGCACTGAAACTTCTTAGAGTCCATCTGATAATGAAAGCGAAAGTGATCAGAGATGGTAAAGATATAGTCATTTCAAACACAGAGCTCGTACCCGGTGATATCATAAAGCTACAGCCTGGCGATTATATACCGGCTGATATCCGCTTTGTCGAAGGCTCAGTTTTTGTAGATGAATCGACATTAACGGGGGAATCGGCACCTGTCAAAAAAATTAGTACACCCCTCACAGCGGTTGCCCCAGATGTCTATCAAGCACTGAATATGGGGTTACTTGGCACTATCGTAACGGCCGGTAGCGCGACTGCCGTTGTAATAGGTACCGGACAAAACACGTTATTTGGCAACATTAGTGCATTGAGTCTTACTACGATTCAGCAAAGCGGATTTCAAGAGGTTCTTGCGCGCTTAAGCTCCTTTATTTTAGCGCTCATTTGTGTCACGCTTGTCGGGCTTTTTGTTTTTCATCTGATTCTCAAGGGGTCTCATACTGACATTATTCAGCTCCTTCTCTTTTGCATCGCCATCGCACTCGGTATCACACCCGAAGCACTTCCTACGGTTACAACTTTTGCCCTTTCGCGTGGTGCTTTACAGCTTGCGCATCATAACGTAGTAGTCAAGCGGCTTTCGGCTATTGAAGACCTTGGTGCAATTAGTATACTGTGCACGGACAAAACCGGCACCCTCACCGAAAATAAACTGTCTGTCAGTTCTTTGTATGAATCTGCAGATAAAAGCCTGCTGATCTCCGCTCTTCTTGCCTCAAAGAAAACAGAACCGCTCGATCCCTTTGATAAAGCCTTGTGGGCCTATGCATCCCAAGAAGATAAGAATAATGAGTTACAGTATAGGCGTCTTTCAGAAATACCTTTCGATCCCGCAAAAAGGCGTAATAGCGTACTGGTTATAAAAGAGAATGACCATTTGCTCATTACCCGTGGCGCTTTCGAATCGATTCGGCCATTATGCTCATTAGCCGACGATCCTCAGATTACAGCCTGGATTGAAGAACAGTCTCGCACGGGTAATCGTGTTCTGGCGGTTGCTTATAAAAAGCTGAGTCACCAAAAGGACGATTCCGGCACAACTACTCCTAGCGCGGCTCAGGAGGTTGCCAGCAGCGAGGATGCCAACGATTTCACTTTCGTAGGCCTGATAGCATTTCAAGACCCCATTAAAAAAACCGCTATCTCGGCAATTGCAAAAGCACGGGATCTTGGCCTAACCCTTAAAATGATAACAGGAGATAGCAAAGAAGTTGCCTGTGCAGTTGCACAGCAAGTAGGTTTATCAGACAAAGCGGACTGTGCAATTAGCGGCGCAGAATTTGAGGCACTTTCTCCTGAAGGGCAGCAGCAGGCAGTGCAAAATTACTCAGTGTTTGCGCGTATACTGCCTGAACAGAAGTATACCATTGTTAATCTGCTTAAAAACACCCCCGGAAAGTTTGCAGGACAAGAAACGATTGTGGGATATTTGGGAGAGGGCATCAACGATGCTCCGGCGTTAAAAACAGCGCATGTAGGCCTTGCAGTGCAAGGAGCAAGCGATATTGCTCAAGATGCGGCTGATGTTATCTTGCTGCGCAAAAGTTTGATGGTTATTGTCGAGGGCATAGCTCTGGGACGTAACGTTTTTTCAAACACTATCAAATACATTATTGCAGTGCTCTCGTCTACGTTCGGTAATTTTTATTCGCTGGCTATCGCCTCATTAGTACTCGACTTTCTGCCCATGCTTCCCTTACAAGTCCTACTCGTCAACTTACTCTCGGATTTCCCCATGGTTGCCATAGCCACAGATACGGTTGATGCTGATGAACTCAGAAAGCCACAGGAATTTAATTTAAAAGGAATAGCGCTGCTTTCTCTCATACTGGGGCTGGTCTGCCCTGTTTTCGATTTTATGTTCTTTGCTTTGTTTTATCGGTTTGGCGCTACAACCGTTCAAACAAACTGGTTCATTCAAAGCATCTTAATGGAGCTTGCCCTCATTTATTCAGTGCGAACACACCGTATATTTTTCAAGGCAAGCCGTCCATCACTCACTTTGATGGCTCTATCATTAATCATTGCTTGCGTAACCGTCGCCTTACCTTTCTCCAAAATTGGACAAGAAGTTTTTCATTTCGAAGTAACTGATATGCACAGATTACTTATTGTAGGCGCAATTGTACTTGGCTATTTCTTAACAACAGATATGGTTAAATTGTTATATTTTGCCATGACCGGTAACGGAAACTTACAACAGAAGTGCACAAAAACCAAACACATAATCAGGCAACCGCGCAAGAAAAAAGAGTCTTCTTGATTGTCGTTTATGTGATATGGTAGGATCAGGGCTTGAAAGGATACTAAGGATACTTATGAATAAACAATACGAGTTAGTGCCGCATACTGCTGATCTTAAAATTCGAGCATATGGTGTTACTCTGGAAGAGCTTTTTCGCAATGCTCTTAAAGGCATGTTTACGAGTGTAAAGCCCCAGGGACCTCATATTTCCTATACTAAAAATGACGAGCCCGTAGTCACCCATTTTGACGCTGAGCACCATGTGGTTGTTCATTCATTAGACCAAGAAACGTTGCTCATTGATTTCTTATCAGAATGCTTATATTTATCCGATGTGCATGATGAGGCTTACTTTGATGCACAGTTTAAATTGTTATCCGACACAGAAGTTGATGCGATAATTTTCGGTGTTAAAACAACGGGATATGAAGTTGTAGAAATTAAAGCCGTTACCTACCACGATCTTGAATTGGAACAGATTGATGGGGTATGGTGCGCAACCATAGTATTTGATATTTAGCCTGCCGGCGGCATTGAATAGTTGGTTTTTTACCTTAGGAGGTATTTATGAATAATAATGTAATTTTTCTTGCGCCTTTGCGGCGGGCTGCAGGACCCTATGCGGATCCTGCACCAGCAGCAGCGCTGCGCCTGCACCGCCCAATGGGGTCTGTCCCAGACGCCCCTTGGAACCCCCCAAACTCGCGCATACTCTCTCAACTCTCGTGGACGTTGCGTATTCAAATACCAGATCACATTTCTAATCATCTCATTACGAGGACATTCAGCTTAATGAGCATTGCTGATTATGTATTTACCAACCTTTCTCGAAAGCGATATATTTATGAATAATAATGGCAATAACAAAAAGACTGCACCCCGGGGTCGAAGGGGGATAGGAGAGATTACTTATGAACGATAGTCCTGATAAAAAAACAACTACTCACCGAGATCTAGAGCAAGCCCTTCTCAAGGTTACCGACTGCCTGTATGAGATACCCCGCTCATACATGCCTGAAATGCGTGTTCCCGCACACATTTTTACCAATGCTGCCATGCTTGCCGATATTCTGCATGACAACTCACTGCAACAGATTGCTAATGTTGCTACTTTACCAGGCATTCAAAAATATGCCCTGGCCATGCCTGATATTCATCAGGGCTATGGATTTCCCATCGGTGGTGTTGCTGCCTTTGCAGCAAGCGAGGGTGGCATTATTTCACCGGGTGGCATCGGTTACGATATTAATTGTGGCGTTCGCTTACTTGCAACCTCTATGACCGCTCAAGATATTAAACCGTATGCAGAGCAGCTTGCGACCGATCTTTTTCATGCCGTACCTTCGGGCGTTGGTCGCGGTGGCAAGGTAAAACTCACTGAAAATGAAATGAATAAAGTGCTCAATCAGGGCGCACCGCACATGCTGGGCCTTGGCTATGGAACCCAGGGCGATATTGAGCATTGTGAGGAAAATGGCCATATGGCTGCGGCAGATGCAACCTTAGTCTCTGAGCGAGCAAAAAAGCGGGGCCATGATCAGCTTGGCACATTGGGATCGGGCAATCACTTCTTGGAAGTGCAAGAAGTTACAGAGATTTACAATCATGCGATTGCACGAACTTTTGGCCTTGAACTGGGCATGGTTACCGTTATGATTCACTGCGGCTCTCGCGGGCTCGGACATCAGACTGCCACGGATTATATACGTATGATGCTTCCCCTGCTCGACTCTTGGAATATCCGCTTGCCAGATAGGGAACTTGCTTGTGCCCCAATTAACTCATCACAAGGACAAGATTATTACGCAGCCATGTGTGCAAGTGCTAATTTTGCCTGGGCCAACAGACATCTTATTGGTCACTCCGTACGTGAATCATTTACAAAAATTATCGGACCTTCAGTTACCGTTCGTACCGTGTACGATCTCTCACACAATATGGGCAAAAAAGAAAAGCATCGCATTAATGGGATGATGAAAGATGTCGTGGTTCATCGCAAAGGAGCAACGCGTGCTTTCCCTGGCGGCCGACCGGAAGTACCATCACTCTATCAAGCAACGGGCCATCCAGTGCTTATTCCAGGAACCATGGGGACTTCGTCATATGTTCTTGTAGGAACAGAAGAAGGCATGGAAATAGCGTTTGGATCATCGTGCCATGGTGCAGGAAGAAGAATGTCGCGCATGCAAGCTAAAAAAACTGTCCGCGGCTCTACGCTTCGCGAGCAACTTGAATCGCAGGGTATTATCATTCGCTGTGAGTCAGATCCTGGCCTTGCCGAAGAAGCTCCAGTAGCTTACAAAGATGTCGATGATGTTGTTCGTGTAGTTGAACAAGCACGCCTTGCGGACCGTGTAGCACAACTCAAACCTCTTGCGGTAATAAAAGGCGGTTAATAGAGATACAAATAGATCGCACACGCAAGGGCAACCATCCCGCCACTCATTGCATGCACAAGCGATGAGTTTCTGATGCGATTCTTTTTGTAAGCTTCTTGAACAATGAGGCTGTCAACCACGCGAAGTAATCTGCTTTGGGCTTCTTTATTTAAATGTGGCAATGCATCTAATTCGCCACTAACAGCGGGTAGATCAAATATATAAATCGATTCAATCAAATTTTTATACAAACCTATGTGTGTTTTCTTTCCATTGAGAGAAGATGCACTCATAAGAGAAGGCGCATTCCCGCTCATGAGCAACGCTAAAAAGATAAGTCTTCTGTGCATCCCGACTCCTCTTTTTTTGAGATCTTATGCTGCGCTATCAGCCGCCTTATTTCAAGAGCGGCAGTATAATCGGGCATATCGTCGTACATACTCATCAGGCCATAAAGAGTTAATAGACCTCCTTGAAAAGCCGCACCTCGAGCAAGAATTTTTATTTGAGCAATCTGCTCAGGAGAAAAGTCTGATCCTCCAAAGAAATTACTAACTGCCCCAAATAGCCCTTGCACAGCTTCCAGCTTATAGTGCCACAGATGGTAGGCAATGCCCCCGAGCGCTATATATTTGATGATCCCTTTTTTACTAAAACTTTCGCTGCGTGTGGATAGTGTATTATTTTGATCTATGCACGTATTGCCTATAATGGATGCGGTCCATAGAGAGATAAATAACAGCATACTTTTTTTCATAACTCCCCCCTCATTTCATTGTTTAAAGTGTACCGAACTTTAGAGGCAAAGAACGAGGGTTTCATATTTTTTTTGATTTGCTAAATAACTCTACCTCTCCCGGCAGGGCGCCTACGCGGCGAGCGATACCTACCGCCTACACGGCGAGCGATACCTACCGCCTACGCGGCGAGCGATACCTACCGCCTACGCGGCGAGCGATACCTACCGCCTACGCGGCGAGCGATACCTACCGCCTACGCGGCGAGCGGCAGGTGCACTGCAGCACCTGCACCCGCATTAAAGGGAGCCCCCTTTAAAAACCCCGTACCGCACAAACTCGCCCGCTTTGGCGCAAAGCGCCGCCACCGGGCTCAACCATGCGCTAAACGGATGCTTACAATAGGGGCTGAGATACCAAATCATGTCCATTCTATAGGCACATAGGTACCGCTATCGTCGCTAGGAATGCTTATAATAGAGCGGACCCTATTTTTTAAACGCTTCCATAAGATTGCAACATTGAAATGCTTGTGTAATAACAATAATAAAGCTTACAATGAGATTTAACACTAACAGCAGATTCCAGCGGTTACCACATAAAACGGCTCTCTTAGGAGATTAAGTATGAGCAATAATTCTAATAACACATCAACTATCACCAAGGGTCCTAGGGGCTGCCGGCACAAAAATGGGTCCGTAGGAGATTGAACATGAGTTATAATACCGACAACAAAACGACCGCATCACAGTCCCTAGGGCCTGCCCGCGTAAGATTGTTTGTGAGTATTGAACTACCAGAGCCGGTCATTGAAGAAGTAAAGCGCATTCAGAAAGAGCTCAAACAGCTCGATCTATTTGAAGGCACTTACGTGCGTCCTGAGAATTTGCATATAACACTCGCCTTTTTTGGATCGGTGGAAGATGCACAAATTCCTTCCATTCATGAACGCCTTTCCTCTATAAGTCTCCCCGCTTATGACATAAAGCTCAAAGCACTAGGTGTTAATTCCTTATCTCGGCCACACGTGCTGTGGATAACAGTTGAGGCTCCCCTGTTAGGCACCCTTGCCGAACAAATAAGTGAATTGTTTCCTGAATATCGGGAACAAAAGCCGTTCAATGGGCATATTACCATAGCACGCATGAAAAAAGTTTTAAATAAAAGTCGGTTGAAGGAATTACTTACCGTTTTCCCCCTCCATGAGCATGCTTGGCATGCACAAGAATTTGCTTTATGGCAATCTGAAACATTGCCTGAAGGGCCCATATACACCATGATGGCCACCTTTCCTTTGCTTCCTGTAGTTTAAAAAAAGAGCCTGCTCAATAGAGCAGGCTGTGATTCGGTTAAGAAATCTTTTATACATTTACGGGATTAACTCAGCCGCCCGCACAGAGCGCGGTTGTAATAAAGTTGGTTATTGGATTTGTCGATGTGCCGCGCGTAGCCGGCACAGTGACGGTTGATATTTGAGTAAGACCTTTCACATCAACAACAGTAACTGTATAGGTATTTGCGGGTAAGCCGTTGAATGGAAACACCGTTTGTGTTGGCGTACCCACAATCACTACAGGTGCAAGACCATTCGGTTTAAGAGTCACTGTGTACGGACCAGTACCCCCTATAACTGTCACAACTATCGAACCCGGAGTATTATTCACCGTGCTCGTAGGGGTCACCGAAGTTGTAAAAAGGACTGGGAATGGTTGGGCTAAAGGAAAATCTGCTTCGCCGCTAAGAAAACCACTAGAGCTAGCAATGATGGTATATTCACCATTTGCCGCCAAATTTGTAAAAAGACCATTACCAATCTGCGTAACGTCGTAACCACTCGTATTTGTTAAGGTGAAGGTAATGGGAGTAGTACCACCTAAGGTAGAAAAGTTGAGACTCCCATTGGTACCGCCAAATACTGAAGGCTGGGTAAACGTAATACCATTCACCATTACACTTGGTAGAGTAGCAATAGTAAGGGCAATAAATGTCGTATTTTGTGGTGTCGCTGAATCAGTTACCGTAATAGCTTGACTTGCCGTGGTGAGACCAGTAACTACAGCCGTTGGACTCGTCTGAGGCTGGCCCGGCAAATTCACACCATTTAAATTAAATGTATAAGGAGCAACGCCGCCAGTCACCGTTACGGTAATCGTCCCGCCTACTGTGCTCGTAGCCGGCGTTGCGGAGACAACCGTAAATGCTAAAGGTGCTGTCGCCGTTGCTGCATTGCAAGAAAATTCTATTCCTAACGCTATCATGAGAAGGGCTCTGCCCATATATCTTTTCATGTTTTTCCTTTCATACTTTCTTTTATATGTCTTTTGTTTCTTTTTTAATGGAAGGCCCGCCGTAGACAGGCCTTCCTGTGCTCTGAAATCACTTTTCAATTCTTAATTTGGAATAACGCAACCTCCCGCACAAAGGACTGTAATAAAGTTGGTTATGGGATTTGTGGATGGCCCGCGCACACAAGGCACAACTACCGAGTCCGTTACAGTGCAACCAGTTGAATCAACAACAGTAAGTGTATACGTATTTGCGGTCAAATTACTAAACGTAAGCGCCTGGCCCGCAGTACCTGTTTGAGCAGGTTGGTTACCCGGGGTAAGCGTTACGGTGTACGGAGGCGTTCCACCCGTTACCGTGGCAACTATAGAACCAAGGGTGTTATTCACAATGTCCTGGCCGGTTATCTTAGTTGAAATAACAATCGGAGGGATGATCGATGGGGGCACAATTTGAGATACCGTTACGGAGCAGCCATTATTATCTTTTACCGTTACCCCGTACGTTCCCGAAGTCAATCCCGTAAATACCAGCGTAGAAGGAGAAGTGCTCCCGCTAAGGGTCTGACCAGTACTAAGCGTTACTGTATAAGGTGGCACTCCGCCGCTTACAACTGCGGTTAAAGTACCATTACTTCCATTAAAGCACGTAGGCGCCCCTGAAGCCGTTATAAGCGCCAAATTAGTCAATGGTTGCGCTAGGGGTACATCTACCTCGGCACTATTGCCCGCAGCCATAGCAAGAAGTGTATAGCCAGAATCATTAGGCACCGTATCTGCTGGTAAATTTGTAAAAAGGCCATTATTTGTTTGGGTAACGTTAACAGTCCCGCTTTCATTTGTTAAAATGAAAGTGATGGGAACTCCCGTGCTACCAAGAGTCGAAAAATTAAGGCTCCCGTCTTTACTACCCAGGCATGAAGGCTGCTTAAGTGTAATACCGTTCACCATGATAGTGGTCCCGTCGGTAATAAGAAGATCAAGGCGTATGATGTTTTGTGGTGATGCAGAATCTTCGATAGTAACCTCTGGCATTGCACCTGCACCCAAACCGGTCCACAGGGCAGTTGTTGGTGTCTGAGACGTGGGCGGCAAAGCGTTTAAAGCAAAGGTATAAGGAGGAACCCCACCGCTCACCGTTACAGCAACAGTACCGTTCGGCACTGTAACATTAGTAGATGGCGTTGCGGTGACATTTGTAAAAGCTAATGGCGTCGTTGCCATTGCACTGCAAGAAAATTCTATTCCTATCGCCATAAGTATAAGCGCTCTGCTTATATATCTTTTCATATTCTTCATTTCATACTCTCTTTTTTTATAGTTTCATGTTGTTTGAGGAAGGCCCGCTTTGAGCGGGCCTCCTGTGCCTATCAAAATTACGTAAGCCACTCTTATGCGGGAGTGGCGCAACCACCTTGGCAAAGCACTGCCGTAATAAAGTTAGTTATTGGATTTGTCGATTGACCACGTATGCAAAGAACAATTCCTGGGTCGGACATAGTACAGCCATTCACATCAACGGCAGTAACTGAATACGCACCTGCAACTAAGTTGTTGAAAGTAAATACCGTTTGTGTAGGCGTACCCACTATAGGCGGTAAGCCACCAGGGGTAAGCGTCACGATGTACGGAGGAGTCCCGCCTGTAACCGTTGCTACAATTGATCCAAGAATATCGTTAACAATATCCTGGTTTGTTATCTTGAGGGAAACAACAACCGCGCTAGGCGATGTAATCACGGCCGGTGCAACCGCGCATAATGGCGGAATAGTAACAGGCACTGTTGCTACTTGAACAGTGTAGTTACCTACAGGTAAACCAGTAAATACATTCGAAGCTTGCGGTCCACGTGTAACGGGCCCTGATATAATCGAATAATTCAGAGTGGCACTTGTCTCATTGTTAACATTAATAGTAAGAGTACCATTACTGCTCGTTGGACACGTAGCAGGCGTTGCGGTTACTGAAGTTATAGTTAACGCTGTTTGCGGAGGGAAAACTATCGCAGAATTAGCTGCTGCCGGACTGCCTACAGAATCGGTTACAGTAGCCGTATAAGTATTTGCTTGTAAGCCAGTGAAGGTAAAGTCCGGTCCATTACCGGTAGCAGTTAGAGCACCTGGATTAACCGTGACCAGGTAGGGCGCAACGCCACCACCGACGGTAACGGTAAGAGTACCATCGCTTCCACCATTACATGTAGGAGGTGTCGCACCAGTCTGCATAATCGTTAAAGCAGATGGTGATATGAGTGTTATATCGGCTGTTGCAACGCATGCAGCTGTTGCAAGCGGGACTCCTGTAGGTACAACAGTCACATTGTAGGTCATTTGGCTGAGCCCTGAAAATGTGAAGGGTGATCCAACGGCACTTGCGACCAATGTCATACCCAAGTAATAATCATATGATGGGCTACATGGTGAAGGTCCACCCTCAGCAGTAATCATTATGCTGCCATTGTTAGCCCCAAAGAATGTTGGATGGACAAAGCTTGCCAACTCAATGTTGATTGGAGCAAAACTTGGGACATTAATCGATGCATCATCCGTGAAAGCTATAGGAGTAGTTGAATCGACTGCAGCTATTTCATAAGACCCTACCGGTAAATTCGAAAATGTAACGCTCGAGGTTCCCGTCATTGTAATAGGCGCTATCACAGGGGGTACGTTAGTACTTGTGAGCGTAACCATATAAGGCGACAGGCCTCCCATCAATGAAACCGTAATCATGCCTGACCCCGCTGGCGGAACGTCAGTACAAAGAGTAGGCGTGGAACTAACTGATGTAATAACCATTGGCGCAACCTCCGCACCAATAGATCCAGTTACCAACGCAGTAACTAAACATAGTAAAGATATCGTAAATTTCTTCATAACTTCCTCTCCTGGAGTTAATAGTTTTTTGTTGTGTTTTTCTCTCTTTTTTTGCTTTTCATACGTATATTTTAGTGCTCTCACACCCCCATTTTTATTGTGACCTACTCAAGACTATTAAAAAGAATTTTAGAAAGCAATAGATAAGCAAAGATAAAGATTTTTCGGAAAGATTTTTGGGGAAGGCCCGCTTGAAGCGGGCCTTCTATGCTTATCAAAAATTACTTAAGGCATTCTTATGCAGGAATGGTGCAACCACCCTTACAAAGCGCTGTAATAAAGTTGGTTATTGGATTTGTCGATTGGCCACGTACGCAAAGGACAATTCCTGGATCTGAAGTAGTACAGCCATTCACATCAACGGCAGTAACTAAATATGTACCCGCAACCAAGTTGTTGAAAGTAAATACCGTTTGTGTTGCAGTACCCACAATAGGTGGTAAACCACCCGGGGTAAGCGTCACGGTGTACGGAGGAGTTCCACCTGTTACCGTCGCTACAATTGATCCAAGAATATCGTTAACAATATCCTGGTTTGTTATTGCGAGGGAGATAACAACTGCCGATGGTGACGTAATTGTAGCCGGTGCAACTGCGCATAATGGAGGAATAGGAGCAGGTACTGCTTCCGCTTGAACTATATAATTGCCCACCGGTAAACCAGTAAATGTACTCGAAACTTGCGGTCCATAGATAACACCCCCTGGTCCTGTGACCATATAATTCAATGTGGCACCTAGTTCATTGTTTACAAGAATAGTAAGACTACCATTACTGCTCGTTGGACACGTAGCGGGCACTACCTTTACTTCACTTATAGTGAGCACTGTTTGCTGAGGTAAAATTGTCCCAGAACCGGACGCTACACAATTATTCGAATCGGTTACGAAGGCGTAATAGTAACCTGCTGCTAAACCAGTGAAAGTAAATACTGTTTGGGTTGCTGTACCTATCTGAGTTACATCATTAAGCGTAACAGTATAAGGTGGAACACCTCCAGCAACGGTAACAATAAAAGAGCCATCGCTTCCACCGTTACAGGTAGGCCGAGTCCCCCCAGTCTGCACGACTGTTAACGCCGCAGGGGCCACAAGTGCGATCTCAGCCTTTGCTGCGCATGCAGTCGTGTTATCCAACGTAGCACCGAGCGGTAAAACTAAAACCGTATAATCACCGGCGGCAAGGCCTAAAAATGTATGCGAAGCTCCATCTGGCGTGAGCGTTGTATTAACAGGAGGAGTTATATTATATAGATAAGTGGTTGCCGGAGCCGGCCCACCTTCAACATTAATCGTAATACTACCCGTGTCTGCACCAGCACAGGTTGGGTGCCCGAAACTGGCTGAAGTAATTTCAATTGGAGAAAAGCTTGGCACATTAAACGTTGCAGTATCCTCTAAATGCGAAGGAGTAGTCATGTCGGTTGCAACTATGTCATATGTTCCTACTGGCAAATCATTAAAAATAAACGTTGTTTGACCAAGTAGTCCATTCTTTGTGATAGGAATCAGTAGCGCAGAGCTCGTAATCGTAACCATATAAGGCTCTGTGCCCCCGGTTAAAGTAACGATTAGGGAACCCGAAGGAGCTCCCACCGGGTCGAAACAGGCAGTCGGCCTAGAAACTACAGATAGTATCTGTAATGGTGCCACGGCATTTATTGATCCAGTTACCAATGCGGTGATTAAACATAGTAAAGATCTGGTGAATTTCTTCATAACTTCCTCTTCTGGAGTTAATGGTTTTTTGTTGTGTATTTCTCTCTTTTTTGCTTTCCATACGTATATTTTAGTGCTCTCACACCCCCATTTTTATTGTGATCTATCCAAGACTATTAAAAAGAATTTTAGAAAACAATAGATAAGCAAAGATAAAGATTTTTCAGAAAGATTTTTGAGCTGCCGGGCATGACTGGCAGGGCTCGAGCGCTCTCGAGTATTTCAAGAGATTTTTGAGCTTTTTTGATAGTATTTTCAGCATTTTCTTCATATGCCTTAATCAACTGCTTATACCAGTAGTCGGTAAGTTGATCAAGAAATGGCTGCACATCACGCTCTGGCATTCTCGCACGTTCTAGTTCTCTAATAAACTCTGCAGAAGCAGTAAGCGTCACAGGCGTAAAGTAATTAAATAATGGGTGTTTCTCCTGTTCCGACTCTGATTTAAACAGCTCTACAATGCACCGAGAGCGTATAGTTGCTAGCGTTCCCTCAGTACGGTTAGTAAGTAGTATAAAATGGTACCCCTGGGGCGGCTCTTCGAGCGATTTTAAGAGGCTATTAGCGCAAGAAGCATTAAACAGCTCAGCATGCTCAAAGACAATAAAGAAGTGTTCTTCAGGCTGAAGAGCATATACAATGGTTTGCATTACTCCTTCAAGTGCGGCAAGCGTATATGTATTTTCCGGAGCTATCCACAAAAGCAAATGATGCTGCTTTCTTTCTATATTAGTGCAATCAGCACAGCGGTTACAACCTTCGATAGAAGAAGGAGTTTTCTTTTTGCAGAGCTGTTGCTTAATAAAAGCCAAAGCTCGTGCAGCAAGCTCAGCATCAGAGCCTATCCATAAATAGGCTGGGTGTAGTTTCATTTTAATCTCCTAAATAGGCTCGGAAATTAGGCCCTGTCTACGGTAGCTGGCAATAATACAAACCGGTTAACATGCTCAATAATAGCAAGATGAACTTTTTCTTCTGGCTCAGCTGCATTGATCGTTATAACAGATGAGCGTTCTTTAAATATCGTTTCAAATCCTTCTATCACCCTCTCAAAAAAGGCCGCACGCTCTTTCTCAAACACAGTTGCTTGCTCATTGCGCTTTTTCAGTCGAGTAATTGCAGTTGCATAATCAGTTTTTAGATAAAGTGTCAGATCGGGAGTTATTCCCTGCATTGCCCATTCACTAATACGCCTAATCCATTCATCATCAAGTCCTCGCCCAAAGCCTTGATAGGCACGAGAAGAATCAGCCATCCGGTCCGATACAACTATTTTCCCTGCTTGAAGTGCCGGCAGTACTACTTCTTGCATATGCTGGGCTCGGTCAGCCGCAAATAAAAGAAATTCAGCACGGGCACAGACATCAAAAGTTCGTTGCTGCAAAAGAGTACGTAGATGCGTTCCTAATTCTGTCGCCCCAGGCTCTTTGGTAAGCAGCACATCATAGTGTAGGCTCAAGTTATCTTTTAAAGCACGAGCGGCAGAGCTTTTTCCTGATCCATCAATGCCTTCGATGGTAATCAATGTACCTTTTTTTCCAGAAGTGGTCATACTGTAGCCCTATTCGCCCATCTACATTCATGATATAATCATTGTATTCTGATATAAATAATACCGCTTGCAGGAGCTTTCTACAAGTACCAGGGGCAAGCCCCTGGACCCGGGGTGTAGTTTGATTGCCTGCATGGCACATGAAATTGAATTGAAATGTAATTGAAATATTATGTTGAATAAAACGCCTGAGCGGTAAGCAACCATGGCACTGCATCATTTGCACCCGAAGGTCATTGATTACCTGGGCGGCACATGAAATAGAGTTGAAATGTAATTGAAATATTATGTTGAATAAAACGCCTGCGCAGCGAGCGTTAATCAACCGCCTACGCGGCGAGCGGCAGGTGCACTGCAATACCTGCACTTGCATCAAAGGGGACACCCCTTTGAAAGCCCCGTACCGCGCAAACTCGCCCGCCTTGGCGCAAAGCGCCGCCGCCGGGCTCAACCATGCGCTAAACGGATGCTTACAATAGAGCTAACAGATAATAGCTAGTCCATGGATAGAGCCGGGCCAGCTTGTTTTGATTTGGGATATGAAAGAGTTTGAACATGAACGACGACACAAATAATAAAACGATTACACCACGGGGTTCTAGGGGTATGCCCCTAGTAGAACCGGGGTGTATTGCCTGTGGTGCATGTGCATTTAATGCGCCTGAGGTGTTTGAAGTAACTGATCGATCACGGGTGAAGCCTGATGCGGACATTGAAAAAAACAGGGCGCTCATTGAAAAGGCGGTTGCACAATGTCCTGTTTCAGTTATCAAGTTTAAGGAGTAGAATGGAACAGCAGCGCTTTAATGAGCTTCACAAATCTCTTTTAGTTGATGGCTCGCTTATGCATGTAAGCAAGCTTCTTGAGCGCGCTGCTGGGCTGTGGCCAAAGAATACCATGATTATCTGTATGGATGAGCGGGTTACCTATAAAGAATTATATTATCGCTCGCTCCTTCTTGCGCAACACCTACGCTCAATGGGGGTAAAAAAAGGGGAACGGGTTCTCATCTTTTATGAAAACTCGATTGAATTTTATATTGCCTACTTTGCAGTCTGGCAGGCAGGCGGTATTGTTGCCCCCTTAAATGTATTCTTACATGAAGATGAACTTCTAAGAATTATTGAAGATGCAAAGCCAGTAGTTCTTATTATTTCATCGCATTTAAAAGAACGGCTTAGCACATATGCTCTTGAGAAATTACCGCCATTATTAATTAACATTGATAAAACCAGTCGACTCCCAAAAGCAGCTCCTGAAATTATGATTGAACAGCATGATGTTCATGAGGTGGCCGCTCTTTTGTACACCTCAGGTACCACCGGTTTTCCCAAAGCGGTGATGCTCAGTTCTTATAATATTGTTATAAATGCTTTGCAAGGAATTTCGCGCTTTGAGTTGAGTTGTAAGGATAGCGTTTTTTGCCCCTTACCACTTTTTCATAGTTTACCCCAAAATGTATGCGTCTGGGCTAATACCATTTTAGGCTCAACTGCCATAATAGCACCAAAAATCGACAGAAAAGCGATCTATAAAGGAGTTGCAGCACGGCCTACTGTAGTTATTGTCATACCCGCACTCTATGGCCTCTTTTGCATGATGAAAACACTGAACTTTAAAAAAGTACGGTTCTTTGCATCGGGCGGAGATGCTCTTTCAGATAAAATCCGCTCACTCTTTGCCCTGATTTATGGCAGAAAAATCTGTAACGGCTACGGACTTACCGAAACTTCTCCTTTTGTATCAGTTGATTGCGACGATTACACCATCCCTACTAATACTATTGGCAAACCGCTCTTTGACATAAGCTGCGTCATTAAGGATGAACACGGCAAGGAGCTGCCTCAAGGTGCAATCGGCACGCTGTGGGTTAAGGGGGGAAATATCATGCTTGGGTACTGGAATGCACCTGAGGCAACTGCGGCTATCTTACAGGATGGCTGGCTCAATACCGGAGATCTTGCTTACCTTACCCACGATGGCAAAATTGTGCTTGCAGGCAGAGAACGAGATCTTATTAGCAATAAGGGATTAAAGATTTACCCCCAGGAAGTTGAAAATATTCTTCTGTCCCACCCAGCAGTATTACAGGCAGGGGTAGTTGGCGCCAAAGAGAATGATGAAGAAATTCCGGTGGCATTTATAGCAAGTAAAGAAACCGATACACAAAAACTCATAAGCGAACTTAAGCGGCTTTGCGCTCGCCACCTTGCATCCTACAAGATCCCACGTCAATTCTATGTCAAAAAAGAATTGCCAGTTACTACGACCGGTAAAGTTGATAAAAAAGTGCTCAGAAAAGAATTACTCGATTAAGCAGGGTAGAAGTACTGCTTCGCGCTCAAATAAAAGAGTGCCAGGATAATTCCTGGCACCACTTTTTCTTCGTTTTTTGATTACTTACTACGACCGACCGTAACTGCTGTCGTTGCCATGCGGCCTGTAGCATCTCTAACCATTGCCTTAAATGTTCCTTGCCCTAGCTTTGTAAAAACGTTTGAGCTTTGAAAGGAAGCACCCGCATTGAGCGAATAGCTTAGTGGAGGAGTTCCACCTTGTGCTTTGATAGAAATCGTACCGGTATGAGCATGGCCTTTTGATGGAGTTGATAGCGCGCTGACAACAAGCTGCGCTGGCTGAGCAACAATCACCTTCTGTACTGGCTGGTCAGTTGGCGCCTTTTTTGCTGGCTCAGAAACCTTTTGCACAGGACGGGAAATTACTCCTTCAGTCTTTGGGGCATCTGTAATAGCAAGCTGCGCTGGCTGAGCAATAATTGCCTTCTGTACGGGCTGGGATTTTGCTACATCAGTTTTTTGGGCATCCACGAGAGCAACCGGAGCCGGCTGAGGAGCAGTTGCCACCTTAGCTGCCACAGTTACCGCTTTAGTTGCTGTAGATCCTTGAGAATCTTTCACCACGGCCGCTGGAGTCACTTCAGGCTTAGCGCTTGGCGCAACGTTACTAGGCGTAGCCTTATCAGGCGCAGTAACTTTGGTAGCACTAGCAATCTCTTTTTGTGCATTGCCCTTTATTGCGATCTTAGCAGCAACTGGAAGGACTGGAAGCAGAGTTGGGTTCTCGTTTTTTGTAGCTTCAACATAGGTAATTTCCGGTAGTACTACGGGTGTAGCTTCAATAGTGGTTCCAGCAAACATAGCACTTGCCGATACCGCGTTACGAGCTTTCATTCTGCTTATTTGCTGATTTACATCAAGTACGATGCTCAAATCAATTAATTCTGAAACATACAGTACTTGGCCGGGCGCGGTTATTACAAGTTCACCTTCGACAACAGCCAAACTAAAACCGAAATCATTTTCATCGATAAGAGTTGAAGTCTTTGTAGCCAAGCCATACGATGGCGCGAGAGGAAAAGTCACTTTAAGATTTTCAAGGTCCTCGGTACCTGTGTTTCTTAGGTCTACCTTAAATACTACATTTTTTTGTCCGGTGGTTATAGTGCTCGGACCGCTTACGGATACCTGTAATGCGGGAGTTGCTAATAGAGAGACAGCATAGAACGCTATGCAAGCCATTACAGCTCCATTAAAAATAACACTTCTTTTCTTTGGGTAAGCATTCATAATACTTCCTTCCTTCGTTTTATGTGGTTACTACTACTTTATACAGTTCTACATCATGCAGAATATATCTTGTTGGACAGACTTACATGCTACGCTCTTGAGTGTCAAGAATTTTGCTATTTATTTTTTTTTGAATGGGTTTGATGCTTCTTAATTCGCACCCACAAAGCTTAGTATGATCTATTTACGCAAGTCGAACGGGTAAGCGCATGAGTAATCTAAAATATGTAAGATCAACTGAGTTGGCAATTGCTGAATCCTGTGACTATGAGAGTAAATCAAGAATACTTGCAGGATCCCGGGCTGCCTTATAAAAAAAATCTAAGTAAAATGGTTATTCATCAAAAATAGAAAATGGCTTAATTTTGTAATGCTCGCTGAGTAAGCGATACGCTTCCTCTATATCATCAGTGACCGTAAAAAGATTCACGTCTTCAGCGGATATAAGACCATTTTTTAAGGCTGATTCATGTACCCACTGGATAAATGGCTTCCAATAGTCGACGCCTATGAGGACGATGGGTACTTTTACTCGCTTTTTAGTTTGAATAAGAGTCAACAATTCCATTAATTCGTCAAGCGTACCAAATCCGCCAGGGAAAACTGCAAACCCGCTAGAATAGTGGATGAGTAGCCATTTACGAGCCGGAAAATTATCCATTTCGATAACCGAACGGGGGCAGGATGACTCCTCTACTCCCGTTTCTAAGCCTTTTACGCTAATTCCAATGGTGGTAATGACTCTCTTTTTAACACTTAGAGCCCCACAACTTGCTGCCTCCATGATGCCGGGGCCACCGCCTGTTAAGACAGGCATACCATTGCTCGCAAGCTTTTGTGCCAGCTGGCGCGCCTGATTCATGTAAATACTTCCCCGCTGTAAGCGTGTTCCTCCAAATACAGTAATCGGCGCATGCTTCAGCTTAGACATTTTCAAAATGCCGTACATAACATGCAAGTTCATTCTAGCCATATAGATGAGTAAATAAAAGTAAGCCCTCATAGTTTTAAAAAACATGATCATGCACCTTGGTAGTAAATTTCTTTTTGCTTACAACGCAGAATACCCAAAAGCGCTAAGAAAGCGCAAGAGTTAGCGAACGTAAGATTTTTTTCAACAAATCCTTCACATTTAAAATTTTATATTTGTATAATTAAATTAACTACACAAACAAAGGAATGAACCCATGAGTAAACTGATGTTAACGCAAGCTCCAACAATCTTTATTATGTCAATCTTGACTACACTCATGCTCATGTTCTCATCCCTGTGTATGGCAGCTACCAAAAAATCTCCAGAAACTGAATGGTTGAACATCATTGTCCATGGAGCGGTGGGCTTTCAAGCAAATTTTTCTTATAAAACGATTCTTCAAGCGCAGAATGATTGCATCGAGGGAACTGACTATGAGCGTAACGTGCTTAACATTCGTGAGGAGCCCTATCTTTTTACTCTCCAACCTATGCAGAAAATGGGTTTACATCCTGTCGTCGAGCAAGAAAACATGCTAAGCGCCTCGTATGCATTTGCGGTGCTCTTTCAAGAAGTGCAACGTGCTTGCTCCATCAATGAAAAAGGCGAATTTTATACCTTTGGTTGGTCGGGCCTTATTAGCGAAAAGCGTCGATATGCCGAGGCCTGCATACTGTTTAAACAACTACAGGAACAGATCAGCGCCCATAAAAAACTGGGCAAATACGTTAAGATCCGCTTAATCGGCTATAGTCATGGCGCAACACTTCTGCTTAACCTCGCAGAAGTTGCCAAGGATTTTCCGCCAGATACGGTTACCATCGATGAGCTCCATCTAGTTGGGCTTCCCGTAATCAGGGTGGCGCACGCGCAAATTCGTAGCCCTATTTTTAAAAAGATCTATAATATTTATTCGCGCGGTGACAAGGCACAACGTCTTGATGTATTCTCGGCCGATTTTTTCTCTCACCGGGAGTTTAAGGGCTGTTTACCGGAAGGCCTCACGCAAATCGAAATGAAGCTCACCGCTTGTCTTCGCAGAAATCCACGCTACAGCTTACCCCAAAGAATGCGTGGCATGTTCAATCAATCTCCTGGTCACATTGAATTATGGTTCTTTGGGTGGGCCTCATCAAGTTACCGCAAAAACTTAAGTTTTTACCCAATGCCAGGCGCTGTCCTTATTCCTTACTTGATATGTGCGGCTCAGAAGCTTCCTTCAAAACATGTGATTGTCGATATTCGTCCAGAGCAGGAGAAAATATGCGTACGCTCAAGGTACGACTTCACCTCCATAACCGTTCCTTTCATGAACCAAGCAGATTATACTGCGCTTATCAAGAAAGCGATGGAATTTCATCCAAGCAATCCAAAGTATAAAGACAGCTTCATGCACATGCAGACCAACATTCATGTGAATGCATATATGTAATCTGCGATGTAGCCGCTCACCGGCCAATACACTAATCAGGCCAAACATCAACGTTTCTGCTCTTGATAATACCTTCAATGGTCTTAATTTCAGTATCAGTTAATGCTGAGAAGAATTTTGTTCTTTTGGTCTGCGCAATTTTTCCCTTGTTTTGGACCACCATCCTGATTAATAAGTCGAGTTGCTTATCTGGCAAATCGACTACTTGCTGTATAGCTTTTTTAATGGTGTCGTATTCAACTATAAATGCGAGTTCCCTTCTTAAATCTGTTTGAATGGTCTTCTCGATGCAGGCAAACAAATATTCTGCATAGTGAGTATAATCAAGATATGCGTAGAGGGCTGCGGCATTTTTTTCAACCGTTATCCCCGTGTTATGCTCCTCATACGTAAGGAGATCCATTAAAGGTCGCGAGAACTCTTCCAGTATTTGATCATATTTTTTTCGCTCCCCAAGCATAATTGCGGAAACCGGAAATATAATACCGGAGGGGGTAAATGAACATCGTGCTAGTATATAGTGAATCAAAAACCTGTGCAGTCGCCCATTCCCATCTTCAAATGGATGAATAAAAACAAAGCCAAATGAGATAGCTGTAGCAATTATCACTGGATGCACGCCAGAGTCAATCATTCTCTCAAGAGATAAGAGCAAATCATTCATAAGAAGGGGAACATCTTCAGGACGTGGCGAAATATAATGAATGATTGAATAACCCTTACGGGCTATCTCAGCAATATAATTTTGTGTATGACGATAATCAGGTTCAGCAAAACGAGGATCTACTATCACATGTTGCGCATGAATAAGTTCTTTCTTGCCAAGCTTTCCAATCTTTTCTGCCTGACGTAACAATTTTACAAAATTAACGGCACGCATTTTAGTGGGTTCTTCATGCTCAATATGCCATGAGGATAACGTTTCCTTAGTATACAAATATGATGCAGCTCTCTGAATGATCAACGGTTCGTAATCGTCAAGTACTTTTTTGGCGATGGTATCAAGATGCTGCTTTTCATATGCTGCCAAGGCAGGTGTATGCCTTACAAATGGACAAAAGTGCGAAAAGCCCAATAGATTATCATTAATTCGCTGGCGCTTAATCTTATTTGGTTTAGTTGTGTAATAGTGCTTTGAATCTAATAGATCTAGGTAATTGCCATGGCTGAGATCTTTAACGGGTAGCTGTTGGCGCATAAGAAATTCAAACAAATACCAGATCTTACGTTCAGGTTTGCCTTGAGGCTGATTGTTAACATAATTCGTTATCTGGTCGTTGGAAAGAGACTCAAAAACAAATTTTAGAATGGCAAAATTAATCCCCTCATGTTTAAACGCAAACTCTAAGTTCAAAAACGGGTCATTTGGCTGAGCAAGCTGATAATCTTTGGGGTAGATATGAATTTCTTGACCATGCTCGGTATACATGCGCTTCCCACCGGTCAGTGATACATAAGAAGCTCGATAATGGGGAATAACCTGAAGGTTAAAGATAGTGATAAGAGCCTGGTATCCTATAGGCTGAAGATTTTGGGATTCCATATATTTTTGTACCGTTTTTTCCGAAAAAATATATATTTCTCCAGAAATCTATATTTTTGGCCTAATTTCTACAGAAATTAGTATAACAGCGCAACCAAATTATTGTAAATGCTTTTCTTATCTCTGATTTTACCAGTACTCATAATGCGATTAACGCCTTGCATAGAAAGAGCTTAAGATCACGTTTACTGCAATTGCCAAAGATAAGGGGCCTGTAATTTTTATTTTTACCAATTTCTACAGAAACTTCTACCTTAGACCTCTTTAGCCTTCTCATTCTTTTTCTCGCGTTCCTTTTTTTCTTTTTTTTCTTTTTTCAGCTGCTCTTTGGCAGGTGTTTTTATGCTCTTTTTGAGAAGTACAATTGAAGCTGCAATCCCTAGCGGTAAAAAACCCATATTATGATTGCCTGTAAACTGCGGTATGATGACCTTATCAAGCACAGCTCCAGCACTAATAAGAGAAAGAGTAATGCCTAGTTTAACGGGGAATGGCAATGTCAGCATAAGGGCTTTACAACTTGCTCCCCAAGCAGCATAGGCAAAGAAGGCTGATGCAGGTGAAAAATTATTGAGAGCAACGGCAGTGCTTCCTGCAATACCCGAAATAACAAGCTCCCTCAGACGCGATTTTTCTACAGGCTTTAGATTGAGCTCCTCCCCAATCATAATTATAACATCATTTACGGTAGCTTCATCTGTGGGGCTGAAACTTGCAAATTCGACCCCTGGCAGCTCTGATGGCTCATTATTTTGTTCCATACCTTGCATATAAAAACCTGGAGTCAAAAGGCAGAAACTTAAAAACAACAGTTTTTTCATTGTGATTCCCTTCTAAAAAAAATTGTAATAGAGAAATTATATCAAATTATATCTATTTGTCAATTTTACATTAGAAGAATGGCTGGATCGCAGATACCCATTTTCTTATTCCGCCAAAGTCATTAGTGCATTCTCAGATTATGCTATTATTTACTGCGTCAGCCCTCTTTTACATTAAACCCTCTATGAAAAGCATCCCTTACGCCTCCAAAACTCTGTATGCGCCATGGCCAGAAGCCAACGTGTGGATATACCTCACCCGTAGCGTTAATCATGTTAAATTCCCTTATATGCACTTCACCATTGTGTTTAATCCCATGTAGTGATGCGTGAACAGCCGCCGATTCAACTATTCGCTCAATACCATGCCGAGTTGCTCCTTGCGTTGATTCAACAAAAAAGGTCTTAAATGCATCGCTAATAAGGTGATATCTTCTCTTAAGGTAAAATTTAAGTAACGCCATTCGTTGCGATTCATCGGGTACCTTAGACTGATCGCCCTGCGGAAATTTATCTTCTATTGTATAACCACCTCGGTCAACGTATACATCTTTTTCATCATTTTTAAGCTCCAAAAATAATCCGACATACAGGTCGGCATCTCCAATGGAGCGATCCGATGCTTCTAGTGCATAGTCAAAAACTTTTATTATACGATCAAGCACCAACCCTCGGGTACCATGAATTAATTTTTTTTTGCTCAGACCGCTTGCCCGCCCTTTTCCTTCTAATAAAAAGTTAATAATAGTCTCTCGAAGAGATGACTGCTCGCGCACATCCTTAAAACAAATTTCGTAGAGTGCAAGTGAAATATCCGTTTTATTGATTACGGGAGCAGATCGCTTGCGTGCCCAGTTTTCAGATCCCTTTATTACCGCCTCTATCAGAACGGGAGTTTGACCTTTAAGGTTGTCAATAAGCTCTTCAAAAAATTCTTGCGAAAGAGCCTGTTCAATTCTATTTTTTAGATAATATTTTACGAGTGCTACTCTATACTCTTTCAACCGTATAGGTTCATTTTTTTGGCTAAGGCATACTGCCACATAAAAATCATCGGGCACGGGAGCAAGCGAACCACGCACCCTACTTATATCTCGCGCTGTTCCCACTATATTTTTCACTTCATCGATTGAGGCATGTTGGATCTGCGCTGCCAAGGCATTAATAAACTCTTTTGAAATTCCAGGACCTTGTGTATCCTCCAAATAATGTTTAAGAAGTAATACTCTTTTATAATGATTAAGAGGCCGTTTAAAAGTAAGCGTACAGGCGGTAAAAAGGTGTTTCTTAGTAAGCTCAGGCTGCTTCTTTCGCTTCATTATATCAACTGCCAGCTCAATCATTTTTTGAAGACCCTCTGTAGATACATCTTCAGTTTCCTCTAGCAGAAGGTCAAGAAACCTAGGCAAGTTCTTTACGCGCCTATTGGTCAGAAAATGGGTAAAAAGAAGCTTTCGCCGCATCTTATGAGGAATCTTATCTTTAGCTACTAGCGAAAAGGCAATAAGCATATGCTGCCTATCAATCTCTGCACTCCCTGTTGCGGTAGCAAGGCCCTGGGCCAAAGTAACCCACTTTTCAATTTTCTGCGCGTCCCACTCCTCTGTTTCATGTACACATATATTAATGCATTCATCATCAATATTTGCAGCTAGGTTCTTTCCGCTAAGATAGTGTTTGATGAGCTTCAGTCTTCGCATAGCATTTGGCAACTTCATCTTTTGCGTTGTATAGGCAGCAAGGTAAAAATCAGCTCCGCTCACAGATGAATCGGGAACTCTTAGCCCGGCACTAATAAGGGCATTCGTGAAAACATTTTCTAAAACACGACAACTGAGCCCATCAGTTTCAGTTGCCAACTTATAAAAAAACTGATCGCTCAACTGTATCCGAGCGCTAGTACAAAGCTGTTTTAAGAGCGCAAATCTAGCAGAGAAATCGGGTAGCCCTATAAACAGTGTATTATTTGCAAATCTATCTATGATGGAAGCAGGTATTTTGTCGTAATTATTGGTTGCCATGATAACAAATATATGAGGGTGAGCGATGCCCATCTGCTTGTGCAATTCATGAACAGCACGGGTAGCTTCGCCTTCGGAGCCCTTTAGTTCATTATTGGCTAGCCCATCAATTTCATCAATAAAAAGAATTACCGGTGTATTGAGCTTACGCGCCTCATCAAAAAGCCGCTTTATTCTCTCAACCCCAGACCCCTGAAAACTGGTAATAAAAGAGGATGAATATTCGTGTGCCATCAAACGCCCCGTTTGCGAAGCAATGAGCTTCGCAAGCAGCGTTTTGCCCGTTCCCGACGGCCCATGCAGCAACAATCCGAGAGGTAGTTCTTTTAAGCCACGCTCTCTAAAACGCGCAGGGTTTTTGAGTAATTCCATTATGTTTCTCACCTCTCGAGAGACCCCACCAGCTATTTGGTCGATACTAATGGAATACTGCTGAAAACTAAAATCAACTGGCACTTCTACCACTGACCTGCGCGACTCCTTCTCGGCCTGTTTTTGTCTCTCTTTCTCCATTGTTACATGCTTTTCTATGAGTGCCTGAAGTTCTTGTGAAAGCAGATCCAGGCCTGTTTCATTTTTTGGCGTGACGGTTCTTACGCTCGTAAGGCTTTTTTGAAGTACACCAGCTATCGCTTCAATTGCTGTATCTTCCATAGCAGTAAGAGGCAAAAATTCGAATAATGCAACGGCTAAAGACAGTACGGTTAAAACTTTCACAATTTTCCTCGCTATTATAAAAAAATTATTTTATTGTTTTTCACAAATGCGTAAGCAGCATAATACAACCATTGTTTCTGTCAACATTCAATGAAATAAAAAAAATAATCAAATGGGCTAATTGAAATTTATAAGAGGGTGGTAGGAGTTTTCATAGAGGCAGTTAAAGTGATTAAACTTGCCGCATCGGGAAGGATTTTTTAGGAAGGCTTTTGCGTGCGGAAAATTATGATCTACTTTTTGTTAAGCTTATCCCAGACTTCTAGTAAATCTTGCATGTTCATTTGCTGAGCCCGCAATGCAAGAACTTCATCAGGTATTACTGAAATATCATAATGAAAGCTTTGTAAGTTGTTTCTCAGGGTCCGTCGAGGTTGTAAAAAACATCGCTTAATAAATGGCCAGAACTCCTCTTCGAGTGGAATTTCTGGCACAACTGCTTTCGGTTTAAAATACACCAGCCGCGATTCAACCTTGGGAGGGGGATAAAATGCCGTGGCGGGAACTTTATCGAGTAGGCGCAGTTCAAAAAAATGTTGAAAGTAAAGTGAAGGGAAACCATACCCCCGACCATGTTTTTTTAAAATTTTTTGAGCAACCTCTTCCTGCATCATCACAACCCCTTCTTTAAGCAAATGCCGCTGTGCTTTAAGCATATGCAAAATAGGAAAGGTTATCTGATAGGGTAAATTCGATAGCAATGTCCATGGCTTATAGGGCTCAAAACGAGAGAAATCCACATCGAGTATATTATCCTCAAAAATAGTCATGCGAGGATCGGGGTACGTATCTTGCACATACTCAACCCATGAATGATCAATTTCAAAGATCCAGAAGCGTTCGAAGGCTTGCTTTTGGATAGATCTGGTAAGAAACCCATCGCCACAGCCGATTTCAAAAACCGAGCTCTCAGGCGTAAGCTCCACTGCACTGATCATATGATCTACGTAAGTTTGAACTCTTAAAAAATGCTGGCCAAATTGCTTCTTCAAAGCAATACCGTGGGCAGCACCATGGAATTTTTTTTTCATAGGTCCATTTTTACATAATTTTTGCAAGAAGGAAAGCGCGCTTACCCTTTGACAAAATTTGTGCACTTTCTAAAGTAATCTATAGAGAGAACCTTGCGTTGAAGGTACTAAAAGTCGTATAGTAGAGAAAGTATCCGAGTAACAAAACTTTCAAGGAAAAAACATGAAAAAAATTAATTTGATAGTATTAGCGCTATCAATCGCTTGCGTTCAAGACACATTCTCAGCTGACACGCTTCAGCCGGCTTCCAGCACTGCAGGAAAACCTCAGCTCTCCGAACTAAAACTGGCTCCTGCAAACAAGGGAAGTAATCTAAAAAACCTTAAGGCAATTTTTACTTCGGCTGTAGCAGTTTCATCGGGGATAAAAGCCGGATTACTCTCATGGGATGGCATTAAAGCCGCACGTGAGAATCCTCTGGGCAACGCGGAACTATGTTGGAGTTATTTTTCAGCAGCGCTGCTTTATGCCTTCGTTTCAATGAAAGCTTTTGAGAGCACAACCGAGACTCTCAAATAAACCAGTAGCTTAATGAATATCCAGATCGATTTTTTGCGCGCGTGTTAGTGTTAGTGCTCTTACCTTTTTACCAGTGATAAGTTCTTGAACACTCGCAAAAGCGCTTTTTTGCTGGGGCTTTTCCAACTCCACCTGCTCTTGAGTCGTGATCTCTTGACCCGTGAAAAGTTCTTGGAGAGTCACAAAAGCACTCTTTGGCTGAGGCTTTGGTGGCTTTATGTACTTCTTGAGTTTAGTCGGTTCAGTTGTTATTCCCAGCTGTTTTACTTGCTCTTGAGTAAGTGGATGTTCTTTATCGCAGGGGACACAACGATAATAAAATTGGCCCTTGTCATTTATGCGATAATAGGTCTCATCATCTTCCTCAACCTTTATATCTTTTTCTATAAATTCATTCAAACAAGCCTTATGAGCGGTATGAACTTGCTCCGGTGAACATGTCGTAAGGCTGTAAGGCTCGTTGATACCGATTTTTTTAGAACAGTGATTGCACACTACTACATAACGTAAATCCGTTTTGCAAATTGGGCAGACCTTTTGCCTTACGCTTGCATACTTGTCAAAAAAGGGGGCTTGATTTTCCCATTTGCTTATGCAGGATCCACAAAAAACGTGGCCACAGTGAAGCCTTCTTTTATATTTATCTTGACGCAACGTCTGCTGGCATATGGCGCAATGAGGAGCCCTTTTAGAGCATATAGGACAGCCCTTATTGCCCTGTTCTTCGCGGCATTCTTTGCAGAAATAATGATCACAGCCATCCCGCTGAATATTTTCGGTAACTTTACATCTTCCGCATTCTTTTTTTGGAGCTCTATCGAGCAAAAGTGGGGGAACGGGAGATTCAGATCCCGATTGTAGTATCCCCGCGGCCGCAATAATCGGAATCGCCGCAGTTCGCGCCCCATGCATTGCTAGAAGTGAAATATTTGATAAGGTTAAACACAAAAAAAGTTTAGGATAAAAGTTTATCTTTTTTTTCATGATAAACTCCTTCTTCTGATAATGATACATTCCCTGACGTTCATACAATTACAAGCTATAACTTTCTTAGACTTTTATCAATCAAATTTTATTTTGATATCAAATTTTGTTGTAGCTTTTGCTTTGCCTTAAAACCTGAAGTATAGTCTATAGACCACAAACACCTTTACACAGGAAATCCCTATGAGATATTATGCATCAGCGCTTGCGGTTCTTTTTATGAGCAGCACTTTCTGTGCTGAAAAGAGGGAAAAAAAAAGCTTTGTACTATCCAAAACAATCGGCATTGCACAAGGAGCATTGAGCATCTCGTGCCTTGCGAGTATTGGCTGCATAGGCTATTTTATCCACTGCTACGATTTGAATGCTGGTTGGACAGCAAAAGAGGGCCCTAGTACCCTTAAGAGAAATGCTGGAACTGCAGCCCTTTATGCCTCTATGGCTTCACTTTTGTACACTTCCTGGGATCTCGGCTACTCCGCTTTCAAAAGACTCACTGAATCAAACAAAAAAAATAATCATGCCGATGAAGACTACAGTGCGGATGATGCTGACTAAATTGACCTTCACCTGCTTAAAAGCTTCTTGAAAGGCTTGCGTGTTAAAAAAACCAATTTTACTGGGATCAAAAATGAAATCCTTATTAATTACGGCTCTAACAATTTTTCTAGGGTCGACACCGTTACAATGCGCTCAAAACAAGAAACCTCTGACCGTAACTTCAAAAGTGAAGCATGTTGTTGCAGGCATGTCTAAATTTGGTTTGGCAGCAGGATGTATTGTACCTCCAGTTCTACTTTCTGCAATTTGTGCTGATGTTTTAGAAGACAATTCCGATCGCCCTTCGGTACCCGCCGATGCCGATAGAAATGTACGGATTAAAGTTTTCCTGCTCACTAAAGGCTTCTATTTTTCGATAGCGGCAGGAATTGCCTCATGGGCCTATGTTATGTATAAAATCGGTCGCTCAGGGGCTAATTCGTTCAAAACAGCGGTGTCAAACCCTGAAGATGAAATCGAAGACGAAGAAATATCTAGATAGTCTACGCTTATTACAAATCAAACTACACCACCGGGTCGTAGGGGCTAGGCCCCTACTTCATCAGGGCATCTTTAAAGAAGTCGAGTTCTTCCAGTACTTTGCCTGCGCCGTTGACGACGCAAAAGAGAGGATTATCTGCGATACGTACGGGCAATCCTGTTTCGTGAGAAATAAGACGATCGAGTCCACGAAGGAGAGCGCCTCCGCCTGCAAGTACTATTCCTTTATCAACAAGATCTGAAGACAATTCTGGCGGAGTGTTTTCGAGTGCTTCACGTACTACTTGGACTATGCTCGAAATCGTTTCGAGCAGTGATTCGTGAACTTCTTGGCTGCTGAGCGTAATTGTTTTAGGAACGCCGGTCATAAGGTCCCGTCCCTTCACTTCGATTGCTTCCGAGACGGTATCATGCATAACGGTGCCAATTTCCATTTTTATCATTTCAGCAGTACGCTCACCAATAAGGAGATTATATTTGCGCTTAACATACTGAACCATGGCACGGTCCATTTCATCACCGCCCATACGAATTGAACGACAAAAGACCACGTCTTTTAAGCTAATAACCGCTACTTCTGTTGTTCCCCCACCTATGTCAACGATCATACTTCCCGATGGCTCATGCACAGGAAGACCGGCACCGATCGCGGCAGCCATAGGCTCTATTATAGTATACACTTCACGGGCGCCTGCCTGCTTTGCAGAATCTTCGATGGCGCGATGTTCAACTTGTGTAATGCCAGAAGGCACCCCAATAATCATACGCGGCCGCACCAAGGTTCGACGATTATCGTGTACAATGCGAATAAAATAACGGAGCATGCTTTCGGTAAGCTCGAAATTTGCAATAACGCCATCGCGCATAGGGCGGCATGCCACAATACTTTCAGGGGTCTTGCCAAGCATCTCTTTTGCCCGCTTTCCTGCCGCTAAGACATGGTTGGTTCCCGCCTTAACTGCTACCACCGAAGGCTCGTTAAGCACAATACCCTTATTGGGCACATAGACGACCGTATTTGCTGTTCCTAGATCGATAGCAAGATCATTTGAGAAAAAGGAAAAAAGCTTTCTTGCAGGTAATATGTTACTAAAAATGTTTTTCATGTTGTTCAGCACCCCTAGTTAAAAATCAAGTTCCACCATCAACGAAACACTATTTGTTTTTGCCGCTCGTTTGCTTACTAACCAGTTTACTGGAATATCCCAATAAGCAGAAATTTTAGGATAAAGCCGCCAATAACCATCTGTACCTTCCCACACTTTACCGAAATCATAAAATGCTCCAATGGTAACATACTCGCTTCCCCACGACGAACGTTCTTTAAGCGGCCGCAATTCAGCTTTTATGCGCTCCTTGAATTCTTCACTTCGTTTATCGCAGAAGCTATCTTCTAAGTGACTAGTCAACGTATACTGCGCCTTAAGGCCAAACCCTTCACGCAGACCTTCAAATGAAGCATAGGGATTAAAAACAAAAGTCCAGCCAGGATCAACTTCCAAAGGACCAACAACTGCGCCATAGTGTGATGGCTCATCGCCAAACGGCATGCGCCGTATACTTGTTCTCCTAAACCGCTTACTCGCGCGCAGCTGCAGGCCACCAATAAGATCTTCCTTAAACTCAAATTCGCCTTCAAATCCAAGGTAGGCGCCCCAATGCTTTTCGCCACCAAGGGGAACTGCCGCAGGATTATTAATCGGCGTCTCTGATGCGGTAGGAACGATGAGTCCTAGTCTAAGTGCTGTATCTATTCGTCTAAATTTGCAGGTATATTCCCATCGGTTACCCAATCTAAGGTACAAATCGATATCTCCAAGCCCCGTATGACTGTATAATGGCGGGGTAACACCCAGCTCGTTATGCATCTGTTCTTTTACCGCAAAAAGATAGTTTCTATCCCCCTCATTGAGGTGCAAGTCTCCTTCGCGGAATAAAAAGTCATGCCGAGAAGTAACATGCGCAAAAAAAGTATTAAATCCAACAGATACATAGCATCCAAGAGATTGCTCATACATAAAAGCCAAGCCTTGCGCGTCAATTCTTCCTTTACGTGTCCAAGGAATACGCTCTCGCAGGCGCAAATCGGATCTCAAAGGATCGGGCAGGCCCAGCTTAACTAATCCGCGTGCTATACTTACCTCATTATAATGACCGTCAAGATCTGGGATATTAAGACGCTCTCCATCTGAAAAGGCACGATCAGCAAACATAAAAAAGGGCTGTATGCGAATCCACGAAGGGGCATCCCATAAGCGTGTATGCGGCTTTAAAAGGAGTGGCAAAAACCGATTATCAAAGACCATTGCCTTAAGTGACGTTCCTGTAAGGACCATCAGTAAGCAGATTAACTTTTTTTTCATATAGTTTCCTGAATGTAACCCTGTACCAACCCTAACTGAACCACATGTGCTTCTACAGCTATGACTGGTGGAGAGAGGGGGATTCGAACCCCCGATCCCGGAATAACCGGGATAACCGCTTTCGAGGCGGCCGCTTTCGACCACTCAGCCATCTCTCCTTAAATGGCGAAACTTTCATCAAGCTCGACCTGCTTGATTGTCAAAATAGTTACAGAAGAACTATTAGGTGATTGAAAAAATCTACTCTATTATTTTAGATTATTTCTGAATTTTGGAAAGCTTTTTCACAGTTAGAGCTGGTTTATAAATTTACTGTTTTCTTCAGGCAAGTGTTTACCATTTTGTCCTTTAGCGACAACCGTAAAATTGCATAGCAAAGGCTTGTCAGCCTGAGCAACAAAAGCATTAGCCCTAAGCAGCACTTCCACAAGACCCGCATTTCTCTCACGTAGAGCATAGCTCAGCGCATTAAACCCTTCTTGATCTATTTCATCTATATCAATACTGAATTTTTTTCTATTCTGTACTAAATACGCCGCCGCAGCCGTGTCAGCGCAGGCAACCGCAGTCATCAGTACAGTGCTTCCTTTTTCATCTTTAATATCGAACTTAAAACCAATTTTCTCTAGGTACTGTATAAATGGCACTGTAGCTCCAGCAAATAGTTTTCCTAGCTCTGATAGCATTACCTTTTTCTTTTCTGCGGGATGCATCTCTAAATATTTTTTGACCGCCTCAAGCGCACCCTCAGTACCTAGATAAAATCCGATCTTGATGATAGCGACTTCGCGGCTCTGAATCCTACTCGAATGAAGTGCAAATGTTTTAAGTACAAAGGTATACCGCTCTCCAAAACTTATACAAACCTATACAAGTCATGGTCTAAAGGCATCACGCCTTCAGTTTTAATTTCTTGGAGGTGCAGATTATAATCTGCTGTTTTATCCCCGCGACGCAGAATTGCGCCACTAGATAAAACCCTCCAAGCCCAGCGTTCTTTAATAAGAACACGGCCCGAGCTAGGCACTAGCAAAGATGATTCTTTGCTTATTTCTTGCAACCACCTATAGGCCTTACGAAGACCATTACAAGCAGCGTTTTCATCGCGTATATGAATTGTTATGCAACCTTGACAGAGCCACTCTCTTTTTGATGGGTGTATTCCTTCTTGAACAATAAAACCGCAAGCGTGGCACGTACGTGTAGTACCTGTTTCATCAAACTCGTAGTATGTCTTGCCCGACTTGAGCGCAACCCATTCAACGATAGTTTTGCAGGTGCCAATAACTGAGCGGTTATTCATCGCTCTTCTCATTGGCGTCGTTATTCCCTGGCCCTGTGGTGCATAATCTCCAATAGCTATAAAATCGTAGCGTTTACATAATTGATTCGCAATACGATAGCAAAACAGCTTTATATGTTCTCGCCGTTTTGCCAATGCTTTGTCTAGAGTTGCTCTTAGCTTCTTAAATCTGCGTGATTTCTCCCAATAAGTGATTATTTTAGTCCCAGCCTGAACTTCTATTTTTTTAGATCTCTTTTCACAGCGGTCTAACGCCGATCTTAATTCATCAATTCTTCTATCATATGCCTTAAGCCAATAGGGCGCTTCGATTTCTAAAGCACCGCCTGTATTGTCTACTCCATAGAGTAAATTTTTATGGTTTGGATCAAATGCAATGATTTTAGTAATTGGCTTTGGATCAGGCACTTTCCTTACAACGGTAAATACTGCCCTAAAGATACCATGTGCTTTTACAATACGAAGATTGCGAACATCTTGGTCTTTTAAAAGATGCGCATCAGCAATGGGAATCTGCAGAGAACGACGCTTATTATCCAAACCCACCCCAAGCGAGAGATGTAAAATATTTCCTATGACTTTATACCCTTTGCCTGGTTCATCATACAGTAATGAAAACCAGTTAGACTTCCAAGCATTAAAACGTGGCCAACCAATTTTTTTCCCTTTTCGCCTTCCCTTACAAGAGTCATCATAATCTTGAATAGCCCCGGTGAGCCGTAAAGCTGCGTTCTTTAAGGGGGATGAGTGAACGCTTTTTAAATAGGGATGCTCTTCCTTTATTTTTGGAACCAGGTTACGCAAGCCATAGGCACTGTATATAGTCTTCACTACTTCTTTATCACCCGTTTCTCGAGCTTTTTGTCTCTTGTCGTTTGCAACTTCTAAAAGATTGTTAAAGAGCGAATTACATTTGCGTGATTGATCATCTACACAATGGGCTGATTTTTTATCAGGGTGCAAATCTAAGCTAATTGTGCTCAATATCTCTTTCATCGTACAGCCTGCGTCATGGTATCCAATAATTGTTTATTTTTTTTACTTCGGACTCCGTAAAGTCGAGCAGAAAAAACAGTGATAATTTCTAAAACATCCTGTGCTAATTCTTCTTCAAACGAAGGTTGATCACCTTGATTCATAATAACAACTTCAACACCTTTTTGCTCACAGACTGCAAAAATGAGCTCTGCCCCGAAACGAAGAAGCCTGTCTTTATGAGTAATTACCAATCGAGCAATTTTACCATCAACTATTTTTTCAAGAAGCTGTTTAAGTCCCTTTTTATGATAATTCATACCAGAGCCAAGATCTGCTATCAGCTCAAAGTTCCATCCTTGTGATGCACAATAGAGCTCAAGCATTTGTTTTTGTCGCTCAAGATCAGCCTTCTGATCATAACTAGAAACTCGAGCATAGGCAATAGTCATATCTGCTTTTGCTGTATGATAAAAATGCGGCCGTAGTTTATGTACATCATAACGACGCTGACCGCCTTTGGTGCGCTCATCACACGCAAAGCGGCCCTCGCTTTCCCAACGCCTAAGCGTTTGATGGGAAACCCCTAGGATTTTTGCTGCTTTTCCAATACTTATAAACTTGCTCATATTGATAATATATAGGTAAATTTAAGTAAGTTCAAGGGAGCTGTTAACTTGCCCCTCCGACGTTTCAAGCCATGGAGCCCAGTCAGGAGATTTTTTGAGGACTTTCCAAGCTTCAATCAGTTTCTGCAAAAGAATTCTTTGACTATCATTCTGAAGGCCCATTACCCTATAAAATGACCGAGCTTGGTCTTCTTCATATGCACAGGATCGCAGCTGCAACTGCAAATCCATTGCATTTAATGACCCAATGATTAAAAAAATAATAGCACATATTTTTTGTCGAGTAGAATTCTTCATTTTAAACCACTTTTAGTTTAATTTGTGAAAGCCCTCACAGAACGTAGCGTGCAGATTTCCCGCACTACGCTCTTCAAAAGTCCTTATAAATAGAATATTGTTCGTCTCCTAAACACCCAAAAATCATGAGCTGCTTTTTCTAATAGTTTCAAAATTGCAGCATCAACTGTTACAGCTTTGTCGCGTATCTGGTCCAGTACAGATCTCATTTCTGGGCAATTAATTAATAATTGAGGCCCCACACATTCATTACCAATTAACAATGCTTTGACAAAATAATGAGCAGAAAGCCGTGCCGCAATTTTTTTTTCTTCAGGTAAGCACTCACTTTCGTGAGCTAAATCACGCATCAGAGAAGCCACATAAAAGTAAGTATGACCACCGGCTTTAGGATCTGTTTTGGCCCGTTTAGAAAGCGCTTCCTCCAAGGCTTGACATTTTTTTATATCTCTCAAAACTTCGTGGATTACTTTGGAGCTATTTTCTCTGTATAAATCTTTTAGATCAACAATGGGCTGCACAGCCTGTTTTACCACAATCTCCGAAGCATCCGTTCGGAATGATAGGATTAATATTAAGATGAAAATAGCAAATTTCTTTACAAATTTAGAGTCAATTTGATGATACATGGCTATTCCTTTTGGCAGATTTCTTATGTCTTAGTTTTTTCCATTATAGATTCATCTGATAGCTTTCCGTATAATGAGGAAGAACCTGGGAACTGATAGCCTTGTCCTTTGTTGTAATACTTCGCTCACCAAATTTATAATCAATCACAACCCCTCCCTGCTCCCAGTATATATCTGGTTTTTGCTCAACCTTAAGTACGGACTGTCCTTTGTAGGAACTTTCTATCTTCAGGCTACTTATTCCTTTAAATTTTTTAGTTTGCTGTATTCCCTCAAGAATGCTCTGGCAATAACGATGCTTCAGAGTTCCCAGCCGAGCCAAGTCCTTTGAAGGACTAATCAGTGCATCTGCTTGTTGACATATTATAAGAAGTTGAGCTTTAATTTCTTGTACTGCTTCCTTTACTCTCTCTTTATCCTTGTCGCTCAATTGTATGAATGATTGCAGATAGTCTTTGAGACTCAAGGGAACAAAAGGACTGACGGTTAAATCATATTCTTCAATGTACGCCATGTCCTGTTCGACAGTATTACTTTGAAGCTCTTTAAGCTTTTCATTCATTTCAGTATTGATTTTAACAATCTTTTTTACAAATTTTTTCTGGACTTTTTTCATAAAATCGGCCTTTGCTTCGAGCAAAGCATTCTGCTCAAGCAGCGTATCATTCAATTTAGCAATAGCCTTATAAAGAGGATGGTCAGACTTTTGGCAAATGCTATGCATCTTTTCATTTTGCTTTGTGAAAAAATCATCTAGTTCCTGCTGGCCCATCGTATCGATATTTACATTTCCTCCTGATGCAACTAAATCATCAGAATAATTATCAGGTGAACTGCTTTTATCCGGGGGAACTACTTTTTTGACTGCCAAAGCTCTCCTGATAATTGGTATTCTTATGAGCAGAACGAGGTTTTTTATGTAACGAAGGTAATTTAGCAGAACTAGGTGTAGGCATAACTTCAGCAACGGGCCTTTTTTTTTGCTTTCAGTATGGCAACTGCGATAGAGCTAGTCCCGGCAGAGTTATTTTCTTCTGGCAAGGAGCAAAAAGCAAAACTACCATAACAAAAAATAATGGTAAGAACGATCTTTTCGAAGATGCAGTTTAATTTCATTTTTTAATCTCCTAAATAAGCGCGGAAACTGGGCCCTTTAGGGGCCGCGGTAGTTGACTATCTTTACCCCGACATTTTTTACTTTTATAGCACACTTACTCTAAGTATCCATCAGGAAGATACATTTTGCAAATTGATTGTTCTGGTTTTGGAGTTTTTTGTGAACTAGGACAGGCAATTGTTTTACCTCAAATTTTTAAGTAAGCTAGAATAATGGTGGCTATATGTTTAGAATACTCTAAAAAAGCTCTTCAAAACCTTGGGGAAACATCTATGCACAGCGAAAAACTGCAAGCTATTCTCTTGTCAGCTGGTAAATCAACCCGTTTCAATACAAGCTTGACCAAATTAAGTTTTACCATCTGTGGTCAAGAAATGATCGCTTACCCACTTCAGCTCCTTACAAACCTTGCCATAAAAACAACACTGGTGGTGGGTTATCAAAAAGACGTTGTGCTCGATATTGTTAAAAAGCATGGATTCAATATTGAATATGTTGAACAGGTTGTGCAAAAAGGAACAGGGCACGCCGTTCTTTGCACCCAAGATTTTTGGACTGCTGAAAATATCCTTATCCTCAATGGTGATGCACCTCTTATAAAAGAAGAGCATATTAGAGATCTTATTGAGCATCATCAGTCCACAAATGCTACCATTACGTTTGTTGCTGCCTACAATGCTGATCCTACAATCACCGGCTATGGCCGCATTATGGTGGAAAACAACACTATCTCGATTGTTGAGCAACGTGACTTTAAAGGTGACCCAGAGATCCATCATCGGCTCAATGCAGGCATCTATCTTATTAAACGATCTTTTTTAGAAAAAGAATTACCTCATTTACCAGCATCTGCCCTCGGAGAAGTATATATCACCGACCTTATCAAGCAAGCGAGCCTATCAGGAGATCGAGTTGAGATCATTGATGTACCGTTTGATTACGTACGCGGCGTTAATACGCTCAAAGAGCTTTGGATAGCTGAACATATTAAGAAATCAGATATTATTTTGCAGTGGATGCACAAAGGAGTCCGATTTGCTGCTCCACAGTCCGTACATATAGACCTGGATGTAAAAATTGGTTCTGATAGCTTTATAGGCTATGGAGTTCAATTGCGCAATGCAGCAAGGATTGGCCATAACGTACATATAGATGCATTTTCAATTGTTGATGATGCAATTATCCACGATGGCGCGATAATTCATGCGCATAGCATTGTAAGTAATGCAGAAGTACATACCGCAAGTCAAGTCGGACCCTTTGCTCACGTGCATAAGGAAACGATCCTGCATCCACAAAGTGTTATCGGCAATTTTGTAGAAGTAAGCAAAAGCTCAATAGGCATGAAAGCGAAGGCTAAGCATCTTTCATATATTGGCCATGCACAAGTTGGCGCTTACGCAAACATTGGTGCAGGCGCTATCACCTGCAATTATAACGGGGTTTCAAAGCATACGACTACTATCAAGGATCATGCCTTTGTAGGAACTAATGTATCACTTGTGGCCCCTGTAACCATTGGGGAAAGCGCCATCATAGCAGCGGGCTCAATAATCACGCAAGATGTTCCACAGGAAGCGCTTGCTATCGCCCGCGCACAGCAAGTAAATAAAGAACACTATGCCCCTAAGCTTAAAGAACGTTATGTACATGCAAAGAATGTGGATTCAAAGTCTCAGGCCTCTACAGCCCTTTCAGGGGCTGAGAACCCTAAGCCTACGTTTAACGAGGCAGCATGATCCGCTTTATACACACTGCTGATATTCATTTTGGGATGGAAAACTACGGTCGTGTAGATCCTGCAACAGGAATCCATTCACGCCTAACCGACTTTGAAAAGGCACTTAACTTTTGTATAGATTTTGCCATCAAGGAGCAGGTAGATTTTCTGCTTTTTGCAGGCGATGCATACAAAACTGCCCACCCAACTCCAACGCATCAGCGCCTCCTTATGAACTGCTTCCTGCGTCTTTACAAAGCTGGAATACCAATAGTTATTATAGTGGGCAACCATGATCACCCTTTGAGCTTTGGCAAAGCACATGCCCTTGAAATATATGGCCAAATTCCTTTAGATGGGTTTCATGTTATTTCAAAGCCGACCAGTTTAGCCTTGCATACTAAAAGCGGCCCTATTAACATTGTGGGAATTCCTTGGCCAACGCGCAACACGGTAGCATTGAGCAATCAGAATCTGACAGCTGCTCAGGTAACTGATTATATAAGCACAGGCGTTTGCAGCATTATTAAGTCATTTGCTCAGCAATTAGATCCAGCGGTCCCGGCAGTACTTGCCGGTCATTTAACGGTAAGCTCAGGCATCTTTTCAGGATCGGAGAAAAGAGCACTTGTAGGCACCGATCCTCTTTTCATGCCATCCCAGCTTGGCATCGAACCTTTTGATTATGTTGCCCTGGGCCATTTGCATCGCTTTCAAGATCTAAATGCCAATGACTTTCCGCCCATTGTCTATTCGGGTTCCATTGAACGAGTCGACTTTGGTGAACGAAAAGAAGATAAGGGATTTTGCTCTGTAACGATACATGAAAAAAAGTATGCAACATACGATTTTATTAAGACGCCAACTCGTCCTTTCATTCAAATCGAAGTACATATACTTGATGATCAGGACCATACGCAGCAGGTACTTACAGAAATTGAGAAACATACGCTCGAAGAAGCTGTTATTAAAATTCTGTATCATCTGCCCGCAGGGTGCAAAGATCGTGTCGATACAACAGCCATCCAAAAAGCGTGCGCATCAGCATGGTATCTTGTAGGAATTTTCCCCCTACGAGCTCAAGAAGTGCGTGAACGCCGAGCATCATTAAAAGTAGATATGGATCTTGAACATCTCATGAATTGCTATTTAGATACAAAGCCTGAATATAAAGATCAAAAAAAATCACTCGTCGAAAAAGCTTTGCAGCTTGAATCAGAGCTGTATGAGTTTGAGCGGCAATAGGTAGCTGCGCATTAAGCGCCGTTGTCATTTGCGCCTTACGGCGACCTCATTTTCTCTATCAGCAACTTGCTGGCGGCTAACGCGCCGAGCGCCAGGCGCTGCGCCCTCGCCCAAAGGGTGTCTATAGAAAGCAAATATACAGCTTCTCGCTACAATTATGCTGCGGCGGTCAAGTACCGTACGCGCGCGCAAGCGAAGAGGTTATCATAATAATCATCAAGCGCTTGCTTTTGTCGCTTGTTGCCAAGCTCGATGGTAATCTGCTTTTTGAGTGATTCATAAGGCTTTTTAGACTTTGAGATAAGCTGTAGTAAGGTAATGCCATCATCAGTCTCCTGAACTCGTGCAACAGATCCTAAAGCAAGCTCTTTAAGAAAGGCTTTTTCCTCGGCAATGTCGCTCTCTTTTAAGGCAAGAGGCTCGCCCCATTCAACAGCCGTTATAATGTCACCTTCTTCAATCTGCCGATCGACGGTCGCCCTGACAAGTGACCTGGAACCAAACCCAAAAGGAATAAAGGCTTGTTTTACCGTATAATCTACTATCGGATGCTCTTCATAATATTTTTTTACTTCGCTTTCAGGAACAAAAGCCTTGCTTCTTACACGTTCACTTACGGTAGTTTCAATAAGAAGACCCTTTTCAAGTTCTCTTCTTGCCTCCTCAAAGGTAAAGCCACGCTCTTTAAAGAATTCTTCCAGATCTTCACGCGTCTTTTTTAGCGATTCTTGGATACGTGCTAGATGACGATCAACCTCGGCCTCAGAAACAGTTATTTTATATTTTTTGGCATCTAAAAGGATGAGCTCTTTCAAAATTGCTTCGCGCAAGCTGGGTACTTGATCAGACAAATCAGGACGCAAATCTGATTGCAAAATAATTGTCGATCCTTCAGTGTGATAAATAATGGCAAGCACTTTATCAACCGCCGTACGCTTGCGCTTTGGAACCCCAATCTCCTGATCGATATCTGAACGCTTGCGCTTAAAGGCCTCAATCTCTGGATCGACAACCGAACTTTTACGCTTACCCGCTTCAAGGGAACACAAAGAAAAAACCGCGAGCAGCAAGCCGAACTGTAGCCTTGCGCGTTGTCCCTTACCCGTCATCATCTGCCATCCATTCCTGTCCATCCCATCCACCCCGTTTAGCAAAAGAGAAAGGGGAGTTGAATCCCCTCTCTCTTTTTTTCGTTTACTTAGAAACCATAATTACGCAGCTCGAGCAGCTTCGCCTTTCACAACTGGCTGTCCAGCCGGTTTTGCACCCTGCTTGCCTGCATCTTCTTTATCTTCAGCTACTTGAAGCTCTTTCATCTTTGCTTCGAGTTCAGCCTTCTTCTTAGCTTCTTCTTCATCGAAATAGCTCAAATTTTCAACAGCGTTAAGCTCTTTCTTAAGCTCTTCAATACGCGCCATCACAATTTGAGGGAATTCGGTTTGCTTCTTGGTGTTAGCCAAGAGCTCTTTGGTTTCAGGATTTGCTTTTAATTCTGCAAATTCAGCATACTTAGGATTTTGACGTTGGCCGACTGCTTTAATAACCGCATATTTCCCTGTTGCAGGTGTAAATATGAGATCAACAGCATTTGGCTGCATAGATTTTGCTTTCGCTTTCAAAGAATAATCTTTTTCTTGCGTCGTTACCAAACCAAGATCTTTTACATCCTTCTTAATAGCTTTTGCAAGCGCCGCAAATTCACCCGGTGCTTTTTGTGCCTTTTCTAAAAAGTCACGGGCCGATTTTTGATCTGAAAACTGAACCGATTGCATCTTAATGCCTTCAGGGGCAATCTGGAATGGAGGCACATCAAATGCCGGGTTTTTGCCCTTGTTTTCATTATAAAACTTCTCTAGTCCAGCATCTGATGAATCGATAGAAGCTAGAACGTCATCTCTGAACAATTCAGAATTCACAGCCCAAAGAGCGTAGTCGCATGCTTGTGCAAATTTCTTCTTATATTCAGGTGTCTGATCTTTTTTCTTCTTAATTACATCATGCTTAATAACTTCTTTCATCTCAAGTTCTTGAAACGCTCTACGACGCGCACTTGGATCTAACGCAAGATAAGCCGCAGCTTGGGGATTGCTATTAATATAAGCATCAAAAAACTCATTAAAGGATTCTTTGGTAATTGCAGGTTTCCCATCAATACTTAATAACACATCTCCCGGAGCAGCAGATGCCAATGCGCCTGTATCACAGCCAGGACACGCACTCTTTTTAAACCACTCACCGCAGCCCGTAAGAAGTGCTAAGCCTGAGACTAAGAGCGCACAGCTAACAAACGAACGTAATACCTTTTGATTTTTCATAAGGAACCCTCTTTAGAAATAGTAATTTTTAATAAAAAGTAACTTTTGTAACCACTTTAGAACAGTATCTTACCACAGAATCAGACGCGTTGCAAAATTTATTGAAGAAAAATATTTTCACTTATGCCTTCTTTCTATGCCGGCGCATAATGGTCTCAATGAAAACCGTTTCTCTTCTCTTCTTTTTTTATGAGTTTTTCTGTGTTTATCTCAGCTCTGGGAATACATAACTCTAAATATGCAAGTACACCTTTATGAGCTTCTGGTATATAAACATCATTTTGCATAAGAGCCTTTACTATAATAGGATTAGTCCTTAATAATGCATGAACAAAAGCATTCATTCCTTCCGAATCTGTAGCATGAATATTTATACCAAGTTCTTTTTTATTATCAATGAAATACTGTACAACTTCTGGCAAATTCTCTATAACAGCAGCCATAAGCCATGTGCAACCATCAGCATCGTGAGATGCAAGAGAAAGCCCTAATTCCTGATAATACTTAATATGGTTAATGGTACAACTGCATAACAAGTAGTGAAAATATTCTTCTTCGATTTCTTTTTTTTCCAGGGGATTTTCTTCCAAATATACCTTAATCCATTCCCGAATTTCAGGTGACCTCAAGTAATAACCTACCATGATAAAACCAACGACTTTTGGTAAACGCTTATAACACTCTTGACCAAGTGTCTCTAATAAGAAAGCACATCCTTGTGAAGTTGTTAGCCATTTTTTAGGGGCCTCATCAGGAAGATTTTCTATGCATTTTCTTATTACTGGAAGAGGTATAAAATTACGAGTTTTTTTATAGCCTAACATTTTATAAAGCTCCTCTGCACAGGTCTTATCCGAAGTTGAGGCCACTTTTGAAACGGACAATACTCCCTCATTTTGCATACAGAGGCTTTGGGTAAAAACTCCTAAAAGAAGTATCAAAAATACGATAATCATAAATCACTCCTTGAGCTTACATTTAAAGTATAAATCTAATTTTCTTGATGTCCAATTTCTAGGTAGCTGGATACTTATCCATGATATCCATAATATTTTGATATTCGTTTATCATTCGATCTTTTTCTCTTTCACGAAATTGACTTGTAAAACCTTCTTCAATGAGATCAGTAAAAAGTTTACTTATTCTATCATATGCATTCATATTCTTTTTCCCAATCCAAGGACTAGCGCCATGATTAAGTAAAAAGCATGCTCGCTGCATATTATTACGTGCAATGGCGACCATTAGGGGAGTTTCTTCATTCTTATTGGCTGCGTCGATGGCTGCGCCAGCTTTAAGCACACCTTCAATAAGTTTGCCGATCTGTTCTTCGTTCCCAGGGCCCACCGATATATGAGCTAATAAATGGAGAACCGTATAGCCAGTTCCACTTTCAAGCACTCGTGGGGTTGATCCTTTATCTAAAAGATATTGAGCGATATCAAGGTGCCCAGCTTTAATTGCAAGCGCAAATGGGCTCAATCCCGTCTTATTGGTAATATTTAGAGAAATCCCATGATTAAGAAGAAGTTCGAGCAACTCAATTCTAAATTCATAATCTCGCTGCTTATCATTAATAATACACTTTTGCGAAGCAATAATGTGAAGTGCTGTATTTCCGGTATATGGATCAAGGCAACATGCTGGATCGCAATAACAAAGCAACAATTTGAACATATCAATATGAGGAGGTATTTGATAAAGCGGTCCAAGAAGCAATTGAGCTTCTGGAGCTGAACGGTTAGCTCGGGATGAAGAAATATTGAGCTGGAAAAGAGCACTAAGCAAAAACCGCGTTTGTCGCAATTGTCGGCTGATTATAGCTGGTGCAAGATGTTTTTCAACAACATCCAACCTTCGGCTGCTATTTTCAAGATAGTTCATAAGCCAATTCATTGCCTCCCGCGTTCCTAAGGTTTTAGCAATTTGAGCGTTAGCTATGACAATTTCTAAATCATTTGCCGGAACAAGGAAACAGTGTGCGCATGACCTTATAAAAGCATCATGCAAAACGATCTGAAGCCTGGATTGAAGATTATTGCGAGTCACATTAAGCATCCCTTCAATAGCCTCAGCCATACTCTCATTTCGATACACAAGCCTGGCAACCTTACAACAAAAAAATTTAAATTTAAACAAAGCCTCTTCCAGGGTTTTCGTCGGAAAAAAGCTAAGTACAAAAATTTTAGCCTGTAAATCTGCTGGAAGACGCCCCATATGTAAAAATAGGGCATCACGAGGAATAATCTTATCCATTTCCATAGCATGAGCGTTGAAGAAACAAAGACATGCAAATATTAGATTTTTTAACCGCATAAGAGACTTCTCTGAACTAATAAAATTTAAGCTTAATAAAAACCGCCCACCCGTCGCTGATTATCCCAACCATCAGCCAATCAACTGCTAGCAGTAACCATATTCGCGCTGACTCAGCATGAGAATAGGTGTGCCGCATCTTAATTTTTCATTATATAGTTTTTGAATGAAAAATCTATTATGATTATTTTATTAATTAATTGTTTTCAATTAAGAATTTTAATATGGCCGAATTCATTAACACGATCCTCAGGTATATGAAAATAACAATTAGAGCTGAGATTGCTTTGTAAGCAAACATTTTAATATAAATATGAACACAACTGACACTTTAAATCATGCCCTGCATTTGCCATGAAAACCTAGAGCTTATCCGGCCTTTAAGCCAACTAAGTTCAAATAACTCGACAGGCTACAAGAGCATAGAGCTCTTTTGGATTCGCTCGAATCAACTCCCTACCTGCAGCGCAAAGCGTTGACCCTGTCGTCATAAGATCGTCAACCAAGAGCACTACTCCTCCGCTCATACTAGAGGCGCTAGGCACGAGAGCAAATGCTTCTTTCACGTTTTTCGTCCGCTCAGTCACCGTACAGGTTGATTGTCGTTTTGTCCGGCGAACCCTTTTTAGCGCCGCAAGCAGTGGCTTGCCACTCAGGGATGCAAGCTCCTGAGCGATAACCTCGGCTTGATTATAGCCCCGACGTGCAACCCGAGTCCAATGAGAGGGAAGAGGCACCACATAATTGAAGGGAATATGTTTCACCATGCTGTAGTCCCACATAATACGCGCTAACTGTTTGCTTGCCGTATAATCAGACCAGCCTTTTGCCAAAATCAATGATTTTAACGGCTCCTCATAAGCGGAGACTGCATGCACCGGCATACCATATTGAGCTCCCAGCCCAATCTTGGTCGAAATAATGGGCTTAATGAGTTGACAGCATGATACACAGATAAAAGAATCGCTCAACCGAGGCCCATGTTGATAGATATATTCTCTACAATAAAAACAAAACGGCGGAGCTAGAAGGGCACGCAAAGCGCCTACAACCGCATGCAGATTAATCATGTTCTGAAAGAAGATGTAAAGCCATAATACCCACCCCAAGCACAATAAAAGCATCAGCTATATTAAAAACCGGCCACGTCCACGGACCCGCATGCACTACAATAAAATCAACAACTCCTAAGTAGAATATGCGATCAATGATATTAGAACAAGATCCGGCTATCACGCATACCTCACCCAAAATTGATTTCCCCTGTTGGTAACGCTGGTAAGCGTACCACAGTAATGCAACAGTTATGCTTGCAATAAGAAAGGTTACCCCAAAAAAAATCCACTTATGAGTATAATTAAGCAATCCCCAGGAAATTCCCCTATTGATGGTCACTTGAAAGTAAAGATAGGGATTTACCACATGCTCGTCTCGCCAATACTGCAAGGCATAGGACTTTGTACAGCGATCGAGGAGAATAATAGCACCTGCCAGAAGACTATAAAGTAGGGCTTGCCTTCTCATCGTACCTCTGCCCCAATGGCTTTTACGTTTGTTACCACCTGATCCCAGATAGTATCGATCGCCTCTTTAGTCAATGTTCCCTCAGAATCATAGACGTTAAAACGGAGCGTAATCGATTTCTTATCAGTCCATTCAGGACGCGTGTAACTATCGATTAAAGAAACATTAGTAATGCGCTTGTCTGATGAACGAATGGTGTTCTCAAGCCCTGAAACCGTACATTCAATTGGCACAATTAAGCTAATATCCAAATCGGTTGATGGATATTTATGCAGCGGTTTAAAAGTAGGCGTTTTGCGCGCAGTATGTAATAAAAAGTTTGCATCCAGCTCAAATATAAATGCATCGCCCGGGGCCACCGTTCGCAAGAAAAGAGGAGCTATTTTCCCCGCACTACCTATAATCCGATTTTTGTGCCAGAGTTCAGCCGTTTGGTTGACATCATACCAGGGATCGCTCTTCTTAGAAGGCTTTTTCCATTCAACCTCAATCTTAAAAAAATGAAAAAGATTTGTGAGCAAGGCTTTTCCATCATAAAAGTCAATTGGCTTTTTCATTTCATACCAAATACCAGCACATTCATGCTCTTCTACCGCCTTTTCAAGGTAAAACCACACGCGATTACATTCAAAGAAGCGTAAGGTTTCTTGACCGTGGTTAGTAACAATACATTTTAAAAGATTTGGAATCAAAGAAGTAATTAAGCGTTGCCAATGCTCCGAAAGAGGGTTGGCAATACGCAAAGCATCTTCTGGATTATACTGCAATGCATGCAAAAATTCCTCATCAAAAAAAGCATAGGTGTTCACCTCATGCATTGAAAGGCCCTGAGCAAGTGCCAGCTTAAGTGCACGCATACGCTCTATAACTGTAGTATCAAATGCCATCATAGCACGCATCGGATTGACGGGCATTATAGAACTATAACCCACAAACCGAGCCACTTCTTCTACCAGGTCCTCTGCTAGGGTTACATCCTTGGTTGCCCGGTACGTGGGAACTATAACAGTATACGTAAGCGGCAATTGAGGGCTTTTAGTAACACCAAAACCCAGGCGGGCAAGAATAGATACCACACGATCGGGCAAAACTTTTAGACCAATCTTTCGTTCAATAAGGTCATGTGCAACCTCTATGACTTTCTCTTGAGCAAGAGCTCCCAATGAAACAATGCTTTCACTTGCAGTAAAAGAGGCTCCTGCATCTTCTAGAAGCTTGAGATAACGAAGCAATGCATGCGTATTTTGGTTAGGATCGAGGCTTTTTTCAAACCGAGTAGATGATTCTGTGCGCTTTTTAAGGCGGGTTGCCGTTCGCCTAATAGCCGTTGGATCAAAATGAGCGGCTTCTAAGAGCAGCGAATTAGTCGAACGTCCAACCGCAGTCGATTGTCCACCCATAACCCCTGCAACAGAAAGAGCTTTTAGGCCATCGGAAATAACATAATCCTGTGCAGTTAAAGTAACTTCATCACCATCAAGAAGAACAATTTTTTCTCCCTGGTGAGCGCAGCGCCCTTCTAATTTTTGAGTACTTATTTTTTGTGCATCAAAAGCATGCATTGGCTGACCAATATCAAACATTGTGTAATTTGTCATATCCACAAGCATATCCAAGGGCCGCGCATCAATGCGCGCTAATCGCACAGCCATCCAAACTAATGATGGCCTATACTCAATAGACGGAAGATAGACTCCTGCAAGCCGATTGCATGGGTGCCCGCAGGACTGATCTGCTTGAGCAATTTCTAATACAAATGGATTAGATCCTTGAGCTGGTGATTGATGCTCATAATGTTTGATGGGTTTAGTAGCATAAATAGAGTCTTCTAAAGTGAGATCTTTGCCTAAAATTGCAGCAACCTCACGCGCTATCCCGCGATGGCCCCAAAGATCAGGTCTATTGGTAATCGCCTTATTTTCGATAGTAATGATTGAATCTTCAGCCTCGAATGTATGCTTCCATGCGCCCTTCAGATCTTTCTCCTCTATCCACACGCTCGGTATCAGCCCTTCTTTTCCGGATCCTACATCTGCAAGCGTTGCCCATCCCACATCTTTACCCTCTGTCTTTACTAAATATACTTGATCCAGGAAGGCATCTTTTCGCAATGGAAGTGTCGTCTTCTTTTTAAGCTCAGGACACTCAATGGTAACTTCCTTCTCATTCAGCTGGGTGACAACGGCGGCTGATAAGGATGACACGTCTGTGTTGATGCATTCAACAGCATCGATCTCAGCTGTTATGGCTGCCAACTGCTCAGCTATATAAGCAACATTGAGCTCTTTTTTATCGATAGTGATATGATCAGCAATCCAGGATAAAGATATCTTCATGAGCACCTTTTAAAATTTTTTCTTAAGTATAGGACAAATGCATGAAACCAGCAACTTGTTATTCAATCGTTACAGCTTGCATCTTACAGTTCTCACCAAAGAGCAAGCGGTATTGGACCCGTTTGTACTCGGGAACGGTTGTGGTCGCTATTTTTGCGCCATTGCAAAGAAGAACCCAATGATATAAGTAGGAAAGCTGAATTGAGCGATAATCTGAATAAATTGGGATATCCACGAGCGGATTTTCTTTGTAATCAAACAAAACAGTCACCGTCCTAAAAGGCCTCTCTCCTTTTTGATTGACAAAGACGTAACCAACAGGCGGCTGATACTCTTTTATTTCTTGCGGCCCAAAACCAAGATTACATGGCACGGAGTCGTGAGCTGGCACTTTTATGGATGTCATCACGTCCTGCGATTCGCCTAAAGGAGAAACCGATAATTCTAGATCCTCTGCCGCCTGATTGATAAGAGCGGTAATGGTAAAAGCAGGAATATAATCGCTCATCATTATGCCTTTTAAGGATTATAGCCGCAGCCCCTGCGTTCACCTAGTAACCCGCTCATCCACTCTATCAAATAATCACCCAAATGCTAACATCTGCCTACAACCACCCCCGCCGCACTCTAGCCGTTTGCCAATTTTTGCATATAAAGCCTGAAGAAAAAAGCGGACTGCGATTGCTTTATTTTTAAAAAAATTTATTATTGTATTTATTAATAGATCATTTTCACAAGCAAGGCACCTATGAGAACCCTTTCCCTAAGACTTTCACTGATAGCAGCACTCCTTCCCGTTATGACCATATATTGCATGGAAGAGATCGATTCTAAATCATACACCATGTATGCCGAACACCCGATCACAACATGGCCTCGCTACCTCTTTGATAATGCTTTCCCTGGCGCAAACTACAATTTCTCTCTCCTTGAAGAATTTCCCGGAATACTTGAATTAGCTCGCATTGCAACCAAGCAACAAGCCGACGCAGCTGATTGGCCCAAAGACCGAAGAAAAGTGTTTGATTGGATATATACATTAGAATTGATGGAATCAACTCTTTTGATAAAACCATTTGCATCATGGACAGTTGAAGACATCAGGCAACTTGCCTGCAGCTTAACTCGCTTACATTCAGAACATCGAGAACATTTTAGAGCACCTCATTACAGATCTCGCCATAAGGCATGGCAGCTTACTGATGATGGCGTGAGTGATGCAGACGCAGCAAAGCTTCTTGCCATAGGTGAAAAAGGGGGGCCTCAGAACGAAGCCGAATATAATTTTTGCTCAAAGATTACCTATTTCACCCCATCCCCAGGCAACCTCCCCCCTTTCGATCTCGAATCTCAACTAAGCCTGGCTCTTTACATCACCCAAAAATGTCTCATTAAAGCTCATCTGATTAAAGATACTGCCGAGCGCATAAAGCAGATCGTTGATTGCGCTGCCTTTATTCATTTTGAAACAATTAGGATACAGCCATTTACTCATGGCAATCTTCGATTAGGACGGCTCCTTGCGCATGTAATTTTTGCTCAAAGCTGCATAAAGCCCTTTTGCTTTGATTATTGCGTCGACTATAAAAATGCCCTCCATCAGCAGTTAACGGATGACCGGCAACTAATCGATCAAAACCCCTCACCAACCGCAGTCCATTTCATGGAACTCCTTAACCATTCAGAAACATGTATGCAAGTTTTTCACAAACATCTTTTCAAAGTAAATGAAGATTTTAAGGCTGCTTTGAAGAAAAAAGGGGGGGCGGTAATTCTGCAGCAGCTCACCCAGTCATTAAAAAAATTGCGCCTCAGCTTTTGTGCAGGTTGCAATGAAAAAGAATCAGATGAGTGCAAATTAAGCTTGTGTGGGCGATGCCAAGATACAGCCTATTGTTCAAAAGAGTGCCAAACCAGGCACTGGCCGCTGCATAAAAAAGAGTGCAGCGCACCTTAACCTTTTGAAAAATAGAGAGTATACTAGAAATTAGTTTTGCGTAGAGATTACTCAATATGACAATTATTACCTAACGTGACACCATGGGAAAAATAATACTTTTTTATAAATACGTAGATATTCAAGATCCACGAAACCTGGTCAATGAGCAACGCCAGCTTTGTGAGCAGCTAGGCCTCAAGGGAAGGATCCTTATCGCCCATGAGGGCATTAATGGCACATTAGGCGGTTCCAATGAAGCAACTGATCAGTATAAAGAGTATATGCTCAAGCATCCGCTTTTTTCTGATGTTGATTTTAAAGAGAGCATTGGAGAAGCAGATCATTTTCCTCGCCTTAAGGTACAAGTAAAAAAAGAAATCGTATGTATCCGACTTGATTCACAAACCGCGAACGCCAAAGATGCTGGTCGCCATTTAACACCGGCAGAGGTACACGCCCTATTAGAACAGAGACCAAAAGATCTGATTGTACTGGATACGCGGAATAATTACGAATCGCGCGTTGGAGCTTTTACCGATGCCATAATTCCCGATATTAATTATTTTCGCGAATTTCCTGAGTATATCGAGGCAAATCTTGACCAGTTTAAAGATAAGCAAGTGCTTATGTACTGTACCGGTGGCGTTCGATGCGAGCGAGCCACCGCCTATTTAAAAAACAAAAACGTGGCCAAAGAGGTCTATCATATTAAAGGGGGCATTCATCGCTACGTTGAGGCTTTCCCCGATGGCTTTTTTAGAGGCAAAAATTACGTTTTTGACGGCCGCGTAACACACCAAATAACTGATGATATTTTAGCATGCTGTGAGCATTGCAAAAAAACGTATGACGAATATAGCAATTGCATCAATGCTGAGTGTAATAAGCAGATTGTAGTATGCCCACCTTGCATTGAAGTATATCACAATACCTGCAGCCAAAAGTGCCGCGAGCTTGTAAGTGCAGCAAAGGTAAATGTCCGCACACTTCCCCACAAAATTCTTATTGCTCAAACTAGATAGGGACGCTATGTCATTAACTACACTTGATCCTCATTTACAGACTCATTTAGATTCACACCTGCTCATCCCATCTGTCCCCTTGGCAGATAAAAATTGGTTTAAAACGGGTGGCCCTGCGCGCTTTTTTTCCGAACCCACCACACCTGCCGAGTTTCAAGCCGTAGTAACGTATGCTCACGCTACGGGACTTCCTATTTTTGTGCTTGGGGAGGGAGCTAATATACTTATTAGTGACGAAGGGTTTGATGGGCTCGTTATCAGACCACAGATGAAGAAGGTCAGACGGCATCATTTAAATGAAACGCACGATACCGTTGAGGCTGAAGCCGGAGTGCGATTCGCCGATCTTATTACGTGGTGTCTTGAGAATAATCTTATCGGCCTTGAGGAGTTTAGTGGTATCCCAGGAACGGTTGGGGGTTCTGTTTTTATTAATATACATTACTTTGAATTTTTACTGAGCCAATTTTTAACGAGTGCGACCGTCATTCATAAAACAACAGGCGAGCTTAAAAGTGTTGATAATGCTTGGTTCAATTTTGGCTATAATCACTCACGCTTGCATGAGGGAGAGTATTACCTGGCTAGCGCAACCTTTAAGCTCAAGAAAGTTGATACCGCGACGGCTCTGTATGCAAAAGGGAGGAGTGACGAAATGATTCGCCATCGTTCCAAACGGTATCCCACTTCCCATACCTGCGGCAGCTTTTTTAGAAATTTTTATGAGCATGAAGTCAGTCAAGGGAAAAAGCTTGTTTATGTTGCCTATTATCTTGATAAAATTGGGGTTAAAGGTGAGTTGTGTGTGGGCGATGCGATTGTATCATACCAGCACGCTAACATGATTGTTAACCGGGGTAAGGCAACTACCTCAGATATCATAACCTTGGCGCAAACAATGCAAAAATTGGTGTTTGATCAATTTGGCATTCTGCCGCAACCCGAATGTCGATTAATAGGCTTTAAAAAACAACCATTACTATGAATATTCCTATTTTTATAAAGGGTCTTCTTATTGGCGTCTCAATGGCGGCACCCGTAGGGCCTATTTCAATTCTTACCATCAGGCGAAGCCTTACCAGAGGCCACCATGCAGGGATCGCAACTGCTCTAGGAGTTGCATTGGCAGATGGTTTTTATGCTATGGTGGCAGCTTTTGGGCTGACCGCTATTTCAACGTTTTTGGTTACACAAAGAAATTATCTTTATGTTATCGGCGGATTATTACTCATCTATTTGGGAGCAAAAGCATTTAATACAAAGCCAATCTCCCTTGAGAAACCCCTTAAAGACGCGGGCTTTTTTTCGACCCTTATTCAAACAATGCTTATTACGCTCACTAACCCAATGACTATCCTTACATTTCTAGCCGCCTTTGCAGCAATTGGATTTGAAGGTAAAGAGCATGAATTCCATGAGGCATTGCTGCTCTGCCTGGGGGTCTTTTGCGGATCTGGATTATGGTTTATTAGTCTAAGCACCCTGATTGCTCACTTTCGTGACCGCGTAACTCCATCAGTATTTATGCTTATTAATAAAATCTCGGGCGCTCTCCTAATGGCTTTTGGAGCACTCTTTATCTTAACGGTGCTTAAAAAACTATTTTAAATGAGAATCTTTAAATTCACTGTGGCAAGGCTTTTTTGAGAGCAACTTCAGAAATAACGTAGTGAGGCTCAGGAGTAAGAGTTTGACTATTGGACACTTCAGATTGTAGATTCTCAAATGCATCCACCAGATCTTTAAATGCAGCAACATCGATAAAGAGGGTTGTTTTGTTGCCTTTTTTGTCAATAATATAGTATGGCTTTATAGATGCGTCATTTTTTTGCATAGAATTCTTTCCTTTCAAAATCTCCGCTTTTTGTCCATGTAAGCTACCTGAAAAGTAACAAGATAGCATAGCTTATCAAGCCTATTGGTTTTATCAAGCAGGATTTTTCATTAAGCGCATTCGGCACGCATCGATCGAAAAAGACTTCGCGCTAGCCTTTAGTAACCGACTTTGTTAGAATGCTAAAAATTTATGAATGTATACACCATCAAAAAAAGGAGATGTTCATGAAAACCTTATTTCTTCCCAGCACCGCTTTATTTGCATGCGTTGGGCTCTTATCAGGAGCTTATGCTTCGGAAGCTGCCACGTTGCCTGCAATGATGGAAGCCCCTGCAAGAGTTGCTAAGCAGCCAGCAGAGAAGGCTCGAGAAAGCACGATAGCCGTGACCGCGGAACACCAAGAATTAAAAACTAGGGTACTAAACCTTGTGGATGCCTATGTTGATCAGTACATAGCAAAAGTTACGGCGCGGGATAAAGCAATTGAAGCAGAGTTCAATGCCCAGATTGCACAGGCTGAAGCAATTTTGGCAGATCCACAGGCCAGTGAGCAGAAAAAATCACGAGCGGCATGCCAATTAGAATTACTAAAACCTTCAGCTTTGGAGCCAAGAAGTGACAAAATTAAGCGCATGGGTGAAGAGTACTACACCCATGGCCTTAAAGATCTTATACAATTTTTAGAAGCAGGGGTAAATGATCTAACGCATCCTAAGAAGGGCACCTATCCTTGGATGCATTTTTTAAAAATCACAGTACCTATGCCCTCCGACGCCGCCCTTAAAAATGAGAAAAAATATATTCTAGATTATATTAAAACGGCTCAGGATGACTATAACGCAGGCTCTATAGCACTGAGCCTCTTTCAATTTGAAAGGCTGGTCCTTTATTATCCCGATGACAAAAGCCGTTTAGCTGCTTATTGGCTTTATCACATCAACTATCGACTTGAAAACCTTTCAACCCGAGCAGAAATTGAGAGTGCCAATGCCGCCTCCGCAGGAGCCTGTTTTACTGTTCACGATTTGCATTATGAGACAGATCCTGTAAAAGTAGTCAACCTAGCAAACGAAACAATGCTGGCAAAGGCACTTCCTGATGATGCTCCAGTAACGCCTGAATCTAAACGCAGATACTTCTTAGTGCATCATCTTAATAACGTTCGACCGTCCTTTAAGGACCTTGAGACCTACCAAAAAGACTGTGCGCTTGCCTTAGAATGGTATAAGCTTGAAAAGGAAAGGCTATGGGTGGAATTTAAGCTTTAAGAATTTTTTAAGAGGCCGTCTGCTGATTCACGCAGACGGCCTTTTCATATAATTAAATCATCAGACATCCGCGACTCAGAAATATCCCATAAACAAGTCGGTTTCGATATTTCAACTCACTCAGCATGAAACAAAATATCAATAATTGTTATTAGATATATTAAATATTATTTACTGGATCAGGTCTATTTTTATTGTCTAAGAATTTGCCAGGGTATAAGACTAGGCCTGACATCAGCCCCAAAATGGGTACCTTTTTACTAATCTATTAAGCCAAGCTAAGCTTAATCTCAAAACATAATCCAAGTAAAAGAGGTCCTTTTATGAAAATCTTACGCTCTCTAGCACTTTTGCTCATACCCTTTAGTCTCTCCCTGCTGGCCGCCACACCGAGCCCGTCAGCACTAAAAATGCATACCACAGAAGATGCCTTTAAAGGTGCGGTTATGGGAGCGGCACTTGGCGATGCTTTAGGCCGTGTAACCGAGTTTATTGAGTCAACAGAAAAAATAAAAAAAGCCTATGGCTCAGCAGGCGTTACTTCTTTCAGAAGTTTTAAAGAAAAAGACTGGGTAACTGATCCTCGTACAAAGCAGAAAATTGCCGCTTATACCGATGATACGGTCATGGCTCTTCTTGTTCTTAAAACAGCCACCCAAGATCTGACACAATCCGCCGAGTGTCCCTATGCCGCCTGTATTCCCAGCAACTGTTTTCCGAACGTTCTAGCTCTGGAGTTTGTAAAGCTTTTCGGGCCTGACAACTACACGCATGATCCTTTGTATGCTATTCGCGCTCATGGTCCCACAAATATACATGCTTGCGAGGAATTGGCCGAATGGGCAGAACGAAAGCAGGAACTATCCTTTTCCTGGTGGCTGCGAGGCAAGCGAAAAATTGATTTTATGATGAAGAAAGACGAAACAGCCGCCTTCGAAGGTGGCTGCGGGTCCGTTATGCGCGCTTGGCCTGTGGGGTTAATTTATTGGAACAGGGAAGAAATGATACCACAAAGGTCCTATGATCAATCAATCTTAACACATCGGCATCCCATGGCCATCATTGCCTCAACTGCAAGTGCACTAGGCATAGCCCATGCGGTAAGAATGGGCCCCGATGGAAGCAAAGAGTCCCCTGAAGAGATCATTCAGGCTATGATCAAGGGAGCTCAAGAAGCCGATGAAATGGAGCAACTCTATAAGACTTCAGCAAAAAAAATCCTGAATTTGAGCGATTTCTCTCCCTCTCTTGTGGCCGAAGATAAACTCCTTACAAGCGATATGATAAGGTATGCCATGTATATGGCAAAAAACGGGGAAAAGCCGGAAAAAGTGTTGGGTACGCATAATGATAAGCAAGAAAATTACCGATCGCCTGATGGCTTTTTGCTCGGCTGGGCTGCTGATGAGGCTCTTGCGGCTGCGGTCTACATTTTCATGCGACATCCCGATAATATTCAAGCAGCATTGACCGAGGCAGTTAACACCCCGGGTGATAGTGATAGTATTGCAACGCTCGTTGGAGCGTTAGTCGGCGCACGTATCGGATTTAATGTTATGCAAAGTGCCTATCAGTGGAACAAGCTTGAGAACTATAAAGGCTTACAAGAAGCAGCAACTGCCGGATTTAAGGCTGCACATCTGCAGCCGAAAAAAGCCCTCACTGATTACGTGGATCACAAGAAATAGCCACTGCCGAGAATAATGTTCTCAACCTTACCATTAGGTAGCTGTTTCTCAACGTTCTTTACAAATACTTTTCGGTTGGCGTTGCGTGTTTTATACGTAGCCCAACCGCCTCCATTGAGTGCAAGCGAAATAAGATCGTTTACTATGGTCTTGCCTTCTTGATCGGTAGACTTTATAAAATCGTGCCATATTTGAGCTTTTTGCGGCCCATTTACCAAGCGTGTGCCGTTCTCCTGATAAGCAAATATATGCAGATCGCCACGTAAAAATGGCAGCTTTCTTGTGCTAAATTCGTCAAAAGCCTTGGCTGGTTTATGGCCTTTTAAAAATTCCACTGCTTCATTAACAAGTGCTTGCGTGGATGCCTTTTTTGAGGCTGGAAAATATTCTGCACCTATTACGAATTTGCCATCGGGAGTTTCTACATTTACAACATAAGCAACCGCATGAGCATTAAAATTTCTATAATTTACCAATGCTCTGCCATACTTGCGCGCCTGCGCAATCATAGTTCGCACATAATATTGCCCGCCTTCTCCCTCAAGCTTTAAAAGATTCTGTCCGACAAAACTTGGGTTTTCGCCATTGGCAAGGCATTTACCATTATAATCAAAAACAAAAATGCCAAGACCTCCCTGAGCAAATTCGCCCACAAGATTTGAAAATTCTGCAAATGAATTTTTTGCACCATTCGTTTTTAAGTAGGTTATAGCCCGCTCAACATAGTTTTTTACTGTTTCAAGCGTCACGTTAGGAAAATATCCAGCAGAAATGAGATACGGTTTCTTAGTTTTTGGGTCCACTATGCGTTCAACATATGAGCGCTTCAATTCATGCCGCCAATCATAGTCAAGCCAGCCCTTTCTCTTAGTTTTTGCAATTTTGATCAGCTCTCTAATAATATACTTGCCCCGATCATCAGTAAGATCAATCAGATTCTGGCCAACCAATGCTGGATTTTGCCCATGAGCCACGACAATCCCCTTAAAGTCGTAGGCAAACATATAAATATCCCCTTTTACAAAGGGACCCTTTGGATTGCTCATAAGAGCAAAGGTTGCGTCAGGCCCATTTTGCTTAAAATAGGCTGCAGCCGTTCTTACTAGCTGTTTGGTTTGATATTCATCATTCTCAGGGAAAAATCCACAGCCAAGCATATATTTTATGCCATCCTTAACCACCGTTTTAACATACGCTGATTTAAACGAGTTGTCCCAGATATAACTTATGCGACCGCCTTTAGGACCGATTTCAAGAATATCGTGAATAAGAGGTGTTCCGCCAACCCCTTTTACATTCCTAATATTCTGCCAAATAAGATCATAATCATCACCATGTGCCAGCACCACCCCATCAGCACTAAAAACAAAGACAAAGAGTTCACCCTTCCTCCATATGCTATTATGTATAAAGTCATTGCAGGCATTCTCGACCGAAACTTTTGCGAAATGTTTAGCGGCATTGTTTGTAAGCCTTTTACATTCGGCAGACTTCCGCTTAATATCTACATCTGAATCCATAGAAATTCTGGACTCGGGAGCGGATTCCTCTTCTGGAGCTTCAATCTGCCCAATCAGGGAGGAACAACCAATACAGAGGAAAATAAATGCGTTTAACCACGCGTATTTGATTACCATCTCTTTTTACCCTTTTTTGTGGTGTTGAGTGTCTTTTCCTAGATTATAGAAGGCCGGTTCTAGGCTCAATAGTTTTGACAAAAACTTTGAGACTCTGGATTTTGAGTTGCTGTTACTATAGAATAATAACATACGTATTTTATATAAAGGTGCTGACATGATCATTAGTATTACTCGTCATAATTTTAAGCAAGAAATCGAAGAATCATCAAAGCCAGTGGTTATTGATGTGTATGCAACCTGGTGCGGCCCCTGCCAGCATATGGCTCCTTACTTTGAAGAATTGGCCCAAGCATACGGGACTCAGTATACCTTTGCAAAGCTCAACGTTGATGAAGCCCGAGAAATCGCAATTGAATATGGGGTAAACTCGGTGCCTACCTTCCTGTTTTTAAGAAACGGCAAGCTGGTAGATTCAGTCGTCGGCTTTATGCCTAAACAAGATCTTGAGAACAAAATAAAAGAAGTCTTTGCCAAGGTTTAACAAAAACAGGCAAGAATTGCCCCCCACCTCCAGAAGGACCCTTTCGATATAGATTCATTATTATAGATGCTTGGCTTAGCAAGACTGCCATTCCAGCGGCGGCTGGCCTCAGTTTTTATAACCAAAAAATTCACTCATTTTTTGCACGTTTTCTTCTACAATTAAGCAGGAACTACCCTTTTGCCTACACTATGCATCATCCCATCGGATCCCTTTTTCAAGCTCTCTTTATTTATATTTGCAAACTTTGATTAATTATTTTATTGACTTTTATCCTTTTGGTTTATTAAGATGAAAGTGTAAAACATCTTTAACCCCTTTTACAAAAAGGAACTATTATGAAAAAGCTTATTTTAATGGCCCTCGTGTGCCTCGGACTTGGCGCTGAAGTATTAGCGTGTTCATGCGGAGCTGCAAGACAGCCTGTTGTGACCAGACCTACCAAGTAAAGCTTAAGGTGTATCGTGGGTAACCACGGTACACCCCTTTTCCTGGCAAAATTTAGCCGAGTGAAATGACAACTATGAAAACAGGTTCATGTTCATGCCCAAAGTGCAGCTCGACAGATCGAGTGCGGGGGAAGATTCAAAGCTTGGTATCTTTTACTTCAATACCAAACTCCCGTAATCGATCCCTTAATGCATCAGCTAGCGCCCAATCTTTTGCTTTTCGCGCAGCTTCCCGCGCATCTAATAACTCTTGAATTTCTGGGGTGATCACTACTTCTTCTTTAACAAGCGGTACCATAGAAAGGCCCAATACCGAGGTAAGCAGCCCCTTAATAAGCGCAGCCTCATTAGGACCCATGGTGTTAAGATGCTCAAACAAGAGGCCAAAAAATTTTGCAACCGTCAGATCATCGCACAAGGCAGCAATGCAGGATGCAATAAGGGCTGAATCTGACGCATGGATTTCCTCGATTGACGCCTGTTTAATGGGATCAAAAAAAATGCAGAGCCGTTGATAACTCTTAGAAGCACTGGTCAGATCGTCATGCGTAAAATCGAGCGGACTGCGATAATGATGCTGCAAATAATAATAACGCACTACCATGGGATTATAGCGCGTACATACTTCTTTTAACGTTAAAAAATTTCCGAGGGATTTTGACATTTTTTCTGCATTTATGCGCACAAAAGCATTATGCATCCAATAGCGAGCAAAAGGTTTATTATGTAATCCCTCTGATTGAGCTATCTCATTTTCATGATGGGGAAAGATAAGGTCCATACCCCCTGCGTGTATATCAATAGTCTCTCCAAAATATTCTTTAGACATTGCAGAACATTCAATATGCCATCCGGGCCGGCCAAACCCCCATGGACTTTGCCATCCAGGTTCCTTCTGCGTATATTTCCATAAAGCAAAATCAAGCGGATCCTGCTTATCTTCACGCACAGAAACCCGTGCACCCGCTTTTAAATCAGCAATATCCCTCTTTGAGAGTTTTCCATACTCTGGAAATTGCGCAATACTAAAGTAGACATCTCCTAGAATGGTAACGTAGGCTTTGCCGGAAGCAACAAGTCCTTCAATAAACTTGATAATGGGGCCAATATGCGTGGTAACACGCGGTTCAAATTCAGGAGATACACAATTGAGAGCCTTCATATCTTCATGAAAACTTTCGATAAAGCGATTAGCAAGCAAAATATATTGCGTAGAGTCATTAAGCTCTTTATCTGCACGATTAATGAGTTTATCATCAACGTCAGTAAAATTTCTGCAATAGCTCACTGAATAACCAAGAAACTTCAAAAGCCGATACAACGTGTCAAAAGTCACATAAACCCGTCCATGCCCAAGATGAGCATAATCATAAGGTGTAACCCCGCAAACATAGAGCGAAACTTTGTCATCATATGTCTTAAAAGTCTCCGCCCGGTCGGTCAGGGTATTATACAGAGTTAACATTGGTAAAGAAGAAGGTTTTTTCATGGGATCCTAGCCAATTTTGCCAAAAATAGTATTATAGATACATATAAAAGTGAGAGTCAACAGTTTTCAGTTGAAAATGTGGAGCATAGTAATATAAGGGATCGGTTGCTTATGGACCATGCCCTGTCCCTATGGGTGGTTGCCCTACGGATCGAATCCCAATGTAATGTGATGGTAAAAAGAATACATACCTATGTGCTCCAATAAAGTTTTTAAATACTTTTTTTATTCTTTAGTACTCACTCTTTCATGTCCTTGGCATATCTTTTCCGCGCCAAGCGCATCCATACCGTCTGAGCAATCCGCGATTGACCAGTCCATGACTCAAGAATCTCCAACTAAAGAGTCTCCGACGGAAGAGTCCAGGGCTGCAATGAGCCAAACACTGCAATTGCCTCGTAGCAAACCTACTGGCGCCCATAGGCCTCCTGCACAAAGACCATCTTGGCTCAAGGCTGAACCACTAGCCCCCCAGCCTGAGAAACCAGAAGAGGAAGAGCCGACTGAGGAGCTTCCACGCAAAGCCATCAACTCCATTCATATAAGCGGTAACAAGCAGCTGTCTAAAGAAGCAATACTTGCTCGAATACCTTATAGGACTGGCGACCTCTTCATTCCCCAAAAAACGGGCGATCTTATTCGCAACCTCTATGCTCTCAATTATTTTAATACTATTACCGTGGAAATTGAAGATCTTACCGATACAACTCTGGATCTGTATATTACTGTCGAAGAAAAAAAGAAAGTTGAGTCGATCACGTATGAAGGAAACCCGCATTTAACCGTGGACGAAATTGAAAAAAAATTAAAACTTTGTGAAATTCCTGCCATGGATGATGAAGAGCTATTTCTCTATGCAGATCAGATAAAGAAGATGTATGCCGAAAAAAATTATCATGCCGTAACCATTACACCAAAGCTCGTCCCTACGGAAAACGGTACCTATAAGGCCATTTTTTCGGTGTGTGAAGGCAATAAGGCCGTAGTCAAGCGCGTATTTTTTAAAGGCAACAACTGTATGAGCAGTCGAAAATTACGTAACAATATTTTTACACGAGAAGATTGGCTTTTTGGTTTTGTAAATAAAGCCGGAAGCTTCCAGCCTGAGATGTTGGATTTTGATAAATTTGTAATCGAAAACTTCTATCAGAGCAATGGATTTCTTGCAGCACGTGTCGTCGATGTTCAAGTCGATATCGAGCCTGTATCACAATGTATTACCGTAACCTATGTGATCGAGGAGGGGGAAATATATACGGTAAAATGCGTTTCCGCTCCGGGCAATGAGCTTTTAACGGAAGAACAACTCCTTACCTGTATTCCCTTAAGACCAAGAACGCTCTACTCTAAAGAACTGATCCGTCAAACTATGGAAGTATTACGCAACGTCTGGGGCCGCTTTGGCTACATTTACGCTGATATAGAGCCGGTTATAATTCCTAATTTTGAGGAAAAAACCGTAGATATCACCTTCAATGTTGATCTGGGCAACAAAATATATTTAAATCGAATTGGCATTGTGGGGAACTGCAAAACACGCGATTATGTTATACGAAGAATGTTAACAGTCTGTGAAGGGCAACTCCTTTCAACCCCCGGAATGGAGCTTTCTAAAAGCCGCGTTGAAGGCCTTGGTTATTTCGAGCCTCAAAATGGTGTCGAATGGAAAATTACCAAAGTTTCTGAGAATCTCGTTGACCTGGATCTCATGCTTAAAGAAATAAAAACCGGCAGAATTGATGGGCAACTTGGCTATGGTGGTGCCGATCCTCAATCGCCAAATACCTCGTTTCGCGTCGGTGTGGGAATAAGCGATCGTAATCTTTTTGGTACTGGTATACGCGCAAACGTGAATGCAAGCTGGTCACGACAGGATCATGGCTTTATGCTTAACTTCTTTCAACCTTGGCTTTTTGGCAGGCCAATTGGTGGTGGTGCGGGCGTCTACCATAAGAAGTCAATTTATGAAGACTTTAAAAACATAAGTGATGCACCTCGTGAGACTCTCACTGGTGGAGATGCGCAGCTCATGTTTCTATTGCCTTATTGCAATGATGTTTCAGCATCGGTAACGGGTGGTATTGAAAATATTCATTTTCAAAGAGGGCTCATTGCGGAACGTGCTGATAGGTCTGAAAAGCAAAATGAGCTTCTGCAAACCTTTATAGATCGAAGATTTATTTCAGGAACCGCTGGCTGGATCGGAACGGTAATCGGACAAGATATGCGTAATCACCCTCAGTTCCCTAATCGAGGATACAACTGGAGCTTTGCAACTAAATTTGGTATCCCTGCACCGGGAAGCTGTTTTGGTTACGTTAAAGGAGACTTTGATACAACTTGGCTCACTCCATTAATAGGCGATTATGACCTTGTTTTCCTTCTGCACGGCCATGCCGGCTTTGTTAAACCGTTGGGCGATAAAGCTATTCCATATCGCGAACTCTATAATATGGGCGGTCCCGGCACTGTTCGTGGCTTTGAGTTTGGCCAGATTGGTCCACAAATTTTTAATAGCTCTGTGGGAGCGCAAAAAGCTTTCTGGGTAAATGCCGAGCTTATTTTTTCTGTTACCAAAGATCAATCCATACGCGGAGTCCTGTTTTATGATGGCGGCGCCGGCTGGGATACCCCTTTAACCAAAAGAGAAGTTAATCTTCTTTCAGAGCCTGTTAATGCGCTTGCGCTTACTAATAACCGTTTTAGATACCGACATGCAATCGGTTTTGGTATTCGTCTTACTAATCCTGCACCAATTCGTATCGACTGGGGCTTCAAACTCGATCGAAATAAACGACTTCGTGAAAAATTCTATGAGGTCCATTTCAATATGTCTCAGGAGTTTTAGGCAATATCATTAATGATTTGACCTGATGAATAGGCTATGCGCAGCATTTGGTCACGTCGTTCAAGCGTAAGCATAATAAGCTGCTCACCGTGACTTCTATTTTCTACGAGCCATTCTGCCCACACTTTTTCTAGTAGAGTACGATGAAGGTTTTCATAAGCCTTAAGTGTCGAAGCATAATAGCGACTTGTAGCAGGGGGCTTTATTGTTGGACTATTTTTATACATTTGCATCCACAGCACGTCGCACCATATGCAATAGGCAATTGGTTTATGGCGCTCCCACAACTTCCGAATTGCTTCTTCCGAGATATAGGGCTTAAATAAGGTTCTTACTTCATTTAATGACTTAGGACGTATAGTTTTGACCTGATCAAAGGGAAATGATGTCGTACACGTGGAATGGACATGCTCATTTGTTCCTTTCTCAATAAAAAAGTAATCTCCATAGCGAGCATACGACCTATGAAGAATCCCAGCATTATCAATAAGCGCTAGATGCGCCTTTCCACGATGTGGATTGATAAGCTGGTTACCTATATGTGCGTCCCATTGGCCAAAGACAAAATAAAAAAGCTTCATGTCGCTCATGTCTTTGGCAGAAACTTTTTTAAAGAGCTCTGCAACCGAAGCAGTTTTACGCAAATCAACGGGAGTTTCAACTAAAAACTGCAAACTACCTTGCTTGCCTTCAATGGTACGAAAAACCGTGGGCGGCACAAGACGTTGGCCTAAGGCCTTGTTTGCACGATAGGCAGCAACCTCAGCATATGCATATTCCCCAGGCTTAAAAACCGCTTTTAACCCACTTTCAAGGAAAACTATGAGCATATAATGAGATGCTTTTGAAACCTTGCCATTTTTCTCAAGATAGCGTGATATCCTTTCAGTATGAGCAACTTCCTCAGTACGCAATCGATCTTCGATTGCTTGCAAGTCAAGACGATCATCCCATTCAGGCTGAGAGGAGGTGGACCGATGCATCCGTGGGGACCGGTAGATACGCTGACGGGCTTCTAAAAATCCAGTCAGGCAAAATGTTAAGGCAGTAAGCACTAAAATTTTTTTCACGAAATCCCCCTACAGCTCAAAGGCTGGTACCCACCCAGCCTTTGACATTGTCAATTACAGTATTAAGGATGCGAAAAAAAGAAATATGAAGTCAAGAATGCGCTTACTTATTTTTTGCTCAGCACTTCTACAAGCTGAAATTGATTGCCATCAGGGTCGCTAAATGAAGCAAGTTTGATATGATCTGGAAGTTCCATAATAGGACCGCTAAATACCACTCCCTTGCTTTCAAGCTCTTTTTTTGAAGCAACAATATCATCGACTTCCATGGTAACGACAGCATTGGTACCTGTCCCTTGAGGACGGCAGCATTTCTCTTGCTCACTTTGCCCACAGCAGCTATCTTCCTGCGAGCCTGTAACACCCAGCCGGAATCCACCCTGACTGCCGGTAAATTCAAGCCAACCATGTTCCTTATCTGCTACTTTGAGCGTAAGACCTACTGCTTGTGAGAAAAATTTTTCTGCTTTTTCTAAATTTGATACGGTTATCCATACTAAACTCAATGCCTTAATTGCCATTGCACATACCTTTCAATAAACATTTGGTTTTCTAGTTCTTAGCGCTTAACTCTTTCATACCATCATGCTTGTAATGGCAACAAAGGTCAAGTCGCCTGTACGCGGCGCCAGGCGCTGAGCCAGCTGGTGCTATGCCAAATTCTTTTTCGCCTACGGCGTATTTGCTAAAGCAAAAATTTTTTTTAACGCCTTGCGGTTGGGCTATGCGCCCAGCAGCAGGGAGCTGCGCGCACCCTGCACCCGCGGCAGCGCTGCGCCTGCACAGCCAATGGGGTCTGTACCAGACGCCCCTTGAACCCCCCAAGCTCACCAGAACCATCTCAACTCTCGCGGATGTTGGGTATTCAAATACCACATCATCATTACTAATAATGTCATTACGAGGACTTTTCAGCTGCAAAAAAACCATACCCTTACTAATCATTTGATTCCGAAGGCTTTCAGCTGACAATCCCCCTATGGCAAGCTTAAAAAAAAGCATTCTATTCAACAAAAATGTAAGTTTTGACGCGCTCGTTGATGATCGCATATCGACGCTTCGCTGTCCGCGAAAGTTGGAAAAGTACGATTGGGCACCATCTTTTGGGGTCCAGGGGCGGAGCCACCTGGCGCAGGTTCAGGACTGCGCGCAGCGGTCCTGATGCCCGCCGCATAGGCGATAGCAATAAAATATATAAAAATTTCATGATGCTCTGCATCAACTTACATCTAAAAAATTAGCATTCAATAACAAGAATAGTGCGCGCAATCTGCACTACTTGAGCTAAATAATAATAAGCCCTTCAATATGCTCACGCTCTCAAGATACTAATCGCTGCTTGAAAAGATGCGGTGTCAGAGTATAATTACCTTATATAAGCCAACGCAGTCAACGACTGAATAGTCAAGGACTGGAAAATACACATTAGCAAAATAAGGCCTGGTGCCATGAAAAAGAATTCATTTGTTTTTATATTTGTTGGCCTTCAGCTCTTTCTCGTCTTCTTTTATATTCACCATCAGAGCATGGTAATCAAGCTTTCCTACCAAAAACAAAAATATGAAAAGAAGAAACTAGAGCTTGCGCATAAAAAGCAGGATCTTACCCATGCATTGCATATAAATCACAATCTGGCTGATATTAAGACCTTTGCATTGAACGCTAAGATGCGTAAAATCACCCTCGATCAAATAAAAAATGTTCCTAGCAGAGGGGAAGGTCTACCTCATGAACACGCAGCATAATTCACGGCTTATTATTCTCTTCTTCTTTTTTGTCGCGCTGTATATGCTTGTATTGTTTAATTTATACGTGGTCCAGATTAAGCGCTCTGCTTTTTTCAAGACGCTTGCTCAACGCCAATACACGACCCAAATTACATCAACCCCGCCAAGAGCCATCATATTTGACCGATCTGGAATCCAACCGCTCGCCCTTAATAAGGAAAGCTTATCCGCTTTCATTATTCCTACAAAGTTGGAAGATCCTGAGGGTATAGAAAAATTCCTTGGGCGCCATTTCAAATCAGCAGCAGAGCGGCTTAAAAAAAATATGCGAAGCCATTTTCTGTATATTAAAAGGCGCTTATCTCCAAAAGAAATCGAGCTTATTGAAAAGAGCGAGCTGGCGGATATCAAAATCCTAAAAGAGCCTAGTAGATTTTATCCGACCCAATCGGCAGGCACCGTTGTGGGAATTACTGATATAGATAATCAAGGCTTGTTTGGCATAGAGCTCATGTACAACAGTACGCTTGCGGGTAAACCAAGTACATTCCTAATTGAAAAAGATTGCAGCTCCCGCAATTTTTATTTCAAACGAGAAACAAAAGTAGAAGGAACACAGGGCAGCGCTATTACGCTGACCCTGGATAGCGTTCTTCAATTTTTAGCGTATGAAGAACTCCGAGAATATGCCAACCAAATTGGGGCAAAAGAAGCCGCAGTTCTTATTCTCAATCCAGAAAATGGCGACATTCTCGTCATGGCTAATTATCCTGATTTTAATCCACAAAGTACCGATGCTCTTGATATGGCGCTCACTAAAAATAGGATAATTACCGATGCGTATGAGCTCGGATCTGTTATCAAAGCATTCCTTGCTCTTGCAGCGCTAGAAGAAAAAGTGGTACGCCCCAATGAGCTCATAGATTGCGAAAATCGCCTTCATACACGATTGCATGGCATACCGGTCAATACTACAAAAGCGAATGGCGTCATCCCTTTTAGCGAAGTGATTAGGGAATCAAATAATATTGGCGTTGCAAAAGTTGCTCAACGTGTAGGTACTAAACTCTATGATCATTATAAAAAGCTTGGATTTAGCAAAAAAATTGGCATTTTCCCTGGGGAGAATGGAGGAGCCATCACACATCCTTCCCGTTGGTCAAAAGCATCGCTCATTTCCCTCTCTTTCGGCTACGAACTCAGTGCAAATATTTTGCAATTAGGCCAAGCCTTGAGTATTGTTGCCAACAATGGATACCTTGTAAAACCACGACTTCTTCTTACCAATGAGGAAATAAAAAAAGAGGGCCCGCTTTTTAAGCCCGAAACAATGAATCAAATGAAAGAAATATTGCGTAAAACCATTGATGAGGGCGCCGCAAAAAAGGCGCACATTGAAGGCTATAACGTCATGGGGAAAACGGGGACTGCCCGCCTTATCACTAACGGCAGATACGATCCTTACCGACATATATTTACTTTTATGGCAATTGTGGAAAAAGATGCGTATAAGCGCGTAGCCGTTATTTTTATAAAAGAAACCTCTAAAAAGGGCTTACTAGCATCATCCATTGCTGTCCCTCTCTTTGAACGAGTCGCTCACAAAATGCTTATTCATGATAAGATTATCTGATCTTACAAGTCCACCCAAAACTTTCCTTCAAAATTATTGCACTCATACTTCTTATAAGCTTAATCTATGAGTGTCATCTGCTAATTTTGCACGAAAAGAGCTCCCATGGTAGTACAAGAATCATTTCTCATCCCAGCAGACATTCCGCTTTCCCAACGAGGCGAGTTTTGCAAAAATTATACGGCAATAACCTTTAGGACGAACAGGCTCTTCCTTTTTGCTGCTGATCATAAAATAGAACATCTTGATGCTGATTTTTATGGACCCAGCATTGATCCGTCAGCTCATGACCCAGAACATATTTTCAAAATAGCCGCCACTGCTCGCATTGGAGCATTAGCAACCCAGCTTGGGTTGATAGCGCGCTTTGGTAGTCAGTATTCACACATTAACTACATTGCTAAACTCAATTCTAAAACGAACTTGCTTCCTTCGTCTCAAAAAGATCCACTCAGTAGACAGCTCTGGAGCATTGAGGATGTAGTAACATTTAAAGAACAATCCAAACTCTCAATCTGTGGCATAGGCCTTACTATCTATTTGGGAAGCGAGTATGAAGATCTCATGCTTTCCCAGGCGGCAGAAGCTGTATTTAATGCCCATCAGCATGGTCTCATTGCAATGTTATGGATATACCCGCGTGGAAAGGCCATTAAAGATGAGACCGATGGGGCTTTACTTGCAGGAGCGACCGGAGTCGCAACCTGCTTGGGCGCTGATTTTGTAAAAATACATCCCCCTACACCAACGAGTACTTCAACGAGTGCTGAGTTACTGCGCTTAGCGGTTCAGGCTGCCGGTAATACTAAAGTTATTTGCGCTGGCGGGAAGGCGTGCGAACCGGAAAAACTTTTGAAAGAAGTACGCGATCAATTAGCCATTGGCGGAAGCGCTGGCGCCGCAATAGGACGCAATATTTACCAACATTCTTTGGAAGATGCAGTCACACTGGCCAATGCACTTTCTTCGCTTATCTATAAGCAAAACGGCCATTAAATACGATAGTTCTGCTAGCAAAAGACTTTGCATGTGCACTCGGGACGTTTTTTGATGATGTGCCAGCAAAAAATTATTTATGCCCTACAAGCAGATAAAAAGGTAAATCTTCATGAAATATGCCCAAAGCGCTTCTAGTTAGAAGCAGAGCTCTTACGTCGGCTTCAAAGTCCTTTAATTCTGAGCCAAATAAAGATGGCGCACAATAAGCAGTTGAGAATAGATAGCCAAGAATGCTATCAGCAGTCCACTCATAAGGAGCGGTAATAGTGAGATTTCGTACTTTTTTAAACTGAGCATTGATTAAAAGTTCTTCATGTGAAATCTTAAAAGTCTTTGCGGGAGATTTATCGCGCCTTTCTGGGCCGAGATATTTTTTAATAAGTATAATAATATCCTGCTGCCAATCGGTCGACGAACTATCCCACCAACTTTTGGCATTAACAATGGCGATGCCCCCATTTTCTTGCAAAAGCTTATAGCATTTCTGTAATACTACTGGTCTGTCCATCCAATGAAAAGCAGTAGCTATGGTAACAAGACGAATTGCTCCCTCAATTGCTTGAGAAATGTCTTCTGCATGCTTAACGTGCCATTCGATGCTTTCTATATGACCCTTCTGTACCTGCAGCAAAGCTTCTTGAATCATGAGCGGATCAACGTCGAGCGCAATAGCGTACTCAAAAAAAGGAGCCAAAGGAAAGGTTATCTGGCCACTACCGCATCCCAAATCAAGCAATCGCCCCTTTTTGTCTAAATGAAACTCGCTTACAAGGGCATCAATAAGCTCTTGTGGGTAGGGAGGCCTAAAGGCTGTATATCTGGTTACATCTCTTTCTTTTAACACAGTGGTCAAGGCTCAAGCAGGCTTCTTTTTTAAAAGAAGAGCCTCATTCGGCTTAGGATCTTTATGGGTTGGAATCAGCGGCATACGTTTTGTCACTGTTCTTTTCTTAGGTTTGGTGGCAGCAGATGTAGCTTTTTTAGCAACTTTTCTACTCTGAAGCCTTGTAGGCAGGACTGCTAACTGCATTCCCAGCGCGTACATAATTTTGTTCAGGCTAGAAACATTAAGATCTTCCTTCCCCGAAAGAATACTATTCAATTTCTTTTTGGTCATCTCCGCCCCACATGAAACTTCTCCAGTGCCACCATGCACGTCTATGATAGTATGCAAAGTATCCAAAAAAATCTCTGGACATTCATCTGTGACCATGACATTTAGCAAAGCTACCGCCCTGTCTGGGTCTTTTCTCAATCTTTCAATGAGCGCCTCTCTGTAATTACCAGAGGCCACTGCTAGAGATTTTTTTATGCTCATTTATTGCCTCTTGCTTTAAAATCAAGCCAATGTTTTTTTGCTTTCTCAATATCTTGTTTCTGGGTCCCCTTATCTCCTGCACATAATAGAAGTATTATAGCACACCACTCACTCTACCAAAATAAATTCGATAGCCAGGGCTCGGGAAAAACTTAAGCTCAAAACATCCATCACCGATAGGCTCACAACTTCCTAATTGACCATGCCTCACCCGCATTAACCTTTTGTCTATGATTGGTCTGCGAATGCCAATCAAGCTGATCAAGCCATCCGAGAAAAGGTGATTTCCCAGATTTTGTTTTATAATATTGAATATTTAATTTCTTTATCATTCTAACGTACTCTTAAGGCAATATCAATGGCTGGTTCATCGCAATCTAAATATAACGCTCCGCTAAATTTTCTTTTTACATATTCTCAAAACACCAAAAAACTATTCGATTTAAAAATCACCCAGAGCATACGAATATATATTTTCACGCACATTATATTAACAAACTATGCTATATGTCAATATGCAAAAAAGAAACTTGTGCATAAAACAAGTTTTCTCGAGGGCACGATAAAAGAAGAGATGCTTAGCAACTCCAATCCCATGCTTGCCAAAACACTCAAAAAAAATATAATTGCTTCATAACGCTTTTTGCTCTTATATTTTTCATTGAAAGGATTTATTATGAACTGCACGTATCCAGCATATGCCTTTATGCTTTTATTTGCTCTGCAAGCGTATGGAATGGACCGAGCAAGGGAGGAAACTGCCTCAGCAGGCAGAGATGTACCAACGCACTTCACGATCGTCAGTGAAAATAAATGTTATGATCTAGAATACGGTCTTACAAGTCTGAGTGGCCCCACTATTGCGATCATTAAACTAGATCAAGAAGTAATCCGATTATTAACTATTATGTATGATAAAACCAGCACGGAAGAACATAAAAAAGATGCCTTGGCACAGTACGCAGCATTTTATAGAACGCGCTTACAAAAATTACAGGCTCAAACAGTATCAGCTAAAATGGCAAACAGGCGCTCAGAGCGGGAGCATAGAGCAGAAATTCTGCTCGCCACTGCGCTTTCCTCAATTACTGACTACACTGAGATTAATTGGGTTTTGATGAATCTTTCAAAAAGGCGAGAATTTTCCAATAAATATCAAATAGAATTCGGCCATTTCTAAAGAACCTGCGAATAAGCGTAGCATATATCAACACTCTCTATTAAGGATTTATTATGAACCATTCTTTTAAAGCATATGCTTTGTTTCTATTGTTTAGCGTACCAGCTTATGCAATGGAAAGAGTTTTACAAGCGGGCACTCAGCCAGCAGAAGTAACCGCACCTGCACTCAGCAAAGTACTACTCCCCACTTATTTTGAGTTTACCTATAATCGAACCATTACGCGTACTGGACTTCGAAAGGATGGCGAAAGCATAGGCTCAACTCTAGGGACAATTAAGATAGACCAAGGATTGACACCTTTAGTTGCCATCATGCAGAACGCTTCAAGTACGAATGCACAGAAGCATGAGGCCCTCATCAAATTTCGAGCCATTTGCAACGCTCGCTTAGAACAACTCCTCTCCCATACTGAAGGATTTGCTGAACTTATAAAAAGTGAACCAAAAAGTACCGAATGTGAGAAATATAGAATCGAAATCTTGCTAGCTGAAGCGCTTTCTCAAATTACCGATTATAGTGAAGTATCACAAAAAATGCTGAAACTTTCCGCGATGCCTGAATTTAGGGGCTATGAAATTGAGCTCCCAGATGGTATTACTTCTAGAACGCAACCAGCCGGCCCTAATCTAGACAATAACGCTTCCTTCTGGTCGAGACTTATGGGTATGGTCAACTAACAAAATAATCGCCATACATTTTTTTAAAGAACAGGACCCAGAGTTTTTAGTAACTCTGGGTCCTTGCTTGCCTGTTACGCGTTTTTTAATACATTTCTGGCATGCCCATACCGCGACCGCCGTGCGGCGCTCCGGCTTCCTTCTTGTCTTCTGGAATCTCTGTTATCAAAGCTTCCGTGGTAAGTAAGAGGCCTGCTATGGACGAAGCATTTTGAAGTGCTGAACGTACTACCTTGGCAGGATCTATGATTCCAGATTTGACCATGTCAACATATTCGCCTGTCTTAGCGTCAAAACCGACATTCCCGGACTCTTGGCGTACTTTGTTAACAATGACCGAACCTTCGTACCCAGCATTGGCAGATATAATACGCATCGGCTCTTCAAGAGCACGTATAATAATCTGAACGCCAAGCTGCTCATCGCCTTCAAGCTTCAAACTCATAATAGCTTCTTGTGCACGAAGGAGTGCCACGCCGCCACCGGCCACAACACCTTCTTCTACTGCAGCACGAGTTGCATGTAGAGCATCTTCAATACGATCTTTCTTTTCTTTCATTTCAGTTTCAGTTGCCGCACCCACGCGGATGATAGCCACTCCACCTGAAAGTTTTGCAAGGCGCTCTTGCAGTTTTTCTTTATCATAATCCGAGGTGGTATTTTCCATTTGGGCTTTAATCTGCATAATGCGACCTTTAATAGCATCGCTGCTTCCCGCACCTTCTATAATAGTAAAGGTATCCTTGGTTACCGTTACCTTTTTAGAGCGACCCAAATCTGAAATCGTACAATTTTCAAGCTTCAAACCTATTTCTTCAGAAATGAGCTTTCCGCCAGTAAGCACAGCAATATCCTCAAGCATAGCTTTGCGACGATCCCCAAAACCTGGCGCTTTTACCGCCACAATGTTGAGGGTCCCGCGAATCTTATTAACCACTAAGGTAGCTAACGCTTCGCCTTCAACATCTTCTGCTATAATAAGGAGCGGCCTGCCCGATTTAGCAACTTGTTCTAAAATAGGAAGTAAGCTCTTCATGCTGGAAATCTTCTTTTCGTAAAGAAGGATATACGGATCTTGTAAGACCGCTTCCATTTTTTCAGTATCTGTAACGAAATAAGGAGAAACATATCCCCTATCACATTGCATGCCATCTACGAATGAAATTTCGCTTTCCATGCTCTTAGCTTCTTCAACCGTTATAACGCCATCACGACCTACATGGTCCATAGCGTTTGCAATTTGCTCACCGATAACAACATCCGAATTTGCAGATACGGTTGCCACCTGTTCAATTTCTTTTTTGCTGCTTACGGCTTTTGCTTGTTTCTTAACGTACTCAACAACGAGAGCAACTGCTTTATCAATACCACGCTTTACCTCCATAGGGTTGGCGCCGGCGGTTACAAACTTATTGCCTTCTCTAAAAATTGCTTGAGTCAGAACTGTTGCGGTGGTTGTACCATCGCCAGCCACGTCAGATGTTTTGCTCGCGGCTTCACGCACCATCTGTGCACCCATATTTTCCAGTGGGTCTGAAAGTTCGATTTCCTTGGCAACACTCACACCATCCTTGGTAATTGCAGGTGCGCCATATTTTTTTTCATAGGCCACATTACGACCACGGGGCCCGAGTGTTACTTTAACTGCATTGGCAAGTGCATCAACACCAGCTGAAAGCTTTTGACGAGCTTCAGCACCATATAAGATCTTTTTACCAGCCATTGTGACCTCTTATTATTTATTGTTCTACAATACCTAGAATTTCATCTTCCTTAATAATGACATGATCGCCACTAGCTTCAGTACCAGCATATTTTGGTAGGAAGACAATATCGCCTACCTTGACCTGCATAGGCACGACTTTCCCATCATTGAGTAAACGGCCTGTGCCAATAGCTATAACCTTTGCCGTTTGGGCTTTTTCTTTTGCAACATCGGGTATGTAAATACCTCCCGCTGATTTCTCTTCATTTGCCAGACGCTTGACCAAGACACGATCAAGCAAAGGACGGATTTTGTCAACCATAGTGTTACTCCTTGTATGATATAAAGAACACCTACATTTTCTATAACAAAAAGTATAAACCAAAGCAGAAAAACTGGCAAATAGTTTATAGAACCTCACTCATATTTTTTGCAGTAGAAAACTCAGTATTTTCACGCTTGTCGCCCCCAAAAAACTCAGCTAAAGCCTAGACAAATCGCTATCCCCACTATAGAATTTATACTACCAGATTGAAAACTTAATCTACAAGACGGAACCTTCATGGCAACCCTCTTTCCCTCCCTTATATCCGCCGATCTGCTCAACTTACGTCAAGAAATAAACCTCATTGACCCTTACGTCGATGGGTACCACCTTGATGTGATGGATTTTCACTTCGTTCCCAATCTTACGTGGGGCCCGGTTTTTATTAATGAAATACGCACCGCTACTCAAAAACCTCTTTTTATCCATTTGATGGTCGAGTACCCAGAAAAATACTTTGACCGATTGCATCTGTTTGAAGGAGATATCGTTGCCATGCATTACGAAAGCCCTTCCCAACACAGCATAGAAGAACTTTTTAGACAAATCGCCTCCTATGGCTGGACACCTAGCATAGCCTTCAACCCATCGACCAACCTTGATCCTCTTTATTTTCTAAAAGATTCCCTTCAAAACGTCCTGTTAATGTCTGTTGATCCCGGTTTTTCCGGGCAGGCATTCATCCCGGAAGTACTAGAGAAGCTCAAGACCCTCTCCGCCTGGCGTCGTCAGCATGAATTATCTTTTACCATCAGCGTGGACGGCGGCATCAATGAATCCAATTGCGCTCAGCTCATCAAACACGGCGCAGACCAGCTTGCCGTAGCCTCAGCCATTTTTAATCACCCCAATCGTATCGAAGCCATCAAAAATATTTTGAAAAACTATTGATTTTGCAATCTTTTTTTATATATAATTTCAAATAGAAGGCATATAAATAAAGGGAAAGGATTCACATGAAGAAACACATTTTATTTACTATTTTAGGGATTATGGCTCTTTCAAGCGCTGCTTTACAAGCAGACTTTTTGAGCACCTTAAAAGAAAAAGCCAAAAAGCTTAGCGAAGATCCGCGTGTAAAACAGGCTGCGGAGCAGGCAAAACAAAAAGCTGCCGCGTATCAAAAGGAACTTGAAAAAAAGGCGCCTCAATGGTACACAAAGGCCAAAGAAACGGCTCAAGAAACCTATGACAGGGTAAAACGCGAAGAAGCTGTAAAAGCTGCTGCTCAAAGAGCAAAAGAAGAGGCAAAAAAAAGAGCTCCTTCATTATACGAGTTGGGTAAATCCCTTTTTGGAAAAAGCCAAGATAAAAAATAGTGTACGATTTTTTGGAAAGATCATAATTTAGGAAGGGTTTAAGATGAAGAAACAAGTATTATTTATCGCTTTTGGACTTGTAGTCCTTCAGGCTGGATTCATACAAGCTGATTTTTGGACGCAATTAAAAGAAGCGGCAACCCAATGGGGCTCACAAGATGCTGAGCATGCAAAACAAGAAGCTATCAAGCTAAAGCGTCGAGCGGAAGAAGCGAAAAAGTCACCTGGTTGGGTTGAGCAGATTAAAGAAGCATATGAGCGCGCAAAAGAAGAAGCGGCTCAGCGGGAACGTCAAACGGCAACCACAAAAGAGACGCCTGGTTTGTGGGAGCAAATCAAACAATCATATGAACGGGCCAAAGAAGAAGCAGCTGCAAAAACAGCTGAGAAGACAACAAAAGAGCAGGCAAAAAGCCCATCATCGCCTTCTTTCCTTGAACAGCTAAGACAGGCTTATGAGCAATTGAAGCAATCGGGACTTGCGGGCGATACTACAACTGAAAAACGACAAGAGCCGCAAAGCGGTTCAACATGGGCCGACATGGCCAGAACAATATTTGGCACGGGCTCAGATCAAAAATAACCCCTCGCGTTTTTGTTAGGGCGGTTTTATACCGCCCTTTTTATTTATCGCGCTCGTGCGTGCACAATTCGAGATGGTCCACTGCTGCGGAACGTCTCTTCATATATCTTAACAACATCGAAGCCCGACTCATAAAGAAGATCTCTAAACTCACCATCTGAATACCAGGTAACACTTATCAGTTCATTTTCTTGTTGTTGCACAACGCCATTTACCATAAGCTCATACAGACAAAAACCATCTGCTTTTCTTTCTTGCTCATAATAAACGTATCGAGTGGTCAAGCGAATAACCGTTTGCTGATCGATGCGTGCTATACGCACAGATGGCTCCACATCGCGTACGTCGGGCGTAAATACATCAATAAGAAGATTACCGCCATCATGCATATGCCCACGTATGCTTTTAAGCGCTTTTAGAGCAGCAGTGCGTTCAACAATAAGCTGGAAGGAGCCAACGGCGATGGTAACGGTTGAATAGGTATGCGGGAGACAGAGATCTTCTAGAGACTGCTTGTACAATTCTGGTGCTAAGTTAAGCTCAGCGCATCGCTGGCGACAGCGATCTAGCATTACAGGAGAGTTATCAACGCCATCAACAAGGTAACCCCGCTCAAGGAGCGGTATCTGTAAGCGGCCCGACCCGGACATAGCCTCCAACACCCTTCCCCCGGCAGGTTCGATAAATGACGCATAAAATGATACCTCTTTTTCTGGCGCAAACTTTTTTGTTGCATCATAAAAGAGGCTACAGAGTTTGCCGTAAGCGGGCGGTTTGTGGTTCATTTTTTATCCTTCTACAAAGATGATGAATTCAACCAGGAAAATAGTTAAAGAGCCATACTCTGATTAATTCCATCATTTCGGGCAAAACGTCCAAGAATTTATGATCAGCATGAGACATAATTTTTGATTGTGCTGTAGCAGGTAAATAAGCAAGCCCTCTTTGAGAAAAGCAAAGTAAATCACGCTCTTGTTGATCGGCATCTCCATGAATTATAAGCACAAGACAGGCTATTTTTAGTAAAAGCTCTTTTTGATGTATAGCTTGAATGTCATTGAGCAAGTTCCCATCAATTTTTACTGTTTTTCTCAACCCATCATTGATTTCTGCAGAAATGTAGCCCGTTTTGCGCATTGCAGCAATTTGATCTGGCGAACATAGTTCTTCCCATTTCCATTTTACTGGACCGGTAAGCGCACCAAGTAGAATCATTGTCTCTATTTCTGAACAATAAGCCTCTAAGCAAGCATAAGCTCCTAAGCTATGGCCCAAAAGCGCGATTCTTTTGTATCCTTGAGCTTTGGCAAAAGCTATGGCGCATGAAACATCATCAACTGATTTTTTTAAAGTAAATATGTCATCTTCACTTTCACCATGTCCTGAAAAATCAAAGGCTAAAACGCTATAATTATCTTTTTTTAGTGCATGAGCGATTTTTGCAAACAAGCCATGTGCAAATCTATTGCTTCCTGACCCATGGGCCATAATAACGATTGCTTGAGGAGAAGCTTCCCATAATGTTCCCGCAAGTGTTAGATTTCTTGAGTTCTTGAATGATATATTTCTCGGCATTCCAATAACCTTTGTAATTGGTGATATAAAATTCTCCTTAGGATTTTTAGCCCATTAAACTTCATCTTGAGAATTCTATCTTTTTTACGTAACTCTTGCATTAGCTCAAAGCATTTTTTAGCGTTACTAGTATAACCAGGGCTTACTTTTGCCTGTTTATTTAGTGCTCATTTTTTTCCTCATAGAACTCAGACCTCATGAAGAATTTATGGAAACAACTTGCACTCACCTCATACAATGTCTATTTTCAGCCAATAAAAAAAAGTCTGCCAGATTGGCAACCTGCGCTTTTCATTGCGTTATCTGCCAAGTCCTGAAAACATAATTTCATCCCACTTACAGATTATCGTGAACTCAGTGTGGTATCAACCACGGTTTGACTTATATTTTCAGGAACTGTGATATACACAGCCATTAGCTCATTTTTAGTTTGACTTTGCGCTCCCCAATCAGCAATTTTTCGCATATTTTCATCCCAAGCTTGAACGGTCCAAGAGTTTTTTTCAGGCCCACTGGGCGCTCGTAAATTTACATTTACCAACAATAGAGGGAGGTTGCTCTCTCGTTGTTCGTCAAAAAAGCGCACTGGAATGATATAGGCATTAATTATTCCAGCACGCAGGGGATTTGCTTTAACTTCAAAGGTAATTGCAGGGCCAGGCTTTATTTCTCGATGCCCCCCTTCATATTCTGCAATAAGACTTTTGCCAGAGCCATTTTTGACAGTATATTGAATTGAAATTGCATCTTTGTGCCAGCGAGCTCCGCGCTCCATAGCTTGAATTAAAGCTGGAAACCCAAGTATTAAAGCGATCATTGTTTTTTGTTTTATAATTCTAATCATACTATCTCCATAATAATTGTTTAAATATATTTATTCAGTTTGCTCCTGATGACGTTTACCTTCCATAATGGCAAGGCCTAAGGTTGGGAAGTAGGTAATGTTAACCATGTCCAGACCTGCTTGCTCAAAAAGACTGCGGTATTCAGCTTCGCTCCGTTGTCTCCCACCGAATAATGTGAGCATGAGAATATCAAAATCTCTTACAAAGTCCCGTTCATTTTTCGGCTTTATTACTGGATTAATCACAAACACACTGCCACTCGGCTTTAATTCTTTGGCCACGCTCGAAAGAAGCTCTATTGTTTTTTGATCATCCCAGTCAAGAATAACCCTTTTGATAATATATGCATCAACACCGGCAGGAACACCTTCGAAGAAGCTGCCTGCTCTTAATTCAAGTCCCTCGGTAGGAGTTACATCCTCAATCACTGTGGGTAAGTCAAATAATATTCCCTGTACCTTTGGATATGCATCAATGATTGCTTTAATTAACCCACCCTTGCCACCACCAATGTCAGCAATCTTTGCAAAGGTCCCGAATTGTTTAAAATTACGTGCGAGCTGTATATCTTCTTGGGACGAATAGGCTTTCAAAGCATCATTAAATCTCTTTTGACTTGATGGATTTTTTGATAGATAATCCCAATAATTAGTGCCATAAATATGATCAAATGATGCTTTGCCTGATTTTAAGCTATACTCGAGATCTCTAAGCGCATTCCACCAAAGATCTCCAGAACCTTTGACATAGTTTTTGATAGATCCTTCAACATCCGAGCGCAAGATGTTTCCCAGATCGGTTAAACGGAAAGTTCCCTGATTCGTCTCATATAAGATGCCATAGCTTGCAAGTACCCTTAGTAATCGCTGCAATGCTGGAGCATTAAGATTTAATGCTTGTGCTAAAATGTCGACACGATTGAAGCCGTTGTGGATATTGTCTGCAAGGTCTAACTCGGCAGCTAGCTGTAGCACGCGCGCCTGTATATATGCTTGAGATGCCTCAACCAATTGTTGTCTATTTTTTAAAAGCTCTGATTCAGGACTTTGCATACCGTTAAGACAAACGGCATGCAACGCGAGCAAAACAATCGATAATTTTTTTATAAGATTCATACTATCACCTTTTTTTAGGAACAAATTTTTCTAAGATTTGCTTAACTTGCTCTAGCTGCTGTTTGCGAGGAGCATTTGGTGGCCATACCAATTCAATTTCATGTTCTACAATTTCTAAAGGCGTTACCCCTTCCGTTTTGAAAGGAATCAGCACATCAGCAATGCGGGTTGTTTGATCAGCACCATGTTGCAAAAGCACTTCTACCATGGCTGGTTTTGCATTACGGATTATGTGATGCAGTAATCCCGGTATCTTGGCATTTGCATTATGTTTGAGTAATAATTTTACCATATCAAGATCGCCACCCATTATTGCGTATTCTAATAGAGTAATATTGGCAGAATCGGGTTGATTAATATTAAGACTCAGTCCTGGAATGGTCAAGATTTTTTCAGCAGCAGAAACGTCTTTATGAGCAATTGCCGCTGCTAATTTGTTGTACGCTTGTTGAGCTGTTTCTTGAGTCTGAGGTAAAGCAGGCTGACTTGTTGCTCTTTGAGCAATCATTAAATCGTAGCCCATTAATGCTGCCAATCTTTCGGCATAATTCTTTTTTTCAAATTCACTTTTACTGGATTCTATCAAATCTGACAAGCGCATTATTTCATCGTGAATAACTTTAGAATCAGTCTTATCTGCATATTCTATTATTAATTTATGAACCATATCAGCGGGGGCTCGCAAACTCACTGCATGCTTAACAGCATTACCCACCGGCGGCTTTATTCCAACAGCTTGCGCATTCTCAAGTAATTTATCGAGTAGCTCACGATTATGCAATTGTAAATATCTAAAAATTTCGTTGCTCATGTATTTATCGATATCATCAGCTCGGAATTTCTTATAAAAATCAATAGTCTTTTTATCTCTAAATTTTATAGCTAATGCGATAGAAGAACCAATATCCACAGCTAATGAGGGTTGTTTTTGTGGTTTTTGTTGTTTTTGTTCCATCGCATGGCTTACAAATGGACTTGCACTGATAAACAGTAATAAAAATAGTGTTGTTAAATTCATAAAATACTCCTTTTCTTGGCTTCTATCACAAACCAGGAACCGTTCAAAATAATTTTCTTCCTACAAACAAGGTAACCGCTGTCACCATATAAAGTAAAATTTGCTTTTCCTCATAAATGCCAGGCGGTTGCAAACCCCCAAATGCGTTTCTAATTGAAATTTAACATATAAACGGGCTAAGTTTCAAGGGTTTTTTGAAATTATAGAATGACACAAAAGGTAATCACTTATTTTTAAGATACAAGAAGGTTATCAGCTTCCTAAGTGATTCCCATAAAATAATGCGATAATCAGCACTGACAAAATGCGTTTGGCACCAAATAATGCTTGAATTAAACGCGCGTTGGTTGGCCAAGGGATCTTGAATTCTTGAAGTATACATTTACCATCTATTTTTATCCAATAAAAAAACCAGGCTGCCAGAGGGGAAACCTATGCTATACTAGTCTACTATCTTTGAAGAAAACTCTAAACATACCCTGAAACGGCTAACTCTTGAGCACTCAACGAATTGTAAAACTCATTCCTCCTCATGTCTCTTTAGCACACATCAAGGAAAAAATAATCTGTATCCGTGCCCATCGAGAGCGCATATTTGAGGTATCAACCCAAATATATGATAACAAGCTCATTTGCCACAATTATGGGCAAGGCGGCGCTGGCTGGACCTTTCTTTTTGGGTGCGTTAACGAATCTATGAGGCAATTTGAGCTGCAGCTAGAACAAAGCCCTACTTTAAAAGACAAACCCATAGCCGTTATTGGAGCCGGATGTTATGGCCTGCTAACCGCAATTACTTTGGCACGTAAAGGGCATGCTGTGCGCATCATAGCCAAAGAAACTGATAGTATATCCTCCTACAAAGCCGCCGGCTTCTTCTTTCCTCGCCCTCGCAAATCGGCAACGCATCACGAGAGGGCTATTTTTGAGTCACTTGGCATGGAGTCGTACGCAACCTATCTACAGATTATTCAAGGAGCTCACCCCTTTATTAAATCTGGGCCAAAGCTTTTACCGGGCTATTTTGGCCCTGATATTGACCCGGGCTTTGCTCCTTATATTTCTCACAGGCTAGTCGATGCACCCGAAAAAGTTACGATCGATTTTGGCAATGGTAAAGCCTATGAAGCGATGGAATACAAAACAGTCTTTATAAACTCATCGGCAATAATGAGCGAATTACAACGCAGTATACAGGGTTTAAACATTAGCATTATCAAAGCAGAGATTCAGTCTTTTAGCGATATTACCGAACCTGTCATTTTTAACTGCGCGGGTCTGGGCGCTAAAAACCTGACCGGCGATAAACGCTTAATCCCTGTGCAAGGCCACCTCATTACACTTAAGGATCAGCCTAATAGGGAGGAGCTCCAATACATGCTAAACTTCAAAGTGGTTATGACAAACGAGCAAAGAATGATGCGCGATGAGCTGATTTACTACGCTCCAAAAGAGTCCGGTATTCTTGGAATAACATTTATAAGAGGACAGGATTCGTTAACGGCAAATCAGCACGAATTTGATCGGCTTTTGCAACGATGCCAACACTTTTTTGGCCCTGCCGGCGCCAGCCTATAAGCGCTCAAGATTTTTTTTATTTTTGACAGAGGATCCCCGCGCAAAACTTTGCGAAAAAGACAAAAATCTAAGAATGTACGAACCGTTACCTGACAAGTGTTAGTGCTTGCTGGCTTTGCCGTTTGCATGGCTGCACTTATAATTGTTTCTTGGCTGACCAAATAGCCGCCGTCACCTTAAATCACGTTTTTCCAACGAAAAAAGTGTGCGGCTGTCACGTTTTTCCATGGAAAAACGTGATAAGTCACCACGTTTTCCGAGGGAATCCTTGATTTTTGTTATATATTTATATACATTTAAGAAAAAAGCAAACGAAAAATGCATGTCAGGAGCTGCCTTATGAAACGAGATATTTATCATTTGTTGCAGGATTGGAAACAATCGCCCCGCCGGAAACCGCTGGTACTCAATGGAGCGAGACAGGTAGGCAAAACCCATGCACTCAAATATTTTGGAAAAATAGCCTACGAAAAAATGGCTTACCTAAATTTTGAAAAAGATGAAAAGTTATGCCACTATTTCGATGGAACCCTAGATCCTAAGGCGATCATAAAAATTTTGAGTATTCATACAGCCATTGACATAGAACCACACAATACTCTGCTGGTCTT
>CAVXJI010000002.1:0-12695 GCA_963762095.1 uncultured bacterium | reverse complement strand
GCTGCCGCTGGATGGCAGGGGTTGCAGGGTTGTTTATTCTTATCTATGACAAACACTAGGGACATCATACTCCTAAAAATCTCCCCATAAGGGGGTAAAATTTACCTCGCTCATGTTATAAGGCGGCACATCTAAAGAGCACTGACCTAAACCCTCAATCTGTTTAACCCTTTAGTTACAGAGCTTGGAACTGGCACGCATTCCAAGGTGTGATCTTAAGCCCTCCCTTATAACGTAGCCGTCTTCGCTCAAAGAGCTTGCCGGCTGAAGCTGGTCAACTCGAGCTTCTACAAGCCGCGGCATTTCGGCTCCTCGAGGCCGCTGGTTAGTTGACAAATTTGCTATGATGTTTATACAGTTGCTTGTAATTGTCCTCATCTTAAAGAAGGAGAATACCATGAAATCACTCGAAATACGGCATCAAACTTTACGTGCTCTCTATGTAAAAATTGATGAGCTGCTAGAACAGATTAAAGCAAAAGCCTATAGGGATGCCGATGCGTGGCTGAGAAAATTTTGCCCTGATATGAGGCAGCATGATCAGGTGCAGACTCAAGATATGAGCACGTGCCAAAAAGACGATCATGACTCGGCAAATTGCAATAAAGCAGTTATTACTAACTTCCAGAAATGCTACAATCAAACACTGCGCTTTCTTATGTCCTATCTCCATGAAAAATACGCGGTTAGCGCACCATCTCCAGAAATCGTCTTCAAAAAATGTCAGCAGAAGAAGATAATTAGTAAGCAAGAATCAAAAAAGATGCTCAAAATGTTGGACACGGTAGATGCACTATGCCATATCTACAATCAGAAAGGGCATCACATTGTTAGCACGGATCTTGTCGACTATTATAATTGCATGCACAGCATTATACACCGTATTAATTTAGACTGACACACAAATCAAAGATCACATTAATTTATTGTCTGTTTTGGATTTTAACAAGGTTGTGTACAGATCCAGAAAAAATAAGAGCTTTTAAGCACTAAAGTAATGAACAGATCAGATTAAAGCTAAAGAAAAATGAACGGTTGTTGTACAATTTTGCCGATCACCATTCCTTAAAATATGCTTTAAATCAAGATTTTAATCTGGTAAATGAGTGTATAACAAGCTTGTGTACAACTGCTGAAAAGTTGATTTAAATAGCAATTGAAAAGAAGCACTGGAAACGAATAATTATCTTTTTTTAGTAACCGGTTGTTGTACAGATGCCCCTCGTCTAGCTTCTCTCCGGTTCTTTAAAAAGAGTTCTATATACTCAATCACATTCCCTCAAATTTGACGAATTAATAGTCAATTTGAGTCTCTGACATTTTTTACATCATTTTGAAAAAACTATCAATATTGGCTCTGATTCGCTGTTTTTAACCTGCAAAGTCCTTTTTGAGCACCCATATTTTTGGTTAATTTTGGAGTTATTTGTGTTATATTTATAAATTTTGGTTGACTTTGGTATTATTTGGTATATACTTGTATCTGTTCAATAATGCAAAAGGCTGCAAAACATTGTGGCCAAGTGTCTGAAAAGATGGCACGGTTCACAGCTCTTAGCCTGTCTTAATCGACGGGCTAAGTTGTTTTTATTTGTTTCGCCTTTCATCCGTGTGCTTTAGCACACGGCTTTCCGGCGTTAAGTAAAGTATATCTGCAGGCAAGTATAGCCTATCCTCTTTTAAACGGGTTTCCAGCGCGAATAAGGCTACGCACTAAATTTGTAATGGTTTAGTTTGCCAAACCTGGTAGTTTATGCTATTTTACCAATTAAGTACTTAATCAGCATGGAGAATGGCATTGATTTCAAGGGACCTAACAGATGCGCTCGGCCGCTTTAGCAAATTTCCAGTAATTGGTGTTTTTGGCCCTCGCCAATCAGGGAAAACTACTCTGGTGAGGAGCTTCTTTGAGAACCATAAATATTTAAATTTTGAGGACCCAGATACGCGCGATTTTGCTGCCGATGATCCTCGTGGTTTTTTAAAAGCAAATGAAAGTCAACATGGTATAATTCTTGATGAATTTCAGTATGTTCCTCAAATACTTTCCTACATCCAAATCGAATCGGATGAAAAAAATAGACCTGGTTACTTCGTTTTAACGGGGTCTCAAAATTTTTTAATGAATCAGGCTATTACACAGTCTCTTGCAGGCAGAATTGGAATCTTAACATTGCTTCCTTTATCATTGCATGAGCTCAATAATAGTAATTTATTGACCGACAACGCCAATGAAATGCTGCTTAAAGGTGGTTATCCAAGTGTTTACGCCAAATACTTTGTACCTGATGAATTTTATCCTTCATATATTCACTCATACGTCGAGCGAGATGCGCGACAATTGGTTAACGTTGAAAATTTAAGAACATTTAGAAAATTTATGCAATTATGCGCAGCCCGAGTTGGCCAGTTACTGAATATCTCAGATTTGGCGATGAATTGTGGCATAAACCAAAAAACGGTTGAAAAATGGCTCTCTATACTTGAAGCGAGTTATATTTTATATTTGCTGATGCCATATCATGAAAGTTTTACCAAAAGGGTTATAAAGACACCAAAATTGTTTTTTTACGATACCGGTCTTGCATGCTCTCTTTTAAGTATTAAAACAAAAGAGGAAGTTGCTTTGAGTCCATGGAAAGGACATTTATTTGAATGTCTTATTATTTCAGATTTCTACAAACAGTTTTATAATACAGGTTCTCGTCCTTCACTTTATTTTTGGCGAGACAAAAATGGATATATAGAAATAGATTGTATTGTTGAGCGTGCTGGCACACTTTTCCCTATAGAAATAAAATCAGTGGAAACAGTAAAATCTGATTTGTTTACCAGTCTAGAAAAATGGCAAGGTCTAACAAAAACTGAACGAACTCATAGTTATCTCGTATATGGTGGCGAGCTTACTCAAAAAAGAACTCATGGAAATATCGTAAGCTGGAAAAAATCAGGAGAATTAATGAATAAAATAAGGGAGGCTGTCCTAGATAGATAAACTCTCTTATATTGCCCAAGCATGAAAAGCGTCCCCTCTATATAAATTAATTTCGCTCACAAAGCCCCCACGGCTTTCCGGCGTTCAGTAAAATAGGTTTCGATAACATTCACTTATCGTGATATTATTTTATGACCGAAACCATACTGAAAGGGAAGAATGTCTTCAAATCACACGCAAGGGTTTTCCCTTCCTATATTGTTCAATGAGCATGGAGGAATGAGACTGCCCGACGCAGTAGAAGAGCTAAATAAACGCTCTGCTGGTCGTGCTTTAATCATCATTAATCACAGTACATCAGAGAAAACCGCAAAGGCATACCAAGGTGATGCGGCATATTGGGAGTCGTGGCTTTCGGCTATAGGCTTTAACGTGGGATCTCTTATCACAGAAAAAGAAGTGATCTCTTTTATAATTCAACATGCTGAAGGCTTAGACCCGGACATAGAAAAACAACTTGTTGAACAAGGGCATAAAAAACCAGGGCATCACAAACTCTCAACTATAAAAAGAAGAGTTGCCTCGCTATCAATCCTTTTTGAGAAAACAAAAATAATTCCGAATCCATGTAAATCCACAGAAGTTAAGGCTCTATTGCAAAAGCTAACTAAGAAGCTTGGCGGCTCGAAGCCAGCCGGGAAAGCAATAACTAAAGACATACTCAGCGACATGCTTGATACATGCAAGGGTAAGCTTATAGATGTGCGAGATAAAGCGTTGTTGTTATTCGCATGGGCAAGCGGTGGCCGCAGGAGGGCTGAGGTGTCCTCAGCGCATATAAGAGATCTCGTGGCCACAAGCGCAGGGGATTTCATCTACACAATACCTCATAGTAAAACTGATCAAGAAGCTAAAGGCTATCCAGTTCCCGTTAAAGGTAAAGCGGCTACTGCGTTGCGGCAATGGATAGATGCGGCAGGTATTATCGACGGCCCAATTTTTAGATCAATCAATAAAGGCGGAAGGGTTGGCACTACTGCTTTAAGCGATGTGTATATACACAGAATTGTCCGTTATCGCTTAAAAAATGCTGGCTACGACGAATCTAAATTTGGCGCGCATAGCATTCGGAGCGGCTTTGTTACAGAATGCGGCAGGCAGGGGAAAAATCTAGGAGATGTGATGGCTATGACAACACATAGAAATGTAGCAACGTGTTTAAAGTATTATCAATCAGGCAATATAATTAATAACTCGGCATCAAATCTCGCCGATTAAAAAATTAAGATGATATAGTATTATGCTAAAAATAAGAAACAGGCCAGCCCGTAAAGCTGGCCATAAAAAAAATCAGGAACCATAGAAATTGGCATGGTTTCCAACAAAGAAAGACACTATGAAAGATACCTTAAAAATCGCGCGTAGGCAAGATCAGCAAACTGTTCACAAAACAAAACAACATTCTTCTCAGCTACTTTTTTTTGGAGAATTTGGTGATAACGAAATAACAATTGCCGCAAGAGATGCGACTGACTTTGGTAAAAAGAACTTTGACCTATCAATTCACCAACTCGGAGATTTAAAGGCAAAAATCACCAAGAAAAAAATTGCTGATTTGCTTAATAAAGGAGAATTGGGCCCTGAGGAAGGTCGCCAATTGAAAGCCTGGTTAGAACATAGTCAAAAAATACGCGAAATCCAGCATAATGAAAACTTATCCGAACAAGAAAAAAACGAACAGATTTCAAACGAGATCAAGAAAGACACTGACAATTTATCTATGAGAACTGATGCTATACGCAATTTTATATCTCTGACATATGATCATCCAGAAGAAGATAAGATGCCTAAAAAATTTAAAGCGGGTATCGATAAAGAAAGTTTTGGAACGCCTAAACATATTATGGATCGCATCCCATATCTCCCAAGGCTGCTAGGAGATTCGGAGCTTAAGCGATTCAAAGACGGCTCATATAAAGTCTTATCTAGTATTAGCGCTGGATCTATGGGCACAATTGGTCTCGAATATACAGTACCCTACATTGATGATAAAACGCCTGAAGAAATCCATGAAAGATATAAACAGATTATGTGCGAAGATGCGCTCAAGGCATTCCTTGCATGTTGGGATTATGCTACCCACAAAGGATTTTTTAACTTTCTTGCAAATGTAACGGATATAATGGGGATGAGCTGTGATTCAGAAAGAGAAAGCTATTTTTCGGTCAAAGAAAAAAAACATTTCTGGGAAATGCTTCGACTTCTTGAAGCAACCAAACTGACAATAACACTCCCCTATAAAGGAAAATGGATCACAGTAAATCACCAAATGCTTGGGATAACTATCACAGGAGCAGCCCAAAAAAATCAAGAATTGGAAGTAGGGTATCTCGATAGGGTACATTATCGGGTTCTTTCACCAGATGCTTTTCAGGAGACCGCAAAATGGGCCACCGAATTAGCCACAAAAATATCCAAAGGTACTGTTAAAATGGCCGTAGAAGACATATGCTTTGCTCTCAATCTGCAAATTAGAGCCGCTCAAAGAAAAAGCTATTCAGGATCACAGCCAACCGATGAAAAACATTTAGCGCAACTTGCGGGCATCGAGAAAACTTTTAAATCAAATGCCCGTGTAGGCCGAAAACGCATCGAAGAAAAATTAGATCGCAGCAAGGAAGCAGGAGCTATTGCCGATTGGACAGTAAGCGAAAAAAAATATACCTATAAATATAATAAAGGTAAAAAAACCAAATAAAAAAGTTGAGATTTGCTTTAAAAGTAGGAATAATATTTCTGGATCGATATATCGGTAGCGAAAAGTGGCCCCAAAAATCTAGGTTTGGTGTTACGCTAAAATCTAGGTTTGGTGTTACGCCCCCTATTTTTAAAATCTAGGTTTGGTGTTACGCCTTTTTTGCTGAAAACACCGACGCAGAAAGCATTTCTGATTTTTGATACGAATAATTTTGAATAAAATTCCATCGTTGCCCCTTCTCAGTCGACATATTGATAGGAAAAAAAACCTAGGTTTGGTGTTACGCTATTTTTGAAGAAAACATGCATAATTAAAGCATTTCTTTAGAAAAGGTACTCTTAAAAAAAAGCGTCATTTTTGTCGATCTAGGTTTGGTGTTACGCCCCCCCCTTAAAAAACATGCGTAGATAAAGCCTTTTTTGGGGGTGTCGAGCTGAATAACGCGCGCGAATATTAATATTAATAATTACGAAAAATATCTCGCAAGATATTTTCCAATGGTACCCGAAGGAATCGGCGGGGGAGAGCCCCCAAGGCCCCCCAAGAATTTTTCCTTGCGAAAGGCGTTAGCCGATTCGCCCCCAAGGAGGCGTAACGTGTGGAGCCGACTTTAGGGTTCTATAATACATAGGCTTTATAATCTTGGTACAGCAAGCACACGCGCCCTCTCGGCCGGGCGCGGCCTCCGGCAGCCGGCCAGGGCAAGGCTGCCGGAGCTATAGAACACAACTTGGCTATAAAGATTTCGCTCTAACTGTGGTAGATGCTAATAAAGTTCATAACGGGAATCTCGTTCTGCATAGGTAAACTATGCAGCGTCTCGAATTCCCTAACCTTACCCCGAAAGGAAAATTTATTAGCGAGTTTGTTTTTCTTACCGCTCCCTCTCTTTTTTGGGATTCTTCCTCTTTAAGAGGAGCTCGGCGCCAAAGTTTGTCAATTATTTTTTATAAAGAAGCTATTTTTTTACAGCATGGATTGTCATTGGACTGCTTCTTAAAAGACGAACAAAAACGGGCCCTCTTGCTTTTTACAAGTTAACCAATACAAAAGCCTACACCCAGGGCATTGCTGTTTGCTATGTAGCTTTTTTGACGTCCTGTTGCTATATGGTCTCGGTGGTTATGAAAGTCATGACAACGTTCTGCTAAAGGCAAAATTTATGACCAGCGGTTAGGCACCCCCAACTTTTAACTCGAATGACCGCGACAACAGCTTTTTTTTAAAACCCTAGTAAATCCAGCATTTTTTCGCTTTTAGGGAATGATAGGAGAAGATGGAATTTTAATAGCAATTATTGCCAAACTAAAGCATCTCAAAACAGAAACGATGCCGAAGGGCTTTATAGAATAGCCCGTAAAACCAGGTTCCTTTAGGTCCTGGATAAAAGGGCTTACAAGTTAAGTAAGAAGCAACTAAGGTATGTTAGATTAGTGAGTAATCTACCCTGGGAGCCAGGGAAAGTCGACGCTTGCGGAGATACTATGAACACTCAATGGAGGTTCAGCCTAAGAAGCCCACTACCTTCATGTTTGGGTAGCTCACATTAGCCTCTTGCTTTAAGCTTTCCTGCACATGCCTTAAAAGCTCTTGATTTTGAGGTTCGAACAGCCATGCGTCCGGAGATGGCTCTTCATGAATAGGTTCAAGGATGATCTTGCCCCCTTTAATAACAGTTGCTCGATAAAGGCTTGTTTTTTCTGATTCTTCCACTTGTTGAACTACTTTTTTAAGAGAAATGCGGTCGCGAGAGTCGCTGCGCAGATAAATAGGTTTCATGAATAATGCTCCTTTAACACTTTAATATCATTTTGTTACAAGCTATTGGGGTTAATGTTTATCTCTATGATACCATATTGTGGGTAATGGGGCAAAGGGAGCATTTATTTATTGCCGCACAATCAAGGGGGCACGGCGCTTTGCGGCGTCTCAGTAAAGAAGATACTCGATGGCGAGCAATCTATAAGTGATAGTTGGTTGCTCGCAATTAACTTAGAGCTCTTTTGACGGAATATCTCTTAAAAGTTCTTCCGCATGAACAAAATCGGTAGGGCCAATATCAGTATGGCATACTAACTGATAGCGAAAATACCTGAATTTTTGAATAAGATCCTCAATGACCTCGAGTGAGCCTAGTGTATCATCACGTTGGATTTGCGCTGCATTTAATGATGCAAGCGCGTTGAGTGCAATGAGGCAGATTTCTTCCTGCTTTTCTCTGCTTGGTAAATATTTTCGTATTAATGGCGTATGGTATTCAAGAAATTTCTCAAATGCTTGTCGGCTCAATGGTATGCGCTTATTGCTGTTATTGGCATGAGCTGCAACGCTACCGAACAGCAGCACGGTTATGCATAATGTATAACGAACTAGCATGCTTATTCTCCATAGCAATGTTTAAAAATAAAGTATTTTTATTATTAACTTTTTAAAAATAACGTCAAACTTGCTTGATGCGCTCCTCATGATAAAAGTAGTTAACTCGTGGGTTTTTCTCGCTTAATCATCGTAAACATTGTAACCATTGTAAACAATGTTTACGATGTAAACTAGTAAACATTGTTTACATCTATTACAGTGTAAACAGTGTAAACAGTGTAAACAGTGTAAACAGTGTAAACAGTGTAAACAGTATCATTCTAGAAAAAGAAAGACGCTAAAAGGATAGAGATGAAAATAATCTCGTTTCTGAATCAAAAGGGGGGTGTGGGCAAAACCACATCTACGATTAACGTAGGTGCAGGATTAGCGAAGTTGGGCAAAAAGGTCTTGCTCGTAGATTTTGATCCACAGGCAAGCCTTTCTTGTTCGCTGGGAATAGAATCTCCTACAAGGGCAGTTTATAACCTGCTTAAACAAGAATGTTTGTTCGAAGAAGTCATTGTTAAGAAGGGGTTGCTATCAGTTATCCCTTCTTCAATAGATCTCGCCGGTATCGACCATGAGTTTCGCAATGCCCCGGCCAAAGAATACCTCCTCAAAAAAGTGCTAAACGATGTTAAAGATTTTGACTTTATACTTATCGATTGTCCACCAAGCTTAAATTTATTGACTGTTAATGCCCTGGCAGCTTCCAATGAGGTTTATATCCCTGTGCAAACAGAATATTTAGCGCTTCAAGGCCTAGGGCAATTATTGGATACCTTGCAAGTTGTAATGAAGCGAATTAATACCGCACTTAAAGTTGGGGGAATCTTGGGAACACGCTTCAACCGTCGTAAAATCAATAAAGATGTGGTTGCCTATCTCAATGAGAATTTTAAAGAGAAGGCATTTAAGACGGTGATTAGGGAAAACGTCTCGCTCACAGAAGCACCTTCTTTTGGCTTAGATATTTTCTCTCATGATCCAAAAAGCATAGGTGCAGCAGACTACTATGCCTTGAGCAAAGAGATTTTGGCCAAAGAAATAAACAATGTTTAACAAGTTTACAATGTTTACGCAGTAATCAATGTTTACAATGTTTACATAGCTCGCGAGGTTTACAATGATTAAGAAGGGTCTGGGTAGTATTCCAAAGAGTCTGGCATGGCTTGATCCTGAAGCAAATGAAGCTACAAACAACGCGGATTTAATTCCAGTAGCTCAAACAAATAGCAAGCCTAGCCAGTCACCACTTGTTGTGACTGCAGTAGAGGGTCCATCAAAACAGGGAAGAAAGAGCACGCAGCAGGGCTTGCCTTCGGGCTGGACGCGAGCAACTTTTATCATTCAAGAAGATCTAAATAAGAAGATTAAGGCTCTCGCTTATTGGGAACGAAAGACTGTTAAAGATATAATGCACGAGGCTCTCAGCCTTTTTATGCAAGGCAAAGATATTAAACTTAAAAGAGAAGCAGACAGATGAACAATTATTTCTTCAGAAAATTACTCTTACTTAACGCCATTAAGGCGTGCAGTTGTTGCCCGTAAAAGTGCCTATTCCTGAAGCATCCGGACAATTTGCGTTAACTGGAAAGGCTTGCCTGTTCTACTTGTAAAGCCTCTCATATTAAGCTCTTTTGTAATAGAGCGAAGAGAAATACCCTGAGAACGCAGTATACGTGCTTGCTGAATTACCGTTTGCTCTTGTGGAGACGGCTCTATGGTAATCCTGTCTATCCCCAATGTTAACCCATATTTTAAAATTTGCTTGGCACTGCTATTCACCTGGGTGCTGCTTATTTTCTTAATAATTCTGGATATTTGACTCGGTTGAAAAATAGTGCCCATTCTACTTCTATAGCCTCGCAGATTAAGCTCTTTAGTTACAGCGCTCAATGAATAACCCTGATGGTGTAGTTCTTGAACGAGAGCAATAATTTTCTGTTCTTTAGAGCAGCTTTCCAGGCTGTTGCTATCTTTGCTGAGCTTATATCCATAAGGAAGAAATCTTACTTTGCTATAGGGCTGCTGTGCCACAATAAACTGATTATTATCATCAAGCATGTTAATGATCTGGTTAAGCTGAAAGGATCGGCCGGTTCTTCCTCGATTGCCGTGCGCATTAATTTCTTGTGCTATGTTCCTGAGCGATAAACCATTAAGCCTAAGTGTTCTTACTTGTTTGATAATAGAGAGTTCCTCTTGACAAGGCTCTAAGCAAATACCATCTTTGGCTAGTTTAAGACCATAAGGAACGGTGCCAGCGCGCTCGCCCTTGTGCTTTTTTGATTGTAGACTTGCTTTTGTATTTTCTATGATAAGCTTTCGAAAGACTTCAGACTTAATATCGGCTATTCTTCGTTCTTGTAATCCTCGTATTCCCGGTATCGTTGTTCCTTCTCCAGCTACGCTTACTAGTGTTGCTTTCTTGTTTTCTATGATTTGTTCTACGAGGACCGTGATGGCCGTGTCGCGTGCTATTCTATCGCGGCGAGCAACAATGAAAATGTCATTAGGCTGAAGTATGATGAGAGCATTGCTTAATCCTCGTCGCTCTTGTATTCTCGTAAATCCGGACACTCCAGAATCTTTAAATACATAGATCTCTTTAATCTTAAGTTGCATGGCTCTTTCTTTACATGCCTTAAGTTGGGCCTTTAGCCCCATCTTGGACTCTTTTGGGTGGAGAGTTGAAACACGCAGATATAACACTGCCTTCATTGTTCCTCCGAAAAGGCATGGAAACTGGGCTCTTTCGAGTGCAGAGGAAATACACCATTAAAACTGAAACTATAGCCATGAGAAGCCGAAATAATTTTACAGAAGCGGTAACTAATCCCCTGAACTGTTTTGGTAGAAGTAGCTATATTAAAAAAGCCACTCGTTCTGATAGCCAGCTTACCGAGATAATTTCCCCTCTTTTTACCGTCTGGTACATGAGCACTAACGATATCCCCGGTTTGAAAACCAAAACACTTTTTAGCAGCCTTTGCACTGGTACGAGGAAAGCCATACTTATCTACCCTACACATCTGTCGGCTACCATGACCTGTTGCTTTTATCATGAGCGGATTAACGTGGTTGATAATGAGCTGCGATGGTGTAGAGGCACCAACACAAGCAGCATCGAGCCAATGAGTTTTGGGTAAGTTACGCAAGCTTCTATTATATTTAGTTATTCCGCCGGTACCTGTTTCTACGGGTAAGCCGAGAGAACATAATGCATAGTAAAGACGCCAGCGAACACTATTCATCGCTGCCGACAGGACAATAACATATGAGCTTGCGGGCCCATGTTATGATGTTATCTATCCTGCTCTGCAATGAAGGAGCAAGCCAGCCCGCAGGCCGAGTTCTATTATCAAATCGAGGTTGGCGATATCGCGTCTTTCTATTCCTTCTGTTTCTACGAAGACTTCCTCTGGTAAGAAGTTGGTCGTGAATGATGTTTCCTCGGTGTTCAATCTCAGCGGCAAAGGCTATTTTGCCATTACTGTCATCAAGGACGACAAGGCCGGTAGCCTTAGAGCCAGGATCTAATTTAAGCCTCAATAAACGAATTTCAAGCGGCCGTTCGTGTTTAAGGATAATAACAAAAGGAAAGCGCCTGAAAACAGCAGCTTTGCCTTGGTTGAGCAGGATTCAATGCCTGAGTACTTAACTGACAGCGATATGTCTTCCTGTTTGATAATTGGGTCGGAAAATTCAAGCACTTCCTTTACTATACGATGAAGGTTAACTTTCCTCATCATAGGATGCTTCTGCGTTGTGAACAGAAGAAGGTTGGAAATCTTGTTGTCCATATTCTTTACCGAGGTGATAATATGCGACAACTTTCCCTGATGCCTTTGCTCTTTCATGTCCTTCATCAACAACGAAGCAAATAACTCAATACTCCCAAGGGGATTTCTCATCTCATGCGCTATGTTTGCCGCCACTTCTCGCCCATGGCTATGAGCTTTTCCGTCCGTTTCGCCATTTCCTCCAGCTTCTCGACCCTCGTGACATCGCGTAATATAAAAACTTCCCCTCATGATCTTGCCCTGTTCGGCCTTCATGGGGGACGCGAAATCTCTATGATCCTGTCTTTCATATTCACTTTCTTGCCAGTGTCCGTAAAATGATCTGCATAGGAGAATGCGTTTCTGTCCAGATCCTTCAAGTCACCAAATAAAACCCTTATATGTTTTCCCGTGACCTCATCCTGGGAGACATTGAAAAACGTTTCGGCCCACTTGTTTAGCGTTGTTATCCACCCGGCCATATCCGTCACAACAACGCCCGTGGTCAGGCTTTCAAGTATGTTTCGGAGATAGTTCTTTACCTCCTCTTTTTCAGCGATTGTTTGCTTCAATTCCTCATTTCTCAATTCCAATTCCCTGTTTATCTCTTGAAACCTCAGTTCAAGATCGGCAAAGGAATTCTGAAGCCGTTCGGTGGCCTGATTAAATTCATCGAATGATTTTTGTAAGAAGAGATATTGATCTTCTGCCATTTCTGAATTATTCATGATGATGTCCGATCCCTGTAACCATTCATGCTCTACTGATGATTAGGGTCATACTTGTCATTCCAGGTATATTCTCTTAGCGCGTAGTCGGCGAGATTCGACCAAAAACCTTCGCCACCCTTATTCTT
>CAVXJI010000001.1:0-10406 GCA_963762095.1 uncultured bacterium | reverse complement strand
CTGGGATACCGGGTTTTTTAAGCGCGCGCCAAGAGTTGTTTGCATTGTAAAGAGGTATTTTTTTTGTTTGAATTAAGAATGGGGCGCGAGAGCGCCCTATTTTGTGTGCTTAGGGGAACGACGCGTAAAGAAAATATAGAAAAAGCCTTACGTACCTATTGCTAAACAGCAAATATTTGGGCTATGATAGAGAAAATACGCGAAAAATCAGTAGTTTTTTTCTTAGGTAAGGCGCATCATGGAAGAGATTAATTATGTCAAAATTGCAGCTTACTTTGGAGCTGCATTTGCAATGGGAATTGGAACTATCGGACCTGCATTAGGTCAGGGTTTTATTGCTTCAAAAGCAGTTGAAAATATGGGCAAATACCCTGAGATGGCCAACAAAATTAGGACAACTATGTTCTTGGCCTTGGGTATTGTAGAAACGAGCGCTATTTATGCTTTTGTTGTGGCAATGATACTTATTCTCTTTGCGAAATAGAACATCGTGGCAATGACCCTGAATCTGACCCTCTTGGTTCAGATGGCCCATTTTCTTATAGCGTATCTTCTTATTGCAAAATTTCTGCTAAGGCCTGGGTATGAAGCGGTTAAATCTGATGCTGAAAGATTGCATCAGCTGACTTCTCTGATTGTAGGAGAACAGGAAAAACTGGCGGAAAGGCAGGAATATAAGCGGAGGCGCTGGCAGATTTGTCAGAATTATTTTTATCAAAATCGGCCAGAGCTCGATACTCATGAGTATGGCTTAAAATCATTTGATGTGCTTGAGCAGGCGCCTGCCATGACAAAAGAAGAACTGGATGCCAAAGCCGTTGAGATAAGTCATAAACTTAAAAAGAAAGTTTTGTATGATTGATCTCTTTTTTACTCTACTTAATTTTTCAATTATTGTCGGTCTTGCTTATTATGCAGCTCAACGTTTTTTATTACCAAACCTTAAGGGTAAAGTAGAGCAAGAAAAGAACTGCAGAACAAAATTTACGCGATGAACATCGGTCCATTCTACTTACGCAGAAACAAGTTGATGAAAGCATTATAGCGCAGGAATCAGATTGTACAGCTTTTTTAAGCAAGATTAATCAATGGCGTAATGTAGTTGCAATGCACAAAACTCAAAAAGAGGCGGAAGCCCGCCACTTGCAAGAGGAAGCTGAAAAAAGGTTGCATCTACAATCTCAGTATCATATGCTAAAAGCCATGTACAAAAATATTACTCCACTTGTGGTTAAAACCCTTGAAGAAGATTTAAAAAGCCATTTTTCTGATGAGCATTTAGCGCATAATTACTTGCAGCATGTTCTTAAGGGCTTAAAAAAGTAAGCTGCCGGAGGTGAGATATGGATATACAACAAGAAAAGCTGGCAAAAAAATATGCAAAAGCTTTTATTAATTTGTTTAGCCAGAGGCTGAATATTGAGCTTGTTGAGCGTTTGCAAATAGTAAGTGACTATCTGCATAAGCAGCGGGAGGCACTTTTTTATGTGCAACTTTCTGTGCTTGATGGCGCTACAACAAAAAAGAATTTTGAGGAGTTGCTTAAGAGCTTCTCTGTAGATGATCTTTTCGGATCGCTTATTGAGCTTTTGCTTGTGGACAAGCGTATTTTTTTACTTCCACGTGTGATGCATTACATCTGTACCCTCTATCTTGAAAAAAGCAACGTTATGCATTTTACTGTTGAGAGTCCGATTGTTTTGCACGCAGATGATATGAGCGCTTTAAAGATATTTTTAGCAAAACAGACGGGTAAGACTATTCTTCTTTCGGTTAAGAAAAACACAAATCTCATTGCCGGGCTTAAGGTGTATAGTGAAACATTCGGCTTTGAACATTCAGTACGCAAGCAACTGCGCGCGTTAAGTACTCTATAGCGTAAGGAAACAGACAATGGATGTGAAAACAACAGACCTGATTTCGCTCTTTGAAAAATCTTTGTCCCAGGTGCCTGAGGATAATCTTGAGGAAATTGGTTTTGTAGTGCAAGTGGGTGACACTTTTTGCAAGATTCATGGTCTTAAGCGAGCCGTTTATGGGGAGCTCATCGACTTTGAGGGCGGCAATAAGGGTGTTGTGATGAACCTTGATGAAGACTTTGTTTCTGTTTTTCTTATCCAAGCGCAAGTATCTGTCGCTGAGCTTGAAATAGCACGGCGTACGGGAGGTGTTTTTAAAGCTCCCGTTGGTATGGGCCTGCTTGGCCGCGTAGTTAACGCTATAGGTGATCCTATTGATGACCTGGGTCCTGTCCAGTTTCAGGAACGCAGACCGATTGAAGTAACCATTCCTGGCATAATTGAGCGAAGCCCCATTAATCAATCGCTTGAAACGGGTAAGCTTGCTATAGACGCTTTGGTACCCATAGGTCGAGGACAACGTGAACTTATTATTGGCAATAGAGGAACAGGAAAAACGGCTCTTGCGGTAGATACCATTTTGCATCAAAAAGATAAAAATGTTTTCTGTATTTATGTATCTATCGGGCAACGACAAGCTAATCTTGCACGAATAGTACGATTACTAGAAGAGCAAGGCGCAATGAAATATTCCGTTGTGGTGAGTGCCGATGCAAGTCAGGCGGCGCTTGATAGATATCTTGCTCCCTATGTTGCAACTACCATCGCGGAATTTTTTAGAGATCAGAAAAATGATGTGCTCATTATCTATGATGATTTGAGTAATCATGCGATTGCCTATCGTGAAATGTCATTACTTATGCGTCGCGCCCCAGGGCGGGAAGCCTATCCTGGGGACGTTTTTTATCTGCATTCTCGCTTGCTTGAGCGTGCTGGTAAGTTAGCACGTGGTGGTTCCATAACCGCATTGCCTATAGTACAAGTACAAAGTGATGATATTACCGCATATATTCCCACTAACTTAATATCAATCACCGATGGTCAGATATTTTTGGATACGAAACTCTTTAATCAAGGAATACGACCAGCAGTCAACGTTGAATTATCAGTTTCTCGTGTCGGCGGTGCTGCACAAACCCGTGCTATTAAACAGATGACCCGCGCATTGCGTTTAGAACTAGCGCAGTATCATGAGCTTGCGGGCTTTTCACAGTTTGGTACAGAACTTGATGTGCTCTCTCAAAAAAGGCTTGCGCGAGGTGAGTTGGTCTACCAGCTTTTACGCCAAAAGCAGTATGTTACCTATTCCTTTGTGGATCAGTCACTCATGCTTTTCTTACTTCAAGAAAACTATTTAGATGCATTGCCGCTGGGCGATGTCAGGCCGTTTACCGCTCAGTTTGTAAGCTATGTGCAATCAATCTATAGTGAGCTCTATCATGAGATCCTTATTTCCGGTGATATTACTGAGCAGCAACGGCAAAAATTGCACGAGATTGCAAAAGAGTTTACGAGCTTGTATGTTCCCGCCAAGTAGCTTTGCATATTGAGAAAAAATCAGATTTAATTATACTATTTTAGTATGTGCCCGTAGCTCAGCTGGATAGAGCAACGGATTTCTAATCCGTAGGTCGTAGGTTCGAATCCTACCGGGCACACCAGGCTTCGCCCGAATGGGCGTGATTTTTTTTTAATCTGCTGGGTAAAAGCCTTTATATTATCAATAACATCAAAGCAAGGAGTTGCGGATGCTAATACCGTACCGCTTTTTTATGGGAATAGTTTTTTGTTCTATCGTACCTTATTGTCTTATGGCGCAAGAAGGTAATAACAGTGAGCCTGTCAATCAACTGATTCAGAGAAATCAAGAGCAGCAAGCAAAAAATGAGAAAATAGATAGGGTAATAGTAGGAGAGATACTTCGGGTTGATGTTCCTTCTGATTTTGATTATAAACCTTCTGACAACGCTAAAAGGAAGTGGAGCGAGCTTGCTACATGGGCGTTTAAAGATGCTGGATACGAAATTGAAGTAGCTCCAGGTGAGATAGAGCTGGCGCTGGGGGTTAGGTATAGGTATGCTGATATGAGTGAAGAAGATCGAGAAATGATCGATGATGATTGGGATACTTATAGCCATCCCCGCTTGAAACCTTTCTTTAGATTGCCTTTACATTTATTTATAAATGAAAAAGGGGAACTAAAAGACGAGGGAGAAGAGGTAATTATCTACTACAATAATAAACAAACTCATGAACGTATTAAAGTAATCCTGACTATAAGGACAGCGGTCATTGTTGAGATGTCAGATCTTGTTGATTACTCAAAAACACATTATATCGTAAGAAAAGAAGGATATCGTAGCAAAATGAAATCTTATTTAGATAAGTATAATAAAGACCCCAAAAAATGAACTGCAAAAATCGAATCTGTAGTAGAGGTCTAGATGCCCTTTTTTATCTTTTGGATGGCTGTACAGTTAATGTAAAGCCTGCTGCATGAAGGAAGAGGTATAACATTCAGATCCCTGGAAAACACATTTCCGCTAAAGCTGAGATACAAAACATTTCCAACCAGGGAATCTGGGTTTTAGTGAATGAGCGGGAATTTTTTATGCCATTCGCCGAATTTCCTTGGTTTCTAAAAGCGACGATTGAACAAATTTATAATCTTGAATTATTTCATGATAAGCATCTTCATTGGCCGGCGCTTGATGTCGATGTGGACGTAGAGTCTCTCAAATATCCTGAATTATATCCCTTAAAATATTCATAAGTTTATTTTTCTTTAAGCTTTTATAGTCATTCTATGAAAAGATTATCAAAAGATTTTATTGGCGCTGCAACCCAATGCATTTAGAAGCGGCGATGCCACCAAATAAATTTATTTAATGCCCAGAAAACCCCATGGCTTATCAAGCCCGGGGATGAATGGGCATCATTGTAGAGGATTCAAAGGCGAAAGCCTTTGAGAGCGGTGCATATCTTAGCTAATTTAGAGACAGCTTGATTGAAATACAAATATGGTTGCACTCGGAAAAAATAAATGCTAAATTGCTCTGCATGAAGAGAACTATACAAAAGACCTTCAGCTATTGCCTGGAGCCTACAAGATTACAAAGAATGCTTTTTGCACAATACGCGGGATGCGTTAGGTTTGTATTTAACTACGGGCTCAGCTTAATCAAGAAGGCATTTGATGCAAAAACAGAAATTCCTACGTATACGGATATAGCTAATCTTCTGCCATTACTAAAAAGAGCAACTGAAACGGCATGGCTTAAAAACGTTCATTCTCAAGTTCTGCAGCAGTCGCTCAAAGATTTAGAGAATGCATTAAAACATTTTTTTCGTGGTATTAAATCAAAGCAGAACATAGGGTTTCCTCGCTTTAAACGCAAGGGTATAAAAGATTCATTCCGCTATCCTCAGTACGTTGAATGTTTGGATGGTAAAGTATATTTGCCTAAGATTGGATGGGTTCGCTATCATGATTCCAGGTCGCTCGAAGGCGTAATTAAACAAGCTATAGTAAAGCGTCGTGGAGATCGCTGGTTTGTTCATATAGTATGTGAAGTAGAAGTGGAAATTCCTTCAAGAATTCTTTCGGCAGATAACATAGTAGGAATCGACTTAGGACTCACCCATTTGGCTCATCTCTCAAACGGCCAAGTCTATGAAAATCCCAAACACCTAAAAAGTGATCTTGAGCGCTTACAATTCCTACAAAGGAGCTATTCACGTAAGCAGAAAGGAAGTAAAAATCAAAAAAAAGCAGCAAAGAAAGTGGGCAAACAACATATAAAAATAGCAGATAAACGACAGGACTATATTAATAAGATCTCAACTGCCATAGTCGAAAACCAAGACGGCATCATAGTTGAGAATCTTAATATTAAGGGCATGATAAAAAATAGGCGTTTAGCGCGGTCAATTGCAGATGCAGGCTGGTATAAGTTTATATCATGTCTTAAATATAAAGCAGACTGGCAAGGAAAGCCATGCATTGTAATTGATAGATTTGCGCCTACTTCAAAAGTTTGCTCATCATGCGGGGATAAAAAAGATATGCCACTATCTATACGCAGATACCTGTGTGAAACATGTGGTCTCGATTTAGACAGAGACTTCAATGCATCGATAAATATACGAGCGGCAGGGCTTGCCGTTCTTGCCTGTGGAGGGTTGAACATTGGTTCTCCCTGCGAAGCAGGAATCGCCGGCTTTTAAGCTGGTGAGGGTCAATTTCATTTCTTGACAAAGTGGTCACTAGAATGTGATAAATTATAATTAATAAGGAATTGCTGACTGCACTAATGAAAATCTTGGCATCAGTGAAACGGGGCGTTAAATTTCGGGGAAAAATCTAGAGGGAAGGGTCAAGAATGAAATTAAATAATCGTGATACTGCTGTCGTTATAATCGATCCACAAAACGATTTTCTGAGCGAGAAGGGCGCAAGTTGGGGCTTGGTTGGTGCCAGTGTCGTCCAAAATGGTATCGTCGGGAACTTAGAGCGGCTTTTCAAGTCCTCGAAGGCGAATGACTATGAGGTGTTTATCTCACCTCATTATTTCTATCCCACTGATCATGGTTGGAAGATCAACGGACCGCTCGAGGCTGAAGAGTTGAGAACGCATACCTTCGCGCGGATCGGTCCACTGGATTTGAAGGGGTTTGCGAATTCAGGCGCGGATTGGCTAGATCGATTCAAGCCGTATATCCAAGATGGCAAGACAATCGTCGTTAGTCCGCATAAGGTGTTCGGTCCGCAGACCAATGACCTCGTGCTGCAGCTGCGCAAGAGAAAGATCGGTAAGATCATTCTAGGCGGCATGCTGGCGAACGCGTGCGTCGAGTCCCATCTGCGCGAGTTCCTCGAGCAAGGTTTCGAAGTTGCCGTTGTAAAAGATGCGGTCGCTGGGCCTCGCCATCCCGAATGGGGCGATGGCTACCAGGCGGCGCTGATCAACTACCGATATCTGGCGCACGCGGTGCTATCGACTGACGAGGTAGTCAAGCGCATGGCTGAATCTTGCTAACAGCCGCCTCATTCATCCGCCAAGACTAAGGTTCACATAAACTATGAAAAGGAGTTACCATGCCTGTAGCAGCAAAGGCACTTCACATCGATATTCCGGTAAAGTTATCGCAAGTAAAAGTAGTATTTAGTATCAGCGCGCTTGCGTTTGAGGGTGATCTTCCAGCATCAATTTTCCATCTCAATCTCGTCATAAAGGACAGCATCAATTGGAATGCAGAGTCGGATATTGTTGCGGTTTTTCACACCAATGCAGGCCACGTGACATTAAATGACGACTCGTACAATGTTGAACGCATGATATCAGCGGGTAATCCCTACAAAGAACTTGTCGCTATGCTCATTAAGAGCGGTGTGCGAGTCGAGCTCTGTGGTGCGACTGCCGCCGTTCACAAATGGGGCAACGCAGACCTGCTACCCGGAATCAAGGTTAACACGGATGCCATGGCGCGGACTATCCAGCTCGTTCAAGAGGGATATGTGAAGATCAGTGAATGAGATAGACCATGACCAAAAGAAGAAGTTCGAGGGAATGGTTGCTTGCCAGATTCCCGTGCGTGCTCGCGATGTGTCACAGCCAATGTTAGATAAGATTGAAGTACATTCCGCCTTAATGAGGTTCGTCAGCGGAGCGCAATCTTTTGTTTTTTTGCTTTATTCCACTCGCGGGCTTCGCGCTCAATTAAAGAACATTGCAATCGATGGTAAGGATATGCTATAAAGAAAAGCAAATAATCCAGGGATAATGTATATGAGTAAAAAACTGATAATAATGGTCATCGTGGCGCTTACGGCTTTGGCGGCCGGTGCGTATTTTGGATTCAAAAAGTTTTCAGAGGAACACCCGATTGCAGGTAATATACTTTTCAGAATTGGTAGCGAAAGTTTAACTATTCCGGAATTTGAAGAATTTGTGAAAGTGGGGGAGGAGAAATCAGGCCAAGCTGATCCAAAGCGAGTGCAAAGATATTACTCTATGCTTTGGCGAAATAAAGCAATCCATGCATGGAATAAAAAACATGGCATTGATCAACTGCCTGAATATCAAAAAGATTTAAAGAAATCACAGGAATGGCTTAAGAGAAATCCCCAAGAACGACTTACCGACCGGAAAGATATTATTGCAAATCAAATAAAATGCATGATTCTCATCGAATGCTGGTGGCGAGATATAGATAACATCTATTTTTTGCGTAATTTCCCCTTATTTAAGCCTTATATCGAAAAAGATCAGTTGAGCTTTGATCAGTTTGGTGCGCTTAGTGGGCAAATGATTCTCGATCTTGATAAAGAGCTTAAAACGGTCGAGAACATGGAGTATTTGAAGCGTAATGGCATTAACGGGATAGAGCATTTGCTTAATGATATTCGCCACCCAGAACTTAGACCAAAAAAATATGAATATGCTGTTACCAATAGTACATTCTATAAAATCCGCATTAAGGTGTATGGTGGCAAAGACGAAGTGCTGAGCGAAGTGGATATAGCTGCTGCAAAACGATTGAGTGAAAATTCAAGGGCGCCAACAAATGTATTTGAAATCCCGATACATTTTAAAAGTGAAGAGCAAAAAAAGGTGGGTGCGCATAGAGCCACAATCATGGCACTTGATGCGCAAGGCAAAGCTCTCCAAGAAAAAACGGTGCTTATTAAGCAGAAATATGGACAGGGAAATTTTCAAATCATGATTGATCGTCCTGAATATGGGCCTAAAAAAGAGGATGTTTTTCACGCATCTATTTTATAATGCGTTGGCGAATAATTGTCCAGGGCATGTTCTCGATGTTGATATAGACGTAGAATCTCTCAAATATCCAGAGGCATATCCCTTTACACAAATGGAAGTAAAAATATTTCCTTAAACTCTCGACTTTGATAGGGCATATATGTTGGTTATTCTTGAGTTGAATTAATGCCAGGGTTGAGCCAGTAGCCTCTATCTCATGCATATCTCTGAGCGCGAATTAATTCTATTATGCTTGCAAGATAAAGTAAATGCGCAAAATCACTGCATTAGAAAAAAATTTTCTATTTGCAATCTGAAATGCATTTGTGTTAGGCTTAGAGTTAAAGGCAAGATCGTAGGGATTTTGTCAAACCCATTTTAAAGGAGATGATTATGAAGTTTAACCAATTTATACCACTCGCACTTGTTGTATTGGCTATAAGCTGTAATTCTGCATACGGCATGAAAGGCGTGATTACTGTTCCAGCTAAGGCACATTATACTGGGATAGATTATTCAAGGATTTCAAAAGTTACAAAGGATGAAGGCCAGCATGAGGATGCCGCATGGATAAGCTATGTTGGTTCTGATAAAGAGGGGCGTCAGGTTGCTGCGGCATCAAGGGTTACTAAGCCTGACCGGATGCCACAGTATAAATTAGACGTTGAGGGTGTGCATAGTCTTTTTCTTAATCAAGAAGTAAACCAGAGGGCATTTGAAGAATTGCAAAGGCTTTATTCGAGATGATTCGGAAATTATAAGGGAAAGCGAGAAATAAGATAAAGAGGCAGATTATAGATGTTGCCATCTTTTTTTAAATTCATGGTTGTAGTTCGCAAAAGCTTGCTTGGCGAATACTTTTGATTATAAACAAGAAGGCTCTTTTTTTTCTGATTGGCACCCGCTTTTACTTCAAGAGGATAAATCTCATGGTCCTCTTCTAGTAAAAAATCAATTTCTGCGGTGCCCTCACTTGCCCAGTAAAAAAGCTTTTTTTGCTTTGTTGCGATCAATTCTTGGGCTACATAATTTTCGGTAAGGGCCCCTTTAAATTCTGTAAAGAGAAGATTGCCATTAATAATTACTTGAGGAGAAAGATTACTTTGAGCACCGAGTAATCCTACATCAACAGAAAAAATCTTAAAAATGGTATGAGCAGCATAGGCACTAAGGGGAAATTTTGGGGATTCCACCAAATAATTTTTATGGATAAGTCCTGCATCTGAAAGCCATTGAATGGCATCTTCATAATCTCGACCACGAGCACTTTTTCTTATCGCAGCAAAGATAAATTTTTTATTTTCTTTTGCCAGTTGACGATGAACCTGTTCCCAGACGGTGGTGATCTTCATGATTTCATTGGCTGGTGCATGCTTAGCAAAATCCTTTTCATAAGCGCTTAAAATTTCTAATTGAATCTCTCGCACGATGGTGTAGTTTTCGTTTTTTACATATTCGGCGACTGCTTCCGGCATTCCGCCGATGAAGAGAAATGTTTTTAATAGGTCTATTAATTTTTCATGTATGGGTTTAGGAATGGGCTCATAAGTATCGAGTTCCTCTAAAAATAGCCGCGTTTTAGCCTGGCCCACAGCTGAAAGAAATTCAAAAAATGACAGAGGGTATAGATAAAGAAAGTTTACTTTACCGACGGGAAAGCCCTCATCTCCTGTTGTCTTTACGCCTAAGAGCGATCCAGCTGCTATAACATGATATTCATTCGCATCCTCATTAAAATACTTGAGGCTATTGAGAGCCCTGGGGCACTGCTGAATCTCATCCA